>NZ_CP054493.1:0-1244364 GCF_015265475.1 Candidatus Sulfurimonas marisnigri | reverse complement strand
TTAATCTATATTAGTTATAATCATTCAAAAATTTATAATAAATGGAAATATTTGAATCGCTCATCTTTTGCCCTTTTTGTGGCACTCTTAATTCACTTTTTACTTATCTTGCTCTTTTGGCTACTTGGTAGCATAACGCCTGAAGTAAAAAAACCAATAAAAGAAAAAGAGGAACAAAGGATGAAAGTATCTCTAAAAGAGATGCCTAAAAAGTTTAAAGATGCAGGAGTTACAAAAAAAATAATAAAACCATCTAATATAGCTCCACCTATGCCAAAAGGAAAACAACTTAAAGAGATTGTTAAGTTTATAAAGCAGCAGCCAATCTTATATGATCAAAAAAAGATACAAGAGCAACCAGAAATAAAAAAACAGCCAATAAATCTCCCAAAGGAAGAGCCCGAAGTAGAAGAAAAACCAATTAACAAAACAGAGCCTCTGCCACCAAAAGAGAAGCATGTAGTCTTAGAGTCTAAAAAAGAGCCGGTAAAAGAAGAAAAAAAAGACCCTCTTGCCTGGATGTATGAAGACAAATCATCACAAGAGATAAAGAAGAAAAAAACTGTTGCTCAAAGCAGTAGTAGCATAGACCAAAATATAAAAGAGCTTTACGGCGAGGAGTTTGGAAAACTTACTCCAGGTCAACAACAATACATAATAGATAATCAGGAGATTATGAGAAGGATAACTCAGCAGGTCTTAACCAGAGTTGCAAGTGTAAATTTACCAAGAGATATGAATGTTAATAGAAGTAATATTATAGAGTTTTATCTTCATCCAAATGGTGATATAAGTGATTTTAGATTTTTACAAAAAAGCGGATATTTCGTACTTGACAACACTACAAAAGAGACTATTGACTACGCATACAGCAAATACCCAAGACCGAGTGAAAAAACATTGATTAGATACAACGTTTTTTATAATTTAGCTAGATATTAAATTCTACATGTAGAGTTCATTTTTTCTCAAGTAGAGCTAAAGCTCCCTTATAGATTGGCTCATCTATAAAACCATACTCCTCATCTACAAAGCCTGTTATACCCTGCTCTTTATGCATTTCAAAAAGCTTTATAATTACTTGTGCCCTTTGAATCTCTTTAACTTCATTTACAAACATTTTGTTCACATGTAATACCTGCTCTGGAGATATACACCCTTTTGCGTCATAACCGATACTCTTTTCGAGCTCTAGCCATTTATCGAACTCTATTAAATTTTTAAACTCCTGATAAACAAAAGAGACAGGTTTTATGCCCATTGTTTTACAAGAGATAAAAAAATGAGATAACATGTATAGCATTGTTGGATTATCTCTATTTACAAGATTGTGAGATAGCTTTATATCTGCAAACAGGTCTAAAATACCAAAATAAAATGTTGTTACTTTCTCATTAACTCTTAGGGAAGATAAGTTGTGCCAAGCTGACGCAGTTTCGATAGATAGGTGAAGCTCAATCTCGTCATTTACAAGAGCACTTACCCGTTCCACTTCCTGTGGCGTATTAACTTTAGGAACTCTTATGGCATCAGGCATAAATTGATTTAAGTATGTTATCTCTTCATATCCAGTTTCATCAAGAGGGTTTACCCTTACTACAAGTTTTTTATTACATGTAGGCAAGTGTGATAAAAATATGGCACATAATACTAATGCAAAAGGTTTCTCTTCTTTGCTTACGCCATCTTCTAAATTAAGCATAATACAGTCTGCTTCTAAATCTTCTATTTTGCTTAAATGCTTTATATTATTGCACGACAACATTAATGCTGAACGAAAATCATTATGTTTGTTTATATTTCTGTATTTAGGTTTTGCAAGAGCATCAAGAGCCTGTAAATCTCTATTTTTATAAGCTGTTTGTATCTCTAATAATAATTCATTTTTCATTTGAACTGCTTTTTTTCTTTTTTTCTTGGAGGTAGAAATAGAGTGCTTGAATCTCTTTTTTTGTCAAAAAGTATCTAGGCATACCATTTTTTCTTTCATTTAATGCCTTGTGAAATTTGCCAAAATCAAGACTGTTTATTGCATTGCCGCTAAAGCTTTTTTTTATTTTCTTATCCATATAAGTAGCAACAAGCCTACCTTCTCCACTCTCCCCATGGCACAAATGACAACCTATTCCTCTTGGGTTTTTATAGAGTGATGATGCGTATTCCATAGGTGTAATAAAGCTAGATTTTGCAAATAGGTAAAATGGCATTAATAAAAATAATATGTATCTCATAAAGCGACCCTTCAATATATATCGGTATAATAACAAAAAAATAATTTATGAGGTTTAAATGCAACTTCTCGATGGTAAAGCACTTTCAACAAAGATAGAAACTATTGTACTTAGTGGCGTAAAAGAGTTTAAAAAAATTTCTGGCTCAGTTCCAGGATTAGCCGTAGTACTAGTAGGCCATGACCCTGCTAGTGCTGCTTATGTTAGCATGAAAAAAAAGGCGTGTGATAGAGTTGGCTTTTATTCTGTTACGCATGAAATGCCAGAAGATATTTCTCAAGAAGCAATAGAAAATACAATTACAATGATGAATAACAATCCAAATATTGATGGGATATTAATTCAACTTCCGCTTCCTCCTCAAATTGATACAACAAAAATACTTGAATTAGTAGATCCAAGTAAGGATGTAGATGGTTTTCACCCATATAATGTCGGTCGTTTAACAACTGGACTTGATGGATTTGTTCCATGTACTCCACTTGGAGTTATGGAACTTTTAGCAGAGTACAATATTGATATTAAGGGGAAAAACTGCGTTGTAGTAGGCGCTTCTAATATAGTAGGAAAACCTATGGCTGCCCTACTTTTAAATGCTGATGCAACTGTTGAAATCTGCCATATATTTACTGATGATTTGAAAAAACATACACTAAATGCTGATATTCTTTTAGTTGGTGTCGGTGTAATAAATCTTATAAAAGAAGATATGGTAAAGCAAGATGCAATAATAATTGATATTGGAATAAACAGAGCTGATAATGGAAAACTTGTTGGTGATGTTGACTTTGAAAATGTTAGCAAAAAATGCTCTTACATAACTCCAGTTCCAGGTGGAGTTGGTCCTATGACAATAGCTATGCTACTTAGCAATACTCTAAAAGCTGCAAATGCCAATGCGCTTAGGAGAGTATAGATGAAGGAGATTTTGCACAAAACTTATAGATTCTCAAACTCATGGACAGGAACTATAATCATAGTTTTATTTGTAATATTTTTTATAGCTCAAGCATTTAGAATTCCTAGTGGTTCAATGAAAGACTCACTTCTTATTGGTGACCACCTTTTTGCCAAAAAATTCGCCTACGGTATCTCCATGCCTCATATACCATTCTTGGAAATGTCCATTATGCCGTGGAGTGACAAGCTTCGCCTGATGGACGGAGACAAGCCAAAAAGAGGCGATATAGTGATTTTCAGACCGCCAAACAACACTAAACAGCATTTTGTAAAGAGATGTGTTGCAACTCCTGGTGATGAGCTGTTTTTACATGAGAAAAATTTATTTATTCATTTCAGTGAAGGTGATGAGTGGATAAAAGAGAATTTTAAAGGCTTTGAGATAGTAGTATTTGCAGGAAGACTGTGGGTTAAAAATCCTTACAGAAAACAACATCCTGGTATTCATAATGACACTAAAATAGTTGATAATGGTAAATATCATTCTCAGCTGTTTAACTTTGCACCTATTAAAATTGAAGAAGATAACTACTTTATGATGGGTGATAATCGTGACCATTCTAATGACAGCCGTTTTTGGGGAGCAGTGCCTTATGATAACATTGAAGGAACTCCTTGGTTTATCTACTTCAGCGTTGATGAACATTGGGAAATCAGATGGGATAGAATCGGTAAAACTCCTACAGACTTGGAATCACCTGAACACTTAGAAAAAGCAATAGCAGAACGAATAAAAAAAGACAAAGATGACCATGGAATCTATTGATTTACTTAAAATACTAGCAGCCGTATTGGCGCTTGCAGTAGCAATTATAGGACATGAAATAATGCACGGCTGGGTTGCTTACATGTACGGCGATTCAACTGCAAAAAATGCAGGCAGATTAACTATAAATCCTCTATCTCATATAGATTTGGTTGGAACAATCATAGTTCCGTTAAGTTTGTACTTTTTACCAATGCTTCTAGGTGGAGAAAGTGGCTTTTTATTTGGTTGGGCAAAGCCGGTTCCTATAAATACAGCAACCGTTATTAAAAGAGCTGGATACAATGGAGCTATGCAGGTTGATTTAGCTGGGATTGTATATAATTTCACATTGGCAGTTTTTGCGTCTATAGCGATTGTTTCCATGAGTAAACCAACTAATGCTGATAGCTTGGTTTATATATTTGCATATATATTTGTATTTCAACTATTGATTATAAACGTTGTTTTAGGTGTCTTTAATCTGCTTCCTATTCCTCAGTTTGATGGTGCTCATTTTATTATGCACTTGTCTCTAAAATACAAACTAAATGCAATTGCGGAATTCTTTTACAAGAACGAGAGGTATGGGATAATAATAGTGCTTATTGTTCTTATGACCCCTTTAAAAAATTATCTGTTGCTGATACCTGTTCAAACAGTTTTAAACCTACTACTAACATAAAGGAAGAAAATGAAATTTTATATCGCTACAGACCACGCTGGAATTGATTTAAAAGATTACACAGTTGAACTGCTTAAAGAAAAAGGGCACGAAGTTGCAGACTTAGGTCCTTTCTCAAAAGATAGAGTTGACTATCCTGACTATGCAGTTAAAGTCTCAGAAGCTGTGTTGGCAGAGAGTGATTCACAAGGGATTCTTATATGTGGCTCAGGTATCGGTATGAGTATGGCGGCGAATAGACACTCAGGAATACGAGCGGCTCTTTGCCACGATGCTTACACTGCAACTGTTGCTCGTGGACACAATGATGCAAATATTCTCTGCTTTGGCGAAAGAATTATAGGTCGCGGTGTGTGTGAGTCTATCCTTGATGCTTGGATAGCTAGTAGTTTTGATGGTGGTAGACACTCTGGTCGAGTAGAAAAAATAGAAGCAATAAACTCTTAAAGGAAAGCTATGTTTTGGGAATGGTCACTTTTAACAATATTATCAATTCTTTCTATATATTTGTTTGTTAAAATGTTTTACTTCAAAAGCATTACAAACAAAGAACAAAGAAGCAATGAGTTGATGAAATTAACTCTTAAAGAAGCTGAGATACTTATTAGAAAGTATCAAATTCAGCTTCAGCGTGCTTTAGGCAATGTGGATATTTTAAGCGATGAGTTAACAAAACTAAGAAATGAACTTAAAATACTAAAGCAGAGAAACACGAAACATAGACAAGAGACAGACCGTTTAAATAGTAAAATTAAAGCACTAGAGAATCGTATTGACGCTCTATTATAAAGGAATAAATCATGACACTAAGCAATATTGAGAGAAAAATAATTGAAAACTCCATAAGGGATATAAAGGACTTTCCAAAACCTGGAATTGTTTTTAAGGATATCACAACTTTGTTAAATGACAAAGAAGCTTACGGTGTCTTAATGAACCATCTTTATCAAAGATATAAAGAGTACAACTTAGACTATATTGCTGGTATTGATGCAAGAGGTTTTATATTTGGTGCAGCACTCGCACAGATGCTTAGAGTTGGTTTTGTACCTATTCGTAAAAAAGGAAAACTACCATACACTACAATCAGTGAGAAGTATTCATTAGAGTATGGAGTAGATGAAGTTGAAATACATATTGATGCTTTTAGTAGTATAGAAAATGCAAGAGTTCTTCTTATTGATGACCTAATAGCTACCGGAGGAACTGCAAATGCTGCTGCTACGCTTGTTAAACAAGCAGGTGCGCAGTGCATTGAAGCTTGTTTTATAATTGCTCTAAGTTTCTTAGATGGAGTGGAAAACCTAGAAAGTAAAACTGATGTTTACTCACTGATAGAGGTTAACTAATGTATATACCATCGGCTTCTAAATACGACCCAGATGAAAATGGACATTTTGGTATCTTTGGTGGTAGATATGTTCCTGAAACGCTTATGCCATCACTATTAAAGCTTAAAGGTGAGTATGAATCTATACGCTTTGATAAAAAGTTTTGGGGTGAAGTAGACTACTATCTAAAAGATTATGTAGGTCGCCCTTCCCCACTATATTTTGCTGAAAATATTTCAAATGAACTTGGTGCAAAAATCTATATTAAAAGAGAAGATTTAAACCATACCGGTGCACATAAAGTAAACAATGTAATAGCTCAGGGGCTAATGGCAAAAAGACTCGGTTATAAAAAAATTATAGCCGAAACTGGTGCTGGACAACATGGCGTTGCAACTGCAACCATTTGTGCACTCTTGGATTTAGAGTGTGAAGTTTTTATGGGTGCAAAAGATGTGCAAAGACAAGAGCTTAATGTTTTTAGAATGAAACTTCTTGGCGCTAAAGTAAACTCTGTTGAGAGTGGCTCGCGTACACTAAAAGACGCAATGAATGAAGCAATCCGTCATTGGGTAACAAATGCAAGAGACACTTTTTACATTATTGGAACCGTAGCCGGTCCTCATCCATACCCGATGATGGTTAGAGATTTTCAAGCTATTATAGGTTATGAAGCAAGAGCACAGATACTTGAAAAAGAGAATCGTCTGCCAGATCATGTAATAGCTTGTATTGGCGGTGGTTCTAATGCAATAGGGATGTTTCAGCATTTTTTAGAAGATGAAGAAGTTGAATGTATAGGTATTGAAGCCGGTGGGCTTGGGATAGAAACAGATAAACATGGTTGCTCACTTAAAAAAGGTCGTCCAGGTGTTTTACATGGTCAAATGAGCTATACACTCCAAGATGAAGATGGTCAAATATTAGAAGCGCACTCTATATCAGCTGGGCTTGACTATCCAGGTATTGGACCTGAGCACTCTTTTCATAGTGACAATAAATCTGTAAGCTATGATAATGTAACCGACCAAGAAGCACTTGATGCTTTTGTATGGTTATCTAGAAAAGAGGGAATTATTCCGGCATTTGAAAGTGCTCATGCTGTAGCTTATCTTAAAAAACTACCAAATATAAAAGATAAACTAATCATCTTAAACCTTTCCGGCCGTGGTGATAAAGATATGATTCAAGCTAAAGATATTCTTCACTTTGATTAATATCTTAAAAAAATAATATTAACAACTATAGGAACAAAAATGAATATTCAATTATTAAACAAAAATATTACTGATATTGAAGCTCAAGTAATAGTTACATTTTTAACAAAAGATGAGTTAAAAGAGCATAAAGAATTTACACTATTAAATAATGCAGGGTTTACAGCGGAGCAGGATTCCAAATGTTTTTTATATGAGAAGGCTACCATATATTGCGGAATTGATAGTAAAAACAGCGATGATGTAAGAAGTGCAAGTGCAGTGATGATTAAAGCACTAAAAGCATCAAACTACACAAGTGCTAAATTAGATGTTGTTTCTATTGCTACCATAACTGCAATCGTTGAAGGCGTAGTTTTAGGTGGGTATGAGTTTAATCAATATAAATCTAAGCCAAAAAAGACAACTTTAGAAAATATATCTTTGTGTTGCAATGACTCAAATTTTGAAATAATGCAAAAAACTTTTAAAGAAGCACTAATTGTTGCCAACGCTACATGCTTTACTCGTGATATAGTAAATACAGCACCACAAGAGATGCATCCACAATCCATGGTTGAACTAGCTAAAAAATTAGCATCTGACAATTCACTAGAGTGTGATATTCTTCAGGAAAAAGAGCTAGAAGAAGAGGATATGGGTGCTATGCTAGCAGTTGGTCGTGCCTCTGTTCATGGAAGTGCATTAATACATCTGTCATATAAGCCTGCTAATCCTAAAAAAATAATCTCTCTTGTTGGTAAGGGTCTAACTTATGATAGTGGCGGATTAAGTCTTAAGCCTGCAACATCAATGGTAACTATGAAAATGGATAAAGCTGGAGCATGTGCAGTTATGGGGATGATAAAAGCAGCAAGCGAATTAAAACTTGATGTTGAGATTCATGCTTTTATTGGAGCAGTTGAGAATATGGTTGGCGGAAACGCATACAAACCTGATGATATATTAGTTTCACGTAGCGGAACCACAATAGAAGTTAGAAACACTGATGCTGAGGGTCGATTAGTTTTAGCAGATGTTTTAACTTATGCTCAAGATAAAGTCAAAGCTGACTATATATTTGATTTTGCAACACTTACAGGTGCATGTATGGTTGCTCTTGGCCAGTATACAACCGGCATAATGGGACACTCTAAAAAAGTAAAACATGACTTTTTAAAAGCTGGAACTAAATCTGGTGAATTAGTTGGTTCTCTTCCATTCAACAGACATCTTAAAAAACTTCTAAAAAGTGAAATAGCAGATATTTCAAATGTTTCTTCAAAACCTTATGGCGGAGCTATAACAGCCGGTCTTTTTTTAGATAAGTTTATACAAGATGACATGAAAGATAAATGGATGCATTTTGACATAGCTGGATCAGCATACACAGAAGCTCCATGGGACTGTAATGTACATGGGGCAACTGGTGCTGGCGTGCGTATGGTGAGTCACTATTTAAAAAATATTTAACTTCACAATAAAAATAGAATTTAGAGAGAAAATGAAACCTTCAATATTAGTGATACCAATTGTAATTTTAATGGCTTGTAATTATTTACAAGCTGAAAATAAACAAGCCCAAAGTATTCAAAATGTTTACAAACATTCAAAAGAGGAACTAAAAAACAAGTGTGATACATGTCATGATATGCGTGAAGGAAATAAGTACTTCCATATGCCTGTAAAAATAGGAACTTGTACTGCATGCCATAATGTTAACACTGATACAAAAGACCTACTTAGAATAAAAGAATCTCCTGAAATGTGCATATTATGTCATTCCGCTAAAAGAGCTACTTATTACAAAGACAAATATCAGCACCCCGCCATTAAACAAAAAGGCTGCACAGGCTGTCACGATCCACATTCTGGTGAACGTAAATTTAGACTAAAACATGATAAAAGAAAAGATCTATGCCTTAGTTGTCATACAGAAAAAAAAGAGTGGATTAGCAGTGTTAAAAATAAACATGGTGCAATATTTTTAGAAGATGGCGGATGTTTCTTTTGTCACGATCCACATGGCACAAATAGACCAAAGATGTTAAAAGCTCCAACATCAAAAGATTTATGCCTTTCATGTCATAACAAGCCACTAAAAAGAGACGAAGATGGTAAAATGCTTCTAAATATGAAAGAGCATTTGGATAACAACTCTAAGTGGCACGGTCCAATTATTACTGGAAATTGCGTAGGATGTCACAATCCACATGGTTCTAACAATCATAGGATGCTAAAGGGTCCTTACCCCTCTAAAAGCATAGCAAAATTTAAACCTGAGAGTTATTTCTGTTTTATTTGTCATGATAGTGAAAAGATAACTCAAGCCTCTACTACAACATTTACAAATTTTAGAAGAAATGATAAGAACCTTCATACCATACATGTAAAGAAATCCTCAATTGTATGTGGAACCTGTCATGAGTTTCATGCTGTAAAAAAGCAAATACCTCTACTTAAAGAGAAAACAACATTTGCAGGAACAAAATTTTCTTTAAACTATATAAAAAATATAGATGGCGGTTCATGCAACCCAATTTGCCACAATAAAAGAGAATATAAAAGAGGGATTGAGGCTAGAAAATAGTTATCCAAGGATGAATATGCAATTAATTTTAACATTATTTTTATCTATAGTATTTTTCGGCTGTACTGAACCAAGCACTCCAAAGCAACTTTATCATTCTCTAAATTGCAAAGAAAGTATCTATTCATTAAAAAGTGCCGAATGCATAAATCATGAAGAGTTTATTGAGACACTTGAATCTTATAAAGTTATATTTATAGGAGATCATCATAGTAGTAAAAAACACCATGAGAACGTTGCGGACATCATATACAGTTTATCTAAAAAAGGATATCGTATTCATCTTGCAAATGAGTGGTTCACACCAGAAGATAATAATATCTTAGATAAATATGCAAATGGATCACTAAACGATGAAGAGTTTACCAAAAAAATAAACTGGAAAACAAGAAAATATTTTCAATTTGACCTTTTCTCACCTATATATCATGCAGTTATAGATACTAAAGGAAAACTTTATGGTATTAATCTATCAAAAAAACAACGTAAACTTATTTCAACTGTAAACACTACTGGTATGAACAGGAATGAAAAAATATTTTTCAACACTCTAGATGTAGATGTATTAGTTCATAAAACATTTCTTTCACCATTTTTTAGCCATTGTCATAAAGCAAAAAATGGAGAAAGTAATCAAGAGTGCATAAACAGAATGTACAGCGTTCAGGTTGCTTGGGATACAAAGATGGCTAAAGAGAGTGCCAAACTTGCTAATGATGTGTTACGAACTAATAGGGACAAACTTATTGTTTTTGCAGGGGAAATGCACCTAATTAATAATATTGGTGTAAACTTACGCTTTGCAAGAGAGTCTAAAATACCTTTTGTAACACTACTTCCTCAACGCAAAGAATATAGCAATATTCTACATGGAAAAGCTGATTTTGTTTACATATATAAACAATACGAAGAAGCAAGCAAGATAGAAGCTAAGTTAATTCAAGGAATTTAAATTAGTTAATCAGGCTTCGTACCTTACTGGCAGTATTTAATTTTTACTTAATCATTTAGCAAATAAACCCATGCTGTTTCTTTAGTACCGTCTGTCAATATAATCGTTTTTTCTTCTCTTTTAAATAGATGTGGTAAACTTTCATAATCATCTATTTCATTTATCTCATCTTGTGTAACTTCAAATAAAACACCATTTATTATATTTTTTCCTCTATGTGTATCTACTAATAATGGAAAATCACCTTCCATAATCTCATACATACCAGTAAGTGTTGCTTCTTTTTTCTCTCTATTCCTACTAAATTTACTCTTTTGTAGTGTTCCATAACTAAATATTTTAATATTTCTCATATTACAACCTTTAAATATAATTAAAATATTATACCTAATTTGCATAGCAAAGGAGTAGCATAATAGAGTATTTCTACTTGATTTATATATTTTATCTAATAAGAGTTATTTTTGCATACTTTAGTTATTATTACAAAATTATTTTATAAGTATCAAAAGGGTTTAAATGGGATTAAGCATAGGTCTAGTAGGACTTCCAAACGTAGGTAAATCAACAACATTCAACGCACTAACAAAAGCACAAAATGCAGAAGCAGCTAACTATCCTTTTTGTACAATAGAACCAAACAAAGCAGTTGTTCCTGTTCCAGACAAAAGATTGGCAGAGCTGGCTAAGATTGTTAATCCTGAGAAAATTCAATATTCAACACTTGATTTTGTTGATATTGCAGGTCTTGTTAAGGGTGCTAGTAAGGGTGAAGGACTAGGAAATAAGTTTTTATCAAATATCCGTGAGACAGAAGTTATACTTCAAATTGTTAGATGTTTTGATGATGATAACATCGTTCACAATGAAGGCAATATTGACCCATTGAGAGATGTTGATATAATTGAGGGTGAGCTTATACTTGCAGATATAGAAGTATTACAAAATAGAATAGATAGACTGAAAAAACAAGCAAAATTTGATAAAAATGTTCAAGCTGTTTTAACTATTGCAGAAGAACTTTTAGAGTTTTTAGCTGATGGTAATTTAGCAAGAAACTTCGAAAAAAATGATACAGAAGAATACATTCTACTTAATCATGAAATCAGACTTTTAACAAACAAAGAGATTATGTATGGTGCTAATGTTGATGAAGACGGATTACTTGAGGATAACGACTATGTTATTAGACTTAGAGAGCACGCTTCTAAAAACAACTGTGAGATTATTAAGCTATGTGCAAAGATAGAAGAAGAACTAATTGGCTTAGATGATGATGAAGCACAAGAATTTTTAACTGACTTAGGCGTTAAAGAGTCTGGATTAGAGCAAATTATCCACAAAGGATTTGATAAACTGGGACTTATGAGTTACTTTACTGCCGGTGTTAAAGAAGTGCGTGCTTGGACTATTCGTAAAAATACTACTGCACCAAAAGCAGCAGCAGCTATACATAACGATTTTGAAAAAGGTTTTATCCGTGCAGAAGTTATAGCTTACAATGACTATATAGAGTGTGGTGGGGAATCCAAAGCAAAAGAAGCTGGAAAGATGAGACTAGAAGGTAAAGAGTATATTGTTAATGATGGTGATGTTATGCACTTTAGATTTAACATTTAGGCACAACTGCCGATTTATCGCATACTAAACGATTTAAAAGGGAGTTAGTATGGAGTTAAAGTATGTTGGTCCCAAACCAATTATTTCACACACGGGCATAGAATTTGACAACAACAAAGAGGATAAGTTTGTTTATCTGAATATTGTTGTCCAACTACTAAAATCACTTAATCACAGCTACATTAAAGACAAGATATATACATATCAGACCGACAGTTCCAGATTATCAAATGATGAAATATATCAGGAATTAAAAAAGTATTGTCCTAAGTTAAGCTCACTAATTGAAGAAAAAAGTCACGATGTTCAGAATGAAATTAATCATAATTTAAAAAGAGCGCATGAAAATAACATTATAAAGAGTGAAGATAAAATAACTCTTGAAAACAATATAAACATTATGAGTGATTACCTAATCCAAAGATCAAAAAACAAGAGTGCTTATTATTGTGCTGTTGATGTATTGGCGGAGCTTGTTAAAAATGAGAATATTGGATTTATTGTTGTGCCTATGTTTCAAAAATTTGCACATGTACTTCATTCAGTTCAAGGTAGTCTAAGAAAACAGAAAAATCCAATAGACTCCAAACTAGAAATTTATCAAGAAGATGGAAAACTTTTAGCAAAACTTATTATAAATAACTAAATAATTTTCGCGATTGTGTCTGAGTATTTGACATTGTCGCCAGCTTTAATATCTAATTCCAACATCCCTTTTTCAGCTAATATAACTATTGTTGAGCCCATCTCAAAACAGCCAAAATCATCACCTTTGTTTAGGTGTAAATCAGCATAGCTGTAAACACTGCTATTAAATGCATCAGCGTTAGTCTTTATCTTTGGCTCAAAAGAAACTTGCATAACACCTACATTTAAGGCACTTACAAGAACCATATAAAATCTCTTTTTATTAGTCGTTTCACAAAGCAAAACAACTCTCTCGTTTTCTATAAATAGATTAACTCTTTTTTTAAGAGATGGTATATTTACAGGGTAAAATTTACCTGGGATGTGTACAGCTTTAATAACTTTTAGATTTGTTGGTATATGGTAACGATGGTAGTCTTTTGGTGAAAGATAAAAGTTTACAAAAGTTCCATTGTTGACTATACTTTTCTCTTCTTGGGAAAAATTATCACCTAAAAGCTCATCACTTTTGTATCTCATACCTTTAATTTGAAGCGCATACTCTTCTTGTAGTTCTCCACACTCAGATATAAGAGAATCGCACGGTGATATAAAATCATCTGCATCAAGTGAATACATTCTATCTTCTCTTAACTTTCTCGTAAAAAGGGCATTTAAACTGCTGTAAGTGTTTGGAGAATGAAATTCACTCATATCTAAGCCCATTAAATTTACATAAGAGTTATTAACAAAATTTTGAATTGGTTTTGAAAACTTTTTATTTGCAAATTTTGCAAAACTTTGTGAAACTGCTGAAGTTATATGTCTGCTCATTTTTAACTATATCCTACTTATTTTTTATTTTTTTCATTAATATTACGTTTTGCCAGCTCTTCTATAAGCACAGTTGCATAAGAGCCTTTTGGAAGAGAGAAGTTTAGTTCATACTGAGCCTCTTCTGGTTTAAACCTGCCCTCTACACCTTCAGGGAAAACCCAAGCATACCTTCTAGCACCCTCAGCATTAATTTCATCATCATAATCTTTTTCTATAACGCCTGCACTATCTGAAGACATTTTTACCTTTGTCCCACACAAGAGACCTGTTGGTGATATTCCTCTATCATTAAACCTATTTAAATCATCTTCTTGTCCATTAAAATCAAAAAGCCTACCATGAGGATAATGTTCCATTATGTCGCCATTAAACAGCTTAAATGGATGCTTTTGCGCCTTGAGATTAACAAGTTCACTGTTTGGCATATTCAGAAGTGATTCTAACTCTTCTGGTTTAAAATTTTCTATAAGTGTATTAATTTCAAGTCTTCTACTTAGCCATAGATTAAAAAGATGACTTTGATATGCATTTATAAGAAGTTTTTTTATCTTTGGGTTACGTTCTTTTTTCTCACCTTTGGCAATTTTCTCACCTTCAATGTGATTATCACCATCATTTCCAAAACGTTGAAAACCAAAAAAGTTAGGCATACCAAATTTAGAAATATTCTTTAAAGCTTCATCTAGCTTTTGAGCACTTGTTGGATTTACTTTTTTAAGTTTAATATAAAACCTATTTCCCTTTAAGTGACCAGTTTTTATTTTGTTGTTATGATAAGCTTTTGAAAGTATTTTAATACCTTCATGTTCAAACTTATCCATAGCTTCTTCATGTTTTTTGTGAATAGATATATACTGCTTAGTCATGGCATGTTTATCTTTTAGACCGGCATAACCAATCTCTTTGTTTTGAATGCCAAGATATCTGGCAATTATGCTAACTAATTCAAGTGTTGATAAACTCTTTTTTCTAACAAAAAGAACAAGATGCTCACCCTCCCCTGAAAACTCATAAAGAGGCAACTCTTCAACAACAAAATCTCTGGGAGTCTGTTTAAAAAGAAAATCAATACTAGAGTGGTTTAATGAATAAAATCTATCCATACTTTTATAATCCTTATTTTAAAAATGATTCGCTTTACAGCAATTTACATATCTCTTTCTAACACTTTTAGCAAAAATATTAAGTGGTGTTCTGCTCTGCTTTGCCCGTCTTAAAACAGCTTTTTTGTGTCTTTTATCAAACGCAACCAACATTTCATACTCTTCTCCGCTACATCCAATAGATTTTAATATCTTTGTATTAAACTTAAAGCCTACTCTGTTCACTGATGAAAGCTTATCTAAATCACTAAATAGACCATCTGATATATCCATTCCTGAACTTAAAAATCGCTCTGCATTTGATAAAAATTTATCTCTAAGTTTTATATCTATAAACTTAGATTTTTTGTGTATTTTGCCTAAATTCATAAGCTTTTTTAAATCTTTTTTACTTCTACCAAGTTCACCAGTGAAAGCTATTAAATATCCTTTTTTAATATTACTTCTTAAAAGTGGCTTTTTTGTTTGCGAGACAATTGTTATAGTAATATCCAATTTTACATTACTTATAGTATCCCCACCTATTATATCAATCCCATATTTGTCTGCAACATCTTTAAAGCCTGATGCCAATTCTTTCATCTGCTTCTTAGTTATACGAGGAGGCATAGAAACGCTCAAAAGTGCATATTTTGGTTTTGCATTCATGGCAACTGCATCTGAAATATTTATCATCATTGCCTTGGAAGCAATTTGATAATAACTCATCCATTCATGCTTGAAGTGTACATTTTCAAAGAATGCATCTTTTGAATAAACATTTTGTTTTATCAAAGCCCCATCATCACCAATATGTTCACTCTTAAATTGTGATATAAAATAATTTTCTAAATTCAATAAAACTTCTTGCAGTGGCTTTAAGTTAGTATTAAAGCCAATAGATATAAAATAGCGTACATTATACCATTTTTTAGGAAAACTTCATGAAACAATCTATAAAAAATATTTTTAATAACTTAATATTATTTCTTTTTTTAATAACCATACTTGCTGCTGGTGGCGTGTTGGTTGCTATAGACCATAGTAGTACTTTTACAAAGATAGACAATTTAAATAACCAAAAGCAAATTATATCAACTTTGACAACTTTTCCTAAAGATGACATAGAATTAGCACTTATCCAATTCAATGGCAAAAGCACAAAGCTACACTACGAGATAGAGAAACTACGTAACTTGTATAAATATAATTATACAGAACAGTACGTACTATCAAATAAAGATGAGTATCTTGCAGATTTGGATGAACTTAGTAGTTTAACAACTTCATTTAACATAAAAGCTCGTCATTACTACACAACTAACGCTAAAAAAGATGAGCTAAATCAAAACTTTAATCTGCTCTATAATAAAATTGACTCAATTATATTCAAAAGCATAAAATACTCCAAAGAAAAATTTTATATATATAAAAATATCACTTACGGTTCATTTTTTATAATTCTGCTTGCATTAATTTTTTATAGAAAAAAGCTTAATGCAATATATGAAGATTTACTATTTTTATACAATGTGAATAAAAAAGATTACGTGATATTTTCAGAAGAAGTTGATGCTATTGCACTAAGAATGGTTAGAAAGCCGGTTACATCTGACAATCCATCAATGATAGACCCTGTAACAGGTATTAATAATCACAGAGGTATGGTAAATTCATTCTCAGAAAAAAAAGGGTTAAAGGATGGAAACTTTACAACTGTAACTATTCTCGAGATTAATAATTTTTCAAAATCTAACAGAGCCTATTCACAAGAATTTACACAAACTATACTTAAAAAAGTTGCATTTACCATATCTCTACATGAACAAGCATTGGATGTAATAGCAAGAACTGACTATAACCAATTTACTGTAATTCTTTCTCGTGAGAGCAAAGAGCAGTCATTTAAAGATATTGAGACTATTCGTCAAAGTATTTCTGAACTAAGATTAAAATCACAAGCTGATGGCGCAGTAAAGATAACTATAAATGGAGGATTTGTTGTTAAACCGAACAATGTATCTCTTGAAAACTCTATAGTAGAAGCAAAAAAAGTTTTAAATTTTTCTAAAGAGCAAGGTACTTGTAGCATATGTCAAATAAAAGATTTGGCTAAAAGTGAGCTCTAGATAAATCTTTTATAAAAAAGAGATTTTAACCTTATGTTTATCAAAGCCAAGGAGTGAACTGTTTTTTTCTCCCTCTAGTAACTTAACAAACTGCTCTTGAGATATAACTGGAAGATTAATCTCTCGTCCTACTGCTTTTTCTATTCTTTTTTGCTCACCATCAAATAACATAACATCGCTTTTGCCTCTAACAACAATAAAGTCAGCATTTTCGTCTTTGGCTTGAATTAAAATATTACCCGCTATTTTAAGTGAAAAATTTTTGCTAACCAACGTTGAATATGGCGCCAGATCTTCATATTTAAGGCTTATATCAACATAATTAGCTTTTGATTCTTTTATCATAGAACTTGAAGAATTTTTATTTAAACCATCGAATGAAGCAATATTAAAACCTTCAAAAAATTGAGAAATATCTGCATGATGTGTTTTAATATTTGTAGAGGCTGAAATTCCAGAATAAGTAACTTTTGGTAGCATTGATAAAAGTGATTTTATTTTATGCTCTTTGCTTGTGTCATAGTTAAAAACTCTATTTTGAAGTGATGTATGGTACCAAATTCCGTTATCTACGTTAGAAATAAATTTTAAAACATCTTCCTTCAACTTAGGGTTTTGCTCAATTACATCACTAGCTATGAGCAGTGAATGATCTCCGATATAATCTCTGTTGATATCGTATGTGTTGGATGCATAATAGTCTAATTCATAATTTTTAGCATATTCATCCATATCCATAGGAGTTATATACTCTTTAAATGTAACTATCTTCTCTAAGAAATCTTTTTTATCTATTATTAGGTCTTGTGTGGCTCTATATATGCTAATAGGCTCAATTTTAAATTCATTTGATGTTGCATCTACTATGTTTACTATTAATTCGTTCACATTCATATAAAGATTATTTATTTTTATATTAAAATCAACAGTAGCCTCAAATCCAAATTTATCAATACTGTTTATCTTGTTGAGAAGACTCAATACGGTGTCTCTTTGCTTATACTCTATAGTATATGTTTTATAATAAGGCAGGTAATCAACTTTAGAATCAAATCTAAAAAGTTCAACTTGTAGTTCTTTAATCATAATATTCCTTCTAATATTTATATTAAAAATAAGAGATGAGTATATCAGAAAATAATAACAACAGTATATAAAGAACCATGTCCCAAAAGGTAACAAACAGGACTATATGATATCTTTTTATGCGTTACAAAGGGTAATGATTGTACAATCCAAAATATTTTATTTAACAAAGGAAAGCTAGATGAGTATTCCTATTTATACTTACGATGCAATTGTTGTTGGAGCTGGTCTTGCTGGCTGTGCTGCAGCAAGAGAACTACAAAATGCAGGAAAAAAAGTTGCTGTTATAACTAAACTTCACCCTCTTAGAAGCCACTCTGGAGCGGCTCAAGGTGGTGTAAACGCAGCATTTAGTGATGAGGATAGTATTGAACTTCATGAATTTGACACAGTTAAGGGATCGGATTATCTAGCAGATCAAGATGCAGTAGCTTTTATGTGTGAAAAAGCTCCTGGTACTATTCGCTGGATTGAAAGAATGGGTGCAGCATTTAGCCGTACTCCTGATGGAAAAATTGCTCAAAGACCTTTTGGAGGGCAATCTTCACCTCGTGCTTGTTACGCAAAAGACAGGACTGGTTTAACACTACTCCAAACTATATATGAGCAGGCTCATCGTGCAGGTGTAAAGTTTTGGGATGAGTGGTATGCAGCTGACGTTATATATAAAGATGGGAAGGTTTCAGGTGTTATTGCATTTAATATAAGAGATATGCAAATGGCTATCTTTAACTCAAAATCTGTAATGTTTGCAACTGGTGGATATGCTCGTTCGTATAAAATCAATTCAAATGCACATGCAAATACCGGCGATGGACTATCTATTGTTGCTCGCCATGGTCTTCCTTTAGAAGATATGGAGTTTGTTCAGTTTCATCCATCTGGATTATCTGGAAATGGTGTTTTGATTTCAGAAGCTGCACGTGGTGAAGGTGGTAAACTCTTAAACTCTCTAGGTGAAAGATTTATGGAGAAATATGCTCCTAACGCTATGGAACTTGCATCTCGTGATGTTGTAAGTCGAGCGATTCTTAATGAAATCAGAGAAGGTCGTGGTGTTGGACCAAGAAAAGATGCAGTTTATATAGATGTAACTCATCTTGGTAGAGATTTAATTATGGAGAGACTACCTGAACTACGTGATTTAGCAATCACATTTTTAGGTCTTGATATGATTAAAGAGCCTATTCTTATCTCGGCAACTGCTCACTACTCCATGGGTGGAATTCCGGTAAATATAGCTGGAAATGTTCGTAAAAATAACAATGAATTTATTGAAGGTTTTTATGCAGCTGGTGAGTGTGCTTGTGTTTCAGTTCATGGTGCCAATCGCTTAGGTGCAAACTCTGTACTCGAAGCTCTTCTTTTTGGTCGCTATGTTGGTAAAACAATGGCTGCAGAAGTTGACAATATTGAACTTCGTGTTGCGACACAAGAAGATGCAAAAACAGCACTTGCAGAGATAGATTTTATTTTAAACAATAATGGCAAAGAAACAATTACAAATTTAAGAGAAGAGTTACAGCAGTGCATGACGGCTAATGCCGGTGCATTCAGAACAAAAGGTACTTTAGAGATAGCAGTAGCAAAAGTTAAAGAGCTTAGAGGAAGATTTAAAGATATAAGAATAAAAGATAAATCAAAGGTGTTTAATACTGAGCTTCAAGAAGCTATAGAATTTGGTCATATGATTGACTATTCTGCTTTTATTGTAGAGAGTGCAATAGCTAGGAATGAGAGTCGTGGTGCTCATTTTAGAGAAGACTTTGACACTAGAAATGATGAAGAGTTTTTAAAACACACAATGGCTTATATGTCTGAAAATGGCGATATTACACTTGACTACATGGATGTTGTACTTGGCAAACATGAACTTAAAGCAAGAACATACTAAGGAGAACTTATGAGTACACATTCAATAACTACACAAAAAGTAAACTTCAAAGTATTTCGTTTCAATGCTGGTGATGATTACCTTCCATACTATGAAGATTACAGTATGGAAGTAACTTCAGAAGAAGTTGTTTTAGACATATTAAATAGAATAAAATGGGATTTAGACGGCAGTTTTTCATATCGTCGTAGCTGTCGCCATGGTATTTGTGGGGCATGTGCTATTAAAGTAAATGGTCGTGCAACTCTTGCATGTAAAGAGAGTATGAGTACTATAATAAACATATTTGGCACTGATTTAACAATTGAGCCATTAAGTATAAAAAGAGCTGTTAAAGACTTAATCATTGATAAAGGTGATTTTTGGGAAAAACACGATGCTATTCATCCATTCCTTATCTCAAATATAGATGAACATCCAGATATGGAGTGTGCTGTTACTCCAGCACAAGCAGATGAGCTAAATGATGCTGATCTATGTATTCAATGTGGTGCTTGCCACTATGCTTGTCCTGTAGTCGAGATAAATGAAGACTTTTTCGGTCCTGCTGCATTTGCAAAAGCCTACCGTTTTGAGGCAGATGTTCGTGATGATGCCCATGTTACAAGACTTACTGAGCTGCACGAAGAGAAGCAAGGTCTTTGGGACTGTGTAAAATGTTTTGAGTGTGCTGAAGCTTGTCCTAAAGATGTAAACCCAATAGATAAAATAACTAAACTTCACCAAATGTTATTTAAAGAAGGTGTTGCAACTAGTAATGTTGCTACTCGTCATGCTGTAGGCTTTAAGCACTCAATTGCTAAACATGGTGTACTGGATGAAGGTGGATTAGTTCTTTATAGTGAAGGGCCAGCTATAGTTAAACATATCCCTGTTGCACTTAAGATGCTTAGAAAAGGTAAGATAGTTATGCCGTGGGCAATACCAAAATCTGACAATCTAGATGAGATACAAAAACTTATTAAATCATCATCAACTGTTAAGTTTTAAGGAGTTATAGATGGAAAAATTAAAATACGCACTTTTTACTGGTTGTACAGCAAAACAAAGTACTCCAGAGCAATTAATGTCTACATATGCTGTTGCAAATAAACTTGAAATAGAACTTATAGAACTAACTGAAGCTTCATGTTGTGGGGCTTCTCACCTTCAAGACTATGATGACTTTTTATCTCTAGTTTTAAATGCCAGAAATATAGCTTATGCAGAAAAGCACGGACTAACTATGGTTACTATTTGTAATACATGTCAGCTTAATACTGCAATGACTAAGCACCGCCTAGATAACAATGCAGAGCTAAAAGCAGAAGTGAATGAAAAATTAAACGAAGTAGGTCTAGAGTACAAAGGTACATCTCTAGTAACTCACTTTCTTTATGCAATAATTGATGACTTTGGTCTTGATAAACTAAAAGAGATGGTTGTTAAACCTTTAAGTCAATTCAATATTGCACCATTTTATGGTTGTCATAATATTCGCCCTTCTGAGCTTCAAAATGAGACTCATAGAACAAAAGAGAATCCATACAATCCTACTTCACTTGATGATTTAATAATCGCTTGTGGTGGTAAGAATGTTGATTATGAACAAAAAAACAAATGCTGTGGTTTCCATGTAGAGCTTCAAGCTCCTCATACTGCTGCTGTTTTAACTGGTAATGCAATTGCTGGTGCAGTTGATCAAAATGCTGATTGGATGGTAACTCCATGTCCACTTTGTCACCTAAAGTTAGATACTCAAGCAGATCATGCTTCAAAAGCTATAGGTCGCGATGTAGAGCTTCCAGTTTTACACATGCAACAAATGGTTGGTCTTGCACTTGGATGTAGCACTGAAGAACTTGGACTTAAGCATCACATTGCTGAAGTAAATTTTATATAATTTATCATACTAAGGGTATTCTTTCCTTTAGTTACGCCTCTGTATTAAAGTGCTACTGATAAAAAAACTTTTTTTATCAGAAGGCTCGCGCACTTTACTGCTTTTTACTTACAAACAAATACACTAAAAAAGAATGCATAATGTCAAACTCAATTGAAATAATCTCATGGAACGTTAATGGTATACGAGCTGTAGGCAATAAAGAGGCTCTTAAATGGATTGATGGACGAAATCCAGATATATTATGTCTTCAAGAGATAAAAGCACTCCCAAGCCAAATCCCTGATAATTTATTTGATAAAAGGTATGTAGATACATTAATTAATTCTGCAAGTAAAAAAGGATATAGCGGAACTATGACTTATAGTTCAATTCAAAGTGATTACAACTCTACATGTAACAATATTGACACTCTAAGCGAGGGGAGAATTGTTGAGACTCACTATGGAGATATAGTTCTTTTTAATATTTACTTTCCAAATGGTCAAAAAGATGATGAGCGGTTGGCACATAAGATGAAATTCTATGATGACTTTTTATCTTACAGTGAACAACTAAGAGAAGATGGAAAATCTATAATTATTTGCGGAGATGTAAATACCGCCCACAAAGAGATTGATCTTAAAAATCCAAAAGCAAACTCTAAAACATCTGGTTTTTTGCCAGCTGAGAGAGCGTGGATAGATAAACTGATAGAACATGGTTATGTAGATACGTTTAGATATGTAAATGGGGATGAAGCAGATAGATATAGCTGGTGGTCTTACCGCTCAGGTGCAAGACTAAAAAATGTAGGTTGGAGAATTGACTATTTCTTTATCAGTGAAGATTTATGCGAAAACCTAGAAGATGCTTTTATACTTGATGAAATTAACGGCTCTGACCACTGTCCTGTTGGCATAATAATTAGTATTTAATAAAAAAAATAATATAATCCTCGTAATTAATTATATGAGGTAATATGAAACAGATAAAAATAGATAAAATACCGGCTAGGCTAGACTTCATACAGAGTGCGAGTGGACTAATACTTGCACTTTTTATGTGGGCACACATGTTTTTCGTATCCACAATATTACTTGGTAAAGAGGTTATGTATAACGTAACAAAGTTTTTTGAAGGGGAATATTTTTTTGGAGAGTCATATCCAATTATTGTAACAATTGCAGCGGGTGCTATTTTCATAATATTTATAGCGCATGCTTTAGTTGCATTACGTAAATTTCCATCAAACTATAAAAAATATAAAATTATGAAAAATCATATAAAGTCGTTTAATCATACTGACACGACACTTTGGTTTTGGCAAATATTCACTGGTTTTGCAATGTTCTTCTTAGGCTCTATTCACCTCTATATTATTATGACTAATCCTTCAGAAATTGGCCCATATGCTTCAGCTGATCGCGTTGTAACTGAGTGGATGTGGCCGTTATACATACTACTGTTATTGGCAGTAGAACTACATGGCTCTATAGGCTTATATCGTCTTGCACTTAAGTGGGGATGGTTTGAAGGCAGTGACACTAAAAAAAGTAGAAGTAATCTACGTAAACTAAAATATGCTATCACAATATTTTTTCTTACCCTAGGATTTATAACTTTAGCAGCTTATATTAAAATAGGCATTGAGCATAAAAGTAAGGCTGGAGAGAGATATCATAAAGTAACCAAGACTATTCAAGGGACACAACAATGAAAATAATTTATACGGATTCGCTAATCATTGGTGGAGGACTTGCAGGCTTGAGAGTTGCAACAGGAGTTAAAGAACGTGGGCATGATGTAATTGTATTAACACTAGTGCCACCAAAGCGTTCACACTCTGCAGCAGCACAAGGTGGAATGCAAGCATCTTTAGCGAACTCTAAAATGGGTGAAGGTGACAACGAAGATGTACACTTTAGTGACACTATCAAAGGTAGTGACTGGGGAGCTGATCAAGAAGTTGCTAGAATGTTTACACACTGTGCTCCAAAAGCTATACGAGAATTAGCTCAATGGGGAGTTCCTTGGACTAGAGTTCAAAGAGGTGACAGACAGTCTGTGATAAATGCAAAAAAAGTCACTATCACAGAAAGAGATGAGGCGCATGGTCTTATTACTGCCAGAGATTTTGGTGGTACTAAAAAGTGGAGAACCTGCTACACGTCTGACGGGACAGGACATAGTATGCTGTACGCTATGGACAACAAAGCTCATGAAGATAAAATAGAGATGCACGAAAGGCTTGAGGCTATATCGCTTATTCATGAGAATGGTCGATGTTACGGGGCAGTTGCTAGAAACCTAATGAATGGTGAATTAGTTGCTTATGTATCAAAAGCAACAACCATTGCTACAGGTGGATATGGCAGAATTTATAGTGTGTCTACTAACGCTGTTATTTGTCAAGGCATAGGACAAGCTATAGCATTAGAAACAGGTGTTGCGACACTTGGTAATATGGAAGCTATACAGTTTCATCCAACAGCTATTGTTCCTGTAGGAATTTTAACTACAGAGGGTTGTCGTGGCGATGGCGGACTGCTTCTTGACAAAGATGGCTATAGATTTATGCCAGATTATGAACCAGAAAAAAAAGAGCTTGCGTCTCGTGATGTTGTTAGTCGTAGAATGACTGAGCATATCAGAAAAGGAAAAGGTGTCAAGTCTCGCTATGGTGATCATCTATGGTTAGATATAACTATACTTGGACGTGCACACATTGAAAAAAACCTTAGAGAAGTAAAAGAGATTTGTGAAAATTTTCTAGGTATAGACCCTGCAGTAGACTGGATACCCGTTCGCCCTACTCAACACTACTCAATGGGTGGAATTCGTACAAAATTCACAGGTGAATCACAAACACTAAAAGGTTTATACTCATGTGGCGAGGCAGCTTGCTGGGATATGCACGGCTTTAATAGACTTGGAGGAAACTCTGTTAGTGAAACAGTTGTAGCTGGTATGTTAGTTGGAGAGTACATTTCTGATTATCTTGATAGTGATGATAGCGATATAAAAATAAATACTGCCGTTGTTGAAGAAGCATTAAAAACTGAGGCTGATAAACTAGAAGCTCTTCTTAAAAAAGAGAATGGTGAAGATGCATATATTCTTCGTCGTAGAATGGAAGAGATTATGATGGAAAAAGTTGGAATATTCAGAAATGGAGATGACCTTCAAGATGCTGTAAATGAACTATCAGAACTTCTAAAAAGAAGTGAAAATATAGAAGTTTTTCGCTCTAAAAGTAAAGCAGCAAACCCAGCTTTAGTCAATGCATATAGAACTCAAAAAATGCTAAAAGTAGCTCTTTGTGTAGCTTATGGAGCACTACTAAGAAAAGAGAGTCGTGGGGCACACTCCAGAGAAGACTATCTTGAACGTGATGATGAAAACTGGCTAAAAAGAACTATAACAAGCTGGGAGAGTAAAGAGCAAGTGCTCCCAACAGTAAGCTATGAAGATATAGATATATCAAAAATGGAGATACCTCCTGGCTTCCGCGGTTATGGAAAAGATTTAACAAACACTCATCCAGATTCACAAGAGAGACAAAAAATTGTTGACGACATAACAGAAAAACTTGAGGCAAAAGGAGCATCTCGCTTTGATATTCAAAATGCTCTAATGCCCTTTATTGATAAACTTCCAAAAAAATATCAGGGAATTAATGAAAGATTAGGAGAAAATGTATGAGTGAAGAAAACAATAGAATTTTAAAAATAAGTATTTTAAGATTTGATCCAAATGATCCAGAAGATTTTCCTCATATGCAAACTTTTGAAGTTGAAGAAGCAGATGGCATGACACTCTTTATTGCACTTAATGAGATTAGAGAGCATCACGACAATTCACTAAAATTTGATTTTGTTTGTCGTGCAGGAATTTGCGGAAGTTGCTCTATGCTTGTAAATGGAACTCCTACTTTGGCATGTAAAACTCTAACTTCAAAACTAGGAGTTAACATATCCTTAGCCCCTCTTCCTCTTTTTGAACTAATTGGTGATTTATCTATATATACTGGAAAATGGATGCGTTACTTAAATCAGCATTTAGAAACTTGGATACACAATAAAGAAAAAGAATTAAATGTTGATAAGCTTGAAGAGAGAATGGAACCAGAACTAGCTGATGAAATTTATGAACTTGAGCGTTGTATAGAGTGTGGGTGCTGTGTGGCAGGCTGTGGTACTATTCAGATGAGACAAGAGTTTGTTGGAGCTGTTGGCTTAAACAAAATAGCAAGATACCACTTAGACCCAAGAGATATGCGAAGTGATGAAGAGTTTTATAAGCTTATTGGTAATGAAGATGGTGTATTTGGATGTATGACACTTCTAGGGTGTGAAGATGTTTGCCCTAAGAGCTTACCTTTACAAACGAAAATTGCTTATCTTAGAAGAATGATGATTAAAACTTCAATGAAGTAAAACAAAGAAGAGCAGCAATGAAAGAAAGAAAAATATTTTGGATAATAATATTTAACTCATTAATTGTAATTTCTGAAATATTTTTTGGAATTATTTCAAACTCTTTTGCTCTAATTGCTGATGCCTTGCATAATACGGGCGATGTTTTAGCTATAGCTATAACGTATATGGCACTAAAGCTAGGGGCTAAAAAAACAACGTTTAAATATACATTTGGTTTTATAAAAGCTGAAATGATGGCAGCATTTACAAACACATTATTTCTATTTGTAACCATGATTTATATGATTTATGAAGCGGTCAATAGAGTATATAATCCTGAAGTTATAGAACCAATATATATGATAGTTGTTGGAATAATCGCTGTAATAGCAAATGGAGTCAGTGCTTATATCTTGCACTCTCTTGGTGTGGAACACAGTCATGGTCATGAACACTCACATGATGAGACACATAATCACCACCACCATGGAGATGCAAATATTCAATCTGCCTACTTGCATATGCTAAGTGATGCTCTAATATCTGTTGGTGTTGTTGTTGCAGGTATATTTATATATTATTTTAAAATTTATTATATAGATTCAATACTGACTATAATATTCTCTATTTACATTTTAAAACACTCATATCCACTGCTTAAAAAAAGTTTCTTATCACTTATGGATGTAAATACAACTGATATTTCTCAGGAAAAATTAGATGAAATCATAAATAGCGATGAGGCAATCTTGGAATATAATGACCTTCATATCTCTAGACCAAATTCAAAGTTTAACTTTATATCATTTCACATAGTATTAAATGATGATAAGTTAAATCTCTTGAATGTAGAAAAAATTACAGATAATATAAAATATAAACTAGAACACATTGGCTTTAATCACATATTGATTCAAGTTGATTCAAGCAAGCATATTAAAAATCAAATACATTGTAATTATAATGGAGTGGCTATTTAGCTTTAGGTCTAAAAGCCTTAATAACACTCTCGTTAGTTTCAATAAACGGACCTTCTATAAGATCTATACAGTATGGAACCGCCGGAAATACTGCATCCAAACACTCACGAATTGACTTTGGTTTTCCTGGCAGATTTATAATTAGACTTTTTCCTCTAATTCCAGCTGTTTGACGGGACAAAATTGCTGTTGGTACATACTTCAAGCTAACTTGTCTCATAAGCTCACCAAAGCCTGGCATCATCTTCTGACAAACATTCTCAGTAGCCTCAGGTGTAACATCACGAAGCGCAGGGCCTGTTCCGCCAGTAGTAACAACTAAACAGCACCCTGCTTCGTCACACAACTCTTTCATAGTCTCTTCAAGTATATCTTGCTCATCAGGAATACATCTATAAACTATCTCAAATTCACTGGATAAATAATCTTTCATAGTATCTTGTATTGCAACACCAGATATATCCTCATATATTCCCTTACTTGCCCTATCACTTGCCGTTATTACACCTATTTTGATTTCACTCATATCTTTTCCTATTAATTTATTTGTAAAAAATGGTTTGCACTTTTAATATAGGTTACAGTAGCTATTTGCAAGAAAAACTCTCTTGCTCCGCATACATCTATAATTTTATCTTCACTACCAAGATATACCTCTATTTTTACACCTTTTTGAGATATGTTTTTTAACTCTTGTAAGTCCCACTCATACTTCAACAACTCCTCAAGCTCTTCTTTTTTACTGTTTATAAGTTCTACTATTTTCTTCTCATGTGGAGAGAAGCACAAATCAATAAATTGTCTTATGTATTGATCTGTGTTTTTACTGTAAGAGAGTAGTTGTAACCTTTTAAACTTCTCATTTTTTGTTTGAAAAAAAGCTGGGGAAAACAACTGAAGCGTATCTACTCTGCTTGAACATTCCAGCTGTTGTTTAACATGTTCTAATGCTTTAATTGAACCATAACTAAATCCACATATTGAGTATTCAGATGTGTTTATAAAACTCTTAAAAAGATACATTTCATTATTCAGTGAAAAACCGCTAAAAAACTTCATTAAAACTCTTATATATCACTATGAACTCCTAAAAGGTTTTGTACATGAATTATACTTTGCAATCATTAATATTCTGTAAAATACTGCACAAGAGAAGAGATTGGATTAACCATAATGTATATTTAATAATCTGTTTGGTGAAAAAATCTAAATCAACTGCTTTTTTTAAGAATACTATTTATCATATTTTTAAAAATAAAATAGTGAAGAGGTATAAGAATATACCAATAAATACGGCCTAAGATACCTTTAGGATAAAAGTATGCCGATTGAATCAGTTTGTCACCATCTATTTTAAACTCTAGCCATGCCAATCCAGGTAATTTCATTTGTGCAAAAAGCAATAGTCTTTCATTTTCTTTTATATCTACAACTCTCCAAAAATCCAAACAATCACCAAGTCTTAAATTACTATGATCCCTTCTACCTCTACTTAGTCCAACTCCGCCAAATACTTTATCAATTGCTCCTCTTATCTTCCATAAGAAAGTGTAACTAAACCAACCATTTTCACCACCAATAGAAGTAATGGATTTAAATATCTTCGATTTATCAAAAGAACTAATATTAACCTCTTTTCTGTCAACATATATAGCATCATTGATTTGATTTATATGGTTAACATCCCAAGTAGTATCATCTGTATCACTCCATCTGCTTAGTACTTGATTTTGCTCTATCTCAATAACAGCTTTTATTACAGCCTCAATATAGCCAATAGGCTTTATTTGTGGATAATACTCTTTTGCATTGTTATTTTGTATTGTTACTTCTGACTTAAGCCCCTCTATTAATACTTTTGCAACCTTATAAGGAACCGGTGTGATTAAATTTAACCAATAAGAAGAAAAATTTATACTCAGAAATGGTACAGCTATAAGATATCTTTTTAGCTCAAGCGCAGTTGCCGTTTTCAGCAGCATATCTTTATATCTCATTTTTGTAGAACCAACATCAACTATAATATTTTTTCTATATTCTAAATATAAAGACGAAACAAGGTAATTCATCACATCATCTATTGCGATTGGTTGTGCGTAAGTATTAACCCACTTTGGTGTTATCATTAGCGGTAACTTCTCTACAAGATTACGAATAATTTCAAAACTGGCACTTCCAGAGCCTATAATTACTCCAGCTCTTATCCATATAGTTTGGACACTACTACATGAACTTAAAATCTCACCAGTTTCAATACGACTTAAGAGATGTTGACTTGTAAAATCATTCTTAACACCTAATCCACCAAGGTAAATTACTCTTTTAACACCACAGTCGCTTGCAATTTGTATAAAATTTTCAGCCGATTTATTATCAAGAACTTTGTAATTATCTTTATTTAGAGAGTGAATTAAATAATAAGCAGTATCAATTCCAGACAAAGCTTCAGCCAAAGCTTCTTTATTAAAGGTATCGCCTTCTATTACTTCATAATTATCAAGTATGTTTTTAGATAATTTTTCTTTATTTCGAACAAATATCCTCAGGTTAATATCTTTTTCTAAGATAAGCAGGCTTTTTAATCTTCTACCAATATAACCGTTTGCACCAGTAAGTAATACTTTCATAATACACCCCCAAATAAACAAGTTTTTTTCTGCTTAAAAACAATTTATCTATAAATATTTATCTATAAATATTTTAACATCTTCCTTTGTAATACTTTCTCTCTCATAGAGAACATTCTCAACTTTATTTATAACTTCCAATAAAGATTCTAACAAAATCCTAGTCTCATCATAAAGTCTACTCATAAAGATTTCTTGCTCTTTATCTTTAGCTAATAATGATTCACCCATGCCATACTCTTGAAGCATTTTATTAACTATCTCTTTTGCTTCGTCTAAATCAACTTTTGCACTACTGGCATGCTCATTAAATTTAATGCCACAGGCTACCATGCCAGCTAACAACATCTTAACTCTTGATTCCAATTCATGTTTAATTAATGGATCGTCTGTTCTTGGGGTTAGTTTCTCACTTGAGAGCATCAACTTCTCAAACGGCAAGTTAAAGTAAGTAGCACATGTAACTTTAGCCGCTTGATAAGTTACTCTATACTCCTTTTGTTTATCACTTAACATCTGAAGCTTTTTCTTTCCAAACATAACCTTATCTTTTACGTGATGAAAATGATCAATAGTAACTTGAAAATCATGTTGTCTTATTGAAAGAAGAGCTGCTTCATTTACCAATGCAGCCAAAGATGCACCATTGAATCCAACTGTCATATTTGCTATTGCCTTAACATCTAGCTCGTGGGGAATTTGAGCTAAATATTTTGATAAAATAGATTCTCTCTCCCTTTTTGTCGGAAGCTCAACAAAAACTCTTCTGTCAAATCTACCTGCGCGAAGAAGTGCAGAGTCCAATATATCTATCTTATTGGTAGCAGCTATTACTATCACTCCACTGGAATTTTCAAAACCATCCATCTCTGTTAGAAGCTGATTGAGAGTTGCTTCTCTTTCGTCATTTCTTTGCCCATCTCTTGTTTTACCAACTGCATCTATTTCATCTATAAATATAATAGATGGGGAATTGTTTTTGGCAGCGCTGAAAAGTTCATGAACTCTTTTTGCACCCATCCCAACATATATTTGTACAAATGAGGCACCACTTTGATAGTAAAAAGGCACACCTGCCTCATTAGCAACGGCTTTGGCAATCATAGTTTTACCTACACCAGGAGGGCCAACTAAAAGGACACCTCTTGGCATTCTTGCACCAAAAGTTTTATACCGTTTTGGGTTTTTCATAAAATCTATAATCTCTTCCAGCTCTATTTTAACATCACTTATTCCGCCAATATCATTGAAGGTAACATCACTTTTTGTTGATTCAATTGGTCTTGTTGTCTCATAAGCAGAAATAGATAAATCTTTTTGTATACTTCTACCTATTTTTAGTGGACTTTTTTGAAGCCACCTAAACACAAGGCTCCCTATACCTAAAAATAAAACTAAAAAAAGTAGATATACAATTATATTTGAACCACTGTCAACTTCAACTTGATAGTCTATAAACATCTTAGGAGTAACTTGGGATGATGCTATTTTGTAAAAATCTTTATCTGTTTTAAGGTAAACATAATCTTTAGAAACAACTACTTTTTTAACTAAATGGTTATCCAGGATTTCAGTTGCATCGTTAAGAGTTATTTTATCTGCATTATCTCTAAGCATTGCAAATAGAACTAAGATAATCACTAAAAAAGCTGATGCATAAAGAGCTACTCTGTTTGACTTAGACTCTAGCATAATTAAACTCCTTTTTTATTTTATAATCTTTAATACTTAGCCAATTACCAACAAGGTCTTCATCGGACTCTACTGATATTTTATTAAAATATTGGTCATAACCAATATATAGACCATCTTTTTCATTCTCTATTAAAACTTCCAGTTCGCCATTAAAAGCTTTTCTAAATTCTAGGTTTTTTGCTTTAACAATAGACTCTAATTCATGTAATCGCTCTTTTGCTACTTTACCGTTAACTTCTAGCTTCATTGTAGCAGATGGAGTACCGTCTCTTTTTGAATATGTAAAAGCATGCAGATGAGTAAGAGGTAAATCTTTTACATTTATCATAGCCTCATTCCAAAGCTCTTGACTCTCACCTGGATGACCGGTAATAAAGTCAGTACCAATAGCAAAGCCTTTGGATGCTAAAAGTTCAAAGAGTTCTCTATCTTGTTTGTAGATATTCCTTCTATTCATATGTTTTAACATTTGTGGAGAAGTGTGTTGAAGCGCTATGTGAAGATGCCTTTCAAGCCAAGGCTCACCAAGTATCTCTTTAAACTCATCTGTTATTTGAATAGGCTCAACACTCCCTAATCGTATGCGTCTGACACCGCGAATTTGTGATATTTTTTTCATAAGTAGTGCGAGAGAACTATCTGTTTTTTGACCATAGCTTCCAACATTAGTGCCAGTTAAGATAAATTCACCAAAACCGTTTAGAGCTAGGCTTCTGATTTGCTCTAAAATTCTATCCTCATCCATACTTCTTGCATCACCACGTACAAATGGGATAATGCAGTAAGAACAGCGAAAACTACACCCCTCTTGAATTTTTATAAACGCCCTGCTCATTCCGACAAAATCATCAACAACTGCTTCATCAATATGGTTTAAATCACCAGGCTCGTAAAAAGGTTTATCTTTACTCAACATTGAATCTATTTTCAATTTTTCACTTTGACCAAATACCCCTTGAACCCTTCCCTGAGTAAGTAGTTTTTCACCTTTTGTATGTGCTCCGCAACCTGTTAAGAAAACTTTAGCACCACTGCTTTTTTCTACATGTGATAGATATGAACGAACATGAGAATCGGCTCCATTAGTTACAGTGCACGAATTTATTACAACAACATCGGCTTCACTTTCAATCTCTGTAACATCATAATCTTGCATAGCACCCATCATAACCTGAGAGTCATAAAGGTTAGTTCTGCAACCAAAAGTTTTAAAATAAACCTTTTTTTTCATCTATACAACTTCATTTTCATCAAAAGGTGGTTTTTTTCTAACTGTTTCTACATGTAGTTTTTGAGTTGGGTATGCAATAGTAATATCATCTTCAGCATTAAAAGCATCAACTATCTCAACAGATATTACACTTCTTAAAGTAAGAGTTGCATAAGCGTTCGTCAAATACCATGCATCAATTGATATACCATTTTGTTCAATAAATGAAAAAATCCTGGGTTCAACATTTGTATTTTTAAGACTATACTGGTTTCTCAGTTTATTTAACTGTTTTCTAGTTATATCGGTATAACCTTTAGAGTATTTTTTAGTTATCTCTTTACAGATTTGCATCGCTTTTTTATGATTTGAATCAAATGATATAGTGATATTTACACCATCCCAAACAGTTTTAAGTGTGCTGTGAGTGTAGTTTGCAATCATTCTTGTAAAGACATAATTATTTGGTACAAAAATAATTCTTCCCGCTCTTCTATTTTGCATAACAGATGTCAGCGTAATATCTTCAAGTATCGTCATTCGAAGAAGTGAAATATCCATAACATCACCAACATACTTCATTCCGTCCATATCTACGCGAATTCTATCTCCAACATGAATGCTCCCGCCAAAGACTATTACAAGCCATCCCAAGATGCTCATAAACCAATCTTTCATAGCAATAGCGATACCGGCTGAGGCGAACCCAAGTATTGTAACCAAGTATGCGACATTTTCAATATAATTAAAAAATAGAATTAAAATTATTAACGTAAAATTTGCAAATGTAATAATTTTATTTGCCATATAAAATCGTTCATTGTCAGTTATATATTTTTTAACAATCAATTTAAGGAGAAAAAATATAATAAAAACAACTAAAACTATAACACCTATTCTTACAATTTTCAGCATTTGAACTTCAATAGCTTTATTAATATTTATCTCTACAATTTCTAATCTTTTTTGATAAACCTCAGAGGTAACACTCATAGTATCAAGTGCTGTCTCAAATCTCTCTAGTTGCTTTGATTTTCTCTTTGCTGCTTCTTTATATTTACCATCAGTATCTATAGCTTCTATCTCTTTATAGATAGATATCTGCAATCTTAATAATGATATCAGTTCACTTAACTCATCTTTTTGCAGCACATATTCACTGTAGTCTTTTTCCACTGTTTTAATCAAAGAGATTCCAGTAAATATATCAAATGGGTTTGTAATTACTACAGTTTCATCGATACTAGGTGGAGTTAAAATATTTGCAAAAGGAGAGCTGTCTTTTTTCTTTAGTTTTTCTATTTGCGATGTTAAAATTTTCTCTTTTGATACAAGTGCATCTAACTCATCTTTTTGAGTAACAGATTTTTTTCTTTTTCTTTGTAAAAAATCTATTCTTTTTTTAATCTTCTCCAAACTTTCTCTAACTTCTAAAGATGTTAAATAAGAGGCATAACTTTTCGTCCAAACACTATCTTTATTTTCTATATTTACTTCAAGATTCTCCAATTCTAAAACATATTCAGCTATTTTTTCTTTTTTAAGATCCTCTTTTTCAAGCTCTTGTTTTAGAATCTCCTGCTTGTCTGTAACAATACTTTTATCTACACTCTCAGCAAGTAACAAAGATGAAGTTAATAGAAAATATAAAAATATTATCTTCATTAAGATTCTCCAAACTTGTTTAAAACACACATGATTGTTCCTATGTCTACTTTGTCTGTAATTGTTACATTTCCAATTCCTATAGGAATAATGAATGTTATCGCAGAATCAGAGCTTTTTTTATCTAAGAAAAATGCTTCATAAAAACTGCGAGAGTTTTCTATTTTGTATGAAGTTGGTAGATTATATTTTTCTAGCAGTGCTTTTACTCGTGCAGCTTCTTTTTCACTCATAAGATTCATTTTTACAGCTACATCATTTGCCATAACCATGCCAATAGCTACAGCTTCACCATGTAGATATTTTTTATATTTTGTTTCATTTTCTATTACATGTCCAAAAGTATGTCCATAGTTAAGGGCTGCACGTATTCCGTGCTCTTTTTCATCTTTAGTCACAACATCTGCTTTTGTTGAAACTGCTTGTTTTATAACTTCTTGTAAAACTTCAGGGTTATTAAGATCAGAACACTCTAAAAATTCAAAAAAATCTTTATTAAAAGTCACTGCCATTTTCACTATTTCAGCGACACCAGCACTAAATTCGCGAGATGGAAGTGTTGTTAAAAAATATGGGTCAATATATACAGCTTTGGGCTGATGAAATGCTCCAACAAGGTTTTTCCCATACTTATTATTCATTCCGGTTTTCCCACCAACGCTAGCATCAACTTGAGAAAGAAGAGTTGTTGGAATCTGAATAAAATCTATACCTCTCTGATATATACTTGCAGCAAAACCAGTCATATCTCCAATTACACCACCGCCAAAAGCAATCAAGATAGATTTGCGATTAAAACGATTTTCAAATAATGACTCTAAAATTGTATCTATACTCTCTTGATTTTTATATTTTTCACCATCTTTTAAAGTTACTACATGTAGCTCTTTTGCAGAAACCTTTGTTAGTAAATATTCTAAATGAATAGCAGAGACTGTTTCATTAGTTACGATTGCTACTTTAGTGTCAAGATGAAGTGTTGGGAGAGTATTTATTGTTATATCGTATGAGTTGTCAACAACTTTTTTAAGAGCTATATTTACTTGCATTGTTTATCCAGATTTGTATATTATATAATTGGATATATAATACTTAAAACAAACTAATATTTTGATAAATTTCTATCTCAAATCTGCACAGGAATAAAAATCTGATGATAATCATCAAGTTTATGGTATAGTTTTTCACTATCAGTTGAGAGAAGAGAATAAATTCGTCTTTTAGTTAACTTTCTTGTAAACGGTAAAAGCTGAATAAAATCATCTTTTTGTTTTAAAATTTTAATAGGATTTTCACTCTCTTTAATAACTTTTATATTTTTTGAAAAAATTGTTGATAAATTATAATAGTGTTCTATTACCTGCTCTTTTGCATCTTGGTGTTCATTCGTATAGTTATAAAGTTCTATATTAAAATTCATCTGCTCAGATATATCAAATATTGTAGATGAAATTTTTTCTATATCACGGTTATCACTCAAAATTATAACTGCATCCTTAACTGAAGAGAAAGTTTTATCAGCAATTTTAAGAACAGGAACATGTGCTTCATAGAGAGTTTGTCTCATATGATAATTTTTAAACATCTCTCTAGATACAATAACTAATCCAATATGGTGAGTCTTAATATCACTGAAAAAACTCTCTTTTAAATTTAAACTATTATAATCTATATCTACCATGATATCATCATCCATATATTCTTTAATCTTCCAAATGATAGATATATTGTTAGGGTTTACTATTTTTATAAATAGTTTATGGTTTAATTTTTTATATGTAAAAACTGCCATTTTTACAAAATTTTCTATAGTTTCCAAATTGACAATATTCATATCAATATAGATGTAAAGATTAGACCCAAATGGCTCAGGAAACTGTCCAAGTTCTCTTTTAATTGCACGGTAAACTGATTTTAAAACTGTAGGGTCTCCAACTAAAAGGAGTAAGTCATTTGGCTGAATCATTCTGCGACGATTTGGCATAACTAATTCTCTGTTTCTATAAATTGCTACTATTCGCCAATTCTTTTGCTCAATTACACCTATGTGTCTATATACAAATGAGCTTCCAAATGGAACCAGCACTTCCATTATTTCACCCTCTCCCATCCCAACATTCTGGGCAATAACTGGAACATTAGGTAAATAATCAAGAAGTCTTGATGCTAAAATTTCATTTGAGTTTATTAAAAGAACGTTTGGATCCTTATTAATCAAATTCCATCTGCTTAGAACAATAACTCTAAGTTGTTTTTTTATAGTTCTAATATTTTTAATCGTATTTTCAACATCAAGTAGATTTTCCATAGTTATAACAACTTGAATAAAGTCCATTTTCAGAAGGTTTGATAGTTTGTATAAACTTGTTGAATCAAACTCATAAAACTTAAAACGTTTTGGATTTGCACCTTTGTATTCTTTAGCTTTTCTCTGAACTACATAGTAGATATTTTCACTTGAATACGTATCAATTGTTCTATGTATAAAATGATCCCCAATGTCTCCATCACTTATGATAAGAATTTTTTTCATATATAATTATTACCTAAATACTTTAAAATAGCTCAAAATCATCTTCGTCTTGCTGAGAAACTTCTTTTTTCTCAAATATAGACTGCAATTGCAGACAAGAGCTTAAAAGTGAAGAGTCAAGATAATGAACATCGTTTGCTTCTTGCTTAATGAATATATTATTTCTCCACTCTCCGATATCATCTAAAAGAAGTATAAATAAAAGAGCAAACTTTTTATGATCAGCAGGGTCAACATGTTCAATATCTAAATTTCTCATAAACTCATTAAGTGTTTTAAGTGCATATGCAAAATGTTCAAACTCCATCAGCTCTTCAACAACATGTATATATTCCATAAATAACTCTGTAATCTCAAATAAAGTATTCTTTTTGGCATCTTTCTCAAAGTCAATTGCTTTGACTTCAACTTCTCGTAGTGTGTTCTCAAGAATTTCTATTTTGTCAATAACATAAACTGCTGTGTTGTCTACATATTCTACTGCTGTAGTTTTATCAAAATGTACCTTAGCTAAAATATCTTGTTGATAATCAGTAACTTCAATCTTTTCAACTTTCTCAATAGTAATTGGTTTTGCTTTTGGAAGACGAAAAGAGAGTTCTTTATCTTTAAGAATAAAAACAGCAGAACTATAGTTTTTTACTAATGTTCTTTGTATAACCAATTCGCCTATAACATCTAGAGGGGTGAGTGTTAAATATAAATTATCATCATTCTCTTCAGCGACAATAGTAAACGTATTGTCTTTTTTTAAAATTAATTGTCCATAAGCATATATCATTCTAATGCAATCTTCCAGGCTTTCTATTTGATAATAAGAGTTATTTAAATAATAGTCCCATAATTCAGATAATGACTGTAATGTTGAAATGTTAAATACCATAGTTCTTGAGTAGATTTCTTCAGTAAAAGCATTAGTGGCATTTATGTTGTATAACTTTCGTTTACGAAGCTCTACAATTTGCAAGTAATTTTTCATTCTTTGATGAAAAAGCCCACTTTCTATGGGCTTAACAATATAGTCTTCCGCACCATTAGAAAGCATTTGATTTTTTGACTCATCATCATCTAAAGCACTTAGTGCTAGTATCATCACCTTTTTATCAAACGCTTTTATAATTTTTGTTGCCTTAATACCGTCAACATTGGGCATCATAATATCCATGAAAATTATATCATAATGCTTATTTTTACACATATCAACAGCTTCTTGACCATCTTTGGCTTCAGAAGTTTCTATATTCTCAAACTCTTCCAATAGAAGTTCAACTGTCATTCTATTATCTCTATTGTCATCAACAATTAATATTTTCATCTTTATTCACCTTTTTCTTTTTTTTCATTAAATATAAGAATGAATTTAGTTCCAGAACCTTCATCTCTATCTTCAACTTTGTAACTAATATGTAAATCTGCACAAAGAAGTTTAACAAAGTATAGACCAACTCCAGTACCTTGACTTTTTCTCTCTAATAGTCCATCATCTTCTTGAGAATAAAGGTTAAATATAGCATCTTTATCTTTTATTCCAGGCCCATTGTCTTCTACTGAAATTGTTGAATGTTCTTTATTTGAAATAGAAATTTTAATCTCACTATTTCCGTACTTAATAGCGTTTGAAACTATATTTGAGAAAATCTGTTTAACGCGAAATATATCATTACTTATTAGAACATCATCTGGCATATCATATACAACTTTGATATTCTTTTCTGTTATAAGTGAATTATATCTTTTCATTACTTCAGAAACAATATCCTTTGCATTAAATACTGAGTAATTGTAGGTTAGTTTATGTGCATTTAACTTAGACACCTCTAATATTTGTGTGACATTTTCAAGCATATCGTTTGCATTACTCAAAACAGAATCAAGTAAGCTTGAGAGCTTTTCTTTATTTAACTCTTTAGGCAACTCTATCTGTTTTTTTACATATTTCGTAAAATTAATAATAGCATTTAGTGGTGTTTTAAGTTCATGCGTAAACACAACAAGGAAAGATTTTTGTGCCTCTGCAACTTTAATTCGTTTTGCTTTTTCCTGCTCTTCTAAGAAGATTTTTCTCTTAAAGTGAACCACTTCTGTAACATCATTTCTAATTGCCATATACTCTTTAATACTTCCGTTGCTGCCAAGGAGTGGTATTATCGTAGTTTCAGCAATAAACTCAGAACCATCTTTATTTAGATTTACCATTCGGTCTCTCCATATTTTACCAGAAGAGATAGTGTCCCACAAGTCTTTATAAATTTCATCAGAGTTATTTGGATGCTTGAAAATACTATGCGGATGACCGAGCATCTCTTCTCTTAAATATCCAGTAATTTTACAAAAATTATCATTTACATAAGTAATTACACCTTTTGTATCTGATTTCGATATAATCGAAGCCTCAGTAAGTACATTAAAATATTGAATATCATCAGAATGAAAGTTTAAAGATACTTTTTTTAATACGTCAAAAACTTGTTGACTTTTTAAAGGCTTTTGAATAAAACCTTCAATGCCCATATTGATTGCTTCAAGCATATGTTCATCATGTGCAGATATTAAAATGATTTTTTGTTTTTTATTTAATTCTAAAATCATTTTACTCATAGAAATACCATCAACACGCGGCATCTGAATATCACTTATTACAATATCATAATATTTACCATTATCTGAAAAATACTCCTTATAAAGGTCTAATCCCTCTTGCCCATCAACCACTACATGTACTGTTTGTACTAGGTGCGAAAAAATTTCTGCTGTACTTTTTCTAATTTGATCATCATCTTCTACATATAAAATTGTTAAGTCTTTTGTCAACTTTTTTAATTCAGAAATATTATTGTGGTTACTCATTTATTATCCTGGTTGTAATAATCTAAAATATCTTTTGGGAGCTTATCTAAAGAATTTTGTTTTTTAACGCCACCCAACTCATATGCTGCTTTGGGCATACCATAAACCGTAGAGCTTTGCTTATCTTGCCCAAAAGTCATAGCTCCTGATTTACTCATATTGAGAAGTCCTTTTGCTCCATCAGAGCCCATACCTGTTAAAATAACACCAACAGCATTTGCTCCTGCTACTTTTGACACAGAGTTAAACATGACATCAACAGATGGGCAGTGACCTGAAACTTTTTCTCTACCACCAATATGAACGTAATACCTATGCCCTGAGCGTTTTAATGTCATATGTTTATCACCTGGTGCAATCAACACTTGACCTATTTCCAGTGTATCTCCATCTTTTGCTTCTTTAACATCCATTTTACAGGTGCTGTTAAGTCTCTGTGCAAATTGTTTAGTAAAATCTACAGGCATATGTTGTACTAATAATATAGCAGGACTGTTACTTGGAAATTGAGCCAAAAACAACCTAAGTGCCTCAACACCGCCTGTCGATGAGCCAAGAACAATAAGCTTTTGAGGAGTCTCTAAAGTAGATGCTTTATAAAAAACTTTTCTATTTGTATCTATTTTAATATCTTTATTTACTTGTGCCATAGCCGCACTTTTTACTTTTTCTAAAAGTTCACTTCGAATTTCATCAGAATTTTCATATATATTAGAGTGTGGCTTAGCAACAAAATCAACAGCACCAGCTTCAAGAGCATCTAGTGTTGTTCTGGCACCTTTTTTTGTAATAGAAGATACCATTACAACTGGAATAGGCATGTATTTCATCAGTTTTCTTAAGAATGTTATTCCATCCATTCTTGGCATCTCAACATCTAAACATATAACATCTGGTTTATACTTTAGTATTTTATCTCGAGCTACATAAGCATCTGGAGCAGTCATTACACTCTCAATCTCACTATCACTCTCTAAAATATCAGTAAGAATAGCTCTTGCTGTAGCACTATCATCAACTACTAAGACTTTTATCCCCATAACTATTCATCACTGCTTTTTGTATATTTTAAAAAAACTTTCCCAGTATCACTACGCATCATAATTCGTCTTCCTTTTTCACCGCCCACATCTTGTGCTACAATTGGAATACCATACTCTCTTAGTATCTCTTTAGCAATTAAAATGTTTTTTCGTCCCACCATCATCTCAACGCTTGAAACATCAATAACATTTGCCCCACCAAATATTTTAGCTTCCATATTTTTGGTGTCACAACCAATGTTTACCATACTTTCTATCAAGCGAGGAATTGATATATTTCCATACTTTGGGCTTTGAAGGCCATTTTCATTCCACAAAGGCACTAAATAATGGTTCATTCCACCAACGCAACGTACATAATCATAAATACAAACTGAAATACAAGAACCTAAAATTGTACTAATTTCAGTTTCTCTTGCACCAATATGAATTTCTCCAACATGGATAAATTTCTTTATGTACATGCTAAAATTCCACTATCCCGTCACCATGGTCAAATATAAACTCATTAGAACCTACTCCTGTCGATATATCAATGTCTCTTTCATCTATTTTACTTATTAAAACTGTAAAAACTGTCTTCCCATTTTCTATGGTATTATCAATCGTACCGTCAAGAGCTTCTACCATTCCTCGAGCAACACTAAGTCCAAGGCCTAATCCAGCCGTAGCTCTTGTATTTCCTGTTTCAAAGTGCGTAAAACGATTATATATCTCTTTAGTGTGCTCTTCATACACACCCTCTCCTGAATCTTCTACTTTAATTATGTAATTTTTGTCATTACACTCAACAGATACTATGATTTCAGAGTTCTTGTATGAGTATTCACACGCATTTGATATTAAATTGAGTAGAATAATATCTATCTTTTGAGAATCTGAAATAACTTTTTCTTTGCATCCATCTATATATTTTAGTTTTAAAGATTTTTCTTCAATTAGAAAACTAAAGTAGTCTAGCTTTTCGTTAAAAATACTTTCAATATTAACAGAAGAGTAGTCATTAGCAGTCTCTCCTGCTTCTATCTCTGAAGCAGCAAAAATATTTTTTAAGCTAAAATCTAATTTTAGCAACTCACTCTGCATCATAGCTGATAAATTAGCAATTTTTTGATCTGTTGTTTTTTTTACTATCATATTTGTTATGTTTAGTAATGACGACATAGGGTTATTAAACTCATTTCTAATAAGAGATAAAAATTGACTTTTAACCTCTTGTGAATTTTTATTTTTTTCATTAAGCTCAAGAAGTTTTTTTGTCATAAACTCCATCTCTGAAATAGAAGCTTTCTTCTCTTCAAAACGGCGCCCAATCTCTTTAAGTAGCTCGCTATCTGTAATTCTTGAAATCTCCATAATGTCTTCCTTAATTAAGTTTATATATTGATGGTGCTACTAATTTATACGTATAATTTTTTTGATGTATTGATTCTGAATGTCCAATAAATAGTCGTGATTTTTTTTCAAGTAATTTTGCAAACTGTTCAAAAAGTTGATTTTGTGTTTGACGGTCAAAATAAATCATCACATTACGACAAAAAACAATATTAAAATTATTTTTAAAAATTGAAAAATCACCTGTAACAAGATTGAAAGTACGAAAAACTACGTATTGTTTAATTTCATCTTTAACCATAAATGATTCATCTTTATAACCGTTAAAATACTTTATTAGTATATTCTTTGGCATACCTTCTAGCTCTTTTTTTACATAAATACCACTAGTAGCTTTTAGTAAAATTTCTTCAGATATATCTGTTGCTAAAATTTTAATATCCCATTCATCAAAATTTTTCAAATGCTCTTTTAAAAAAATAATGATACTGTAAGGCTCTTGTCCACTAGAACAAGCTGCTGACCAGATACGAATACGTTTATTTTTTATGTCGAAAATTTCAGTTAAATTATTTTGTAAATAAATCCACTGACTCTCTTCGCGAAAAAAAGATGTTACATTTGTTGTAATCGCATTGACTAGCATCATCAGCATTTGACCACTATTATCGTTAGCTATTTTTTCATAAAGCTCTTGATAGTTTGCTAGTTCAAACTCCCTTATCCATTTTCTAAGTCGTGATTGAACAAGTGTACGCTTATGATCCGCCAATGAAATTCCGATATCATTATAAATAAGTTTTTGGAACATCTTGAATTCTGAAATACTTAGATTTTCTTCTATACTCACTACTTTATGCATCCTTGAATAAGCAATTCTTCTACATTTAGAATAAGAGCAATTTCTCCACTACCCATAATAGCACTGCCTGATAGCTCCTTTATTCTTGAAAGCGTTGAACCAAGTGATTTTATAACTACCTGTTGTCTTCCAACAAGGTCATCTACCAAAATAGCATATTTGCCTTTTTCACTCTCGACGCACATAAGTGTAGATTCCCAAATATTAGGTTTAGCTTCACCAATTTCAAGCACATGATTTAATCTTACTACAGGAATCATCTCTCCTCTTAAATCAACAAATTCACCTTTTCGTTTAATGGAGTGAACAATCTCTTTGGAGGGAATAAATGATTCGACTACAGAGAGTGTTGGAATAATAAAGGTATCACCGGCACTTTTAACAATCATACCATCGATAATAGCTAAGGTTAATGGAAGTAAAATAGTAAAAGTAGAACCTTTTCCAACCTCAGAAGCTATCTCAACTCGTCCATGCAACTTTTCAATTGATGAGCGTACAACATCAAGACCAACTCCGCGACCAGATATATCACTAATTACATCTGCTGTAGAAAAACCAGCCTGCATAATTAGTGAAAATACCTGAGCGTCAGTTAAATCATCATCTTCTTCAATCAGTCCACGCTCTACTGCTTTAGAAAAGACTTTATCACGGTTTATACCTCGTCCATCATCAGAAACTTCAATGGCTATATTTCCACCCCTGTGAAATGCTCTTAGTCCTATAATACCTATAGCTGTTTTATCTACTGCAATCCTGTCTTCTGTGCAATCTTCCAGGCCATGGTCAATTGCATTACGCATGATATGGATAAGAGGATCAGAAAGAGCATCTACCATTGTTTTATCTATTTCAGTATCAGCGCCATAAATTTCTAAAGATATCTCTTTATTTACTTTTTTGCTTGCATCGCGAGCAACCCGTTTCATTTTCTCAAAAGTATCACTTACGGCTACCATTCGTAGTGACATAACTCTATTTTGAATTAAACGTGTAATTTTTGAAAGGACATTTATAGTTTTTGTAATACCCTCACTTTTAATCTTTTTTATCTCTTCGTTTTCGGCAAGAAAATTTTGTGCAATTACCATTTCTCCAATTGAATCAAAAAGTTCATCAAGCTTAGTAGTGTCGACTTTCACAAAAGAGCGTGCATCGTTTTTTCTACGACCAACTCCAGCTTTTGTATCATCCCTATCGTTTGCTCTACGGCCAGATGTTTTTACTTCATTATCAATTTCCCTGCGTCCGAACTTAATATCTTCATCTCTTAGTGGTTCAGGTTCAGGTTTTTTTTCTACATCTTTTTCTACATGTACAAAACTATATTCATGTTCATCTATATACTCAAACAACTCTTCAATTTCACTTGATGGCTTATCAGAAGCGAAAAAAACATCTACATGTTTAATACTGCTTCTCTCCGGATTCAGTTCATCAAGAGTGGGAATATCATCCATATTCCACCAAGATTCAAGTATCTGACCTTCATCACTAAGTAGCTTGAAGAGTCGTGCATGATCAAACCCACGAAAAAATATATCATCGTCAAGGGTTAAAGAAATGTGATATAACTCTTCTCCATAATTTAGTGTACTCTTCATTCTAATAATATCTTCTTCACTGAAATTACTTTTTATTACTTTTGCTTGTTCTGAAAAGTCAATTGCTAAATCAGCATGTTCAACTTTTGAACCTACTGTACTTTGTGATAAAATAGATTTTATACCTTCTAATATATTGTTGAAATTATCTGGCACACCCTCGTTACCATCAACTTCTCTCCACATAACATCTTTAATTATGTCAACAGAAGATAAAAATAGATCAATGTTTTGTGGATTTACAATATCATTTGTATTTCGGTAATAATCAAGCACATCTTCAAAATGGTGCACAAACTCACCAAGTCTAGTAAATCCGAAAGAGTTGGCACTTCCTTTTAAAGTATGTACGCCACGAAATAGTTCATTCAGTAAATCTTTATCTTGCGGATTATCTTCAAAATTAATAATATCAACATCTAACTTTTCAATAATCTCCGTTGCTTCTTCAATGAATATATCTCGTATCTGCTCTTTAGTCATTATTTACCCAATGTATTACACCATAATTCTCTAACTTTAAATCTGTATCAATTGCATTTATTGTAATTGATGGTTTAGATTTTTTTATACTAAAAAGCAACTGCAATAGTGAGGATGAAGAAAATTCATTCATCTCTCCTATAAGTGAAACAGCTTCAATATACTCAAGTCTATCAACTATAAAGTTTTTTAGTTCAAGTACATCTTTAATATCCATATCAAGCTCAATTTCAAGAGTATCACCATCAATAGTCATCTAAAACTCCTTAAGGTCTTCTTCATCTAATGGAAAGATATCTTTAGAACCTCTTGAATACGACCTTACAGATTTAGCTTTTTTTGGAGAACGTTTTACTTGATTTATCGTATGTGTATTTTCAGATATAGTTGTTGATTCACCAACCATGGCAGCAATAATATTTACAGTTTCTTTCATAGATACTGCTTGTGCACTAAGTTCTTCTGAAGATGCGGCTGTCTCTTCGCTTGTAGCTGCATTTTGTTGTGTAACTTGGTCTATTTCGCTTATTGCTATAGCAATTTGATTCATTCCATCACTCTGTTCTTTTGCAGATACAGAAATTTCACTTATAAGGTTAGATGTTTTATTTATACGGTCTAGAATATCTTCAAATGATTGAGAAGTAAGTTTAGCTATCTCTGCACCTTTTTTTGTTTGAGCAATTGACTCTTCGATAATAGCCGCTGTCTCAGTAGAAGCATCTGAGGAGCGTTGAGCAAGACTTTTAACTTCATCTGCAACAACTGCAAACCCTAGACCATGTTCACCTGCACGGGCAGCTTCTACTGCAGCATTAAGTGCCAGAAGTTTTGTTTGTGAAGCAATCTCATCAATTGTTTTGATAATTTTAGAAATTCTCTCACTTGATTTATTAATCTCATTCATCGATTCTATTAATTCTTCACCTTTTTTAGAACCATTCTCAGCAGAAGCTTTAGCATCTTTAGCTAGGATATCAGCTTCACGAGAGTTAGTTGAATTTTGATTATTAATTGCTGTAGACTCTTCTACTGTAGCACTAACTTGCTCAACACTACTAGCTTGCTCACTCGCACCTTCTGCAAGAGCTGTAGCAGAATCTGCAATCTCTGTAGAAGCACTTAACACTTGCTCGTTCGATTCAATAATAGATTTAACAGCATTTATAATTGGCTTTGTAATAAAACTTCCTAGGAGCAAAGCAGCAGATATTACAAGAATAGCAAAAATAGCCGCCATTATTAACGTATAATTACGAAGCTCTATAACAGCTGCAAATATTTCATCTCTTTCAATTTCAGCAATAACTGCCCATTTCAAATCAAGAAATTCAAATGGGGTATAAGCTGACATAACATAGTCACCCTCATAATCCACAATAATATCTGTGCCTGTCTCTCCAGATAAAGCATTCTTCGCAGAACTTGTTTTTACTGACCCCACTGAAGGGTTTTTAAATGAAGCATAAACTGTGCGATTTTTCGGATCTATAAAGCTGTCACTTCTCATAAGAGAGTCTTGTCCAACTAAATATGTCTCTCCTGTTTCGCCCATTCCTGTACGGTCATGCATAATTTTATTAATTAATCTAGAATCAATCTGAACCGTAATCACAGACTCTACTTTACCAGCTTCAGATATAGGGGCTCCAAGAAACATAACTGGTGAGCCTTTTAATGGCGAGTAAGGACTCATGTCAGTCAAATGTGACTCTTTATCTTTAAGAGCTATATTAAATGCCTCCGCAAGAGGACTATTGCGGAGTTCTCCTGTTATAAGGTTTTGACCAAGATCAGAGTTTTTTTGTACCGAGTACATAACATGTCCATGCTTTGCACACATAATAGTAATGTCAGCAAGATTATTATCATCCATATATTTTCTAAAATAATTATCATACCTAGCATAAACATCCAATACTTCGGAGTTAGTAGTTATATTCCATGGACCATCTGGAGTAACATTATATTTATTATGCAGTACTACTAATTCATCATACATTACATGAAGATTTCTGTTTTCAGAAAAGCTCTCAACACTTCCTTTAAGCATTTCAAAATAACCAAGTAGCTGATTTTTCTTTAAATCTCTTGCCATCTCCATTTTATCAACTGCTTCTAAAGATAGAGCTGTACTTGATTTATAATAAGATGTAAGTGCTATTACTATAAATGGTATCGAGCCTACTAACCATAGTGCCGTAGTCAACTGTTTTTTAATTGTCATTTTTATTACTCTTCCTCATTTATATATTCATGTTCTAGTTTGGTTATATCTAATAATTCTTCTGGTTCAAATATTTTTTCTAGGTTTAAAAGCATGATAACATCATTACCTACTTCAGCTATATTTTCTATAAAAGTTGTGTCAATATTTCCTCCAAATCGAGGGGCATCGGAAATATACTTATCTTCTATAGAGAGAACATCTTCTACTTGATCAACTATGAATCCTATGGAAGATTTATCTACTTCATAGATTATAATTGCGGTATTGATATCTATCTCACGCTCTTGCATATCAAATTTCAGTCTTACATCAACTACGGGAATAATTGAACCACGTAAATTAATAACACCTTTTACAAATGGTGGGGTCTTTGGTATATGTGTTATTGCTATAGGAGCTATAATCTCTTTTATTCTAGAGATATCTATACCATACTGCTCATCATCAACAAAAAAGGTTAAGTACCTATGCGCTGTACTAATCTCTTTTATTTTTTTCTTATTATCCATATAATTTAGATTCCCAATACCATCTTAATGGCTTTAACTAACTTCTCATCACTAAAAGGCTTAACAAGCCATCCAGTAACACCGATTTCTTTTCCTTTTGTCTTCATTTCAGCTGAACTCTCTGTAGTCAAAATAAGAATTGGCTTGCTTTTAAAATTAGCAATTTGCTTGAGTTCTGCTGCTAAATCCAAACCATTTAACTGAGGCATATTTATATCACTAATCAGCAGGTCATAATCTTCAGTTCCACCAATTAATGCATCATGAAGCTCTGCTGGATTCACGTATGTCTTTAAGACAATTGTTCCATCATTAACTAAGCCTTCTAAAGCCATTTCTGCAGTTGCCAGAACAGTCTTCGAATCATCTACTATTATAATTTTTTTACTCATATTATTCTCCATTATATTACTCATTCAAGAAATTTAACTTCCCAAAATATTTATTATATAAATTTTATAATGATTGTACTAGAAGGAATGTAAGAACATTATTAAAAATAATAAAAATTAATTAATTAATTTTTATTATTTATATACATTTACACAAGCTAAACTTCAAGAGTATCACCATCAATAGTCATCTAAAACTCCTTAAGGTCTTCTTCATCTAATGGAAAGATATCTTTAGAACCTCTTGAATACGACCTTACAGATTTAGCTTTTTTTGGAGAACGTTTTACTTGATTTATCGTATGTGTATTTTCAGATATAGTTGTTGATTCACCAACCATGGCAGCAATAATATTTACAGTTTCTTTCATAGATACTGCTTGTGCACTAAGTTCTTCTGAAGATGCGGCTGTCTCTTCGCTTGTAGCTGCATTTTGTTGTGTAACTTGGTCTATTTCGCTTATTGCTATAGCAATTTGATTCATTCCATCACTCTGTTCTTTTGCAGATACAGAAATTTCACTTATAAGGTTAGATGTTTTATTTATACGGTCTAGAATATCTTCAAATGATTGAGAAGTAAGTTTAGCTATCTCTGCACCTTTTTTTGTTTGAGCAATTGACTCTTCGATAATAGCCGCTGTCTCAGTAGAAGCATCTGAGGAGCGTTGAGCAAGACTTTTAACTTCATCTGCAACAACTGCAAACCCTAGACCATGTTCACCTGCACGGGCAGCTTCTACTGCAGCATTAAGTGCCAGAAGTTTTGTTTGTGAAGCAATCTCATCAATTGTTTTGATAATTTTAGAAATTCTCTCACTTGATTTATTAATCTCATTCATCGATTCTATTAATTCTTCACCTTTTTTAGAACCATTCTCAGCAGAAGCTTTAGCATCTTTAGCTAGGATATCAGCTTCACGAGAGTTAGTTGAATTTTGATTATTAATTGCTGTAGACTCTTCTACTGTAGCACTAACTTGCTCAACACTACTAGCTTGCTCACTCGCACCTTCTGCAAGAGCTGTAGCAGAATCTGCAATCTCTGTAGAAGCACTTAACACTTGCTCGTTCGATTCAATAATAGATTTAACAGCATTTATAATTGGCTTTGTTATGAAATATCCAAGAAATATAGAAATACTAGCACCAACTATAAGTGAAATAATTAAGCCTACCATTAAAATGTAAGAAGATTTTGATAAATTTTCTTCAGATTCTTTTGATATATTATTTGCATTCTCCATTGCGATTTTGGAGATAATTTGAGAGGATTTTAAGACAATTCCCCCAGCATTATCCATTTGTACATTAATAAATTTCATCTCTTTCCATGCGAACAAATATCCTTTAATAGCTTTTTCATAATTATTGGTACTATTACTTAATACATCTATTTTATTTATATCTGCCTTTATGAAGGTGCTTTTTCTAATTAATTTTAGTCTATTTTCAATATTAATAAAGTTTTCAAAAGCTGAATCTAAAATTTCTACTTTACCAGATGATTGAAACTTGAAGTTTTTTATCGCTGAATCATTCACTAAATTAATTATTTCATTAATCAATGTAATTTTTTGAACACTTCTACTAAGCTTATAATTAGCTGATTTATTTAAAATTTCTTTTTCAAGTATTTTATTACTGCTATAAAGATATAAATTAGCGTTTTTCATAAATACATCAGCACTTTCATCCATCAAAATTCTTGCGTTAACAGTTGCATTCTTAAGTTCTTCAATTTCAGTTACTAATTCTTCATATATATCTATACTTTTTCTTGCTTCAGCTTCTTGCTTAACTAAGTCAGCTAAAGAGAATCTTTGAGCAAATTCTTTAGCTTCATCTAGGTAATGTTTTACTTTTTTGATAGTTTTTCTTCCCGAATCTAAAAATTTTTTATCTTCACTTAAAGAATAACTCTTAATATCATACATTGCTAATATTGCATAGCGCTCTATATTGTTAGCAATTTCTACTTCAGGGACATATATTTCTGCTAATTTATGAGAATCAACTTCACTACTTTTCATATTTACAATAGAAATAACACCTAAAGCTAATGTTATTATCACTAATAATGCAAATCCTAAGTTAATCCGTGTGGTTAGTGTCAATTTTTTCATTACTCTTCCTCATTTATATATTCATGTTCTAGTTTGGTTATATCTAATAATTCTTCTGGTTCAAATATTTTTTCTAGGTTTAAAAGCATGATAACATCATTACCTACTTCAGCTATATTTTCTATAAAAGTTGTGTCAATATTTCCTCCAAATCGAGGGGCATCGGAAATATACTTATCTTCTATAGAGAGAACATCTTCTACTTGATCAACTATGAATCCTATGGAAGATTTATCTACTTCATAGATTATAATTGCGGTATTGATATCTATCTCACGCTCTTGCATATCAAATTTCAGTCTTACATCAACTACGGGAATAATTGAACCACGTAAATTAATAACACCTTTTACAAATGGTGGGGTCTTTGGTATATGTGTTATTGCTATAGGAGCTATAATCTCTTTTATTCTAGAGATATCTATACCATACTGCTCATCATCAACAAAAAAGGTTAAGTACCTATGCGCTGTACTAATCTCTTTTATTTTTTTCTTATTATCCATATAATTTAGATTCCCAATACCATCTTAATGGCTTTAACTAACTTCTCATCACTAAAAGGCTTAACAAGCCATCCAGTAACACCGATTTCTTTTCCTTTTGTCTTCATTTCAGCTGAACTCTCTGTAGTCAAAATAAGAATTGGCTTGCTTTTAAAATTAGCAATTTGCTTGAGTTCTGCTGCTAAATCCAAACCATTTAACTGAGGCATATTTATATCACTTATCAGCAGGTCATAATCTTCAGTTCCACCAATTAATGCATCATGAAGCTCTGCTGGATTCACGTATGTCTTTAAGACAATTGTTCCATCATTAACTAAGCCTTCTAAAGCCATTTCTGCAGTTGCCAGAACAGTCTTCGAATCATCTACTATTATAATTTTTTTACTCATATTATTCTCCATTATATTACTCATTCAAGAAATTTAACTTCCCAAAATATTTATTATATAAATTTTATAATGATTGTACTAGAAGGAATGTAAGAACTTTATTAAAATAACATTAAATATAATATTTAATTTATTTATGTTAGTTGTGACTAAAAAACTAATCATCAAAAAGCGAGCTAAGAAAAGATTTTTTATCTTTTATGCTGTCTTCTTCCAACCGCCTTTCATCAACGAAATTCGGGTCACCTTTTTCAAATATATGCTGAGCAACTTTTTTTACGTGCTTCTTAGGCTTAGTGTTGATATAAGAACTATCCTTTGCTCCAGTTGCACCATGAGGAATACACATAATAGACTCCTTTTCTATCTACATGTATAAAGCATACAATTATATAACTTTTAACTATATGAGAAAAAAGAACTACTTCTTAGATACCTGTGCTATTTTTACCCACATATCAACTTCGCTAATTTTCCATTTTTTATTTACAAAATAGCCCGTAATTTTAATCCAGTTTTTACTCTTTTTATTTGATGTAAAAGATGTCCCTTTTTCCCACTTATCAATTTTTTTGCCTTTTATTGAGCTATAGATAATAGAATCAGTTGATAAAACAAATGCTGCAGCCTTAAAAGCAGTAACCTCTTCTTTATATTTTTCTTTCATCATCAACTTAGGAAAAGTATTGTTTTCTTTAGTAACACCGCTATTTTTTTTTCTTAGAGTTATAATGATTTTTTCTAACTCTGCAACTTTTTTTGACAAACTCTTATTGCTAGTTGCTAAATCATTTTCAAAGTCTTTTTCAGCCCTTAAGACAGCGTTTTTTTGCTTCTCTTCATTCAGTTGACTTTGACATTTATTATTATCAATACGAAGTTTACCAATGTCTTTTATGATAGCTCCTATTCTCTTTACTTCACCTGCTTCCAAGTTTGGCATTTCACCTGCATTTAAAAACGATAAAAAAACTAAAGTTACAAATATATTTTTCATTGCTTACTACCTTTTTTGACTAATTTAACACCCATCTCAACATGATGGGTATAAGGAAACTGATCAAATAGAGCCATATCAACAACATCATGTGTTTGGCATAATAGCTCTAAATCTCTCACCAATGTCTCTGGATTACAAGATATATATAAAATATGCTCATATCTTGAACTAAACTCACATGAAGCCACATCCATTCCACTTCTTGGCGGATCTACAAATATACTCTCAATATTATATGAGCTTATCTCTATTTCATTCATTCTTCTAAAACTTCTAACACCATCAAGAGCCTGAACAAACTCCTCTACGCTCATTCGTACAAACTCAATGTTACTTACATCATTTAAAAGCATATTGGCTTTTGCTGCATTAATAGATGATTTAGATATTTCAGTCGCTAATACTTTATTGAATTTTTTTGCAAAAGGTATAGTGAAATTTCCTGCACCACAATAAAGTTCAAGCAAATCTCCATCAATATCAGATAAATTCTTCAAAGCCCATGAAATCATCTGCTCATTTACTTTAGTATTTGGCTGAGTGAAACTGTTTTCAATATAGTTAAACTTATATTCTTTGGTCTGTACATGTAGAGTTTCTGTTATATAATCTTGCCCTATAACAACTTTTTGCTTGCGACTTCTACCTATTATATATATGCCAAGTTTTCCTGCTATCTCAGAAGCTTTCTCTTGCCACTCCTCGTCTAGCTTTCTATGGTAAAGGAGTGAAACAACTATCTCACCACTTCTTGAGCTTAAAAAATCAGCACCAAAAAGCTTAAAACCTATCTGTTCCTCAGTGATTTCACAAAGAAGTTTTGGCATTAATTCAAATATAAATTCATTGACTTGCGGACATTCATCAACAAATACAACACCTTTTTTATCCACATGGTTCATTGCATATCGAAGGATGTCGCCATCATGCCAAATCTTAAACTCACTTCTTGAGCGGTAGTTTTGCTGGGGGGAATCATAAACAGATATTTCACCACTATAAAAACTTTTAAATCTATCTCTATTTAATTCTAATTTCTCATTTAATTGAGCAGCATATCCATCTTCATAGATTCTACAAGCTCCGCATACTCCGAAATATTTACAATCCATCTATTACTACTTTATTGAGGCTATAAGATTACCAATAAGCAAGTTCCATCCATCTATAAGAACAAACACAAGTATCTTAAAGGGCAGAGCTATCATTACCGGTGGAAGCATCATCATACCCATTGACATCAATATAGATGCGACAACCATATCTATTACAAGAAATGGCAAAAAGAGTAAAAAACCTATCTCAAAAGCTGTTTTTAACTCACTAATAACAAAAGCTGGAATTATTATAGACAAAGGAACTTCTGCTACACTTTGAGGATTATCCATTTTTCTTATTCTAAAAAACAGAGCTAAATCTTTCTCTCGTGTATTTCTAATCATAAAGTTTTTAAATGGCAAAGCAGTTTTATCAAAGGCCTCTTCATAGCCAATTTTCTCTTCTATATATGGTTTAATCCCTGCTTCATAGGCCTTGGTGCCGACTGGCTCCATTACAAAAAATGTTAGAACCATAGCTAGCATTACAAGAAGCTGAGTAGGTGGAACTTGCTGAGTACCGAGTGCTTGTCTTAGAAAGCCAAAGACTATAACAAAGCGAGTAAACGTTGTCATAACAAGAACCATACTAGGAGCCAAGAATAGTAGTGTTAGAACTACTAAAACATTTAGAGAACTAACTAGTTGCTGTGGAGTGTCGGGAGCAGAAAGCTGAAAATTCATGGTAGGAATCTGCACAGCTTCAGCACCCAAAAATGTGCTTACGCCCAAAAGTAATAGAAACAGTTTAAGCATTATTTATTTGCTGCCTTATCTAAAACAGTTTCTCTAACTTTAGCTTTATCTTTAGGTTTTGCACCAAAGAAATGTAACTCTACTCTACGGTTCTTTTCTTTACCGCTTTTTGTTACATTTGTTGCTTTTGGTGAGAACTCAGCATACCCTGATGCACTAATGCGTTTTGGGTCAACTCCATCAAGTAAAAGTTCTTGTAAAACAGATATTGCTCTGGCCGAAGAGAGTTCCCAATTGTCTTTAAATATACTGCTTTGGGCAGGTCCTTGGCTATCTGTATGCCCCTGAACGCTCACTTTTATCTCGTTTGGTAGTTCTGCAATAATAAGAGCTATTCTTTTTAAAAAAAGTATTGCATCATCATTTTGTATAGTTGCACTTCCTGATTTAAACAGCAGTGAAGCTGGTAGCTCTATTACAAAACCATCCTGAGCCTCTTCTAAAACAATTGAAGGCGCATGCCCTTTTTCAATCATTTCATTTGCATCAATAACAGCTTGAGCAGCTGACACAGTAATTCTGTTTACCTGCTCAGATGTTTCATCTCTTGATTCTATTGGTGTTGATTCTTGTATTCGTTGTTTAGAAATTTCAGTTTTTGTACCACCCTCTAAAACACTCATAGCACCAGAGAGAGATCCTATAGCTTCAGATATTTTCTTCGCATCCATACTTGACATAGAGAGCAGTAAAACAAAAAAACATAAAAGAAGAGACATTAAATCTCCAAAGGCTGCTAACCAACCGGGGAGACATCTCTCACAATCAGGACATTTTACTTTTCTAGCCATTAGTCAAACTGACTCACGCGTTCTATTGGTGCTAAGAAACTTAGAAGTTTTGCTTCTAAGGCCCTTGGCGCATCTCCTGATTGAATTGACATAATTCCTGAAATAATCATTTCTCTAACTAAAGTCTCGTCATCATTTCTAATTCCAAGTATAATTGCAATAGGTGTACCAACAACATTACCGATTATGGCACCATACATGGTTGTAAGTAATGCAACTGCCATTGACGGACCAATCGCAGATGGGTCAGCCATATTTAGAAGCATCGCAACCAGACCAATAAGAGTACCAACCATACCCATAGCCCCTGCAAGTCCTGCCCACTGAGAGAACATAGAACCATTAATTTTATGACGGGTACTTGTCTGCTCCATATCAATTTCTAAAAGGTCACGTATAGTATCAGGCTCATTTCCATCAATGGCCATTGATAAACCTTTTTTTAAAAATTCATTTGGCTCGCCATTAACTTCACTCTCCAGTGCTAAAATACCATCTTTTCTTGCTTTGGTAGCAAATCCAATAAGTTTTTTGATAAGCTCAGCTTTATCCTCTTCAGGCGGCTTAACAGCTATCATGAAGATTTTTGTAAACGACTTCATCTGAGACGGTTTAAATGAAATCATCAAGGCACCAATACTACCACCGATAACGATTAAAACAGAAGGAATATCGATATAAGCGCCTACACCAACACCCATTGACATAGCGCCCGCTAGAAGCGCCATGACTAAAACAATACCAATGACCGTACCTAAATCCATTCACAAACCTTAAACCAAAATATTAGGCTTATAATACCACAAAATATATTAGGCTCAACACTAAAATGGTTATTTTCTCAATTTAATTTCATATACATAACCTAAAAGGGTATAATTCAAACAATTTAATTAACAAGAGAAATTTATGAACAAAGATAAAATAAGTATAGTCATTTTAGCTGCCGGTCAAGGTAGCCGTATGAAATCAACTAAGGCAAAAGTCCTTCACTCCATAAGTGGCAAGCCTATGCTTTATCATATTATAAAATCATCAGTAGAAATAAGTGATGACGTTACAGTGGTAATCGCACATCAAAAAGAGAGTGTAAAAGAGCAGATGAACTCTTACTTTAGTAATATAACTTTTGTTGTTCAAGATGCCAAAAACTTTCCTGGAACCGGTGGAGCCATGAGAGATGTAAGAGTTAAAAATGAGAAAGTTTTAGTTTTAAACGGAGATATGCCACTAATAACTGCAGATTCGTTAAAAGGTTTTTTAGATAGTGATGCCGACATCATAATGTCAATATTTAACCTTGTAAATCCAGATGGATATGGTCGTGTTATTATTGAGAACACTCAAGTTCAAAAAATTGTTGAGCAAAAAGATGCATCAGCAGATGAACTAAAAGTAACAACAGTAAATGCTGGAGTTTACGCGTTTTCAAAAAGTGTAATTGAGAAGTATATTCCTCTTTTAAATAATGACAACGCACAAAAAGAATACTATTTAACAGATGTTATAGCAATGGCTAAAGAGGACAGACTTAGAATTTCTCCACTACTTGTTGAAGAGGAGTATTTTAAGGGGATTAACTCAAAACTAGATTTAGCAGTTGCAGAAGAGATAATGCAAAATAGAATCAAATCTGAATTAATGAAGTCAGGCGTTATTATGCAACTTCCTCAAACAACATACATTGAAGATGGAGTAATATTTGAAGGCGAGTGTATAGTAGAAAACGGATGCCGCATAACTGGCAAAACACTAATAGTAAACTCTCACATAAAGGCAGGAACAGTTATAGAAGATAGCATCGTTAAAAACTCAGATGTCGGACCACTGGCACATCTGCGCCCTGCTTCATTTATAGAAGACACTCATATAGGAAACTTTGTAGAGGTTAAGAAGAGTTCTCTAAAAGGTGTTAAAGCTGGCCACTTAAGCTACATTGGCGATGCTCAGATTGACGAAGGTACAAATATTGGTGCAGGAGTCATTACATGTAACTATGATGGCATCAATAAACATAAGACCATTATTGGCAAAAATGTATTTGTTGGAAGTGACAGCCAACTGATAGCTCCAATTACAATAGAAGATGATGTTATGGTAGCTGCGGGAACAACTGTAAGAAGCGGTAAAATCGAGAGTGGTCATCTTGCAGTAAGCAGTGCAAAACTAAGAACAATAAAAGATTTTTACTATAAGTTTTTTGGTAAAAAATAAATGCAAAATAAATCATCTCTAACAGCACAACAAAGAACCGACCAGATAAAGTCATTCCAAGCTGAACTAGAGGTTTTAAAAGACGCAGATATCATTTCTCTTACTGACAAACAAGACGAAAAAATATCTCAATACCATCAAAAACTTTTATCTAACTACTATTTAAAATTTGACACAGAGACAACTAAAAATGAGAAACAAATTAGCCTTGGTATGAAGATAGCTTCATTTTTAGCGGCTTTAGGATTAGCTTTTAGTATATTTTTTCTTTTCATGCAATTTTGGGGTGATTTTGTAGAGACTACTCAAGTTATGATACTTATTTTAACTCCAACTGTTTTCTTTTTTCTAACTGCTTATCTATCAAAACAGCAAAGTAGAGATTACTATACAAAAATCTCAGGACTTCTTACCTTTGTTACATTTATTTTAAATCTATCTATGTTGGGTCAAATATTTAATATCTCAGAATCTCCAAATGCTTTTTTTGTATGGTCACTTTTTGCATTTTTACTGGCTTACGCTTTAAATGCAAGACTACTTTTAGGTGTAGGGATTATATTCTTTTCATTTTTTCTATCGGTAAAGGTTGGAGTTTTGGGTGGAGCTTACTGGATTAATTTTTCAGATAATCCCGAAAACTTTTTTCCGATTGCACTAATTCTATTTTTACTCTCATTTATAAACCATAGTAAATACTCAAATTTTGATGTCATTTATAGGTATTTTTCTATGTTTTTGTTCTTCTTGCCTGTACTTGTACTCTCAAATTATGGAGTAATAAGCTATATAAATATGGACAAAAATTTCATAGAGGGCTTTTACCAGCTTCTAGGATTTGGCTTTAGTGCTTTTGCCATATATATTGGTATCAAAAAAGGCTTAGCAGAAGTTACAAATATGGGAAATGTATTTTTTGTTATTTTTCTTTATACAAAGTTTTACAACTGGTGGTGGGCTTGGATGCCAAAATACATCTTCTTTTTAGTTATAGGGTTAAGTGCTGTTTTTATACTTATAGTGCTAAAAAGATTTAGAGAAAAGCTACTAAGTAATACACAAGGGAAGGTATCATGAAAAAATTAAACTCTTCTTCTAAACTATTTTTAGCAGCTTTCATATTATTGATTACGACTAACTTAGTTGTACTTACAGGTGTATATATCAATAGATCTGGCGAGACAACATCTGATACGACATTAACACAAAGGGAACTGAAACTGCCATATGTAATGCAAGAAGAAATCAGCAACATATCTCTTAGAATAAATTACAGAACTCTAAAGAAAACAAAACGCTCACCTGGCGTTGATTGGCTAGACACTACTAAATTAAAAGAGCTAGGATTAGATACAAATAAATATATAGATTCTAAAAATAACGAAAAAGAAAGCAAAGAGGCTTTTATAGTTCTAGAGTATGACGGTGAAGCATATAAAGAATCTTTAAAGTTAGCAGAAGAAGATTTTGTAGCAAATGAGATTTTATATAATGAGAATAAATATTCTAAAGGTAGAGAAAGATCTTATAATCGCGCAAAAGAGAGTTTAACTAGTGAACAGTTATCAGCGTCAAGACTTTTTGCTATCGACGCAGGTTTAGATTATGATAAATTGAGACGAAAATATACTAGTAAAGTTAGTTATATAATAGTTAAAGGAGTTGTTAAACTAGGTCAAAGTAGTAAAGACAAGAGCATATATGGCTACATACAACAACTGAGTATACGAAACGTTTATCTACCTTATAGATTTAAACAAGTCTTCAAAGATGTCAAAACAGCAAATAATTATAAAAATAGACAAAGCATATCTCCACAATATAAAGTAGAGTTAAAGTATGGCAGTAGATATGAGCCTTGGATAAATTCTGTTCAAAGAATATATAAAAAATAAAACGACTGCTGTTGTTATATCAGGAAAATATTTGAAAATAATACACTTTAGCGATACTCATTTAGGGTATAACGACTTAGATATTTTAAACGAAGAGAACATCAACCAAAGAGAAGCAGATTTTTATAACGCTTTCTCTCAAGTGGTTGAGCAAATCAAACTTATAAAACCCGACTACATTATACACACTGGTGATTTGTTTCACCGCTCTAGCCCCTCAAACCGTGCTATAACTTTTGCACTTGAACAGTTTAAAATCATAGACTCACTTGACATTCCATTTATCCTTATAGCTGGAAATCACTCAACTCCTAGAACTAATCTAAGTAGCCCTATTTTAAGGATATTTGAGGGTTTTAAAAATCTACATGTATCGTACAATCAAGAGTACAAAAAAGTGGAGTTTGACGACATAGTGTTTCATACCCTGCCCCACATGAACGATGATACAAAGGCACTCTCTCAGATAGAACTTTGCGAGGAAAACATCTCTACATGTAAGAAGAATGTTATGATGATGCACTGCTCAGTTGGTGCTTGGTACTTAATGCAAGAGTTTGGAGAGTGGGTTTACCCGAGCGACAAAGAGTATATATTTAAGATGATGGACTATGTTGCTCTTGGTCACTGGCACGGCTTTGGAAAAGTCGGCAAACATGAAAATGTTTACTACAGCGGTTCAACTGAGAGAACATCACTAAACGACAAAAGAAACTCAAAAGGTTTTATACATGTAGAGTTAAACGACACTCTACATGTAGATTATCGAGAGATAAAAATACGACCTATAATTCTTAAAGAGATAGATTGTGAAGAGTTTGAAGAGTCACTAAAAACTTTAGACGCTAGTGATACAAAAGATGCGATTGTGGAGGTAAGACTTACAAACTTAACAGCTCTGCAATCTATTGATATTCAAAACACAGATATAAAAAATCTATTCCCTGATGCTATGAGTGTGAGTGTAAAAAGAGAGTTTATACATGAGCAAAACGAGGCAAATATAGATGGCGTAGAAGCACTCTCTTTAGAGGAGTTTTTCTTAGAGCATATCAAAGAAGAGACGAAAGAAAAAGAGTATGAAAGACTAAAATTTAAAGTTCAAGAACTGTTTGCACAATATGAGGATATATCGAATGATACTATCTAATATAAAGCTTACCAACTTTAAAAAATACACCGAATTTGAGATAGAGTTTGGCGAGGGTCTTGTGGGCATCATCGGCAAGAACGGAAGCGGGAAATCTACCATATTTGAGGCTATACTTTTTGCACTTTACGGTGAAGCTAAAACAAGAGGAAATAAAGAGCTAATTCGAAATGCAAATGCATCTGTGAAAGACCCTGTTGTTGTAGAACTAGAGTTTGAGTTTGAAAGCTTGGAGTACAAAGTGGTGCGGGAGTTCCGTGGAAAAGCTCTAAGTGCACACGCAAAGTTTTATAAAAACGGTGAGCTTACAACTACGGGAGCAAAAGAGGTTACAACTTCCATAGTAAACCTAACAAAGATGAGTAAAGATGCTTTTATGCACACGCTTTTCGCTTCTCAAAAAGAGCTGATAAGCCTAAGCACTCTAAAAAATGAAGACCGTAAAAAGATGATACGAAAACTTCTCGGACTTGAGAAGATAGACTTCGTGGAAAAAGAGCTGGTTGAGAAAAGCAGAGAGCTAAAACGTGAGATAAGTGCATTTGCAGAAGTGCTTCTTGGTGAAGATGAGATAAAGCTAAAACAAGAGCAAATAAAGAGTAATGAAGATGCTAAAAAATCTATTAGTGAAGATGAGAAAAGTAAAACAAAAGAGCTTGAGAGTATTAAGAGTCGAGAGCTACATGTAAAAAAAGAACTAGAGGTTTTTGCTAAAACAAAAGAGCAAAAACAAAAGCTGTTCTCAGAACTTGAACTTGCTAAAAACTCCAAGTCTTCTGAGGTTATGAACCAAGTAAAACTATCGGCCGAGGTTCACGAGCTAGAGCACAAACAAGAAGAACTAAACAAGCTAGGCAACCTAAAATCAGAGTACATAAACCTGCAAGAGCAACTAAAAAACCAAGAGAAGCTAAAAGAATTTCACCTCAAAAAAGAGGGTTTACAAAAAGAGCAAGTAAACTTAAGAGACCAGTACACTAAAAGTAAGTCCGACATTCACACTCTAGAAAAAGCGTGTGAGATGTACGAGCAGTACACTTTTGACATAAAGAATTTAGATCAAGACCTTCATATAAGACAAGATGACATAGAAGCTAAACACACCATAGAAAAAGAGCTTCTAGCAGAGATGGCTGGAGAACAAAAGCAGATAGACGTCACAAACTCAAAAATAGCAAAACTTAAAGAGCTAGGGAGTGAATCTGAGTGCCCTACATGTACCAGACCGCTTATAGAAGAGTACGACAATGTTATAAACTCGCTAGTAGATATAGTAAATAACACGCACCAAAAAAAGATAACCGAGTTTAAAAAACAACTTCTACATGTGCAAACTCAAAAAGCTACACTTGAAGCCCAGAAGAAAGCTAAAGAGAAGGAACACTTGGAGCTTTCAAAGAGTCTGAATCTTATACAAAGTAAGCTTCAAGACCTAAAAACTGCACAAGAACATTTTGTACATGTAGAGAAAAAAGGTCTCAAAAATAAAGAAGCGTTAAAAGAGCTTGAGCAGTATAACTACGATGAGAAACAACACTACATTATTTTGAGTAATTTTACTGAGTTAGAGCCAAAATACAAACATTTACTTAGCCTTGAAACAGAGCTGAAAAGATTTGTCTTAGTTAAATCCGACCTAGCAAACGTAACTAAAAACATCGAGGTTTTAGACTCTACATGTAGCGATAAAGAAGCAGAGTTTAAACTCGTGATTTATGACGATGTGAAGCATAAACACGCACTTGATGAGCACGAAGGTCTTCTCAAAACCATAGAGTCAAAAACAGCATTTATAAACGAGCTAAAAGTACAAACTGCAAAGATAGACGGCGAGATAAAAAACATTCAAAACTCACTTGAGAACAACGAAACTCAACTCAAAAAAGTGCAAACTAAAAAAGATGACTTAGTGGACTACGAGAAAATCAAACTCTCTCTTGCAGAGTTTAAGACAAAACTAAATGCCAAAGTAGCACCTCGCATCTCAAGCGTTGCCTCTGAGATGTACTCCCAAATAACAAAAGGCAAATACCAACACATAGAGGTAAGCAACGACTTCGACTTTTTCATCTATGATGAGGGAAAAAAGTACCCGATAGAGAGATTTTCAGGTGGAGAGATAGACCTAGCAAACTTAGTTCTACGCATAGCTATCTCAAAAACTCTAACAGAACTAAGCGGTGCTAGTTCCATAGGTTTCTTAGCGTTTGATGAAGTGTTCGGAAGTCAAGATGAAGCAAGAAGGATGGAGATACTAGAAGCATTTCACACCATTAAAGAGCAGTACAGGCAGATATTTTTGATTAGCCATGAGATGGAGATTAAAGAGATGTTTGAGAGGGTTGTGGAGTTGTAAAAAAATAAAAATGGAATATCCACTATAAACTAGATAATATTTAAGTAAAAAATATTTTACTATTTAAGATTTATTTTAGTTATATAACATTATACTTTCTTATTAATTTAATAAGTAGGATATATAATGAATCAAGAGCCAAAAAAGACTTTAAATATAGAAAGTAATTTATCAAGACGTGATGCCATTAAGTTAATAGGAATTTCACCTGTAGCAGCTATGGTAATAGCTAATGGGTCAATGTCAAGCGAAGCAGAAGCTGCAACTGATGTTAAGGGAAAAATTGTAATTATTGGTGCAGGCGCTGGTGGAATCATGGCAATGGCACACTTAAAGTCAAAAATTTCTAACCCAGATATCACTATTATAGCTCCCAATGAAACTCATCTTTATCAACCAGGACAAGTTTTTATTGCAACAGGTGTATACCAGACTGAAGATATTATCATGAACAATAATGATTTTATACCTAGTGATGTAAATTGGATTAAAGATGAAGTTAAAAATATTGATGCTGATAGCAATAAAATAACTCTTAGAAACGGCGAAGATGTTAGCTATGACTACCTTGTTATAGCCACGGGTGCAGCGTGTAACTACGACTGGATTGAAGGGCTGAAGAAAGAAGATATAGGAACAAATGGACTTTCATCTGTTTATCTTTCAGACTTTGAAAAAGGCACAGCTGACGGTGGTTCAACAAGTTGGACATGGCTAAAGGACATAACTAAAGAGATAGAGTCTGGCAAAAAGCCTCGTGTTATATTTACTCAGCCAAGAACGGCCATTAAATGTGGTGGTGCTCCTCAGAAGATGCTTTGTCTATGTGCTGATTATTTAAAGCAGAAAAAACTTCATACTGAGATGATTTTCACGACTGCAGGGGGAAAACTTTTTAGTCTTAAAAACATAGCAGATGAGCTACAAAAAGCGCAAGATAGCTACGAAGGAATGTCAACAAAATTTAAGCACAACCTTATTAAAGTAGATGTAAAAAATAAGAAGGCTACTTTTCATTATATTTATGAGCATAAAGATGAGTGGGGGATAGAATCTATGGAGGAGGAAGTTGTTTTAGATTATGACTATCTACATATTGTTCCACCTATGAGTCCTGTTGAAGCTGTTAGAGAGTCAAATCTAGTATGGGAAGAAGGACCTGAAAAAGGTTGGCTTGAAGTAGATAAATTTACTCTTCAACATCGCCGTTATAAAAATATATTTGGAATAGGTGATGTGTGTGGAATTCCTATGGGTAAAACTGGTGGTTCTGCTCGTCATCATGCACCGATTGTAGCAAAAAATATTATTTCAGTTATGGGTAACAAACCATTAGAAGAAAAGTTTGATGGCTACACAGTTTGCCCATTAAAACCAAGGTATGGTGAAATAATCATGGCAGAGTTTGGTTATGATGGACCAATGCCTTCTATACCTTTTTGGAAAGATATTTCAGTTCCACGTTATTCATGGTGGGTTTTTGATGTATATATGCTTAAGCACATGTATAAACATCTAATGATGCGTGGTTTGATGTAAAGACTACGCCCCATTGTGTTGAATCTCCACTTTTAATATAATCTACATGTAGATATATTCATAACCAGTAAAACTGAAAAATAGCTGTTTATTTATCTCACTAAATGTTTAAGTATATCAACAACTTGAGATGGAGAGTTTACAACTGCTGATGCTGCTGCGTCAATTTCTTTGAGTGCATGTATAAATTCTTGGGGATGAATAACTATTAACTTTTTGTCTAGTGCATTTGCGTATCCAGCATCAAAGGCAGCATTGAATTGCTTATACTTTTCACCAAACCTTACAACTACTATATCTGATTGTTTGATGTAGGTGTGATTTCTCATAGAGTTTATTTTTGCACTAACATGGTCATTGTAGAAACTACTATCTTGTTCTCCTACTACATTTTTACCTATATCATCACTACTTTGATGGTCGTGCTCAGGTGTAAGAAATTTAATATCACAACCCTTGCAACCTATTATAATTTCTTCTCTCCAGTTAGAATGGATTTCTCCTGCAAGATATACTGTGTACATATTAATTCCTTATTATAAGTTTAGAGTCCATTATATTATATAAAAAAATGACATTATGCAATAAATTTAGTTCTTTCCTAAACAATAGGATATTATTGTGAACGATAATAGGTTAAAAGGCTAGAAATGAATGGGACAATAATGGTAACATATAAAATTCTGTGTAATGGGGATTTAAATAAAGAGATATCTCTAAAAGAGTTACTTTTGAACGAAAAAGTAGCTAAAGCTATAAAAAGTGAATTTGCCAAAGGTTTTAGAAATATTGCACTACTCTCTACTGGTACAGACGCATCTTTAAAAATTAAAACTACCAAAGAGCTACATTCATTTGAGGTAACTAAAGATGACTTTGCAGATATTCTAGTACTAGCAGAAGAAGATGCAGCAACTAAAAAGTTACTAAAGAAAGATTGTGAGCGTGTAGAACTGGTTGATATTGAGACTTTATAAGATATATCCCAGAGGCTGAATCTCCACTTTAATCTATATCTAAAATATAAGTAAAATTTTGATACATTAATACAGAAGGAATCTTCATGAAAAATTATAAATTTATTATAAATGGAAGAGTACAAGGTGTTTTTTACAGAAAAAGTACTTATGAAAAATCCATCAAAGAAAACTTTAGCGGATATGTTAAAAACCTGCCAAACGGATCTGTTGAAGCCTGCGTTACATGTAATGAAAATGATATAAATAGATTTATCGAGATACTCAAAAAAGGCTCGACCAAAAGTATCGTAAAAAATATAGAGAGACACCCATGTGATGAGACATTTAGCGGTGATTTTGAAATAAGATATTAAATATTTATAAAGTGGCACTCACAGTATAACGCCAACTATGATTGCTTACTTCAACGGTAAAACCATTCCCTTCTAGCATCTTTTTTAGTACATGTACTTCATAAAAATGAGCAGGCTCACCCAATAGTTTTTCCATAGCCCAGAGGCTCTTGCCCATAAATGTTCCCTTATCAAAATCATAAATAAATAGTTTTCCATTTTTCTTCAAAACTCGCACAACTTCTTTCATAGCAACATCAGGGTCATCAAAGTGGTGCAGTGATTCTCCCATAAGTATGGCATCAAAACTATCATCATCAAAAGGGAGTACTTCTGCAGTTGCTATATGTATTTCTACATAATCCTCAGCATATTTGAGCATACCATTCGCTGGGTCTACCGCTACATATCTCAGCTCACTATTGCATCTATATGCTAACTCACTCATCATACCTGTCCCTGCTCCGACATCTAAAACTGATGCTTTATTAGACAATGGTTCTAAAAATATGCAGAGTTCTTCTAAGACCTTTTTTGGATATATAACAGAGCCAAAATATTTAAAGACAAATCCTAGATGATTAAACGGTATCATTGGTTGTTTTCCTTTTGTAATAAACAAGAGATTAAATAATTATATCATTGAATTATTATACACAAATCTATAAAGTCAAATATTGTACAATTACAAAGCTATCCAACGCCAGAAGGTATGAAAATGAAAAATATAAACATAAAAATAGCAGATATAACACAAGAGGATGTATGTGCGGTAGTTAATGCGGCAAACAGATCACTTCTCGGTGGAGGTGGTGTGGATGGTGCCATACATCGTGCAGGTGGAGAGAAAATTCTTAGTGAGTGTAAAAAGCTTAGAACATCTACCTATCCAGATGGTTTGCCTACCGGAGATGCTACTGTAACAACTGCAGGAAATTTGAAGGCAAAATATGTGATTCACACTGTTGGACCAATTTATACATCTTGTAAAAATCGTTGTGAAGAGCTTCTTTCAAACTGCTATATCAACTCACTCAAAATTGCTAAAGATCTGAAATGCCATAGTATTTCGTTTCCTGCTATCTCTACGGGTATTTACGGTTATCCAAAGGATGATGCAGCTAAAGTTGCCTACAAGAGCGTTAAATCTTTTTTAGATACAGATGATACAATGGAAGTAAACTTTGTATTTTCTTCACAGAGTAGTTGTGACATCTTTGTAGAAGCTATAAAAGGGATTTAAAATACAATATACACTAACGGACATCAAATGAAAATGATAATAACCTTAATCCTATCGTTGGGTATATTTACTCAAATCATTGCTAAAGAAAAAGTTATTGCTAAAATACCAGAGGCATCGGGCATCTGTTTTTACACTCTATCAAAAACTCTTTTTGTTGTGAATGATGAGGGGAGCATATATGAACTCTCCAAAAAAGGAAAAATAAAAAGAGAACATTATCTTGGACGTTTTGATTTAGAAGGCATTGCATGTGACAATGAAAAAAAACTTTTATATCTCTGTGTTGAAGGTGATGATTCTGTTTTAGTTGTTGATGCAAAAAGTTTCAATATTATAAAAGAGGTTCCTATAAAAAGAAAATTTAATGGCATAAAAGTTCTGAAAAAAGATAAGAAGCATGGATTAGAAGCGATTGAGCTTATAGATGATGTTTTATATCTATCTAACCAGTCATACAATATCTACCCCAAAGAGGACTCTTCAATCGTTTTCACAATAGATACACTTGAAAATAAGAAGGCGAAAATAACAAAAATTTTCAATCATGGTTATGTAGATATCGCTGCACTTAGTTACTATCAAAATATTTTATACATGATTAGTGACAACGATAACCTTTTGATAGCATATGACCCAATAAATGAGAAAACAATAAAAACCTACAAACTACCTAAGTCTAGTCAGGAAGGATTATGTTTTGACGATGATGGTAAAATGTATATTGCTGATGACCGTGGAAAAATAATAAAGATGGATAGAGTATTTTAGTAAGCTTGAAACTATGTCGATGGTTATAGAGGTTTAGAATGTATCTTATCTCATCCTTGAGCACAAGATACATATAGTAAGTTCATTTGCTATACGAAAGGATCAGCCTCCTTTATCGTTAAGCATTAAATTGATTTTCACCATTTTTAGGAACCGTATATTCTGATTAACTTTTGGATTGTGGGTACTAGCAACATCAACTCGAATTAAACCATTGTTCATGACATATCCTTAGTCTAGAAGTATCGTAACAAATAAAAGATGTGGATCAAATGTCAAAAAGCAAAAAGTGTTCACAAAATAACTTTGGCATGATTACATGAAAACAAGTTATAATTCCCATGCATGTAAACTAAACGAAAAAGTAAATCATGCACTCAAAGTTTAGATATATCTAATAAGGCAATAGATGATTGATTATAGTAAAAAGTTGACAGTAGATAGAGAGTTTTACCCCATTGATAATCTTGACTACTCTATAGAGAGTGACAGAGGTCGAATACTCTCTGCACCTGCATTTAGAAGACTCCAAAAACGTACGCAAGTTTTTGCATTAGAACTAAACGCATCTATTCGCACAAGACTTACGCACTCTCTTGAAGTGGCACAGACTGCCCGTTTCATTGCTAAAACTATTTTCTCAAAGCTCACAGAAGAAGAACTTAAGACATATTGCTTGGACGGTCTTAAAGATGCGTTTGTATCTACTGCAGAGATGACAAGTTTACTTCACGACATTGGTAACCCACCGTTTGGACATTTTGCAGAAAAAACTATCAACAAATGGATAAAAGAAAATGCTCTGCCAATACTTGAAAGCTTTTCTTCAAGTTATGATGAAAGTAAAAAACTCAAAGGGATGATTGCTAAAGATATTTGCAACTATGACGGAAACGCACAAGCCATAAGAGTAATCACAAAACTGCAAAAACTAAACCTCTCCTACACTCAAACTCTAGCAGTACTAAAATATACAAGAGGTGCATTTGAAGATAGACCAAAAAAGGGAGAACCTTTTGATTATCTTATGAAAAAACCGGGGTTTTACTACAGTGAAAAAGATTTAATAGAGCAGATTCAAAAAAAACTAGATGTAGAACATGGACATAGATTCCCAATAACTTACATCATGGAAGCAGCTGATGACATTTCCTACCTTACAGCAGACTTGGAAGACTCTGTTGAAAAAGGGATACTTAGTTTGGATGAGGTTTATAACCTCATAAAAGCAGAGTGTGAAGAAGAGGGAGAAAACTATCTACTAGATGTTATAGAAGATAGATACCAAAAGGCAAAAAATGACGATGAACCTTTCCAGTTCAACATGTTTTTTACTCTAGTAAGAGCAAAACTAGTGACCTCTTTAGTGTCTCATGTCGTAGATATTTATATTGACAACCACGAAGCCATTTTTAAGGGCAAGTTTAATAGTGCATTACTTGAGTATGATAAACATAGTAAGTACTACAAAGCTATTGAGATTTTACAAAATATATCTGAAAAACATATTTACAAAAATGCACATGTCCAAAAACTGGAACTTCAAGGCTACGCAATTATAAATGGACTGCTAAATATTTATAAACCTCTTTTAGGGCTGAGCTCAGAAGATTTTGAGAAGTTAATGCGTGATGAGGAGATAGAGTGCTTTATTGCCATGAGACTTATAAAAAGGATAGCATCAAAGCATGTTGTAGCGTACTCAAATGATGTTAAAAAGCTTGATAAAGAGGATGTAGAGTCATTTAAAATTCTTGAATGGTACTACAGAGTACGACTAATCATAGACTACATCAGCGGCATGACAGATGATTTTGCTTTACATGAGTACCAAGTTTTGCTGGCTATTAAATAAAAACTAAACCCCAAACTAAACCCCAAAACTAAACCCCAGAGGTTGAATCTCCACTTTAGCTCACTATTTAGTTAGGTGATTTAAAATCAGCTCCATACGCTGATTATGAATCTCAATTGTTTTATCATTAAAAGGATGATTGTAGTTTTCGCCATTAATTGTATTAGCGCCTCTGTCATGTGCACCCTCTCTCAGCGGTGAAGTCATGCTCTCATGCAAAACGCTATCTTTTTTTCCAGTAATCACAAGTATTTTACTAGCATCTTTTGGAAGATTTGCCACCGGATCAATCCACTCTGGACAACCATGAGGCGAGAGAAAACTTGGGGCTGAGTCAACGACAGCTGCGTCATATACAACACCCGAGCCTATAACGTTTAGCACAATAGCTCCACCTAAAGAGATCCCATAAAGAAGTTTTCTATCATATGATTTGTTTAGAGATGTAGTTATCTCTTTATAGTCTTCAATTATAGCGTTGATTCGTCTGTTTCCCTCAGAGTTGGCATAACCTCTATAGTCATAAATATATACATCATAGTTTTTCTCAGAGAACTCTCTTAGGTAGCCAATTAGCTGGTCTGAGACCATGGTGTTTCCCATGGCAACTAAAAGGTACCCTTGTGCAGAAGTTTTGTTCTTGGAATCATTTGATATGTACTTATAACCACGAAGGGTTTTGCCATCTGATGTCTTAAACTCACTCGGTTCAATAAACGGTATATTGCTTATTCTTTTACTATCTGGTTCAGGTGTCATAGAACTCCATACCCAAAACAAAAAAGGCTCTTGAAAAACACCGCAAACAGACTTTTCTCTGTCGTTTGCAGATAAGTTTAAAGCTATAAAGAGAGTTAATAGCGCCACTGTGAAATATTTATTCATATATTTACTCCTTGATTGCACCTCACGATTCACACTCTTCTTTATGATATTTTACATCATACTCACTCTTTTAAGTCTTATAATATCAATGTACATACAGCACATGAAAAAATCAAAACTAAAACTTACATGTAACTATTAAAATAAGTAATAAAACATACATATATTTTACTTATGTTACATTTTAAATATAGTTCTTAAGTGAGGAAATAGTTATGGAAATCACACTCAATCATACAATTATTCCAGCGTATGACAATGTAAAATCGGCTAAGTTTTATGAGAGGATTTTCGGCTTTGAGTTTTTAAAAGTCTGGTATGACTTTGCGGTTGTAAGAGTTAACTCAACTCTGACACTGGACTTTAGCACAAAAGAGCACTTCTCAAAAATGCACTACGCTTTTAAAGTAACAGATGAGCAGTTCGATGAGATATTTGAACGTATAAAAGAGGATAAAATAGTTTACGGTAGCGGTCCATATAAGTTAGATAATGGCGAGACAAACGACAACTATGGCGGTCGCGGAGTATACTTTAAAGATGAAAATGGTCATATACTCGAAATAATAACCAAAGACTATATTATAGATTAGTAAATGATAATCTTATTTACATACTTACATGTAAAAATCAAAACTCAAATGTCGCAATTATAGGATTATGGTCTGAGATTTTTTTGCTGTCAATCACTTTTGAGTATGTTAATTCTAAGTCTCTGTAAAAAATATAATCTAAGCAATTTGTAAAAACTTTTTTTAGATTTGTTCTATCGCTAAATTTTACTTCTTTAAGCGACAATGATTGCGTGAACTCTTTTAGATATTGAATCCTTTTTACATTCCAAGTGTTAAAGTCACCCGCAACTATCATGGCTCCTGTATGAGATTTAATTATTAACTTTATACTCTCTAACTCATTGTAAAAGTCACTATTATTTGCAAAATTTATTGCATGTAAGTTTACTATCAATATCTCTTTGTCGTGAGATATTTTATGTTTAGTTATTAATGTCACTTTATGAGTTGCGTATGCAAGTTCCCGTTTTTGAGTAAGAAGCGACACTTCATTCTCACAAGAAATTTTAAATGCACTCAATACTCCAAATACGTGTTTTTTAGTTTGAATATTTGGAGATAAAACATAAGAAAAATCAGATATATCCAACTCATTTGCTATCTGTTTTTTTACCTCTTGAAGTAGTAAAACATCTACTTTATATTTTTGAACAATTGAGTTTAAGTAGTCCTGATATTCACTTTTAAGTGTTAGTTTCGCCACATTCCAACATAAAACAGTAAAACTTTCTCTCAAACTTTTATCTTGGTGTTTTAAAGATTTTACAGTTTTAGTCGGCTTAAGCATAATTTCTTCTTTTTGCTATAGTTGAGGTGCTATAATTCTCATTAAATTTTCTAAAATTTTTCTAGGTACAGAAACCTCTTTTGTCCCTGCTGATGAATATAAAAGTAATTTATTCATCCAAAATTCAATATCTTCTATAACTTTTACAGAGTAGACAAATGTAGCTACCTCATAGTTTAAAAACAGACTTCTATTGTCAAAATTAACACTTCCAAGCATAGCACTTGTCTCATCAAAAAGTATAGCTTTTGCATGTAGCAACGCTCCATTATAGAGTGCAACTTCTACACCAACCTCTTCAAGCTCTCTCATATATGAACTTCTAGTTAAATTAACGATGATGTTTTGTGAGTCCTTGGGTGTAATAAGTTTAACATCTATCCCTTTATGTTTAGCAATTATTAGAGCTTGGATTATAGAATTGTCAGGTATAAAGTATGGAGTGACAATCCAGATACGCTCCTTGGCACTGTAAATTGCACAGAGAAGTGCTTCATAAAGAATATCTTTGCTCATATCTGGTCCAGATGGTACTACTTGTAAAAACGTATCACCGCTATTTGGAGCACTGTTTTTTACAAAACTCATATTCTCCTGTGAAGCATAAAACCAATCAGAAGCAAATATTTCAAAAAATAGTTCAGCAGATGTGCCTTCACTAAAAAAAAGCATATCATCCCATCTCGCTTTATCTATATTTGGTCCAAAATATTCACTTGAGATATTCATACCACCACTTATAACCTTTTTATCATCAAATATATAAATCTTTCTATGGTTTCTAAGGTTTATGTAGTTTCTAAATGGCATTTGAAAGATTGGCATAAAAAATTCAACTTTTACACCGGATTCTCTAAGTTCTCTCAATTTATACTGAGAAAAATATAAGCCTATCGAACCGAGTGAATCTATAAGTATTTTAACCTTTACCCCATCTTTTGCTTTTTTAATAAGTGCCTTTATAATCTCTTTTGAAACATCATCATATTCAAAAATATATGTACTTAAATATATTGATGTTTTAGAATCTTCTATACAACTCATAAACTTTTCATATGCTTTTATAGAGTCCGTAAAGAGTTCAAACTTCTCATTTTCACTTGCATCAGCAATACCATAACTTCTTAAAATATCATGAACAGGATTTTGTTTATAAAAACTTTGTGTATGTTTTTGGAGTATTATTGCTTTTTTCTTATATCTATTTTCTCGTTTTCTCAAACCAAAAATCAAATATAAGAGAACTCCTATATAGGGAACTAGTATCATAGATAAAAGCCATGCTGTCATACTCGCAGGTGTTCTCTTTTTGTAAACCATATGTATAAAGACTAAGACAATCAGCAATTCACCAAATATTATTAGAATATAATAGACTATATTATTTGATATATCAATACTCATTGCACTTTATTGTTTGATTTCCCAAATAAAACTCTAATTCCACCGGTAATCTTTGCCATTTGCAAAGCTGACATACCAAAGAAGGTTTGCGATTGTATGTCTGCACCCTTATATACTAAATATTCGACAATATTTTTGTGCCCAAACATCGCGGAGAACATTAGTGGAGTTCTTCCTCCACCATTGTCTGCATTAACTTCAGCACCATGTTCTATAAGCAATATAACAAGCTCAAGATAGCCTTTAAAAGCTACTCCACCCAGTGGTGTTTGTCCTCTATCGTTCCTTTTATTTACTTGTGCATCATGACTTAGTAGCATTTTTGTACATTCTATATTGCCATTATATGAAGCAAGCATAAGCAGAGTATTTCCTTTTTCATCTGCTAAATCAACACTTATACCAGCTTCTATCATATTTTTTAATGTATATGTTTCACCATCTCGTGCAAAGTCAAGTGACATAAGCTGAAGTTCAATATACCTATTATTATCATCTTCTTCAGTTGTTGTATTCATCATTGCATACTCAATGCTTTTGACACACCAGTCGCATACCCTGGGTCAATTTTTTTAAAAAGTGCTAACTGTCTATCTACAATATTTTTTGGCACTCCACCCATGGCTTCAGCAATATTACTAAATAATTGTTGTTTTTGATAACCATTCATTAGATTAAAAAGTGCCCTTGGCTGAGAGTAGTAATCGTCACTATCTTCACGATGGTCATATCTGTATCCATCACCATCTATAGCAAATGGCGGCTCAACATATTGCTTGTCTTCTTCAGGGCCATCAAAACTATTTGGTTCATAATAAGCATCACTCCCTTTTGGCTCATCAAGTCTCATAGGGCCATCAGCATGATATGTATTTACTTCGCTTAGCGGTCTGTTTACCGGAAGCATCTCATAGTGCGTACCAATTCTGTATCTATGTGCATCAGCATAAGAGAGGACTCTTGCTTGAAGCATTTTATCAGGCGACCAACTAATTCCAGGGACTACATTTGATGGACTAAACGCAGATTGCTCTATCTCGGCAAAATAGTTTTGCGGATTTCTATTTAGCTCAAACTCACCAACTTCAATCATGGGATAATCTGCATGTGGCCAAATCTTAGTTAAATCAAATGGATTAAATGGCGCTTCTTTGGTTTGTTCTTCTGTCATAATTTGTATTTGGAAATTCCACTTTGGAAAGTTACCACTTTCTATAGACTCATAAAGATCTCTCTGAGAGCTTTCTCTGTCTTTTGCTACAACTGCTTCAGCATCGGCATTTGACATAGTCTCAATTCCTTGAGCCGTTTTAAAATGAAACTTTACATATACTCTTTCATTTTTATCATCAATAAGGCTGTATGTGTGAGAGCCGTATCCATTCATATTTCTTAATGTTTTGGGGATTCCTCTATCTGACATCAAGATTGTTACTTGGTGAAGTGATTCAGGGCTTAATGACCAAAAATCCCACATAGCTGTTGTACTTCTCATATTTGTTCTTGGGTGTCTTTTTTGTGTATGAATAAAATCAGGGAACTTCATAGGATCTTTTACGAAAAAAACCGGAGTATTGTTTCCAACTAAGTCCCAATTCCCCTCTTTTGTGTAAAACTTCATTGCAAAACCTCTAACATCCCTCTCTGCGTCTGCGGCACCTCTCTCACCTGCAACTGTAGAAAAACGAATCAACATAGGTGTCTCCACCCCTAGTTGTAAAACATTTGCTTTAGTATACTTGCTTATGTCATGGGTAATTTTTAGTGTTCCAAAAGCACCAGAACCTTTCGCATGAACAACACGCTCAGGGATTCTCTCTCTATTTTGATGAGCAAGTTTTTCAATTAATTGATAATCTTGCATCAATAACGGACCACGAGCACCAGCACTTAATGAGTTTTGATTATCACCAATAGGATTTCCGCCTGTTGTAGTCATTCTCTTTTTCATTTTCATTCCTTTACATATTATATTTTAAACAGTCTATAACAAAAAAACTTAATAAAAAATTATATTTAAACGCATTCACCTCTAAAATATTTCTTTAGTAAAAAAGGAGGGACAACAGTTGTAATTATTATTACAAAAATAAGCATTGCATAAATATCATTTGGCAATATTCCGTTTACCCTGCCCATCTCAGCGAAGATAAGACCAACCTCTCCTCTTGGTATCATAGATATTCCGATTATTACATTGTTTCTAATACAACTTTGAATAATAAAAAATGCTCCAATAAATTTAGTTAAAAACGCTATTGTAATAAATGATAACCCCATAATCCAAAAAGAAGAGGATGAAAAGTCTATAACTCTCAAATCCATAGAAAGGCCAACCATAACAAAAAATATAGGTGTAAATATCTGAATAATTGGTGTCATACTTTTTTGTACTTCACCAAGGAGTATTTCATTTGTGCTCAAAAATGTACCAAAGGGGAGAAAGAATCTTCTTGAGAGTGCAATACCTGCTGCAAAAGAGCCTAAAATAGCAGGGGCACCAACCAAATGTGAAAGGTATGCAAAAAGTAAAATAAGTGAAATAATAATCGTTGGAATATACCCTGGAACTAAATCTTTTCCATTAAACTTATGTATCATGTACGAAAGTGATTTAGCCAAAATCGGGGCCAATACTAAAAACATCATAACCATTCCTGCTACTGAGAGTGTATGCTTAAAATTTGTCTCGTGTGAGATTGAGAAGTCATATATAAAGACTAAAAGTATTATTCCGATGATATCATCAATAACAGCCGCACCAATAACAATTTGGGCTATATTAGTGTTTTCCATATGGATATCTTTTAAAACTCTAAGAGTAATACCTATACTTGTTGCTGTAAGTGTTCCACCTACAAAAAGAGATATATCAAATGAAAATTCAAAGATATAATAAGCTATTAACAGCCCAAAACTAAAGGGTAGTATAACTCCCAATAAAGCAACTATAAGAGATTTTGTTCCTGCATTTTTCAATCTTGTAAAATCGGTCTCCAGTCCTACTTCAAAAAGAAGTAAAATAATTCCAATCTCTGCTAATATTTTCAATATTTCATTTGGCTCAACAATGCCTAGGATGGAAGAGCCTAAAAGTACTCCCGCAAATAGTTCACCTAAAACTGATGGGATTCCAAATCTAGCGAAAGCCTCACCTAGTATCCTTGCAACTATCAATATTAAAAAAAGTGTTAAAAAAAAGTCATGTGCTTCCATAAAAATTATTATACTACTTTTTTAATATTTAACTAAATTAACTTAAAAAAAATTACAAAGATAGGTTATTGTGTAGTTTTAACTATAGAAACTCTACAAGCATTAAGTTAAATATCTTAAAGGTTTTCCTGCTAAAATACAACTCAAATAAACATATAGAAAAATCGAGGTAAACCATGCTTATTCCAACAGATTTATTAAAAGGCAAAAAGATACTTTTAGGAGTTGCCGGCTCAATAGCTGTCTATAAATCACCTGATATTGTTCGACTATTTGTTAAGGCTGGTGCAGATGTAAAAGTTGTTATGAGTGAAGCTGCTAAAAAGTTTATAACTCCTCTTACTTTTGAGACCCTCACCTCAAATCAAGTACTTGATGATACTAATGAGTCATGGGTAAATGACCATAACCACATCAAGGCTGGTGAGTGGGCTGACCTATTTGTTATAGCGCCCTGCTCTGCGAATACAATTGCAAAACTAGCTAATGGTATAGCTGATAATATGCTTTTACAAACTGCTTTAGCATATCCACATGTAAAGATAATAGCGCCATCCGCGAACACTAATATGTTAGAAAACCCTATTACAAAAGCTAACCTAAAAATGTTGTCGATTGCATCTTATGAGCTTGTAGATACTCAGACCAAAGAACTTGCATGTAAAACAGTTGGAAATGGTGCTATGGCAGAGCCCATAGATGTTTTTTGGCAATCTGCTAGAGCTATACTTAAAGATGATTTTTGGACTGATAGAAGAGTTATAGTTACTGGTGGTGGAACTGTAGAGAAGATTGATGATGTTCGATATATTTCAAATTACTCAAGTGGTAAAATGGCTTCATCACTTGCTACAGCACTCTATTGCAAGGGAGCTGATGTTAATTTAATCTCTACTAAATTTGAAGATAATTTACCAAAAGATTTACATACTATTGATGTTGAAAGTTCGCAGGAGATGCTTGAGTATCTAAGTGACTCTATCCGAATTGCCAAAAAAGGCAAACTATCAAAGGCATCACTTATGAGTGATGACCAGATTCGTCTTATACAAAAAAAACCATATCTATTTATGGCGGCGGCCGTTAGTGACTATGTGCCTGCATACGCACAAGATGGAAAACTAAAAAAAGAGACTTTAGGAGAAGAGTGGGATCTCAAACTAACGCAAAATATTGATATTTTAAACTCTATTGATAAAACAGATATAACAACTATTGCTTTTAAGGCTGAAATGGACACAGATAACGCTATCAAAAACGCCTCTAAGATGATTGACAATAAAAGTATTGATGCTGTTTGTCTCAATGTCTTGAAAGATTCTTCTAGTTTTGGGACTGACACAAATAAGGTTGATTTTATTCTTCCAGACAAAATAGAGTCTATCCCTTTATCTGACAAACTTAGTGTCGCATTTGATATTTTAGAGCATGCAAAAAGTATGCAAAAATAGCTACTCAATGAATATATCACAACTAGGCTCTTTGGTAAATCTAATCAATACAAATCCAAATGAGGCCAAAGCTCTTATAAAACTAGTCTCTGTTGATATCTTAAAATCTTTAGGAGATGGTAAATATAGTGTTTTACTTGATAACAAGAGACTTACCGCACAGAGTGACAAACCACTGAGCGAAGGGGCTAAATACTGGTCACAACTCACACAAACCAAAGACTCAGTACCACAGCTCTCCCAACTCTTAAAACAGCCATCATTACTTAAAAATTTACAGCATACAAACCTGGAATATTCATTAAAAGATTTAAAAACGATTCTATCATCTGTAAAACCAGAAAATATACTAAAACAAAACATACTAGAGCATTTAAGCACTGCAACTACAAAAGAAGAATTTTCAAATGCATCGACTCTATTACTTTCTTTGCAAAACCAGACTATGACAATTCCGCTAAATTATCATGGCTATTTTTCTGTTTTACAATTTAAAAAAAGGTACAATAAGAAAACTAAGAAGAGTCAAATAGACTTTTATGCGGCACTTGAGCTTTTAGGACCCATTTCAGGTATTATTTCACTTGAAAATGGCAGAGTAAGCATTGAGCTAAATGTTGCTTTTGATAAAACTAAACAATTTTTGGAAAATGATATGAAAAACCTCTCTTATGAAGTAGACATCTCTGTTATAAATTTAATAGAACCACTTTACAACGCTAATATCAACTCTCTTTTGGACCTTTGTATATGAACAAAGCAAAACACATAGCAATTATTATGGATGGCAACGGTCGATGGGCAGAGCTCAAAGATAAAAAAAGAGTTAAAGGTCATGAAGCAGGAGCAAAGGTTGTTAAAGAGATTACAACATTTTGTTCACAGAGCAAAGATATAGAGAGGTTAACGCTTTATGCATTTTCAACAGAAAACTGGAAAAGACCAAGACTAGAAGTTGAGTTTTTAATGAAGCTGTTAGAATCGTATCTAAGAAATGAGCTTCCTGTCTATCTGAAAAACAATGTACGGTTTGAGCCTATTGGTGACACTAGGGCTTTTTCCAAGTCTCTACAAAAAACTATAAAAGATGTTCAAGAAAAAACATCTCACTGTGATGGCTTGGTTCAGTCGCTTGCACTTAACTATGGTGCTCAAGATGAGATACTAAGAGCTGTTAATAAAATTAAAGACTGTGAAGACTTCATAACAGAAGCAATGCTCTCAAACGCACTTGACTGCAAACATAATGTAGATTTACTTATTCGCACAGGTGGAGACCACAGACTATCTAACTTTTTACTTTGGCAGGCTGCATATGCTGAGCTATTTTTTACAGATACATTATGGCCAGATTTTACAACCGATGATTTACAAAAAATCATCAAGGATTTCACAAAAATTGAGAGACGCTTTGGAGGCTTAAAATAATGGAACTACTTACTATTGCTTTTATATTCGGTATGCTTATTGGTTCGTTTTTAAATGTAATTATATTACGAATACCTAATGATGAAAGTATAGTATTTGGAGGCTCACACTGCACAACATGCGGACATAACTTGAAGCCCTGGCATAACGTACCTCTATTTTCTTGGTTATTTTTAAGAGGAAAATGCTCTTTTTGTGGTGCGAAGATATCCATACAATATCCACTTATTGAACTGACGTCTGGATTGATATTTTTAATGTTGGTCAACAAGTTTGGTTTTAGTGTTCCTGTTCTTTTTATAGCACTTAGCTTCTTTATGCTTTTATCTCTTTCAATGATTGATTTAAAATATAAAATGGTTCCGGACTCGCTTAATCTTTTGGCTTTGTTATTTGCAATAGTTGGTGCTTGGAGTTTACACGGAGTTTTAACAAACTTTCAAAATGCTCTTCTCTTCGCAGGTGGATTTACTCTATTGAGATTTGCCCTATCATATTACCTAACATCATCTGCTCACAGGGATGCTAAAAAAACTATAACACCTTGGACAAAAAACTATCATACATATCCATTTATAGAAGCTATGGGCGAAGGCGACATAATGGTTGGGGCAACAATGGGAGCACTTCTTGGTGTAAAACTAACTCTTGTCGCTGTATTTCTTTCAGCAATTTTGGCACTACCTGTTATGATATTTCTTATAAATAGATATGGGCAAGGGCAAACTGTTCCTTTTGTTCCATTTTTAGTTCTGGCAACATTTATAGTTTATATATTTGATAGCTATGTTTTAACACTAGTTGAGGCCCTATACTAATGTATGAACTAAAAAAATATATAAGAGACTCTTTATCTGTTATATTTTTATCTATATTTATCCCTCTTTTTGCCATAGCTTCTGTAGTTTTTCTTATAAAACTTGCTACTTATACAGCTGTTATACAACTGTCTATATGGGAGATGGCTAAACTATTTTTCTTCATAGTCCCTGAGCTACTATTTTATTCACTTCCAATCTCTTTTTTTATTGCCACCACCTTAACTCTTTTCAAACTATCAAATGACAATGAGATAGTTGTGCTGTTTGCACTTGGTATAGAGCCTAGATTTATACTAAAAACATTACTAAAACCAGCAGCCATTCTCTCTGTTATACTAATGTTTAATTTTTTCATACTATTTCCACACGCTAAAATTCTATCAAAAAACTTTATATCATATAAGACCAGCGAGGCAAAATTCAATCTCTCTGCTTCTGAATTTGGTCATAAATTTGGTGAATGGCTACTCTATATTGGAAAAGAAAATGAGAATGAAAGCTACTCTGATGTTATTTTATTTAATAAAAAACAAAATGAAGAGGTTTTGATAGGGGCTAAAAAAGCACAGATTATTAATGACTCTGGTATTTTGCGACTAAAACTAAGTGATGGAGAGGGTTATAGCTACTCAAAAGAGAAGTTCACACAAATAGACTTTAAAACAATGTTTATTAACGATACTATGAAAACTGATTTTCGCACGTATAAAACACCAGTTGAGTACTGGCTTAAGAGTGGAAAAAACTATAAAAAATTGTTTATAATAAACATTTTACTTAGTATCTTTCCTTTGATAAGTCTATTTTTAGTTGCAAGTATTGGGATAGTACATGTTAGGCATCAAAAAGGGAAAGTATATTTATACTTATTTTTAGGAATTTTAGTTTATTATGCTCTTGCTTTTGGGTTGCAGAGTAAGTTTTCATACTATACAATTCCATTGTTCATTACAGCTTGGCTAATCACAACATATTTCTTATATAGAAAAACAATTGTTACAAAGTTTTAATGCTTAATGAGATGTGCTTTAACAATAGCCTATGACGGCACACATTTCTTAGGTTCACAAACGCAAAAAAGTTCTTCAAATACCATACTTGGAAACTTGGAGCATGTGCTGCACAAACTACATATAGATTCAAAGATTATCGCCAGCGGAAGAACAGACAGAGGTGTTCACGCAACAGGTCAGGTTTGCCATATTAACTTACCAGAGTTTTGGAATGATCTAACTAAACTTAAAAAAGTTCTAAATGAGATGCTTCCAAATTCTATACTTATCAAACATATAAAAGAAGTAGATGATGAGTTTCATGCAAGATACAGCGCTAAAAAAAGAGTTTATAGATATCTTATAAAACAGGGGGAGAGTAATCCTTTTGAAGATAATTATTTTACATTTATTGACTCCGTAGATTTCAAGAGAATTGAGAAAAATATAAAGCTCTTTAGAGGTGAGTTTGACTTTAAGTATTTTATGAAAACCGGAAGTGATATAAACTCTACATGTAGAACCATCTACAAAGCATTTACATATGAACATAAAGGGTATATAGTCTTAAATTTCGAAGGAAACGGCTTTTTAAGAAGTCAGATAAGACTTATTGTTGGGGCACTTCTTACACTAGACACAAGTGAAATCATTGAAAAACTGCAATGCAAAGAAAACCACAAGCTTAAACCTGCTAAATGTAATGGTCTTTATTTAGCCAAAATTAAATACTAATATATTTACTTTTTTAACATACTCCATAAGATTCCGAAATACTCATGCATAGCAATATTTGAGTTACGCATATACCCAATCCCAGGTGCCGTAAGATAACCATTAACTTTACTTTTATGAAAGTCTGTTGGTGCAGGAATTGGGTTTAAACTAAGGGATTGAAAGAGCTTCATAGATCTTGGCATATGGCTTGCTGACGTTACAAGTACAAAAGCTTCATCACCAATTAAACTTTGTGTGAAAATTGCTTCCTCTTTTGTGTCTTTTGGCTCCCCATTAATAATAATATTTTCAGCCTTAACTCCGAGTGCAATTGCTAAAGAGGCATTCATTTGTGCATTTGAAATATTTGTATTCCCCTCATAACCTGTAAATATAAGTTTTGAATTTGGAGTTTGCAAATGGATTATAACACCCTCAAGCACTCTTTTACTTGCAACTTGTGATGAAAGCGGCTGAGATTCATCTGTGTTATGCCCGCTTCCTAATACATGTATATATTTTATATTTTCTTTATACTCATATTTTGAATATTGGTTTTCCAGGTTTTTTACTAAAAAGTTTGAAAATGGGTGGTATGAAAAAAGGAGTAAAAGTCCAAGTGCAAAACCAAGAAAAGCTTTTGCAACTCTATACTTTGCATTAAATAGAAAATAAAAGCCAAAAGCAAAAACTATAAGTACCATACCAAAAGGCTCAACAAAAAAAGTTATAAACTTCTTTAAAAAAAATCCAAGTTCCATTACTCTAACACCTCATTTATATGTTTTGAGACTTCCTCATGCCAAAGAAGCTCTTTATGCGTCAACCCTTCATACTCTTTGTATAGTGCCAAGTTTTTCACATATTGTTTTAAATTTCTTGTATTTTTAATATATATTATCTCATCATCTTTACTAGCAAAAATATAAGTCTTGGCATCTATCTCCGACACAAGTTTAGTTTTATCAAATTTATATCTCAGGAGCCAAGGTATGTGAAGACCATATTTCTCTTTAACAAGTAGCGTGATGGAATCAAATGGTCCAACCAAAAACACACCCAAAACGCTCATTTTACTCGCCACATAAGCAGCAACCAATGAGCCTATTGAGAAGCCTAAAACATAAAAATCACCATAATTTTTTTTAACTATCTGGGCTACTTTTAGAGAGTCTACTAATATGTTTTTTTCATTAACAACTCCTTCACTTCTTCCGTATGAGCGATAGTTGAAAGTGATTATTCTAACATGCGGAAACAACAATGAGAGTCTTTTAATAAGTCCTACACTGTCATGTGAGCGACCTGCAAAAAAAAGAAGTGTTGACTTTATAGTAGGTAATTTTCTATATAGACTCTTTGGCTCATACACAACTCCTTCAAGTTCAATGCCATCATCTGTAGTAATACTAAGAATTTCAAACTCATCGTCTAACTCTTCATCACGATAATAAGTTGGTGAAAACACCATAAAATATTGCCAATGGTAAAATGCGAAAGCTATAATACCAAGCGTAAAAAGTGAAAATACTATATATATCATTTGTAACCTTATTGAGTGGAATTATAGTATAATTCCAATAATTATTATAGGATATTTATATGCAAGCATTCGGGAAATTTTCAAGAAAATTAGATTTAGAGTACATAAAAGAACAGTATATTTATATTCAAGAGAGTGACGAGACTATAGATTCAGAGCAACTAGAGCAGATGCTTAAAAACAAACGTAAAACAGTAATTGGAACTATTTTTTTATACAATCCGACAATAGCACCTATAGGATACAAAGACGATGCCAGCTTAGACGGACAGGGGTATGAATTCAATGGTCAATTTGATGAACTAGCTTTTGACAAAAACTGTACTCTTTTCGCTTCTGCTATTAAAGATGGCTATAGAGGCAAGCTTATAGAGATTAAGTATCTTTTCGCACTTAACAAACCAAACATAGAACCAACACCCATTCTAGAAGAGTTTGAGGGTGATTTAGACAGATACACAAGCAATCAGCTAACACGCTATGATAAAGAGCTTAACTATCAAGACTACCTTAATATTCGTCTTAGTGGTAAGTTTGTTTTCTTTATTTCAGGAAACAAGTATGACAGACATCACAAAAATATAATCACTTATGCTAGAAATATTTCTGCACAAGCTGCTAAGCTAGGTAAACATATTGCATTTATGTATGACAATAACCACGATGCAGTTGAGAGTCAAGAGGTGGCATATTTTTTACCAGCAATTGCAACTGGAAAACTTAGAGAGATAAGAGCAAATGCATTTAAGAGAGCTTTTAAAACTAACCTTCCAACGATTGTGAAGATAAATTAAGCTTTATAGTAAAACAGGCACCGATACCTTCTCCTTCTATAGCCTCTTGATTATCTACATGTAGAGCTCCTTTGTGGTGGTCATTTACAATTATTTTAGACATATATAGCCCAAGTCCTGTTCCATTTTTTTCATCTTTTGTTGAAAAGTATGGGTCAAATATATTTTTCATAATTCTCTCAGGTATTCCGCCGCCATTGTCGCATATGATTAAGCTGCTATCTTTTGTAGTTATTTTAATCAGTGGTTTTTCAATCCCTTTTTCTTTAAAGTTATCTTGAGCATTTTTCAATATATTGAGAACAACCTGCATCAATTCACTATCATAAAGTGCTATTTTTTCTTTAAAATTGTAATCATAAACTATATCAATATTATCATTAGTAAGTGATCCCTCAATGATTTTTAGAGATTTTGCAACTACATCCTCTAATGTGCTAAGTACTTGTAACTTATTTGGTTTATAGAAATTCCTGAAATCATTTATTGTCGTAGTTAGACTTTGTGTATAGTGTTCAATATTATTAAGCTGCTTGATAAAGGAATTTTCACACTTATCTCTCCCCTCTTTTGTCTCTAAGTCATACTCTCCAAGTTGAATTTTTATCATCATATTCATTGATGTTGCTGAAATTGAAGAGAGCGGCTGCCTCCACTGATGGGCAATCATGCTTATCATTTCTCCCATTTGAGCCATTCTTGTCTGCTCTATAAACTTACGCTCTTGCTCTAGCTTCTCTTTTTTGTATTGGTTTTCTTTGGTCACATCCTTTAAAACAAGCATAATTATTTTTCTGTCAGGCATAAGATTCATACTAATAATTGCATCAATAATCTTGTCGTGATTAACACTACAACTATTTTCAAAACTAGAGTGTGAGCCTTTATAAAACACATCTCTAATAATATCTATTATTTCATCTTTAAAATCTAGGGGTATAAACTCAATAAAAGATCTCTCCAAGAGACTATCTTTGGTATATCCCGTAATTTCACCAAAGGCTCTGTTTACAAAAAGAAAATTTGTATTTTTATCAATTATAGCAATTCCATCTGTAGTCATATCAAAAATTGTGTTTAAATTCGATTTTGACTCAAGGAGTTTATTGTGTTTATTAGCAATATTTACTCCTAAGTACTGAAACTCTTTTTGCTCTTGCTTGGGAAACATCAAGATATCATCATCTTTTGTATTACTCAGTTTATAAACAATATCATATATTGGTGAGACTATAGATTTTGCTACAAAATACGAAATAATAAAAAAGACACTAATTAACAACAACCCTTCAATAATAAACTCAAATAACTCTCTTTTTATATAATTATTATATGTTTCTAAATTAGCTTCAACAACCATATAACCGATTGGGACATCCAACACAGAAAAGATATCCATTACAATATATTGCTCTGTATTCCTAATACTATTGTGCTCTTTTTTCAAAAGTGTCTCAAACATAGGATGTATTTCTTGAACAATATTGGGAGATTTATTTTTTGCTATAATAATTCCGTCTTTATCAAGAATATAGATGGATTTTATATAATCACTATTAATTGAATCAATGCTAAGTTGGATATTCACTTCATCATGGTTGTAAACATATGCACTTATATGTTCAACAAGTAAATCATTTACAATATTATTAGTGCTTTCAATCATTTCAAATGCATATTCCTCTATTTCATTGAGTTGAAGTAAAAAATTAATGCCAAAAAACAAAACAATAGTAGCAATTGAGAGGGATATTATTTTAGTCTGTATAGTTTTAAACTTTATCATTATTCACTATCCTTTATATACTTATCAAAATTTTGAGGAAGTGATATTTGTTTGTTATGCAGCCTTACTCTTGAAAACTCAATTTTAATATGCCCTCTATCCCAGTAAAAAGCACCAACCGAATCTTTATTAACCTTGTATACTACATGTGATGTTGTAAAAAGTAGTAAACCTTCACTGTTTTTAGGAATTTCTTCAAGTGAATCAACTAAAATAATATCAGCGCTCTCAACTTCACTCGATATGTATAGATTTGATGAGGCTAAAACAACCTCTTTGTATTTGTTGTTAACTGTATAAACACTAATATTGTCCTTATCTACCATTGCCAAAAATATTTTATCAAATATTTTAGAGGCAGTAGCAGTATCAAAAGCAAACAGCTCAAGTGCCAATAGTACAAACAGAATAAATTTCATTTAAAACATATACTCCATGCTAACAAAAAAGCGTTGTTCTACAGGAGATATATTTATAGGTTCTTCTTGTAAAAATGTGTTTGGATCAACTCTATAATAACTATCTTCGTAACCCTTATTAAAAATATTTTCACCTTTTAAAGAAATTATCAAATCATTCGTATAGCTATACTTGATCCCTGCACTATAATCATAATGATTAGTATCGTCAATATTGTTACGATTAAAGATAACCTCATTAAAAATATCAAACTTTCCAACTCTATTTAGTGAGCGGACAAAAGCAGCAATAGATTTATTGTTGAAGTTTCTTATATCTGCATATGAAACATTTGAGACAAGTTTATTGTCTATGTCAAAATTATAAGTATACTCCAAAAAAGCAGATATATTTTTTACGTTCTCTTTGCTATTGGTAAAAGCTCCTGTTGGATTTACTACAAAGGGGGGTTGTACAAATAAATTCTTAGTAACACCATAGGTAGCAACTAACTCTATTTCATTTTTACCATTAATATATTTTATCTCCTCGCTAATCGCATTTAAAACTTGATTATCAAGAGGACGTTTAGTAAATGGAAAATCTACATATATATAAGGTTCAACCAATGACTCCACTCTATACGCAAATGATTTAAAAATAAAATTATCATGAATATATGTGTGATTTATACGAAATTGAAAAAGATCTTCATTTTCAATTCCTCCATTGTTATTCACTAAGGCATACTGAGCAGCAATGCTTATAATATTGTTATTTGATATGCTGTGTCTATCTTCTAAGAAAATTGTACTTACGGCTTGTCTATTATAATCATCCTTGGAACTTAAAACACCATCCACTTTAGCTTCTATCATCTCAAAGGTTTTATAGCGAAGCTTTGCACCTATAATTAGACGGTTATACTCTGATTCACCTGTGTACTTTATCTCTGCTGTAGAAACACCCTCTTCTCTATCAAAATCAAGCTCTGGAGAGTAAGGCGATTCAAAACCAGCTGCTTCTTTGTTTTTTCCAGAGATATGTGTATATTGATGATTTACAGAGATACATAAATTTTTAAAGTATGTTGTTTCGTACCCTATGTTAAAATAGTCATAGTGACCTGTTGAGATATCATAAGTAGCTAAAGGGCTTCTGGCTATTGATGTATCAAGGTCTGATGTCCCCGCCATAACTTGGAGCTTATTGTTCTTGGAATGTATGGAACTAAAAAGTGAATAAGTTTCAGAATCACGTTTAATTGGAATATTGTGACTGAAATACTTTTTTCTTTTATCATCACTTCTAGATACATATGCAACATAAGAGTAATCTTTGAGCTCATCTGCATAATATGCAGATTCTTGATTAAATCCACGGCTTCCATAATTAAGATTTAACTTCCCACCACTGTCACGCTCGGCCGTTTTTGAATATAGCTTAATTAAGATATATGTTGGTTCTGTAGAAAACTCATACGATGGTGAGCGTGTATAAATTTCTACATGGTCTATAAAATCTAGGTCAATACTGTTAGCAGCTGTAAAACCGCTTCCAAATGTTGATGAAACAAGTTCTTGATTATCTATATACAAACGTATAGTACTGCTTGAAAAAAATGCGGAGGAGCCTCTATAAAACATATCTGCAATTCCGCCACGACTCTCTTTGTATCTTACTATAGGGTGTGACTTTAAGATATCTTTGAGACTGTGAGCCTGCATAATGTCTAAATCTTTTCTAGTAAAGATAGTTACAGCCCCGCCGCTTTCAAGTTTTGTCTTATTTGAAAGATCACTATTGTGTGTATAAGTGCCTAATAAATCGCCCAGCTCTTCTGAATGGAGCAATCCAACAGCTAATAATAATAAAAATATTAATTTCATTATTCACCTTTTATTTTTTATAAAATTTTAACATAAATGAACTTCAAAATTATATTAATTATAAATTAAAACATTATACTGTACAATAGGTATATTAAAAAAAAGCCAAACTTATTGTGAAGTAAGGACGGAAAATCACGAGTCTTTTTTACTAAAAGATGGTCGGGTTGCATATACTTCTACTGTTTAATTTAGTGGTTGTATACTTCATAATTATGTTATTATTGGAATAAAATGAAGAATATAGCTTCAGAGTTAAATACTTATTTAAAAACAAATTTACCAAAACCATCAATTGACTTTAAATGGGATGATTTGGACAATGAAAATTTTTTTTTATATTTAAATAAAAATTATCCGAAAAACTTCCTATCAAACAGCGAAAATCTACTAAACATCAAACGTGCTTTTAAAGAGTATTTTGAGCCTATTGGGTACCCATTATTAAAGCTAACAGAAAATACAATACGGATAAAAGTTTTTGAATATAAAACTGAGCCTAAAGATAGTATAAACCTGGATGCGATTATTAATATTATTGAATCTTACGAAGATCTAATAGAGTATGATTACAAAGGCATAGAAGGTTTAATTTCTATCCCAGAAGATGTAAAAAATAAAATATATAGTTTTGTAAGAAACATAAACAATGAGGATATAAATAAAAAAGAATTGATTAGATTTGCCGTAAGACATGCTTTTGAACTTGAGGAAAGTGATATTATAATCATTAGAAGCAATCAAATAATTATAAAATTATTAGACGGATTCCTAATAGAGGAAGTTGCTGATAATCAAAAAAATACTGTTGCAAATAGGTACAATGGGATTGATGAGGATAAACTAAAATCGTTCAATGATGAGATTTTTTCACAGCAAGATAATAAAGATTTTTTTTATTTCACAGCAGAAGAATTTGTTGATACATATTTTTTAGTTAAGAACATAGATAATATAGCTTACGAAAAAAATGCATTTTCTTTAATACAATCAATTATAATAGAGCAATTAACTAATTTATTTGACAACAATAATGAATTTTTTAAAGGGTTTGCAGGCTATATATTTAGAATACATTTCAAAGAGGTATTTGGATATATAGCAGACATTATACTAGAAGAAGTTGGATCATCAAATAAGAACATGATAGAATTTTTAAAGTATTATTCATTAGATGTAGTTGTTCTTGATGGAATTAAATATAAAGTTCCACGTATGGAAGCAGAAAATGGGATGAGATGGAATATTACATCCATAATGTCTATTGTTAGAGTTTATATTAAAGCAAAAATATCTATAGATAATATATATGAAAAAGTAAATGATTTAAATAATGACATCTCTGGTTTATATATTGGTGGAATTTCACCTTTAGAGTATAACAATGGATTGAAAAGAGAGATAGATAAGTTATCACAAGAAGCTAACTATGATACAAAAAAATTAGACTCATATATAGATACTTTAAGTTCATCAAAAGATGAAAACGAGAGAAAAACATTAAAAAATGACATAGTCTCAATAAAAAGAAATTTGTTACATCAAAAAGAACAAAAAGCCGTGTTGTCTTCAAAGCTTATTGATTCAAGTGTAGTAGCTAACTACGCAGATATAAAGAGAGAAATTGATTCTTTAAAAAGAGAAGAAAATAGAGACAAAAAAATATTGATTCAAAATCAGGATTCATATATGTCAATACAAAATGCACTAGTAAAAGCATTGACATCAAAGAAAATACTCTTAGGTAAAGTTAAATAATCTAGCTTTAAGACCGCCCTGTATATTAAGCAGTAAAACTGTATAATCGCATTCTTATTTGACTAAACAAACTCCTTTTTTGGATGTAAACAGGTGATATTTCTGTTTTTCTAATATGGACTTTTCATTTTTTTATGATTAAAATCCCCAACTAAGACGCACTAAAATACTTTTAAATGTGGTTTACTCTAATATCGAGAAAATCTGATAGATGCGATGACCTTATAGCTGGATACCCTCCAAAGTAATAATCATCTTTAACCATAAAGAGAGTTAGCAACAATGAATATAGAAATTATAACGACAGACACAAGCACATGTAATGACATTGTTAAATCAATTGAAGAGATTGGTCACGCAGTTAGGCTGAGTATATGTTTAAATAAATCAAATTTAGATGAAGTTGTACTAAGAAAACCGGACTTAGTGATTTTGTCTCAAAAAGATATATTAATTGAAAATGAAGAAAACATTTGCCTATCTGAATACTTTGAATTAAACAGTATAAATTTTTCAGGCTCAACAAAAGAAGCATTAAAATATAACTCTGACAAGGTGTTAACCAAATCTTACTTAAAAGAGCAAGGTCATAATACAGCAAATTATTTTACAGCAACTCCTGGTGAGTATGTAAATGACAACAAGATACCAATTAGATACCCTCTATTTATCAAACCAAATAGTTCTGCAAACGGCAATGGAATTGACGATTTATCGTACGTTACAAATTATGCACAGTTTGAGAGTAAGGTTTTATCATTATATAACACATACAATGAGCCTGTTTTAGTTGAAGAGTATCTTGAAAGTCAAGAGTTTACAGTTGCCCTTCTTAAAACAAAAGATGGTGATTTACTAGTTAGTACAATTGAAGTTATCCCTACCAAATCACAAAATGGAATTAAAATTCTTGGATTAAAAACACGAATTGAGAACAAAGAGGAGTTCAAAAAAACTCAAGATTCTGAGCTTATAAATAGGGTTAAAAATATTGCTGTTAATGCTTTTATGGACCTTGGAGCAAGAGACTTTGCACAAATAGATATTAAAACAAACAGTTATGGGCACTGCTTTTTAATGGGAGCAAATCTACTCCCAGATATAAAAGATGTCTCAAGCTATCTAGTCAAAGCATGTGAAATTGAACATGGTCTTTCATACAATGAAATAATAGAGATTATTATAAACAAAGGAATCAGCAGAATTTAGCTGAATCCTCTTCAGTTATGCTACGCTCACCTCTTTGATGTCAGCAATTTTCAAGATACTTTTATAGATAGAAGCTAGTAAAGATTTTCTATTATTTCTTACACTTTCATCTTCGGCATTTACCATAACATCTTCAAAGAACTTATCCAGTTCAGGCTTAAGACCAAAGAGAGCATCAAGTTCCTCTTCATAAGAGTTATATTTACATGTAGAAACTTCTATATATCTTACATGTAGGACTTTTTCTGCTTCTTGCTCAAAAAGCTTATGATCAACTATCATCTCTTTTGACATATTAATATCTTTAGTGATGTTTGAGACTCTTTTAAATGTTGAAAAAGATTCACTGAAACCTTCACTATTAACCATGGTCTCTAAAGCTTCTATCTTTTTACCCATTGCTAAAAGTTCTCTCTCTCCAGAAGCCAAAACAGCCTCTACGATTGATGGGTTTACTTTAAAGTACTGCTTAACCCTCTCTAAAAAGAATCCCTCTAGTTTTGACATTTCAAACTCTGCATATTCTTTGCTTAAATTTGTAAGAGTATCAACTATATCAAACTCTAAGTTATGCTCTCTAGTGATTCTAATAAGACCATTAACAGCACGACGAAGCGCAAAAGGGTCACGAGAGCCTGTTGGGATTTGGTTAATACTAAACATGGCAAGCAGAGTATCTAGCTTAATACTCATAGCAACTATTGCGCTTAGCTCAGATGAAGGAAGCTCACTATCTTCTCCGTCTGGAAGATACTGCTCTTTTATACATGTAGCTACTTCATCACTCTCACCTAGTGATTTTGCATAGTAGCTTCCCATAAGACCTTGAAGCTCTGTAAACTCATATACCATCTCACTTGTCAAGTCAGCTTTTGCTAGACTTACAGCGCGCTCTAGTGTCTCTTTTTTTGAGTTTTTTGGAGTATACATGTCAAAAAGAGTATTTGCTATTTTTTTCTCGCGCTCTATTTTATCAGCCACTGTCCCTAGACCTTTCATAAAGACAACTTTTTCAAGTCCATTGGTACTAAGTCCGTTTTTGAGGTCATTGTCATAAAAGAAAAGCCCATCTGCCAAGCGTGGTCTTAGAACTGTTTCATTTCCTTCAATAACCTTAGTAAAATCATCCGTAAATGCATTTGATACAACAACAAACTTATTGATTAATTTACCATCTTTAAAAACTGGAAAGTATCTCTGGTGCTCTTTCATAGAGGTAATAATTACTTCAGGAGGAAGTCTTAAAAACGACTCATCAAATGAGCCTAAAAGTGCGGTTGGGTGTTCAGTGATTGCTACAACTTCATCTAGTAATTCTTCATCTATTTCGATTTTTATACCATTATCTTTTTCAAGTGAAACGAAGTCAGATAAAATACTTTCACGTCTTAGTTCAGGGAAAAGTGTAACACCACCTTTTTTCAAAACTTCAAAGTACTCTTTGGCTCCACTAATATTAACAGCGTCAAAATTACTGATACGGTGAACAAAAGTCTGCTTATTGGACTTTACATTAAAAACTTCCATATCAACTAAATCATCGCCTAAAAGTACATTTACCCATCTTATAGGTCTTATAAAGCTATCGCTACTACTTCCCCATCTCATAGATTTACCAAAGTCCAGTGACTTAATCCAGTTCTCTGTTATCTCTCCTAAAAGCTCTGCTGAAGCTTTACCTTTAACATCTTTTTTGTAGTAAAGAACTTCTTTGCCGCCCTTCTCTGCTTTGCCAATCTCTTCAATGGTAACTCCGCATTTCTTGGCAAAGCCCATAGCTGCCGGAGTTGGTTCACCATCTTTGTATGCTACAGATATTGGTGCGCCGAAAAACTCCTCTTCACTGTCATCTTGACGAGTTTTAAACTCTGCATGCCAAATAACCAAACGACGAGGTGTATAGTAGAAGTCAAACTCACATAAAAGTGAATTTTTTTCTAAAATATCAGCATATTTTTTTTCAATATTACTCAACTCTTTTAAAAGCGGAACCGCTGGAAGCTCTTCTACACCAATCTCGATTAATAATGGTTTCAACATCTCATATACTCTTTATTTTTATATTATTGCCGCGATTTTATCTGTTTATTGGTTAAAGAGTGCTTTTAAAATCTTTTTTTGCTATCTCTACGGCTCCATCAAAATTTAAAATTTTGCCGCCGTATAGTTTTGCAAATTCACTGGCGTCTTCATAATTTGAAAATGCATACTTGCTCTCTACACTCATGGTACCTTTTTGTCTGCTTCCAACTACGTAAAAAGCTTTTGTTACATCTAGAAATTTCAAACTTTTCACATCAACAACTTGAATATCCTTAAGAGGTAGTTTATTAACATGTAAGTCATCAACAAGACAATGAAGAGAGCAGTATTGTCTAGCCTTACCATTTAATGTTGCGGTATGATTTGTTTTATAAAATATAACTAAATCCATACCACATAAAACCCCATCTCTCTTGTTTTCTCCAGAATGAAGTAGTGTAGCATCAATCAAAGAGACTGATTGAAACCTTTTAGTTTTTGGAGCATGATGAGCAAACTTTTTGGCGCCATATGTTTTAAATGCATAAACTTTATAGACGTTGAGCCATAGATAAAATATTATCAAGCTTGATGCAGCTAAAAATGCTACTATCTTTGCAATTTTTGAAGCACTGAAAAAGTTTATTCTCTTTGCCATAATTATAAATGCCCAAATAACAGCTATGTAGTTAAAAATAGCAAATATTCTAAGCCAGTCATCTCCTCTTGTAGCGATTGGTTCTACTCTGTTAACAGTAAGGTAAAAACCTTGAATAAACCCATTTGCTATATCGCTATAGTGGTATAAAAAGAAAAATTCGAATGTATGTGAGAGTCCGCCTATTATAAACAGAGGTGCAAAGGCGTAACCGAGAGTGTAAAACACTCTCTTAAAATCCTCTTTCAAGACTTTTGCCGCAATGTACATTCCAGCATATACCAAAGATATAGTTATAAGCATTGCAAAGAACAGTGCGCTTATCCCTACATAGTCAACTCCACTTATAGCTATTGTTTCTTTTAAAAAAGCACCAAGTTTTGACCAAATAAATTCATCAGAAATAGCAACACGACCAAGTGCATGGTGAAAACTCATTGCTATAGAGATTGCTGCTGTGATTAGAATAAAAGCCCATACTTCAGCCTTTTGTATCTGAAATTTTTTTAAAAGTGGCTCAGATGGCTTCACAAGTTTAAAACTAACTGCCTCACATGCACTGCTACAATCCATACAAAGAGTACAGTCTGTCATACTAGAGCGTTTGTCAAACGTAAATGGTTTTAGGTTGTAAGAACATGCATCTACACATTCAAATGTTCTGCAGTCTTTACATGATTCTTCATAAGTCCCAAGTTTTGCAAAAGAAATTTTTCCAAAACCTCTCATTAAGGTTCCTATTGGACATATTGATTTACAGTAGCTCATATCTTTGTAGATATAAAAAAACACTATTGATATTACGGTTAGAACAATAAAAAATATTGATGATGCAATTGGAGTTTTATAAGCCTCTGGGTATATATAGTAAACTACCCAAAAACCTACTACTAGCAATAGTAAACCAACAAAAGGATTAGAGAGTGCTTTAGGCATCTTTTTTTTGAGGCCAAAATCAGTTATATATTTTCCTATAAATGCATGTGGGCAGATACCGCAAAAAACTCTACCAAATGTTGAGAGTGTAACTACTATAAACAGTGGCCAAAACAATGACCAGAAAACTGCAGTTGTAAATATGTTTTCCTCTTTTACCGGATGAATTATTCCAAAGTACATAGCATATATAAATAGCTCTAACAATATCAATTTAAGACCCATTATAAACAATTGATTTTTAAATAAAAACCTTAAAACCGGGATGTTAAAAATGTCATTCTTATCTCTTATTTGTTTTTCAATCATAATAATTCCTAAAATAAGTAGCTATAAGTCAACATAACACTCATTGGAGCTGCGGCTTTATATGATTCATTTCCATATACGTCCTTTAAAGCTTCCATTGCATAGTACTTATTTGTTATGTTTTTAATATTCAACTGTATATTATGCGATTTATATGTATAACCTATCATTAAATCTGTAGCAAATTTAAACCCTTCATATTTTTTTGTATTTGCATTGTCCATATAGTAGCTGCCCCAACTTTTTGTGGTAATTCTAGATTTAAACCCATTATCCATATTAAATGCAGCAAATAGTGAGTATTGGTTTTTTGGAATATATGGTAAGTGGTTTGTATCTCTAGATACTAATACTGCACCAACTTTTTCATTGAATTTCTTAAATTTAAAATCACTAAAAGCATAGCTTCCTCCAAAGTCTAGGTTATTTGATAATTTATAAACACCATTAAATTCTAAACCTCTTTTTTGAGTTTTTCCTGCATTATCATACACGGAGTTACCATTAGCATCTAAAATTTGAATAATCTCATCATCTACATCATTTTGATAAATTGCAAAATCAAATGAGATGTTTTGTGCTCTGGTTTTAACACCAACTTCATAGTTTAAACTTGTTGATTTTTCTAAAGATTCATTCTCACCTAATTCACTTGTAGTAGGAGCTTGATTAGCTGTTGCCACAGACAAATACACATTGGTTGTCTCAGTTAGTTTATAAGTTGCCCCAAATCTAGATGAAATAAGTTTATATGACTTATCAATCGAATATTCTCCTATACCATCGGTATAGTTCTTAATGCTGTAATCATAAGCTGTAATCTCATTACCACTTATATCAAAACTCAGTTTATCAACTCTTGTGCTAATATCACATCTCAAACCATTTATAGGTGAAAATGTCTCCATCAGGTAAGCCCCATAAAGTGTAGTTGTACTATCCTCAGTTTGTGCCAAATCGCCTTTGTTGTCTGATAGTGTCTCACTTATGTATGGTGAAAATGGCCATCCAGATGCAGGTAGTATTACATAATCCGCATACTCATACTTTTTGGCATCTTTGGTTATGTCTGTTTTTAAGGTGACTCCAGCTACTAAAGAGGCTTTATTTCCAAATAAATTATGATTATAATTTAACTCTAAATCAGTTCCGTATACACTGTTGTTATCACTTTCGTTTATCAAGCCTGTAACCGGATGAAAGTGATCCCATGTATTAAAATAAAACCTTGGTTTGTAAGTTATTTCTCCAACCTCTTTTTCATACTTAACATTAAGGGCAAATATCTTAGAGTCTCTAGAACTGTGTTGGAATTGAGCACTTGTATTATGCTGTTCACCTGTATTTTTAAATACAGCAAACTCCTCTGCTGTCATTGCTGTTGGTATCTTCATATTTGATTCAGTATATGATAGTTCTGTCTCTACCGAAGAGTCATCCTCAAAGAAGTGACCATATTTTAGACTAAGTTGAGTGGCATCAAAGTTATTATTATCTCTCCAACTATTATCTATCTTCCTTTTGCTGAAGGTAACTGAAGCAAAATCGTTTTCACTAATAGCACTTCTAACTTTTAGATTAAGATTTCTTTGCCCATCATCACCAACACCAAGTTTTATTCTGTTTTTGTCTTCTTCAAATACAGACTTGGTTATAAGCTGAATTACACCACCGGTTGCATTAGCAGCATTTATAGAACCTGGTCCTTTTTGAACCTCTATACTAGATACATCCTGTATATCAATAAAATCAAATCTTGTAAATGAATCTGGATCAGTTAGAGGCACTCCATCTTTCATAACCATAACTTCTCTAACACCATATCTGGCTTTAAGCCCAGCTCCTCTGATTATAAGTCTTGGACTTGGAGAGTTTGTTGAAGACTCTGCATTTACACCTGGTATATTTTCTATAGCCTCTTGAATATTTAATATGTTTTTATCTTCAATAGTTTTTTCATCTACAACTGCAATTGATTGTGACACCTCTTTTGTTCCTGTAGAGATTTTTGTTGCTGTTATGCTAATCGCATCTAAACTGATATTTTGTGCATTAAGTGATGATAGTGTAAACAGTGTGATAAGTGAATATCTATATTTCATAATTTTCCTAAGCTAAAAATTTTAAGTTGAGAACTTTAACCAAGAATTGTTACTTATCTGTTAAGTCTAGTTGTATTAAAAACAATAGTGTTAAAAATTAAAATTTTCTTAAACAAGATAAATATACTCTTCTTTATGTTAATCTAAAAGCTTTTACAGTTACAATGTCATATAAATTTAAAACACAAGGAAATAAAATGCCAAAGATAAATAAGTATGTAGATATTGATACTGTAGAACGTGAAGCTAAAAAAGACCTAATTGACCGTCACTCTCCATTCATTCACTGTGAAGGTAAGGCTAAAGCTGGTGAGATGTTCTCTATAACTGTAAAAATGGGTAATGAATATACTCACCCTGATGATTTCGATCACTATATTGCTAACATGTCACTTTTTAATGGTGAAACACTTCTTGCTCGTGCTGACTTTACACCTGGTGCTCTTGGAAATATAAAATCTCATGCACAAGTTACATTTAACATTATTCCAACTGGTAAAAAACTTAAACTTACTGCTCAAGCATACTGTACTAAGCACGGTATTTGGGAATCAACTGAAACAGAAGTTGAAGTAACTGAATAACTATAAATTTCTCCTCTTTTCAATAAGGCTTTAAAGCCCTGTTGAAAACACTCCTTTAAATAAAATCAAATCTAAACACTGCCTTTAATTTATAGTATTTTATTATGTTGCATATGTGACATATGTGTATTTATTGGAACAATGTTTGCTCCCAAAATAATTAATATCTATATTGAAAGTTAAGAGCTTTTATATAACAAAAAGTATTTTGGAGACTATGTGGAACTAAACAAAAACACTATAGAAAGTAAAAGTTTTACTATTACATCTCCAAATGAAGTTTTTAATATTTTAGAAAATTTAAAAAATTTAAAAAAAAATAACATTATTATTCATATAGTATCTTTTTCAAGTAATTCACAATTGCTTCAAAATTTAAATAATGAAATAAATACTGTAGTTCCACAAGCAAAGATAGTTTTTCTGAGGCACAACGAAAAATCTAAAATATGCCTAAACGTTTATACTTTGCAAGAAGATACAGAAACTAAAGATTTCAGTGATGAGATATTTAGCAAGCTGTATGGAGACAACACAAATAAAAGTAGTGAAATAATAAAATACAGAGACAAGCTTCTTAGCAGATATTTCACTGATCACTTAACAAACCTTCCAAATGTATATCAATTAAGAGGTGATTTAGAGCAAAATGAAAATTTTACATTAATTATATTCAACATAGATAATTTTCAAACAATCAATAATTTTTATGGTTATTTAATTGGAGATTATGTAATTGAAAATGTTGCCAAATATCTTCAAAAAAACATACCTGAGTATGATATTTATAAACTATCTGGTGATGAGTTTGCACTTGTCATAAACAAACACATGTTTTTTTATGACTTAAAAGAGCACCTAAATAACCTTTACAACCGTTTGAAAGATATTGTTGTTAAATATCAAGGTACTAATATATATATTAATATCACCCTTGCATCATCCGTAAATGGAGATAATACAAATATATTTTCCAAAGTATCAATGGCACTAAGGCATGCAAAAGAGATTCGTGCCCACTTTTGGATATATGAAGATAAAATGGATTTTGAAAACAACTATGAAAAAAAACTTCAGTTATCAGATGTGGTAAGAGAGGCTGTTAGTAATTTTAGGGTTGTTCCATATTATCAAGCTATTATTGATACTAAAACTTCTAAAATCATGAAATATGAATGTCTCGCAAGACTTATAGACATTAATGGAAAAGTATTGTCACCATTAGACTTTATACCTATAGCAAAGAAGATAAAAAACTACCATATAGTTACAAAAACAATAATTGACAAATCATTTGCTACATTTGAAATTCTTGATTTTGAATTTACAATAAACTTATCAATAGAAGATATTATAGACAAAGAAATGTTTATATTTATTATGGATAAACTGAAAAATTCAAAAGTATCAAATAAAGTTACATTTGAAATACTTGAATCAGATGCAATAGATGACTTTAAGAAAGTTGAACGCTTTATTTGTGAAGTAAAAAGATATGGCGCTAAAATAGCTATAGATGACTTTGGAAGTGGTTATTCCAACTTCTCATACTTAACCAAGATGAGTGCCGACTTTATAAAAATAGACGGCTCTCTTGTTAAAGAGATTGACACAGATAGAAACTCTCTTTTGGTTGTTGAAACTATAGTTGAGTTCGCCAAAAAACTGGGGATTAAAACTATAGCAGAGTATGTTCATTCGCGAGTCATCATGGATAGAGTTAAAGAACTAGGTGTTGATTTCTCTCAAGGTTATTATATAGATGAGCCATCTTTGTTGGCTTAAGTACACTTAAGTATATACTTAAACTTTTACTAAGTTAACCAAAAACAAGCAAAAAATAGCTAAAATCACATAATTAAAATTTTTAAGGATATTTTTGCTTAATCTTCCAAATGCCTTGGCATCACTTCGCATATTAATTGCACCATTGATGTTTTGGATAATCTTAAATCCAGATTTTTTCACAGGCTCTGGTTATGATATTACATGGAACTATTATACGGCTTCTCTTTTGTTTGTGCTAGCTAGTATTACAGATTTTTTTGATGGCTACATAGCTAGAGAATGGAATCAGATGACTATGCTTGGTGCCATTTTAGATCCTCTTGCTGATAAGATGCTTACTCTTGCTGCATTTCTAGCTCTAATGATGATTGGTGAGGCTTCTGCCTGGGCAATTTATATAATTATAGTTCGTGAACTTTTCATCACTGGAATTCGTACTGTTGCGGTTAGTGAAGGATTAAGCGTTAAAGCTTCGTGGGCTGGAAAAATAAAAACAGTTATACAGATGATTGCCATTGGTTTTTTACTAATGCACTGGCCTTTTGCGACTGAGCTTTTATGGTTTGCGGTAGCTCTTACTCTATACTCAGGATTTGAATATCTTTATGGGTTTAAACAAGCAATTATAAAAGGTAAAAATCAATGAGTTTTATTATCTCTCTTTTAGTCCTCTCTGCACTTATATTTTTTCATGAATTAGGTCACTACTTTGCAGCCCGCGCTATGGGTGTTTATGTTGAAGTTTTCAGTATCGGGTTTGGAAAAAAAATCGCCTCTTTTCATAAGTGGGGCACTGAGTGGAAAATAGCACTTATACCACTTGGTGGTTATGTAAGGATGAAGGGTCAAGATGATAGTGACCCAAGTAAAAAAAGTTATGACAACGACAGCTATAATGTAAAAACACCAATCCAAAAGATTTTTATACTCTTAGCTGGTCCACTTGCCAATTTTGCTTTAGCCTTTTTGCTTTATTTTATTATCGCGCTTGGTGGCCCTAGTATTTTATCTCCTGTTATAGGAAATGTTGTAAAAGATTCACCTGCTTTTATTGCAGGACTAAAATCTAATGACACTATTAAGTCTATTAATAGTGTAGAGATTTTCACTTGGTCAGATATGGCTAAACATATTGAAACTTCGACAGGCTCACTAGATATTGAGATTTTAAGAAATAATTTTATTGAGCATAAGTTACTAACTCCAAAAGTCACAGAAACTACAAACATGTTTAACGAGATTATACAAAAGAAAATGATAGGAATCGGGAGTGCAGGAGTAACACACAAACTTGAACTTACTCCAAGTGAAACAATCTCTTATGCGATTGAACAGACTGTTTTTGCCTCTACTATGATATTTACAGGCCTTAAAAAACTAATTGTTGGAGAAGTTCCGGCAAAAGAGTTGGGCGGAGTTATAAGTATAGTTAAAATAACATCAGATGCAGCGGCATATGGATGGATGAGTGTTTTAGCTTTTGCTGCACTTATTTCCGTTAACCTTGGTGTCTTAAATCTTCTTCCAATTCCAGCACTTGACGGCGGACATATAATGTTTAATCTCTATGAGTTTATATTCAGAAGAGAAGCGAGTGAAGCGATAGTTATCAAACTTACTATTGCTGGGTGGGCAATACTTTTCTCACTTATGGGACTTGGAATATACAACGATATTAATAGATTAATGGGGTAAAAATGAACAAAGAAGAGTATAAGCTATATATTGATGATGTAATAAGAAGAGTTGAATTTGCAAGAGTTAGAGTCAGTGCTCATCATATTGTAAAAATTGTAGCTATTAGTAAGTATTCAACAGCTAAAGAGATAGAAGAACTTTATAGTATAGGCCAAAGAGCTTATGGGGAAAACAAAGTTCAAGACTTAAGGGCTAAAAGTGAAGAGCTTAAAGAACTTCCTATTGAGTGGCACTTTGTAGGCAACCTACAAAAAAACAAGATAAACAATCTGCTAGACATAGACCCTACTCTATTTCATGCACTTGATTCTTTAGAGTTGGCATATGAGCTACAGAAGAAACTAAAAGCTAGAGATATGACTCTTGATTGCCTACTACAAATTAACTCTGCAAAAGAAGATAGTAAGCATGGTTTTATGCCAGAAACTGCAAAAGAGAGCTATGAAAAAATAGCTAAAGAGTGCCCTAATATCAATCTTAAGGGTGTTATGAGCATTGGTGCACATAGCAATGACATAGGAGTAATTAAAAAAAGTTTTGAGACGACATATAAAATCTACAGTGAACTTGAAGGTGCAACTATTTGTTCTATGGGAATGAGCGGTGATTTCGAATTGGCAATTGAGTGTGGTTCTAACATGGTTAGACTCGGCTCCATTATGTTTAATAAATAATTTTATTTACAATTAAAACTTTTTATCTCAACTCTAAAGTTTTCACTTTAGAGTTACATTTATTTACAAATAATTCTAAAAAGGGAATTAAATTATTTTAGAACTTTTCTAGCATTGATAGGCTGAATTGGTCTGTTGTCTTTGCCACCCATAATTTCTGCAAACTTTTTAACTTGCTCTTTATTTACGTATGTATAATTTTGAAAAACAAACCATCTTACACCTTCACTACATGGCGGAGTAGTAAGTGAACCGTCAAATCTATAATAATCTTTCTTTGATGGTAAAAAATCTTTTGGTGCCACTGCATGAGTTCCGCAACCTTTAGTCTCTCCAGCATGCTCTGACATATGATCCCAAATCTTTTTAATTTTTTTATTCTCTTTACCATCTTCAAACATTAAAGCAACAACAGCGAGTTGTCCATCTTCACTAACATGCACAAAGTGAGCCTCTAAAGGAAAATGTTTACTTTCTATTTGATTCTCACTTGGAGTATGAAAGTGAAACTGTTTTAAGTTAAACTCTATTCCATCAACATTTATAGAACTTCCAGATTTAACATTTACCTGAATTGTATGTCCATTATTTACAACATTTTCAGCCTCTGTAGCATAGTTGAATTTTATTTTATCCAACCCTTTAGTTGTTGTTACAATTGATCTCTCTTCAATGTTGATAGGAGACTGATTTCTACCATCTTTACACATAAAATTCTTTGGATCTAAATTACCCCAATTTTCAGGGCCTTCATGACCTGTATAACCCCAATGAGTTCCATGCACTCCGGCTAAGAGTGTCGTACTTAAAGCAGCAGCTACTAAGCCACCCTTTAATACATCTGATAATTTCATTGTCTATCCTTATATTTATTATTTTATAGCGAAATTATAACTAAATTATCACAAAGAAAGAAGATTTAATTAATAACTTTATATTTTATTTTATATCTAACAGCATTACTGAGCTGATTATCTACGCATTTTAGCTGGTATTCAACCATTTTTTCAAATGGATTTAAAAATGTCTTTAAATAGTCATTTTCTATGTTTTCAAGCTTCCAAAAGTTTAAAAGTTCTAAAACACTCAAAGTTGACTCAATTGTAGATAGGCAATAATCTGCCGGTTGCTCTTTTATCTTAAATTGCGAAAGTTTATTATTGTCAAAACTAATATGCTTAAGAGTTTGTAAATTTTTAGATTCTCTTAACATCTTCAGTGAACATGCCCAAGTAGAATCTATAATAAAAATTGCCATATCTTTTTGAATATCTAAATCGTTATCATACAGTTTTTCCCTGCTAATATTTATTGCGTCTTTTGATGGATAAAGTATATAGCTCTTACATGTAGAAATAATATCATTTATCATTTTATGGTTAGTAAAATCAACTCCAATAAAAAGTTCTGAATTTTTAAGTGATAGATGAGTTAAATGCCCAGTTCCATTTTTTACTTTTTTAAACTCTTTTGGATGCATAAGTATTATAAACTTAGTTTTTGTTTTAATACTATTGACATAACTGCACATACAGGAGCTTTTTGGTCTGTAACAGTTATAACATTTTTCTCTATCACCATAAAGTGTTTGCATTTTCAACCTATATAAATAATAGAAATTATACTAAAATTAGACAATTAAAAGGATTACTTTGAATAAAAGCTTTGACCTTATCGTTGTTGGTGGCGGTGCAGCAGGGATAATGTCTGCAATAACATCTGCGAGAGATGGAAAAAGTGTTCTGCTTTTAGAAAAACTTCCTAAAATTGCTGCAAAACTGAAGGCTACTGGCGGTGGACGCTGCAATCTTACAAATACTTTATCAAATGAAGAGTTTATGGCTAAATTTGGTCGTGATGGCCGCTTTATGCAAGATGCGCTTGGAGAATTTGACCACAGAGCTCTTAAACAGTTTTTCAAAGATATAGGAGTTGAGACTCATGCCCCTGACGGCTTTAGAATTTTCCCTACTTCTCACAGCTCATCTACTATTATCTCTGCTCTTGAAAATGAGCTACATAATCTACATGTAGAAGTTTCATGCTTACAAAAAGTCCAAAAACTTATACATGTAGAGAATAAAATAGTTGGTGTTAAAACATCATCTGACACTTTCAGTGCACCAAAAGTCATAGTAGCTACTGGCGGACTCGGCTACCCAACTCTAGGAGCTCAAGGTGACGGTTATGATATGGCTAGAGAACTCGGACACAAAACAACAGAGCTCTATCCGGCTATGATGCCGCTTAAGACAAAAGATGAGTGGGTTAAAAACTGTCGTGCCGACACAATCGCCAAAGTTGAACTTAGGGTAGACTTGAAAAAACATAATAAACTCAGAGCAACAGGAGATTTGATATTTACAAACAACGGTATCAGAGGTCCTGTTGTTTTGGATTTTGCCAGAGAGATTACACCACTTTTATCAAAATATGGCGAACTTCCAATACTTGCCAATTTAACAAAAGGGATGAATGAAGAGCAGTTAAATCAGCACTTAAAAAAAGAAGCAGAGAGTAATCCACATGCAGAGATTTTAAAGTATATCTGCGCCCTACTTCCAGAGCCTCTCTCATTAGAATTACTTCACTTAGCTGACATCGACCCTAAGGGTACATATGGGAAAATTTCCGGCTCATCAAAAGCAAAACTCATAAATATACTTGCATGGACACCACTTACAATAAGCGGACACGATGGCTTTAAGATGGCAATGATTACCAGAGGCGGAATAAACTTAAAAGAGATAAATCCAAAGACGATGCAGAGCAGGCTAATTTATGGTTTATATTTTTGCGGAGAAGTTATGAACTTGGATGGTCCATGTGGAGGTTATAACCTCCAATGGAGTTTTGCCAGTGGACATTTGGCAGGACTATTAAAAAAATAATTATTTTGCTTTTTTAACAGCTTTTTTAGCTACTTTCTTTGCTACTTTTTTAGTCGCAGGCTTTTTCTTTACAACAGCTTTAGCTACTTTTTTTGCCACATCTTTTGATGCTTTTGCTTTTTTAGTTACTTTTGCAACAACTTTTTTTACTGCTTTTTTCTTTAAAACTTTTGCCATTTGCGGCTCCTTTTGTTTTGGATTTATTACTATTAGTAATAAATTATAGAGATTATATTATTTTTATATGATTATGTCAACTATTTTCTAACTAATAGTAATAAAATATAGTAATACTCTACTTTTAGATATATATTGATAAAGTAAGATATAATTACGCATGTTAAATGTAGACACAAGGGTATATTATGACGTTTATAGATTTTAAAAAATTATTACTTGATGCTGAAATAAGCTTGCCAAAATTTAGTAAACTAATAAAAGTAAGTGAAAAAAATATTCAATCATATAAAACAAAAGGTAAAGTGCCCAATACGATAGCAGTAATTGCAACCTGCTTTTCAACAATGAATAAACAAGAAATAGATTACCGCTCAATAATAGAAGCTATAGGACTTGAAGCTAAAACAAAAAAAGGTGCCGGTTTTAAAAAAAGTGAAGAAGTTGATACTAAAGATAAAACATCATCTATTTAAAGTACCTGATAGAAGCAAAACCATAAGCTTTTGTCTGCCCAATCATATCTACATGTAGCGTTTTAACTATTCCACCCAATGCAAATACAGGAATAGAACATATCTCCAAAAGCTCTTTTAGCTCTTCTACCCCTTTTGGCTCACCTTTATCTGGAGATGCAAAAATTGGACTGTAAGTTACTGCGTCAGCCCCCAACTCTTGTGCCAATAAAACTTCTTCAAAGGTGTGAGTGCTAATGATAACTTCAAGATCAGACTTTTTTGCGTCCAAAATCCTGTCAAACTGTGTAGAGGTAAGATGTACACCCGTAGCATTTAGTTCTTTAGCCAAATCTACATGTTGGTGAATAAAACTTTTAACAGTTTTAAAATCACGGCAGACATCCATAAAAGAACTAGCTCCAAGAGCATAGTCTTTATTTGACTTATCTCTGTATAGTGCATAGTTTGGTTTGTGTTTTAAAAACTGGTTATGTAAAATATTTTTAAAAATATCTGGAGTATCTATACAAAACTTCGCAGAAGTTATTAGATACTTTTGTGGTTCAATAGCCTTTAGTGTTTTGCTTTTATACATAATTTAATTAGCTACTAGACCTGCTATCTAAGCAGTGGATTTCTAGATTTAGAAACTGGAGCATCAAAGACAACAGTTTCCGATTCTTCATCATTTTTGTATCTTTGCGCAATACCATTTACATGATACTCTAAACGATTTAGCAAGTAAAGTTCATCGCCACTATATTTTGATTTCACTTGCGTTAAATAGTTTTGCAAAAACTCTAACTTTTGTGTTTCATCATCAAAATCTATACTTTTAATTATACTCATAACTTCATCATACTCATCACCACACTCTGAGATGAAATCATATGACAAATCTATGGTTTTCATTGTATCAAGTGATTTAGAGAGTGAAAAGTGGTTGTATAATAAACACCCTACAAAATACTCTATGTCTGAGTCTTCAAATTCAGAATACTGTCTATCCTCGGACTCAAAATGCTTATGCCAAATTTCTAAAATTTTTTCTATTTTTTTATTCATACGTAATTATACCCTATAGCAATTAAAAGAGCTTTTAGTGACATCTAAATGACACTTTTTATTATTAACTTTTAACTTCTTATCCTATAAAATTCGTCAAAATATTGGGGGTTACTATGGTTGAAAACATATTAAAAAGAGACGGAACGCATAAAGAATTTATGTCATATAAGATTGAAGATGCAATTAAAAAAGCATTTAAGTCACAGCATGTAATTTATGATAGCTCTGTATTTCACAATGTACTTGATAAACTTAAAAATAAGAGAGTAGTAGCTGTTGAAGACATACAAGACTCAATAGAAGAAGAGCTATATAAAGCAAGATACTATGATGTTATGAAATCATTTTTACTTTACCGCCATATGCATAAAATGCAAAGGGACCACACTCTAGAAGAAGACACAACATACATAAACTCTACTCAAACTATTGAAGAGTATATATCTGGTACCGACTGGAGAATTAAAGCAAATTCAAATACTGGTTATTCAAATGCAGGACTTGTAAACAACACTGCCGGTAAAGTTATTGCAAACTACTGGTTAGATAAAATATATACAAAAGAAGAGGGTCAGGCACATAGAAATGGTGATTACCATATTCATGACCTTGACTGTCTCACAGGCTACTGTGCCGGGTGGAGCCTTAGAGCACTTCTTGATGAAGGTTTTAACGGAGTGAGGGGTAGAGTTGAAAGTGATGCTCCAAAGCATTTTCGTGAAGCTCTTGGTCAAATGGCTAACTTTTTAGGAATACTTCAAAGTGAATGGGCTGGTGCTCAAGCTTTTTCATCATTTGACACATATTTAGCTCCTTATGTATTTAGAGATAAACTTCCATACAAAGAGATTAAAAAAGCAGTAAGAAGTTTTATTTACAATCTTAATGTTCCAGCTCGTTGGGGTCAATCACCTTTTACAAATGTTACAATAGACTGGACTGTGCCAGAGGATTTAAAAGATCAAATTCCTACATCTAAGCAAACTCACCTTTTCAAGGGCATACTTGACAGTGAATTAGAAGCAATAGCATCTGAGCGTGGTTGTAAAAGTCTTGAAGATATGACATATAAAAATTTCCAATCTGAGATGAACCAGATAAACAAAGCTTACTACGAGGTAATGACTGAGGGAGATAAAACTGGTCAACCGTTTACATTCCCTATACCTACTGTAAACATTACAGAAGATTTTGATTGGTATGGAGAAAACACAGATGTACTTTTTGAAAATACTGCAAAAATTGGCTCATCATATTTTCAAAACTTCATTGGTTCTCAATATAAGAGAAACGATGTAGGAGAATTAATTGCAAATGAAGAAGCATATAAGCCTGGACATGTAAGAAGTATGTGCTGCAGACTACAACTTGATTTAAGAGAATTACTTAAACGTGGTGGTGGTCTATTTGGTAGTGCTGAGATGACAGGAAGCATTGGTGTTGTAACTGTAAATATGGCAAGACTTGGCTTTTTATATAAAGGTGACAAAGAATCATTAATGCTTCGTGTTGACCAACTTATGAATCATGCAAAAAATACTTTAGAAAAGAAACGTGTGTTTATTCAAGAGATGTATGATAGAGGATTATTCCCATATACTATGAGATATCTTCCAGGTTTTAAAAATCACTTCTCAACTATTGGTGTAAACGGAATCAATGAGATGATTAGAAACTTTACCAGCGATGCTTATGATGTAAGGTCAGAAGCTGGTATAGAGTTTGCAACTGAGATTTTAAATCATATGAGAGATAGAATGGTTGAATTTCAAGAAGAGACAGGAAACCTTTACAATCTTGAGGCAACACCAGCTGAGGGAACTACATACAGATTTGCAAAAGAAGATAAAAAAAGATACGGTGATTCAATTCTTCAAGCTGGTATGGATGATAATATCTACTATACAAATTCATCACAAATTCCAGTTGATGTGACAAATGATCCTTTTGAAGCATTAACACTTCAAGATGATCTGCAGTGTAAATATACTGGTGGAACAGTTCTTCACCTATATATGAAAGAAAAAGTTAGTTCTACTGAAGCGTGTAGAAAGCTTGTTAAAAATGTTATTTCAAACTTTAGACTTCCATATATTACAATTACTCCTCTTTTCTCTGTTTGTCCAAAACATGGATATATTGCAGGTGAGCATGAGTATTGTCCAAAATGTGATGAAGAAATTTTGATAGAAGAAAACATCGCTTAAGTACTAGCTGTATTAGCTTAGGTAGCGGAATTACTTCCGATACCGTATAAAATAAATTAAAGGAAATTAAATGAGTAAAAATGAAGCATTAAAGTTACACGAAGACAAAAGACAAAAGTGTATAGTATATACAAGAGTTATGGGTTACCACAGACCTGTTGAAAGTTTTAATGTAGGAAAAACTGGTGAGCATAAACAAAGAAAGCAATTCACTGAGTGCTAATGTAATTTATGATTGCACACCATTCACTCACTTAGACTATCCTAATCATCTATCTTGTATAGTTTGGTTTAGTGAGTGCAATATGAGGTGCGATTACTGCTACAATAAAGATATTGTATTCGCTAAAAATGCAGAGCATAGCTATAATGATATTTTAACTTTTTTAAAAAGCAGAAAGAACCTTTTAGATGCTGTTGTACTATCTGGTGGAGAAGCAACTTCACATAACTTAAAAGAGTTTTGCCAATCCATAAAAGAGATGGGCTTCAAAATTAAACTCGATACAAACGGTACCAATTCTATAAAAATCAAAGAGCTACTGGAACTAAATTTACTTGACTATGTAGCACTTGATTTCAAAGCACCAAAAGAAAAATTTCAACAAATAACCTACTCAAACAAATATGAAGATTTTTTAAGTACATTAGATATGCTTATTAGCAGTTCAATTGATTTTGAAGTAAGAACCACAATCCATAATGATTTACTACATGTAGAAGATGTTAATGAAATTATAAAAGAGTTAATGAATAGAGGTTATAACAAAAAATATTATCTGCAAGAGTTTCTTAGTACTGAGTCTAATATTGGGAACCTGCAAACAGCAACAACTAAATTTGATAAATCACTTTTAAGTAATGACTTAGAAGTGATTTGGAGATAATCTCATAAATCTACTTTCTAAGATTAATAGATGGTTCATCTATATAATATCCTTGAGAATAATCAACACCAAGCTCTTTAACTTTATCCATTATTACACTTGAATGAACATACTCAGCTATAGTTTTAATCCCCAGTTTTTTGGCAAATTCAACTATAGTTTCAACAACTAAAAGTGAATTTTTATCTACATCCATATTTTGAACAAGAGAACCATCTATTTTTATGTAGTCAGCACTCATCTTAGTTAAATAAGCAAAGTTTGAATAACCGCTTCCAAAGTCATCAATAGCTATTTTAGCTCCATATCTTTTTACTTCACTAACAAAACGTTCTACTTTTTTGAAATCGACGATTGCATCTGATTCAAGAAGTTCAAAAATAACTCTATTTGATGCTTTAGAATTTTTCAATTTATTTATAATAAAATTAAACATTTCACTACTCATGATATCTTCGATAGAAAGATTTATACTAAATTCGAACTCATTGTTTTCAAATGTAGAGAAAGATTTGTCAATGATAGTTTTTGTAACTATATTATAAACTTTAATCTTTTTTGCTATAGGTATAAAAAGAATCGGAGAGAGTATCTTTTCATTTTTATCTATTAACCTTGCTAAACACTCATATTTTTTTATTTTTGAAGTTTTTGTGTCAACAATAGCCTGATAATATGGAACTATATGAGAGTTTTCTACAGCATATCTAACAATTCCAGAGAGTTTTAAATTTCTTTCATACTCATCTTCAAAATTCATCCTATCTTCATATATCCAAAAAGGAATACCTATCTCTTTTGCATATTTTAATGCCATTGAAACTTTAGAAAATATATTTTTATTATCTCCATTAGTTGATGAGGCCAACGTAAAATCTACATATATATTAATATCCTGATACTCAACAACAAAACTTTTAATATTATTATAAAGAGTATTCAAATAGTCTTTGAGCTCATAAAAACCAATGTCTTTGTCTAAAATAAACGCAAATTCATCGCCAGAGAGTCTGTAAATTTCATTATCAGAAATAATTTCTTTAAGATATTTTCCAACTTGCTCAATCACATAATCTCCAACAATAAAACCATAGAAATTATTAATTGTCTGAAAATTATCTATGTTAAAAACTACTAAAGCAAAATCTTTTTCTTCGTCTAGATCATTTCTGAGCTTATATACATTTGGAAGACTTGTTAGATGATCTGTAAAATATCTACTAAAAAGTTTATTTCTATACTCCTCAATACTCAAATCTTTTTTTGTAGTTTCTAAATAAAGTTCTCTTAGTATCTCATTATTTATATTTTGAATATCTATATTAATTTTCAAGTTGTAAACAGTCAAAAAAGTTCTACTCTTATCACTATGTTTAATTAAAATCACATTGGCACTTGGAATTATCTTAATCAACTCATTTTTTAAACTTTGAACTAAAACTGTATTGTGTATATAAGACACAATATGAATTAAAATATTATCTTTATTTAATTTTTCAAAACTTTCAATTACATCTGGAATATCTCTTGAAGATATTAATGTAAAATCAGTGACTTCTAATATTTCATTGTCTAAGTCCACATTACACTCCAAAAATTCTTTCTGCCATTCTACCTAAAAAATATAAAGTAGATTTTAACCACATTTTAAATATACTCACATTGATATTTTAATAATATAAAGGTTACTATTTGAAGTCTTTTCAAAATCTACTTCTTCTTCAAAATCTATATCGACTAAAAGCTCTTGGCTTTGAATATAGTGATCCATTTTCTGTCAACCATAAAAGTTCAAATGAAAAGCCTTCTAACCTTAATGAATTAACAAAAAACATATCTACATGTCATCTATGTGATTTAAGTAAATCAAGATCACAGAGTATGAGTGGTTTTGGAAACCAAAATGCTGATATTATGATAATAGACTATAGCGTTTCACTAAATGAAGATAGTACAAATTCTTATTACACCGGCCGTTCAGGTGAAATATTAACAAATATGATAGAAAATGTTTTGAAATTAAAAACTGAAGATGTTTATTTTACCCATGCGATAAAGTGTAAACCTCTGAACTCAAACACTCCATCAAATTCTGAGTGGGATTCATGTAAAGACCATCTATTCTCACAAATAGAGTTTGTTAAACCAAAAATCATTGTAACCTTAGGTAAAGATGCTTATGCTAAAGTTACATCTGAGAATGAAAATTTTCAAAGTGTAAGAGGACATGTTATTGACTTCAAAGAGTATAAGCTAATCCCAATTTACCATCCGAACCATTTACTTAGAAATCCTGATGATAAAAAAATTGCACTAAATGATTTAAAAACTATAAAGAGTTGCCTGTAGAACATAGTTACATCTAGCTACAACTATCCACAAACACCCCTATTTTAGCATGTTTAGAAAATCTTATTAACTACAACTAGATATAATAATTTACATATAACTATAAAAATCCCTACTTTTTTTGTAGTTTTTAGTAAAAAGTAGGGATTTAAAAAAAAGGTGCTATTTATGGGCGTTTTAGAGCATAAGCCAGTAAAAATCAAACTAAATAATGGAACAGCTTCTGGAATGTATATTTTAGTTAATGACAATGAAATCAAATATACTAAAGATAATGAAACGAAACCACCAAATAGAAGTTACAAGATTGAAGTAGCTGTGGAAGCAATGCATAATCACAAAAGAGCTAGAGGCAAGGAAACGTTTACAATTGCTAAAGGTACCAGTATTGCTAAAGCTGTTGGATCATTACTTGGTAAGCGTGAAGAGATGAAAAATACTCTTAAATCTAAAGGTACCTTGAAAATTGAAAAGAAGATTATTCCAAAGATAGATACTAAAGATAGAAAGTTCAAATCTGTATATGCTGCTTGGATAGCTCGTAAAGCCATTGAGGTTAGTTCTAGTACTGTTAAAATGTATAACGGTTCCTACAATGCTTCAATCAAAAAACTTGATAATAAAATCATTGACGAAATCACTGAAGATGACATTCAAAACCTTATTAATGAGATGATTAACAAAGGGAAAAAGCCTAAAACAATCACTATAGTTAAAGCCGTACTAAAACCATTGCTAGATACAAATGATGTAACTCTAAATTGGAAAAAAATCATATTGCCAAAAATAGAGCCTAAACAAAAATTTAGTGGTGATGATGAACAAGCCAAGCTCATTGCTAAAACATTATTGGAGTATAAGCATCCAATAGCTAGAGGTGTATTTACATTTCTACTCAGCGGTAGAAGAGTAAATGAAACCATGCTGATGGAACATTCCCATATTAACTATAAAAAGACAGAGCAATACCCTTATGGATCTTTTAGACTGCCTAAAGAAAATACCAAAACTAACACAGAAGTCACTTATGCCTTAACTCCCCTACTTCTAAATGCTATAAAGATACAAAAAACCACTACTGGTAAAATTTTTGATTTAAAAGCAATATCAGTACATTATCATTGGAGACTTGCCATGGAAAGCATTGGTGTTAGCAATATGGTTATGCATGATCTTCGCTCAATGGTTGCAGTTGTGGCACTACGAAATGGTGCAGATATCTATGCTGTTTCTAAAATGCTCTCTCATAAACTGCTAAGTACTACACAAGCAAACTATCTTAATGACAATACAGAACAAGCAATAGAAGCTCAAAACACTTTTACAGCTGTTATAGGCACATCAAATGATGCTATAGATGTTGAAATAATTGAGACTGAATATGAAACATTAAAAAAACTATACCCTAATGCTTCAGATGAAAAACTATATAAAATTATAGAGATGATGAAGTAAGCTCTCATCTCCTATATTTTAGTTGTCTTTTTCAGCTTCTTCTTTTAAAAACTCTTCATATGCAGCAGGTCGTTTAGTACTAAAATGTTTCATTAAGTCAAGTTCATTTTCGTTTATAAAACTTTCAAAATCGCTACTAGGTTTCACTGGATTATTTGTATCTGAACTTTCACTATTTGATGGACTCCAGTTTTTAGCATATGCTTTTTTTCTTATTTCATTAGCCCAATCTTTATCATCAATTTCAAACTCTATATATTTAGCACACTGTAGCAACTCAGCTTTTGTTTTTGATTTTTCAACTGCAAACTCAAGTGCTCGTCTAGCCATATCCTGTAATCTTAAAATTTGTTGTACATTTATCATTTGAGTTTTTTCTATTTCTCGCCTATGAGAGAGCATTTGATTATATATTTCATTCATCATCTTATCCTCTGTTTCAGCCTCATTGTCTAAATCTTCTTCTAAAGTGCTTGATTTAGAATCGAGATAAAGATTTTTAAATTGCATATAACTGTTGAAACTATTAAAAAGTCTACTATAATCCATTGTATCGTGTAAAGTCTGTCCAACTACAACTAGCAAAGAATGCACGTTCATGCTTTCAAATTTTTCCTCCATTTTCTCTATCATTTCAAATGCATCATCCATCTTTGTTCGATTGTTTTCCATATTATCTCCATTGTATTTATATTATTTTATCTAAAAAAAACTCTAGTAAGCATACTAATACTGAAAAGTCAATTGAAGCTAAAGGCACTTTTAAAAAAAATATTAATGAAGCAGTATTAATGGATTTAAAGCATATCTATTCTAGTTCTGCGATCTCTTTAGCTGCCTCTAAAAATATATTTATAGCATTCGTAAACTTGATACTTTTCTCATTATCAAGAATCAACACTAAATTTCTAGATGCAGCATCTTTAAATAGTTTATCTATGTTAATCCCTCTACAGCTATCTTTAAAACTTGATTTTTTAATAAGTTCTTCTATACTTCTAATAGTATGCTTATTGTCTAATTCTGTATATATATTTTTACCTTCTCTATTAAACTCCCAAGATATAACTGCTAAAACCAACATAATATTTCTAGAAAACTTTTCACTCGTGATACTTGAAATAACATAGATAATTTCTGTGTTTTTTACTAACTCATAATCATAGGATTTTTGGAAAAAATCAATGTAAAACTCTAAGTTATCACTTATAACTTCAAACAACTCTTCATTATGTAGAATGAACTTACCGTTTAGCAAATTTTTAACTATCTCAAAATGTTTCTCAGGGTAAACAAAACTATTATTAACATTCATTACAATACCTTTTTTATGCCCACTATTGGCACATTCATTATTTTATCTTCTAATCTTATTTTTTCTCTCTCGTTATCAGCATATGTGGCTTCGATTTTTCTATTATGTATTAACTTAGATAGCTGAAGAAACATCTTAGAGTCAACCATCTCTAACTCTTGTGTTAACTCAGTATAGATCCAATTATAAAAATTATTTACCGGTAGTGCTTCCTCCAGCTTCTTAAGATATTTTGTTTCATCGTACATCCATTCTTTCTTTACGGTTTCAATACTCTGCATGACAACATCTTCTTGTATCTCGTAATACCCGTCCCATATATCTTTAGCATCCCAAATAGCATCTTTAAAATAGACTTTGTTATTTGTTTTTTGTAATAGTTTGGGCACTTCATACTTTTTATTATTTCGAAGAAATAAACTAAAACCACTCAATAGAACACTCTCAGACTTTATCCTCTCTAAAAGCGGTCCTACCTCGTTAATCAACAGCCGATTATTATTCTGAACTTCACGCTCTACTCTACAAAAAGCTGTATAAACTTTTGTATATAGTCTTTGCACAATAATGTCAGTATTTAAAAACCGCTGCTTATTCGCTTCTTCACTTATATCTGCAATGATAGACATAAGTGAGTCGCTATGGTTTTGCATAATAATATTAAATGGCTCAAGATATAAACTAGATAATTCAGAAGCTTTTTTCATCTTTTGTTTATAGTTTAATTTATCACTATTAACTTTGATGTATCTTGTTTCTTCTATTAGTTTTTTAATATTTCTTTTGAGTTGGCTCTCAAATTTACTTATCTCTTTATCTAACGATTTTGTATACTCTATAACTTCATTTTTACTTTTTGAGCTCTTTAACTTTGTGTACAACTCAGTTAATGAAAGATGATACTTAGATATTTGCTCTGGCATATCAAGCGATGTTTCATCTAACAAACTCTCAATTAACGTGTACCAAACCTCTTTTATCTTTATAGATTCATCAACCATCTCTTCTAAAATGTCATATTCAAAAAGTTTATCTATTGTCGAGTCTCGATCAAATATAGTTTTTAGCTGAGAATGTGTGATGGATCCATACTCTTTTTCTAGTTTATAAATTACTTTTATTTCGTTGAAAAAATTACTAACAAAAGCAAGAATTTGTACTGGTTCATTCATACTGTTTCACTTATAACAACTTGCTGTTCTAAAAAACGGTTATGTTTATTCAATTGCTCTCTTATTCTCACCACCTCACTAATCGTAGAGTTCTTTACTTTTTCATAAATTGTATCTTTTGCTTCCCTTTTCCTAGAAAACTCATTATAAAGCATGTCGTAATTATCTGGAATATAAATTTCACACTTAGCAAACACCTCTTTTGCTTTTAAAAATTCATTTAGACCTAAAAAATCATAATCTCCAAAGTGTAAATATTCATCGCATTCTATATTTAACAGCACCTCTTTTCTAGGCAATCGACCATAAAAATGTATATAAGTGTACTTATCGCCTAAGATCTTCTCAACCTCTAAAAAAGGCTGTAAATTTTCTACAAAACATATTTTGCTAGCTTTTAGTGTTTGAAAAACTGCACTAAATATATTAAAATCTTGTGTTGCATGCTTTAGATCCAACTCCCTGTCGTTAAGTGTGATTTTTTGAGTACCTCGTATGAATATAACTCTATCTTTTTTTAATCCAGTTGCTTTAGTGTCTCTGTACTTTAACTGATTATCAACTTCTGTCATAACTTCAATATTATCCCTTGGATATTTCTTATTATAAAAAGCATCAAATTTATCCTGCTTAGATACTTCATAATAGTACCCTCGTCCACTATGAACTTTATTAATAATTTTAGCTTCCAATAAAACATGGAATTCAGATGAAGATGCTACAACTTTTGGAATCTTATTGGCGGCTCTTCCATTTAATTGTAAATTGTTATAAAAATTAAATTCTACTTTTCCCATAATATCGCCCTATTCTCATCCACAACTATCTGACCGTTACTCAACTCTTGTAGGTCATAATACTTTTGAATATTTATTTTCTTATCGGGACTGGCAAAAATAGGTATTAAGTTATTTTCTTTACATATTCTAATTAATTCAGCACTATTGTCATCATCAACTGCACTAAGCTCATCCACATACACTACAAGCTTGTTATCTTCATCCTGAATGATTATATTTTTAATTATAAGGATAAAAAGCATTATCTTCAAAATTTTATCTGTACCTGTTGACTCTATCTGCTTGTTTAAATTAGCTACTTTTCCATTTATGACAAACGCGACATCAAACAAGTCCGAAAGTGTAAATACTTTTGATTTACTAATATAGCCTTTTAAAATATTAATTTGTTCCTCATAACTAGAAGTTTTATTTTCATCAAAGTCAAAGAGATCATCCTTCTTGATATCTGCAATCTGTTTTAAATCATAAATTATATTTTCATTTTTAACTAATTTAATCTCAATAGTTTGAATATTTGAAACTTTGTATTTTTTAAATGCTGTGTTAGCAGAAACAATGTACTTTTCAAAATCTTCCAACTCTCTTAAAAAAGTTTTAGTTGGGGCACTGATTTCATTAGTAATATTTTGAATAAGTTCCGAAACAGTATTTTCTTTATCTTTAATAGTGTCAATTTCCTCTTCCACTTCTTTTATAAAATCATTCTCTATAGCATGCTCTTTTTGTAAAATATGTTTTAAATCACGAAAGGTGCTATTTTTAGCATCATTTAGTTTATTTAGTTCTTTTCTAAGAGTTTTTATCTCTTCAGCCAACTCATCAATTGTTTTATCAGAGCTGTTCTCTATGTTTATGTTTTCTAATTCTTCTAACTCATCTTTAAAATTCATGTGATATGCATTTAATACAGCTAATCTTTCTTTTGATATTTGTTCTTTGTCTTGTTCATTTTGAACCAATAACTCTGCTGCTTCCAAATTTTGCTTGTTTTCATCTGCTTTAGATGTTATTTCTGATAGTCTTAAAGTTAAACTTTTGCCATCTTCTTCGAGAGAAGTGATTTTATTCAGTATATCAGGAAGCGTACTTATCTCTTTGATTTGATTTACAATTAGAGAAATTTCTTTCTCTAGTCTCTGTATCTCTGCTTTGATGCCATTATAGTTTTCAATATTATTTTTAACTTTTGCATATTTTTCTATCGATAACTCGACTTGTTTCAACTCTTGCATTAAGCTTTCTATTGTAATGAAATCAACTGCTTTTATACTCGATATATCAATCTCACCATCAAAAAGTTTTAGAGAGCCATCACTTATACTTCTAACAATCTCTATGATATTTCTCTTGTCTAATTCAAGAACATCTTTTGATAAAACACTACTAATTATTCGTTTAGCATCTACATCTTCTGATATATGATGTATAAGTAAATTCTCATAGTTTTCTATTTGTTTCGATAGCTTTACTTGTTTAATTTTTGTACTATTTATTAAACCATCAATCATCTCAAGTGTGTAGTTCTCTTGTTTTATTTGCTCTAAATCATACTTCTTTTTATCCATTTCACTGTTCAAATTTTCTTGTGCTATTCTAAGTAAACCAATGTCATCATACTTTAAAATTTTCTCTTTAGTTTTAAGTTCTTTATCAAGACTTATACTTTGGTGTTTCAAGTCTGATTCTATTGTTCCTTTCTCAATACCAATCTTTTCTATATTGTTTTTTAGTGGCAGGATTTTTTCTTTTTCAATATGTTCTATTATACGTGAGGATGATAAAACAATATCTTCTAACTCTTTCTTTTCAGCTTGATATAGAGATAAAAAATCAGAGTAGCTCTGTACAAGAACAGAACTTTTCACGATAAATTCACTGACAATATTTTTAAAATAAGTAAACTCTTCTTTAATATTTTTTAATCTTTCTATCACTCTTTGTTGCTTTTGCATACTTTGAATATTGTCGTTATCTATATTTGTAAATTCTCTTTTTATTTTCTCTCTATTATCAGATACTAAAAGTGATTCTTTTACTGCATAATTATCTATCTGGGTTATATCTAACAGATACCTATACACCCTACTAAATACGTTTTGTTTATTTTCTTTTAACCACAGTACCGTCTTATCTCGTTTAGAGTGCCCATATAAAAGAGTTTTGTATTTTTTATTGTCAAGTTTAGAGATATTTCCCAGTAAGTTTTCTTGGATTGACTCAAATTTTAACAGTTTAGAGTTCTGTATAATTTTATCTTTTATCTCATCATAGGATGAGTCTATCTTATAGTATTCAAGGTCATTGTTTAAACCTCTTTTCATCAAGATACAAAAATACCCATCTTTATATATTTCAAAAAGTATATAATTTTTATCAAGCTTTTTAAAATAAAAGTTTAATGTCTCTTTTGGGGTATGATCAAAGTTCCAATCTTTTTGACTTGGTAAATATAGGAAATTAAGTACACTAATTAATGTCGTTTTTCCTAAATTGTTTCTACCTACAATTTGAATGGACTCTACATCATTTATCGTAATAATCCCTTGTTCATATTTTGCACAATTTAGTAAAACTATCTTAGTTAACATATCTACTCCCTTTAAAAGTATAAATTATCAATATTGCTATAGTATCTACTTGTTACGAACTATGAGTTCGCAACAAGTATTATTCTATTACTTTTTTTAGTTTTTTAAGAACTTCCACCATTGCTAAAGTATCAAGCTTACAGTATTCAAGCAGAGCCGTTCTAGTGTCTGCTTTTTCTTTTGGGCTCATACTAGGAAGTTTTGGAAAGGCATTCATTGCATCACTACCGTTTTGAATACCGTTTAAACTTTTATATGCTTCTGCCATTTCCGGCACTAATGATGGTAATACATACTTGATAGAATAGCTTCCTTGCATTTCAGGTGTAACATAGTATTTCTTTTGAAAAGGGAACATTAAATCTTTTGTATTTTCATTAATAGAAAGTAGATGATCTGTAAACTCTGGAAAACTCTCAGCTAATTTAGCATTTACCCCTTTTTCAAAACTCATGTTATAAGCTAAAACTGTAACGTCAATAGGAATATCTTCAACAAGCCTCTTGGCCAATTCATAACGAGGGTCAATACCATCTTCACCTAAAAACTCTTTATGTTCTATAATCCCATCAGAGTGCTCTATATGAAGCGAATACTGAAATGGTATCTGTTGGTATGGGCTAATACCTTTCCACTCTGGAATAGCCTGTTGAAATGTCTCAAAATCAAGATGATAAATAGGATAGTTCAGTGTGTTAAGAAAATCTTTTATATTCTCTTCATCTACAAAAGTTACTTGCTCTTTCCAGTTTTGAACTTTTTGCTTTTGTATAGCGGTCATGGCATAACCGTCAGGAATATCTTCTATATTAACTATGCCTTGTTCATAAAGTTCTATCTGCTTCTTACTGCCAAGATTAAAAATATTGAATAATGAATACTCAGGTATATTTCTCTGAACTCTCCAACAGTACTCTTTTGCATCACATTCGTAAGGCTTATTACAATGACTCCCAATATCAATATCTGGTTCATTATCTCTATCGGCTAGATATAATTCAAACTCCTCAAGTCTTTTAGGAATATCTACTTGCAAAGTATTTACTTCATCACTAACATCTACAATCTTAAATAGTCCATTTAAATCAAGCTCATCACCTCGAACATAAGAACTGTCAATATGTACGACATTACTACTGATTACACTGTATCCAAGCTGTTTAAGTACATACAACTGTATCGAAACATCATGCAAATAAATATCTTTAACACTACTAGAACTTTTTACTTCATATATCTCTAATCCATCAGGAGTCACTTTTAAAACATCTACTAAAACTAAGATTCCATTATAAAGAAAAGTAGCTTCATAAATATACTCTAAGCCCTCCTCTATCCACTCTTTAGTAGTCTCTACCATACCGTTAAAATCATCAGGATTATAAATGACTTCTTTTCCATTTGGGAAAAGTTTACACGCCAACTCTCCAACAACATTACCGGTTTCAAATCTTGCTAATGCAGTTGCATCTGGTGGTGTAAGTACTTCTTTATTGTACTTTTTTAACCATAGTGCTTTTGGACATTGGATGGCTTTTGTATATAGGGATTTAGAGAGGTTCATTATTTTCCTTGTAAAATATATGTTACTTAGCTTATTCTTTCATATTGGTAAACATTTTTAAAATTACGATTCAAGTATGATCCAACAGATGTAGCATTCTTAAGATTGTTAAATTCAGAGTTGGGAACACCTTTGTAAGTATATAAACTTCCATTCAAAAATTTCACACATACTATCTTTAAATCTTCATCATAACCAACACTCTCCACATTGGATGATTTTACATTAATCATTTCATTACACATTTTTTATCCTTTTTAATTTATTATGAAAAAATTTCTATGATTTTAGTTTCTAAACTTGTTGATACAATAAACTCTTCTTTACTTATTTCTTCAAGAGCAGTAAATGGTTTACTTGAGATACCAGCTGTCATTCCTAATTCTTCTTCAATATCATTTATAAAAACAATACCTTTACCAATACTAGAATCTATAATATCTTCAATTTTAGCAGTATCTCTATCCGCTACATTTCTTGCTTGCTCTTGTTTACTAGATTGATGATCCTTATCATATACAGCAAAATATGGTATTTTAAATTTATTTAATAAGTTTATATAATAAGGGATATTTGTTTTAGAACCACAATTAATTAATGTATACTCAAATTTGAAAACATTTAATTTTTTAGCAATAAATGGAACTATTGCTTTCTCTGTTGCACCTTCAACTAAAATTACTTTTTTTGCAAAAAACAATTCCGCTCTATCTGGATTTACCCAAGATAGTAAATTAAAATTTTTCTTTTCATCCCCTACAAATATTTCATCTTGATATTGTGTGATACTAGTTTCATTTGTAGTTGCATCCTTTCTAACAATAGCAATTGATTTATAGTTATCTAAACTAATTAAGGAGCTTGAATGAGTACATAAAATAACTTGACTATCGTTAGATAAATTAATCAATGTATCTAACAATGCTCTTTGTGCTTGTGGATGAAGATATAATTCTGGTTCTTCAAAAATAAAATATGATGACTTAGATGCTTGTCTATTAGGTCGTTCTTCATCAGGTATTGACAATACATGTTCTGAAAAAGTTTTTATTAACGAAAAGGTCATTGCTCTTTGTAGCCCATGCCCTTTTCTATTAATATCAGTTTTAATACCGTCATGTATCCAAATATTCACATCAGATTTAAATACATCATCAATATTAGGAGGAAGAATTTCAACTTCTAAATTAACTCCCCATTCTCTTAAATTATGTGAAAGTCTATTCTCAAATTCATTTAGTTCTACCGGTCTATCTTGATTATCTGTACTATCTTCATTATATTTTTTAAACTTGTTAAATTGTGTATTAATTTGAGTTTTGATACTTGAGATATCTGCATTAGATGAAGTTACAAGTTCTATTACTTTTGAGTATAATTTTGTAAATACACTTGTTTTATTACTAGATAAATCTTCATTTATACTTTTTACCGCTGGAATAAAAAAGATTTCACCGAACATTCCTTGTGCAACATTTTTTGCACCTAAGAAATTAGTTTCTTCCAATTCATATACAAACTCTATACTTTCTCCATTATCTGCAATATATTGTTGTTGTGCATCTTGGATAAGGGCAATTGTTAGCCTTCCATCAGGTGGAAGATAATCATAAAAAGGTAGTTCTAGTGCGGTTTCTCGACTTCTATAGTTAGTAGCATTAGACTCTTGTAGGTATTCATTTTGAGGATTTTGAATATAACCATTGTATTCAAAACTACCATTTCTATAAGCAGTTTTTCTCACTAAAATTTCATTCTCTATTGTTAAATACTTATTAAAAGTTACTTTATCATCGTCATCTAAATCATAAAATAATATTTCTACATAAAGGTCATCTGTACCATCAAAAAAATCTAGGTCTTGTATCTTTATTTCACCAAAGAAAAAAAGTATTGCATATAAAATATTTGATTTACCATGATTATTTTGCCCTATGAACATCATTAAATTTTCAAAACTTATTTCAACATCTATAATAGATCTAAAATTTGAAATCTTTACACTTTTAATTTTCATTTTTTTCCTTTAACTTCTAAATCTCAACAAAACTAGTCCCATCCCCATTAGGAACAACCTTTATCTGTAAAGGTATACGCTCTTTTAGAGCTTCCACATGCGAGATAACACCAACCATTTTTCCACCACTTTGTAAAAGGTTTAAAGCATTAAGAGCCGTTTCTAAACTATCTTCATCCAGTGTTCCAAAGCCCTCGTCTAAAAAGAGTGAGTCTATGGCTATCTTTTGGCTCGCGAGTTCTGATAGACCAAGTGCTAATGCAAGGCTTACGATAAAACTTTCCCCTCCAGATAAGGTACTTACAGGACGGACAACATTGCCTTGATAAGCGTCTATAATCTCAAGCTCTAAGAGTTTATCTTGAGTTCTTGCTAAGGTGTAGCGAGAACTTAAAATATTTAGGTGCTGATTTGCTAGATTTATAAGCTGATCTAGTGTTATACCTTGTGCAAACTTTTTAAATTTTGTTCCATCTGCTGAACCTACTAGTTCATTTAGTTTTACCCAGACTCTAAAAGACTCTTTTTTCTTTTCTAGAGATGCTATTCTCTCTTTATGTTTATCACTGTTTTCCTGATTAAGTTCTAACTCTTTTTTATCACTTCCTATACTCTCGGCAAGTGCATCTGCTTTTTGTCCTAGCAAAGCCTGTAAAACTTCTAGCTGTTCTATTGGTTTATCACTGAGAGGTTCTTTCTCATGTTCTTGTAATTTTTTTATAGTCTCTGCTTTAAGAGTTTGCGTTTGTTTATATCTGTCTTCTATTGTCTTACACAAAGTAGACAATTCTTCTCTCTCATTTTTATCAAGCATTGCATTTTGCAGTTCCTCTGCATCTTTAAAATCATTTTGCTTATAGAGTTCTTCTAGTTCAGCTCTTAATATATCTAGCTTTTTCTCATCTTCAGCTATTTCTATTTCTAGACTTTTTTTATTAGCTAATCGCTCTGCACTCTTTACTTTAAGTTCATTTAGAGCAGTTTTACATAGCTGTTCTCTTTCTTGCGCCATTTTATACTTGGTAGTAATCTCTTTTTCATGAACATCCAAATCAGCTACATTAAGTATCTCTATTCGCTTAGAAGATAACTTAGCAAGATTTAGCACCAACTCTTTTATATTCGCTTCTATTAGTTCAATTTCTTTCGCTAATAAAGTGGCTCTAGTCTCACTCTCTTTTTTAATTACACTGCATTTATTTAACTCTATATCTAATACTTTTAAAGCCTCTGTCATTTCTATATAAAGCTCTTTTCTACTTACAAGCTCTTTATACTGAATATCTAATTTTTCTAGGTCTAGTTTTAGGTCAAACTTTTCTAAATCTAACTCTAAACTTTTTAGATACTCTTTGATTTTTACTTCATTAGATTTTACAGCTAAAATCAGCTGCTCTTTTTCACTACTTAGTTTTTCTAAAACACTTTTTATCTGCTCCAATGACTTCTCTTGGACTTGAAGTTGTTTACCCGCGCTATCTCTCTGTTTTAGTAGTTCATCTTTTTGAATACGGTTTTGCTTTACAATATCGAGTTTTTTAGTAAGTACTTCCTCTTTTTCCCCCAGTTCTATTTCACTATCACTTGTAGGTTCAAAGGAGTATTGTTTAAAAAGATTCTTAAGAGTCTTTATCTCTTTGTCTAACTTTTGAATTTCAAGTATTGATGTCTCTTTTTTTGTTTGTGCAATACCAAAGCGTAACTCTAACTCTTTAAGAGCCTTCTCTTTATCTTCTAACTCTTTAACTTGATTTGCTATCATCTGCTTAGTTTTATCTATATGAACTTCGTTTAAACTATTTACAAATGGATGTTCTGTAGAACCACACAGTAAACAGGCTTCACCATCAACAAGATTATTTCTATCTTCTTCATATTTTTTAAGTAGTTGTTCTTTTTCTTGTTTTTCTCGAAGTGTATCTATATGCTTTTTTATTTCGTTTATATACTGCTGAGAAACACTTTTTGTTTCCATAAGAGAATTTACCAGATCACTATATTTGTGATGTTCTTCAAGCTCTTTATCTCTGTTTTTGGCAATCTTAGTATAACTTTCTAATGCTCTTATTAGAGTTTGTGTATCTTCTAAACTTTTTTTACTGCCCTCTTCTATTTTAAAGTCATTCAGGCTATTTTGCTCTAGTTGTGTATATACAAATTCTTTCTCTTTAAAAATAGAAGATAGTTTATCAACTTCCTCTTTTTTCAGATTATAGTTTGTCTCTTGAGTAAGAAATGTACTTCCAGAGGCTTCCAACTTACCCTGGTTGTTAGTAAGGCTTTCTTTCTCTTTTTTATACTCTCTGATATTTTGCTCTATCATCCCAATTACAGATAATAGCTTCTCATCTTTAGCATTGGCAAGAAGATAAGATTTTTTAGTATCCGCTTCTTTTTGTATATCGTTATGGTCTTTAACAATTGAATTTAGAGAATTTGTTATCTGCGTTAAATTCTCTTGCTTACCCTTTAGTAACTTCTCTTCTTTACTAAGGTTTATCTTTGCCTCTTTCTCTTGCGTTTGTATTTCACGAGCCTCTTTTAGCTTCTGATTCTGTGCTTCAAACTCGACACTATCCTTTTCAAACTCTTTTTTTATAACAGAGTACTCTTTATCTTTGTTCTTTATATCTTCATCTAGAAGAGTAAGTTCTCCAGTAAGTTTCATTGCTGTTGTTTTATCTACAGATACACTCTTTTGAAGTTGCGTGTAAGATGAAAAAGTAGCAAACACGTTAAGCGCTCGATTTGCTAGAGCCAACTTAAGAAAGGAATTTCTACTCTCCTCTTTTAGCTTTGCAACCTCTTTGAACTCCTCTTCATATCTTTTACTATCCTTTCTAAGCTCAGAAAGTCTTTGTAGCCAGTTTAGAGATAACGTAAGCTTTTTCAATTCTCCATCAGTCTCTCTTTTTTTAGCAATATTTTCACTAAGTTGTTTTTGCTTCTGTTTAACGACTGTCTTGTCTAAAAGTTCTATCGATTCCAAGATTTTTTGATCAGAATCCATCTCTTGCTGAAAGCCACGATGTTTTTCAAATATAGCAATAGAAATATCCGCATATATCTGCGTTCCCGTTATCTTTTCAAGTAGTGCCGAACGCTCTTTTTCATCAGCTTTTAAAAAGGCATCAAAGCCACCTTGAGCAAGTAGCATAGACTGAGTAAAACGACCAAAATCTAAACCTGACAGCTCTTCTATCTTTTTAGGCACTTCTCTAGATTTTAAAGGTAAAATTTTGTCTTCTTCTAAATCGATAAGTTCCATTTTAGCTGTTTGAAATGCACCATCATATTTGTTTCGTGCTCTTTTTTGTGTCCATGATGAACGATATGTTTTACCTCTGATTTCAAACTCAACTTCACAGTAAGCTTCACCAGAGTGTCGTGACATCAAATCATTTGGATTTTTTAGTCTTGCAGTTCGTCCATATAGAGCACAAGAGATGATATCAAGTATTGTACTTTTCCCAGAACCTGTTGGCCCTGTTATCGAAAAAAGAGCACTATCTTTTGTGAGCTCTGCAAAGTTAATCTCAGTTATGCCTTTTAAAGAATTAATATTGAGAGATTTTATTGAAATTATTTTCATGAGTTTTGAACCTCACTAACAATCTGTTTAAAGTTAACTACAAGTTCTTTTACAAAATCTTCATCTTCTAGTCCATCCTTTTCCATACGACGCTCAAATACCTCGAAAGGGTTGAGTTCATCCAGACTTATTACATCAAAATCTTCTTTATGAAGTGCTTTTTCTGTTTTATCTATCTTAACTGCTAAAAGTATAAGTTCTAATTCTTCTGCTTTGTCTCTTATGACTTGGTTAGCATGGAAAGGATTTTCATCATTGAGATGGACTTCTATCCATGTATTCTTATCTTCGACAGACTCAAAGTCTTTTAAAATAGATGTAACATCTCCACGCAAAACTAACAAAGGTCTATGAAGTGGTATATCTAACTCAGTAACTTTTATAGTTTTATTCTCAAACTCTACGATATTTACTTTTTTCTGTGATGTTGACTCACTAAAACTAAGAGGTATTGGAGAGCCACAGTAACGTACATGTTCACATCCAACTTTTTGGTTAATATGAAGATGTCCTAAGGCTACATAGTCAAAATTTTTACTTAGAAAATCACTATCTATATCTAAGGTACCACCAATATATATTTCACGTTCTGATTCACTTGTTTTACTGCCAACTGTTGTTAAATGTCCAGTAGCGATAATAGGTATATTTTTCTTATCCGCAACTATTAAAGCTTCTTTATAAACATTATTATAATGTTCTTTAATCCCATGAGTGAGTGATGACTCTTTATCATTCATAGTTTGGGCACTTACTGATTGACGGACTACATAATCACGTAAAAATGGAACCGCACAAACAATTCCCTCCAGTTTACCTTTCTTGTAAACTTCAACAACTTCATTTTCATTTTCATCACCACTTGTAATGACATGAATGTTAAGTGCTTTTAAGAGTTGCTTAGGAGCTTTTAAAGTAGCGATAGAATCATGATTGCCAGCGGTAATAATAATATTTTCACATGAAGACAAAGAAAGTTTTGTAAGAAAATTGTAGTAAAGCTCTAGTGCATAATTAGGTGGTGTACCTGTATCAAAAATATCTCCGGCAACAATTAGAACATTTATATTCTCTTCTTCTATAGTCTTTAGCAGCCAAGTTAAAAAAGCCTGATGTTCTTCTTCCCTACTTTTCCCCATAAAGCTTTGTCCTAAGTGCCAATCAGATGTATGTAATATTTTCATCAACTACCTACTCACAATATCTTCATTAATAGAATCATATCGATAGTTCACAATATCACGACTGATGATAAGCTTTATAGCTTCATCTATAATAGCCAATGGAGCAAAAAACCATTCTCTGGGTCTATGTATTTCTCCATTTTCATCTGCGATAGTCACATCTAAACAACTATTACCAAAGAACTTATGCATCAAACCTTCTAAATGTTGTGCATCATAATTAAACACTTCAATATCTCGGAGTACATGTACTGGAGCCATTAAATATGTAGGTTCATTAACAGAATTTTTAATTCTTTCATTTACAGGTACTGTTGAAAAACCAATTTTATATAAATCTTTTTTTGTACTAATTCTATCATCAGTACTTAGGGACTTTAAAACATATATATGTCCTCTTGAGATATCATCATGAGTAATCCCTTTTAGTCTATCCATCACTCTTTCTTCAAGTTCTGTAACCATTTTTCCACTATCTCTAAGTCTTTTTCCAAGAGATCGAAGTAGCATGTTAGATTGTGTGCCATTTTCAAAGATAAGAGTGGTTCTTCTGTTGATCTTACCACTATTTCCTCGCTTAGGTGCTTCTATATCAGCTATATAGAGTAGTATTCCATCCAGTACACAAAACACTCCAATATCTAGCTTACTCTCGATTGAATCTACTATACGTCTTTTCCCAGACTTCAAATCCTCTTGACATGCTATAAATAGATGCTCATACTTATCAAAATCTTCGCATCTTTCTCGCCTAGCTACCATGTCAGCTTCTGCTCTATCTTTATCAAACTTAGGTACATTTTTTAAAGTGAAAATATCTTCATCATCATTATCAAATATACCTAGTTCGTCATTAGCAAAAATATCATCGATAGTGTTTATCTCAACTTCTGATTCACTAGATGAAAGCAAATCAAATCTGTCATATTTTTGTAGTGAAGCTTTTTTATCAGGATTTTCACGTATTCCTTTTAATCTAGAAAACAGTCCTCTCTCGTTCATATCTGCAGATTTATCTGGCTCACGGTTATTTGTTTCGTAAAAAGTGTTTATCTCTTCAAAAGATGCTATTAACCTGTCATCAGCTGTAACAACTGGATTCTTTACTTTTATATCTAAGATGCCTGAAATATCACTAGCAAAAATATCATCAAGTATTGTATCTTTATCCATTAGCTCGTTTTCTCTTCTCTTCTTTTAGATATATGATACACTCAGCCATTCTTTTTTCCAGTGGATCATTAGATTTTAACTCTGGCTCTTTACCATGCTTTTTTATAAAAGTTTGAATTTTAGGCCATAGTATCTTTGCTTCATCTATATCCATTTTGATTCTAGTTGATTCTATAGACTCCTGTATAAGTTTTAGAACGCCTGTAGTTACCGACTTTGAAAGTATCTCATAGGCTTTTTGGAAAGGATTTATCTTATTTATTAAGTCAATATTCAAGTCTTCTATATTAATAAACTTATCTGCCATTTTTACAAACTTCTTATCCGCAGTGATCTCTAACTCAGGTGTCACAAAATCTACTGCTACTCTTTGAGCTATCTCTTTTGCCTCATCCTCTGTTATATCAGGGTATTTGTTCATTATTATCTTAGGTATTATCACTGTATTTACCACTTCAGGATCGACACCTCCTGTTACTATTTGTGGCATCTTTTCATCTTGAAGTATCGCTGCTTTTATATCGTTTAGGTCACTTTCTATAATATCACCAATTCTTTTTCTACTTGGTTCTTTTATACCCATACGACTAGCTATCTCACCTCTTGTTTTTAGATCTAAACCACTATCAAATTTAGCTTTAAACTTAAAACTAGGGGCTAATACTTGTTCCATGAGTAATGATGCCGTTATGGCTTTAAGCATGTTATTTACAGATACTTTTACTTCATCATTTTGTGCATCTGGTTGAGCTATAAGATTTGTAAATTGTGCATGATTTTTATTATTGCTATCTCTTGTAGCTCGTCCTATAATCTGTATGATTTCAGTCAGTGAGCTTCTATATCCAACAGTCAGTGCATGTTCACAATATGGCCAATCAAAACCCTCTTTTGCCATTCCTAATGCGATAATCAAATCCATATCATCTACACTCGTCATGTTACGTAAATATGTTGCTAACTTATCTCTTTCTTTTTTATCATCATTTACAAGGTCTGCGACTTTTAAAAGCTTTCCATCTCCATGTCTTTTAACTATCATTACACCATCTTCAGTAGTCTCTTCAACAGTACCAATAATATCTAAAATAGTTCCAACTTCTTTATACTTATCTTTAGTGGATTCACCGGCATTTACATTGGGAATGTGCAGTATGGTTTTTTTGTCAGTATCTAGTATCTCTTTAATAGCACTCGTATATCTACCTTGATAAAAGTGATACCCTATACCGAGGGATTTTAGAAACTCATATCCATTTAATTGCTCGTAGTAGTTATAAGTTACTTTAGTAAATCTAGCTTCATCTTCTGGCATAAGAACAGGTACACTGTCCCCTCTAAAATATGAACCAGTCATAGCTACTATATGAACAGAAGATTTTTCCATAACTGAGCGAATAAGTTCACCAAGTATATTTTGTCCATCAGCTGATACATGGTGAAACTCATCTATTGCTAAAAGTGTGTTGTTAAATTTTGAGTCATCAAGATGATCAAATGCAAATCTTAGTGTGGCATGCGTACAGATTAAAATTTTCTCATCACCAGAGAGAAACTCTTTAAATGCTTCCACTTTGCTTGTAGACTCTTCGGAAGTACAAAGGTTGTATTTTTCATTAACTTCCCAATTGGCATAAAAGCCAAAAGACTTTAAATCGGTAGCTCCAAAGGAACCACCGATTGATCTTTCAGGAACTGCAACTATAACTTTTTTTAGTCCTTGGTTTATAAGCTTATCAAGTGCTATAAACATCAATGCTCTTGATTTACCAGAAGCTGGTGGTGCTTTTAATAGTAAGAACCTTGCATCTCTTTGCTCATAAGCTTTCTCTTGCATATCTCGCATACCAAATTCGTTTGTTGATTTACTTTTTCCAGTTTGTTCGTAACTTACTTCTACTATGTTTTGCATATGCTCTCTCTTTAATTTATCTGTATGGTATTTCTGACACTCTAATTTCAATATTTTGAAACCCAAACATCTTGCACCGTTCATTTAGCTCACTAATAACTTTTTTTTGATTTTCAACTTTACTCCCTAGTATAATACTTTTTATTGGTAAGTTTATCTTTGATTTTTCATCTAGATTGTAATAATTTTGATATGACATATCATGTGCATCAGTTGAAGTATAATAGCTTTTATCATTAAGTTTTTTCATTTTTAAATTAAATTTATGTTCTTTTATAAAATCACTGTCAAATCTATATAACCATCGAATTTCACGTTCATCTTTAAATGATGGATGTTTAAAAAATGAAATAATTTCTTCAATTGTTGTTATAAAAAACTTTTCTAACATTTTTTTTCTTTCTTTCTTTGAAACCACTTTTCCATCAAAGTTATAATGCTCCTTTGATTCAGCTAACCATTCTTTTGTATTTTCATATATTGAAAAGGCATACTGTATTATTTTTCGTTGAATATCTTCTTCATATATCACGGGCATTAGTTTCATAAATTCAGCATTTCTATACCAAAAATTTTCTCTAGGAATGCAATCAAATTTAGTATCAAACTCTATTGCGACACCTTGTGCTTTGTCTGCATATCTATCAAAGAGTGTTACATTATTAATTTCATAAGAGAATGAGGAGATAAAATAATTATTTGTTTTCAGGTTATCTTCTATCTTTAATCTATCACGATTAAATTCATCAGTAATTTTTAAACCATGCTTTATTTCAACTTTATCATTAGTACATTTCCATTCAGTCAGCCACAATTCATTTGATTCTAGTATTTTATTCAAAGTATCCAATGTTGTATAATGATAAATACTATCTGATGATTTACCCTTGATTATTTGAAATACTTCATCATATATAATATTACTGATATATATTATTAACTCATCTTCTCTAATCCAAATATATTTATTCTCTCCATTGAAGCCTTTCCAACTTTTCCTTATATATATTATTTTATTAGAGTATGGGATTCCATTATCAATAAAAGTTTCTGACTGTAATCCATGCTTACAATTTGGATGAGGACAAGGTAGTTGATCACTGATATAAATATTTTTATGTTCTTTGCATTTGTTGAAACCAAAGTAACTATTTATTTCAGGTATGTTATCTTTCAATTATTTATTCTCACTTACAGTCATCTCTTCATAAAGTTTAAACAGATATTCAAGTCTTTCTTCATCATTTTCAAAAGGTTTATTTCTGTAGCATTTTTCTATGGCTAAATCTAATTGATGATGAGCTTCTTTTAAGCCTTGTGGCATTTTATCTGGATCGTACATTTGAGCCAATGTTTTTTCTGTGTGTTGCTCTCTTTCATCTCGTATATTAAGTACAAGTTCTGTTATTTCTTCTTTTTGTTTTTTGTTAATATTTGGGAATGGAAAAGTGTTGTAGCATAATGTATTAGAATATTGCATATCCATTTTCATTCTTCCAGCAACAGCTCTCACCCAAAGGATATGCAAATTAGATGAAAGTAATCCCATTATCCAAATTTCTGCATCATATATGATTCTAACAGCATTTGAAACAATAGTATCCGAGTTAATAAACCCTATAGGTAAATATTTTCGTCGTTCAGAGCCTGTTTGTGGGATTACTATACTTGTGCGCCTAGTTGAAAAAAAGTCTCTGAACTGATGAGCAGAATTAGCAAGATTGTTTGCGCCAGAGTCTCTACTAGCCAACCGAAACTGTCTATTACTCTCAATACGATCTCTAATAAACTTGAACTGTTGAGCTTCTTCTAAGTCAGAATCATTTATCCATAAACAGTACCTATTTTGTCCACTCATCAGTTCACTAGCACCTAATAATTTCTTCAAAAACTTATTGGCGTTAGGTTCTTTTTCCAATAATTTATTTTTATCCTCTTCACTTAAAATCAAGTTACCACCATCAACAGGCTTATTTCCAGAAACCATTGATGGTAAAAAAGAAATTGAGGATTGTTTTTTTTCAATGATTATATTGTTACTGTTTACTAAATATGCATTAATATTTTTCACTTCATGCTTAATAGTATTAATAAAGAGAAATTTCAATTCTTTAGATATATTTCTAAGACCAATAACAACAACACTAACTCCTGCATTACCTTTTGCATTATTAGTCCATTTGAAAGACTGATAAGCAAAAAATATTTCAATATTCTTCTTGAAGATATTTGGCCATAGCATCGAAACTTGTTCACCTTGACTAACTGAGTTGGTTGAAACAAAGGCAAGCTGAGCATTTGATTTCTGAATATATTTAGCACCTTTTAAGAACCAGCAAGCAATGTAATCAAGATTCTTAAAGTTATTCAAACCATCAAAGACAAACTCTTTATCTGCTTTTTGTTCTTTATTCTGCATGCTAGACCCAAGATATGGAGGATTACCAAGTATATAAATCTCATCCCCATCCACTTTAGGACAAACTTCTTCCCAGTCAAGTCTTGTGGCATTACCCTGAACTATATTACCACCATCTTGAAGCGGTAATGCAGGAGGAACAGTCCCAAACTCTTTTTTAAACAACATATTCATTTGGTGTTCAGCCAACCAAAGAGAAAGTATCGCGACCTCATGAGCAAAATCATCTAACTCTATTCCATAAAATTGTGTTAATTTAATACTTGGAGAGATTAACAGTCCACCCTCTTTAAAAATCAACATTTCTAATGTTCTAAGCTCTTTATATGCAATAATCAAAAAGTTACCAGACCCACAAGCTGGATCAAATATTTTAAGGTTTTGAAGTCTTAAATGCAGTAAGTTTAACTTTTTAGTATTGCCTTTTGCTTTTTCAAACTCTTCATAAAGCTCATCTAAAAATAGTGGTTGCATCACTTTCATAATGTTTGGAACTGAAGTATAGTGCATACCCATATCACCACGATACTCATCTTTTACGACTGCTTGTATCATCGAACCAAAAATATCTGGATTGATTTCTGACCAATTTAAACTACCAATCTCTAATAAAATGTTTCGTGATTTCATCGTAAAGGTAGGTATAGTAAACTTATCTCTAAACAATCCACCATTTACATATGGAAAAGCTTTAAGATACTCAGGAAGTGAAGCATCTCTATCTTTTTCATCGGTATTAAACACATCAAAAAGCCTATCTAAGTAAGTACCTACATCACTACCATTGGCTTGTGTATGAGAAGAGATTGAGTGAGTAAAGATATTATCTGTAAATATATCAGAATCTTCTGCGAAATAACAAAAGAGTAATCTTGTTAAAAATACATTTAATGCATGCACATCTTCTTCCGACTCTATATGATTGTCTTTTAAAATTTCATCATATAGTTTTGCCATCTTCTCAGATGCTTTAACATCAGCGGGGTTTTCTGCTTGATGAGTGGACTTCTCCATACCAGCCCAAGGTAAAAAGAAGTCGTAGTGTTTTGTAAGGTCTGTTAGCTCTATATCTAAGGTATCTGTAGTTTTTGTGTCATATGCAAGTAGTGTTTTATAGTCAGTAACAATGATAAATCTAGGTTTCTGCTTTAGAGTTGCACTATCATTTCTTAGTTTATCAACAGTTGAATGTAAATGATCAGTGGCAACTTTGAAAAACAGCTTTTTTCTGTGTGTAAGTTCGCCCTTACTTTCAAGCTGATTCAGATCTCCCTTTCTCAATCTGCTGATAGTAGCTTTAGGTTCACCATATGCTAATAGTAAGTCAAATATAAAGTCATCTTGTGAAAAATTACCTATTATATTCTTTATATTTTGTTCTATCTGAGTTATTGTCATTCACATTTCCTAATAATTTAAAATATTATACAGTTTCTTATTTAAAACATACTGTAAAGTACTTATCAAATTTTATATATCACAATCATCATCCCCAAATAGAAACCCTAGCCCAATCATCGCAAATATAAATGTAAATGGATTACGAAGTGCTACACTTCCAATGGTAAATACTGACCAAACTAAAATACCGATAATTATAAAACCAGGTAGTTCCATTTTCAAATCCTTTGAAATTATTCTATAATACTTCTTAGACAACATAATGTCCGTTTAGGAGAAAATATGGCAGCACTTCACGATTATGACAAAATACTTACTAGATTAACGATCATTTTACAAAGACTATATGAGGGGGAGAGTTTATCGGTTAGTGATTTATCAGAAGAATTCAATGTATCTTCTAAAACTATACAGAGAGATTTTAACGAAAGGCTTATAAGATTTCCAATAGAGAAAGATGGACGTAAATGGCGAATGCAAAAAGGCTACAACATTACTAAAGAGCGTACACCTGAAGAGATGTTGGTAATAGAGATGCTTGAAAATATAGCACAAAGTATCGGTGCAGGTTTTGGTTCAAAAGCAAAACATCTTTTTTCTAAACTTCAAAATCATTCCAATAACCCTATTTATTCCAAAACCATAATAGAAGATATTTCAGAGAGTTTAGAGCTATTTAACAAGATAGAAAAGGCCATCGCAGAGAATCTAATAGTAATCTTTAACTACAACGATAAAGTCCGTCATGTAAAGCCATATAAGATAGTTTCTTTTGAAGGTTATTGGTATCTGTACGGAGAAGAGATCTTAACAAGTAGTTTAAAAACATTTTATTTTAAAGATATCACTCATTTAGAAGTTACGGATGAAGTATTTAAACCTGAATCAAGAGCCCATAATATACTAGAACGTTCTATAAACGCTTGGTTTGAACCTAACAACGAGTACTTTGAAGTTATACTAAATGCGTCTTCTGATATTGCTAAGTATTTTGAGCGAAGACCGATAGCTACTACACAGCGTATAGTTAAAATATATAGTGATGGAAGCATGGACATTGCACTACTTGCTACATCTGATAGAGAAATACTTCATGAAGTGAAAAAATGGATGCCAGATCTCATTGTTGTTTCTCCAAAAGATCTTGCACTTAAAGCAAAAGACAATGCTGATAAATTTTTATCAAGGCAGATAGAACATCTGATTAAATAATAAAACGGACATAATGTAGTCCAATACTTTTTCTATACTGTTAGATATAGAAGGAGTCTATCATGATAATAAATCTATCACTAGAGAGCACATTTAAATCAATGTATGAACAGACAGACAATAAGCTGTTGTATAAACTAACTAAACAAGGTCAATCTCATAAAGAGTATAAATCCATACGAAAATACTTTCTAAAAAAGATAAAAGACGGCGATATCAATACCGATGATATCCATAGTTTTATGGAGCTTTACAGGCTACCAACCAAAAGTTTACTTATAGAACAAAAAAAGCTTTCAAAAATCACAGCTAAACTGTTTTTGCACTATCTAAAAGAGATAAAACTGCCTGACAGTTCTTTTGGTGTATGTCTTGGTGAATTTTATCTTGCAGGAACTCAGTTCATCGACAACATGAGTGAACTTATACAAAGTCTGCAAATCAACGATAAAGTAGTGGTAGTTAGCGAAAAGAATAATCCATATGATAACAGAGCTGTTAAAGTACTTACAACTGACAATATTAAATTAGGCTATCTTCCAAAAAAGATGAACTATACACCATCGTATATCCTTGGTAATGGTAATGAGCTTTTTGGATTTATTAAAAAGTTAGAGTGGGATAAAGAGAGATTTTCTATAAAGATAATGCTATATCTCAACTAGTCTAGCTACTTCAGTTCCACACTTCTCACATTTACCTTTTAAAAGCAAGTCTTCTCGACTTATTGTTGCTGTAAAATCAATAATCTTCACTGTATCTTTACAGCTGGAACAATAAACATTAGAAAGTATCTTTGCCTTCATATCATCTGGAATCTGATTAAACTTTTCCATAGCCTTTTTATCAAACTTTATCATTGATACTTTCCTCAATAAGTACTACGATGCATAGCAATTAAACTGGTGTAGTTCCCACTATCAGCTTCTTTAAGCGCTTGTATATACTCGTCTCTATTAGGATTCTCTTTTGAGAGTAAGTCCTCTTGCCACTTTACAGGGAGAGAACCATTCTGCCTAAGATATATGTTCGCCAACATTCTAGACCAACGACCATTACCATTTTTATATGGATGTATTTGAACAGCTCTATGGTGTATACGAGTAGCTATTTCGTAGATATCAAAGGTTTTATTCTTGTCCCAGTAAGCGATATCATCTGATAGCTCTTTGAGTGCAGTTGGAACTTGATAAGCTTTTATGCCGATAGAGAGTTCTACTTGTCTAAATTTACCTGCCCAATCCCATACATTGCCAAACATCTCTTCGTGAAGTGAAGATAGCCATTCATAAGAAAACGGGGCTACCTTTTTAGATGGTGGGGCAGATAAGTACTTTAGTGTTGCGATTGCAATGTTGTTAGCTTCTGCAATATATATCTCTTTGAGGGTGTAAACTTTATAACTTGGCAGTTTTAGTCCTGATATATCATCAAGCGGTGTAGCATCATCTATTGGCTTTGTAGAGTGTATCATCTTAAGCTACCCAAAGAGTATTTTTATACTCTCCATCTAAAAACTCTTTTTCGTATGTGGCAATAATACGATTCAAACTATCATCCTCTAAGCCTTGCATCTCAAGCGCTGATGTGCCTTGAACTATAGAAGCTAAAAAGAGAGCTTTCTCGTGTGCTCTTTGTTTCTTTAGTTCATTAACAGGTATTTGCTCATTACCAGCAAAATCTAAACCTAGGAAGTTTGTTACATGCTCAATCGTACTTAACTTAACATCTTCATTCTTTAAAAGCCTGTTTATAGTTCTTACACCAACACCACTAAGCTTAGCAAGGTTTTCTACAGTAATACCAAGTTGCTCTTTTCTGTTAATGATTTGATTAATTAAGTCTATGCGTTTCATAACATCTCCTTTTGAGGTATTATGCCACAAGTGGCATTAATTTGTAATTATGTCTTTTTGGATGATTCTCTCTGTTACATCAAACTTTAAGGCTAACTCTTTTGGAGTAAGTTTTTTACCTAAATTTAGCTGCGTGATTATGTATAAAAATCTTATCGCTAGTTTATCTGTTTTATTATCCATGGTAAGAGCCTTCAAATATTCAGTAATCATTCTTTTTCTACCAATAAAATTAGAGGTTGCCATAAAACAGTACTATACTATAGGCTTAATCAAAATGATTTAAAAGAGATTATTAATCTAAATTATATTAATTTTGAATATTCAATCAGTTTTAATATTGATAAATTTAGTAGGGATAAATACTATATAGAGCAAAGAAATCCACTTGAATATATCCAGCAGCAATATACTACAATAAATTCTATAATAACTTTTTATGGAATGAATCTTTTGGGAAGCAAACAAAATTTAAACATACAGATGTGGGAAAAAGAAATTGATGAAGAAATTCATATTTTACTGTCTCACAATATATTAACTTCTCAACTCGCTATAGCAATATATAAGGCTTGTACACTACAGTTTAAAGATAGTAATACTAAAATTGGAAGATATTATTATTCACACCTAGGGGTAAGAAGTAAGACAATGCAACTACCTAATATCTATAATGCAAAATATAAGAAGCCAAGAAGGTTAGCTAAAGCATACGATCTGAATAAAAGTCCAAATATGGACAATTTATTTTATATTAGTCGTAAAAAAACTAAATAACTATATCAACTGGTCTTTTACACTCCATTCTTTAAAGAACTTCTAACTTATTGTTAGCAACATCATCATTCTTTGGCTTATAATGTCTCAACTCCTCTCGTTGCTTGTTTTTTGAAGTAGTTGAGTATACTCTTTCTATGGTCTAAACAGTACATCATGTTCATCCAAAAAAATATGTTTCTTTTTAAATTTTTTTATAAGCCATCCTCTCTTTTTCACTCATAGTTTACTGATATCTTTTATTCCTAAACCAGGACTCTATACCTTACATTTCTCCCTTGTGTTCCTTGAACTTGCTTGATGCACCCAAACTCTAAAAGCTCATTAATATCCCTTACCGCTGTAGCCTTACTGACTTTAGTAAGTGATATATATTTTTTTGTATTGATACCACCTTCAAAGTTTTCTGCACCCTTATCAAGTATTTTATTTAAAACCTTTATCTGCCTTTCATTTAGAGATTGCTTCCTATGAATATCCCAAAACTTTGTTTTTTCTACAAGATATTCAATATTTTTCAATGCGTCTATCATTGCACTTTTTAAAGTATTCAAATGCCAGTCTAACCATAAAGTTATGTCAAAATTTCTATTTTTAAAGAGGTTTGTTGTCTTATCTAATACATCATAATAAGCTTTTCTATCACTATTAATAGCTGTTGAAACAGAATAGAGTTTAAACTCTGTATGAAGTGTCTGTTTAGATAAAATGGAATCAGTAATTGCTCTTGATATCCTTCCATTTCCATCATCATAAGGGTGGATAGATACAAACCAAAGATGAGCTATTGCAGACTTAATATAAATGTTTTCATCACTACTGTTACAGTATTCTAAAAAGTTTTCAATATCTTCATCCATGCTTGATAATGGTACAGCTTTGTAATGTACTTTTTCATGTCCTATTGCACCAGAGACTACTTCCATATCATCATGAGTTCTAAATTTGGCAATATTAATTCGATCTAACCTACTATATCTATTTTCAAAGAGGCAGTTATGCCAACCGTGAAGCCTATCAAGCGTTAGAGGGTCTTTATTTAAACTACAGTCTAAAAGTATCTCTACAAGAGAATCTGTTGCAGCTGTTGAGTATTTATCACTTCTTCCATCAAAGTCTTTATCCAGTTTTTTCCTAAATGAGGAGCGTACACTTTCCCTTTTGAATACTTCACCCTCTATTAAGGATGTATTTATTGCTTCATCTGTTAAGGTATCTATTTCTATATTTCTAATGTCTTCTTGATTAAAAAGTTTAGACATACCATCGAGGATACCCCTTTGATAATCGATTTCGCTGATAAGTATTGAAAGTTTTGTTTTATCATACTTGAAATGAGGATAATCTCTATGTTGCCATATCCACTTTATAATTTCACTATCCATACTTTGCCTTTTGAATCGAATATCTAATCTAATAGTATCATTTTCTGAGTCTATTATAACTTATAATCGTATCATTTAAGCGATATTTTCATTTACTTAAATAATATTTTAATACTCTCATTCGTTTATACTTTTATTTAAATTCAATCCGATATAATAAGCATACTAAATAAATCCCTACTCTAAACTAAATAATTATAAAAAAGTAGGGATTAAATATACTTCAAAAGCACTAATTATAGGCATTTATCGTATATTTACAAAAAACTATAAAGAGTTGTATATGAAAAAGCTATGCCTTATTTTACTATTTCCATTTTTATTATATGCACAAAGCTTTCTTATATCTAATATTCAACTTCCAAAAATAGATGTTCAAAATTTAGATCCTTATTCATGCAACGAAGAGTGTTTACAAAAGTATCTTGATAATGGTTTTATTTTTTCATTTTTAGCTCATGCAAATTTGCCATTAGAGAACAATAAACAAGAGGATATAAGAAGAAAATATATATCACTATTTAATCTAAAAGCAAAAATACTAAGCCGTAAACTTCGCATTGCTCTCTTATTACCATATAAAAAAATAGGAAGATACGCTTCATCAACCACAAATGCTTCATTTGCTTATCTTATGGCCAAAAATCGCCCTTTTGAGTTAAAAAGCTACAAAATAGAGAATGAAACTCATAAAGATATTTCTGATGCACTAATAAAAATTAAAGAAGATGAGTTTGACTATGTTATTGCTCCACTAACTCAAATAGGTGAAAATATTATTTCAAAAATCAATCCTGAATTAAATATATACTTTCCAACAATAAACAAAAAAGACACAACTACAACATCAAAATACCTTTACTATGGTGGCATTGATTATCGTGCACAAAGCAATTTACTTATTAAAGAAGCGATATCTCCATTGGTAATTTTCCATGATAAATCAATTATTGGTAAAAGGCTATCTGACTATCAAGAAGAACAGTTTAGGAGTGAGAATATAAATTCTGATGAAAATCTAACTGTTGTAAAATTTTCAATTCCTAAGCAAATAACGAACTTAGAAAAACAGTTAAAAGAAAATATAGAAATAAACCAAGGATCAGTTTTTGTAAATACTCCTATTATTAAAAGCGGAATGATTATGTCTCAACTGACACTCTATGATACAAACAGCACAAATGTATTGTCAACTCAAACAAATTATAATCCGCTACTGCTCTCTATGACTCAATATCAAGATAGAAAAAATATGATAATAGCAAACTCTATAACTCAAAATAAAGATGTACTTATAGAAACAAACTTACTTTTAGGAAATGACATAGTATATGATTGGATAAACTACACAACTACAGTTGGAGTTGACTACTTTTTTAACCAGTTAAATGGTGAAGAGAGAGAATATGAGATTGAAGTAGTTGATAATCAGATGATTTACCCTATCAAACTACTACAGCCATCTATATATAGATTTATACACTATGAATCAACTACTGAAGAGTGACAATAGAAGCTCTTTCACATCTGTAGTGATTTTTTGAGGTTTCCCTTCAAACGTTATATATGCTAAAGTAATCGACAATTCAAATATCTTTTTTTCATCCTTATAAATTGTTTGCAAAAGTTTAAATGAAGCTGCTTTCATAACTGAAAGCTGTGTTGTTACTTTTAACTCATCACCTAATTTAGCACTTAAAAGATACTCAGCTTCAACTCTTCTAGCTACAAAATGACCATTTTCAAGAACCGGTGTAGAACCTATATTAAAAAATGCATCACTCCTAGCGCGCTCACAAAAATTTAAATAATTTGAATGGTAAACTACCCCGCCTGTATCTGTGTCTTCGTAATAAACCCGTACTTTCACTCTAAACCCCTCTATACCCGTTACTATCAGTACTTTTTTAATTTACCGGACACAAAACCGGACACTAAAATGTTTAAAACTGAAAGCGATTTTGAAAATATATTTTTTAGTATTGTACAGAAAAACAACACTAACTATTATTAGAATAATGGAATGTCCCCTATAAACTAGACAATTACTAAACTAGTAAAAACCTAACTTTTTAAAGACTTTTGATTATACCTTTTTTCAAACTCATTCGGTGAAATATAATCTAAATAACTATGTCTTCTTTTTGAGTTGTAGAACATTTCTATATATTCAAATATTTTAGAAGCTGCAATTTCTCTCGTTAAAAATATCTGTTTTCTAACAAGCTCCTTTTTTAGAGTCTTAAAAAAGCTCTCGGCAACTGCATTGTCATAACAGTTTCCTCTTCGACTCATACTCAGAGTAATATTATGTGAAGTTGCAAACTTTTTATAGTCGTAAGAAGCATATTGACTCCCTTGATCTGAGTGAAGTATGACCTTGTCATCCTTACTTAGTCTTGTTGTGGCCATTTTTAATGCTTCAACAATTAACGGTGTAGTTTGGCGATGGCCAGTTGCCCAGCCAATAATTTTTCTACTATATAAATCAATAACAGTGGCTAAAAATATCCATCCTTCTTTAGTTCTAATGTAAGTTATATCACTCACCCATGTGTCATTTGGCTTCCCTGAAATGAAACACTGATGAAGATGGTTTGGATAAGCTTTGTGAGCTGGACCAGCCTTACTATATGGCTTACGTTTATAAGTGCCTACCCCATACAGTTTAGCTTCACTCATGAGTCTAGCTACTCGCTTTTTATTTACATGAATACCTAACTCTTTGAGGTCTTTATGAATATTCCTGTGACCATAAACACCATTTGATGCTTTGAATGCATCTTTAATCTGTATTAGCAATTCTTTATTTTCAAGTTCTCTATCTGAGATCGGCTGATTTAGCCACTGATAATATCCGCTACGGTGTACTTGCATAACTTTGCAAAGTCTATGAACTGAATAAACTTCACTATATACTTTTATAAAAGCATATTTTAGTTTGTGTGGCTTGCAAAGTACACCGCGGCCTTTTTTAGTATGTCCCTCTCTTCTGTAACTCTTTTGAGCTCTTTTTGGAGTTTCTTTATCTCTATTTGAGATTCATCTAATATTTGATGCTTTTGTATTGCTTGGGGAGATTCTAATCTTTTTATCCAGTTTCTTAGTGAGTCAGGATGAACTCCTAGTCTATCAGCAGTATCTGTAATGCTATACCCATTTTTTGTAACTTGCTTCACCGCTTCTATTCTGAACTCTTCACTATAAACTACTCTTGCCATTTTTTAATCCTATTAAATCTCATAATACATTCGTATTATTTTATCTAAATTACTGAATTAAATATTGTCTAGTTTATAGGGGACATTCCAGTTTAAACGAACACACTAATAGTTTGATTAGAGAATATTTTCCAAAAAAGACTGAGTTTAAAAATATCACAGATGAGCAAATTGTTGAAGTTCAGAATAGGTTAAATGCTAGACCAAGAAAGGTACTAAATTACAAAATTCCAGCAGAAGTGTTTTTCGATACAATTACGAAATCTTATGCAGCAGTTTAACTAGGTGTTGCACTTACTATTTGAATTGGCGATATAATTAGCAGTTATTTTCAGAAGCTTAATAATGCTTTAAAATGTTATAGGTATCATAGCTATTAAATTTAACTAAAAAAGGATATAAAATGTCAGTTCGTATTACAGATTTATGTATAGAGTGTGATGCTTGTTTAGCAGAGTGTCCAACAGGATCTATTGTTGAATCAGATGACAACCCAACAGGAGAGGATATGTACTATGTTAATCCAGCAACCTGTACTGAATGTATTGGAGACCATGATACTCCAGCATGTCAAGCTGCATGTCCAACAGATGGCTGTATTGTATGGGATCTTCCATATGATGAAGCAAATAAGTCTCATTTTGAAGATAACGACGTTTATGTATTGGGAGATGATGCAGCTAACAACCAAGTCTCACGCCCTGAAATATCAATGGAGGATAGAAAATCCGGAGATGTTGAGTGTGTTATAGAATAAAAATATATCTACAATAGGGAGAGTTGTTTCTCTCCTCAGTATAGTTAGCTTTTAAGAATACAAAACGGCACCAAAAATGGTCACTAAACTTCACTTAATTTCCTAATATACAGGAAAATTATTCAAAAGCAAGCCTTTATTTCCTACAATTTCCGGAAGTTATAGACCCGTATCTTCATGTTAAACCCCTTTGCACAGGGTATTTAAGAGCCCTCTAAAATAAACCATTACCAAAAACATCCACAAATTATTTGAAACTTAAAGCTGATATTTAGTTATATTTTTTGTATTGTACTGTATTTAATGGTAAGGTCAAACATCTGTTAAGAGCTTTTTAATTTTTTTATTTTCTATCTGTACATCAGTATTATGTATTAATATATCTTCAAGTCTTAAATTCTATTTCTTTAAATATTCTCCTATCTTTCCCAGGAACTCTTCGAACACTAGTAATTTTTCTTCTACTAGATAATTATCATTATTTTCTTCTTTTGTATTTGTAAGTAGCCACTCATACTTCGTAATTTGCACTTATAGATAAATCATCTAATTGGAATCCACCCTAACACTAAAATATAGTCATCTAATAGTTTTATAACCTTTATCGATCCAACCCCAGTTAATACCGCCATCTAATTCATAAACATTTGTATACTTAAGTTGTAAAGCAAGTAATTCACCAACTGCTTTTGTTCTTCTTGCATGAGCACAGACTAAGATAAAAGGTTGTTCTTTATCTGTGACAATCTGCGTGAATACCTCTAAAAAACCATCAATATCATATGCACCTTTCTCATCAAAAAATGTGATCTTATGACTTCCCTCAATAACTCCATAGCATTCCCACTCATCAGCTCTTCTGATGTCAATTATTTCATATCCTTGTTCCACTTTCTCATTAAAATCATCTGCAGATAGAGATATAAAAGGTCCAAAATCTAACATAAATATCCTTTATTAATTGTTTAATTACTAAACGGATTTTATGTGACTAATACAAAATATTTCTACTCTTTGTTAATATAATATATAAACTAAAGAGTATCATAAGAATAAACTCTGTGCAAATAATTGGAATGTCCCCTATAAACTAGACTGAAATTCCATCAAATTTTAGAATGTTAAAAACAACTATATAATTTAAGCAATTTATTTATTATAAAGGTAGTTGAGATATAAGATGTTATGTTTCTAAAATAAGGAAGATATATGCAAGAAGTTAAACAAACCTGTCAGACTATAAATACACTCAATGATCTAGCACAGTTAACAAACTACTCCCTAATGGACACACTCAACTCTGATCCAGATGCTAAAGAAAACGGTATAGACCACTTGCCCCGACAAGTATTAAGCGGGCATTATGTCCCAGTAAACCCTACACCAATCAAAGCTCCCGTTTACATTGCGCATAGCAAGAACTTTTTTGACGAGCTTGGCTTTTGTGATAGTTTGGCAACATCAGAAGATTTTATTCGACTGTTTTCCGGTGATACTTCTCAATTACCCAAGCCATTACGAAAGATAGGTTGGGCAACAGGATATGCACTTTCTATCTACGGCAGAGAATACTACGAACAGTGTCCTTTTAAAACGGGAAATGGATACGGTGATGGTCGAGCCATATCTATACTTGAAGCTGTAATAAATGGCAAGCGCTGGGAAATGCAGCTTAAAGGCGGTGGTAGAACACCTTACTGTCGTGGAGCTGACGGTCGTGCAGTACTCCGTTCAAGTATTAGAGAGTTTTTGGCACAGGAACATATGCATGCCCTTGGAGTTCCAACATCACGCTCTTTGAGTTTATACGCATCACAAACAGAAAAAGTCAAACGACCATGGTTTCTAAACGGTTCATATTCCAAGGATCCTGAAGTTATGATAGAAGAAGCTGTTGCTATTACAACACGGGTTGCACCCTCTTTTCTTCGGGTAGGTCAACTTGAACTTTTCGGTCGTCGTGCCCGCAAAAACGAGCATCCAAAAGCGATGGAAGAGCTCGAGATGATTGTGTTACACTTAATTGATCGTGAATATAGTGATGTCATTGATACAAATTTAACTACCGAAGGAAAAGTGGTGTTACTAGCTCGTGAATTTCGCTCTCGACTCACCTCACTTGTAGCAAACTGGATTCGTGTAGGCTACACTCAAGGGAACTTTAATGGCGACAACTGTGCAGCAGGCGGCTTTACACTCGATTACGGTCCGTTTGGATTTATAGATATGTTTGACCCTAAATATCAGCCGTGGACGGGTGGCGGAGTTCACTTTTCATTTCTTAATCAACCTCAAGCTGCCGAGCGTAACTTTCAAATGTTTTGCAAAGCACTGCAACCTTTACTGCAGTCACATGAGAACGAAACCCAGCAACTCCATGAGATAAGAGATGGCTTCTCCAAGGTCATACAAGCCAAAATGATACAGATGTGGGCTTCTAAGCTAGGTCTACAAACCTTTAATGCAACTCTATTCAATGAACTTGTAAAGCTAATGATAGAAACTTCTGTCGATTACACTATCTTTTTTCGCGAACTCTCTAGCGTACCTGATGATATCTCTGTGCTCACTAAAAGCTTTTACGATGATTCCATATATGATGATAAGATTTTAAAAAGCTGGTCTGAGTGGCTAGATAAATGGAAATCACTCATCAAAGACACAAACCCTATAGATATCAACGCCACTAGCCCAAAATCTTGCGAAAGGCTTTCTAAAGAGATGAAACAAGTCAACCCAAAATATACGCTACGAGAGTGGTTTCTTGTTCCTGCCTACAAAGAGGCTCAAAAAGGAGACTATACACTTATAAAAGAGTTACAAGAAGTCATGACAAACCCATATACTGAGCAATCTTGTGAGATAGAAGAGAAATACTATAGAAAAAAGCCTTCTGAATTCTTTGAAATTGCTGGCATATCTCATATTAGCTGCTCGTCATAATGAAAACGCAAATGCGGAGTTTCGATAGACAAAGTATTTGTTTATGTGGCAGTGGAAGAAAACTAAGAAATTGTCACCCTTTTATACTTTAAGGTATTTATAAGATGATAAAGAAATATATAGATGTCATTTTCAAAAGACTAAAACATCCCCAAAAACGGTCACTAAATCTCACTGAATTCACTAAAAAATAGGAAATTTCTAAAAATAAAAGTCTTTATTTCCTACAGTTTCCGGAAGTTACAGGAAAATATGGGTAATCGCAATAGACTCTTATTTGCACTTTATCAACCTTTTAAATTCTTTTTTGTATGTAATAATTCACATTAGACAAACATAAACAATGATAATAATAAAATATATATATTCAAATACATTAAAAAATAACAAATAATATTAAGATTAGCTTAACGTTTCTAATAGTATACTTACCCAATATTATAATAAAAGGAAACAGAATGAAACGATTAACATTACTCTCTATTGTCCTAACGCCTGCACTTGTAAGTGCTATGTCAGTCACAGAAGTTGTACAAAAAACAATTGAAACACATCCTCAGATGCAGATGAAGAAAGAGGATCACTTCACGCAAAAAGAGTTGCTTACACGTGTAAAAGCTGATTATTTGCCGACAATTGACTTGTCGTACTCAGTTGGTCCTGAGGTAACAAGAACAATAGCAAATGCAAGGGAGAGTGAGAGTTTAGTTAGACAAGATGCTTCTGCTACACTATCTCAAAACTTGTTTATGGGTTTTGACACAAAGTATGGTGTTAAACAACAAAAAGCACTTATTTTATCCGCTAATGATTCAGTTAAAGAGAGTGCAAATGATTTAGCATTAGAAGCTGTTACTTACTATATTGATGTACTTAGAAATTATGAGTTATATAAAATTTCTAAAGAGAATGTAGAAGTACACAAAAAATACCTTTCGCAAATAAAGCAAAAAGTAGATGCAGGAGTTGGACGTAATTCTGATTATAAACAGACATTATCACGTTATGAGAGTGCTTTGAGTGTTCAGTATTTGTCAGAACAAAATTATGTTAACTCTATTTCAAGCTTTCAGCGTATATTACCAGGCGAAGTATCTGCTACAGATTTAGAAAAGCCAATGATAGGTGCAATACCTGCAGATACTTTAGACGCTTTAGTTGATATTGCTATGAAAAACAATCCTACAATCCATGTTTCACAAGATGATATTAAGGTGGCAAGTTCTGCTCTAAAACGTTCAGAAGCACCTTATTACCCAAGAGCAGATATTAGATTGCAAAGTTATTGGAATGCAAACGTGCATGGTGTTTCTACTGACCTAAGCAATCCAAACCCAAGTCTACACGAAAATGACTCTGGTTATAACGCTTTATTAGTTCTAAACTATAATATCTTCAACGGTTTGGCAGATCAAGCTAACAAACAAGCAAATCAACACAGATTACTTAATAAAAACAGTACTCTTGCGGATGCAAAGCGATACATAAAAGCTAACACTCAAATCGCCTTACAAACATTTAACTCAACAAAGGTACAATTAGTTCATATAGACAATAATATAAAATCAACTGTAGAAACAGTAGCTGATTATATTAAAGAGAATGAGCTTGGACGAAGAAGTATTATTGACCTTTTGAATATTGAAGTTGAACGCAACAACGCTAGAAATCGTAAAGCTACAGCAGAGTTTGACCGTCTACTCTCTTACTATCAAATTTTATCATACACCGGTAAAATACTGGAAGAAATGAATGTAGTGGTTGAATAACATGCCCAAAGACCCTATATTAGAATGCTTGGTGATTTTCACCAAGCTCTATAATCGTCCTTTTAGTGCTGATGCACTTGTTGCCGACCTTCCAATACCACCGGGAAGGGTAACACCTAAACTGTTTTCATTGGAAACAAAAGGTTCAAAATCTGCTTTTCATCGTGCTGCACAGCGTGCAGGATTTAGCTCTAAGTTAGTAAATTACTCATTTAAAGATATATCCCCACTACTTCTACCTGTTATCTTAATATTAAAAGGTGATAAGGAAAATGAAAAGGCGTGTATTTTAACTGAAATTAGCCCAGATAGAAAATATGCAAGAATTATTTTGCCAGAAGTTGGTGAAGGAGAGAATTGGGTAGAATCAAATATTCTAGAAGCTGAGTATATAAATTTTGCATTTTTACTAAAACCTTCACATAACTATAAAGATGCTCATAAACGTTTGTTGAAACATGAAGAACATCACTGGTTTTGGGGTACTCTAGCATATTCAAGAGGTGTTTATATGGATGTTATTGTAGCATCCTTCTTAATAAACCTTTTTGTTATGGCAAGTCCGATTTTCACTCTAAATGTATACGATCGAGTTGTTCCAAATAATGCTATAGATACTATGTGGGTATTTGCTACTGGTATTGTTGTAATATATATATTCGATATTATTTTAAAATTTTTACGCTCCTATTTTCTTGAAAATGCAGCAAAGAAAAGTGATGTCATTATGTCATCAATGATTTATGAACATGTATTAAATTTAAAAATAGCTTCTAAACCTCGTTCTGTTGGATCTTTTGCCAGTAACTTAAAAGACTTTGATTCTATAAGAGGTTTTTTTACTGCATCTTCAATTGCTACTATGATAGATTTACCATTTACAATTATCTTTTTATTTATTATATATATAATAGGGGATTGGTTAGTTGCTATTCCTATGATTAGTGGTTTGATTATTATAATCTACAGTGCTATTCTTGAAAAACCAATGAGACACAGCGTTCAAAGTACATATGAAGCATCTGCACGAAAAAACTCTGTCTTAATTGAATCATTATCAGCATTAGAAACTATTAAAGCACTAGGAATAAGTGGTCACTATCAATGGAAATGGGAAGAAGCAACTGGTGATGTTGCACAAAAAGGTCTAAGCTCTAAAATTTTATCAAATTCTATTTCAACATTTGTAAATTTTGTAGTCCAGATAAATACAGTAGCACTTGTTATCGGTGGTGTTTATGCTATAGGTGAAAAATCTTTAAGCATGGGTGGACTTATAGCCGTAGTTATGCTTGGTTCAAGAATGCTAGCACCCTTAGGTCAAGTAGCATCCTTAATCGCAAACTTTCAACAAACAAAAACAGCGTATGATGCTATAAACGCAATAATGAAACTATCTGTTGAAAGAGAAGATGCTAAAAAGTTTGTTGAGCGCCCTTCTTTTAGTGGAAAGATTGAGTTTCAACATGTGAATTTTACATATCCAGATACTGATAAAAAAGTCTTAGATGACATTAGTTTTGTAATTAACCCTGGAGAGTCTGTCGGTATAATAGGTACCAATGGTTCAGGAAAAACAACTCTTGAAAAGCTAATTCTAGGACTTTATGAACCAACAGACGGTTCAATATTAATTGATGGAATTGATATAAAACAGATTGACCCTGCCGATTTGAGACGAAGTATATCCTATGTGCCACAAGATGTCATATTGTTTCAAGGGACATTAAAAGATAATATTATTTTACGCTCTCCGGATGCTAGTGATGAAGATATTTTATATGTTTCAAAACTTAGTGGGGTAAGTGACTTTGCTGACATTCATCCAATGGGTTATGATATGCCAGTTGGTGAGAGAGGTGACGGTTTATCAGGGGGTCAAAAACAATCTATTTGTGTAGCAAGAGCCTTTATACACCCTGCACCAATTGTGTTACTTGATGAGCCAACAAATTCAATGGATAGCGCCCATGAATTAAATTTCATCAGAACAATAAATGTACATCAAAAAAATCGTACAATGATTTTAATATCACATAAAAACAACTTATTGGCGCTTACACAAAGATTAATCTTAATGGACAAAGGAAGAATTGTTTTAGATGGCATACGCAATGAAGTTATTGAACAGTTGCATAAACCAAAAAAAGGGGTAAAACATGAGTCTTAAAGATAAATTTGTTGATTACTCCTATAGAAAAAAAGATATCAAAAAACTTCGCGTAAAAGACGAGGAAGATTTAGAATATATGAATTCTGTTAGCTCAGCTATGTTAATGAATACCACTTTAAGCACTAGGCTCATGTTGTGGATAGGTGCATTTGTAATATTATGGCTAATATATTGGGCTTATAATGCTGAGATTGATGCTCTAACTCGAGGGCAAGGTAAAATTATTCCATTTCACCAATTACAGGTAATACAAAATCTTGAAGGTGGTATTGTTAGTGAAATTCTTGTTGCAGAGGGTGAAGAAGTAAAAAAAGGAGATATTCTTGTAAAAATAGATGATACAAGTTTTGTCAGTAATTATATAGAGAGCCAACTTCGTTACAATGAACTACAAGCGAAGACTATTAGACTTTTAGCAGAGTCATCTGGGCGTCCATTTAGAGCTACTAAACAAATAAGAAAAAACTCACCAAATCTTATTAAACATGAAGAGTCTTTGTATCGTACAAACCTAGAACAGCTAAATAATAATATAATCATATATAACCGCCGCTTACTACAAAAACGAAATGAGCTAAAAGAGGCACAAGCTAAATTAGTTCAATTAACAAATAACTATTCACTAATTAGAAGAGAACTCGAACTAAATAAGCCTTTAGTTGACAAAGGCATTGTATCTGAAGTTGAATATTTACAACTTCAAAGACAAGCTAGCACAATTGGTGGTGAAATGAAGGCAATAAACCTCTCTATACCACGCCTTATCTCTGTTCTTGAAGAGCAAAAGGATAATATAAAAGAGGTTGAATTAAAGTTTCGCAACGCTGCCAAAGAGGCATTTAATGAAGCAAAAGCAGAAATGTCAAGAATTGAAAGAGCTAATATTGCTAGAGAAGATAAAGTACAGCGCACATTTGTCCGTTCTCCAGTAAATGGAACAATTAAACAATTATTAGTAAACACTGTAGGTGGTGTTGTAAGACCAGGTATGAACATTATTGAAATTGTACCAACCCAAGACAATTTATTGGTTGAGGCTAAAATAAGACCTGCAGATATTGCCTTTTTATATCCAGGGCAACGTGCAATTGTAAAATTTTCTGCCTACGATTTTGCTATATATGGTTCACTAGAGGGTACTTTAACACATATCAGTGCTGATACAATCATTGATGAAATAGACAAGCAAAGTTATTATCTTGTACGTATTAGGACTGATAAAAACTTCCTAGGCAATGAAGATAAAAAACTTAATGTTATTGTCGGTATGACAGCAGATGTAGATATTATCACCGGAAAGAAAACTGTATTAGACTATATTTTAAAACCGTTATTGCGCGCCAGAGAAAATGTATTGAGTGAGAGGTAGGTTGTATGAAAAAAATAATACTATTTACAAATATGTCTTCAATTAGAAAACATTGGGAGAAAGCTCTCGTAAATTCATATCAATTATTAAATATAGAAGATTTTTATGAATTAACAGATTATTTAGATAAAAATAGTGACTCTTCAATTGTCATGTTAGATGAGATGAGTGTTTCCAATATTCAAGATGCATTATTAAAACTAAAATCTTACAAGTTTGCAAATATTCTACTCTTTAATGCTGTACCTGAAGTACATCATGCTTCAACTTTATTGGGAAATGGTATTAAAGGGTATGAAAATTCATACATAGATAAAGATAATTTACTCAAAATGATAAGTAGTGTAGAGAGTGGTAATAATTGGCTTTTTTCTAATTTGACACGTTATATTATTAATAAATATGTCCAAAGTCATAATAAAAATGAACCTTCTTTCTTTTCGCTCTTAACAGAAAGAGAAAGAGACATTACACTAATGATTGCTGATGGGTTATCAAATAAAGAGATTGCACAAAAACAAAAGATCGCCCTCTCAACCGTTAAAGGTCATATTAGTCACATTTTTGAAAAAGCCGGAGTAACCGACAGAGTCTCCCTCGCCTTAAAATTTAAGTAATCATTCTAAAATAAAGAAAATTAAATAGTAGTTAACATGCAACAAATATTGTTACATGTTAACATATTTGTACATTATGGCATATCTATTGGAGGATCAATCTCAATTAACAATGTTGATGTTCCATCGCCGTACTGAGCATAGTCTACGCCACCAATATTAGTATCTCCTTGAGGTGTTAATGAGCTTGTATCTACATTGACCTGATCTGCTGCGTTATTATCTAATGCAGTGATAACTAGTGTATTATCATCCCCTGTTGCTGTAAATACATCATTAGCATTAATAGCATCAAGAGCACCACTTCCAACTAGCGTAGCATCTTCACCTAACTGAATTACATCTATATTTGTAACATTTGTTAAATCGAGTAAGCCATTATCATCAATTACTAGAACATTTTCAATATCAGAATATGCTTCACCTTCTTCTAAAGTACCTAGTCTTATATTGATAGTAGCAGTTGCTGTATCAATTCCACCATTACCATCAGATATAGTATAATTAAATGTGGCATACTCGTTAACAGGGTCTGTAAATTCTACTCCTGAATTTGGAGTTATTAGAACATCTCCATCCACAAGAGTCACCGTGCCAATAGCTGCACCTCCTCCAACTGGAATCAACAGACTATCAACAAAAATTATATCTAAATCATCGTTTTCAGCATCAGTGTCGTTTGCTAATAATGTCTCCTCTTCTATTATGAAAGGATTAATTGTTTCATATTCATAATAACCAACAACAGAATCAACTGTAAAATCCGTTATTCCATTAATAGTATCAAGTGCATAGATTCTAACCCCAGTAAATGTTAAACCCTCATCAATTGTAAGTACTTGGTTATTTGGAGCTACATTGGAAGCATCTACAAATTTAATAAAATCATCTCCATTATAAAGTGCAATTGCCACATTATCATGATTATCAATATTATGTAGAACTATTGTAGCTTCACTTACTATATGATTAAAATTAAAAATAATTCCTTCATTCCATAAGCCTTTGCTATCAATAAAATTTTCTTTATCAGCATCAGCAACAGACCACCAAAAAATTCTTACCTCATTTTGATCATCAACTGCATATGTGCCATTACCACGTACTACAACTTCAGCATTTTCATTCGTCCAATATGGGAATAAAGAGTTGAATGTCATTGCTGTAATATCACCATCCTCGTAACTAGGTATACTAGTCATGTCAACATGATCAGCTACTTTAGTAATAGTCTCAGAAACCGCAACCGGTCCATCTTCTGCACCTTCTATTGTAATTGTAACTAACTGCGGATTACTATGAGTAGTATCATCTTGAGAATAAACATTAAACACTTCAGTAATTGTTTCTCCAGCATGCAGTGCTTGAATCTCTGAGCCATGATTTGCATTATCTAGTGAATACGTCCATCTGCCATTTGTATCAATCGTAAAGGTACCATATGATTCAGAATTGTCTGAAGAAGAATCAAAATCAAATCCAGTTTGATAATGTGCTTCACCTACATCTTCATCTGTAATTAATAACTGCCCGTCGATTGTCAATACAGAATCTTCATTAATTCCGCCAGCGACATCTCCAGAGAGAACTGCTGCATCATTTGTGCCTGTTATGGTAAGAGTTACTGTTTTAACATCACTGTGAGAAGCTTCATTTACTCCATCTCCTGTTGTTGAAAAACCTTCCCAGTCAGATGCTTTATAATCAAAACTAACTGTAACTGTCTCACCTGCTGCTAAACCGTTAAACATCGTGCTTGTAACAGTATAGTCTCCAGTAGTATTCCATCCATTTGAACTTGCACCTGATAAGGCAACAACTACATGAGAAGCCAATATTCCAGCTGAGTTGCCTGAAACTTCTACATCTCCTACTAATTGATAGTGAGGGTTAGTATTAGCAGTATCTTCATCTGCTGAAGTTAATGTTCCTTCATATCTTGCTTCTTCATAGATACCTACATTAGCTAAAGATGTCTCAGCTATACCAATATGTACATCTTGAACAACTGGTTGATCGTTTGTTCCAGTTACCGTAAGTGTCACGACTTGAGCATTTGATTCTGGATTCTCACCGAGTGAAGTTCCATCTGTAACTTTAACTTCAAAGTTAATTGTTGCTGTCTCACCCGCGGCAAGATTATTAAATGATGGATTAAAAACTCTATACTCTCCTGCAGAATCTAGTCTGATTTGAGCATTACCCATAATCGCTCCATTAGCGTCCAGAACATTTACAAACATTGGAGGTCCGCTAAACTGTCCAAACTCTACATATGTATGTGTATCATTTAGATCTTCATCAGATACCAACTCTGTAACAGGAGGTAAAGTACCAATAATATAAGAGTTTTCTGGATAAGCTTGGTCTTGAGTAAATGGAAGACCTTGTAAATCAGTCTCCATCATTTCCACAGCGCTAATAGCTCCAAGTACCGGACTATCATTAGTTCCGTTAATCACGATAGTTACTGTTTTTGCTTCTGATACTGCTGCCTCATCAGGATCAGTTCCTCTATCACTAGCACCACTATCATCTCTTACTCGAATATCAAAAGTGATTGTTACACTATCACCATCTCCAAGCTTGTCAAAACTTGAACTAATCACATCGTAGTTACCATCTGCATCAAGACTTACGCGGATAGGGGTTGTTATAAGGTCCACATCTGTCCCTGGGTCGTCATGAGTCTCTGTAAATTCAACAATTCTGTCAGCAAATGCCACGTAAGAGTAGCCATCATTGTCATCATCATCACTTACATGTATACCATCTACTCTATCCTCACCATTCAAATACTCTTCGATTGATCCACTTAAGTGTGCATTTTCATACGTAACACCTTCAAGGTCTATAAACGCATCAAGATCAGCTACTGGAAGATTTGAATTAGCAGATAAAGTGTAAGTACCACCAACTCTATCAACAGCACCAAATACTTCTCCTGGAAGCATTACACCATCAGTTACAACATTAGAGATAACAAATTGTGCATTATAGGCAGTATTACCATCATCAAGTCTGTCATTTACAACTACAAATGTAATTGTATGTTCACCTGAACTAAGAGGGTCTGTTTCATATGTTCCAGAAGTCAGGCTTCTTTGTGTGTCAACGGTTCCAACAATAACACCATCTACCATAACTGAAACAGCATCTAGGAACATATCAGCAGATATGAAATTCCAGTCAAATGACACTGTATCACCATCAGCAGTATCAAAAACAAGTTTTAGTGCTGATCCTTCTTTTGGATCTGATGCTACATCTGTCAAATCAACAGGTGCAACTTCTCCATAATAAGTAACTGAATCTAAGTTAGTCTCAAGTACATCCCTAGTCTCAATATGATCAATAATAGGCTGATCATTTGTACCAGTTACAGTAAAAGTTACTGTTTTTGGTTCTGAGAGTGATGGTTCGTTATTTACATCCCCATTCTCATTTACACCACTATCATCTTGTGCATAATATTTAAAAGTAATTGTTGCTGTTTCATCTACTCCAAGAGCATTGAAGTCTCCAAATACTTTGAAATCTGTTGAATTTGGAGTAGCATCAGTAGGATCATTATCAAATAATACGATTCCTTTAACATCAATATGTCCAACATTAATATCAGTTGATTCGACAACCATTTTAACGTAACCATCAACAACACGGTCACTAGCGTCAGCATATTCAGAAACAACTTGAAATTTAACATCTTGAGTATCAGCCCCTTGTCTAGGAACACCATAAAACTCTCTTGCTGTAATATCCGCTAAGATAAAGGTATGCCCATCGTTAACATCATCATCTGCTGTGGCTAATGTTCCATCAATATAGCTATATGTATCATTTTGTGTATCATCACTATTGTTAAAATAAGTCGTATTATCGCGTGTTTCATAAATGGTACCTTGAGTATCATTTAAATTAACATTCTCTATAACCGGTTGATCATTAGTACCAGTCACAGTAATAGTTACTGTTTTTGGTTCTGATAGGTTTGGCTCTTCACTTCCGCTTGAGCTGTCAGTTGCATTGTATGTAAATGTTACAGTTGCTGTCTCACCTGCGGCTAATGCATTGAAGTTACCAACTAGTTTAAAGTCTGTACTGCTATCGGCACCATCATTGTTATATAGTCTAATATATGAAAGATCAATCTCTGAAGCATCAATATCTGTTGATTCAATCATAACTGATACTGGAAAATCTAATTCGCCATCTTGAAGGTCAATATCCCATACAGGATACTCTACATGTGTATTATAACCTTCAGCTTGGGTGTCTAGTGTTGATGTAAAGTTGCCCCCGTTTGTATTAATAATATCAAACATATGAGTATCATTAATATCATCATCACTCGCGACCAGGGTACCTCTTAAGGCATTGCTGTATTCGTCATTTAGACCAATACCACCATCCCAATCTGGATTATACCCTTCTCCATTATAGTTGTCTGCAGGATTTGTGTCGTGAGTTTCGTAGATTATTTCATCTATACCAAGAACAACATTCTCCACAACCGGTTGATCATTAGTACCAGTCACAGTAATAGTTACTGTTTTTGGTTCTGATAGGTTTGGCTCTTCACTTCCGCTTGAGCTGTCAGTTGCATTGTATGTAAATGTTACAGTTGCTGTCTCACCTGCGGCTAATGCATTGAAGTTACCAACTAGTTTAAAGTCTGTACTGCTATCGGCACCATCATTGTTATATAGTCTAATATATGAAAGATCAATCTCTGAAGCATCAATATCTGTTGATTCAATCATAACTGATACTGGAAAATCTAATTCGCCATCTTGAAGGTCAATATCCCATACAGGATACTCTACATGTGTATTATAACCTTCAGCTTGGGTGTCTAGTGTTGATGTAAAGTTGCCCCCGTTTGTATTAATAATATCAAACATATGAGTATCATTAATATCATCATCACTCGCGACCAGGGTACCTCTTAAGGCATTGCTGTATTCGTCATTTAGACCAATACCACCATCCCAATCTGGATTATACCCTTCTCCATTATAGTTGTCTGCAGGATTTGTGTCGTGAGTTTCGTAGATTATTTCATCTATACCAAGAACAACATTACTTACAATCGGTTGATCATTTGATCCAGTAATTGTGAGTGTAACAGTTGCTGGTTCAGAACGTTCCGGCTCATTGAACTCATCTCCTAGTCCAACACCACTATCATCTATAGCTACATAATCAAAAGTAACTACAGCATTCTCATTTGCGCTTAAGTAATTAAAGTCTCCTCTTATTTCGTACTCCCAGTTTCCTAATTCTTCATTGAAATAGATTGTTGCTAATGCATCAGAAATAGTCTCTCCATTAATTGCTATCGTTCCTGTAACTACTTCAAAAGTATGAGTATCAGTAACATCATCATCTTGTACTGCTAAAGTACCAACGAATGTTGTATATACATCCTCTTGTGTGTCGTCTAATCCTATAATATCAGTAGTGTCGTGAGATTCATAAAAGAGAGAATTATTCGTATTAGAATCATGTATAGATATACCGTAATCTGCAGTAAATATTATGGTTATCTCACCTGCACTGTTATTACCATTATTTATTCCGTTCACAGCTTCTGAAATGTTTAGAGGAAAGTCACCCACCGCAGCAATATATTCTCCAGGCTGAAGTGTTACACTAAGAAATGAATTATAACCAGGTCCAGAATCATCATTGTGTGTTATATAATCATCCTCAGTCAAATCACCATCATTAGAAAATACGTAAAGATAAGGATCAACAAAACTACTTCCAGTTGAGTTTGCTGCGATTGAAACTGTTGTTGTTTCATAAACAGTAAAATATGTATATGCAACTGTCCCCTCACCATTTTCGACTATATCATGGACATCAGTAAGTTCTTCCCCAACAACGATAGTATTTGCATTTATGTCTGTAACTACCGGTTGATCATTCGTACCCAAAATTGTAACTGTAACTAATTTTGGTTCTGAAACTGATGCTTCGCCTACACCATCACTATTGTCTATGGCTACATAAGAGAATGTAACTGTAGCACTCTCCCCTACTGCAAGTGCATTAAAGTCACCAACTATCTCGAATGTACCATTGTCTATATCTGTCATCTCTACTGTAGCGGTAATCCCAAGTGGGACACCTGAATCATCAGTTACAGTAGTTGGGATGTGAGGATCATGAGCACCTTGAGTACCCCCTCCTCCATAAAAATTTCCTTCATTGGCATCTGGGTCTACAATATGAAAAGTGTGTGTATCATTAACGTCATCATCTGTTACCGACAACTGATTTACAAACACATTTACATTCATGCCGTCTAAAGCTTCATTTACTGCTTCAACGGCTACTTCTGATACTATCGGCTGGTCATTAGTCCCTGTAATTGTCAATGTGACAGTTGCCGGTTCTGAGCGTTCAGGTTCATTAAACTCATCTCCGAGTCCAACACCACTGTCATCTATAGCAACATAGTCAAATGTTACTACAGCATTCTCATTTGCGCTTAAATAATTAAAGTCTCCTTCAATTTTGTATTCCCAGTTTCCTGATTCATCATTAAAGTAAATTATTGCTAATGCATCTGGTTGAATAACTCCATCTATAGATACAGTTCCTGTAACTACTTCAAAAGTATGAGTATCAGTAACATCAACATCCGATACACTTAATACACCCGTAAAGATATTATGTACTTCATCTTGAGTATCATCTACACCAGATATATCTATATTATCATGTGTCTCATATAGTGTATTATCCATACTCTCAACATAACCAACGCTATCAGTGCTTACTATTGTTCCACCTGATATATATGAAATCAGAAGACTAGAATCAGCCTGTTCATCATCATCATTCATAACTCCAAATGTAATCTCATGTTGACCAGCATTTTCAAATGTATATGTAAACACACCACTATTTGTGTTACCATCAAAATAAGTATCTGCTAATAGTTCTATAGATTGACCATCAATTACAACAAAAGAAAAATCTCTATAGCCCTCATCATCTTCATAATTACTATCATATCCTTCTGCATCATTAAAAGTCCAGTTAAATGTTACAGTTTCACCTGCATCCACATTCATTGTAAACTTCATAGCCGCACCATCAGTCGGGTCATATTCATCACCAACTGGGTTTGGAATATCACTTAGTTCTACAGAACCTTCTCCGACATAAAATAGAGTATTTATGGCTTCTACTGATGCACCATCTATATCGTAATACCCACCAGCTTCTCCTGAGTCATTATCACTTTGAATTGTAGAAGCTCCAATTAACCATGTTTCTTCTCCATTCGCATATATATTTGTTATTTCAGGCTGATCATTTGTACCAGTTACTGTAATAGTTACCGTAGCTAATTCACTTTCATAACCTTCCGGAGTATTAGTCTCTACAGTTTTATATGTAAAAGTAACATCTCTAGTTTCACCGACTCCTAAATCTTGAAAATCACCTGCAACATTATAAATGTAACTTCCATCAGGGTTTAATATAATGGTTCCCTCTGTAGGTCCATCAACTAAAACAAAAGTAAAAGCATTTCCATCAGCGTCTGCACCAACTAGTTGTCCTGTAACATTAGTTAAGTCATCCTCTGTAGCAACATTAGCAGCATCCAAAGCAGTTGGGGCGAAGTCATTTAAATCATCTGAGAACTCTGCTCCAGAACCAATTCCATCCGCACCCAAAACTTCAGAATTTGAACCTCTTGTAAAACCTTGCACACTAGAGTCGGCAACAACATCAATTGGAATAAATGCAGAGCTTGGATCAATTCCTTCTTCTCCGGCTGCTGTTTCTAATAAATCCATAAGGTTCTCATCACTAGCAATACTATCCATAGCATCAATGCCGGCTATAACTGAGCCATCAGCTAAGACTCTAAATATACCATCATAAGCAGTTGCTTCTGGAAGTGCTGCATACTTAATCTGAAATAGTGCCGTAGGATCACCACTAACTATCTGCTCACCTTCATACATTAAACCGTCATACGTAGTGTTGCGAATCACACCATCAACACCAACAATTTTTACATTACCAAGCGATACTTGTATTTGTCCTATAACTTTACCAGTAGACATCTCACACCTCCATAAAATATAATTATTTTTAGATGTTATCATAAGTTAATTTATATGTATATAGTACTTTAGTATTAAAATATTTTCTTATATTATTTTATATTATTGTTTTAATTAAAGAGTATGATTATGCTCTCTGAATTTTTACTATATTATGCAAAAATTATTGTAGAATTTCAAGATGATAAATGATTTAGTTTTAAACTACATACTTCTTTTTGTTTTTCTTGAAGTTTATGAAATAAGCTGGCAAAAAGCACCTAGCATTATGGGTATGATAATCCGCATGCATAAATATTACTCTAAAAGTGTCTTTATATTTTTAATAATGCAGCCAACATTTATATTTGCGATATGTTTTGCAATACTAAGCAATTACAACACTTTTGCAATGATTTTACTTTTTATTAAGAGTGCAGATATAGCTACTAAAATAATTCTTATAGAGCAGGTATATATAAAAAGGGAACTATCTCATGAAATGAGCTTGATATTGCTAGCACCAATAAATAATTTTTTACCATATATTGGACTTTTTATATACCCAGTCTTAATAATATTATCTATCTAGGTCAGAATAACTTTTTTTAACTTGAGCCTGTTTAGCTAAAAACTGAACACTTTTTGATATATCTTCATTTGCAATATTGTAGTGCTTGTGTAATTTTTCCAGGGAGTTGTCTATCTTTACTGTAAGTTCCAATGTCAAAGATTCCATCTGTTCTTTCACACTATTCATCTCGTTAAGTTGAGCTACCTTAAGATCATTTACAATTACGCTTAATTGTGATTGTGATTTTACATACTCAGCCTTTACAATCTCTATATCACTCACAAGCTCTTTTATACTGCCATAGAGATCATGTAAAGAACTATTTTGTCCCTCTAATACACTCATCTTTTTTGATGATAAAATCATCTGCTTCATGATCATCTCACTCTGCTCTTTAATGCCACTAAGCTTACTTTCACCCTCATATAAAGATGTAGCAACACCTTCGGTATGTGATTTAAGTGATAAAATTTGCTTTTCGAACGGTTTCGTTACATGTGAGAGTTGTTCAATCGTTTGATTTGTAATATTATTTGCTATTGTTTGCGAAATATTACCAATACTCTCTAAGTTATACTTCATTTCTTCGATATCTTTTGTCATATCATATCTACTATCTACAGCTTTTTCAAGGGTGTTTTTAACTTTATTAAAGTGGTCTTGCTCAGCAATTCTAAGTATATCTATATGTTTATGTACTACATCGTCCAAAGATGGTAGTTGAACTTCTGTAAAATTTTCAAATGCTATTGAAACATCCTTGTGCCACTCATCCATCTCTAAAAATTTATCTAAAAACTTACCTTGATTTATTTGTATCGCATCTAGTGCTTTTATATCTTGCTTAAATTTTTCTCTTATTTCTTGTTGAGACTCTCTATCTTCATTTTTATTTAAAATCATTTTCTTTTCTAATTCAGAAGCAAACTCTTTTAGCTGTGTTATCTGTTCTATCAAAGCTTTTGTAAATTCAAATTGGGTTTTTTCAAGCTGAGATTGCTTTGTCTGGTGAAATACATTCATAACAATATAAAGTAACATAGATATTAATAAAGGGAAAAGACTCTCTCTTAATACCAGAAGCGTATCAATAACTTCAGGATGTATTATAAAATGAACGAGACTGCTAATAGCTCCTATCCCTATCATAAGTGGTGCATAATCTATTTTATTTGGCTGCTTTAGTATATAAATCTGTCTAAAAAAAAGTACTGCCATAAACGCAAGAGCAACTATTAAATCAGCATCAAGCACATTAATTCCTTGTTATAATCTGCATATATTCTATCATAAAAATTTATAAAACAATATCTAATATCTCTTTTGGATTACTTACAACTAAACTATGATTACTTATTGGGCTAAATCCCCAAGTTGCAAATATTGAGTCAATGCCAGCATTTCTTGCACTTAGCATATCTTTTGAATTATCACCAACCATCCAGGCTTTATGAGCACTCTTGTTAAACTTATAAAAATTTAAAATATTTTCAAGCATTTCAGGATTTGGTTTAGAAATAGCCACCTTATCTGCTCCTATAATCACATCAAAAAGTTCGTATACTCCTAAATGTTTTAACATTCTTAGAGCAAATGGAGTGGGGGCATTAGTAGCTACAGAAATTTTTATCCCCTTATTAACCAACTCAAGAAGCGTCTCTTTTATACCATCATAAAGATATGGATTTTGTATACACTGAATAGCATAATGAATTTCAAAAGCATTTCTATCTCTTTCGTGATAAACTTCAGTACCATAAAAAAGTTTAGGTAAATTTCTAACCTCCATATTTATGGCTTCAACTATAAACTCTTCACTAAGAGGAGGCATATTATAATGTATCTCTCTTATTTTATTTACAGAAATAGTTATATCTTTTTTTGAATCTAAGAGAGTACCATCCATATCAAAAATAACAACTTTCATAAACTATCCTACTTCATCTTAGTATATATCTCTTCAAGAGCATCAACAAAAAGATCGCTATCATTTGGACATCTACAAACTCTATACTCTTTAAAACCTAGCTCTTCTGCTATCTCTCTGTACTCTATCTCCAGCTCAAAATCTGTTTCAGAGTTGTCGATAGTAAAAGCTATTGGAAATATAATTATTCCCCTATTTCTTACAGTTTCAAGTTTATCTTGCAAAGACGGTTTTAACCACTCTAATGGTCCGACCTTTGATTGGTACGCTAAATGAGTAGCATGAAAATTCATTTTTTCTTCTTTTAACATATCTTTTAAAATTTCTACGTGCTTTTTGACATGTCGCTCATAAACATCACCAGCGTCTACTATTTTTTTAGGAAGTCCATGTGCAGAAAATATAATATCAAAATCATTATAGTTATCGCCGCCCATCTTCTCTTTTATTCTCTCAATTACGGCTTTGTTATATGTTTTGTTTTCAAAAAAATGTTTTATTTCCACTAAAACAGCACTACCTTCACTGTTGTGGTAATTCTCTTCAAAGTCTTCTAGTGATGATTTTGTAGTTGTAGTTGATTGTTGAGGGTACAGAGGAATCAAGTATATCTTTTCAACTTTTTCTTTGTTAATTCTATCTATAACTTCAGGTACAAAAGGGGGTGTATAACGCATAGCAAAGTCAACTATTACATTTCCTCCGAGTCTCTCTTGAAGTTTTTTTACTAAAGATTTTGTATGTCCTACTATTGGTGATTTACCACCAAGCTGTCTGTATATCTCTTGTGAACTCTCTGTTCTATTAAAGACTATCAATCCCCCAATAAACTTTCTCAATAGATTGCTTTTCATAGTCAATATGTTTTTATCTGCAAACATATTTTTTAGAAATATTTCAACCTCTTCAAGGTTATTAGGTCCGCCCATATTTAGTAAAATTACTGCTTCTTTTTTCACTTGCCTTCCTCCTTAACTCTCAAACTTATTTCATAAACAATTTGTTGTAATGGTAACATATCTTCATATATCTTATAAAGTGTTTCTATCAATTTCTCACCATTTTCTATTAAATTTGGCTCTATAATTTTATAAGTCGCCATCCCTTTATATAAAAATAGATGCGAATACATCATCTCTTTATTTATACCTGATGGGTATCTTTTATACCCCTTTTCAATCACACTATAACCTTTATCCATCAAAGAGTGAAGCAGTCTATTTAATGTCTCTCGCTTGCGTGAGTCTTTTATATATTCACGGTATGCATCTAACATAGGCTTCTCAAACCATCTAACACCAACAGAAACAAAAAGTTCATCTGGTGAAAAGTGCATGTAAAAAGATGATGTCTGCATTCTGCTGCCATTACCTTGCCAAAAGATAATACCTATACGATGCTTCAATGGTTCTTTATTTGCCCCCATTCTACGAGTGTCTCTATAAATTCTAAAAAGTGATTTATTGATTTTAGGAGAAAAGTTTATAGTTGGTTCAAGAGCCATAAGATGCTCGCCAAACTCCTCTACAAATGAGCGTGATGGAGTTAGAATATAATTGTCATATTCTGTTCTATGAGCTTCAAACCACTCTTTATTATTATTGCTGCGGATAGCTCTCAAAAAAGGGAGTGTTTTATTTGAGAAGCCTTTAAAGTCCACACCTATCCTTTTAAGAGAGTTTTCTGTTTCTAAACGCCAAAGCAATTACCACAAATATAATTGCATAAGTAATAGGGACAAAATCAGGAATAGGCACTGGGTCACCTTTAGCATAAGAGTGCATTCCTGCAAGGTAATAATTTACTCCGAAGTATGTCATTATAACTGTTGAAAAAGATAGTAAAGAGATTACACTATAGTTAAAGTCACTATATATAGACTTAATAAATCTAAGATGAATTACAACTGCATATACAAGAATAGTCACTAAAGCCCAAGTCTCTTTTGGATCCCAACCCCAGTATCTACCCCAAGACTCATTTGCCCAAACACCGCCTAGGAAATTTCCAAAAGTTAGAAGCACTAAACCTACCATTAAACTCATCTCATTAATAGCATTTAATTCTTTAATTGATAGAGAAATATGTTTCTCGTTTTTTTCATTTTTAAGAACAAAGAGTAGTATTGTAATAAATCCAAGAAGTGCACCTAGACCTAAAAAACCATAACTTGCTGTAATTATTGATACATGAATACTTAACCAGTATGAGTTTAGCACTGGAACTAAGTTTGTAACCTGAGGATCCATCCAATTTAGATGTGCAACAAACAGTATAAGCCCAGTTAATATTGCAGTTGAAGCCATAGTCATAGTTGAGCGTTTAGAGAAGATAAATCCGGCTAAAACAGTTGCCCAAGCTATATAAACCATAGACTCATACCCATTTGACCATGGTGCATGCTCTGATATATACCATCTTAAACCAAGTCCAACTGTATGAGATGCAAAAAGAGCAACAAGAATTAGTAAAGAGATTTTCGAATAAATAGCCAAATTAAAACTTGGTTTTAAAATTTTAGTAAAACTCAAAATAAGAAGTATAAAACCCATCAAAAGGTATATAGGATAAATAGTTTCAAATATATCTGCTTCATTGTAGAAAACTTCCGCTTTAATTCTACTTTTAGATGGGAGTATTGAAGCACCATAAAATTTTTGATACTCAACTATCTTCCCTATTTCAATATTTGCCTCACTCCAATCTCCACTCACCATTGCTTTGTCAAGTGTTGAAAAATAGCTGTAGATAATAGTTTTAACACGTTCTACATTATCTGGAGTAAATGTTTGTAGTGCATCTATTGTTGAGAACCACTTATCATTAACATCATTTGGTTTAGGCCAAATTTGTAGAAGATTACCAGAATATATTGAATAAGATATATTAACACGTTCATCAACTTTTAAAACTGCTTTATCAAACAAGTCTCTATGCTTTGGCTCTTTTCTAACTGCTGTATCAACAGCATTGGCCAATTTATAATCACGTAAATTATCAGGATCTCCAAAAAACTGAGAAAATGAAGCATATTTTGAATCTGCTTTTGAACCAATCATTTTATTTATTACTTCATTTTTTGTTCTAATAATTTTTACGTCTCTATAGATATCAGGTCTTATCATCATTCCAAGTACAACTTGATTAGAATCCAATTTTTGATTTCCAACTTTCACAAATGAACCTCTATGAATTTTTGCCAATATTTCAGTTGTAAGAGTATCCATTGGCTTCATTCTTCCAGCACTGTCTTGAACAATTAACTGACTAAACTTTTTTGAATGCTCTTTATCCAATGATAGTATAGTTTTAATAGCTGGGCTTATATCTTCAGCATAAGATGGCGTTACACTAAACAGTAGTCCAATAGAGAGCAATAAGCCTAAAGTTTTTGCTTCACTTGCTTTTTTTGCTTTTTCAGAGAGTTTTGAAAATCTATTGCCTCTTGAAAAAAGTGACCAAAACATACCTAAACCTAAAAGAAAATAACCTATATATGTTGGAAGTGTTCCAGGGTCATTGTTTACGGACAAAACTGTCCCTTTTTCATCTTGATCGTATGAAGATTGAAAAAATCTATATCCGCGATGTTCTAAAATATTATTCATAAAAATTCTATATGGCATATTAACATCCTGCTCTTTATCTATCAGTTCAACTTCACTTGCATAAGATGCCGGACTCATTGAACCTGGGTATCTATCAAGCTGAAAATCTATTAGTTTAATTCCAAACGGAAGTGTTATTATTTTAGAACCGTAAGATACATGTACATCTACTCCATTAAACTCATTGTGAGACTCACGTGCCATTCTTCCAGCTTGTCCAAAAATCACAACTTCTTTTGATGTATCATCTACACTAATTTTAAATTTTAGTGCATCTTGTCCAGGTCTTGAAGCTTTAGCTTCTGGATTAGAGACAATTTTCTCACTCGCATGTTTATAAAACTTACGCAAAACAAAATTACTACCATCTACACCAAAGAGTGTTCTTCTAGCAAATTCATCTCTATCACTTTGAGGCATCTCTCCTTTTGCACCACCATCCATTTTCATCCAGCTAAGAGGCATGTCATGCTTCATATAAAGCTTTCCACCCTCTTCAAAAACTGATATAGTTGGTTTTAATAGCATTTTACCAGAAGCAAAATCCAAAGCTACAAAGTTATTTTCATAGTATGTACCTTTTTTAAGCTTGATTGATTCGCTAGAACCATTACCTGTTATCATAATTTCAGCTACTTCAAAACCACCATCAGTACCCTCTTCTAAGGTTTCAATTGCATCTGGTATATAGTCAATAAGCTCTACATGTACATTTTTGCCACCAACACTTAAAGTTGATGATAAGGAGTTTGTAGATTTTTTTGATAAATAGACAGAATCTGAACTGGTAGCTTTGTCTTTGCCTGCTGTTGCAGTGATATTAAAATAAGTATCTTTACTCTCCATTGTTGAGGCAGTTGAACCTTCACGAATATGCATAGTTCCTTCAAAACCATAAAAACGAGTTATTGCAGCACCGATGATTATAATTAAAAACGATAGATGGAAAATAAATATAGGGGCTTTTTTTATACTAAACATGTTGAATTTATACATATTTAACATAAGGTTCACAGCTAGAAGTGTTAAAAGCACCTCAAACCATCTTGCATTGTAAATATCTGCCTTTGCAGTAATAGTCCCGTAATCATTTTCAACAAATGTTGCATAACCAACAGAAAATGCAAAAATAAGCATCATTATTACCATTGTTTTCATGGAACTAAAAACAGAGAGAAGTTGTTTCATATATATCCTTTAATAAAAAGGACATTCTAGTTAAAATTAACTAATAGATGATTAAACTAATCTCTTTAATTCAAAAAATCTTCAATATACTCTGCAATATCAGAAATTGCTTCAGTAGCTTTTGCATAATATACCTTAGTGAAGTAGCTATCATCTATCGCACTGCTTGGCTCTAAATTGTTTAAAATAGATTTTTGTGTCAACTGTGCAAAATATGTTACATCCAAAACGTTTCCACTTGTTCCGATAACAATTATTAGCTCACACTCATCTAATTCATCAGCAAGTATCTCATACTTTGGAGCAGCTTCTCCAAAAAAAACTATATTTGGTCTAAGTTTTGAACCACATGTGGAACACTCTTTGGCAAAATCATCCTGTTTTATATATGAAATCTCAAAAATCTTATCACATTCTACGCATCTAAGTTCTGGTAAAAAACCGTGCAGATGTACAATCTCATCTTTTTTAACACCAGCTTTTTCAAATAAATCATCTACATTTTGAGTTAGTAAAGATATATAATCAGGATAATTATGTTTGAGTTCTACAATAATTTTGTGTGCATAGTTTGGTTTTTTATCTTTTATATCTGCACGTCTGGCATCATAAAAATTTTTAGTCACTTCTTCATTTGTATCTAAGCATCCAGCACTACAAACATCTTCAATGCGGTGTTTTTCCCATAAACCATCACTATCTCTAAATGTAGATATACCGGATTCTGCACTTATCCCAGCACCCGTAAGTATTAAAACTTTTGCCATAAGAAAACCTTTAGTTTAGTCTATTTTGAAAGTTACTCTAAAGTCTCCACTTGGGAGTTCTTTAGCTTCATGAGATACATTTTTTGGAAGCCTATCATAAAGCGGATATGGTTCATGGAAATAGACACCAACCAATCTATCTTCTTTAGTTTTTAATAAACTTATTGCGACAACTGTATTAACCATAGGTTCTGGCGGTTCACATTCAGTTGCATCGAACTCATAAAAAGTCAATCCATCTTTTTCATACTTATAAATATCAAGTGTTGCTCTTTTTAGTTCAATTAACTCTTTTTTCATACTTGTCTCTTTTTAATGAAATATATACTTCTTCTCTTCTTGATTCCAGTCAAAATAACTGGAAACTTTCTCGAAAGCTTTTATAACTATGGTTTCATGACAATCATTCCCATAGATTATTATAGGAGTATGGTAGTACCTATTATATGATTTTATTGGATGGAGTAGCATATCTTGCCAAGTTATCTCTATTTTACCATCATATGGCTCAAATGGGACACTTGAAACAATAGTTTTGTTTTTTGTTTTACACTTAAAATGACAAACCACATAAAACCTATCTATTTTTACATAATCCAGTAATGAGACTATTGTTTCACTGTTTTTCAGCATGCTTATTCCTCAAAGTATATTATATTCCATAAATTAAGCAATTCACATTCCATTTTCTATACAGCTATTTTTATCTCAAACCCTTTTCTCTCTCCGTTTAAAAGCTCTACACTACCACCATGAGCTTCAGCAATCTGTCTTGATAAGACGAGCCCAAGTCCATTTCCTTTAACTTTTGTGCTTTTAAATGCTTCGAACAACTCTGTAGTATTTTCAATTTCAATGCCACTGTCATATATATAAAAAATATGAAATTTATTCTCTTTTTTAAAAACAATTTCAACAATCCCATCATCGTTTTCATCTAACTCTATAGCATCAATAGCATTTGCCAAGAAATTAGAAAAAAGCATCTCCAAAAGACCTTTATCTGCATTTAGTATAAATTTTTGCGTAGGGAAAATAAAAGTTATCTCTTTAGTATAGCCATAATACCCAACTAACATGTTAAGTTCTTCTTGCAAATCACTCCACATAAATGGAGCTATGTTTGCTTCGACTCCTTTACTAAACATTAGCGTTGCCTTGATAATCCGCTCTATTCTAGAGACTGATTTTTGTATCTCTTCAACTATTGGTAAGTTTTCAGGAAGAACTCTATTTTTCAGAGTTGAGTTTAGAAGGGATATAGAACCGATTGGATTCCTTATCTCGTGTGAGAGATGAGCAGCCATTTGCCCCATTGTTGCAAGATTCTCTTTTCTTTTTTGTTCTGTAATATCTGTAGCACTCAGCATCACTTTATCTTTATGAGATGAACTTTTTATCAAATAAGATTTTTTGTTAAATGAGACCTCATAGTCGTTATTTTTAGGCTCAAGAAGTTCTAATAGTTCAGATAAAGATTTAGCTTGTGAATTTTGTAAAAATACAGTTCCATCATCATTGAGTATCCAGATTGCATTTGGCAAAAACTCTACAACTTTTTCAACTGTATCTTGCAGATGAGCATAAGAGCTTTTAAGATCATTAAACTCATTTTCAACCTTGTAAGTCTGTTCTATTAATAGGTTTAGCTCTTGGGGCGTAATACTAGACATTAATCGTTAAACCCTAAGATAATTTTATATAGCGAGTATGCATCATCAGCTCCGCAAAGTTCTCTTATAGAGTGCATAGCATAAGTAGGAAGTCCAACATCTAAAGTGTCGATACCAAGTCTTGTAGCTGTTATTGGACCTACTGTGGAACCACACCCCATATCACTTCTTGTAACATAGTTTTGAGTTGGTTCACCGAGTGAAGATGCTACATTTAAAAACTTTGATATTGTTTTAGAGTTTGAAGCATATCGCTGATTTGCATTTATTTTTACAACACTTCCTCTGTTTATGTATGGAGAGTGCTCTTTGTCATGCTTAGATGGGTAATTTGGGTGGACTGCATGTGCATTGTCCGCAGAGATAAAGAGTGATGTTCTAATTAACTGCATATACTCTTCATAATCACTAAAGAGTCTTCTAAGAGTGTTTTCCAAGAATGACCCTGCTGCACCCGAGGTTGAAGCACTTCCCACCTCTTCATGGTCGCTTGCAATAAAAAGCATAGGTGTCTGCGCATCAACACTGCAAATACTAAGCATCCCAACATAACAACTAAGAAGATTATCAACTCTTGCACTTGCTATAAAGTCATCATTTAGTCCGACAAAAGAGGCGTTTTGAGTGTCATAAAAACTAAGCTCATTCGCATATAGTTCTTTTACATCGTCAATCCCTGCATGTAGAAGCTGTTCTTTTATAAAATCATCAAAGTCAAAACCTCCGGTTTCTTTAGTAAAATTTTCGTTACATGTAACAATAGGGGTAATATCTGTTTGGGCATTTATGCTTTTAGTGTTGTTAACTTCTCTGTCTAAGTGAATAGCGAGTGAGGGGATAACAGCAATTGCTTTTTTAACATCTATCAGGGCATCTTTTATAATGTTTTGTGAACTTAGGTATGTCACTCTTCCAGCCAAAGACAAATCTCTATCAAACCAAGGGTTTAAAAGTAGCCCACCATAAGGTTCAACACCAAACTTTACAACTCCATGTTCTTTAATAACAGGATTTGGTTTTACCTTCAGATTTGGAGAGTCTGTGTGCGTCCCTACCATCGTGTAATTTTTACTATCAGAGTATGTAAAAGCTATAATTGAAGAGTCGTTTCTAGTAAGGTAGTACTTCTCTCCCTTTTGCAGCTCCCATTTACCGGCTTCATCAAGCTTTGTAAATCCGGCATTAGAAAACATCATTGCCATATTTTTCGTAGCATGAAAAGGTGTCGGCGAAGCATCTAAAAAGCCTAACAACCCTTCATTAAAATCTTGTTTATTCATCTGTTTTCCTTAACTTAATATATCTACATGTAGATTGCCGTCTAAAGCAGTCAATATCTTACTGTCAACTCTTATGGCAGAGTCAATCACAACGTTTTGAAGCTTAGAAATTATCGTAAGTTTTAGTTCTCTGTTACCTGGATTTTGGCGGACAAGTGTATAAAGCTCATCTAAAATTGTTGTTTCACTATCTAGTCTAATTGCCAAATGTATAGGCTCAAGTGGTGCTTCTCTCACCTCTTTTTTAGTCTTTTTAGTCTCTTTAATTGCCTCTTTTAGTGTCATTATCTTACTTACACCTATGCGAGTAAACATTTCTGTGTGAGTGATTTTTGTTTTAAATGCTACAGGCTCTTCTAAATTCATTTCGCTTAATTGCTCTAGCTTATCCGAGAAAAGCATAATCTCGACATTTCCATGAAAATCCATAAGGTTTACTATACCAAACTGGTTTCCTTTTTTGGATACTTTTTTTTGTATCTCTTCTACTTTTCCAATAAAAATAGCACTGGAGCCGTCTTTTACACTCTCAATCTCTGATGACATAGTGTAGTTTAGTTCAGAGAGCTTTTCTCTATACTCATCAAGGGGATGCCCTGATACGTAAAAGCCCAAGGTGTCTTTTTCAAACTCCAAAATCTCTTTTAGCTCATACTCATCTGAATTTTTAAGAGATAATTTTACAGTTGTTATCTCTTCGTCATCGCCAAAGAGGCTACCTACAGCATTTTTTCTGGCAGTTGCAGCATCTTTAGCAGTTTCAACTATTAGTTCTATCTGGTCTAAAAGAGCTTTTCTCGAGTAACCAAACCTGTCAAAACCACCTGACTTTATACTTGACTCAACAAATCGTTTATTTACTTTTGACGGGTCTATACGGTTTACAAAATTCTCAATTGAGGTAAACTCACCATCTTGCTCCCTTGTTTGTATAATCGACTCAACAGCAGCCCCACCTACTCCCTTAATGGCACCTAAACCAAAAAGAATTATCTCTTTGTCATCTTTAGTTATTGCGGAAAACTCCATGTATGAGTCATTTACATCAGGAGGAGAGAGCTCAATTCCCATTCTCTTTACCTCATCGATATAACGAACAACTTTATCTGTATTGTCCTTGTCCGAGGTTAAAAGTGCCGCCATAAACTCATTTGGATAGTATGTCTTCAGCCATGAAGTCTGAAAGGTAATCATCGCATAGGCTGCCGAGTGAGACTTGTTAAAACCGTATCCTGCAAACTTCTCAATCAAATCAAATAGTTTTGAGGCCTTATCATAATCATAACCCTGCTTTTGTGCACCATCACTAAACTCATGATTAAAAACACTCATATCTTTTTTCTTACCCATAGCACGACGGATAATGTCAGAATACCCAAGAGAAAAACCACCGATAGTCTGAACAATCTGCATTACCTGTTCTTGATAGACGATGACCCCATAAGTCTTTCCAAGAATCTGCTCCATTGTGTCAAATGTATATTCAATAGCTTCACGTCCATGCTTTCTCTCAATAAAACTGTCAAGCATTCCAGACTCCATTGGTCCTGGACGATAAAGTGCCAAGACCGCAATCAAGTCCTCAAAGTTGTCTGGCTTAAGTCGTTTATTCAAATCCTGCATACCAGAAGACTCTATTTGAAACATTCCTACTGTATCACCACCACGAATTACATCATATACTTTAGAATCATTTTCATCTATCTTATGCCAAACTACATCTTTGTCGTATCTTCTCTTTATTAGCTTAATGGCATTATCAATAACATCAAGAGTTTTAAGCCCAAGGAAGTCAAACTTAATTAAATCAACATCTTCAAGGTAGTTAAGTGAGTACTGAGTTACAAAGGTTGTCTCACCTGAAGGTTTATATATAGGTGTTTTTTTCCAAAGTTCTTCATTAGATATAACAACACCAGCGGCATGTATACCTGAGTTGCGTTTAAGACCCTCTAGCTTCTTGGCAAACTCCCAAACTCTTTTAGAATTTACATCACTCTCTATTAGCTCTTGGAGTTTTGGCTCTTTTTGAAAAGCTCCTGCAATAAAATCACCATTTTTTGTTTTGCCGTTTAAAGTAATACCAAGCTCATCAGGGATAAGTTTTGCCATCTTGTCAGCCTGAGATAGTGGCATATCAAGTACACGTGCTACATCTCTTATAACCCCTTTAGCCAAAAGCGAACCAAAGGTAATAATCTGAGCTACCTGATTACGTCCATACTTCTCAACAACATAGTCTATAACCTCTCCACGTCTAGCTTGCATAAAGTCCATATCTATATCGGGCATTGACACACGTTCTGGATTTAGGAATCTCTCAAAGAGTAAGTCATACTTCATAGGATCAATATCTGTAATATCTAGAGAATATGCAACCAAACTACCAGCGGCAGAACCACGACCTGGTCCAACTGCTATACCTCTCTCTTTAGCAACTTTTACAAAATCCCAAACAATCAACATGTAGCCTGGGAATTTCATTGAGTTTATGACATCCATCTCAAACTTAAGTCTATCTCTATACTCTTCATGCTTCTCTTGAGGGACATGTTTAAGTCTCTCTACAAGACCAACTTCACAACGATATATAAAGTACTCTGCGTCATTTTTGTCAATCCCGCTAAACCACTTTTTTTTATCTTCTAGTGAGGCAGCTGATGGGAGTGGAGCATCATCTTCGTGGTTTATATCTAAACCATCACCTTTTGAGTACTCTGGGGTAAATTTAAAGTTTGGCGGAATCGGGTCACCCAGCTTAAGCTCTAAATTACACTTATCTGCTATCTCTTGAGTATGAGCAAGCGCTTCTGGAATATCTGCAAATATTTTTGCCATCTGCTCTGGAGATTTCAGATAAAACTCATGTACTGAGTGGCGCATACGGTTAGGGTCATCATAGAGTTTATTCATCCCTATACACATAAACGCTTCATGGTACTGAGCATCACCTGGATAGGTATAGTGAGTATCATTTGTGGCCACTACTTTTATATCTAACTCATTTGATATCCTAAGCACCTGATCATCTATGAAAAGTTGATCACCAATACCATGACGCATAAGCTCAAGGTAAAAGTCATCACCGAAAATATCCTTATACTCTTGTGCAACAGCAAGTGCTCCATCATACCCCAAAGCACCATTTCTTACATTTCTCTCATTTTGTAAATTAAGGTGCCAGTTAACTTCTCCTTGAAGACATGCAGAGGTACATATAAGACCTTCGCTATGTTCACGAAGTTCTTTTTTATTTATACGAGGAAAGTAATAAAAGCCGTCTATAAAAGCTTTAGAAGAGAGATACATAAGGTTCTCATAACCTTTTTGATTTTTGGCAAAAAGGCAAATATGAAAACGCTGTTTAGTACTCTTATCATCCAATGTGTCACCGTTATGGATATATCCTTCCATCCCAATGATGGGCTTAATTCCGGCACCCTGCATCTGTTGATAAAAATCGATTGCACCAAACATATTTCCATGGTCAGTCATAGCAACAGAAGTCATACCAAGCTCTTTAACACGTGAGACCAAGTTGCTTAATTTGTTTGCACCATCTAGTAGTGAATACTCTGTATGAAGATGTAAATGTGTGAAAGGTTGTGCACTCATATTATTACCTATCTTTTATAAATTATTTTTTGATTATAGTGAAATTGTCTTAATCTTTAGTAATTTATTTTTTTGATATTTTATAACACTCTTACTTTACAGAAGTAAAAATAAAGTCTTTTAGAGAAGCAAACTGCGTTGAATAATTTTTGCTTTTATAGAACCTCTGAGTTAATTTTGACACCCTTGTTTTTTCATGCACTGAATTAATAATTTTGCCATCATCTGCGAGCAGTTCTCTCCATCTCTGAGCAGTATATTTTACTATAAAACTTTCACTTTTACCATGGCATAGCCTACATCGGTTTGAATATATATTTTCTCCACCGGGTGGTGTGGAGACAACTTTTCTATTAGCCTTTACATTTTCTACCGATTTATCTATTTTTTTTATTTTAACTCTTTTATAGTCAGACAAAACTGCAACTCTTTTAATATCTTCTAATTTCTTTGGCACTTTTTCGCGTTTATACTGCTTTTGTTTATAAGATTTTTTAGGACTTCTTAAAACTTCATCAGGCATCGGTGAAGCAACAATATCAAAATCAGTATTATCGATAACAATAATTTCTTTTTTATATATTTTTGATTTTTTTGTATTTCTTGCATCATATTTACTATAAACATCCATAGGTATCTCTTTTACAATTGATGCATCTAAAAACTTTCTATTTTTGTTCACAAGCTTAGGTTTATGTTTTTGGATTGGTTTTTGAACTGGTTTTTCTATTTTCTTATCTAATGTTTTTTCACTTCTCACGATTTCTTTTTTTACAACAGTTGTATTTTTCTCTTCACTAATAGAGAGATTAGAATCATTTTCAACTTTGACAGACACTTCTTTTGTAACAATCTGTTTTGCCTGCATAGTTGTTTCATCAATCTGTCTCTCTATACTTATGGGAAAAGCATTCTCATTTAATGTTATTTGATATTTGGAATTATAAAAAAAGACTATGCCAACAGCTGTTATAAAAAATAAAATCTGTAAATAAGTTTGTTTTTTCATTAGATAGCCATATTTAAATTTAATGCCAAATACTACATAAATTTTTCTAATTTATTGTTTAATACTATTTTATACAATAGCTTAATATTTATAATTAGTCTATAAAGTAATTTTAATTACAGTTTTTATCTCTTACAATTAATTAGAATAAAAAAGGATTCATTATGCAAAGATACAGATGTTTAACATGTGATTATATTTATGATCCCAAAGTTGGTGATGAAGAGAATGGAGTTGCTCTTGGAACCTCTTTTGAAGACCTCCCACAGGATTGGGTTTGTCCTTATTGTGGAGAAATAAAAGAGAATTTTGAGCCGCTAGGAGATGAATAGTAAACTACTGTTAATATCGCTACTTTTTACACTCTTATATTCTAAACATGAGGATGGTGCATCAGCAGAAAAGTTTGTATTTCCAAAATGGAAAAGTATGAATCTTCTAAATAAAGAGTTGCTAAATTCTATTGACCATAATTCATTTGTTGATATTTATGTAAATGATATTGCGAAAAGTGCTTACATAAATAAAAACAATAAGCTCCCTGAAGGTTCTATAATCTTAAAACCTCTATACCCTGAAAGAAAAAGAGAAAATTTAGCTCGTTTAGTAATTATGATGAAGATGAAAGATGGATATGACAGTGAAAATGAAAATTGGTGGTATGGAGTTTACGACAAAACTGGTACCAATGGATGGTTTGAAGGAAAAATAGACTCATGTATTAATTGCCATGAACACATGTGGAGTACAGATTATCTATTTAGTGAGAGTGTAATTAATAAAATCAATACTCAATAATTATCTACATGTAGAAATATCAAACCTATGTTAAATAGGTTTGATTATTAAAAATTACTATTTTACTTTTCCTAAAAATTCACAATCAACAGTATTTACTTTTATTAAGTCACCTTGTAATACATGATAAGGAACTTGGACAACAGCACCAGTCTCAAGAGTTGCAGGTTTTTTACTTCCACTTGAAGTATCACCTTTAAAGTTTGGTGGAGTATCTGTAATAATAAGTTCCATTGTTTCGGGTGCCAAAACAGATATAGCGTTTCCTTTAAAGAAAATCATTTCCACATTTGTCCCATCTTTTAACCATTTTGCTGCATCATCACACTGCTCGTAAGGTAGACCAAGTTGGTCATAAGTTTCATTATCCATAAATTGGTACATTTCACCATCATCGTATAGATACTGCATAGTTTTAAAGTCTATTATAGGAACTTCAAATTTATCACCTGCGTGTACAGTCTTGTCAACAACTTTGCCATTTAAAAAACTTTTTATTTTCATACGAACGAATGCTGCACCTTTACCTGGTTTTACATGCTGAAACTCCACCACTTTATATGGCACTTCGCCTACAATCATGCGAACATTTTTTTTGATATCACCCATTCCGATAGTTGCCATTAAAACACCTTGGTTAAATAATTTTTTTGAATTCTACACTAAAGGTGCTTAGAATGCTATAATGTCAAAAAAATTTATGTAATTTACTTTAAGACGCCACTTCAAAAAATGCTCGTGCTTGTACAATTAAAACCAATCATTAAACTATTAAAACTTAAAAGAGAATCTAAATAGATAAATGTGAGTATAAATTTTTTCAATCTGAAAGTATAGTTACTGTCTATATTTCAGATGAAAGATAAAGATGTAGCCTAATTTAAGCTACATCTTATAATAGCTTTATGCTATTCACTATAAAGAGTTACGCTTGTGAAAAATCTTCATCACTAGATGGAGTATTTAGAGCTTTTTCTAACACTAAATCTGATTTGCTTTTTACATATTCAGCTGTAAACACACCATCTTTATTAGCATTTTCTACAGTTGCGATTGTTGAAAAATCTTCATCACTAGATGGAGTATTTAAAGCTTTTTCCAACACTATATCTGATTTGCTTTTTATATATGCGGCTGTAAACACACCATATTTATTAGCATTTTCTACAGTTACGCTTGTTGAAAAATCTTCATCACTAGATGGAGTATTTAGGGCCGTTTTAAGTACATCTGCGTTAACTACACTAATTATTAAAGCACTTGCCAATACTAATCTTTTCATTTTCTTTACCTCATTTATTGCAATGTATTTTAGATATTTATTAACATCTTGTTGCGTTGGAAATGGTATAGTAGGATTGGTTAAGTATCTATAAGCTGTACTTATTAATGATCTTTATTTATTTTTGTATTTACTTTATCACATAAATAGTTCTTTTATTAACAATTATTTTGTCTTTATGTTTAATTATTTTAGAATTAATGCCAAAAATAAATAAATATAAGTTTTAATTAAAATTTTGCTAATTTTTTCATTGTTACTGTTTCAAGGGATAAATATCAGCTCTTTGATATACTTTTTATCTCGCAACATCTCTAATGTCTTTAAATAATTCTTATTTTATAAACTAATTTATTTATAAAATAATTTTGATTATTTATCAATTGAAGTTGCATCAATACACCTAAGAAATCATTTGATTATAGTTAATGCTATAATGTCAAAAAATAAATCCTAAATGCCCTTGGGTATAAATTAAGGATAACAAACAATATAGGACTTAATCAATTATGGAATTTACTTTAGACGCCACTTCAAATAATGCTCGTGCTTGTACAATTAAAACAGCTCATTCAACTATTAAAACACCGGTTTTTATGCCAGTTGGGACTGTTGGGAGTGTTAAGTCACTTGACATGGAGGATGTTGTTGATATACTTGGAGCTGAGATAATTCTTGCAAACACTTATCACATGTACTTAAGACCTGGCGATAAGACCGTTGCTAAAATGGGTAAACTGCACAAGTTTACGACCTTCCCTAAAAGTTTTTTAACAGACAGCGGAGGGTTTCAAGCATTTAGCCTTAGCAGCATGACCAAACATAAAGAAAACGGCATTGAATTTCGCTCTCACATAGATGGCTCAAAACACCTTTTTACTCCTAGTAAAGTTATAGATATTCAAAACAATCTTGGCTCAGATATTATGATGATACTAGATGATTTAGTTGCACTTCCTGCTACTCAGGAGAGAATTGCTCTCTCTATTGACAGAACAACAAAATGGGCGCAAGAGTCAATAGGGTACCATAAAGAAAATCAGGCAAAAGGGATTGGCACAGAGCAAAACATCTTTGCAATTATTCAAGGTGGAACGGACAAAGCTTTTAGAACAAAGAGTGCAACTGAACTTTGCGCTTTAACAGACTATGACGGTTTTGCTATCGGCGGGCTAAGTGTTGGAGAGGCAAATCAGGACATGTACGATACAGTTGAGCATACTGTCCAATATATGCCAAAAGACAAACCTCGCTACCTAATGGGTGTTGGAACTCCTGAAGACCTCATTGAAAATGTTGAACGCGGTATAGACATGTTTGACTGTGTTATGCCTACTAGAAATGCTAGAAACGGAACTCTTTTTACATCATTTGGTAAAATAAATATAAAAGGTGCTAAGTTTAAAGAGGATGAATTACCTATAGATCCGGAGTGTACATGTCTTACATGTAAAAGATATACTCGCTCATATATGAACCATCTAATTAGAGCTAAAGAGCTCTCATACTTTAGGCTTGCAACTATTCATAATCTTCACTACTACCTAAACCTAATGAGAGAAGTAAGAGAAGCTATACTCGAAGACAGGTTCGCTGAGTTTAAGACAGAGTTTTATAAAAAACGCTCTTAAAACTCTGTTACTCTCTTATTGTCAAATATGGCAGTAACTTTTCCGCTAAGCTCTCCACCATTATAAAGTGACTGTTCATTTTTTACAGTCGCTTTTATATGTGGGTTAAACAGCATTGCACTTACTCTTTGCCCTACTTCTATAGTTCCATACTCTTTTTTTATACTTTTTGCACTATTTTGAGCTGTAAATTTTACTAAATCACTCATGCTTATCATCTTTGATTCTACAAGTTTTGTATAGTAAAGAGCAATTGTATCACCTAGTGCTTCACAACCATAAGCTGCATCAAAAAACGCAACCTCTTTATTTACAGGAGAACTTGGTTGGTGCAGTGTTGTAAGTATATCTATTTGATTATTTTTGAGTGCCTCTTGAAGAAGTTTTACATCACTTTTACAAGCAAGCGGCGGGTCAAGCTTTGCAGTAGTATTGAAGTTTTCACAAGCTTCATCTGAGTTTATAAGATGATGAATAGAGACTTCACACTTAACATCTACACCATCTTTTTTAGCCTGAGTTATTAAAGAGACAGAGTGAGGTGAAGCAATTGATTTAAAAAGAATTTTTATTTTAAAGTGTCTTGCTATCTCTATCATACGAGATACATGTAGAACTTCACTAAGGTCCGGTATCCCTGCTAGACCTAGTTTTGAGCTGACATCTCCATCGAGCATCACACCACTGTTTATAAGTGAGTTATCTTCTGCTTTACAAAATAGAGTTACATCATACATTTGACAGTACTGAGCTATTTTAATCGCCACATCATTTTTAGCAATCGTACTCATATATGGAGCTATCGCACCCCTTTTTAAAAGAATTGCAATATTACTCAGAGTTGCATCTTCTTTTAGTGTGTTAATCATCAAGTCAACTTTTGCACCACTTAAGTCGTGAAGACCATTTTGAGCAAATTCAAAAACTATTTCACTATCTATTGCAGGAGTGCTGTCAGCATTTAATATAACATGTCCGACTCCACCGCTAAGTGCCTGTTCAGAAATAGATTTAATATTTTTAGAGTTTAAAATCGAGTCTTGCAGTCTTACGTTCGTGTCTACCAAAAGCGGCATAAAGTATGAACCCTTACCATCGATAATATTAGCATCAGACAGATTTGTATCCATTTGTGTAATAATTCCATCTTCTATACGGATATCGGCTTCTCTTTGCCCATTAGCATCACAAATTACTGCATTTTGTATAACCATTTCAGACCACCTTCGCTATAATGATAAAATTATATTCTATTAAGGCTTAGATTGCGTTTTTTTTCTTTCACTATTTTTATTACTCTCTTTGTTGCAAGCTCAAACACCTTATGAATTAGGGAAAAAGATATATTTGCAAAAAGGGTGCTATAGTTGTCATGGTAACAAACTAGAAGGTTTACATGAATATCCACATCTGGCAAATAGAGCCAAGGGTTATATGAGTTATAAACTTAAATACTTTCGCTCTAACAAAGCAGACACCCAGCAACAAGAGATGATGATAGCTTATGCCTCTGGCTTAAGTGATGCAGATATAGATAATTTAACAACCTACATGTATGAGTTTGTAGAGGAAGAGAATGCTGAAAGATATGATGACAGCTTTCAAACATCTGGAGATGGTGGATCATGAAAATTTTAGTTAGTGCTTTAGAACACTCAGCAAACATACACCTAAAATCTTTGAAAAAAGAGTTAAGTGATGATGTAGAGTTTGTTGGTATATTTGACAGTGAACTTGGTGATAGTATTATTGATTTAAGAAGCCTTGCTATTATGGGTTTTGTTGATGCTATTAAAAAACTGAGATTTTTCTTTAAACTAAATACTCAGATGGCAAATTTGGCTAAAGATGTAGATAAAGTACTGCTTATAGACTCATCAGGATTCAACCTGCCACTGGCTAAAAAAATTAAAAAGAAATACCCCGATAAAGAGATAATTTACTATATATTACCTCAAGCATGGGCTTGGAAACCAAAGCGTATTCCAGTGCTGGAAAAAACAATAGACCATTTAGCCTCTATACTTCCGTTTGAAAAAGGGTATTATTCAAAGAGTGCTCCAATCACCTATGTAGGTCACCCTCTTCTTGATATTATAAAAGAGTATAAAGAGGAACTAAACCTACATGTAGAAAAAATTGCTTTTATGCCAGGGAGCAGAAAAGGCGAAATAAACAAGCTTATGCCTGTTTATAAAGAACTTCAAAAATCTCTACATGTAGAAGCTACTATTGTAATACCAGAACATTTCAGCAAGCAGGAAGTAAAAGAACTTTATGGTGATTTAAGCGGTTTTAAAATAGCTCATAACGCACATAAAACACTTCTGCAGTCTGATTTTGCATTTATTTGCAGCGGTACTGCTACACTAGAAGCAGCACTTATTGGAACTCCTTTTATTCTAACCTATATAGCAAAACCACTTGACTACTTTATAGCGAGCAGGCTTGTAAAATTAAATCATTTAGGACTTAGTAATATAATGTTTACCAAGTTTAATGAAAGAGCTATGCACCCTGAGTTTATCCAAGATGATGTAACGGTAGATAACTTGATTAAAGCTTTTGGCGAGTATAACAAAACTGAATTTTTAAATGACTCAAAAGCATTAAGAGAATACTTGCAACATGGAAGTTCAAAAAATGTTGCATTAATAATAGAGGAAAAATAATGAATATTGATTTTGTAGATTTAAAAGCACAATATAGAGAGTATAAGTCAGAGATAGATAGTGAAGTTTTAGAGGTATTTAGTTCAGCGGAGTTTATCCGCGGAGAAAAGTTAACATCTCTGGAAAAAAACTTAGTTTCTTTCACTGAAGCTGATCATGCTATTTGCTGCGGAAGTGGTACTGATGCCCTTATGCTCTCTTTGGTTGCTTTAAATATTGGTCATGGAGATGAGGTCATTACCACTCCATTTGCATCAAGCTCAACTGCAGAAGTTATCTCACTTTTGGGTGCACATATTATTTTCGTAGATATAGACGAGGAAAATTACAATATCGACCCTGTAAAAATCAGAAGTGCAATAACTGAAAAAACAAAAGTAATTATACCGGTCTCACTTTTTGGACAGTGTGCAGATATGGACAGCATTAACTCTATAGCAAAAGAGTATGATTTACCTGTAATAGAAGATGCTTCTCAGAGCTTTGGCGCAACTTACAATGGCAAAAAATCCTGCAACCTCTCAACTATAGGTTATACAAGTTTTTACCCATCAAAACCACTGGGTGCTTATGGCAACGGTGGAGCAGTTTTTACAAACGATGAGGAGCTGGCAGCTAAAATCAGAGCTCTATTGGAAAATAAAATATATGGCTATCTTGACGAGGTTCAAGCGGCGGTTCTGGGTGTAAAACTAAAATATTTTGATAATGAGATAAAACTTCGTGATGAGATAGGGACAAGGTACAATGACCTGCTTGAAGATGCTAATGTTATAACTCCAAAAATTTCAGAATCAAATATATGTGTTTTTTCTCACTATTCCATAAGAGTTGAAGATAGAGAGGCTATGATGGAGAAGTTAAGAGATGAAGAGATTCCAACTATTATTTATTATTCTATTCCTCTTCATCTTCAAGAAGCATTCAAAAAGCTAGGCTACAATGAGGGTAACTACCCTGTTAGTGAGAAAGTATCCTCACAAATCATGTCACTACCGATGAGTGCTTTTCTAACAGAAGAAGAGCAAGACTTTATAGTTCATACAATAAAAAGTTAAATCTTACCAAGATGAGCCAAAAACTCATCTGGCTCTATAAAACCTACAATAGTTTTAGCGCTTAATACTTTTAAATTTTCATCAAAAAATATCATTACCGGTGGTCCAAAAACACCATATTTTTTACTTAGCTCTTTTTGAGCCTGCTCATTATCTGTCAAATCTGCTCTAATAAGAACAAACTCCCCAAGTTTAACCTTTACTCTTTCATCTGCAAACGTAATCTCGTCCAATTCTTTGCAAGATGCACACCAATCAGCACTAAAGTCAAGCATTATTTTTTTGCCACTATTCTTAGCTAAAAGCGTATCTAGCTCTTTAACTGAAGTTACCTTTTCAAACTTTACATGTGAAGAAAGTATCTGGTTGTCAACTGTAGAGGGTGAAGAGTTTAAAAATCCCAATGGTTTTGTCATACTGCTTGAACCAGCCATAACTCCAATAAAAAGAGATATAGAGTAAATAAAGATGATTACAGCTGTAGTTCTTTTAAAGATATGCCCATCACGCTCAAGAGCACCTAAATAGATTGCAAAACCTATACCAAGAACAGAGTATAAAAGTGTAATAATTTGAGAATCTACAATACGCTCCAGCATCCAAACAGCAACGCCAAGCATCATAACACCAAATACTGCACTAACCATAGTCATCCATGCTCCAGGTTTTGGCATAAACTTACCAGCACTTACACCGACAACAATAAGAGGAAGACCCATACCGATACTCATAGAAAAAAGAGCCATTCCCCCAAGAACAGCATCACCTGTTTGACCAATGTAAACTAAAGCACCAGCAAGTGGTGCTGCAACACATGGACCAACTATAAGAGCCGATAAAAATCCCATAATAGCTACACCAATATAACCACTAGGGTTGCTGTTTGAACTTACTTTTTCGACTAAAAAGCTTGGAACTTTAAGTTCGAAAAATCCGAACATGCTCATGGCAAGTACTACAAAAACTCCCGAGAAAGAGTATATAACCCAAGGAGTTTGAAGTGCTGCTTGCAGGTTTGAGCCAAATAGACCAGCTAAAACACCAGCAATCGTGTAAGCAACAGCCATAGAAAGGACATATACAATAGATAGTGCAAATGCCTTTCTCGTTGTAATTCCTTCACCTTGACTTATAATTACTCCAGAAATAATCGGTATCATTGGAAACACACAAGGAGTCAAAGCTAACAAAAGACCAAACCCCAAGAAAGTTAAAAGAATTACAATGATATTACCTGACTTTATTGTATTAGCTATAGAATCGCTCTCAGATACTTCTTCAATTATCTCTTGTTTTACTTCTACTTTTTGTGTGCTTTTTTCATCACTAGAACCAAGTTTTGAACTGTCTACGTCAAGTTTAAAAGAGTTTGTATACGGCTCATAACATAGACCCTGCTCTGAGCAACCCTGATATGTAAGCTCAAACTCTACAGTTTTAATGCCGCTAACACCACTCTCTTTTTTTAAATCAACAACAAAAGTCGGAGAATCAAGATAAACCATATCTCCATCGTGCTCAACGCTTTTAGGTGACTTGATATCCTTAATGCTTATACCACTTCCCTCTTTAATCTTTAACTTTACAGCATCTCTATATAAATATATATCTTTAGCTATCTCTATTTTAGCTTCAATCTGTGTATTATTATTAACTTGAGCGGTTGGTTTAAAAGCCTCTTCGGGCATTAAAAATTTAGGTTGTGCCCCAAATAGTAAAATAGATGAGAACACAAAAAGTATAATTTTTTTCATTAGAATCTTTCATATGGTATAAATGTGATAATATTATAGCAAAAGTTACAGTAAAATATAAAAAATCAACACAACTTCAGTATAAAATTCTACTTAGTGTTGTCAAATTGATATACAACCCCTTTTTCATAATCATTTATTAATGCACTAAGAGATTCAGATATCTCTTTCATTGTCTCAACATTAGGTTCAATGTAAATCTTATTCTTACTTTTTTTCATAGTTATTATTTTTGCATCTCTTAGCTCTTTTAAATGACGTGATATTGTAGGAAGTGCAAAATCAAACTCGTTTGCGATACTCGTTACGCATGTGGCCTGAGCAATTATGTCATCTTTTGGTTTTGTCCCATCAATTGAACAAGCATACCCTCCGCTGAAAATATTTTTAAAAATCTTAAATCTTGTCTCGTTTCCAAGGGCTTTAAAAATTTTTATCTTCTCACTCATATCAAGCATCTGTAACCTTATGTAATTTCATGTAATGTGAATTATATCACAATGGAATTTATTTAGCATATTAGAAAATTTAGACTAAACTTTTCTTTATAATATTTACTCAGTTTAAAAAACTATCTTTTTTTACATATTTAAAAGCTATAATACATAAGAATTAAGTTGCAATTATAAATTTTATAGAGGTATTGAACATATGGGTAAATATTTGCAATTTGTAAAAAGATCTGTTTTTTTATGGTCTTTTCTTCTTTTTATTATAATTTTCATCTCTCTTAAACAGCTTGGTTCTTGGTATGTTTCTAACATCATTGAACATCACAATAAAAATATTTTAACCGAATTGACTGCTCATGGAAACACCTTAGATGAGGCACTTGATAAACGTTTTGCTCTACTTTATGGACTCAAAACATATATAGAGGTTCAACTTAATGCAACTCAAGGAAATCTGGATTTAAATAATTCTGAAATCTTTAACTTTGCAAAATCTATGCACGAATATTCATCAGCAATTAGAAACATCACTATTGCGCCAAACGCAATACAAAGCTTCGTCTATCCGGCTGAAGATAACAAAGAAGTTCTAGGACACAATCTTTTAAGCGACACACGAATCTCCGTTGTTGAAAATATTAAAAAAGCTATAGAGACAAAAGAGCCAATACTTGATGGACCTTACGAGCTGCGTCAAGGGGGACTTGGAGTTGTTTTACGTTTAGCTCTCTTCAAAGATGAAAATTTTTGGGGGATTATTGCTATCGCTATTGATTTGCCAAATATTTTTTTAGAAACAGGTATGTTATCATCAAAATCTGGTTTTGATATTGCTGTGCGCAGTATGGATAACAAAATTATTGCAGGTTCAATTAAAGAGAAGCCAGCAGTTCAAGTTAAACATAGAGTTATAATTTTTGACAAATATGTAGATTTAATAGCATATCCTGCTAAAAACTTCTATTATGATTATTTTCCTTGGATAATTAACTCAATCGTATTAATTATTGCTATTATGTTAAGTTCTATTGTTTATATTGTAGCTAATAGACAAGTTTATCTCAAATCTGCTATTGAAAAAGCCTCTTTTGAACTACAAAAAGAATCACAAGATTTGAAAACAATAATTCAAGAAGCACCTAACCCTATTATGATACATAATGAAGACGGGGAAGTTATGATGATAAACAAAGTCTGGGAGAGACTAACCGGATATAACTATGAAGAGATAAATACAATAGAAAAATGGGTTGAAAAAGCTTATGGCAAAAAATCGTTAGTTGCTAAAAAGTATATTGATAAGCTCTATACCATGGATGAACCATCTGACCATGGCGAATATAATCTTCGCACAAGTAATGGAAATATTATTACTTGGCAATTTAGTTCAGCTCCTTTAAATATAATAGGTGGTAAACGCACTGTAATATCTTCTGCCATGGATATCACGGAGCTAAAAAGAAAAGATGAACTGATGATTGTTCAATCTCGCCATGCTGCTATGGGAGAGATGATTGGGATGATAGCTCACCAGTGGAGACAGCCTCTGAGTGTGATTGCCATGAATGCCAACAATATGCTTATTGATATTGCACTGGATGATTTCAATGAAAGTAAAGCAGAAGAGTATTCTAAAAATGTTATTAAACATACTAAATATTTATCAGATACAATAGATGATTTTAGAAACTTTTTTAAACCTGATAAATCTATCTCTAAAGTAAAAGTAAAAAACATTCTTGAAAAAACATATGTAATTATTAAAGATAGCCTCGCTAATAATAACATTGAACTAATTACATCTTATAATTCCGATTCTGAAGTAGAGGTGTATCAAAGGGAATTGATGCAGGTATTTGTTAATATTCTCAATAATGCCAAAGATGCATTAGAAGTAAAGCACATCAGAAGTCCAATAATAGAAGTAAAGATCTATGAAGATAAAGAGTATGTAAATACTGAAATTTGCGACAACGGGATTGGCATCGATAAGGCAATTTTATCTAAAATATTCAATCCATATTTCAGCACAAAAGATGAAAAAAATGGAACAGGTTTAGGTCTTTATATGAGTAAGATGATTATTGAAAATCACCTTCATGGTACTATTGAGGTTATCAATAAAGATATTGGAACATGTTTTAGAATACGCCTTAAAAAATCTAAAAGTTAGTATTTAACTTACATATATTTTTTTGTCTTAGTCGTGGCAACTGCTTCATATGGATTTTCAGGCCAGTAATGTCTTTTATACTTACCTCTAAGCTCTTTTGCCACCTCAACATATGAGTTTTGCCAAAAGCTTTTTAAATCGTATGTTATTTGAATAGGTCGCATACCCGGCGACAAAAGATGGATTTGCAAAGCTATAGTGCTGTTTAGTATCTTTGGCACCTCAAGCAGTCCAAAAACTTCTTGAATTTTAACACTTACCGATGGCTTATTCGGGTCTGAGTAATCTATATAAATATTTGAACCGCTTGGAACTCTTACATGTAGAGGAGCGAGAGCCTCTAAACGCTGTTGATTCTCCCATGATATTAAAGCCAAGAGAATTGCATACATGTCCAAGCTCTCAAGCTCTTTAACCGTAGTGACACCATCAAGATACGGCTCCAGCCAACTCTCTAAACTCTCAAGTAGTCTCTCATCGCTTAAATCTTCAAACATCAACTCCAAATGTCTGTTTACAAAGTTTACCCTTGCCATTAAGCTAGTTGCTTTTCTACTCCATGTAAGAAGTCCCAAGCCCTCTTTTTTAATTAACTCTAAAATCAGTTTTTTGTAGTTGTGTTTTGAGCTTTGGTTACTTACAGATGAGTAAAGCTGTAACTGCAAGAAATAGCTGTTATCTCTTATGTCAAATTTTTTATTTTGTTTGTTGTAGTTTATAGACTCTTCCTGCTTTATAAAATCGCTAAAATACTTCTCTATCTGTTGCATCGATATACTCATACTCAAATTTATAAAAGAGTCGCTTTCGTTTGCATTTAGATTTGGCACAACTAAAAACTCTTCGTTAAACATAGAGTCTTCTAGATGTAGGATTGCCCCTTTGCCATTACTGAGTTTATATCTATTTTCATTCTTTGCTCTTTGCATCGCAAGTCTATCTGGATAAGCCAAAAGAAGTAATACTGCTAATATATCTTTATTTAAAACAGAACTTTTTTTATCCACTTTTTTAATCTTTTTAAGTTTAGAGTAAAAAAAATCCGTCTGTTTTAAAACCTCTCTCGCTCTGTGTACATGTATGTAGTTTTCATCAAAATCTTTTTCATAAAGATGGATAAACCTAGATAGTATACTACTGTCTGTTCGTGAATCTTTAAAAATATCTTTTTCACTTAAAAGTGCTGCCAAAAGAGAGGCCTCATATGCATACCCCATATCATTGGCTTTTAAAATCATATAAGAGAAGCGGGGATGCACTCCAAGACTCAAAGCTTGTCTCCCAAAGAGAGTGATTTTATAGGAGTCATCTAACATTTGCAACTCTTTTAGAACAACCCTGCTCTCTTGTATAAGCTTCTCATTTGGAATATCAAGCCATTTAAGTTCATTAAAATCATCAACTCCCCACAGAGCAAGGTCTAAAAGCAGTGAACTTAAATCTGACCTTAGTATCTCAGGCTTTGTTGACTCAAGCACGACTTTCCCCTCATGCCAAAGTCTGTAGCACTTTCCGTTTGAGACACGTCCAGCCCTTCCTGACCTTTGAATTGCTGATTCTTTAGATATAAACGACATCTCCAGATGGTCCATGGCGTTTGAGTGGTTATATCTTGATAGTTTTTCTAAACCGGTATCAATAACAACTCTTACACCCTCAATGGTTAAAGATGTCTGGGCTATGTTAGTTGAGAGAATAATTTTTCTACAGGTAGAGTTTTGTAAGGCTCTATCCTGCTCTTTTTTACCTAGTGCTGAGTATAGAGGCAAAACTGAAATATCTTTGTTTTTTAAAGCTACATGTAGTGAGTTTTGCAAGTTTTTTATCTCTTTGACTCCAGGTAAAAAAACTAAAATATCCCCCTCGTCATCTTTAATAGAGTTAAGAATTGCACTCAATACAAGCGTGTTTATGGACCTGCTGTCGGGCTGCTTTGTATTTATATTTAAATAATTAACTTCCACCTCATAGGCCTTACCTTGTGAAGTGATCACAGGAGCACTCTCTAGCAGTTTTGAAATCTCTTGTGAGTTAAGCGTTGCTGACATTATTAAAATTTTTAAATCATCTCGCAGTAGCTCTTGAACTTGCAAAGACAGAGCCAAAGAGAGGTCGCTGTTAATACTTCTCTCATGAAACTCATCAAAAATAACTAAAGCCACTTTTGAAAGTGTTTGGTCTGCTTGAAGCATACGAACCAAGATAGCTTCAGTTACTACAAGGATTTTTGTTTTTTTACTGTAACAACTATCCATTTTAACCTGATAACCAACGCTATCTCCGACATCTTCACCCAAGAGTTTCGCCATTTGAGTTGCTACCATCCTAGCCGCAACTCTTCTTGGCTCAAGCATAATTATCATCTTCTCGCCAAGCCAAGACTCGCTAAGTAAAGAGATTGGAACAAGTGTACTTTTTCCGGTCCCAGGAGGAGCTTGCAGTATAAGTGTTGAGTTGGTGCCTAGTGAGCTTTTAATATCTTCTAAGACTTCATTTATTGGGAGGCTTTTCATATTTGCTATTATACTTTTAAAAACTTCTAAATATCTCAGGCACTAAAGCATCTCTGCCAATTTCCAATGCTGTGTCTAACTCCTCTATTAACCTATCTCTATCCTTTGGGATTGTTCCTGAGAGATGCAGGGCATTAGAAGCGTGATTAGAGCGAAATATTACTTTATTTAGAGGGTTTAAGAGTTGTAAAAATCTTTTCTGCTCATCTAATATCTGGTAATCGTCAAGCATAGTAAAATCATTAAAGTGTTTATAAAAATTATCTTTAGCATCATCTTCTAAACCTAACTGCAGAGTTGATAGATAGTTGAGAGTTGTAGCATTTACAATCTTAGCAGTATCTTGGATATGCTCAGTTGTATACTTCTCTCCTCCTATACCTAAAATAACTGTTGCTGATATTTTCATACCAGAAGCAGAGGCTCTATTTAGAGACTCTATGATTTGGCTTGAGTTAACACCTTTAGTAATCTTTTTTAGTACTGTATCGCTTCCTGACTCAACTCCATAGTAGATTAAGTTTAGTTTGTTAAACACAAGAAGTTCTAGCTCCTCTTGTGATTTTTCAAGAAGATTTTGTGCAGATGCATACAGCGACACCCTCCTTAGTTTAACAAATGATTTCTGGAGGTATTGAAGTAATTTAACCAGATAGCTTGTATCCAAAGAGAGCGCATCACCATCGGCTAGAAAAATTTTACTTGCCGCTGGATAATGTGTAGCCAATTTATCTATATCTTTAAAAACATCTTCCATATCTCTTACTTTATAGCTCTTTGTTTTATACATGGAACAAAAGCTACAGTTATTGTAACTACAACCGTATGTTGCTTGAATAATTACGTTATCAGCTTCTGCAGGAGGTCTAAATAGTGGGTGTGAGTAGTTTATCATTTAGTATTTTATCCTAACGCTCACAAATCAACCCTTACAATTGGAATAAAAATTGCATAGCTTAATATATATCTTTTAAGGATTTAATATGACATACCAGACAAACCCAGAAATTTCACACTCTTATGACTCTGGCTACAGACAAACATACGAAGGCAAACAAATCAAAGTTATTACAGTATTTTCAGATATTGGTGTAGCTATTGTTGAAGATGAGTATGGGAATATATTTGATGTTAAAAACTCAGTTATAAGAACCATAAACTATAAATAAACATCTTTACTATATATGAACTACGAATTTGAAGAAGACGAAGAACCAACTTGGCTTGTAAAGCAGAGAGAAGATGCCCTATTAGCTGAAAGCTCTTATGCAAAAAATGAAAAAATTATTTACAAAAAAGGCGATCAAGTTGGAAACTTCTTATTTGTAAACTACAATAAATTTAAAAACCGTGCTACATTTGAATGTCAGGAGTGCGGTAGAAAATTTACATATAATATATACAGCATAAAAAATAAAAAAAGGTGTAAGTGGTATAAATTCCACGATAAAAAATTTACACCAGAAGATAAGTCTAAAAAATAAACGGAGTGAACAAATGATTGATTTAGATACAGAGGTATGTGTTTGCAACTCTTTAAGTATAAAAGATATAGCTACATGTATGAAGACAAATAATTTAAATACCTTAGAAGAACTGCTTGCAAATAGCGACTGCCCAATGGGAGATGTTTGTGAAGCATGTATAGATGAAGGTTATAATAATGATGGAATAAACATACCTATGGTTATATCCATGGTAAAGAAAGGTTTAGTATAAAATATGAACAATTAGGAGTGTTAGCAATTCTGTGTGGAAGTGTTCAAAACTTTGTGTCAGACCGATAGAATATTAAATTCTAAAGGAGTACCTTTTGGAACTTTTCCCTCATTTTTACTATTAAGGTGAAGTCATATTTTATTTTCACTTTTGTCTTTGTAATAAATATGTAAAAGCCACCCTATTACAATTCCTATTAAAAGTAGAAAAAATATAAATAAAGATCTCGATATTTGAGTGGACCAAAAGAGAAATTTAATCTCAACTACAGCTACATTTTGAAAAATAAATATAATAACGAGTGTTATTAGTGTCAAAGTAGAAGCTAATTTAATGTTCATGACTTTTCCTTTTTAAAGGTTTTAAATATTTTTACAAACACGAGAGTAACCACTCCTATAATCAAACCTACGATTAACTCATTTATAATAGCCGGAATAGCACTTATAAAATAGTGATGAAAAAATTCTATATTATGAGCTAGTATTCCTCCTCCAACTAAAATCATAGCAAATGTACCAACTAGAGCTAAGAGTTTAATCAGTTTTGGCATGGTACCTATCAAAAAACTGCCGCTTTTTATATGTTTTTTATCTATCAGCCAAAAGCCTACGTTGTCCATTCTTACTATCAATGCAACAATGCCATATACGCCAAAAGTTGCTACAAGTGCAACAAATACCGTTGAAATTACCTGAACTTCAAATGGTTTGTTAAGTACAGTTGTAAGAGCGATAACTACTATCTCAATAGATAGCACAAAGTCTGTAAGTATTGCTGATTTTATCTTTTTTTCTTCTATCTCTAAGATGTTTTCTTTTGTTGAATGGAGTATCTTTTTATCTACTTCTTTATTATTTCTATGAAACAGATACTCTTCAATTTTTTCAGTACCCTCATATAGAAGATAGAGCCCTCCAAGTATAAGTATATATATAATTACACTAGGAGCAAAACTGCTTAAAAGAAATGCTATTGGCAATATAATAACCTTGTTTTTTAAAGAACCTTTTGTAATAGCCCAAATTACTGCCAACTCACGTGATTGATCAAACCCAGTAGCTTTTTGTGCATTTACTGCTAAATCGTCTCCGAGTATTGCCGCAGTTTTTTGAGTGGCAATCTTGCTGGCAACCGCAACATCATCTGCAAGTATAGCTATATCATCTAAGAGTGCAAAAATTCCAGATGCCATCTATGTATAATCCTTTGTTTTAATATTAACATATTATCAACTATATCTTTCATTTTAACTTCAAAAATTATCTTTGACATTATAAACTTTTATTTATTTATGTTCTTAATTTGCTACAATAATAGACAATAACAATAAAGGGTTCAAGTTCACAAACTTAGAGACTCGATTTTATGTGAAACTTTTTTGTCTTACAACTTTTTCCACTTCCATAACTGCCACAAGTACCAATGCATTACCAAGAAGTACTCCCCCACGTATATAAACTAACTGGTTGAACCTTAAAACAGACTGCATAATTAGATTACAGTTTTCAAATCGGCATTCAACAAACCTGCAAGAGAAAAAGAAAGTTTCACTAAAGTCGCAAGATATAAATGGACACGATTCAAATTCCGCTTTTTCAATCTTTGAGTCATGAAGAGTAATACCTTTAAATTCCTCTGCAAAACAGTCTAAATTATTTACAATACTTACTACCGCCATTTCTATCCCTTTTAAATACTCATTGATGTTATAGGTATCCCAAAATATTTAAGGGAATAGTCACATATGAAAGAGTTTAAAAAGCTTATTTTAGAATTTTAGTCTTGAGCTTTTTTAGTTTTTTTATCATTTCTTTTTTCTTTCAAACTTTTTGTTGCTGTTTTCTTAACTGATTTTTTTGCATCTTGACCTTTTGCCATAACATCCCCTTTATTTAGATTTGTAAATAATATATTCGTCCACACATTCTATACGACTTATGCTTAAAGCTTAATGCAAACTTTATTAATTTTGAATATAATAGATTATTAGAAAGTCTACATTCTAGTTCAGGAGTACTTTATGGTAACTGTCACTTCATATGGAGCTGCAAAAACTGTAACTGGTTCTTGTCATCTTCTCAAAATCGGCTCAATAAAAATTTTAATTGATTGTGGTATGTTTCAAGGTGATGGCGGAAGTGAAAGAAATTATGAGCCATTTGGGTTTGAGCCTGAAAAAATACACTATCTTATTTTGACTCATGCTCATCTTGACCATGTTGGGAGAGTAGCAAAGCTAGTTAAAGATGGATTTAATGGAGAGATTATATCTACAAAAGCTACTCGTGATATTTCTAAAATTATGCTTCTTGATAGTGCTAGTATATTGCTAGAAGAGTATAAAACTATAAGAAGAAAAGCTCGTAGACATGGTGATGAAGAGAGTGTTAAAGAACCATTGTATACTAAGGATGATGTCAAGCAAGTTTATACTAAACAATGGCGCACGCTGGAATATTTTGAAGAACATAAACTAAAGCAACATGTAAGAGTTTCATTCGGTAATGCTGGTCATATTATGGGAAGTGCTTTTGTTATGATTGATTATCAGGAGCAAAACAATCATAAGCGTATAGTTTTTTCAGGTGATATTGGCTCTCCAGAGAGATTGGTCATTGATAACCATGACAAGCTAGATGAAGCAGATACACTATTTATAGAATCAACTTATGGTGATCGTACACATAAACTGCTAGATGATAGTGTAGAAGAGTTTAAAAAAGCGGTTGTATCAACTCTGAAAAATAATGGTAATGTACTTATTCCATCTTTTGCGCTGGAGAGAACTCAAGAGATACTTTGGTTACTCCATGAGATGCATGACAATGGAGAGTTGCCAAAATGTAGGGTATTCCTTGATAGTCCACTGGCTATTAAAGCAACAAAGCTTTATAATCAATATACAACTCATTTAAGTGATGAGATTCAATACAGACCAGGAAGCGGGAAGGACCCTTTTTCATTTGCATGGCTTGAGCCAATCACTTCAAGGGACCAGTCTATTGCTATCAACAAAGTTAATAAAAAAGCTATTATTATTGCAGGTAGTGGCATGTGTAATGGTGGTCGTATTATGCATCATTTAAAACATAGACTTTGGAATCCTAAAAATTCTCTTATTTTTGTTGGTTATCAAGTTGAAGGAACGTTGGGACGCAGTATAGTTGATGGTGCAGATTCAGTTAATATCTACGGAGAAGATATTGTCACAAAAGCGAAGGTTTATACGATTAATGGTTTTTCTGCTCATGCAGACCAACGTGAATTAATAGACTGGATGCGTCCAGTTAAAAATATGAAAAAACTCTGTTTAATCCATGGGGAAGTTGAGAAGATGGAGATATTTGCAAATGTAATAAAAAATGAGTTAGGGCATGAGGCACACATAATGGAATTTGGTGTGCCTTTGAATATATAATAATGACTAAAGAGATAAGTATTAGCTTTTGTAATTAAAACTTCATAATTCCTCCATTAATTAAATCTATAATTTCGGTAAATATTTAAAAGGGTTGGAAATGAAAAAGCTTTTTGCAAGTCTCTTCGGAGGATTTTCTGTAATGGGTGCTGTCGCGGTGGCAGCGGAGGTATTTTTAAGACCTTTTATATAAAAATATTAGTTAGTTATATGAGAGCGTTCATAATTTTGTATAAGTATCTAGTAGTTCTCAGAATTGTATAATACAAATGCTGTTTTTAGGCATTTGTCATACGTAAATTTAAAGTTTAATGCAGCTCTTCATCTTCAGTAACTATTAAATGTTGTAGTGATTTTATAACTAGTTTTAGTTATTCTCCTATAGTTCAACTGCAAAAGAACCCACCCTATTTCAAGTATATTAAAATTAATATGATGATTTACATTCATTAAAAGGAGTACGATAATGAAAAATAAACAACCAAGAGCGTTCTTGTCCCCTCTAACTGCCGGTATTGGGCTCGGTTTAGCACTTATGTTCATGTTTCTTATTACGGGGCATGGGATTGGAGCCAGTGGCTTTTTTGTTCGTCTGAGCGCATGGCTGAGTGATACGGTTGTGCCTGTGTGGACAGAAAATAACAATTTTTTCTTTACATTTGCTGCTAACGGAAACCCACTGAATAGTTGGATAAGCTGGGAAATTGCAGGGGTAGCCTTGGGTGCGCTTGTAGGGAGTTTTATGAGTGGACGGTTTCGCTTCAATATTGAACGTGGTCAAAACATCGGCGTATACTCTCGAGTTGCACTGGCTTTAGGTGGCGGGATACTCACTGGCTTTGGAGCAAAGCTTGCACATGGATGCACAAGTGGGCTGGGCCTCTCAGGCGGCGCAACACTGGCGGTAGCTGCATTTGTATTTCTTATTGCATTTTTTGTTGCAGGGATATTAGTCTCTCTCATTACACGAAGGATATGGCAATGAATTTTCCTTTTGAATACACCAGCGGTATTATGATTATCATTGGCGGTTTTTTCTTTGGCTATTTTCTCGAAGTATCTGGGCTTGGAAGTCCCCGTAAACTAAATGCCCAGTTTACGTTTAAAGACTGGAGCATTTTTAAAGTGATGTTCGTAGCCATCGTGGTAGCAGCAGTAGGACTATGGTTTTTTGATCTCTTTGGATGGGTACGATTAGATGCTTTAAACGTACAGACAACGTTCTTTTGGGCAATGGCTGTTGGGGGTGCGCTTTTGGGTGCCGGACTTGCCATTGGTGGATATTGCCCCGGCACTTCTGTAGTCGGTTTATTCACGGGGCGTATTGATGCTCTCATTTTTATGCTGGGTATGCTCATCGGTGTATTTTTATTTGCCATTTTATTTGACACGATTCTACCTCTGTATGTAGCTGCTAAAGGTCCAGAGAGCCAAACCCTGTCTCAATTAATGCACGTACAAGCTTGGGTGGTTTTACTAGGACTAATCGCCCTTGCCGCCGCTGGATTTTGGTTAGGTACAAAGATGGAATCAAAACAAAATAGTGTCATAAAAGCAAAAGACTTAGACATCACTGATCAATAAAGTATCTAGTTGTATGAATTAAAGTTTTGGAATGTCCTCTATAAACTAGACATTATTTAATTCAGTAATTTAGATAAAATAATGTTAATACATTATGAGATTTAATAGGGTTAAAAATGGCAAGAATAATTTATAGCGAAGAGTTTAGAATAGAGGCAGTAAAACAAGTTACCGACAATGGTTACAGTATTACAGATACGGCGCAGAGACTTGGAATTCATCCAACTTCTTTAAGTGGATGGATTAAGAGATTAGAATCCCCAGAAGCTATTAAAAAGCATAAACTACAAGATGAATCTCAAGCAGAGATAAAGAAACTCCAAAAAGAACTAAAAATAGTTACAGAGGAGCGTGACATCTTAAAAAAGGCCGCGGTGTACTTTGCAAGCCACACAAGTTAAAATACTCTTTTATCAAAGAGCATAGTCAATTTTACACAGTTCATAGACTGTGTAAAGTTATGCAAGTGCACCGTAGCGGATACTATCAGTGGCTTAATCAACCTATATCCAATAGAGAACTTGAAAATCAAGAATTGCTCATTCAAATAAAAGAGGCTTATCGAGACTCAAAGGGTGTATATAGTCATAGAAATATTCATAAGGATTTAAAGGAACTCGGCATACATGTCAATAAAAAAAGAGTAGCTAGACTTATGAGCGAAGCCAAACTCTATGGTGTTGGCACTTATAAACGCAAGCCTTACTCTAAAGCTGGTCCAGTTCATAAAGCACATCCAAATCATCTGCATCAATGTTTTATAGCAGGAAAGCCAAATGACACATGGGTTAGTGATATAACTTATATTAGAACTAAAGAGGGATGGATATTCTTAGCGACTGTTATAGATTTATATAGTAGAAAAATTATTGGCTGGGCAACAGGACATAGACAGACAACACCTTTAATTATAAATGCTCTCAAAATGGCAGTTGCAAGACTTAACAAGGACGACAATGTAATTCTTCACTCAGATCAAGGAAGTCAATACAGCTCCTATGAGTATAAAACATTTGCAAAAAAGAATAATATCACTCTTAGCATGAGCAGACGAGGCAACTGTTATGATAATGCTGTTGCAGAGAGCTTCTTCAAAACTATAAAAAAAGAGCTTGTCAGAAAACAGATATTTTTAACGAGAAAAATTGCAGCCTCTAAAATATTTGAATATATAGAAATGTTCTACAACTCAAAAAGAAGACATAGTTATTTAGATTATATTTCACCAAATGAGTTTGAAAAAAGATACAATATGGAGTCTTCAAATATATATGTTTTTACTGGGTTAGTAATTGTCTAGTTTATAGGGGACATTCCAAGGTTTGAACTATTTAGCTATAGTTTCAAAAATTAATTAATAAAAATATTTTAAAAATAGGAAGAAAAATGCATCCAGGAAAAAAGATAAGAACAGGCTTCTCAATGAAAGTTGACGGGCTACATCTTAATCGTCCAGACTTACATAATATAGCGGCAGAACTAGGTATTGGCACTAGAGATGTACTCGTAAAAGACGGAATACTTACTATTTACAATACATCTAAAGTATGCCAAGAAATTATAGATGATAATGATTTAGCCTTATTTATCTCAATGGCCCTAAACATCTCTGCTGAAGATATTAGTGATATAAAAGAAGTAATAGAAGAACCTGTAAAAATAGAGTTTGATTTGGATGAATTTGATGATGATGAGGAATAAACTCTTAAGTATTTTATCAACAGGTGTTGCACTTAGTATTTGAATTGGCGTAAATAGTAATTATATTACTCGTCATCCTCTTCATCCTTAGTCATCTCTTCACGTACATGATCCATATCAAGCCCTTTAACGTGATTGATGAGCTTACCAAAGGCTTCTTCAGGTAGCATACCTGCTTGATTAAGTAGGATGACACCATCTCGCACTACCATAAGCGTTGGAATCGAACGAACACCATACTGCCCTGACAGAGCTTGTTGTTCCTCGGTATTGACCTTAGCAAAGGTAATATCAGGGTTATCTTCTGCTACTTTTTCAAAAATTGGAGCAAATTGTTTACAGGGACCACACCACTCTGCCCAAAAATCTATAATGACTATTTCGTTATTATCAAGTGTTTCGTCAAAGTTTTTTGTTGTTAAATCTATATATGCCATAGTCTTTCCTTTGTATTAAAGCTGAGTATAGCATAGCGATTATTTTTGCTCACTTAATATTATATTTAAATAAATAATATTTATATTGTTTTTTCCTTAGACTTAATCTATAAGTATCTAATTATGATATAGATTATTTATACTCATAATGAAGGGGGGGGATATATACAGCGACAACTCAAATAATCATCTCGTTTCTCTTGATTTTTATATTAAAACTAAAACACTACCTATACAACTAATAGAAAATAATTAAATTAGCTAAAAAATAAATCACCATATTTACAATAACATAAGGAGAATCCAGTTGATTTGTTTTCTTGGTGTGATGTGATAGAAGAGACAGTATTTGAAAACCAGGAGTGTGCAGACATTTTAAATGAACATTTTGTATCTATAAAGGTAGACAGAGAAGAGAAAGCAGATATATATATATATATATATATATATAAGCACTATCAGAAAGTTCACAATATGGTGCAGATAATAAGTTCACTGAAATTAGCAGTGAACCTTATTGCAAATAGAAAGGTAGTAAGGACCTAATAGCGGTTTGGTTATTCGGAGTCTTTTTTAGAATTTTCTTGTGATTCAGTACACTTATCGTATTTTTTTTCACATTTATCAATGCAAGATTCTTTATCTCCACATTTTTCTGTACACAGTTCGTAAACTGTATCACAGTTTTGTTCATCACTAGTATCTTTTGCATTTAAAGGTACTAAAAATAGAGTTGCTAATAGAGCAGCTTTTACAAGTATTGAAATCTTCATATTACATATCCTTAATATTTTAATAAGATTATTTTGTTAGGATTTCAATACGGTTTTATTAAACTGTACCTTAATCCTAAACAAAACTACATTCACGTTTTTTTATTAGGAGTATATCAATGTAAACTGCCAAGCTGCATTGATATACAAAGTAGATTGTACTTCCTATTCGCATCGAAATTATACTCCCAAAATTAAACTTTTTTGCTAAAATTTAGCTTAAACAAAAAAATAATATTTATCCAAATATAAAGTGTATAATTTTGGCTTTGTGTTTGAAATGGAACATGTTGGAGTTTATACAGCTGATATCGTTGAGATTTGCGATAGCAGTAGAAAATTCTCATACAAACAAGAATATGCTTAATAAACAAAATAAGTTGTAACTCCTTATTTATCAAAAATACTCACTTTATATATCCTACATATTATGTAACTTGTGCATATCCATAATCTCCAACTCCTGACTTGCTGTAAAGACAGTTTTATAGTCAGGTGACAAATCAATAGCACGACTTTTTCCCTCATATTCTATTTTATTTAAAATCAACTTCATAGTTTCTAATCGTGCTTTATGTTTGTCACTAGAGCGTATAACATGCCATGGTGCTTTTTCGTGATTAGTCTTCTCTAGCATACGGTATTTTGTTGTTGAAAATTGCTCCCACATACTTTGTGCCTGCAAGTCTATTTCACTTAGTTTCCATTGACGCAGAGGATCTGTGCGGCGCTGCTCAAATCTAATAGCTTGTTTCTCTTTACTAACACTAAAGTAAAGTTTAACCAATACAGTTCCTTGTTCTACAAAAGATTCTTCAAACGGAATTACATGCTTCATAAAAAGCTTATGCTCCTCTGACAAACAAAAACCAAATACTGGTTCTACCATCGCACGGTTGTACCAACTTCTATCAAAGAGAACAACTTCTCCACCATGTGGAAAGTGTTTAATATAGCGCTGAAAATACCATTGTGTACGTTCTTCTTCAGTAGGACGACCTAAAGCTACAATTCTATAATGTTTAGGATTAAGATATCTGCTGACACTGCCTATTACACTCCCTTTACCAGCGGCATCACGGCCTTCAAAGAGGATGATAAGCTTTAGCTTATGACGTTCAATATGTTGTTGAAGTTTTACCAGTTCCGCTTGATATGGCTCTAAAGCTATATTTTCTGAGTAACTTATAAGTGCCTCTTTTTGTTGAGTATCTGTTAAGTTATATATTTTCATTTTATAATCCGTTGCTAGAAACATATTTCATTTATTTAAAATAAAACTATATCCTTTTTTTAGATTTATTTTAAAATATTTTAAAACTCTATTGGAGTAAAGTCAATTTTTAGAAAATTAACCCTTATTAAGAGGCTATTTTAGGGGATAAAAAATTCCTACTGCAAAATAAAAAAAACGATGTATTATTCCAAATATATTTAATACACAAAGAGGATTAAAATGGCTAATTTAACAGTAAATAAACAAACGCTCAAGCCTTTCACACTTGATTCAAAACCTATAATAGAGAAGTATCTTGCAAAGCTTGATGTTGATCTTAGCGATTATACTTTCGCTGCAAATTATATATGGCTAGCTAATAGTAGTGGCTTCTATGCTATCATAAATAAGTGTTTCTGTCTATTTGTAATGACAGGCGGTGAGTTGACAATGTTATTGCCACCATTAGGAAAGAAAAAATATATTACAGATGCGATAATACGCTGTTTTGAGATTATGAATGCTAACAACTCTTCACCTTACTATGCTCGCATAGACTATGTACAGGAATCAATGCTTGAAGAGTTTATTCAATCTACTGATGAAGCAGAGAGTATGTTTGTTATGCTTGAACACTATATTTTAGAAAAAAAACTGGTTGACTACATCTACTCAGTTGATAGCTTAATTGAACTGCGTGGAAATAGCTATCATACAAAACGTACAGAGATCAACAAGTTTACAAAGTCTTATCCTGAGTATATTATTGAACAGCTTGACAGCGCTATACATAAAGATGAGATAATGAAACTCTTTAATAAATGGGTTTCTGATAGGGTGAAATATATGTCAGGAGATGAGGCGGAAAATTTCCTTGAGGGTATTCACCAAGAACGCTTTGCTGTTAAGCAAATGCTTAAAAACTACGAAGCACTATCACTTGTTGGATTAGTTATTTACATAAATGGCGAGCTAAAAGGCTTTACAGTTGGTGAGCGTATTAATGAAGATACTGCGACTGTTATTATTGAAAAAACAGATTTTGAAATTCTTGGATGTGCTCAGTTTATCTTCCGTGAGTTTTCTAAAATGCTTAAAGAACATTATGGTGTTGCATATATTAATGTAGGTGATGATATGGGATTTGAGAACCTTCGCAAGGTTAAGATGTCTTATCGTCCATTTAAACTTGTGCCAAAATATACAATTTACCAAAAATGATAATTCGTAAAGCAGAAACTAGCGATGTTTCGAAGCTCTATACTCTAGAGAAAGAACTATTTAGCATAAAGAACTATCCTTTATCTAGAGGTTCATTTGCATACCATGTACGTAATAATCTCTTATATATTGCAGAGATAGACGGGAATATTGCAGGATATGTTTTGGTCTTAATAAAACGAACTAATGCCAAGTTGTATTCTATTGGAATTAGCAAGGAATATCGTGGAAAAAAAATTGCTGAGAAACTATGGAAAGTAATATATAAAGATTTGATATCTCTAGATTTCAAACTTTTTATTCTTGAGGTGCGTATATATAACGAAGTAGCAATATCTTTATATAAAAAAGTAGGGTTTAACGTAGTTAAAGTACTAAAATCCTTCTATCGTGATGGGTGTGATGCCTATCTTATGGAGTTAGAATATGCCGGTGAGACATTATAAGGATCTTTTTAAAGCGTTAGGTGGCAGTAAGCTATTAAAGCTTCAAGTTATGGTACTTTTTTTAACAACTTACATAGATTGGGTAATTATGCCTTATATCACAAAGCTTGAAGGTACTCATCTGCCGGTATTTATGATAAGTTTGTATATGCTTATAGGTGCTACTGACGGTTTGATTCAGCCACTGTTTAAAAAGGCTAAAATCTATCATATTTATCTTTTTGTAATAGTTTTAGATATCATACAGATATTCAGCTATTCATTAGTAACTATAAACATTGTTGTTTTTACATATGCAATTTTGAGTATTTTCACTCTACAGGCAATTACATTTGAGATTTCAAGGATTCATACTATTGATTTTATGCAAGATGAAATTAATATAAAAGAATACTTGATGTTACGTTCATTTGTAGTATCTTCTGCTATTGTTGGGGGAGCAGTTACTGCTATGATACTTGACTATCTTGATGTTAATCTAAAATATGTACTAGTAGTACTTGCAGTGTTTGGTCTATATGCAATTTTTATTGAGTATAGACTTTATGCAAAATTTAAAAAGATTGTTCAAACTGAAGAAACAATTATAGAAAAACAAAAATCATTACTAAATGAAAAAATAAATCTTTAAATCATAGGAAGATAAAATGAAACTGACATCTATAGAACTGATTAAATTACTTGAGAATAAAGTTCAGAGATATGTTGAAGGATTTGATACAAATTTACATCCTTATGATATTGCAGAATTGTTGGTAGAGTTACGTAATTATGATGAAAAAGTATATTTACAAGAGTTAGCAAAATTCCCTGAAGAGCTCAAAGCAGCTGTTCTTATTGAGTTACCAAAGCAGTGTCATGAAGAGTTTGTAGAGCATTTTACAACCAATGAACTTGCAGAGATAACAAACACACTCGACACAGATGATGCTGCTGAACTTATTCGTAATATTGAAGAAATTGATGAAGATATTGCCGAGGAAGTTCTACAACATCTACCACAAGAAGATCGTGAAAATCTAGAAGACCTCATCGCTTTTGGAGATTATCAAGCCGGTTCATACATGCAAACTGAGCTTTTTTCAGCTTTCATTGATGAGCAGGTCGGTGAGTCTATAAGAAGGCTTAAGCGTCTAAAAGCTGCAAAAGAGTTAGATAGTGTTTATCAGGTATATGTTATTAGTAGAAAAAATAAATTTTTAGGTTCCATACCTTTAGAAGATTTGATTTTACAAGGGCCAAATGTACATTATAAAGAGTTGGTAAAAGAGGGTGTTAACAGTGTAGCTGTAAATGCTATCGATGATATTCATGATGTTGTAGAGATTGCATCTAACTACGATATGGGTGTCATTCCTGTTGTTGACTCAAAAGGTAAACTACTTGGTCGTATCACATCTGATGATATCTACGACATTATTGAAGAGCGTGCTACTGGTCAGTTATATAACCTTGCCGGTGTTAATGATGAAGCAGAGCAAGAGGAAAGCCTATTTCATATTGGTAAGCACAGAGCATTTTGGCTGGGTATTAATCTTTTTACAGCAATTGTAGCATCTGTAGTTATTGGCTTGTTTGATACTACTTTGCAATCATTTGTCGCTTTAGCCGTTTTGATGCCCATTGTTGCATCTATGGGCGGTAATGCAGGAACACAGACACTTACCGTAACCGTAAGACAGATGGCTCTGGGAGATATTAGTGATGATGATGCAAAAAAAACAATAAAAAAAGAGGTCTATTTAGCGCTTATGAATGGTTCTATCTTTGCAGTTACAATTGGTCTGATTGCATGGGCATGGTTTTCTATACCGTTGCTCGGCGTAGTAATAGCCGCATCCATGGTTATTAATCTCATAACGGCAGGTTTTTTTGGTGCACTTATCCCTTTAATTCTTAAAAAGGTAGATATAGACCCGGCTGTAGGTTCATCAGTTCTTTTAACCACAGTTACAGATATAGTTGGATTTTTTAGTTTTCTAGGCTTAGCAACACTGATTTTACTTTAATTAAAACTATATAATTTATTATCCGTATCTAAATACAAATGTTATGGACCTAGTTAAACACTTTGTATTTAGAGTTTAACTACTTTATTTCTTCCTTCATGTTTAGCTTTATATAGTGCATTATCAAGACGCTTTATAAACGTTTCAATACGTTCTTTCTCTTTAATTTTACTCACCCCAATACTTACCGTAATTTTTCCTACTATTTCAAACATCTTAGATTCAATACCACTACGAATATGTTCTGCTATTGTTAAAGCATCCTCTAGCGAAGTTTCTGGTAAAAGAACGATAAACTCTTCTCCTCCCCATCGTGCAAAAAAATCTGTTTCTCTTATATTTGATTTGACCAAGTGAGCCATCATTTTCAAAACATCATCACCAATATCATGTCCAAAGTTATCATTTACTTTTTTAAAATGATCAATATCAAAAAATAGTGCACTTAAATTACGTTTATATCTTTTTGCTCTACTGTACTCAACCTCTAATAGTTCATCAAATTTTCTCCGGTTATAAATACCAGTCAATGCATCAACATATGCGAATTGCTTAAGCCTATCATGTTCTTTTATTTTGTGTGTTATATCAGATATGATACTTAAAAAATGTATATTATTATCTATCATTAAAGATTGTGTTTTAACCTGTACATGGAGTATGTCACCTTTTTTTCGTCTAATCTGGGCATTTAATTCATACTTTTTACCTTGTTTTAGAAGCATTCCATCCATTATTATTTTTAGTTCAGATTGGCTTTTAGGTAGAAGTAGTTCTATAAAATTTTTACTCATTAGTTCTCTACCCCTATACCCGCTTAGCTTCTCAAATGCTGGATTACTATAAATAATTTTTTCATTGTATAAAACAATTCCCTCAGGTAAATATTCACTTAATGACTCAAACATCTTCCCTTTTTCGGAAAGTTCTCTTGTTAGTTCTTTTCGTTTGGAAATATCAAAAAAACTTAAAAATTTACAAGTTTTACCATTCAAATCTATTGACGACTCTATAATAGAAAAATAATGCTTTTTTTTAATATTTTGAACTTCATATTCTCCTCTATCTAAAACGGGGAGTATAGATGATATAACAATGTCACGAATGAGGATGTTATTTTTGTTTATAAGAGCACTTTTATGTAAGATGTTAAACTTATTATTAGACCAAATAAATTCATTTGACTCATTTAAAATTAACACTGGGTATGCCAGCCTATCTAACTGTAATAACAGATCATTTTTCATTGGCTTAATGCTCCAAAAATATAATTTAAACATCTACTATATAGTACAACAATTTTTATATCTGAAAGAGTATTATGAGATTAGGTTAATAATACATATTTTAATACTATAGATTATGCTATATTTACCTCTAAATAAGTACTTTGCTTTTAAATATATGCTGAAACCAAGTCCTAAGTTGACAATCAAGAGACATACTTTAAAAATCAATCATCTAAAATATTGAGCTACAAATAGAAAAACATTATTCTTTGTTTTCATGTCTCAGCTTTTAGTATATTTTTTCATGCTCTAATTTGTCCACTACCATAAATCTTAAATTTATACGTAGTAAGTCCTTCTATACCCATAGGTCCACGAGTATGAAGTTTATTTGTGCTGATACCGACTTCCGCTCCAAGGCTAAAAGAGCCACCATCTGTAAATCTAGTTGAAGAGTTTACATATACCGCCGCCGCGCCAATAGCATCCACTAATTTTATATTTAAATTATTGGCTAAATATTCAGTATCAAAATCTTCATCAGTTGCGTTTGTTACGGTAATAATTTCTTGGGTATTTGCACAGCCTTTAAGTTCAGTTCCTGCCTTATTAAATACGACTTTTATCTTAGGAAGAGCATCTTTGGCAATAGCTTTATCTACCAAAAACGCTTCCATAGCTTACGCCACAATGTAGCTACAGCAGTAATCCGTAACAGTTTTTACTCTCAAATCAAAAGATGAATTTGCAGGAACATTAAAACTCTCTGGAGTATTTAAAGTTTTAAATTCACTCTCTCCTGGTAGTTTTACTTCTAAATCACCACTCATCATCTCCATAATTTCAGCTTCGTTGGTGTCAAATGTGTATTCACCAGCTTGCATTACACCTAGAGTTTGTCGGCTTCCATCTTCTAAGTAAATTGTTCTACTTACAACTTTTCCATCAAAGTATACGTTTGCTTCTTTTATCATCGATATATTTTCTAATTTTGTCATTTTTATTTCCTTTTAGTTTTTAAGTTTTAATTCTTTAGCTTTTGAATAAGCATCGCTTATCGCTTCCATCATCCCATGACGAACATTGCATCTCTCTAGTGCCGCATATCCTGCTGCCGTCGTTCCACCAGGGCTCATTACGCCATCTTTTATAAGTGCAGGGTTTTCATTTGCTATTAATGCAGCAAAGCCATCAAAAAGACCTTGCACTAAAATCTGAGAATCTTCTCTTTTTAGTCCTTGATTTACCGCGCCATCAGCTAAACTCTCAGCAATAAGTGCGAGATATGCAGGACCGCTTCCAGCAACTCCAGTAGCTATGTCTAGCTCATTTTCAGTACTTAACCATAGAGCAGTTCCGATATTGTTAAATATTTCAAGAGCTGTCTCTTTTAACTCTTCATCACCAGTTATAGTAGTCATTGACTTTAAAAAACTAGCTCCTAAATTTGGCATAGTTCTTATGTATTTTTTAGATTTTATCTGTGCTCTTATGCTATCTATGGATGTTCCAGCTAATACAGAAAAAATGGTGTCTGCTTCTCCAGATAACTTCGGTGCTAAATCAGGAAGAGAGTAAGGTTTCACACAAAGAACTATGTTTTTTCCAGTTATATCTTCACTTTTACCTATAACTTTTGTCGTTATTTTAGGAAGTTTATTTTTAAGTGTTTGGAGAGTTTTTTCATTTCTACCTAACACCTCTATATCATAATTTGAGACTAATCCCTCTATAAGAGCTTTAGCCATATTACCATTTCCAATAAAAGTTAATTTCATTTTTTACCTTTTTTTTCTTCTTCTTTTTTTTCTTGCTTGCTAGTAAAGAGAGTGCCTTTGTTATGCACTCCATCTATCAAAAACTCTCTAGCGGACGTTAAATCGAAACCATTACATAAAAACATCTCTCTATTTTTACTCATAATGTATTGGGCCGCTTTAAGTTTTGTGACAATCCCACCCGTTGCAAATTTAGAGTTTGGAGTATGTTCTTGATTTAACTCCTCCTCTTTTATTTGGGTTACTATTTTTTTTATTTGCGCTTTAGGATTATCTTTAGGGTTAGAATCGTAATAACCATCAATATCGCTTAATATTATAAGCATATCAGCTCCTGTATAGTAAGCAACATGAGCGGATAGTTGGTCATTATCTCCAAATAGCTGATCTGGAGTTGTTGAGATATCGTTTTCATTTACAATAGGTAAAATGTCATTTCTTAATGTTCTATCTATAATATCTTGAAATATTTCAGTATGTACTCTTGAGTCAAAATCTTCCTCTGTTAATAGTATTTGAGAGATAGTTACATCAAAAATATCAAACTTATTTTTATAAGAACTCATAAGGACAGATTGCCCGACAGAAGCTAAAACCTTTTTACTTTCAGGGATACTTCTATTTAATTGAACTGCTGTATATCCAGCCGCTACAGCACCAGATGAGACTAAAATTACTTCATATTTTTTCCTAGCTTCAACAATTAAAGAGACCAGGTTCAACATCCTCTCATTTGCTATGTTTGTTGTTTCCGTTAAAACACTGCTTCCTACTTTAAAAACTATTCTTTTCACTTTTTCCCCTTATTTTATTTAAAATTTAAATCTATGGTTATGGTTAATTATTTTTGAACAGAGTTTTCATTTGCTGAGATATACCATGAAAACTACCATTACATAGACTTAAACCTCCTCTAAAGTTAAACCTTGAATCCCTAAGTTACCATATCTATGGTAACTGTTTGAGATACTTTGCTCGATAAAGTAGTGCATTAGTTCTAAACGACCATGTGAAACAAAAGGATCGTGTGCTATGTATATAGCTTTACTTGCAACTTGCTCATAAATATTTTGCGTTACATTATCTGGATGTAAAAATCTGACTCTTTGAACCTTAGTCATAATCTCGATTAGTTCATCTTCGTCATCTCTACTTATGCTGTCCTCTTTACCTATAAATGAAGTTTGTTTTGATTCTAGCCAAATAAGTTCCGCTTTTTTACTCTTCTTAGGTATAGAAACATGAAGCTTTGCGCCAATCATTTTAATAGCAATAATAGTCGTTAAAATCTCATCTAACGCATCATTCTCTTCTACTCTTAAAAGCACACTCTCAACTGGAAGATATCGGATAATATTGCTCTCACCACGTATGTATGCATAGTCATGCTCTTTTAAAAATTCAACTTCATGCCAATGAGCAAAATGACAGATATGTCGAAGTGCCAACTCGCACTCATCATTAAATACAGTATCTCTAGTCAAGAAACTTCGCATCTGATCTATGAACTGTGTTGAACAACTCTCATAAAGATTAGTCTTTTTATAATCAATATTCATAAATTGGCTAACATAGTTAAAACCACCAGCTTTTTTACCGCTCCCAATAGCAGACTTTCTCATCCCACCAAATGGCTGACGAGTTACAATAGCTCCAGTTGTCCCACGGTTTATATAAAGATTTCCTGCAAGGATTTTATCCCTCCAATAATCTTGTTCTCTTTTATCTAGCGTTTCTATACCTGAAGTTAAACCATATCCCGTTGCATTTACTAGTTCTATAGCATGATCAAGATTGTCTGCACACATTACACTAAGTACTGGACCAAATAATTCGTTCATATGACAAAAATCATTGTTTTTTGTTCCCCATCTCACAGATGGTGTAAGCATATAAGGGTTGCCTTTATCTGCATAAGAAGGTGGGACAAGCCACTCTTCACCATCATCAAGATATGTAAGTGATTTTTTAAGACTTCCTGCAGGTAGATTTGAAAGAGTACCTATTCGATTTGCAAAATTCCACACTGAACCTGTCTGAAGTGACTCTACTGCCTCTTTTAAAGTCTTTTTAAAAGCTTTGTTTTCATATAATTCTTTTTCTAAAACTAACAATGATGTAGCTGAACATTTCTGTCCAGAGTTATGAAAGGCAGATACAACTACATTTTTAATAGCCTGATCTCTATCCGCAAGTGCTGTTACTATGGTGGCATCTTTACCACCAGTTTCAGCACTTAAACTTATATCTGGACGTGATTTTATGATTCGATACGCTGTCTTATCTGAGCCTGTAAATATAGTAAAATCAATATTTTCATTAGGTATAACATGCTTACCAACTTCACTTCCAAGAGCAGGTAGAAACTGAAGTGTATTTTTACTTACCCCTGCATCCCAGAAACATTGACAAAGCCTATATCCACAAAGGATTGAATCTTTAGCAGGTTTTAGTATAACCGTATTTCCAGCGGCCAAAGATGCCACAACTCCTCCAACAGGAATAGCGATAGGGAAATTCCAAGGACTTATAACCAATCCAACGCCTTTACCACTTGCTTCAACACCTGTAAGACCTGACATTTTAGCCACACTATAAGGATAAAAATTTGCAAAGTCTATCGCTTCACTTACTTCTACATCTGTCTCAGTAAAAACTTTTCCAACTTCAGCGGCAGCAACACCAATTAAATCAGCTCTTGCCAATCTTAACTCATGCGCCACATCCATTAAAATTCTTTGTCTTTCTAAATAGTGTAATTTTCTCCAACCATCTGGGTCCTCTTTTGCAGTAGCGATAGCTACTCTCATATCATCTTCATTTGCTGACATATAATGTCCGGCTATTTTTTTTTCATGATATTGAGATTTATCTATTACCTCTATAATATTATCGTCTCTTTTAACTATTTTACCACCAACAACTGGATAAGCGTTAAAACCACCAACTTTACCAATATTTTGCCATTTATCGCAGATACTCTCCGCCCATTTTCTGTTTGCAGATAAAATAAAATCTGTATCTGGTTCATTTTCAAATTGATAATATCTTATGTCAATATCTTTCTTGGTTATCTCTTTGTTTCTATCTTGCGTTCTGTATGGTTTTTGATGAACAGTTGGTATTAAAGCGATGGCGTCGTCATAACTTTTTATGAGAGTATCCCAAGCTGGAGTATCGACTTCAAGACCAAAACTATGTCTTAAAAAATTTTGATCTGCTGTATTTTCATCAAATCGTCGAACAAGATAAGCAATAGCATTTGTAAATGTTTCTTTTGTAGCGGTTGGGGCGTAAAGTATTACATTTAAGCCTTCCTTCTTTAGGACTTCATAAGCTGCCTCACTCATCCCCTCTAACATCTCAGCGGAACAGTATTTCTGTGTTCCTCTCTCTTTTGCTAAAAGCATAGCTAAAGCATGGTCAAAAAGATTATGAGAGGCTATACCGGTATGAGCATATGGCGCTACTTCGGGGTCTAGCAAAAAATCCATTGCTATCTTAAAGTTTGCATCACTCTCCGCTTTTGATGAATAAGTAACATTAGGCCAACCTCTTAAAGAAGCTTCGGTTAACTCCATCTCTTGATTTGCACCTTTTACAATACGGATTTTTATAGGGGCTCCACCATTAAGAACTCTATTCTTAGCCCAAGCTACTAAATCTTTGATATAAATCATAGCATCTGGTAGATAATTTTGGATAACAATACCTGCGTGAAAATCTTTAAATTCCTCTTTTTCTAAAACATTTTTAAATGAATCAATAGTGATTTCAATATCTCTATACTCTTCCATATCAAGATTTACAAATTTATACTTCTCTTTACCATCTTTATCTTTATATCTGTTTTTCATAGCCGTGCTATAAACTTTTTCTAACTGCTTCGAAATTTTAACAATGTTATTATGATGTGCATGTGGAACTATCTGAGAAAAAAGATTTGATATTTTTATAGAGAGGTAATCAACATCTGGATTTTCTAAAAGTTTTATATATTTATCTACTCTCTCTTGCGCTTCTTCTTCACTTAGTACTATCTCTCCAATGACATTGATATTTACACGAGTTCCCTCATTTTTTCTAGCTTTCATATGTTTAGCTAAAACTGGATCTTCGCCCTTAATAACTATGCTACTAATGTCATTTCGAAGATACTTAATAAAAAGGGGAATAGATATAGAACTTACATAAATACCTACATCACGAAATAACCAGATAAGGATCTGTTCAAATTGAGAAAAAAAGTCTGTACTTTTATATTTGGCAAAGATATGCTCTAACTGATCAGCAACTCTATCTCCATCTTTTGAACGAAAACTTTGGTCAAGTAACTCAATAAGGAATATCTTATTAATAGGATTTTTCAGCATTTTCATCATCATGTCGTGAAAATCCTGTTCCTTACCTTTTCTTGAAACCTGTATCTTTTTTTGCCACTCATAAGCGACACTTTTTACTTCTTGAACTGTTTTTTTTGGTATGCTCATATATTTTCCTCATGCACTACATTCTTATAGTTTTTTCATATTCACTACTCAACTTTATATAACTTTTAAGATTTTATTGAGTTTAGAATGACTCCACTTTTATAGACACTTACAAATTCAGTAAAAACCTAATTTTGTGTAGCCTCCTTATTATATCTTTTTTCAAACTGGAATGACCATAATTTAATAAACACTTATCCATTAAATTAACAATTCAGATTGTCTTGAAAAATTATTCTAATCCTTTATATATGGTTATTCAGATTATCAAGAAGCTCATAACACGCGTCAAATAACTGCTTATAGCTCTTTCAATGCATTTGTACACAATACTTCCCGACCCTTTTTAATTTAATATTTTTTTCTAGCTAACTCAAATAGATTTAGTTTTATTTGTTAATTCGAATATGTCTTTTCTTCTATCTTTAAGATTTTTTACACTTCCAAACTCATGCAATTCTCTTAAAAGGCCTATATCAACATCCGCTATTAAAACCATCTCTGTATTTGGAGTTGCCTCTGCTTTAATTCCATTTGTTGGAAAAGCAAAATCACAAGGTGTAAATACCATTGACTGAGCAAACTGCATATCCATATTATGAACATTTGGTAGGTTTCCTACACTTCCTGCGATAGCAACATAACACTCATTTTCAATAGCTCTTGCCTGAGAACAATGTCGAACTCTAGAATAACCGTTTTGAGTATCAGTTAAAAATGGAACAAATAAAATATCCATTCCTTCATCTGCTAGTAATCTGCTGAGTTCTGGAAATTCAGAGTCATAACATATGAGTATCCCTATTTTTCCGCAATCTGTATCAAATGTTTTTATTTCGTGTCCACCCTGCATACCCCATACTTTTACCTCATCTGGTGTTACATGTATCTTCTCATAACGGTCTATAGTACCATCTCGTCTACATAAGTAACCAACATTATACAAGTGTCCATTTTTTATTTCTGGCATGCTACCTGAGATGATATTGATGTTATAAGATATAGAAAACTCTGAGAGCTTTTGAATAATGTCATGGGTATGTTTAGCTAGTTCTCTTATCGCATCAGGTTCCGAAAGATGATTGTTTTCAGCCATCAAAGGTGCATTAAAAAATTCAGGAAATAGAGCAAAATCTGAGCGGTATCCTGAAACCGTATCAATAAAATACTCAGCTTGTTGTAACAGTTCTTCCAAGTTTTTATATGGTCGCATCTGCCACTGAATTAGTCCTAGTCGTACAACTTTCTTATTTGTACTGATTTTTTTACTCGGTTTTTCATAATAAATATTATCCCACTCTAGTAAAACTGCAAATTCTCCTGAATCTTGATCCCCTTCAAGGTAACCTTTTAAGATTTTTGATGGGTGAAAATCATTTGAAGTCTGAAAGTTGAGCACAGGATCATGAATCTCTTTTCTTTTGACCTTATCAATATACTCTTTTGGTGACATTTCATTTTCGTACTTATGATAATTTGGAATTCTTCCACCAAAAGCTATACCTTTAAGATTGAGGTTTTCACACAACTCTTTTCTATAGTCATATAAGCGTCTGCCAATTCTGAGCCCTCTAAACTTTGGTTTTACAAATACGTCAATTCCATAGAGTATATCTCCATCCTTTGTATGTGTATCAAAAGTATAGTCTCCAGTTATTTCTTTATACGTGTGATGATTTGAAAATTCATCATAATTAACAATAATAGAAAAAGCACATCCAGCTATTTCTCCATCGACCTTAATAACTACCTGTCCATCTTGAAATTTATCAATCAATGACTTTACTTGCTCTTTTTTCCAATAAGCTTCAGGCATTGTTTCATAAGATAAAAGCATAGTCTCTGTAATTTCATCATAGTCATCTATATTAAGAAATTTTAGTTCAATATTTTCTTTATTTTGAGTTTCCATTTATATCCAATTATAATAAATTTTTTTTACATTTATTTTATAATAATTAAGACAATTAGGCTTAATGAAAAATTTGGGCTCCTAAATAATCATTTTCCCTTATAATCAACCTTTTTAACTTCAAACTTCCCATCTCGCTATTAATGGAGTTAGTTTACTCAAAATCAAAGCTATTCTAAATCACAGTTCTATTCAAAGTACACTTAAATAGCAAACTTAAAATCCATCAAATAAAAAACACTTAAGCAATCTCTCATCAATATTTCCATACTCTACAAATAATTAATTTATACACCTTACATGTAGGAAAATATTATGTCAAACAGATTAGAAAAAGAAGACTCACCATATTTACAACAACACAAAGAGAACCCCGTAGATTGGTATCCTTGGGGTGACGAAGCCTTTCTTAAAGCAAAGGCTGAAAACAAAGCAATATTTATATCTATAGGTTACAGTTCATGTCACTGGTGTCATGTAATGGAAGAGACTGTGTTTGAGAACCAGATATGTGCAGATATTTTAAATGAGCATTTTGTATCTATAAAGGTTGATAGAGAAGAGAGACCTGACATAGATAAACATTATCAAGAAGTTCACATGTTGCTCAACCGTCGTGCCGGAGGTTGGCCAACATCTATTTTTTGTACCCCACAAAACAAACCATTTTTTGCAGGAACTTATATACCTCCAGAGTCTCAAGGTGGGAGCATTCAAGGGATGGGGTTTATAGAACTTACAAAACTTATTGGTGAGAAGATAGCCCAAAATGATGAACAAATTTATAAAAATGCAGATGAAATTGAAGGTTTTCTAAATCATATTGAACACCCAAAAGAGGCAACTCTACTAAAAGAGGATTTCGTCAAGAACTTTATGCTTCAGGTTAAGAATAACTATCAGACAAAAGATGGAGGTTTCTCGGTTGCACCTAAGTTTCCACATGTAAGCACACTTGGAACACTCCTTACTATTGACAAACTATATGGCGACAAAGAGGCCTCTTCCATGTTGCTTCATACTTTAAACAGTATGAAAAAGGGTGGGATGTATGACTTGGTTGACGGCGGATTTTGTCGCTACTCAGTTGACAACGAGTGGGTAGTTCCTCACTTTGAGAAGATGCTTTATGATAACGCCCTGCTTTGTGAAGTTTATGCAAATGCTTATCTTGCATACAAAGATGAGAGTTTTCTACATGTAGCCAAAGAGATTGCAGATTTTTGGCAAAACTTTATGAGTGAAGACAACCTTTTTTACAGTGCCAGTGATGCAGACAGTGACGGCGAAGAGGGAACTTACTTTATTTATACCTATGAGGAAGTTTATAATATTTTACAGGTGAACAACTATGAAAACATTGAAGATATTCTGCAGAGTCTTAGTATTACAAAAAGTGGAAACTTTGAGGGCAAAAATATTATCAGATTTAAAGATGCAGAGGCACCAAAAGAGTTTGAAACTATAAAAATTCTACTAGGTGATTTAAGAGCCTCTAGAGAGTACCCGTTTTGTGATAAAAAAATTCAAACCTCATGGTCAAGCATGATGATAAAATCTCTTTTTGTTTTAGGAAATATTGATGCAAAATATAAACAAAGAGGGAAAAAAAGCCTTGATGCACTACTAAAAACTATGTTTATAGAGGGAAAACTTTACCATACTACACTTATACATAAAAAACCAAAAGTAGAAGCTTTTTTAGAAGACTACGCTTATCTTGCACAAGCTCTAATTTTAGCATTCAATTCAACTCAAGATGAAGTGTATCTAGTTAAAGCCCATCATTTTACAAATATGGCACTAGAAGAGTTTTACAAAAATGGTGTTTGGAAATTCAGTACAGGAGAGTTTGAAACAAAAGCAGATATAGCTGACAATACATACACAAGTTCAGTAAGTATAATGGTAGATGTACTAATATCTTTAGGTACTCTGCTCGAAGATGACAAATATGCTCATTTTGCTTTTAAAACCATAGAATACAACTCGTATGAGCTAGGACGCCGTCCTGTTGTATATCCTTACATGTTACGTCAAATGTTAAGGCATTTAAAGGGAGATAGAGTTATCAAGTCGAACATAAAAAACCTGCAAAACAGTGCATTACAGCTTAGCTTAATCACCTACCCTTTTATACAAAGAAAAGCTACTGATGACAAAGATTTTATGGTTTGTGGCGCAAAAAGCTGTTTTGCAAATACAGATAATTTAAACAATATTAATGATATAATCGCCAAAAGTTTTTAACCAAAAAGAGGAATAAATATGAAAAAAATTGTATTAACTTTAATTTTAGCACTTGGAATTGCAAGTATGTTCACTGCATGTGAGCGTAATGACTATCAACACCCAGGTTATCGTTCAAAATAAGTAGGTCTCTATTCAACTACCCTAAACTTTTGCGCTTAGAGGTAGTTTTATCTCAAAACAAGCACCATCATCTGAGTTATACACAGATAATGTACCGCCTATATGCTTCTCAACTATAGTTTTACTCATATAAAGACCCAAACCTGTCCCATCTTTCTCACCTTTGGTTGAAAAATATGGCTCAAAAATTTTATTAATTATATCTTCATTCACTCCGCCGGCATTATCACAGATATTAAGAGTTAGGCTATCTGTTTGCTCCGCTATAGATATATAGACATTTCCTTCATTGATGTAATTTTCTACTATTACTTCTTTATTGCTAGCATAAAACCATAAACTTAATTTTTTATAATTTATAATAATCATATATTAATGTAATCTATTTATTATTACTTATTGATATAATTTGCATAACTTAATTATAAGTAATAATAATAATAAAAGAGGGGAATTTATATGAAAAATATAATTAAATTGTTAGTTGTCTTATTTTTATCAAGTATAACATTACGCGCAGATATTCACACAGACTTGCAAGACTTAGTCGTTGAGGGGAACAATCTAAAAGATGAATTGGTAAACTTTACTTTCCACCAAGATGCTGCTTGTATGGAAATGGGGGTATTAAACCAGTCAATTGAAGACTTTACACAAAGTGTTGCTAACGCGACAACAAGCATGACAGATTTCTCTGCTACAGACGTAGATATGGACGCGCTTACATCTTTATCATATTTAGTTCAAAATATGAGTATACACTCAATAAGTCTGTCAATGGAGTTAACAGATATTACAGCTACGGGTGAACTTTTTGAGTATAGCGCAGGAGTTGACGCTATCTTACAACTTTCTCAAGATATAGGTGCCATGGCAGATCGTATCTTGGAGATGGCAGATCGTATTTTAATCATGGCAGATAATATCGGCTTGATGGCAGACAGGATCATAACAACACAAGTAATCCAAAGTCAAAACCTTGCTGTAACACAAAGTTCGATCTTGATCACGCAGCAGAATATGATACTTTTAAGTGATTCACTTTCTACGATTGCTTATAACCTTACTTTAGGTCAGATAGTAGATGATGTAGATGTACTTTCTATTGCTATGCAAGCGGTTAGTTTAAACAGTTTAAATATGGAAGTTGAACTGACAGGTATTGAAGCACAAACAGTTGCTCTTTTAGAGAGGACAACAGCACTTTTAGACACAGTGGTAACAAACAGTGCACATATGAGTCATTATGTCAATGCTGACACATTGACAATGTTAGGTGATCTTTCAAGAATCTATGTGAGTTTAGGGGCTTCTTTGGAAGCGTATTCAGGAACAATTGAACAGATTGCACCGTTAACTGACACTGTGATTCTTTCAGATGCTACAGATACTATGTTACAACTGACAAAAAATATTGGTGTTATGTCGGATCGCATTATGCAAATGGCAGATAAAATCTTTATTATGGCTGACAACATCGGTCTGATGGCAGATCGTATTGCAGAGACTCAAAACATTCAGATGACAAATGTTGCACTTACAGAATCATCACTATTATCATCACAGTCAATTATGATTACTGTGATTAAAAACTTTGGACTATAGGGAGTAAAGATGAAAATATATATTAAACTGATTGCACTTCTTGCCTTATCGGCATCATTTCTTCAGGCAGATCTTAAAACAGATCTAATCAATATCAATAATTCTATGACTGAGTTAAACAGTAGTATTTCTAATGTGGTGATTACTAATGAGACTATGTGTGCACCACTCATTTCGCTTAACAAAGAAGCGCAGGCAATTATTGACGCTATTATTGTCACAAACAATGGTTTTACAGGGCCAATTACACTTGATGATGAGACTTTGATGTTAGCACAAGGACTTTTTATTAATGTAGCTGCTATATCTAATCAATCATTTTTATTATCAAATGATATTGCTCTACTTGCACCCACTACTGATGCATTTACACTTGGTGATGGTATCAGAGCAAGCTTACAACTTTCAAGTGACATTGGTGAGATGGCTGATCGTATCGGTGAGATGGCAGATAATATCTTAATCATGGCGGACAATATCGGTTTGATGGCAGACCGTATTCTTGAGACACAAGTCATTCAAAGTGAAAATCTTGTTTTAACGCAAAACAGTATCTTAACGACACAGACAAATATACTTTCACTTGTATCTGTAGCAGAAACAGCAAGCTATGACCTTAGCCTGGACTCACTTGTTACAGACGGAAATATCCTAGTTGCAAAGATGGTCTTAGTAGGATTTACACGTTGGACAATGGCTTCAAAACTTGAAGATGTAAAAATAGATATAGAGAATTATTTAGTAAAAGTACAAGATTTTCAAGCAACAATAGATTCAGATACAAGTAACAACACAATGTATATAGATTCAGGCACATTAACTTCATTAACCAACCTTAGTGTTATTATGACATCTATTGGTGCAGTCATGGAAGGTTATAATGGTTCTATCTCGGTCTTAGAAGTTTTTACTAGAGACAGCGTACTTCTTGACTCTATGAATAGTATGTTAAATATCTCTGCAGATATTGGGTCTATGTCAAACTCTATCTTGGAAATGGCAGATAAGATCCTTATGATGTCAGACAATATTGGCTTTAGTGCAGATCAGATTCTTCTGAGCCAAGGGTTACAAAGTGCAAATATTGCAACAACACAGATCTCTCTATTAGCTTCTCAGCAGTTAGCTCTGGGAATTATTTCTTCTATTAACTAAACTTAACTCATTTTATATCGAGACCCTTGGGTCTCGATACTTTCTTTTAATATCACATCTTAGATATACTTTATTGATTTAATCTCTAAACCTAATTAATAGCAAGTACAAAAATAATGCTATATTATTACTATTAAACTTATATTTACTTAGATATAATTGCTACCATAAAAATTGAGGATAATAAATTGAGTATGACACTAGGTGTAAACATAGACCATGTAGCAGTTTTAAGAGAAGCAAGAAGGGTAAATGACCCAGATATTTTAAATGCGCTTTATGTGGCATGTGCAAGTGGCGCCGACCAAATAACTATTCATTTGAGAGAAGACAGAAGACATATACAAGACATTGATGCATCAAATATTTTAAAGCACTCTACTCTGCCTGTAAACCTTGAGTGCTCTATAAATAGAGATATATTAAGCATAGTTTGCAAACTGAAGCCTCACCGTGCTACTTTGGTTCCTGAAAAAAGAGAAGAGGTAACAACAGAGGGTGGACTTGATGTTTTCACTTATGAAGATGAAATTTCTTATGCTATTGAACAACTTCATGACTCTATAATTCCTGTTTCACTATTTGTTGACCCTACTTTACAAGCTATAGAAAAATCTAAGGAATTAGGAGCAGAGATGGTAGAGCTTCATACCGGAAGCTTTGCAAATGTTTTCGCTATGCTTAACTCTTCACTCTCTCACTCCAACCACTCTATAAAAGAGCTAGAACTTCCACGCTATGAACTTCAAGAGAGACTTGAGAATTCAATAGAAGATATTATAAATGCTGCTAAACATGCTAAAAAGATTGGTCTTGAAGTAGCAGCTGGGCATGGACTAAACTATCACAATGTATCTTATATGATGAAGATACAAGAGATTACAGAACTAAATATTGGCCAAAGCATAATTGCCAGAAGTGTTTTTAGCGGTTTGGCTAATGCTGTAAAAGAGATGAAAAGGTTGACTACTAGATGAATAAACCAAAAATATCTATAAGTGTTGGTGATTTAAATGGTGTAGGCATTGAGATAATTCTAAAAGCTCATAAAGAGATCTCAAAGTTATGTACTCCTATTTACTGCATTAACAAATATATGCTAGAACAAGCCTCTAAACTTCTACATGTAGAGATCCCTGATGACTTTGAAATATCATTTGTAGATGGCGATTTCAATATAGAAGCAGGAAAAGTGTCTGCTAAATCGGGAAACTACTCATTTGACTCTTTTATGCATGCAGTAAGACTTTGTGAAACTAAAGAAACAGATGCTGTTGTCACTATGCCAATACATAAAGAGGCGTGGATGATGGCAGGATTAGAGTACAAAGGTCATACAGACGTACTTCGTAAATACTTTAAAAAAGATGCGATAATGATGCTTGGATGCGAAGAGATGTTTGTAGCACTATTCACTGAGCATATTCCACTAAAAGATGTAGCTTCCTCTATAGAATATAAAAAGTTAAAACAATTCTTTTTAGATTTACATAACTCTATCCCAAATGAAAAAATTGCAGTTTTGGGTCTAAACCCACATGCAGGAGACAATGGTGTTCTTGGAAACGAAGAGCTAAGAATATACAAGGCAATAAAAAGTGCCAATAAAAAACTTGGTTTTGAGCAGTTTGTAGGTCCAATTGTCCCCGACATAGCATTTACTCCAGAGTTTAGAAAAAACTTTAAATATTTTATAGCAATGTATCACGACCAAGGGCTTGCACCTCTAAAAGCACTTTACTTCGATGAGAGCATAAATATATCTTTGAACCTTCCCATCATGAGAGCATCTGTAGATCACGGAACTGCTTTTGATATTTCGTACAAGGGTGAAGCCAAAACTCTTAGCTATATAAATGCAATAAAGCACTCTGCAAACATCCTAATTAAGCCTTAGCTAATCTAAATGTCCTTATAATGTCAACTTAATGTCTTTATGCAAAATGTTTATTTAAGTTATAATATTAGCCACTGCAGATAAACTAGTTATTAATAAATTAAAACCAAGTCAACCAATAATTAGAGTTAAAGACTTGAAAAAGGAATTTAAGATGTCATTATGTATGTTTAATAGCAAAGAAAAGTGTAGTATAAAGTTAAAGTTAATTTTATTGTCTTTTATCGGGATTATGTCAATGTCGGTAATTTTTTTAATAGCTACGGGTGCTTTCTCTTTATTTAAAGAAAAGAATGATGAAAAGACACAATTAAACTCTTTTTTTGAGTCAACTATAAACCTTGAAATAAAACTAAACACTATCAGAGGTAACTTTTATGAAGGTGCCCTAAAAAAAGAGAGTGAATTAGCTAGCTTAAGTAATGAAAATGAAAATATAAACTCTCTCATAAAAGATTTATCAACAAAAACTGAAACTTTTCAAGATCCTGAAGATAGAAAACAGCTAACAGAGAAGCTTGAAAAAGTAAGATTAATGTATGTGACATTTTTTAAAAATGGGAAAAGTTTTATTAAAAATATAATTGATGATCCTGAGGAAGCAACTTTTGAAACAGGTGAGTTAAATAAACTTGTTGATAATCTTTTTAAAGAGATGACGATTTTTTCTAAATTTGTAATTGAAAACAAAGCTGCTAAGGAGTTAGCAATTGAAGATGCACTAAAAGATGCAAACAGCCAATTAATTATAATTAGTTTAATTGCAGCACTTATACAGATTCTTTTTTCACTTTTTATACAAAAAGGAATTACAAATTCTATAAGAAACATATCTAGTTTACTAAACGACATAAGTAAAAATAAAGATTTAGTCATAAGTTGTAAATCAACATTGGAACCAGAACTCTTAACAATCTCTGACTCTATTAATGATTTGACACAATCATTCTCCTCTGCTATCAAAAAGGTTACTGATGCTTCAAGAGATGTTCTTTCTTCATCAGAAAATATTGATGTTTTATCGAAAAAAGTTGGTGTTTCTTCAGAAACAATTTTAGAAAAAACAACTTCTTCTGGTGAGCACGCAAAACACTCATTGACAAAAGTTGAGGAGTCAAAGAACTCTGCGATTGAAGCTGATGATAAAATAAATGTAGCAGTTGAATCAATTGATGACGCAAAAAACAAATCAAAAAGACTAAATACACAAGCTAACAATTCAGCAGAGCACTTTACAGATTTGGCAGACAAACTAAGATCGCTCAGTAGTGATGCTGAAGATGTTAAAAATGTTTTAGGCATTATAAATGATATTGCAGACCAGACTAACCTACTTGCATTAAATGCAGCTATAGAAGCTGCTCGTGCCGGTGAACACGGACGTGGTTTCGCTGTTGTTGCTGATGAAGTTAGAAAACTAGCAGAGAGAACTCAAAATAGTCTTTCAGAGATAAGTGCAAGTATCTCGGTTGTTGTTCAAGGGATTCAAGATTCATCTGAACAAACAGCTGCAGGGGCTAAAGAGTCACAAGCTTTATCAGATGATGTACTACTAATAAACAATACATTAACAGAAGCTTCAGATATGATTTACAATGTACGTAAAGATGTCTCTATGACGGTTACATATTCTAAAGATGTGGAAGAAATAATGAACTTACTATACAAAGACAATTTAGAAATTGCAAAACTAAGTGAGGATAGTAAGTTGTTAAGTATAGATACTGTTTCTGCATCATCAAAATTGATACAAACTAGTGAATTGTTATCCCAAGAAGCAAATCAGTTTAAAATTTAAAAGGAGATATATTTAAGAAGGTGTGAACTGTTAGTTATAAACCAAAATCATAAAAAAGGAAGAAAGACTATGAATAAAAAAACAATTGTATCATTGGTTGCTGCAGCACTACTTGCAACTCAACTAATGGCAGCAGATTTAGGTGCTTTAGCACAGGGTGTTTATGCAAAAGCTGGTGGAAACAAGACTGAGGCTCAGTGGACTCGTTATTTCTCAAAACCTGCCAAACTGGCAAAATTTGGAATTGATGGTTTAAGTGACGGTGATCGTGCTGCACTGTTAAGTTATTTAAATGAGCGTTCTGCTGATAAAGATCAGTCAACAGTACCTAAATAGACATTTTAAGGAGAATATAAATGAAATTATCAACAATAACATTATCACTATTATTAGCAGGTAGTACACTTTTTGCTGGTGAACTAGAAGAATTAAAAGCAAGAATTGATGTACTTGAGAAACAAGCAAAGACTGCTGAAACTGACCGTACAGAGATTTGGGAAGTTACTGAAAAAGTTGAGACTAAAGCTTTTTCAAATAAACTTAGTTGGTCGGCTGACCTTGGTTTTAGAATGGATTCATTCTCTTATGACAACAATGGTATGGGTGCAAATATTGGCAAAACTCTTGCTCAAGTTCCTACTGCACACAAACGTGAGGTTGCTTTCCCTCAGGTAAAAGAGTGGGATCCTTTCTACTCTGGTAGTCTAAAACTTGCAGGTAAGGCAAATTTTACTAATAATACTAGCTTTGTTGGTCGTATGATCATCAACTGGAGTTCTCAAGGTGACCAGAGAATCTGTAAACTTAGTCCACAAGACATAGGAGCAGAACTTCCATCTGCTAGTTCTACAAAATTTCGTGCTATAGATTTTGATCGTGCTTACTTTGACTTAAAATTTAACAATGATGGTGCTGTACCTATGATTGCTAGTTTAGGAATACTCCCAACAACTGGTGGTATGAGTCTAAACATGATGGAGAACAAGCCTCGTAAGTCTGTATTTCCAAGTTTAGTATTTGAGAGTAATGTTCAAGGTGCTATCTTAACTGCTAATCTTTCAAAAGTTACGGGGATGGAGAAAACTTATCTTCGTGCAATCTATGGTAAAGGTTTTACTCTAAACGATGATGGTTTTTACTACCAATGTAACCGTGAAAATATCCAAGATATGGATGTTATGGGACTATTTCTTGAAACAGAATTAAAGTTTTTAGGTGTTGAGAATACATTCTGGGTTGGAATAAACAATAATGGAGATATTAAAGCTACACCTTTTTTAGGCGGAGATACTGCTGAACAAGTATCAGCAAACACAAAGATCAAGAATCAACAATCACTTGGTGATATCACTAACTACGGTTTTGGTATAGAGGCTCGCAGTATGGTTGATGGTAACCTTGACGCTTTCTTTCATTATGCTATCTCTGATACAGACTCAAATGGAAACTGTGTAAACTATACTGATACGAATATGACAGCAAACGGTACATGTACTACCGGTATTGGTGGTGAACCTAATGCAAATCCTTACTACGCTACAGTTGCAGGTGGTACACTAATAAAAGACAATGGTTCAGCAATCTATTTAGGTTTCCAGTACGATACTAAAAGTAGCTGGGGAACTAAGGTTGGTTATGAGTTCAATATGGGTGATGAGAGCTGGTGGTCAGCAACTCAGGGTTCAGAAGATCCTTTTAACAAACTAGCTATTCGTGGTACTGTTCATGAAGCATATATCATTCAACCTTTAGCAAGTAATATCTCTATTCGTTTTGGTTACTTAAGAATGCAAGAAGATTATACTGGTTCTGGCTGGCACTTCGGTACTGTAGATGGTACAGACTCTCAAGACATGGATGCATTACAAGAAAACTTTTATCTTAAAGTTAATGCATTTTTCTAGGCATTTAGCTTAATTTATCCAACATCCACCTCTTTTGAGGTGGAACTTCTTCTACCTCTTTTTCAATGAATACTTTTTATGATAAACTTACTAAAATATTTTCGAGGACCACTATATGAAAAATGATTTTTTAAAATCTATGGACTTTAGACACGCTTGCAAAGTTTTTGATGAAACAAAAAAAATATCTAATGAAGATATAAACTATATTTTAGAGTGTGGCAGAAAGTCACCATCTTCTTTTGGTATGGAGGCGTGGAAGTTCTTGGTTATAACAAATAAAGAGTTAAAAGCTAAGCTAAAACCAGAGTGCTGGAACCAGGCGCAAATAACTACATGTTCTCATTTAGTGGTAGTGTTGGCGGGAATTGAGTCTGCAAAATTAGAGTCAGGCTTACCAAAAAAACGGTTTTCTAGAAGAAAGATGAAAAAAGAGATGTTGGATATGTATCTTAGTATCTACTCAGAACACCTAAAAAAGACTCTAAGCAGTGATGAAAACATCTATGCGTGGACATCAAAACAGACATATATAGCAGCTGGTAATATGATGAGTGCTGCAGCATTTATTGGTATAGACTCGTGTCCTATTGAGGGTTTTGACAAAGATAGAGTTGAAGAGATTTTAAAACTTGATACTACGAAGTATCAAGTATCTATGCTTTTGCCTTTTGGATATAGAATTAATGAACAGTCGACACAAGTTAGACTCCCCTTCAAAAAGGTAGTAGAGTTTATAGACTAAATCTTTTGAAGTATAATAGTGTTTTTACTATTATGCTTGATAATCTTCAAGTTTAACTCTTTAGCCAAATACTCAAACGTTGAGATGTCAAAAAAACCTATATGTGTAATATCACGAATATACCACCACTTTAAAAACTTTTCATCGTTGTTTGGATGAAAAGCACTCATAATCAAAAGATACCCGTTTTTCTCTACATGTAGAAGTAGCTTTTTCAACATATCAAGCGGATTTTGCAAGTGTTCAAACACCTCGGTAGAGCAGATTAAGCTGTACTTTTTATCTTCATATATTTTTTTTGGAAAATAAAAAAGATCATATCTGTCACATGAAATACCTCTACGCTCTAAAAGTATAGGTAAAACTTCGCCCTCACCACACCCAAAGTCTAATGCACTCTCTATATTTTGCAAATGTGGTTCTACAAAATCATCAATTAAATCATCGAACATCTTGACATACCCTAATGATTCAAAGTTATTGTGGTGTTTATCGTAGTGTTTTTTTTCATGCTCTTCATCTATATAAAACTGCTCATTTAAAAATATATATCTACATGTAGAACATTTGTGATATATCTTTTTACTCTTCTCATCAGTTATAGCAACTGTGTCACTTGCGCATATTTTACAACTATTCATTTCTAAAAATCTTTTTTATACAATCATACCATTATCTTTGATATACTTCAACTTATGAATCCTATACTATTTTTCACTGCCTTCTTTGGTGTTTTTATTCTTCTTAACATGTATATATCTAAGCGGCTTATTGCAAAGCTAGATATAAAAACAACTACTAAACGCTACTTGCGTATTTTTCTTATTATAAACCTTTTGGGAATTATTGGCTACATGTCCGGCAGATATTATTTAAACATTCCAAACTGGTTATACTTTATGCTCTCGCTCCCTATCGGGATACTTTTTTTGCTTTTTTGTACAACTATTATTTATGACATCTCTAGGGTCTTGCTCTCATTTGCACCAATCTCGGAGTCAAGAAGAAAGTTTTTTAAAAAATCACTCGATATATCATCACTTACAGTTGCAACAACTCTTACTCTAAGGTCAATATATGAAGCAAGATTTGTAAAACTAGAGCGTGTTACAATAAAAATCAAAGATTTAAAACGCCCATATAAAATAGTTCAACTTAGCGACATACATATAAGCGGCCTTATCAATGCAAAATTTATCAAAGACATAGTAAAAAGAGTAAATGCTCTGAAGCCAGATATTGTAGTGATAACAGGAGATTTAATAGATATAGACATAGACCATGCAAAAGATACTCTACAAGAACTAAAATCTTTAAACTCAAAATATGGAACTTTTTTCATTGTAGGGAACCATGAATATTTTCACAATATTACAAAAATCATCGACAGAGTGAAATCTATAGGTATACGAGTCCTTGAAAATGAAAATGTGTATATTGGCGAGGATGGCAAAGGCTTTAACTTAGCGGGTGTCTATGATATCTTCGGGTACAGAGCTAAAACGCATATGCCAGATTTACAAAAAGCACTTCTAGCAAAAAAAGATTCTCCAACTATTCTTCTAGCTCATCAACCAAGGTATATAGAAGAGGTAAAAGATGGTGTTGACTTGGTTTTAAGCGGACATACTCACGGTGGACAACTCTACCCTTTTAGGCTTTTAGTAAAACTGCAACAACCTTACATATCTGGGCTACATCAACACAATGATAAACTTCAAATATATGTAAATAAAGGAACAGGATTTTGGGGACCACCTATGAGACTAGGTGCTTCTTCAGAGATAACAGAGATACTTATAGAAGCAGAGATTTAGTCTCTACTCTATACTATCAGGAACTAATCCAACCTCTTCTAAAAAGTGTCTTAGCTTTAATATCGTATCTTTTGTTAAAATACTGCTATGAGCAAGTGCCATAATCATCTCTTTATTTTTGATAAATATTTTTGCCTTGTTATGCTTTGTCATCTCTATTCTAGCACCATAATGTTCTAATGCACTAAGCACCTTTCGCCCATCAATATTTCCAGATACCGGGTGCTCAAATAGTTTTTCTATCTTTACCTTATGTCTATGGCTCATACAAACCCTTAGTTGTCAATATTTATTCACAACCTGCAGATTTAATGCTTGTTGTAAACCCTATATTGACATCATTCCAAGTTTTTCCTTGATGTAAGCCAAAACATGCCTTATTTATCGAAGATAGTGCTTTACTTGCATTAAAGTCAAAAACATCTATCACACCCTCTGCTACAAATACTCCAGCATTATAAGTGAACCTCATAGGAACTTCTTTAACGATGTTGTTCATATTAATCTCAACTAAAAGTGAACCTGTTCTTTGTCCTGCTTCTGCTTTTTTATCATCTTTTATAGCTATTATTTTAGCACTTATATTTTTGCCAACCATAACATAAAAGAAAGATTCAACAAGTTTAGCATCTCGACCAGGATTTTTTGAATTTACACTTTTAGTCTCAATATTAACAGATGAACCAACAAATATATCTTGTAAACTTTCCCCGCTCAATGATGCAGCTTTATAATTCACACTATCAAATCCGCCGCCAACACCAATTTTGCTTGGAGTTTTAAATGCTTTGAAATTTACACCAAACTCACCAACCTGAGACAACTCACAACCATTTGTAGAGCTTAACTCTGCAGAGTTTAACAGTGATATTGCGAACACTATAGAAATAATAACTTTTAACATGAAAATCCTTCTTTTGTTTTTTTGTACAAGCTGAGTATAACTACTGATTTATAAAAGCAACGTTAAATTTTAATAACTTTTATCTAATTATATTGTTTTTATATGTTAATAAAGACTACTTTTGCTTATTTAGCATAAGAAGATATAAGACTACACTAATTCCAGCACTTGAAAAAATCATTGCCATTACAACTATCTGGTATCTAACAGCAATCAAAGGGTCCACACCTGAAAGAATTTGTCCTGTCATCATACCGGGAAGTGAAACAATCCCAACTGCTAAAAATGTATTTATCTTAGGTATTAATGAAGCTTTTAAGGCAACTTTTCTTGCTTGCTCATATGTTGAAATTATTAACTCTTTTTCATATCTCTCTGCGCCTAGAGACACAGCATTCATAGAGTTTGCATATATCATACCTGCGATTGGTATGACGTACCTTGGTTCATAAAATGGAGATAGCTCCAATACAAATTTTATAACTAAAACAAGATTTATAGTTCCTCCGATTGCTATAGCAAAAACTATTACAGAGTATACATGAAGAGATTTGTCCTGCAGATTTCTTAAAGCTATAAAGCTCGACATTGTAATCATAATAACAATTATTAAAAGACCTATATACCATGAATCATTCTCAAAAATATATACTAATGCATAGCCAATTAGGAATAGTTGAACCACCATTCTGCTGCTTGCATAGAGTACTTCTTTGCTATTGTCTATCCATTTATAATAAAAGTACCATACTAACGAGAGAGGAAGAAGCATATAAAGTAGGTTTTGAGCTGGAATTAATTCCATTTAATTCTCCAAAAAATCATATTATTTGTTTGGAAGTATACAAAAATAAATATACTTTAATTGTAAATATATAAACGTAGAGTGCTTTTTAGCTACAATTGCTTTATGAAATTTCATATACTATTATTATTTCTTTTTACTTTTATAAAAGCAGATGAGCTATATGTAACTGCTTATATATTCTCTTCACACTTTATAGATAGAGATGGTAGCGAAGAGAAGTTTAATGAGAAGCATGATGCTTATGGTTTAGAGTATATAACCGACAATAAATACAGCTTAACTTATAACCATTTTACAAATTCAAGAGACAAAGAAGTTGATGTTGCAGGAGTTGGATACCTTTTTGAGTTAAATAAATCATTTGGATTACAGTTAATTGGAGGATACCAAAAGGGTTACTGCTTTAGCGCTCTTAAGTCAGTTGAGTGTCAAGATAACAGTAATGATACAAGTATAATCATCTTACCACTGCTTTACTATAAAAACAAATATATTAAGCTTGATTTTTTAACCACTACAGAGATGTTTGGGCTAAGATTTAATATAAAAATTTACTAATATATTATCTCTTCTTAAAAATAAGAAGTGTTTTATCCTCAGTGTCATAAAGAGAAAAAGTTTGCTTCTCTACAAGCTTTAAAGCGGAAAGATTTTGGAATGTTTTTATTTTGTGAAAATATTGAACTATTGTGTCTTGATGTTTTTTATACATGTCATCTTCTATTTTTTCAAACAGGGTAAATTTTGTATACAGTTCATCATTTTCAAACTGAGCATCTACACTTAGAAACTCTTCATCTGTGTCATTAGTCATAGTTCCCTCAGCCACATCAGTAAAACCGTAACGGGTATTTATATCTGCAATAAAGATTCCATCATCATTTAGTTTTTCAGCTATTGCATCTAAGAACTTTATAAGAGCGTCATTATCTAAAAAGTTAAGAACATCAAATATACTCACAACAGCATCGTACTTGCCCGACACTTCACTAACGTCAATGCACTCGGCGTCAAGATCTTTAAGCTTGCACTCTTCAACCATAATAGAGCTAAGGTCAACTCCCTTACATGTAACGCCATCACTAATCATACGCTCCATAAAACCGCCACGGCCACAACCCACATCTAGAAGTGTTTTTACATTATATTCATCTAGTTCTGAGCGATAAAGGTCATAAAGTGCTTCAGTTGCTTCTTCAATTCCCAGAAGGTGTTCAGCTTTTGCGTATAGGTCTAGGTTAGTCATCTGTGTTGTCATAATTATTTAGCTTCTTGTTCGGCTTTGATAACTTCGTTGATTTTTTCATAGATATCTAAAACTTTATCTTTTTTAGCGATGTAGCTGTTTTTGTTGGCAATCAGGTAAGTTGATGAAGTCATAATGTCTTCTACAACTTCTAAACCATTTTGCTTCATTGTAGCACCTGTCTCAACAACATCAACTATCATATCAGCAAGTCCAATAATTGGAGCCAGTTCTATAGAGCCATAAAGCTTAATAATATCAACAGATACGGCACGCTCTTCAAAGTAACGCTTAGTGATATTTACCATTTTTGATGCAACTTTAATATCTGGCTTATCAAGGTCAAGTTTTTCACCGTTTTTCATACCGATTGAAACTTTACAGATGCCTCGCTTAAGGTCAAGAAGGCGAATAACATCTAAGCCCTGCTCTTCTAAAGTATCTAGTCCAACAACACCGATATCTGCTGCTTGGTGGTAAACGTATGTAGCCACATCTTGATTTCTAACAAGTAAAAAACGAAAATCTGGAGTATCAAGGATTAGTTTTCTATCATCAAATTTAAAAGTGTCACCAAAAATTGTCTCAAAAATCTCTAAAGTCTCTTTTGCGATACGACCTTTTGGAAGTGCAACTGTTAACATATATTTGCCTTTTTCATTATCTTTTTCATCCCGTTAAACACTACTCTCTCGTCGATTATTGCTTCAGTAAAGATTTTCGCAAACTCTTTTGCATCTCCACCCGTTAAAACTATTTTCATATTATGAGAGAGAACTTCACTCTGAAGTGTTTTAAGATATCCATAACTTATGGAATCTCTGGAATTTTTTGGCATTTTATCTAAATCTAGCTCAAAGTTAAATGAGTAATCCAAAACTGTTGATATATTTTTATATGCGTTACTCATAGCCATAAGCCCTGGATATATAAAACCACCCTCATATTTTCCACTTTTTACAAGGTCAACCGTAATTGCACTTCCGGCATCTATGACAATACCATCGCCTATATCTTCACATGCAATAACTCTATCTATACCGATTGTTTCATAGTATTTTGACATATCTACATGTAGAGACAAATCAACCCAGTTTTTTAAAGGTTTTAAAATATTTTTGACATCTGGATTTACACAAATATAAAAGACCCTCTCTTGAACGGTTGATGGTTCAAAAGTTTTAGCATCTTTTTTATAATCTTCATCACCGTCAAGAAAATGAAACGAAGTATTTCCAATATCACAAAGTAGCATTAGTGAATCTTCCACCCTTGCTTTTTAAATGCTTCACTAGCTTTGGAGCATAGCGGTGCATCTATAAAAATAATTTTGTGTTTAAAATTATGCCCGCAAAAAATGGTTAACTTTGCATAAATCTCTTCAAATTTATGTACATCTTTCATAAGTATTCTACTCTTTTGGCTAACTGCAATAATTACCCAAAAATACCCGGTCACATCCGTAGCTTTAAATATTTTTATCTTGTTTCGCACTCCAAGCTCTTTGGGGGCTATCTCTAACATTTTTTTATAAATCTTCCCCTTGGCTCTCAAGGAATCTACTACCATTTGCATCTCTATATTTTTGCCTTTTTAATTAATCTCTTATTCTATCAAAACTATCCATAGTTTAAGTAGTTCTTTTGAGAATGTTAAATACAATTTACTTCAAACAAGATTAGTTAAATTAGAGTTGCTATATTCTATCAATATAACTTAAAGACATATATGTTATAATCAAAGCTTAATTTAATAAGATAAAAACAAAGGAACTTTATGAAAAAAAGATTCGGTCTGCTCTTTACTGCGTTTATCCTTAATTCATCAATTATATATGCCTCAGAATCTATTGACTTGACTGCTGCTATAGAAATTTTAAAAAAAGAGAACTTAGAGATAAAAAGTGCCTCGTTAGAGTTGCAATCAGCCAAAGAAGATGTAAAAACAGCTTCAGGAAACCATTGGGGTAAACTAGATTTTATACAAGATTTTGCAAACTCTGATGATGCGGGAAATGTTTTTGGCTTTAAACTAACCTCTAGAGAGGCGACTTTTGGTGATTTTGGTTTTAATGAGTTTTTAACACCGCTTGGGCAAGCTATAGGTGGTGCAGCAGCAGATATTGCTCCATCGGATATGAGTGGACTACTTGCTGTACAACCAGATGACCTAAACTACCCTGACTCAAGAAACTTTTTTCAGAGTAAACTAAAGTACGAAGTGCCTATTTTCACAGGCTTTAAAATCTCTAGCTATACAGATATCATGAATTCTATGACAAAAATGAAAACTCTTGAAAAAAAGCAAGTTGTAAACGAAAAAATTTATCAAATCAGAAAAAGCTTTTATGATATGGCTCTTTTGAGAAACTCAAGTGAAAATCTCAATACTATTTTACAAAATATTGACACCCTTGAACTTATTACAAAAAATATGATAGAGGTAGGTTATGCAAAAAAAGTAGACCTGCTTGAAGTAAAAGCCAAAAAGGGAAATGTTGAGAGACTTATCTCTCAAATGGACTCTAATCAAAAACTTCTTTACCACTTTATCAGCTTTTTACTAAACCAAAAAGTCACAGAGATTCAAACTCCATCTATGGATATGCCGATGCCATCATACACAAATGATGATATTTTAAGTTCTAACATAGATATAAAAAGAGCAAATAATGGACTGGGGATTAAAAAAAGTATGGTTCAACTCTCTGAGGCTTCGTACTACCCTATGATTGGGGCTTTTGCAGAAGTGTCAACTGCTGACAACTCATTTTTGGGTGAAGCATCTGACCATGCAGCCTATACAATCGGAGCTAGACTTACTTGGAATATATTTAACGGCGGGATAGACAGTGCAAATGTTGAAAAGGCACGTCTTGATTTTATAAAAACAAAGACTCAAGTTCAACTTGCAAACAGTGGCATAGCACTTCAGATAGACAAAATAAAAACAGAGATTGACACTTATAATCACGATATAATCTCTCTAGAAAAAGAGTTGGCTCTTGCTGATGAGATTTACAAAAACTACGAGGGAAGATATAAAGAGAAACTCTCTTCCATGAGTGACGTAATCATAAAACAGTCTGAACAAATTCAAAAAATTCTGCAACTTAATCAAGCAAGAAACAAGAGAAACGAAAGAATATTCGCATTAGAAAAATTAGCAAATGGAGAAGATAAATGAAGAGATTTTTAATACTTTTAGCACTGGGAGCTTCGCTTGTAGCAGAGAGCATAACACTTTCAGGAACAGTTATAAGTGATAATAAAAAGATGATAACAAGCCGTTTTATGGGCTTTGTAACAGAAGTCAAAGTTTCCGAGGGTGACTTTGTAAAAAAAGGAGACCTTCTTTATACTATTGATTCAAAAGAAATCGACTCCGCGCTTACTCAGGTTCAACTTGGTATTTCACAAGCGCAACTCTCCCTTCAAATGTATCAAAACCAATACACAAATGTAAAACTAAACCTAGAGCGTCATAAGAGACTTCTTGAAAAAGATATGGTTTCAAAGTTTGAAGTTGAGAATCTTTCACTTGCTGAACAAAATTTAGCGAATATGATAAACATAGCAAAGAAGCAAGTGACACAAGCAGAAGCACAATTAGCAGAAGTTAAAAACCAGTACAGATACCTAAATATAAAAGCGCCAAATGACGGTGTTATTGTAAATAAAAACATAAAAGTCGGTGAGATGGCTATGCCTGGTATGCCAGCTATTATACTTTCAGATTTAACTAATCTTAAAATATCTGCTGAAATAGCTGAAAATGATTTAAGCCGCATAAAGCATGGAACAAAGGTTACTGTGAACATACCATCACAAAACATAAAAGTGATAGGGACAGTAAGTGCGATTATCCCCAATTCAAACCCGATGACTCACACATTTCAGATTAAAATTTCATTTAAAAACAGTTACAAATCAGTATATCCTGGTATGTATGCTACTGTAATTATTAAATAAGGCACTGCTTATGAATAATTATAAACCAAATGATATAGCCGGGAAACTGGCATCTGGATTTTTAAGAAATCCTCTAACTATTGTATTGGGTATATTTTTACTCTCCATTGGATATCTAGCCCTTATGATTATGCCAAGAGAAGAGAACCCTCAGATGGTAGTAAGTGGTTCTACTGTAATTGTTGCTCTTCCAGGTGCTAGTGCAGCCGAGATAGAAAAAGTTATTGTTAAACCACTAGAGCGAAAGCTTAAAGAGGTAAAGGGAGTTGAGCACATCTCTGGAATGGCTATGGATAATGTCGGAATTGTAAATGCCGCATTTTTTATTGGTGAGGAAAAAGAGGGGTCAAACCTTAAAGTGTATGACAAGATTATGCAAAACTCAGGTATGTTTCCTAAAGGTGCGATGAACCCTATTATAAAACCTCTTGATATTGATGTTGACATTCCCGTTGTTTCTGTTGCTTTTTACTCAAAAAATAAGCAGATGAGTAAAACTGAGCTATACGACAAAGTTAAAGATATTCAACACCAAATAAATGGTCTAAATAATGTGGCCGTTACAGAGCTAAAAGGTGGTAATAGACACCAGTTCAATATAGAAGTAGATATTAATAAACTCTCTGGTTACAATATCTCTATGGGTCAAATTGTGCAAGGGGTAAACTCACTTTCATACAGTGTTCCAGCCGTAAAAAACAGAACTGAAGAAAATAAGCTTATTATACTTGGTGTCAAAAATGCGATTGAGAGCGCTGATGATATTGGAAATATAATAGTAGCTCAATACAATGGCTCACCAATCTACCTAAAGCAGATAGCAAAAGTAGAAGACTCATATGATATTCAAAACTTTAAATCAGCTCATATTAGTCAAAGAGATGAAAGCGGTAATTTTATGCCACTTAAAGAGCAGGTTACCCTTACTGTTTCAAAACTTCAGGGGACAAATGCCGTAATAATCGCAGAGGCTGTTAAGACAGAACTTGAAACCTACAGAGAGGTTTTAAACAAAGAGGGAATCGGATTTACTATAACAAGAAATGACGGGCAAAGGGCAAATGAGGCAGTAAATGAACTTGTATATCATCTTGTTCTATCTATTGTAATTATAGCAATCCTACTTATCTTAGTTCTTGGCTGGAGAGAGTCTCTTATTGTTACTTTTACAGTTCCAGCAATTTTAGCAATTACCCTTTTTGTTGCTTATTTAACTGATCAGACTATTAACCGAATTACCCTATTTGCATTTTTACTTTCACTTGGTCTTTTGGTTGATGCTGCAATTATTGTTATTGAAAACATCCACAGACACTTGCACTCAAAAGATTCTGCAGATAAAACACTCGATAATCTTATGGTAGAGGCTACAGATGAGATTGGACCACCTACAAATATTGCAACTTTAGCAATTATTATGACTATGGTTCCAATGGCATTCGTTGGGCAGATGATGGGTCAGTTTATGAAGCCAATCCCGGCAAATGTTCCTGTTGCTCTTGTTGCTTCACTATTTGTAGCATATATATTTACACCTTACTTGGCAGCTAGAATGCTAAAAAAACCAGACCAAAGCAGCGAGGATAATCACTAATGTTTGAAAAATTTCACAATGCTGTTCTAAATGGCATACAGAGTCCAAAGAAGAGAAACTTTATACTTCTTGCAACGCTACTTGCCTTTATACTATCAGTAATGATGATAGCTCCAACAAAAATGGTTTTGGCAAAAATGCTCCCTGGCAAAAATAACGATACATTCAGTATTTATACTACACTTGTTGAAGGTAGCTCTATTCAGCAAACAAAAGAGGTAACAGACTGTGTAGTTGGTTTAGTTCAAAAAGAAAAAGAGGTTACAGACTTAGAGGTATTTTTGGGGATGGGTGCTCCCCTTGACTTTGCAGGTCTTATAAAAGGTTCACACTTTAAAAACAGCGAGAATGTTGCAGAAATAGTCTTAAACCTTACAAAAAAACATGACAGAGTTGAGCCGTCGTACTTTATGGTTCAAAGAATGAGACCGAGCATACTGAAAAACTGTGCCTCTATATATGAAGGCACAAATATATCTTTTGTTGAACCTCCAGCTGGACCTCCTGTTTTAGCGGCAATAGTTGCTGAGATTTACGGAAATGATGCTACAGGCATTAGAAAGCTATCAAACAGAGTTGCAGACGTATTTAAAACTACAAGCGGTTTGGTTGATGTAGAAATTATGCATGATGAGATTTACGATACTTTTGAGCTAAAAGTTTTAAGTACAAAAGTTGCAATATCTGAAGTAAATATAAAACAGTTAAACGACATACTCTACCTCTCTTTTGAAGGGATGCAGATAGCTGTTAAAAACTCAGATACTATTAGTGATCAAATCCCAATCTACCTCTCATTAAGCAAAGAGTCTAAAAAGTTTTCATCTAAAGATATTAACTCTATAAAAGCAAAGCTTTCATCTTTGAAACTTATGAATAAAATGGGGATGATGATACCTATTACAGAGCTTGTAGAAGTTACTGCTAAAAAATCAAACCCTATGATTATGAGTAAAAACCTACACCAAATGACAAATGTTATGGCTGAGACAGATATGGTTTCTCAGGTTTATCCTCTTATGGATGCTAGAGATGTGATTTTAAGCACATTTACAGATAAATATGAGATTGAAAAAATAGGTCTATTCAACTTGCAACTAACTGATAAGCAGACTTCTAAAGTATATAAGCTAATCTGGGACGGAGAGATGGAAGTAACACTAGATACTTTTGTAGAGCTTGGTGCTGCATTTATAGCTGCTTTGGTTCTTATCTTTTTGCTTATGGTTATCTACTATAAAAGTTATACTCTTAGCGGTATCATACTTTTAGGCTCATTCCTCTCAATTATAGGTGTAATTGTAGGTCACTGGATTATGGATGTTTTCACAGCAGACACTTTCTTTTTGACAGCTACTTCTCTTATAGGCTTTATCGCCCTAATAGGTATTAGTTCTCGTAATTCACTACTTCTTATAGACTTTACAAAATCTCTAATGGACGAAAAGAAAATGCCAAATGCTGAAGCTATCGCATACGCAACAGCAACACGTGCTAAACCTATTTTCTTGACTGCGGCAGCCATTATCCTTGCTTCAACACTTTTGGCTGGTGACGCTGTATTTGGCGGTCTAGGAGTTGCTCTAATATTTGGAACAATAGCGGCAGTTGTGGCTTCACTTATAGTTGTGCCGATACTTCTGTTTAAAGCAGATTTACAAAGACATTTTAATTTAGATTAACTCTTACATGTAGAACTCTCTACATGTAGTTTTACAAATTTGTTTCCCACTTGGAAAATGGATTCTCTAAAAGATTAGAGTTATAGTATCTGGCATCACCAGTCACCTCTTTTACAATCCACTTCGGCAATTCAACAATCTCATTTTCATCTTCAAGCTCCACTTCTGCAACTATTAGACCTTCGTTTTCCTTATGAAACACATCTATTTCCCAAGTATGATTTTTATGCTCAACAAGATACCTTTTCTTATCTATAAATGGTTTTGAGCATAACTTCTCTAACATTTCATTTGCATCATCGAGCGGTATAGAGTACTCAAATTCAACTCTTGATGCACCCACATTTTTACCTTTTATGGTTATAAACGCCTCGTCACCCTTTACTCTCACACGAACAGTAGTTTTATCTTTAGTCTGAATATAACCCTGCTTAATTTCGTATCCATTTTCTAAATTCTCAACTTTGTCTATATCTATTAAAAATTTTCTTTCAATCTCTAATCCCATTTTTTCTCCCCAGCCAGTCGCTTAGTGAAATGAAATCACTTATTCGTTTTGGTTGTACTTTTACAATATCAGACATACTTTTCACACCCATAGAGAGCAGATACTTCAAGTTGTCATCAAACTTTGCTTCTTCAATAACAAAAATATTATCTTTATGTACTTCAAACATATATCCACCGTTTGGGATTGGTGTTTGCGATAAAGTTACTGTGTAGTGCTCTTTTATAATGCTCTCTTTTTGAGAGTACATAAGCCCTATGTTGTACCCCTCGTTTGCGAAGCCTCTTATAGCTACTACTAAAACCTGCGTTTCACCTTTTTTTGAAGAGTTAAATATACCTATAATGTCTTTGATTGTTGAGTAGCCTGGTATCTTTGAGATTAATGTCTCTAAAAAATTAGCTACTCTTGTCTCCATCAGATGACCGACAATATATAAAAGAAATACAAAAATAACTACAACAATAAGCAGCCATAAAAATCCGTTATTTTGTGGTGCAAAACCAATAAGCGTAAATACACCGTGTGCCAATAAATCAACTTTATTATATAGCCATAGTACAATCATTACAACCGCTACTATAGGAAGTAGCCAAAACACCCCTTGAAGTGTCACTTCTAAAAAGTGCTTTATAGGTGATTTTTTATTTGTCATTTTTGCTCCGTTTTTTAATCAAATTCTCTGAATAATTAGCCACTAGAATCTGAATCAAGTTCAGAGTGACGGAGTTATCGTCATTCCAAGCTTGACTTGGAATCTAGTTTATTAATTAATCAGAGGTCTCAATCTTAATAAAGATTATATCTAAGCTATCATTTAAAGCTTGAGACAAAACCTTTAGTTTACTTTTTATATTCCAACTATTACTTTTAGTATAAAAAAGAATACTGCTGATGAAACTGCTGCAATTGGCAATGTAATTATCCATGCTAAAGCTATTGGCTTCATTAAACCCCAGTTTGCATCTTTGTTTAATAGCCCTATTCCTAAAACTGCACCAATTAGTATATGTGTGGAAGATACTGGAATACCCATTTTTGTAGCCAACAATATAACTGCACTTGCACCAAGTTCTGCTGAGAATCCGGTTACAGGTGAGATTTTTGCCAAACGAGTTCCTACAGTTTGAATAACCTCTTTTCCTAAAAACCAAAGTCCTACTATAAGAGCCACACCAAAGGTTGCCATAGCAACAATGGGAACAGGAGCTTGTGCATTTATCTCACCAGTTTTTAATACATCTAAAATAGCAGCAAATGGTCCTATCGCATTTGCTATATCATTTGCTCCATGACTAAAAGCAAATGCTGATGCTGTAAAGATTTGAAGCCAAGAGAAAATTCTAAGAGTTGCTTTATGTACATCATGTTTTCCCATAATATTTATTATTGCAAAACTTATAAGATATGCAGCTGTTGCAATAACAAATATAATCCATATAGTTTCTATCATACTAACAGCTAGTTTTAGGTGCTTTAAACCCTTAAATAGCAACATTCCAGATATTATAGAAGCGGCAAATGCACCAACGAGAGGTATATACTTTCGTAAATGTGCAAATACATCGATATGTTTAGCTTCGGCTTTTAACTTTTCAATTTTCTTTTCATAATGGCTGGCAGTTTCAAATTTGGCTTCATCATCATCATTCATATGCGCTAGTTGTTTTAGTTCATTTAGTTGAACATCAGCAGGCTTGTCTTTTAAAGTAATTTTATAAGCTTCTTTCAAATAATTAAGACGGCTTTTTATTGAATCTAATCTTTGAACTGAATTTTTGCTTTTTGTTAATATATTGACTTTTATGTAGTAATAGATACCATAAGACAAGATACCGCCTAATAAAGGAGATATTACCCAGCTAGCTGCTATTTGTCCTATTTTACTCCAGCTAACCATAGAGATGACATTATCGCCATTTGTGACAACATAACCCATTGCTAAACTTGCACCAACTATACCACCCACAATAGAGTGAGTGGTTGAGACTGGTAGTCCTTTTTTTGAAGCAAAAAACAACCATAATCCAGCACTTAAAAGTGAAGACATCATAACCAACACAAATAACATAGGGTCAAAGTCAGATGAAGGAATATTTACTATACCTTTTCGAATAGTGTCTGTTACTTCTCCACCAGCAAAGATAGCACCACTTAACTCAAAAATAGCTGCAATTACAAGAGCTTGTTTTATTGTTATTGTTTTAGCACCAACACTTGTACCAAAAGAGTTTGCAACATCATTTCCGCCGATATTAAATGCCATAAATATTCCAAAAACCGCCGCAACAGAAAAAAGCAATAAATGGTGTGATGGTATAAATTTAAAACCCCATAAAAAGAAACCAGCAGTTGATATAGCAAATATAGAAAATGCTATAAGATTATCTCTGTTCATACTTACCCCTATATAATTATTTGAACTTATGCGTTGATTTTATCATAATCTATTTGTTTTTAGTTTTTTTTATTATTTAATTAGGGATATGTTTTGTTGTTTACTAGTAGTTTTGAGTTTGTGAGCTTTGTTTGGTTACACATGTAAGATTAAGGAACATTAAATCTTTAGAGTCTTAGTCATAATATTTCACATTAATCCTTGAACTTGTCTCGTATAACTAAAAATTCATCTAGATTATCTGTAAATAATTTTACTAGTTTTGGGTCAAGATGTTTGCCACTCTCCCTTTGAAAGAATTCTAAAATATTTTCAAGAGGCCATGCTTTTTTATATACTCTAATAGAACCAAGTGCATCAAAAACATCAGCAACAGCAGTGATACGACCATAGATGTGAATATCTTCACCAATTGTACCGTTAGGATAGCCACTGCCATCAAATTTTTCATGATGCTCGTTCGCTACAATTGCTGCTGCTTGAAGTATTGGCTTGCTTGAACTTTTTAACATGTCATAACCAAGAGAGGCATGTGTCTTCATTATTTCAAACTCATCTACTGTTAATTTTCTTGGAGCATTTAATATTGCATCAGGAATTCCTACTTTACCTATGTCAAGCATAGGAGAAGCCATTTGTAATTTATCCGCTTCTTCTTTTGATAGGCCATATAAAAGTGCAAGTTTGTTTGAGTAAAGGGCAACTCTTTTTACATGATTCCCTGTTTCTCTAGAACGAGTTTCACCTATTTCACCCATGGCATAAATGACTTCTCTTTGTGTATCTTCAATAGCTTTATTTAATTCTACCAATTCTGTAACATCTGTAAAGTAAGCTAATATAAAATTTTCCTCGGATATACCTTTCAATTTTATTTGATAATTTTTACCATTGCTATCAAATTCCATAGTATCTTCTATATTATTTTCAATGATGCTCTCGTAGTTAGTTACATTTAATGTTTTAATAGATGTTATATCTGGTAATTCATGCTTAGAAAAGCTATTTTCAAAAGTTATTTCACCCTTGTTGTCAAATATAAAAACAGGAGAAGTTCTATACTTTGGTAAAAGAGAAAGATAGTAGTTATCTATGCTGTATTTTTTATTTATATTAAATAAATAGTATGTAAAACAAAATCTTGTAGATGCTGTGTAAAATATAATCATACTTATAAAAGCGAAAATGAATGATGAGCTATAAATGGCGTAGAGTAAAACTAGTGAAGCTATAAACATTCTAAAATATGATTCAGAGTTTTTCATATTAATAAGGTACTTTTTATACATAAGACATCCCTTTTATTTTTCTAAAAAAGTATAGCATAAATAACTACTTGTCGCCTGTAGAGTTCGAAGAAAAGATGTTACTAAAAGAAATGGTTGCTTAGAATGTTGTATTCTTTATATGATACAGGGTTGACATATCAATCTGAACCGCCAATACTTTTACCAGCTTTTATATCACGAGCAAATTGCTCTACATCGATTTCTATTTTCATGTGTCATTCCTTGAGTAAATATAATTTTACCCGATTGACACGGAATTATGAACGGTCCCCTTAAAATATCAACTTTCATTTATACTTTCAATCGATTGTAAGACTCTCGCTTTAATCTCGATAAATGACAAGTATGACCGCTCTTTTTCATCCAGATAAACTGTTTCATCGTTAAGGGGTTGTACTTTATCGTTGATGTACATGAGTAGAGATTCTTTAGTCTCTATTTTAGTTAGCTTTTTGGCTATTTCTAATATTTCGTCTATAGATAGAACATTATTATCTAGTATCGCTCCAAAATCAAAAAGATCTCTAGACTTATCTCTTGAAAATAGTGCTACAATTTTTAATTTAGCAATTGACTTTAAATCTAGTATCTTAATATTTGAATTTTCAAACTGTTTAAATGATGATTGCTCTAGTATTTCTAATTGTAGAGTTCTACTAGCTTTAAAGAATTCTACTTTTACACCATCTAAATTAAATTTCAACATATGTTCATCTGGAAACAAACCTGCTAATCTTAGAGCAAATACATTTTCATCTTTGACTTTGTTAGCATTGATAGACAACATTGATGAGATTATTGCTTTATGGTTGAGTATATTGGGGCTTACGACATCTATATCTTCAGATATTCTGTGATTTATGTAGTATGAGAGTGCAGTACCACCGATGAAATACAAATCATCGTTGAACAAATCTAAATCTTGGATTTTTTTGAGTGTTTTGATTACATTAGCAGTCATTGATTATCCTAGAGAGTTCTTTGTACATTTCACTTTTATTGTAGCTACCGCTTAGTTGGATATCCATACCACCAGTGCTTATATAGCCTTTATCATACATTTTTTTGTATTTATCATTGAGTACATACCTGACAAGTGATTTTCCATACTCTTTACATATCTGTTTTATGTCACTAGCATCCATCAAAGATAAGTAATTGTAGATAATAGAATAAACTGTCTGACTACTTGTTTCATTAGTCTGCCAAAAACAGTTAGTAGTGTACTTCTTAGGATTAAATACTACAACATCATTTGTATCTTGAAATGACTGTTTTTCTTTAGTCTCATCATAATCAAGCGATTCTAATACATCGTAAAGCCTACTTCTATTCTTCTTCCAATCCCTAAGTGTTCTATCCGGAATGTCCAATAATCTACTAATTTCTTGTTGAGTCATAATTATCCTCTTTTTATAATTATAGGCGAATACCGCCTAATTGTCAAATGAGACTTAATTAAAAAAACGGTTTTTAGTCTCTACCTGTAGAGTGTCATCTGCTTTGAGAGTTGCACCTTTTATGGTTGTTGTTTGGGCTGTGTTTAGGTTCTACATGTAGATATTTTTTTAGTTGTTAAAAGTGGAGATTCATTCACAGGGGTGTAATTAAGTATACAAACCAGGGAAACTACATATCTTCCAAAGAATATCCAAGATATTGAACTTCGTAGTTCTTATGCTTAGATACTAATTTTGTAGCTTTTTCTTGAAGTTTATTTATATCTATTTTTTGAGCTCGTCTTTTAACTTCAGCAATTAACATAGTTTTACTATCATCATTTACGCCAACGATATCTATCTCGTTTTCGTTCCTTCTTTCCCAGTATGTGCCGATATCTGAATACTGGTTAGAAAGTTTTATTTTTTCTATAAAATACTTCTCTAAAAAGCGTCCGCTATATGTTGTATAGTCTCTGTTTACAATATCTTTTACATACTCATAATTTTCTATTTCAATAGCACTCTTATATTTGTATATAAATCTAAACCAAAAGTTGAAAAAGTTATCTATTATTTCGTATCTTAAAGTTCTGCTTCCCTCTTTTGCAAAGATAGGCTTCACTTTTTTTATGATTGTGTATTCATTTTCTAGTCTATCAAGATAACCACCTACATTTTTACCCAAGATGCTCTCTATTTCTACCCTAGCAGTCTTAGATGATGCGATAAGAGACAATATTGAGAAGTATGTTGTATACTCTTTGCCAAATTCTTCGATAAGTAAGTTTTTTCCCTCTTCTAAAAATAGTGAATACTCATCAAAGATAAGGTTAAGCTGTTTGTCTAATGTAAAAGCAGAATTGTCTACAAGTATTTCAACATACTTTGCTACACCACCGGTCAATATATAAAATGACAATAAATCATCATTTGTGAACTCTGGATAATTCTCTTGTAGAATCTCTTTGATTGTTTTTACTGTAAATGGTTTTAAATGAATCTTATTATTTGCACGACCAAAGAGAGGTTCTTTTTTATCTTCAAAGATTTTCTTCATGAGTGAATAGATAGAACCACTAAGTACTAAATTCATCTTAGAATTATCTTTGTATTTATCCCAGATGTTTTGCATGTCAGAATAAATGCTATCGTTAATTTGCAGGAACTCTTGAAATTCATCTATTACAAGCGTGAAAGGTTTTGTAGTGGCTAAGTTCATAAGGTATTCAAAAAGGTCTTTGAATTTTGTTATTTGACCAAATATTTTTACATCCAAAGCATATTGAATTATTGAGATAAATTCTTCACATAGAAGTACTTCATTTTTCTTAGAGACAAATAGATATATCTTCTCTTTGTATGCCTCTTGGATTAGTTTTGTTTTTCCAATTCTTCTTCGTCCAACAATCACTGTCATTTTCGAAGATATTTTTGATGAATTTTCTATCTCTTCAAGGTTTTTAAGTTCTTTTCCTCTATTGTAAAATTTCATTCTGTCCTGCACTTATAGTAATATCAGTTACTGTAATGTATTTTACAATAAAATATGAATTTTTTCAATAAACTATCAATATATATAAAACTTTTCAATATCATTAACACACAACCTAACATTCCTATAAATTAAACCGCCAGTCAAAAGTCGTTGAAAGGTTTATAGGTAATTATTAGTATGTTCTTTTATGCATCTCAATTAAATATGAATAATCCCCATTATCAGCAGCTTTAAGTGCTTGAATATACTCATCTCGTTTGGGATTCTCTTTTGATAGTAAGTCTTCTTGCCATTTTACGGGCATAGAACCATTCTGTCTAAGATATATATTTGCTAACATTCTTGACCAGCGACCATTACCGTTTTTATAAGGGTGGATTTGAACTGCTCTGTGATGTATCCTTGTCGCTGTTTCGTATATGTTAAATGTTTTATTCTTATCCCAATAAGCTATATCATCTGCTAGTTCTTTTAATGCTGTTGGCACTTGATAAGCCTTTATACCAATAGAGAGTTCTACTTGTCTAAACTTTCCAGCCCAATCCCATACATTTCCAAACATCTCTTCGTGAAGCTTTGAGAGCCATTCATAAGAGAACGGTGCTACTTTTTTAGATGGTGGTGCTGACAAGTATTTAATTGTTGCAACTGCTATATTATTTGCTTCTGCAACATAGATCTCTTTAAGAGAGTAAACTTTATCTCTTGGTAGTTTTAGTCCTGATATGTCATCAAGTGGAGTAGCATCGTCTATAGGTTTTGTAGAATGTATCATTTTAAGCTACCCATAGAGTATCTTTATAACTTCCACTAAGAAACTCTTTTTCGTAAGCGGCTATGATGGTGTTTAAACTATCATCTTCTAAACCCTGCATCTCCAGTGCTGATGTACCTTGAACTACAGAAGCTAAAAACAAAGCTTTCTCATGCGCTCTATGCTTCTTTAAGGCTTGTATAGATACTTGTTCATTGCCTGCAAAGTCTAATCCTAAGAAGTTTGTTACATGCTCAATAGTGCTTAACTTAACATCTTCATTTTTTAATAGTCTATTAATTGTTCTTACGCCAACACCACTAAGCTTAGCAAGATTTTCTATAGTGATACCAAGTTGCTCTTTTCTAGCAATGATTTGATTTATTAAGTCTAACCTTTTCATAACAACTCCTTTAGAAGTATTATGCCATAAATGGCATTAATGGTTTCTTCTACTAGATACTTTAACCTCTATCAACCTTCCCTTTACTTTTTGGGGTAGTATAGTTTTTGTGATATCTACATGTAGATAATTTTTAGGGTTTAAGTTTGACATGTAGAAGTTAGATTTTAGGTTTATGGGTTTGCACATTTTTTATTTCTACATGTCACAATATCAACTGTTTACCACTTAGTTGATTCAAACTCTTTATCATAGTGCATTAAGCCCTCTTTTTCCATTCTCTCTTTATCTAAGTTTTTTATTTTTATGGTTTTTACTAAAGCTTTTACTGCTTCTTTTAAACCTTCTTCAGCTTGTTCTTGACTTACAAGTTCTTCTCTTGGTTTATCTTTATCCTTTTGAAGTCTTGTATTGCCATTAGCATAGAAGTAGCTATAACTTATATCTAATAATCGTCTGCCTTCTGTTTTATCGTAGTAACCGCAAGTTATACCATAGTTCTTATCCACATGTTGGTACAAGCCTTTTGATACTCTGGCATAAACTCCTCCAGCACATCTCATATCATTAACATAAACTTGCCATCCTTTTTTATAGTTTATTCCTTGTTCTTTATCATTTTCATCATAAGTTTCTTTTACAATATCACTGTCATCATACACTGCATCTTTATTGAAAAATTGTTTATAAAAAAGTGCATCTTTATATGGGTAGGTTCTAAAATTGATTTTATAGCTTGTACCGTTTCTACTTTTATTAAAACTAGGTAGTCCAGTTTCTAACTTAGGTACAGTGTCATATTTTTTATTTATTCTATATGAACTATCGGCAATATTGACGCTAACATATTTATTCTCAATATATTCATTAGGTGTTACATTTCTATATGAAGAACCAAAAGAACACCCACTAAAAAAGATTATTGCTAGTATTAAAATTAAATATCTCATTATTTCTTATCTCCACACATATCGCCATTAGCAGGATTACACTTATAAGTACTATGAGGTGAATAGTCTGTAAATAAAACCAACCCTTCTATATATGTTACTGGGTTTATAGGGTCTGTTAACCTAATCAATCCTCTATCTTCATTGTTAGCTTCATTTCCACCTAGTACTTCTCCTACGAAGTCATGTGAGTTTGTTGTCATTCCTTTATAATTATATTTTAGACCATATTCTCCAATTACACCATCCATATCCTCGGTGTTAATAGGTGAGCCATATCCTTTAAATGTTGGAATACCTGCTTCTTGCTCTTTTTTTGTGGCTTTTGTTGTATCCATATAATAATCCCTACTTAAAAACCCTAACGCTGGATTATTAATTGATATTTCATTTATATATTCTATTCCTGATTTTGTCAAGATGTTTGCCTGAGAGTGTGCTGCAAAGTTTGAACCGTCTTTTCCTCTAGCAGTTGTCACATCTCTTATAAACTCTCCTGTTTGTTCCGCCATTCCTGTTGTTCCTCCTACTTTATCTACTAGTGATTCTAAACCATCACCTAGTAATCCATGTGTTGGATTGTAGTTTAGTGTTAAGTTTACAGTTTTATCAATATCATCAGCTTTTTTATGAGTTTGATTTATTGCATTCTTAATTGCATCTGCTTCGGTATTCATCATACCATTTGTAGCGTTTTGATAAGTTGCACTATTTTTGTCTACTTTAATAGGCACTTTTGACACATACAAATCACTTCTTAGGTCTAACATGTCTTTTGTTTCTTTTGATGCGTTTTTATAATAATCACTATCTTTCATAGCTACAAAACTGTCTGGGTTTTCTTTCATATATAAAGAATCCTTTGATACTACTTTTATTACTTTTTGATTAACATCATGTTGCCCAAACAACACAGGTATTTGACCTATCAATCCACCATCACTATCATCACTTGGTATAATACCTAAACTCACCGTATTTAGTAAATTTAATGTTTTACCTATTCCCGCTAAAACTTCATTTTCATTATTAGCACTTGGAAGTATCTTATCCAATTCCTGCATCTCTTCACCAGCTTTTTTAGCATCCTCTTTTATCTCTGCCCTACCTTCTTCAGTAAGCAGTCTAGTATCCAACTCACCCTTCAAACCTTTATGACTAGATATATCATAAATATCTACTTCGTTGTTTGCTATATCAGAGTTAAGCATTTTAGTGTCTGAGTCTTCTTTGTTTGCTACGAAGATATTACCATTTCCTAGAGTTGCTAGGGTTTTAGTTTTTTTGTTGGTTGTATCGTTTGAGAAGTTTAGTGCAACATTTGAAGCTGTGTTGTCTTTTATACTTCCTCCTACATTTATACCAACAGAAATACTTTTTGAGTTTAGGGTGTTGTTTAGTGAGCTTACATGTAGGGTGTCTGTTTTTAGGGTTAGGTTGTTATTGTCATTACCCTCTTTATCTACACTTGCAATAGTTGCACCTTTTAGTGTTGTATTTTCTTGTACTGAAATATCTACTTTGTTTCCTGTTAAGCTTGTAAGAACTGTTTGCTTAGAGTTCATATCTGCTTTTGCCATATTTGCACCTACACTGCTTAGTCCACTTGTTCCGAAACCTGCACTTGCTCCCATACTTCTTGTTTTAGTTTTTAGCTTGTCTTGAACCGATGCAACTTCTAGGTTTTTAGTCTCTACATGTAGAAGTTATGGCTTATCTATTTTTATTTGCTTTTTTTAAAAAAGTTTTTAATTTCTTTATTCGAATAATTGCGAAAACCTTTAGGTAATAAATAATAACCTTTATGAATAACTTCAGCATTCTCAGAACCATTAAATGGCAATTCAATTTCAATAAAATAAATATCACTAGAAAATATATACTTTTTAGCATCAATAACTTTAAGATGATTTGTTGCTATAAAAATCAATTTATTGTCATCAATAAAAATTGGATAATGTTGTTCTTTATCTGTGTCACCATACCCACTAGGATATAAACTTAATTGATTAGCTTCATCAAAGTAATCCGAAGTAACATTAAATTTATAAATAATTTCATCAATTTCTAAAACTAATATAAAAGTATATTTATCATCGTTTGAATAAATAAGCATTGGTTGATACTTCCCATTACTTATCTTTAACTCATTTAATATCTCATCTGAAAAATATGCAGGACTTTGTATAGCTGAGAAAATTTTTGGAACTTGAAATGGGTTTTTACCAGCAAAGAAAAAATAGCCCAAATTAAATTTGAAATTTGAAACTCTATTAATAAGCATACATTCTTGCTTAAGAGGTATATTAAGTATTTTTTTATTATTATAATTGTAATAGTATCTATCAGGATAACAATCATCTCCATTTACATAATTCAATAATATAAATAGTAAAATCAGTATTTTATTTATCATTTTTCATCTTCTCTTTTATTTGCTGCAACACTTCTACTTTATCAATATTAGAGTGGTCTTCAAGCTTATCTTGATACTGTTTATTAATGATTTTTCCTATAGTTATTATTGGATTTAAACTGAAGATACTATTAGTCTCAAGACCTTGATTTGGTGATTCCACTTCTATATTTGTAACTCTATAATTATTTTCTATTGTTTGACCAGCCGAACCAACTTCAAATTTATTAATTCCAAAAAAGCTAGTTGTACCATCGCCACCATTCTTTTGAACAAAATCACTCTTATCATAAGCATTAATTACCGTAGCAGTATCTTTTAATGCTTTATTATTCATTACATGCTTATCTGTTACAGGTGTTCCTAAGTACATTACATCATCAACTACATTTTTATAACCCTGTTCAACTAATTTTTGTGTCACTAGTTTTTGAACATTTCCACCATGTGAATGACCTGTAATTCGTATTGGTTCATCTGGATTGTCTTTTATTGTTTGTATAATTTGTTTAACAACAATTTCTGCTAGTTTATCTCTATCATCATAACTATTTTCAAGTACTCTGCCAAGGTCAACTACAACTAATTTATCATCTTTGTAAAAGTTTTTTAACCCATCTTCAAAACTCTTTTCAACATCTCTTTTGTCTGAAAAAGTTCCTGGAACATGAAATATTTTATCATCCCCAACAACTTTATCCAACCCACTAAACTCAGTATTATTAGTTGCAAGTGTATTATCATTGAACACTGATGGGAAAGTTGTTACTTGTCCGTTGTTGTGTGTGTTGGTATCTGCTAGTGATGAATCGTGGCTATAGTCCAGTGCTGATTCTGTGTATTTTGCGGCTTAATGAAAAATTCGGGGGTCTGAATAATCATTTTTTCTTATAACTAACTAGATAATCATCAACAATTTTCAACTTCAAACTTTTAGTAAATCCATTGTGTATTTTGAGTAACTTTTTCATGGGAGAAAATACACCGCCATCTATTGCATTTGTCGTGTTATGTATTTTAATGTTTTTCTCATTTTTGTAAGTAAAAAGGTAAGGTAGATTTGTCTTTAAACTCTTGTAAGCGGATACAAGTTTTTGATGAGTAAATGACTCTTTGAATGTGTCAGGATTTATAGTCTTTTCTGCTAAAAAATCTTTATACTTTTCATACCATTCATTTAGCTTTTTTGTAAAAATAGTTTGAGTTGTTGATGTCAGGTTGTACATAATTTTTTGAAGATCTTTACCGGCTTCTAGTCTTGGATGCATTGTGATATATCTTTGTATAACTTTCTTTTGATGAAAGTGACACATTTGCACTGGATAATCTTTAAAAGCCTTGTATAAGCCTCTTTTGCCATCAATTATAATAGCTTTTATTGTATAGCCCATATCTAAAAGTCTTTGAAGAAGTTGCTTATAGTCTTTAGTTAGTTCACTTTGTACATGCTTCCAAATAAGAACCTCGCCAGATAAAATATCTTTAAAAACTAGTGTACCTAGCTTGTCTTTTTTCTTTCCGTAAAAAGTAGCATCACAGACAATAACTACTGCTCTAGGATTATGAACTTTCTCTAAAGGTTCATAATCAAATATTTGCTTTCTTATCCATGGAATGCTGTGTTTATAATCTTCAGCTAAATGAAGTAGGATTTGTCTTCTATAAACATACTTTTTAAAGATAACTTCTTGTAAGTTTTTTGGTCTTCTTTTGGACTGAAATTTCTTGTTGCAATCATTACATCTGTATCTCTGAATACCTCGTCTTATACCTATCTTTTTAGTGTTGTTTTTTTGACAACTTGGACATATCTTTGCAGTTTTTTACAGCCATTTATAAATTAACCTTTGTTTACTACCAATATAACATACTTTCAAGCACTTTTTAGACCCCCATGTTTTTCATTAAGCCATAATTCATAGACTTTATAACCTTTTAAAATAATATATAACATGAATATTTACTAAGAATTTTAGCCTAATATTCTTTAGTTAACTTTAATTAAGTATAAGAAAATGAAATAGGAATTGAAGTTATCTACATGTCAATAATTGACATGTAGATTAAAAGAGAAGTTAGATTTATATACGTGCGTAGTTGACGCTTAAGCAAGCTTCTAACTGTTGAAGTTCGTTAAGAGTAGCCTCATTAACGATACTATCAACAAGAATAACAGCAATAGCTTGTGCTTTATTATTTCTTGCTAGTGAGAAGTCTGCGATATTGACGTTATGGTTAGCCAAAATTGACCCTATACTACCAATAACACCAGGGACATCAGTATTTTTAAGTATTACTAAATCACCTTTAAGTGCTACTTCAATATCAAAACCATCAATTGCAACTATACGGAATACGTTATCATCAAATATTGTTGCACTAATTGTAGTAGTTCCACCCTCAGCCGTAGTAAGCTTAATTGTAATTAGGTTTTTATAAACAGTTGAATCAACAAGAGCTTCAGATTCTACTTTTATACCTTTCTCTTTAGCTACAAAATCAGCATTTACATAGTTGATTGTGTCATCACTAGTTTGGCTCATTGCACCAACTGCAACAAAAGTAGCAAGAGACTCTACATACTTACCTATCTCACCTTGACCACTTACTTTTATAGCAATAATTTGAGATTTGTTAATCTGAGACTCTAAGAAACCTATCTTTTGACCCATCTCTAAAAATGGCTTAACAAATGGTGGAATTCTACTCTCATCAATTGGTAAATTCATAGCATGAGCATAAGATATGCCTTTAGCAGCTGCAATTGCATTCTCAGCTGCTTGAGTACCTATGTTATACTGAGACTCATAAGTATTTGCACCTAAATGAGGAGAAACAACAATATTATCAAGATCTAAAAGAGGATGATCAGTAGCAGGTTCTTTGTTAAATACATCAATACCTGCGAAACGGATTTTACCGCTTTTAAGTCCGTTATAAAGTGCTTCCTCATTGTAAAGACCACCTCTAGCACAGTTAATTAAAACTACACCGTCTTTCATCTTTGCAATCTCAGACTCACCAATAATACCGATAGTCTCTTGGTTTTTAGGAGTGTGAATTGTAATAATATCACATTCTAAAATATCTTCGAAGTTTTTAGTATAAGTCATATCAAGGTCAGTAACTTTTGAAGGGTTAATATATGGATCAAAAGCAACAATGTCCATTTCAAAAGATGCAGCACGCTTTGCTACACGAGAACCAATGTTACCAAAACCGATAACACCAAGCTTTTTACCCTTCATCTCATAACCGTACCACTTCTCTCTTTTCCAAATTCTTTGGTTTTTAAGGTGGTCATGTGAATATGGGAACATTCTCATACATGAAAGTATATGTGCCATAGTAAGTTCAACTGCAGCAATAGTATTTGCAGTAGGAACATTCATTACAATAATTCCCTCTTTAGAACAACCTTGGATGTCAACATTATCAACACCAACACCAGCTCTAACGATAGCTTTCATATTTTTTGCAGCTTTAATAAAATTATCATCAACATCAGTTGAACTTCTAGTAATTGCTACATCAGCATTAGCGATAATATCTAAAAGTTTCACTTTATCTTCATCAGCTGCCATTATAAAATTAATATTTTCATCATTACGAAGCATTTCTAAACCAGCTTCATGAATATGATCACAAACTACTATAGTATGTTTTTTCATTATGTATCCTCTTTGTGTAGCCCAACATTGGCTGAAATTTGGTATTTTTTTAACGCTTTAACTAAAGAATTTAATTTTTTTATATCTTGTGAATAAATCAGTAATTCTACACCATTTTTATCTCTTGAAAGATAATACTTTAACTTATGTTGTCCTAATTCTTCTTTTAGGCAAAAAAGCTGATATGGGTCTAAAAGAGATGCGGAGAGTTTGTATATTGTTTTGCTAAGAATTTTTTCATTTAAATCAACTTTTATAAAAACTTCATTTACTGGGTAAAAGTATCCCAATCTCTCAGTTTGAGAAAAGTGGTTTAACCAAGTTTTCTTTGGTTCTTTAATAAGAACTTCACTCTTGTGCTCCAGAGGCTGAAGGTTGATTTTAGTTTCATTTGAATTAATTGAAATTAGAAAAAAGATAATAAAAACAGCTACCCCAACTGCAATGAGTGGAGTAAACCATTTTAAAATCTTTTGCATAATATTTACTTAAATTTATCTTTAATAAGGTCACCCAAAGAGTGTGCTTCATTATCATTAAGTTCTTCAAGCATAGCTTGATTTTTAATATAATCTAGTTTTTTAACAGATAGACGAATACGGTCATTGCGTGTATCTATAATTGCTATAGCAGCTTCTATTTCTTGCCCAGAAACTAATTCGCTTTTTTCTAATGGAGCTAAATCTTCATCACGGATTAAAGCATCAACGCCATCTTCTAAAGAAACGAATACACCAAAATCTTTTATATCACGGATAGTACCAGTAACAATACTGTTCACTTTATGTGTAGTTGCAAATTTATCAATAGGAGACTCAAGAAGAGCTTTTCTATTTAGAGATATTTTTTGATCTTCTTGATTGATTTTAGCAATTTTTACTTCAACTTCATCTCCAGATTTTAAAACATCTTTACATTTAGTGCTTTTATCCCAAGAAATGTCTTGATTATGTAAAAGACCTTCAACACCATCAATACGAACAAATGCACCAAAGTCAGTTAATGAAGTAACTGCACCAGTAACAATATCACCCTCTTTGAACTTTTTCATAAACTCATCAAAAGGTTTTGGTAAAAGTCTTTTTAGTGAAACACGAAGCTTATGAGTTTTAGAATTAATTTCAATAACTTCAACATCGATTTCTTCGCCTACTGTTAAGTAATCATTAGGATTTTTAACATTTTTGTTCCAAGAAATTTCTGAGATATGTAAGAAACCTTCAATATCATTTCCTAAGTCAACAAATACACCATATGCTTCAATATTTGAAACAGTAACAGTAATTGTATCACCTTCATCTAATTCACTCTCAACTTCTGCCCAAGGGTCTGACTGAACAGCTTTAATAGATAATGAAAGATGTCTTTTATCTTTATCGTAAGAGATAGCTTTTACAGTTACAATATCACCCTCTTTATAAAGTTTAGATGGGTTAACTGGTCCTTTATAGCTGATTTCATTGTAATGAACTAAACCATCAACACCACCGATATCTACGAACATACCGTAGCTAGTGATTTTCTTGATAGAACCTTCTACAAGTGTGTCTTCTTCCATCAATTTATCAATGATATCTTTTTTCTTTTTGCGCTCTTCATTAAAAAGTTTACGACGAGAAACAACAATTGAGTTTTGCTCTTCATCAACTTTAACAACTTGTGCCTTAATCTTACGACCAACAACATCATCTGTATCTTTAAAAGCAGCTAATGAACGAGGCATAAAGAAAGAAACTTCATCAGCTTCCACTACATAACCACCACGATTTTTCTTAGTTATGATACCTTCAATAATTACATCTTCAAAGTCTTCTTTATGTGCATCAATAAAATCAATAGTTTTTTGTAGTTCTAAAACTTTTTTGTAAGAGATTTTAGGACGCTCATTGTAGTATCCTGTAACCATTACTTTAATTTTATCACCAGCATTAAACTTTAGTATGCCATCTTTACTGATTTCGTCTAAGCTAAGAATACCTTCTAGCTTATCGCCAACACCAACTAATGCTCTGTTTTCATCCGCTTGGATTTCAACAATCTCACCCTCTACGATACGACTTGTTTCTTGCTGTTTTTCAGTTGCAGCAAACATCTCTGCAAAATTTTCTTCTTCTTCAAATGATTCGTTATCGAACGCCATTACCTATCCTCTTGTTACATAAAAATTTCGTGATTATATCTAAATAATGATTATATTACTATTAATTAAGAATGAATTTAGGTATTGTTAAAAAGCTTCTTATTTTGACTAATGCGCTTTTTTTATTGAATTCACAACATTTTGTATAATCCAATCAGGAGTTGATGCTCCAGCGCTTATACCGCAGAATTTTTTGTTTATAAACCATTTATAATCTAAATCGTTTTCATCTTCAATATGATAACTATCCATGCAATTATCATGTGAGATACTAAAAAGCTGTTTTGTATTTGATGAATTCTTCCCACCAATTATTATCATAACATCAGCTTTTGTAGATATATTTCTTACAGCTTCTTGGTTTTCAAATGTTGCGTTACAGATAGTGTTAAATACCCTTACCTCTTTGTAGCGAGGAATCAAATAGTTAGCAACATCCATATAATCTTCAACTTTTCTGGTTGTTTGAGCAACCAAAGCTATTTTATCTTTTAGCTTTATCCCTTCTAAATCTTTGGGACATGTAACAACCCTCGCACCATAAGTGGCATAACTTTTAACACCTTTTATTTCTGGGTGAGCTTCATCTCCAAAAATAATAATATCGTAGCCATCATCACTCATCTCTTGGCAAATTTGCTGTGGCTTTGTAACATAAGGGCAAGTCGCATCAACAACATTGACACTGTTCTTTTTTAGCTCTTCAAGTTCATTTTTAGGAATTCCATGAGTTCTTATAACAGCTTTGTCGCCAGCTTTAAAACTTTTATAATCATTGCTAAGACCTATCTTGAAATCTTTTTCTAATCTTTCAATCTCTTTATTATTATGTATAAGTGGTCCATATGTTGATGAGTCTGTATTTTCTTCAGCTATTTTTATAGCTCTCTTAACACCAAAACAAAAACCATAATTTTCCGCCAGTTCTATTTTCATCATATTTACTCCATTATGAAAGAAATTAAATCAATTCTATATTTGTAATTCTCTTTATCAATTCAAAAAAGTTTGGAAATGATGTATTGATACAATCTAAGTCAGTTACATTCATCCCACATCTTAGCCCTGCAATAATAAAACTCATAGCAATTCTATGATCACCATGACTATCAACAGTAGCTTTTTTCAACTCTCCACCTGTTACGGTATAGCCATCTTCATACTCAGTAGTAGTTATACCACAGGCATTTAGTCCATCAACAACTGTAGAAATTCTATCACTCTCTTTTACACGAAGTTCCTCTGCATTTTTAACAACGCTAGTCCCCTCTGCACAAGCCATTGCAATTGATAGAGCGGGAAGTTCATCTATCAGCCATGAAATATTATCTTTAATAGTTATAGCTTTTAGAGGAGCATACTTTACATGTATATTTCCTATTGGCTCATACTTACTATCTGTTGTTTCATATTTTATATCTGCACCCATTCTCTGTAAAGCTTTAAATGCTTCTATACGGGTAGGATTAAGTGTAACACCTTCTAGAATAATACTCGAGTCAGGTGTAATAGCGCACGCAACAGCAAAGAAAAATGCGCTAGATGGATCAGCAGGAACTCTGATTTTCAGAGGAGAAAGAAGCTCTTTCATGGGATTTATAGTCGTCTTTAAACCATCAACTTTTATATCTGCTCCCATTCCTTTTAACATTCTCTCAGTATGGTCACGTGATAACTCTGGTTCACTGTATGTACATGTTCCATTAGCACGAAGTGCAGCAAGAATCATACAGCTCTTTACCTGAGCAGATGCAATTTTGCTATCATAATTAAATGCTTTTAAAGATGAACCTCTAATGCTTAGTGGAGCTAGATTTGCATCTTCTCTACCGTCAAAAATTGCACCAATTTCACGAAGAGGAGTTGTTACACGCTTCATTGGGCGCTTACGCAAGTATTTATCACCAGTTAAAACAAAATGACCATTTGCAGAACTTAAAAGACCACAAAAAAGCCTCATACCCGTTCCAGAGTTTCCACAATCTAGTATCTCAAAAGGCTCTTTAATTCCATCTGAAGAGATTTTGATAGTCACACCATCATCCTCAACTTTAGCACCAAGGTTTTTTACAATTTCTAAAGAGTTCATAGTATCTTCTGCTCTTAAAAAGTTAGTAATTTCACTTGTTCCGTTTGCCAACATACTAAACATAGCACTTCTGTGAGAGATAGACTTATCTGGAGCAATTTCACTGATTGAGAGCGAAAACGGAGTTGCTTTACTTACCTCTACACTACTCATCTAAGTCCGATTCCTAATTCACTATTCAGTGAAGCTAAAATAGAATCCATTGATGAAGTGATATCTTCTTCTTCTAAAGTTTTATCATTTGATTGAAGTACAAAACGGATAGAAAGACTCATATTGTCACCCAATGACTCATCATTATATTTATCAACTAGATAAAAACGGACTAAATTGTTTATCCCAGCTGAATTTATTGTTGTTTTAACTTTTTCATAATTCATATCTTGCGGCATAATAAGACTTAAATCTTTAAAAGACGCCTGATACTTTGAAGATTTTTTTGCTGTTTTTAAACCATATGGAAGTTTTTCAAAATCTAACTCACACATAAAAGTCTCACTTAAACCATAAGCATCTTCAACAGTTGGGTTAACACGGAATAACTCTCCTACAGACTCACCATCTATAAACATTTCCGCACACTGATAAATGTGTGATAATGAGTGCTTAGTTTCATATTCACTAAGTTCAAAGTTTCCAATTATATCTGATACTTTTTGAGCAAAGTGTGCAAAATCAACTTTATTTGGTTTTCCAATGTTAGACAAACTCTCTTTTTCTCTATTTCCAGAAAACAGTATTGCCATCTTAACAGACTCTTCCCTATTAGAGTTAAATATTGAGCCAACTTCAAAAAGTTTAACAGATGTATACCCATTTTTACTATTATTTGATGCTGCCTTTAAAAGTCCTGTTAAAAGTGTTGATCTTAAAGTATCAAGTGTACTAACAATCGGATTAAGAAGCTCTAGCTCATCACTAACTGTTTCAAATCCATACTCGTTAAGAATTTTTTTCTCATCAAAAACAAAATGTACAGATTCAAAAAACCCGCTATATGCTGCTTTATGTCTATATGTCTGTCTCTTTTTATATGTGAAATAATCATCTTTAAGTCTATTGTCTTCTGTAAATTTAAACGCTTTTGACGGTATATTGTCAATACCAACAAGACGAACTATCTCTTCAGTTATGTCTTGCTTGTTAGATATATCATGTCTAAACCTAGGGACAGTAATTACAAAAGTATCAGCTGATGATTTTCTTACATTAAAACCTAAATTTTTCAATATTCTAGTTATTTGAACCTTATCAATATTAGCACCAATAATCTCATCAATCTCTTTTTTTGAAATACTTATTATTTTATCTTCACATATATTAGTAAGCTCAATCGTACCGCCAAACAATGCAGAGTTTGAGTTTGATTCTAAAAGATTTAAACAAAAGCTCAGTCCCTGATTTAGTTCAGGTTCACTTCCTCTTGAAGTTCTGTAATACATAGGTCCAGAAACTATTTTTCTCTCCTGCATCTTTTTAGAGATAATATCTGGTGGGATGTAACTAGCTTCTATTAAAACTGTACCTTCATTATAAGTTACTTTTGATACATTTTCTTGAATAATTCCAACTGTTGAAGCTTTTTCTTTTGACATAATAGATGCATATCCATTATCATCTTCAACTAATTCAATTTTTGCCATAGTTTCATTTTCCCCGCAGAAAAAACCAAAATTATATGCTCTTAAAATAACGCCACTACTATGAGTTGCATATAAAATAATTGACTCAATATCAGTGTCTCTTTTTTCTTCTATTTGGGCAAGTCTAAGCTTCACTACAAATGGTAAGTACAAATCTTTAAGCTCAACTGCTTTGTAGCGAAGATTTACATTTAAGTGATTATCATGTGAGAGAGTTAAAATTCTTCCAATTCCAACTCTCTTTTCATCACTCTCTTCTATATTGTTTTCTCTTAGTGATCTATCAAAGGCTGCACTTAAATCTCTTGCGACACCTCTTATACTAAGACAATCTCCACGATTAGCAGTTAGTTCTATATCTATTAAATCATCACTGAAAATATGATTTTCGCAAACCTCTGCACCTAATACATATTTTCCTATACTATTGTCAAGCTCTACTATCCCATCTTGACAATCTTCTAGTCCAATCTCTGAAGCAGAACATATCATCCCCTCAGACTCAATGCCGCGAAGTTTAACAGGCTTTATAACAGTACCATTTGGCATCACAGCACCAATTGTAGCAACTATAACGTCAAGTCCGGCTCTAATATTTGAAGCACCACATACAATTTGACGAATGCTTGATCCTATGTCTACCTGGCAAACATTTAGTTTATCAGCATCAGGATGCTTTTCACATTCCAAAACTTTTCCAAATATTATTTTTTTTGGAATATCATAACTTATAATACTGTCTACTTCTAGACCAATAGAGTTTAATTTTTTAGCCAATTCATCAGTTGTGATACCGTCTAAATCTATCCACTCGTTTAACCAACTTCTAGTAACTATCATTGAAACTGCTCCAACAATTTAATATCTCCCTCAAAAAGAGAACGAAGATCGCCTATCTGATGAATAAGCATGGCAAATCTTTCAACACCTAAGCCAAAAGCATATCCACTAACATTTTCATATTTAACTGCTTCAAACACATTTGGGTCAACAATTCCACACCCTAATACTTCCAACCAGCCTGTTTTAGAACATACACGACAACCTTTACCTGCACAAAATACACAGGAAATATCAACCTCTGCCGATGGCTCTGTAAAAGGGAAAAAAGATGGACGGAACCTTACTTCAACATCACCAAACATATACTTTAAAAAATCTTCTAAGATAAACTTTAAATTTGCAAATGAAACCTTGCCTTCGTCATCTACCAATAGACCTTCAACCTGATGAAACATTGGTGTGTGAGTAATGTCATAATCACGACGAAACACAGCACCAGGTGCAATCATACGAATAGGAGGCTTAGTATTCATCATAGTCCTGATTTGAACAGGTGAAGTGTGAGTACGAAGTAGCATTTCATCTTTAAAATAAAATGTATCTTGCATGTCACGAGCTGGATGATATTTAGGAAGGTTTAGAGCCTCAAAATTATTAAAATCATCTTCTACCATATTACCTGTTTTTACAGCAAAATTCATAGAAGAAAAATATTCTACAATTCTATCCATAGTCTCCATAACGGGATGAAGGGCACCAGCTTCAGAACTTGAGCTAAACATAGAAACATCAATAGCTTCAGCTTTCATTGCTGCTTTTAATTCTAATGTCTGAAGAGTTATTTTTCTTGCCGTAAGTTCATTCATTATGGCACTCTTGTGAGTATTTAACTCTTGTGCTATTTTTGATTTTTCTTCATTTGATGCTGTCTTCATCTTAGCAAACTGCTCTGCTAATACACCTTTTTTACCAAACACAGAAATACGAATCTCTTCAATTCTATCAACACTCTGTGCTTCTTTTATTGCATCATACCACTCTTTCAATAGAGTCTCCATACTGTGGTCCATGCCACATAAATTTTAAAAAGATTATAGTCAAATATAATTTATATATAGCTTCATTTATTAATTTATATGTTACAATAAATAAAAAAAGGAAACGATATGTGTTTGTTTTGCAAAATAATAAATAGAGAAATACCATCAAATATAATTGCGGAGAATGATGAATTTCTTGCATTTCATGATATTAATCCAAAAGCTCCTATACATATTTTAGCAATACCAAAACTACATGTAGACAGTTTTAATGATACGTCTCCTCAAATGATGGCAAAGATGACATCGTTTATTCATGATGTAACAAAAGAAGTGAATATTGAAACTAGTGGTTACAGAGTTATAACAAATATTGGTGATAATGGGGGACAAGAGGTCAAACATCTCCATTTTCATATACTTGGTGGGGCAAAACTAAAGTGGGGTCATTTAAGTGATGTTGACCCAAAAGGTCTAATTTAACTAATGATTAAAAAAATAATCATCAGCTTATCATGTGCGACAATTATTTTTGCTCAAAGTGCAGACGAGTTTCAAAAACAGCAGATGCAAAATTTTGCAAATGAAAAAACTGAGTTTAATGATTATAAAAAAAACCTTGAACAAGAGTTTGAGAACTATCAAAAAACATATCTAAAAGAATATAATAGTTATAAAAAAGAACTGAGCAACTACTGGGATAATCCTGAAATGTCGACCAAAAAGAGTTGGATTTCATACACCAAAGATAAAAAAACCAGAACAAATGTAAACTTTGAAGAAGAGACGATTGTTGTGCAAACTATAGCAAACTCCCAAAAAGAAGCTAATGAAAATCTTCAGATAGCATTGGCAAAAGTAATTACTGTAGATACTAAGACTGTTCAGGAAAATGACCCTCTAGAGATTAGACTCTCAAAAATAAGAACACCATCTTCTATTGTAATTAGCGAAGTAAAATCTGAACCTATTTTGTCAACTGTTATATTTAACAAAACTCCAACAAGAGAAGATGTAGCAAGTTATGTAAAAAAGACTATAGAGAGTAATAAAGTAAAGTCGATTAACTCAAATAAAATCAAACACTCAAAAGTTTACACGCTAAAGGTTAAAATGCCTAAAGATGCAATGATTAAAAGGTCAAAACTCTACTATAATGAAGTAAAAAAACAAGCTAAAGTACAGGAACTCCCTGTACCTTTGGTTTTTGCTATTATGCACTCTGAAAGCAGTTTCAATCCAAGAGCGAGATCGCATATACCTGCATATGGACTAATGCAGATTGTTCCAAAGTCTGCAGGAATTGACACTTACCAATATTTATATAAAAAGAAAAAGCTTGTATCTGGCACTTATTTATACAATAGCAAAAACAATATCACAATGGGAAGCGGATACTTACATATACTCTATTATAAATATTTAAAAGAAATAAAAAATAATGACAGCCGCCTCTACTGCACAATAGCTGCATATAATACCGGAGCCGGTAATATTGCATGGGCATTTACTAAAACTCATAATATGAATAAAGCAGCACCTGTAATCAATACTTTAACACCTGAACAGGTATATAATAGACTGATTAAAGATCTAAGATATGATGAACCAAAAGAGTATTTAAAAAAAGTTTCAAAAAGAATGAGTGCTTATCATAAAATATATGGTCTATAAAGAATACTTATATAATCATAGAGACTAAAAAAAGCCTCTGTAATTTTCTCCCCACTCTCTTTTATTGTTTAATAAATATGTCAATTCATAAGCCATAATCAATAAAGCTCCACTAGCTAATAATACTGTTGCTATCTCCAACATGATAGACTCCTTATATATTTTTTATATAATAGAGTATAAAATCATATAGTGTGAATAATATGTCAAATTGTCATATTATCATGATGGGCAAGCTTCTATTTCACCCATATCTATTTTTACTCCGCTACCTGAAATCATATTTTCATTTTCGCGAATTAACTTTGAATTGTGAGTAATAGAGTATGATATACGGACTGAGTCTCTAATAGTATTGATTGTTGAACAATATGTCTCCAACGAAGCCATAACCCATCTAGCAGCCATAGTATCATCTGCATCAGAGTCAAAACTAAAATTTAAAAATAGTTCATTAAATTTTTTTGGAAAATCTATGTTTCTAACAACATCACCTTCAATTACTAAATTTGAAACTGTTTTATTCTGATTTTTAGAAAGTGAGACTATGTCAGTAGCGCTACATGTAATAATCCCTGCTAAAAAATACTCTAGAGGGGAAACTTCAGGTACATTAATTGTAAAACTGCTGTTTGCGGTTTTAGCTTCAAACTTCATATCTTCTTTATGCGTTATGGTTACTTTCATTATAGTTTAGACTTGTAAGAAAGTTTCAAAATATGCAAGCTGTTCTTTTGTTCTTACAGTTGATGTGCCGCCAGCTGAAGTTCTAGCATTCATTGAGTTTTTTAGTATTAAAAACTCCAGTACATCGTCGCTTATTCTCGAATCTATCTCATGAAGGTATTTAAACTCAATGTCACTTAAATCGATTTTTAACTCTTCACTTTTTGCGACAGCTTTTCCTGTAATAAAGTGTGCTTCACGGAAAGGAATATCACATTTCTCAACCAAATAATCAGCTAAATCTGTAGCCGCCAGGTGCCCTACAGAACACGCACTTTTCATATTGTGAGCTTTTACTTCCATTGTCTTAATTGCTTCTTTTAGAATCTCCAATGATATTTGAGCAGTCTCTACAGAATCAAAAACACCCTCTTTATCCTCTTGCGTATCCTTGTTGTAAGCTAAAGGCAAACCTTTCATTACAGTCAAAAGACCCATCAAAGAGCCATAAACACGACCTGTTTTACCTCGAAGAAGTTCTGGAACATCAGGATTTTTCTTTTGTGGCATAATTGACGATCCTGTAGAGTATTCATCACTTAGCTCAACAAACCCAAACTCATAACTTGACCACATAACAAGCTCTTCACTAAGACGAGAAATATGCATCATCATAGTAGATATATTAAATAAAATCTCTAGCGCAAAATCTCTATCACTTACTGTATCCAAGCAATTTACACTCACACTATCAAACCCTAAAAGCTTTGCAGTCATATCTCTATCTATTTTATGAGGAGTACCTGCAAGCGCTGCACAGCCAAGAGGAGATACATTATTTCTTCTATATGAATCTTCAAATCTCTCTATATCTCGTTTAAACATAGAGAGGTAAGCACCTAAATGAAAAGCAAAGTTAGTTGGCTGAGCATGTTGTAGATGAGTCATGCCTGGTATAAGTGTCTCAGTATGCTTCCGGGCTACAACTAAAACTTCACTCATTAAAAGTTTTAAACCTTCAACGATTTCTAAATTTCTTTTTAATACATAGCGACGAAAATCAACTGCAACTTGATCATTTCTGCTTCTAGCAGTATGAAGTTTTTTTCCAGCATCGCCTATAAGAGCTGTTAACCTTTTCTCAATTCCCATATGTAAATCTTCATCGTGAATATTCCATTCAAATACATCTGACTCTATCTCAACAATTATTTGATTCAATCCATCTGTTATTTGAGTAAGTTCTTCTTTGGTTAGGATATTTTGTTTTGCTAGCATTTGGGCATGAGCTAATGAACCTTCAATGTCTTCTTTATATAGTTTTCTATCAAACATTATTGACGCATTGAACTTATCTAAAAGAGATGAAGCACCTGCCGAAAAACGACCTGACCACATTTTATCCATAATTATATCCTTAAATTTATTTCATACTTATTTCAGTGAAATGTGCATAGTAATAGTGCCATTTAGTTATTTAAAAGTCTGGTATTTTAGCGAAATTAATTGATTTTACAAAATAAAAAAAGCAGAAACAAAGATAGAGTCTATCTCTATCTAAAATATATATCGTAGAGTCTATTAATCACAAGCAGGTACATTTCCACTGTCTTTTGCATATTCAACTAAAAAATGTTGCAAATGTTTAACCTTTTTCTTATACTTTCTATTAGTAAAATATTTTATAGATTTTTTAGCTTTCTTGTCTTTACTACTCAAATGAATTTGTGCTAAATTTTTACCTTTCTTAGCCATCAACCTTTTCCATTCTCTTTTTTTCTTAGTAGAAACAAATGCCTGTCCACCCTTATGACACTTTACACATTTTTTCACAAACTCTCTTTGACCTTTATACACAGCCGCACTAGAAGTGAGCGACGTTAAAACAAATATAGACAGCAGAAAAAAGAAAAACTTATTCATATATGAACCTCAAAATTTAATAATATTCAATATTACATTACTATTAATTATATTAACCTTATATACAACACAAATAAGTGTTATTTGATATTAGTAGTTATAATTGAAACTTTTTATACGTTTTATCGTCTAAATCCCAGACACCTTTTTCCTTCAATAACTCCACAACACTTGGTGTGCATTCAACATCGTCTGGCCACACTCTGCTAAATCCGTCTAGTATATTTTTATTAGTTCCATCTACACCAACCATCAATCCAGATATAAAAATATCTCTAAGTGCATCAATATTATTTGAAACTCTCCAAATTAACATGTAAGAGTTAAATATATCATTTTTTTCATCATCAACAAAAACAACAATTCTAATATTTGTACTCAAACCTACAAGAGCATTAAAGTACTCTTTGGCATTTTTTGTTTTATTTACTGATATTACAGTAATAGGATTTTTTGTTCTTCTCATAAATTGATGGAGATTAACAGCATCAGGAATTACTTCTTTTACCATTTTCAATAATTCTTCATCACCTAAAAGTTGTGGGGCATCCACTCTGTTTGCAGCTGTAGCATCAATACCTAGTTTTCCACCAACAAGTGTTTCAGGGGAAGAGTGATCAAGTGCATCTAAAATTCCCTCAGATATGAAAAGCGATTTTGGTGTAAACCTATCTAATATATATGATGTTAATGCTTCATAATTCTCTAACTTTGGAGCATTCTCATCCAAAAAAACTGCATGTTTAACAAAACTCATCTGTCCTGCACCCCAAAAAGCGTGCATAAACTGTTTAGCATGACCTTTATACTGTGGTTGCATTTTTGCCAAAATCAGATTATGAAAGCCTGCATTTTCAGGCATATGATAATCGACTAAAGCAGGGACAGTAGTCTTTAAAAGTGGGAAAAATATCTTGCCGGTTGCCCAACCCATATATTTATCTTCTAAAGGTGGCTTACCAACAACTGTTGCTAAAAATATCTTGTCTTTTTTAGTTGTAATTGCAGAAACTTCCATAACTGGATACGGCTCTTCTAGCGTATAATAACCAGTATGATCACCAAATGGACCCTCTATTTTAAGCTCTTGTGTATCTACCCAGCCCTCTATCACATAATCAACATCAGCAGGTATATAGAGCGGAGTTGTTATAGATTTAACAAGCTTTGCTGGAGTTTTAGTAATAAGACCATACATAAGTAACTCATTAACACCATACGGAAGAGGAGCGGTAGCGCACCAAGTATAGAGTGGATTACCACCAATAGCGATACTAACAGGCATTTTTTTGCCAGCTTTTTGATACTGATCAAAAAAATGAGAAGAATCTTTGTGAATTTGCCAGTGCATACCTAAATGGTTTTTATCATAAACTTGAAGTCTATACATTCCAAGATTTACCATATCGCCATCTAAACTTTGTGTGTAAACTTGCCCCATAGTAATAAAAGGACCGCCGTCTTGTTCCCAAGTTGTTAGTACTGGAATTTTGTAAAGATCTATATCATCTTCTAAATACTTAACTTTCTGACAAGCACCCTCGCCCTTTAAACGCTTTGGAAAAATATTTTTAAGTGAAAACAGCTCACTTGCCATTGACATTTTATCCATAAAACTAGATGGTGGTTTCATATGGAGAAGTTTGGTTATCTCATCAGCTACAGACTCAATAGTTCTGCCAAAAAGTAGCTCACAGCGTCTATAAGAACCAAAAACATTCATAAATACAGGCTCTTCAAATTTTGCACCGCTTTTTTTATCTACAACATTTGTAAAAAGAAGGGCTTTACCGCCATCCTTTTTCTTTACCTCTGCATACGCAATATGAGGAATCTCAAGATATATATCTAGCTCAGCGTCAATAATTTTCAGTTCATCGTTTTTTTTTAAAAGTTCTATCGTTTTTTTCATAATTTTTCTTTATTTTTATTTATTTTATTCATTAATTGTTTATAATCTTTGTGGCATTTCATCTTTAAATGCTGTTTGCTCTGCTTTTTTCAATAGTTCTAGTGCGCCATTATCTATCATTTTTTTTGCCATCTCAAAACCCAGATTTTTGGATTCATCTACATGTAACACTACTTTTTCATTCATAATATTTGTTCCATTAGGAAAACCAAGCATAACTCTAAAAGTTATTTCGTCTTTGTTCTTTACCGCGTTACATGCAACAGGTGCTGAACACCCTGCTCCAATTTTACTTATAAAATCTCTCTCTATTTTTGTACAAATAAGAGTGTCTTCATCATTTAGGCTCATAGCTATCTCACGGATTTTATCATCTCCACAGACTATCTCAATTCCAAGAGCTGCTTGACCCATAGGAGGTATCATCATATCTAGTGAGAGTTTTTGTGTATATGGAATATCTTTAAGTAAATCTAGTCTATTAAGTCCAATCCAGGCTAATATAATCGCATCATATTGACCTTCACTTAGTTTTCTAAGTCTTGTATTTACATTACCTCTTAAATCTTTTACTTTTAAGTCTGGTCGTTGTTGTAAAAGCTGCATTCTTCTTCTTAGGCTTGTCGTTCCAACTACTGCACCTTGGGGTAATTTCTCAAGAGATTCATACTTGTGTGATAAAAACACATCACTTTGATCTTGTCTTTGAGTAACAGCAACCAGCTCTAACCCTTGAGGTATATATGTTGGAACATCTTTTAGACTGTGTACAGCTATATCTGCATTACCTGCTAGCATCTCATCTTCAAGCTCTTTTGTAAAATGACCTTTACCACCAATCAAAGCTAGTGGCTTATCTAAAACTTTATCCCCATTACTGACAATTTTATTTAACTCAACTGTTATCTCTGGATAAGATGCTTCTATTCTATCTTTTATATGATACGCTTGCCAAAGTGCTAAATCAGATACTCTTGTTGCTATTGTTAGTTTTTCCATCTATTTGGCTTCTTTATATTTGTTTTTAGTTCTATCCATATCACCATCAAAAAATATTGTTGGTGTTCCTCTAACCATTACTAAATCTGCCACTTTCAAGTCATGTTCAATATGTTTTTTTACTTCACTAGTAGCTAAATCATGTGCCTTGATATTTGAGCCCATAGTCTTATTAAATGCTTTTAGTATATTGTCTATCGACTTTTCTCTAGCATTAACTTCAACTTTGTAAAGGTTAAGAACAACATTCTTTCTACCTTTAAGTTCAAGAGCAACAGCCGCTTTAACCAACTCTACAGCTGCTGGATGAAGTGATGGAAGTGGAAAATGGTAATAATATATTGCAAACTTTTTTGGATATTTTTTCATATAGTTTATTGCTTCTGGAACATAGTTTCTGCAAAACGGACACAGTGGGTCTGAAAAAATAACTACCTTATGCTTAGCATTGCTATTTCCATAAATCAAATTCTCTTTACTATAGTACTCGTCTTTGAATGGTAATGAAACTAAGTCGCCAATGTTACTACTGCTTTTAATATCATATAACTCTTTTGTTATTACATCACCGTCAGAAAACCAAACCATCTTTTGAGAAACTTTTCGTTTATCTTTTTTAACAACAGCTTCTAACTCAACAAAATATGCTGTCCAATTTTTTTTCTCTTTTACAGTAACTTCATTTCTAACTTTAACGTTTACGGACTCTATACTTGGGTTATTGGCAAAATTCTTCTTTAAAAAATCTTCAACTTTTTCACTCGAAGAAGCTGCCTCCAATACACTACTTAGTAGAACTGTTATCGCTAATAATTTCAACATCGATGACATCTATATCCTTTTTTATATTTTTAGTTTTAAAATTTGTTTTACAGTTTCCTGATTTTACATTATAACGATTAACAGCCATGGTAGTAAAAGCACTAAACTGTAATAATATGCCAAATATATCTGTTAAAAAACCAGGTATAATTAGTAAAATACCACCAAGTATTGTGAAAAGATTTAGTCGTTGAAACTGCTCCAAATCTATACAGCTATAAGATACAGCCGTCATGTTCTCTGTTAATGTTTTTCTAAAATTTATTAATATTGATATTCCAAAAAAAGCACTTAACATTATCTCTAAAAATGTTGCCAAACCACCAATATATGATGAGATATTTACTGATACAAGTACTTCTAAAAATAGATATACTACAAAGTAAATCATCTTAGATTAACTCCATAATATTTTTATAAATATCACCTATCTTAACTGAAGTTTTTTCTTTTGATTTTCTATCATATATTTGAACAAGTCCATTCTCTAACTCTTTTCCTATAATTACAGTGTATGGAAAACCAATAAGTTCAGCATCTTTCATTTTAAAGCCAAATCTATCTTTTCTATCATCAAGCATAACTTCAACATTTTCACCTAAAAGTTTTAAGTACAACTCTTCTCCCAGTGTACTTTGTGCCTCATCTTTAATATTAGAAATCATAATATTAACCATATATGGAGCTGTTTCTTTAGTCCAAACACAACCGTATTCATCATGATTTTGCTCTATTACAGCGGCAACAAGTCTGCTAACACCTATACCAAAAGTGGCCATCTCAAAAGGTTTTGGTTTGCCATTTTCATCACTAAAGTTTGCTTCTAAAGCGCTCGAGTATTTAGTGCCCAATTGAAAAATATGTCCAACTTCAATTCCTTTTTTAAAACTAAGATCAGAACCACATGTACATCTTTCATCCAGTTGTTTTGTTTGTAACTCTTCATAAGATTTCTCATTTAAAGCATCAACCTCTTCTTCACTCTCAAATATAGTTTCTATATTTGCTCCATAATCACAACTTTTACATACAACGATAGTATCTTCTCCACTATCTGCTAAAACATGAAACTCTTTACTTCCAGTTCCACCAATAGCTCCACTATCAGCCTCAACTACTCTAAAGTCAAGTCCAAGTCTAGTAAAAATCTTTTTATAAGTTGATTCCATTAAATCAAATTCCCTAACCATATCCTCTGTTGAAGCATGAAATGAATATCCATCTTTCATCAAAAATTCACGACCTCGTAAGAGTCCATATCTTGGTCTTGCTTCATCACGAAACTTAGTATTGATTTGATATAAATTTAAAGGCAAGTCTTTATAGCTAGTTACTCTATTTTTAACTAACTCTACCATAGCCTCTTCATTTGTAGGGCTTAATACAAAGTCATTTTGATGCCTATCAGAGATACGAAGCATCTCTTTTCCCATTGTATCAGAGCGACCACTTCTATCCCATAAACTGATTGGTGTTATAAAACTAAGTTGTACTTCATTGCAGCCGGCGTTGTCCAACTCTTCTTTTACAACAGTTCTTATCTTTTCTAATACAATTTTTCCTAATGGCATAAAGTTATAAAGTCCGGCACCTTGCTGATTTATAAAACCGCCTCGCACTAAAAACTGGTGTGACGGTAAGGTTGCATCAGAAGGAGCCTCTTTTGTTGTTGGTATAAACGCTCTACTTCTTCTCATTTATCTTTCCTTTAACAAAAAATTCACAGGCATGACCATTTGGAGCATCGCAACTATGCTTTTTCATACTAGAGAGCATTGCGCCAGCCATTGTATCTGACTTTGACTCGTCAGAATTATTTCTCATCTTATATGTCATATCATGCAAAAATCTTTTTATTACCTGTTCCCCCATTTTACGAACTTGATCAGAATACTCTTTTGGGATATAGCCGCTGTTAATCACTCTGTCACTCTCCGCATTAGCAGCTTCAAAAGCTTTACTGTATATCTCTTTTATAATTGGTTCGACATCAAGAGTATCTAGTAGTTCAAAGAACTCAACAGTACTCCTTCCAACAATACCATGGGCCATTCTTGCGCTATCTTCTCTAGCACTCATATTTTCATCAACAATATTTTTTAAATCGTCTATAACATATAAATTAATGCGTTCATCTTTATGGCAACTGATATCACGAGGCAATGCCATATCAAACCAATATCTATCAAAGTCACAAGGTTTTATTAGCTCATCTGTAATAATAGCTTTAGGTGCTGATGTTGCAGTAAATAAAATTTCAAACTCATTTACAGCAATAGGCAATTCGCTATAGTCTAAAACTTTAGTGCCATTAGCTTCTGCAAAAGCATCCGCATGTTCTTTTGTTCTATTCATAACATAAACATCTGCGCCACTTGAGAGCAAGTGCTTAGCAGTTATCTCTGACATCTCTCCTACACCAATTATTAGTGCTTTTTTGCCATCTATCTCTTTCAAAACAGACTTTAGAAGTGAGACTGCCACACTTGCAATGGAAACCGGCTTAGAAGATATATCTGTTATGTTTCTAACTTTTGCTGCACACTTAAAAGCATGATGAACTGCGCGCGCAAGTTTTTTGCCACCAAAGTTATGGTCTCCTGCATATCTAAATGCATCTTTTATCTGCCCTGCAATCTGTGTCTCACCAACTACAATAGAGTCAAGAGAAGAGGCAACTGCAAATAGATGATGTATAGCACTACTGTCATCAAAAACATCGGCACGCCCCTCAAGCTCATCTACACTTATTTCTGAGTGTTCACTAAGCATTGCAAAGACATGTTCTGTAGCTAACCTCACATCATTACAGCTAGAAAACACTTCCATTCTATTACATGTAGATATAAGCATAACTTCATTTATTGCTTCATGATTATGTAGCTTTGTTAAGCATGCGTTTAAATGATATTGATCAGAGTAAGATAATTTTTCTCTAATCTCCATAGTTGAATTTTTATGTGAAAAACTTATATTCAGATAGTGCATTAGTAACTTCTTTTTATCATAGTTTGTAATATTGAGACTAATTCAGAGTCATCTTTCATAGCATTCATAGCTTCATTTGAAAGTTTTGCAGCTAGTTCAAATGATTTTTCTATTGTTTTATGCTCATTCATCTTCATTTTGATCCAAGAACTATCTTCCTCGTTCAAAGGTTGTGCATGAAGAGATACTAATCTTTTTTTATCTTCTTCATTTAAGAGCTTATACAAATATATATACGGTAGTGTGCATTTACCCTCAACATAATCATTCATAGCCGGTTTACCAAGAGTCTCTTCATCTGCTGTAATGTCTAAAATATCATCAATAATCTGAAAAGAGAGTCCAAGGTTTCTTCCATAAAGTGCATGAGAAGTAGAATCTTTACCAACCAAAATTGCACTAGCTTCAGCTGCAGCCTCGATTAAAGTAGCAGTTTTAAGATACAACATGTCAAGATATTTATCTTCATTATAGTTAAACTCATCTGCCATCTTAACATCCATCATCTCACCCTTAGAAAGAGCAGTAACAGAAGATGCTATTACTCTAGCAACATCTTTGTCAAATGAAACTAATTCAGTAAAGGCTTTTGAGTATAGAATATCCCCAAGCATAACAGCCGTTTTACTACCATCTGTAGCATTAACAGATGGCATTCCACGTCTAAGGTTAGCTTCATCAATAACATCATCATGTAACAAGCTAGCAGCATGAATAAGCTCTACAATAGCAGCCAAAAGAGGAGCTTCAGGAGAACTACTTGCAATTTTTAGAATCAACTTTGCTCGAAGTCTTTTCCCACCAGACAACATCTCAAAAAGACGAGTAACTTCATCATAATCTATCTCTTTAATCAATCTTGCTATTTCGTCTTCTACTCTTTGCATTAGCTCTCTTTAATTATTTTTTAAATACTTCAACTCAATACTTCCACTACCATCAGACAGGAGAAGTTCAAACTTTGCTTCTCCTGTGTCATGGTTAAACTCTTTAAATCTAACTAACACATATGGCTCAGTAAAAAAACCAGACCCCCTAGGCTTCAAAATAAGTCTAAAACTTTTGTTTTGATTCCTTAAATAAAGTACATTTTGAGCTACAATTGTGTCGTATGACCTCAAAATCACAAGTCCACCATTTTTATAAAGTGTCCATCTAAATTCAAAAAGCTTCTCTTTGTCGTCGTATTTTACAAGAATTTTCTTTTGCTCATCCTTTTTCAAGGATATTTCTTTAATTTCTTTAAACTCATTAGCAAAAATTAAACCAAAACTAAACAGTAAAAAAGTGAAAACTTTTAAAAAATGCTTCAATTATTCACTTTTTGAAAGTATTTCACCCATTAGCTCTATATATAGGCTTTTTGTTTTATTTTCAACTAAATCACTATTTTCGATTTTAAACATATCTATTTTTTTGTCAAAATCATCACCAAAATGTTCATTTATAAATAACTCCATCAAAGCTCTTCTTTTAATAAAATTAGCCAAGTCAAATCTTACAACATCATTATTAGCATTAAATATTACATCCATCAACTTACTTTCAGGTGAACCCATAAAAATATCATCTTCATCTTCAAACATTCCGTACATCAATACTTCCTATATTTTATATTTTATATATTATATCATCACTATAACAATAATGGCTTAACACCTGTTATTAAGCCTTATTTTCATATAATCGCACAATGAAAACATATGACTTTATAATTATTGGAGCCGGAAGTGCAGGATGTAACATATCTTATGCCCTGCAAAAAAGTGCTAAAAAAATAGCTGTTATTGATAGAAAAGGGATAGCACGGGGGGCAAGTGGAGCGGCAGGGGCATTCTTATCTCCTCTTCCTGGTAAAGAGAACCTTTACAATAATTTTGTAAATAGTGCCCTAGAGTTCTCTATAGATTTTTATGAAAAGTTAATTCCTGAAGCCGTGAATAAAAAAGGTGTTTTAAGGGTTCCTAATGATAATTTTGAGCTTAATAAACTAAAAGACAATGCTCTCTCATATGGGTATTATGACAACAAAAAATTACAAGACATATCGAAAAACTTCAAAGAAATAGATGGGTATTACTATGAAAATGCGGCTGTTATAAACCCTCTAACAGTCTGCACTAAACTGCTTGAAAACTGTGATTTATACATAAAAGATATCAAGAAATTAACCTTTGAAGACGGTTTTTACAATATAGACGACATTAGAGCAAAAAATATAATTTTAGCTCAAGGCGGAAGTAGCTCTTTAGTAAAAGTTCCATACATGGCAATAACACATGTATTTGGCCTTAAAATTGATGTAAAGACTACAACCAAAATCCCTTTTAATATTCATAAATCAATATCTGTCTCAACAAATAAAAATGATGGAACTGTGGCTATTGGTGCAACTCAGATAAGACACTTTGCAACAAATGAGATAGAGTGTTACACTACATGTGATGAGTGCGGCTTTTATGTAGACAGTGAAAAAGATCAAATAGATTCTCTGTTGACTCAAGCAAATGAATTAATCAAATTAGAAAACCTAGAAGTCGTAAAAATATTCAAAGGGGCACGCGCAACTATAAAAAGTTTTTTTCCTGTAATAGGAAAAGCTATTGATTATAAAAGCTCCGTAGAAAAACACCCATCTATAAAAAATGGTACAAAAATCCCATTTGATGCACTAGAGTACTATCCAAATATACATGTAATAAATGCTCTTGGTTCCAGAGGCTTTGTATTTGGTCCATACTTAGCAAAAATTTTAAGTGAAAACTTATTAAACGATGTAGAAATTCCAAAAGAAATCTCTACTCAGAAACTTTTTTATAAAATGGCTAGAAAATAATAAAACTGAAATTTATAAAATCCATAGCCACTCTTAAAAAAGAATTATTTAACTATTTGAGTACCAACACCCTCTGAAGTAAAGAGTTCTAGCAACAATGAATGCTCTATTCTTCCATCAATAATATGTGCTTTTTCCACTCCACCCTCAATAGCTTCAAGACAGGCATCAACCTTTGGCACCATGCCACCATGTATAGTCCCGTCTGCTTTAAGAGCTTCTATTTCATCTTTGGTAAGTGTACTTAAAAGTTCTTTATCATTGTTTAACACTCCAGCAGTATCAGTTAAAAATATTATTTTATTTGCACCAATTGCTTTTGCTACATATGAAGCACACAAGTCTGCATTAATGTTAAACCCAGGATGTCCCATCTCTTCACCAGCTGCTATAGGTGCAATAACTGGAATAAACTTTTCTGCAATTAAGTTAGAAACTACTTCAGACTTTACATCTGTAATATTTCCAGTAAGTCCCCATTTAGTAAAATCTTTTGCTTTTGCAGTAATAAAGTGAGCATCTTTACCGCTAATTCCAATAGCTTTTGCTCCATGAGAATTTAATAGAGAAACAATCTCTTTATTTATCTCACCACTCAAAACCATCTCTACAATTCTCATAATCTCTTTGGAAGTAACTCTTTGTCCATCTATAAATTTAGATTCAATCTTTAATGCATCAAGCATCTCATTAATCTGTCTTCCTCCACCATGTATTACAACAGGCTTTATTCCAACCAAATACATAAGTAAAATATCCTGAGCAAATTTCTCTTTTAACTGAGGTGATTCTTGTGCCGAACCACCATACTTTATAACAATAATCTCTTTGTTAAACTGCTTAATAAACGGCAAAGCCTCAAGCAGAGTTTTTACTGTTTCAATCTTTTTTTGCACCATTATTCCTTCTATAATTATCTATAATTGTAAATATTCTTTTATCAACTTCTACATGTAAGTCCAACAACGAAAGTGTCAAATTAAATGACTCTAATTTTACAAAGTCTTTATATGTCACCAAGACCGATTCTGAAGCATCTTTCTTAAGTATCTCTTCTATCTCACTTTTTACAAATGAGTGATGATCTTCAAAGTAGTTTTTGCTAACTACCTGTGGCAAATAATCTTCTAAACGCGATGGTCTTGCTATTGCGGTTACTAATGACATTTTATCATATTTATTTACAAGCTCTACATGACGCTTAAAATCAATTCCATCTCTTACAATAACACTCTCTTTTGAAGTCCAAAGTCTCTCTCTAAAGGGTCCGGATGGCAAACAAAAATTATTACTACTATTAACTTCTATAAGAATGTCCAGTTTTTTTATGTCGTGCTTTGAATAAGCATCATCTAAAAATATAATTTTTGCGCCTAACTCTTTTGCTTTATGTATCCCAGCTTTTCTATCTTCACTTACTATAACTACTGCATGTGGAACTTTATGAGCATATATCATAGCCTCATCACCACTTGTATTTACGTTACAAAGGATATTCTTACCATCACTTACAATAAAAAGACCTACACTATCTCGTCCATATCCACGAAGTACTATCGCTACATCTTTATACTTTAAAGATAGTGCAGTAACTAGTGGTGTTTTTCCACTTCCTCCAACACTAAGGTTTCCAATACTTACAATATCTACACCAAAATCTTCTATCACTTTGCTTTTAAATCTTAAAAACATTACTAAACAGTAAATCCAACTTAGAGGTAATAGTAAAATGGACAGAAGTTTTTGAGTAGAACTTGGGTTGTAAAAGTATTTTTCAACCCAAAAGACTATAGTTTTTTTCAATATTTATCTTTTTAAACTCTTGTAGAAGCAACTAACTTGATTTTGTCTATCACAAATTTAACATCCCTATCTGTCATACTAGGATATATAGGCAACGACATAATTTGCTGATAACTAGTAAGGGCTGTAGGAAAATTATTTATTTTTAGTGAATACTTAGTTTTATAATATGTTAAAAAATGAAGCGGAATATAGTGTAGCCCAACTTCAATACCTTGTTTTTTAAGCTCTAATGCGAATGAATCTCTATTCTTATCTACTTTAATAATATAAAGAGAGTATGGATGCTCCTCACTAATTTGTTTAGGTATAGATATGTGTTCAACTTTCTTAAGAGCATCACTATAGATATTGGCAATCTCTTTCACTCTTTGCAGGTTGTTATCTAGCTCTTTTATCTGCGCTCTAATATACGCAGCATCTAACTGACTCATTGAGTAATCAAACCCAATATCTGTAACATCATAGATATATTCTAAAGAGTCTTCATCTCTAACCATAGCATGTGAACTTAAAAGCTTAGCTCTATTTATAATATCCTCAGAGTTGCAAACGAGCATACCGCCATTACAAACATCTTTTTTTAGGTGAGAAGAGAAGTTAAAACAAGTAATATCTGCACCAGTTGAGCCTATTTTATTACCATTATATGTTGCGCCTAAAGCTTCGCTCGCATCTTCAACAATTTTTACATCGTAAATTTTAGCCATATTGTAAAGTCTATCTAAATCTACACATTGACCAGCAACATGCGTGACTATTACAGCCTTTAGTTTTTTAGACTGATTATCTTGCAGATAAGCTTCAAGTTTGTCAAGATTAATATTATATGTATCAGCATCTATATCTATAAAAGTAGGTTCTGCATCAAAATGACGAACTACTTCAGGAACATTAGGATGCGTATTTACAGAACACACTATTTTATCACCACGCTTAAGGTCTAAAGCCAACATCGCTAAGTGAAGCGCAGAAGTACCATGCGACGTTGCTAATGCATAGTCTGCTCCAATATAAGATATGAAATCATTCTCTAACTCTTCAACCTGATTTAAATCTTCGCCATCTAAAACATCACTCACATTTGAGTGTGCATCTCTACTACTTTCATACTTACAAAATGGTATTTTCATATTCTAATCCTTTATAGTGTTATATCTCTTGGATAGTTAAAATCGTGATTAATAGTTCTTGATGTCAACTTTGCAATAATTGGCATTTTTCTCTTAAAATGGTTACGAAATATTTTCTTTATAATCATATCAAACATATCTTCGTTAAAACCTTGATTTACAATTTCTTCTTTACTTAACCTATCTTCTACATACAGTTTCATGACTTCATCAAGCTGTGCATATGTATATCCTAAATCGTCCTCATCACTCTGCCCATCCCACAAATCTGCAGAAGGAGGCTTTTTAATGATACTTTTTGTAACACCAAGGTACTCTGCTAACTCAAATACTTCACTTTTATATAAATCGCCGATTGGGTTTATAGCACTTGAGAGGTCACCGTAGAGTGTTCCATACCCTAACATTAACTCACTCTTGTTGCTTGTCCCTAAAACTAAAGCGTTTTCTTTAGCTGAAATATCAAAGATGGTTGTCATTCTAAGTCTAGAAGATATATTACCCTTCCTTAGATTATCCATATCTGGATTCAACTCTTCATATGCTTTTAGCATTGGCTCTATTGAGGCAGTTATTACATTAATACCAAAATCACGACAGAGCTCATCAGCATCGTGAAGTGAACTTTTTGAAGAGTATTGCGATGGCATTTTCACACAAAGAAGATCATCTTTAAATACTCTCTGGGCGAGCACTGCTACAACCGCAGAATCAAGTCCGCCACTTAGCCCAAGAACCACTCTATTAAGTCCTGTCTTACGAACTTCATTATCTAAAAAATGTTGCAGATAAATTGTTATCTGCTCATACTTCATCATCATTAACCTTTAATAATCTTTAACAAAAAATATTATATCAAAGTTTGGTAACAACACACTAATTTTATAATTGGTAATTAATCTATTTTTGATACAATTGCCTAAAAAGAGAAATTATGACTATTAAAGTTCAACCAATGGGAGAGTACCAAACAAATTGTTACATCGCGACAGCAGATGGAAAAGATTTTATAATAGACCCAGGAATAGGTGCGACTGGATGGGTTCTAGACAATGTTACAAACCCTGTTGCCATATTAAATACCCACGGACATTTTGACCATGTCTGGAGCAATGATGAGCTTCAAAATAAATTAAACATTCCTCTTTACACTCCAAAAGGAGATGTTATGCTTCTCTCTGACAGTAGTTGGAGACCAGACCTCCCACCATCAGAACCTGATGTTGAAGTTGAACCAAACCAAGAGTTTGATTTTGATGGCGTAAAGGTGAAATTTCGTCATTTTCCTGGGCACTGTCCTGGTTGTTCAACCATAGAGATAGGTGACGCTATGTTTAGCGGTGACTTTATATTTGAGCGCTCAATTGGGCGAACAGATTTTCCATACTCATCACCTGATGATATGAGAGCTTCACTAGAGAGGTTTAAAAAATTAGACTACGACAAAACAATATATCCAGGTCATGGAAATACAACAACGATAAAACAAGAACAACAGTATGCTGATTATTGGATAGGAAACTTATAATGAAAGATCATTTTAGTGAGAAGTCAAAAACTTGGGACGAGGGAACTGTACAAGTTCAAGGTGCAAAAACAATAGCTGACGCAATTAAAAATGACATTGAACTATCTGGAAGTATGGAGATATTGGACTTTGGAGTTGGAACTGGACTACTTGGTTTTGAAATCGCAAAAAGTGTAAAAAAAGTTTATGGTATTGATACATCAGCTTCTATGCTAGAAAAACTTCATAAAAAAAACACTTCAGAATTAAGTATTGACACATACTGTCAAGACATAATAAAAGAACCTCTTAAAAACATATTTGATGGCTTAGTCAGTTCTATGACACTACATCATGTAGAAGATTTAAAAGCTTTTTTTGAAACTATACATAAAAATATAAGTAGTAACGGTTTTATTGCTATAGCCGACTTAGAAGTAGAAGATGGAACTTTCCATTCTGACAACATGGGTGTTTTTCATTTTGGATTTGATGAAGAAAACTTAGTAAAGATAGTGGAGGAATCAGGTTTTAAAAATGTTAAATATAGAAATATAAATACAATAAATAAACCTAATAAAAAATTTGGTGTATTTTTACTAACTGCGGAGAGATAACTATTTACATGTAGAGTTCTACATGTAAAAAAACTAATCTTCTTTTTCAGTATCAAGAAGTTTTAGCTTTAAAACGTGTCTCTCTGTAACAACCGTTTTAAATTCACCCTCAAAAACTTTTATATCTAATACATACCCAGTAACATTTACATTTCTTTTTCTACCCTCTTTGTGACGAACCTTTGCTTTGAAATAAACAACATCACCAAACTTAACGGGAGATAAAAATTGACATTCGCTAGCTACTAATACAACATTTTTTTCATTTACAGCAACCATAGCAGCAAAATCAGCTGCACTAAAAATAAATCCACCATGAACCAGGCCAAGATCATCAGCAACCATTTCAGGTATTGTTACTAACTTAGACTCAACATACCCACTCTCTAGTTTTTCTATTGTCCCATTCAAATCTAAGTTTACTCTTTCGTGAGTATTTATAATAACTTGATTTTCATCTTTGTACTCATTAATATCTAGTTCACTATCTTCATCTATTTCATTGGCTTCTTGCATCTCATTCATCTCTTATCCTTAATAAGTTTAATATATACACGCGCTGGTGCTGGATAACCCTCAACAGTTTTAGAATTATCGTTTTCATCTAAAAAATCTTCTAGCGATTGACCATCAATCCAATGAGTTTTTCTCTGCTCATTTGCATCAGTCTTTGAGGTCTCTAAAACTTCAAAGTCAACAAAACCAGCTCTTAAACACCAGTTTTTTAAAGCTTTAATGGTTGGGACAAAATATATGTTTGGTATCTTTGAATATGATGATTCAGGGCATAGACACATCTCATTATCTCCCTCAATATAAAAAGTATCCAAGATTACTTCACCTTGCTTGTCCAAACCTTTATAAAGCGACTTCAACATTGCAACAGGATCACTTCTATGATAAAGGACGCCTAAACAAAATATAGTGTCAAACTTCTCTTCATAGAATTCTAAATGCTCAACGCCCAAAAGCTCGTAAACTATTTCACTTTTTACAAAATGGTTTATAAAATCAAACTGTGTTTTATACAAAGGAGACGGATCAAAACCGACTAATAACTTTGGCTCGTCCTCTTGCATTCTAAACATATAGTATCCATTGTTGCAACCTATATCGGCAACTCTCTTATCTTTTAAACTAAAATGTTTTCGTAATAGATTATATTTTATATTGCTTTTCCACTCAGAGTCTATATAAGTATCAAAAAGTTCAAACGGACCCTTTCTCCAAGGCATCATAAGTTTTGCAACTTCTTCAATATTTTTTGGAGCTTCACCACTAATTTTAACTGCATCTTTGAGTTCTATATCCCAAGAACCATCTTCTAAATTACTTAATGCTTCACGAAGAGGAGCTATATTCTTCCACGTCATCCATTTTTCTCTTTGTAGCCTTAACTCTTTTAAATCCATAATATTAAATCTCTACCTTATTTTAAAATACTTCTCTCAAATTATTTAAATTCATTTTAATAACTATAATATCTTTATTCTAATATAATTGTACCCTAAAACTAATAGGACACTTAATGAGATTAGAAAAAAAAGCAACAGTAATTTCAACATCTGTAGCAGCACTCCTCGTACTTATGAAAATGACAGTTGGTGTTTTGAGTGGTTCTATCGCTGTTCTAGCATCTGCGATAGACTCTTTACTAGATTTAACTGTTTCACTTTTTAATTATTTTGCTCTACATAATTCAGAGAAAAATCCAGATGACAACTTTAACTTTGGACGAAGTAAAATTGAACCACTTGCTGCAGTGATAGAAGGCACTGTCATATCTTTATCCGCACTTTTCATATTTTATGAAGCACTTGTAAAAATAGCATACCCTAGAGAGATGAACTTTATGACCGAAAGTATCTGGGTAATGTCAGCTTCCATAATTATTACGGCAGTATTGGTTATATTTTTAAACTATGTTGCTAATAAAACAAAGAACATGGTTATTAAAGCAGATGCGCTCCACTATAAAACAGACATATTTTCTAATGGTGCAGTACTTGTTGCACTAGGTCTTATATCAATGACAGGAGAGATGTTAATAGATCCAATACTTGGAATAGGTATCGCTATATATATGATTTACTCAGCTTTTCCTATAATAAAAGAAGGCATTTTAATGCTTCTAGATGCAGCTTTGGTAGAAGAAGATATACAAAGAATAAAAGATGTTTTAGAGAGTGATGTAGCTACAACAGACTATCATTACCTACAAACAAGAGAGTCTGGTTCACACATATACATATCTGTACATGTAGTCTTTAATGTTAGCATTTCACTTTATGATGCACATGTAGTATCAGACAGGCTGGAGCTGAAAATAAAAGAACTTTTTAAAGATAAGAATGTTCATATTATTGTACATATGGATCCGTATGATGATTCAGAGATTAATGATATTGAAGATGCGTATTAGACAGATTAAGTATCTTATCAGAGATACAAAGATATAATTTTAATTAATTTAAAAATGGACTTTATATGAAAAAAATTATTTTAATTTCAGTTTTACTAACTATTTCAAGTTCTGCTTATGCGAAGAAGATACACTACTTTAGTGGCCAAAAAGAGTACTTGCAACAGTGTAGGGTTTGCCATGGTGGTAGTAGTGTTTTTGTGGTAAATTATACAATGAAACAGTGGGAAGACTTTATGGTAAACAATGGTAAAGATATTGGATTAAGACATATAAACAGCAATCAATACAAAGCTATCCAAGCAGAGAAAAAACTTAAACCATATTTTGAAACTGAAAGATATCAAAAAAGACTTCCATATATGAATGTTTTCTTGAAGCGTTTCGCTAAAGATAGCACAAACAGTCCTCTTAAAAAGTAGTCTTTACGACTACTCTAAATAGAACTATCGAGCAAATACAACAGCTCTGCTCTCTCTAATAACATTAACTTTTATTTCACCTGGGTATTGAACTCTTGCCTCTATCTCTTTAGCTATCTCATTTGCCAACAATATAGACTCATCATCATTCACAAGCGAAGCGTTAACTAATACTCTTACTTCTCTTCCGGCATTTATAGCATAAGCTTGACTTACACCTATATGCCCTGAAGCTATCTCTTCTATCTCTGTAACTCTTTTTAGGAAACTCTCTAAAACTTCTCGTCTTGCTCCTGGTCTTGCAGCTGATAGTGCATCTGCTGCACAAACTGCTCCACACTCAATAGAATTTATCTCTTCTTGCCCATGATGAGCATAAATAGCGTTAATAACTACCGTATTCTCGTTGTAGCGGTTACAAATATTTGCACCCAAATCAACATGGTTTCCATCATGATCATGAGTAAGAGCTTTGCCTATATCATGAAGAAGCCCTGCTCTTTTTGCCAGTCTTGAATCTCCACCCATTTCAGCAGCCATTATTCCAGCTAAATGAGCAACTTCAAGAGTATGTGCCAATGCATTTTGCCCATAACTAGCACGATAACGCAGCTTTCCAATTAGTTTTACAAGTTCTGGATGCATAACACCTATATCCATGTCCGCAATAAGGTTTTCACCCTCGGTTAATATAGCAACTTCAAACTCATCACAAACTTTTGTATATATCTCTTCAATACGTGCCGGCTGAATGCGACCATCTTCAATAAGTAGCTCTATTGTTTTAGTGGCAATTGCTCTGCGATAGAGGTTAAAACTACTAACAAGTATAGCATTTGGTGTATCATCAATGATAATATCAACACCTAAAAGAGTCTCTAGGGATTTTATATTTCTACCTTCTTTACCAATTATGCGACCCTTTAATTCATCACTTTCAAGGTGAATCAAATTGGTAAGTCTCTCCGAGGCAAATTCTCCTGCAAATCTACTTGTTGCTTGAGCTAAAATATAATTTGCCTTTTGCTTTGCCTCTTTTTTTGCTTCATTTTCATAACGCCTAACAATATGAGCTATCTCTGCACGAGATTTCTCCTCTACTTTTTCAAGTAAAACAGCCCTAGCTTCATCTTCAGTCATTCCTGCACAATGTTCCATATCATGGAGTGCTTCATCAATCTTTTTTTCATATCTCATTTTTAGTGAGTTTAGAGATTTTTCATTTCTTTGTAAATCAACTTTTCGAGCTTTTAAAGTGGCACTTTCATCATAAAGTCTTTTCTCTTCACTCTGCTTGTACCTTTTAAAGCTATCTTCTTTTCGTATTACATCATCTTCTCTTTGACGAAGATCTTCCTTAGCTCTTGCTTTTGCACTTTCAAACTTTTTATTAGCTTCTATTTCAATCTCTTGAGCTTTTATATTAGACTTGCTTAAAAGTATATGTGCTTCATTTTCAATTGCACTTGCTTTTGCCTTGGCTTTATCGACATAAATATCAAAATTAGCGTTAGTTACTTTTTTAGAAATCAAAAAACCTGCAAGCCCACTAACGGTAGCAATTGAGCCACCTATTAGTATTTCGCTTAACATTTTTATTTCCTATTCTTAGCCTTTGCTAAGTTTTTATTTTCAATTTTAACATGTGGTGTTATTAATATATTACATGTGATGTCATAATCATCACAAATAAACTCTTTTGTTTGACAAAGATCTGATTGTACAAAAATTATATATGGTCTCTTTTTTAACTTTGCAAAGAAACGGTCATACATTCCTTTTCCAAACCCAACTCTTTGTAATTTACCATCCATACCAACAATAGGTACAACAGCTATATCAATATTCTTTATATCTCTTAAACTATTTCCCGCTTCATAAATACCAAATTTTTTCTTCTTAAGCGGCAATCTAAATGGTACCATCTTAAAACTTTCGCCTTCCATAAACGGAACAAAAATGTCATGTTTTTTTCGCAATATCTTAATAGTTTTAGCTATATTTGCTTCAAAGGGAAGTGGAATATATAAGAGTATTTTTTTCTTTTTTAATCCCAAAATCTTATCTAATAATTTTGAATTTAATTTTGAATTTTTATATACAATATTTATTTTGGAACTATTTTTTATCTTTTTTAGGCAATTCTGTCTAAATATTGTTTTTGATAGGGGCATATTAAATCTTTATGGATATAATTTCGCTAATTTTACTCTAAAAACAGAAAACAAGGTAACAAAATGTTAAAAAAATCTATTTTATTTATATCAATACTATCTGCTCTTACTTTTCAAGCTTGCTCAAATGACGAAAATAAAGACATAAGCAGTAGTGTTAATGACATGGTGTCAGCAAACGAGTATTTGCTTACGGGGCTTGACTCAAAACAGTATGTTGTAAAGAAAAAAGATAACGGGTTTATTCTAGAAGGTGCAAAAGGAAAAGTAGTAATCTTTGATATATTTGCAACTTGGTGCCCACCTTGTAAAGCAGCTGCGACACACTTAAGTTCACTTCAGGAAAAATATAAAGACGACCTTATAATCATCGGTATAACAATTGAAGACAAAATTTTAAATGATAAACTATTAGATTTTAGAAAAGAGTACACAGCAAACTATACTTTAGTGAATTCTGACCAAAATCGTCGTTTAACAAACGCAATCGCTTTTGAACTAAAACTTGGAGACAGATACCCCATTCCAACAATGGCAATGTATAAAGATGGCGTACTAATCAACCATTTTATAGGTGCAACTGAAGAAGAGTTTATTGATAGTGACATCAAAAGAGCTTTAGGAAAATAAGGAAGTACCAATGTTTGGTTTTATAAAAAAGTCTCTTGCTAAAACTGCAGAAGCAATAAAAGCGGTAGCACCAAAAAGAAAAATATCATTCACAAAAGATGAACTTGAAGATATTCTACTAGAAGCTGACGTTGAATATGAATTGGTTGAGATTATTTTAAATGAGATGTACCAAAGTAAAATTACACGTGATATTTTACGATCAAAGCTTTTAGCAACTCTGGCCTATACCTCATATAAAGAACCAGAATTCAATGCACCTTTTGTCGAACTGATAGTTGGTGTAAACGGTGCAGGAAAAACCACAACTATATCAAAACTGGCATCTAGATATAAGAATGAAGGTAAAAAAGTTTTACTAGGCGCTGGAGACACTTTTAGAGCCGCTGCCATAGAACAACTTACTTTATGGTCTAAAAAGCTTGATATCCCAATAGTTTCATCAAAGCAAGGACACGACAGCTCTGCCGTCGCTTATGATGCCATAGACTCAGCTAAAGCAAAAGGTTTTGATAATGTTATTATTGATACTGCCGGCAGACTACACACGCAAACAAATTTATCAAATGAACTTAAAAAAATAAATCGCATCTGTGATAAAGCTCATAGTGGAGCACCGCATAGAACAGTTCTTATTATAGATGGCACACAAGGTAATTCAGCTATTGCTCAAGCAAAAGCATTCAATGAGATGATAGGGATAGATGGTATCATCATCACAAAACTAGATGGCACTGCAAAAGGTGGAAGCATATTTAGTATAGCCTACGCACTTGAACTTCCTATACTTTATGTTGGAACAGGTGAACAACCAGAAAACTTAACTCCATTCGACAAGTATGAGTTTGTTGATGGTTTGCTTGATGTTATATTTGTAGAAGAGTAGAGCCATAGAGAAACTTATTCTCTAAGTTTTGTAAGACTCTAACAGAGTATTTAATTTTGTAGTCATTGATGACAACTGATTAGAAGCAGATGCAATACCTTCAACACTTTTTGTGTTTGAAACGGACAATTCGTTTACAATTTCAACTTTCATTATCATATCTTCGATTGCCTTACCGTTGTCAATGTATCCTTGAACCATATCATCAACTTTTATAACAGCGCTTCCCATAAGAGTTACACTGCTAGATATTTCATCTTGAGCAGTAATTGCATTTTCTGACAACTTCTCTATAGCTGAAGAGTTTGCAGAAATAGCTTCACTAGCATCTGAAATTGATTGGACAATTACACTTATAGTTGCATTAATCTCTGAGAGTGACTTTTGTGTTCTCTCTGCAAGTTTTCTGACCTCGTCTGCAACTACTGCAAATCCTCTACCATGTTCACCTGCACGTGCTGCTTCAATAGCAGCATTTAGTGCCAATAAATTTGTCTGATCGGCAATATCAGATATAACATCTAGAACACCTTTTACTTGTTGTGCATCAGAACTTAAATGTAGTAGTCGGTCTGCTAATTCTGCTTCAACTTCACTTCTTGTTCTAATGTCATCAGAAAGAGCAACTATTACTTTACTTGTACTTAACATTGTTGACTCAGCACTGTCAATTTCATCTTTTGTAGCTTTTGCATTCTCAATAGAGCCCTGAAGAACACTTTGAAGCCTTTTTCCATGAGAACTAACTTCGCTGACAATTGTAGACTCTTCTTCAGCTTTTTTACCAATTTCTCTGGATGTTTTTGCCAACTCTTCTGATACAGATAAATTTTCATTACTTGTAAACTTTGCTTGAACAATAGTATCTTGAACTTTTTTTATAAAGTCATTAACATAGTTGCTTACACGGGCAATTTCATTATTACCTTGAATATTTAACCTTTGTGTCAGGTCAGCTTCTCCATGCGCTAAATCTTCTGCTCTGTTTTCCAACTCTTTTAGAGGACGAACCAAAACTAAAGTTAATATAAATGAAGAAGCTATTAAAGATATTATGAAAATTACACCAGATATTATCACCATAGTGTTTCTAAAGTTATCTGGCTCTTTCATAACTTCAGACTCATCAATTTCACTCATAATTGCCCAAGTTAAATCTTTACCAATTTTTATAGGCTTATATGCAGATAAAACTGATTTCTTATTATTGTCTAAAACAATTTGTATATCTGTTTTTCCAGATAGAACATTTTTAGTAGCTTCTGTTTTTACAGAACCTAAAGTAGGATTAGCAAACGATGCACTAATAGATCGCTCCTTAGGACTAAGAAAACTATCACTTCTCATAAGATTATCTTTTCCTATAAGATAATCCTCTTGTGACTCTCCATATCCATCTCTAAAAGTCATAATTTCATTAATGGATTTTTCAGATATTTGAAATACTAAAACACCTTTGAGAAAACCATTCACCATAATAGGTGCTCCCAAAAACATCGTAGGCTCACTCTTATTTGGAATATAAGGTTTCATATCAATAAATACAGGGCGTTTTAAATCTTTAACTTTTTTCCAAACCTCTCCAAGAGGTGAGTTTTTAAGATTGCCACTACTTAAGTTCGCTCCAATATCAGACTTCTTTGCTTGAGAATACATTACATGACCGTGTTCTTGACAAATAATATGTAAATCACTGTATTTGTACTCTTTCGCATAATATTGAAAAAACTCATCATATTTATCAATTATATCATCTACATCCATGTCATCAATGGGGTATGGATCTGTAGCTTGTACTTCAAGTTCTCTGTGCAGCATAATTAACTCTGAAAGAATTTTCATTACATTCGCATTAAGGGATAGGACATTTATATCCACCATTGTATTAGAGAAAAAACGCTCTACTTGATTTGCCTTAACCTCCCTAGAAGAGACTAAAGAGTTATAAGTTTTTTTCAATAGTGCATCTTTACTCTGAGCTGAAATAATAACTGTCATTGAGACTGCCATAAAAATCATAGCACCTATTAATAAAGCAATTGTTTTAGCTTTTAGTGATATATCTGTAAAACGACCCATAAATTTCCTTTTATAGCCCGTAATATACTCTAAAAATGCTTAAACACAATAAAATAAGAATAAATATATTGAATATGTATTCATATTAATTATATTCCAAAATAGAATACAGAAATAGACTCATTATTTTTTTATTGAATCTATTTCAGTAAGTGAATTTTGAGTTCTCTCTGCCAATATTTTCACTTCATCAGCAATAAGAACAAACATCATTACTTGAATCACCTACACTGTTTTGTGGATCAAAGATTAGGAATTGAATATATTGATCATTACAATATTATTGCATTTTGTCATACTTTAATCTTCTACATGTAAAACCATGTATAATTTCTCACAATTAAGAATAAGGGTAATTTTATGGCTAAAATGAAAGTTCTTTTTGAATGTCAACATTGCGGATTGACAACTCCAAAGTGGATGGGCAAGTGTACAAACTGTGGAGCTTGGGATTCATTTGTGGAGCTTAATGAGCATCAACAAGAAGTTGTTAAGCAGACAAAATCTGCATCAAACAGCTCTTCTAAAGCAGTAAGTATAAATGATATAAAAGAAGAAAATATTTATAGGTTTAGTTCACATGACAAAGAGTTTGATATGGTTCTTGGTGGTGGAGTAGTCCCTGGCTCGCTTACACTAATTGGTGGAAGTCCAGGGGTCGGCAAATCAACACTACTTTTAAAAGTTGGCGGAGATATTGCATCAAGTGGAAAAAATGTTCTTTATGTAACCGGTGAAGAGTCTAGTGGGCAGATTAAAATGCGTGCAAATCGTCTAAAAGCAAATCACGATTCTCTGTACCTTTTAGCTGAAATCAGGCTAGAACAAGTTTTAGTTGAACTTGAGCACAGAAAATATGATTTTTTAATTATTGATTCTATTCAGACACTATACTCTGAAGCAATAACTTCTGCACCTGGCTCTGTAACACAGGTTAGACAGATAACATTTGAGCTAATGAGAATAGCAAAAGACAAAGGCATAGCAATCTTTATAATTGGACACATTACAAAAGAGGGCTCTATTGCTGGTCCTAGGGTGCTAGAGCATATGGTTGATACTGTGCTATATTTTGAAGGAGATTCTTCACAAGAACTTAGAATACTAAGAGGTTTTAAAAATCGTTTTGGACCGACCAGTGAGATAGGCGTATTTGAGATGAGAAACGATGGTCTGGTGTCTGCCACAGATGTTGCTTCTAGATTTTTCAATAGAAACTCAGAACAAGCAGGCTCAGCTCTTACTGTAATAATGGAAGGTTCACGCCCAATAATACTAGAAGTACAAGCACTTGTTTCAGAGTCTCACACTAGTAATTCAAAAAGACAAGCAACTGGATTTGATAACAACAGGTTGAATATGCTCTTAGCACTTTTAGAGAGAAAATTAGAAATTCCACTTTCTGGATATGATGTATTTATAAATATAACTGGTGGAATAAAAATAACTGAAACATCTGCAGATTTAGCAGTTTTAGCAGCAATAATAAGTAGTTTTAGAAATAGAGTTATATCAAAAGAGACAGTTTTTATAGGTGAAGTTTCTCTTGTTGGTGACGTAAGAGAAGTTTATGCGATGGATGCTAGACTTAAAGAAGCTAAAATGCAAAACATTACAAAAGCACTATTGGCAAAAATACCACTTGAAAAAACTACAATGAAAATTTTTCTAGTTGATGAAGTAACTAAACTAATAGAATGGTACTAATTTAAAACCGCTTTTAACTATAAAAGATGTATAATTTCAAAATATTTATACAAAAGGATAGACATGATTGATGCTGAGTTTAGAAGTGAAGAGAGGTTTTCAAAATTATCACTAGCTTATGAGGGCAAAGAAGAGAAGAAAAAGGTTAATACTTGTGTGGAGAAAATAATTGCTGAGTATACTACTAAACCGGAAACTTACACATGTACTATTTCTAACAATAGAGAAGTATTAGTTATTGAATACCATGATGATTCAACTCGTGAGTCTGGTGCTATATTTGAAAAAATTATAAAAAGTCTAAATATAAAGAAGTGTGACTAATTAACACATAAAGAACAACTGTTTATAAAATTGTATAAATTTTGATATACTAACAGAACTAAAATCAAGGAAGATGCAATGGCTGAAGTAGAGAGTAAAGAAGAAACCACTGGGGAAGATAAAAAACCAAAAAATATGCTAATGATAATTATCATAGTAGTCTTGGTTCTTATTATTATTGGTGGTGCTATTGTGGCTGTGATGTTAATGGGTGGAGAAGAAGCTCAAGTACAACAAAACAGTGCTCCACAAATGCAAGAAAAAAGCACTTCAGATAGACCCAAAAGAAATTCAGACATAATACAATCAAAAAAATTGAGTGAAATTGGAATTCTATATCCACTTGATACATTTACTGTTAATTTAAAAAGTGATGCTGGCCGTCGTTATTTAAAAGCAACAATATCTCTAGAATTAAATGGCAACGAACTAAGTATAGAACTTGACAATAAGTCTCCAGTTATTAGAGATAGAATTATTAGAATTTTAACTTCAAAGACCTTAGAAGAGATATCTTCAAAAAAAGGCAAACAAAAAGTTTCAGAACAGATAATGGATACACTAAACTCTATGATTGTTGATGGAAATGTACAAGGTATATACTTTACAGACTTTGTCATTCAGTAAATGATTGGCATAGATTTAATTAAAACCTCACGTATGAATCGCTTAATAGAGCGATTTGGCGAAAAAGCACTTCAAAAATTTCTTTCTTCTGACGAGATTTATCTCGTTAAAAACTATAAAACCGCTTCTGGATTTTGGGCAGCTAAAGAAGCATGTTCTAAAGCTCTTGGAGTTGGCATAGGCTCAGAATGTAGTTTTCATGATATAACAATAGATAAAACTCCCAAAGGTGCTCCTATTTTAAAGCTATCAAAAAAAATTATTGATAACTTTAAAATAACGGATAGCAGTCTATCTATTACACATGATGGAGAGTATGCAATAGCCGTGGTAGCAATAGAGTCATCCACCACCAACAAAGTCTAATAACTCCAATTTATCTCCATCACACAATTTATATGAACTCCAATTTTCCTGTTTTACTATATCCATATTAACTGCCGCTGCCATAACTTTATCAGTTAAGTCAAGCTCTATCAGTATAATTTCAAGTGTTATATCTTCATCAAACTCTTTTATTTCGCCATTTATAATTATTTTCATTGTCATCTCTTTTTATTGTAATAATATCTTACTTTATTGAATATATAATATATAAATAGGTATAATCGTTCATAAAATATATTTAAAGTGATTATTATGCTAAATTCTAAAGAATTACTAGTTTATACTAAAGATTTGTCAATTCTTTTTGTTGAAGATATTGAAGACTTAAGAGCTAACACATCTGAAATTTTAAAAAATTTTTTTAAAAAAGTTGATACTGCTATCAATGGAGAAGATGCACTTATTAAATATAAAGATTACTACAACGAAACTTCTAACTACTACGATATTATACTGTCTGATATTCAGATGCCTCGCTTAAACGGTGTCGAATTAGTAGCTAATATTTACAATATAAATGCAAGCCAAAAAGTTATAATTTTATCTGCATATGATGATTCAAAATACTTATTACCTTTAATAAACTTGGGAATTGAACAATTTATTAAGAAGCCCATAGACTATCAAAACTTACTGCAAGCACTTTTGAGTGCATCTAAAAACCTAAATAAAACAAAAAACACAAATAAAAATTCTAATATAAACTTAGACTCTTCATTCATGTTTAATAAAGAGAATTCTCTTCTTATTAACCATGGAACTATTATTCCATTAACAAAATATGAAATAATTTTTTTACAAATACTGAGTCAAGATGTTGGCAAAATATACTCTAATGAGGCTATAACATCTCATTATAACTCTTTTAATGAAAGTTTAGACACTTCAAATATAAGAAAACTTGTCTCCAAACTCAGAAAAAAACTTCCTGAGAATTGTGTAGAAAGTATTTATGGAATTGGTTATAGATTAACGCCTTATTTGGATATTTAATTGAAAAAATGTAATGATTTATCTTCTAAAACAGTTGTGCATTAACATTATTAATATAGATTAGCTTATAACAAAAAAAGTGTACTGTTTTTCTTTATGGTTGTCACCAAACCCAATAATAGGCATTAGTGGATGCTCGTTTGAGACTTTTATCATTACCTCATACATCATAGCTTTCATTTCTAAAGAATTCACACACTCTAACAACTCTTTACTTGTAACATTCTCATCAAAAAACCCTAACTGCAGCTGTTTAGCGTCATGGTCTACATATAAAGACGTAATAACTTTTACACCTACATTTTGAAAGTTTTCGAGACTATCTTCTTTTAAAAGCATAGCCAAAAGTGTGTAATCATAAGAGTTTTGTATATTCTCGCGTATATCATCTATCATATCTATAATATATTTCATTTTCATCCTTTAAAACCAACAGTTTACCAAAAGGCAAATTAGAATTAATTAATTTCAAGTAAATCCAAATAACTTTATTAAAGCTTATGACTAAGATTATTCACCAGATATACTGTTGATAATAACATAAACCCAGTATAATATACCATGAATAATTTAGAACTAGATAATATTTTTATACCCTCAAAAACTCCTTCAAAAAAGTTGATGATTATTCTTCATGGTCGTGGTGACTCCGCTGAAGGCTTTACTTCCTTTCCGTCATTTTTAGATATTAATGATATGAACTATCTTTTATTAAATGCTCCATTTGAGTACTATACAGGCTTCTCGTGGTATCCATTACCTCCAGGTCAATTACCAGGAATTGAATACTCATCTAAGGTACTTACAAAAGTTCTAGATGAACTGTTTGAAGAAGACTTTAATGCACATGAGAGTTTTTTATTTGGTTTTTCACAAGGTTCACTACTAACATTTGAGTTTGGAGCGAGATACCATAAAACTCTTGGAGGCTATATTGCTGTAAGTGGATATATTTATGATACTGATAAACTTCTTAAAGAAATGAATAAGGATGTAAATAACTCAAAATGGCTATGTACTCATGGAATATATGATGGTGTACTCTCTTTTCAAACTTCAAAAGAGCAGATTGAAATACTTCAAGATTCTGGATTTGACATAGAGTTTAAAAGTTATGAAAAAGACCACAACATTGATAGAGATGAATTACTAATGATTTCAGAGTGGATAAAAAATATTAAGTGATTAATATATAATTTTATCTGACACGCATTTATATCTTTGATTCAAACAGTTTTAATTAATTAATAAATATAATGATGTCATGAAATTAAATATTATAAATATAAGTATAATTTTTTTTATTTCGATATCTATTTCAGGATGTGTAAAAAAAAAGATTGACTACACAGCTGTAAATACATATGCTATAGAAAAATCTGCATATTATAAAAAAGATTACAATAATAATAAAATAATTAATGAAACTAGCACATTGCTAATCCCTTATCCATTCTCTATCAATATACTTTTGCTATCAAATGAAACAATCACTTCATTAATTCCTCTATCTGACAAAGGTATTTTGTCAGAAAACTATTATTTAAATGCGTACACTAGGGAACAAGATTTAGTACATTTAATGTTTAAAAAAAGAAACTCCTTTGCGGATATTACTGTCGAGTATGTCAAGCAAGCAAACACTCCTTTAAATAGTAAAAACTATGATTATATAATGTATTTTGACATATCTACTGTCGGAGAATTAGATATTTATTTAAAAGAAAATAGCACAAACATGACTTTTCTTATTTGGAAGACAGATACGACAAAAATCGATCCCATTCAAACAGTTGAAAATATTTTAAAATCTAGACATACATCTTGTTTATCTTCAAACAATAAAAGCCTACAAGGTAGTAACTCTTATAAAGCAGTAAGAAAAGCATATTCAAATACAAAAAGTATACATAATGCAGATTCAAATAAAACTATAAAAAACTCATCTTTAATTACAAATACTATAACAAGAGACTATAGAGGTTGTTTTGCTTATGGTACTCTTAATCAATGTGTTGTATGGTAATGTCATTTTTAAAATAATGTTAAACAGCTGATTTTTAATTTTAGAAAGAATAAAATACACTTTACTATCAGCAACATATAATGGCCTGAATATTTATAACTCATAATTATCACAATATATATAATTAGTATCAAGAGTTAAATAGAAATTTTATTTTAAACAAGTTGTTTATTAATAGAGTATTATTAAGTATAAAGAAGTTAAAATCAACAAAAATTTGTATTTACCAAGGAAGAAAATGGTCTCAATAGGGATGATATATCAGTTTAACAATGACCAAGGGACAGGTCTTGTTATGCTCTCTGATGGAGAAACAAAAGATTTTACTATTCGTGATTGGATAGATGACTCTAATGCACCAACAATAGGGCTACAAGTGTCATATGAAGACAATGGATATTTTAAAAAAATCAAAGTGCCCAGTGAAGAAGAAAAGAACAACATCTCTTCCGACAAAAAAACAAGCCGAGATATAGATATTAAGAATTTTACATCCATAGAAGAATATGAAAATTATTATTTAAATGAGAGCTTTATAACGATTAGCAATACAAAAGATAAACTCATAATGCAAAAGTATTCTGCTGAAGGTGTATACAATATTTCAGTAAGTTTAAAAAATGCCAAGCCTGAACTAGTAAAAGAGATACATCCACTCACAAGTGTAGATGAGCACATCCAATATTTAAAAGATATGGGTTATAAACTTGCAAATGATTCTGGCAATAATGAATCACGCAAAGTTTCACTACGAAGCTATTCAATAGATGACTATGGAGAAGTAAACATCAGTTACCATGACTCTAAAATTAATGTAAGCGTAATGATTAATGGAAAAAAGGTTTATTAGCAAGTTATAATTCCATAATAGCAAGTAAATATATTATAATTAGGCACAGTTTGGTAATGTTTTTCTTGTTTTATCATTGTTCAATATTTTTAACGTGGAGAACGACCATATTTTCATAAATTCTCTATTTCCACTCACGAAAAACTCTCTTTTTAGGCTTAGTCATGTTCTCAGGCAATAGAGCATCTTCTAACTCTTCTTTTGTCATCAAATCTTTTTCAAGGACTAAGTCGTAAATACTAGCATTCTTTTCCAATGCTTCTTTGGCAAGCATGGTACATGTATCATAACCCAGTATAGGATTGAGGGCTGTAACAAGTCCAATACTGTTTTCAACCTGTCTACGACATACTTCTTTATTAGCCGTTATACCCTCAATACAGCGGTACTGAAGAGTCTTCATTCCATTTTTCAACATCTCTATAGACTCAAAAATACTCTGAGCTATTACAGGCTCCATTACATTTAGTTCTAGTTGACCAGATTCTGCCGCAAGACTAACTGTTAAATCATTGCCAATAACTTTAAAGGCAATCTGATTTACTACTTCAGGAATAACAGGATTTACTTTCCCCGGCATAATGGAAGAACCAGGTTGCATTTTTGGCAGATTGATTTCATTAAAACCTGCCCTTGGACCTGAAGAGAGAAGGCGTAAATCGTTACAGATTTTAGATAACTTTATGGCTAGCCTCTTCATCGTTGCTGAATACATCACAAATGAGCCTGTGTCTTGTGTTGCCTCTACTAAGTTGGTAGCTAATACTACGTCTAGTCCTGTTATTTCTCTAAGATGTTTTACCACTTTGTCGCTGTACTCAGGGTCAGAATTGATTCCTGTTCCGATAGCTGTAGCACCCATATTTACTTCTAAAAAATGATCTGCAGCGTAGACTAGCTTCTTTGCTTCTGTCTCCAAGGTATCTGAATAAGTTTGAAATGTTTGTCCCAGTGTCATCGGAACGGCATCTTGAAGCTGGGTTCTTCCCATTTTTATAATATCAGCAAACTCAAGAGACTTCTCTGCAAAAGCACTAACGAGATTACGAAGAACATCAAGTAGTTTTTTATTGGCAAAGTTTAGAGCCAGATGCACCGCAGTTGGGTAAGCATCGTTTGTAGACTGGGAGTAGTTTACATGATTATTTGGGTGGCAATATTGGTACTGTCCTCTTTTGTGACCCATAATTTCCAAGGCTCGATTGGCAATTACCTCATTAGTATTCATATTAGTAGAGGTACCAGCACCTCCTTGTATCATATCCACCCCAAATTGGTCGTGGAGTTTTCCTTCTATAATCTCTTGGCACGCTTCTACGATTGCATTGTGTATTTTTTCATCTAGGTAACCCAGTTCTGCGTTGGCTTTTGCTGCTGCCATCTTAACTATTGCATGTCCTATGATTAGATCTGGAAAAAAGTTGAGAGTCACTCCACTGATGTTGAAGTTTTCCATAGCTCTCATAGTTTGAATGCCGTAGTATGCTTCAAAAGGGACTTTTCTGTCTCCAAGAAGGTCGTGTTCCATCCTAGTTTGGCCTGATTTGTATTGAGCCGAAGAGTTGACTGCACGGCTGTTAGTTTGCTGTAATCTTCTTGAAATCACCCCTGCAATTAATGAAAATATTTTTGTTGCCAAAATACCGTTATTTTCAAATAGATGAAAAAGTTTTTCTTTTCTTATGGATAAAACAGTAGTATCTACTTCTGCCTTGGCTGAAGTGGAATGTGGGGAGTCATCAAAAAGAGCACCTTCTCCCAAAAAATCAAAGTTTGTAAAAAGCCCCATCTTCTTTTCCTCACCATAAGGAGTGGTTTTAAACAAAGCCACCTTACCGTCATAGATAAAATGAATTGCTTTTCGTGGATGATTCTCGCGAATCAAAAGGTCCCCTGTGTTTAAAGTTCTCACTTCAACTTCATCTAGAAGTAGGCTTAACTCATCATCACTCAATGTTGAAAACAGTTCAACACCCTTAAAAAAATCCCTTATTTTATCCGTGTGCATTAAATTCTCCATATTGTCGTTTATCTAAGATAACTCTCATTAGGAGTTAAACTAGCCCTCCAAATTTATTCCATGAGTTTAATATTGTAAATAATGATAGCTAAGATAAAGTTAAATATATATTTGTTTATAATGGACTGAAAACTTAAAACAGAAATTCAATATCTTCGTTAATTTAATATAATGCATTTTGTAAACAATGTATAATACATAGATATCTATATGAGAGTAATTGTATACAAAGGATTGTGAATGAAAAAATTTGTTTTTCTTATTACAATAATTGGCATAATTAGTTTGGATGCAGCAACTGCCACAGATTGTATAAGATATAAAAACAAATTTAGCCGACATTTAGATAACTTCAACAACAATTCACCACAAGCAAAAAAATACTCTATTACTATGGTTAAATCTTATTTTGACCGTATTATTCTTAAGTGTAATGACAAAAAATATTATGAAATATATTCTAAAATGGCACCTGACATAAATAAACTATGGGTAGATAACACTTCTGCTGAAATTAGAAATGTTCTACAAAATAAACAGAATCATTAGCATCAACTATGATGCTAAAATATTAGTCTTTAAACAATGTGGTTTTTTAGCTTAATCACAATTTCATATTATAAATCACCATTAAATCTAATGGTATACTATTTGCTCAACTATGCATATAAAAAGGTTTTTAATGATAAAGAAAATTATTGTATTAATATTAGCTCTTAGCATTTCTCTTTTTGGCGATATAAATAAGCATAAATTAGATCAACTCAAAATTGGAGCATTGATTGTAAAAGATTTAAAAACAAAAAATATTTTGTACTCAAAATATGCTCAAAAAAGAGTTAGACCAGCTAGTTTAACAAAAATTATGACAGTGTTAATGGCTATAAAACATGGAAATATGAACAAATATGTAATAATAACAAAGGCTATGCTAAAAGTTAAGCCTACAATAGCTGGTTACAAACAAGGTGATGCAGTTTTGCTGGCTGATTTAGTAAAAGCAGCCATGATTGAATCAGATAATGACGCTGCAAAAGCGATTGCCATTTCAATTGGTGGTGGATATGAAAAAAAATTTATTGCCATGATGAATGAAAAAGCTAAGCAACTAGGAATGGAACATACTCATTTTAGTAATCCATGTGGGTTTGATGCAAAAAACCACTACTCTTCTCCAAACGATTTACTTATAATGGCCGAATATGCAATCAAAAGTCCGATGTTCAACAGAATTAGTAATAGAAACTCTTACATATATAAAGTGGTAAGAAATGGTCAGTTTAAAACATTTGAAGCTAATACACACAATCGTCTTCTAAATAAATACCAGTATGCGGTTGGTGTCAAAACTGGATACACTTCAAAAGCAGGAGCATGTTTAATTGCTCGTGCTAAAAAAGATGGTCAAGATTGCTTGATTGTTATGATGAATTCTAAAGAAGATCGCTGGAAAACTGCGAAAGAAATTTTTCAGCAGATAATATAAGGCTAATGTTAAGTATTGGACTTATCTGAAGCTGTCTGCGTATCTTCTTCTTGTGTTTCATCACTATTTTGAGCTAACTTTTTCTTACGCTTTTCTTCTTTTTTTTTCTCTTTTTCCAACTCACGGGCCCGTTTTTCATAATTGTAGTTTGTTTTTGCCATTAGCAATCCTATTTTTATATTTGATAAATCGTAGTGCTATAGTGTAGCGAGTTTTATCGCTTCTATTGTTTAATAACATTGCAATAAAGAAATTTAAGAATGATACACTAATATTATTCATTATGCTTATTGGCAGATTTAACTTCATTATATATTGATTTCCTTTGTCTAATGGTACTTTTTCTTTTTATTAATATAATGAAAGCAGAAAACAATAATAAATCGTCTTAAAGTTGGGTGGTAAGCTACTTATATCTTATTTCATTTATTAGTGAAAAATTATTTGAAAGTCCGTTATTTACGAGGAAAATAAGTGGTGGGTCCTGCGTGACTCGAACACGCGACCACTCCGTTATGAGCGGAGGGCTCTAACCAACTGAGCTAAAGACCCACTGTTTGTAGAGCGGAATTATATTCAACAATAGCTTAGATTTTACTTATTTCCTCTTTATCTTTTATTTTGAACACAACTGCATAAAGCAGTGGCACATAAATTAGATTTAGTACTGTTGCACAAGCTATACCAAACCCCAATGAAATCGCCATTGGCTGAAGTATCATGGCTTGTCCTGAAGCAAAAAATATTAACGTTGATAGTCCTAAAACAGTTGTTAAAGATGTAAGAAGTATAGGTCTTAGTCTTGTTTGCGCTTTTTTCATTAACTCTTCTGTATCGCTTGCATGCTTTATAAAGTTAACAACTATAAGACCATCGTTGACAACAACACCTGCAAGCCCAACTATTCCTATCATTCCTGGCATTGTAAGGTTAATACCCATTACCATATGTCCAAAATAAACGCCAAGTAATACTAATGGAATTGTGCTTATTACTATTAGTGATTTTTTTATAGAATCAAATAGCCAAACCAAAGTAATAAAAATAAGAAATATCGCAATAACTGCTGAGCGCATCATCTCTTTTTTATTTTTATTGTTCTCTTTTTCTTCACCTTTTATATCTATTTTATATCCATCACTTCTTAGTTGTCCAAAAGTTGGCTCTAATTTTTTCATAACCTCAGCAGAAGTTTGAATTTTTTTATCTAAAGAGGCAACTACTGTACGAATTCGAACCCCATCCTCTTTTTTAAGAGCTACAAAGCCTTGTATCATAATAAAGTCACAGACATCACTTAATAGCACATACTGGTTAGATGACGGCACTTGAACCTCAATAGTGTCTATAGAGCTTATTTTTTCATTTATACCACTCTCAATTTTAACACGAACAAGACCACTATCGTTGAACATCTTTGCATATTCACCTTTTAAGTAATATGTCCTCAACTCTCTTGATATGAGTTCTTCATTGAAACCCAACTGCTGGCCATACTCATTTACACGAAGTTTTAACTCTTTTTCACCAATGTTTGCATCATTTGAAACATTATTTACCCCTGAGATTTCAGCTAAAGCACTCTCAAGTTTTTTTACACCTTCTATTATTTTTTGCTCATTATTTCCACTTAAACTCACTTCTATGTCAGAGGCTACAACACCAGCGCCAGGAACTCTTACAACAACTTCATCATAAACTGAGCCATCTTTATCTTTCAAATTTCTAAAGGGTTTTACAATTGACTCTACTTCAACTGCTATCTCTTTTGCAGATCTATTCCTTTTTAAAACATCTTTACTATATTCAATAGATAAATATGGACTTATATATGTATCAAAAACATTAGTCGGTGCACGCTCATGTAAATCTATAAATATATGAAAAAGGTGTTCTCCTGTTTCAGCTACATTTTTTGCATCAAGAGTAAATCCTATAACAGAAGTGATTGAAGAAACATCATCACTTTTTATATTTGCCAATAATTTTTTTTCTAAATCAGTGATTATTTTTTCTGTGTCTTCTAACTCACTATTTATATTGACTTTACCATATACATATATTTGCGTAGTATCAAAATCAGGAAACAACTGAAATTTTGAATTTTTAATAAGTACAAAGGTTAGAGATAATATGGTTACAACTATAACTATTAAAGAGAGCCACTTTTTTTTAAAAACGAAATGTAAAGCTGTGTTATGCCAGGATCTTAACTTTTTCCAGATACTCTTTGTAAAACTCTCATCATGTGAAACTCTTAAAAAGTCATGTGCATGTAGAGGTAAAAAATAAAAAGCTTCAAAAAGTGAGGAGAGAAGGAGTACAGTAATCATTATAGGAATTATTTTTATGAACATTCCCATCTCTCCGCTTAACAACAACATAGGCAAAAATGCAAATACAGTTGTCAAAGTCGCTGCAAGAACAGCTGGAAACATCTCTAATGCTCCAACTATAGCAGCTTCTCTCCTCTCCATTCCCTCCTCTAGATGTCTATATATATTTTCAGCTACAACTATAGCTTCATCAACAAGCATACCAAGCGCAATAAGAGCTCCAAGAAGAGATAGCATATTCAAACTATCACCCATTAACTCTGTCACTATTAAGCCTATCATAAAACTTACAGGAATTCCAATTGCCACAACCATAGCAATTCCACGATTTATAAAAATGAGCATTGCAATAAATACAAGCATAAGTCCAAAGAGAATATTTGCAAAAACTGTATTCAAACGATTTTTTATCCAAATAGATGTGTCTGTGTATATCTCATACTGAAGTTCTGGATGCTTTTTTGAACTCTCTTTTAACAGTTCTCTAATCTGCTTCACTAACTCTATTGAATTTCCATTTTCTGATTTTGATATATTCAAAGATACATTTCTAACACCATTATAGTGAGAGAGTTCGGATTCGTCACTTAGCTTAAATGAAACGTCTGCTATGTCTCCAATACGAACACGAAAATCCCCAACACTAATAACTGTGCTCTCTATACTCTCTTGATTTTTTTCACCATTATATGTTGAAATATATAGATGAGACCCTCTCTCTTTGATAGTTCCAATAGGGAAAATTGAGCTTATATTTCTTATGGATTCAATTGCCAATGATGGTGACAGTCCAAAAGCTAAAATTTTCTGCTCATTTATTTTTATAACCAACTCGTCTTCTGCATCGCCGCGAATACTTATTTCACTTAAGTCTTTAAACCTGCTAAGCTCACTCTTTAACTCATCCGCTCTCTCTAGTAACTCTTTTTTTGTTTTATCTCCAGCCAACGCAATAAGAACAAGGGGAAAACTGTGAAGTCTTACCTTAGCAATTGGTTCAGCCATGTCTGCAGGTAAATCTTTTTTTACACTACTTATAATATCTTTTACATCATTAAGTACGCTTATATTGTCAGAGCCTGGTTTTATATCCACGAGAATTGAGAATGACCCGTTTTTAATGGTTGTTTTTATAGTATCAAGTTCATCTATATTTTGTAAGTCATCTTCTATTGTTTTAACAACCATTTTGTCTAAAACATCAGCTGAAGTTCCCGCATAACCACCAGAAACTGTCACCTTATCCATATTCATAGGTGGGAATATCTCTTTTGGAATATTAACATATGCAAAAATAGATAGTAAGACTATAAATGTAAGTAGTATGTGATTTAAAAGTGGTTTATCAATTGCAAACTCTAAAAAGCGTCTAATCATAATTATATCTTTCTAAAAAATTGTATCAAAGATTTGATTTTTAAATCGTATTGATTCAACTGAGCTACTTATAAGCCTATTTTCCTCTTTTAAAGTATCATATTCACCTTTTAATTTCGAAATATCTCTACTCTTAAAATATATTTGTTGTTGAATATAAATTTTTGGAAAAAGAACGACACCAACAAACAGTATAGATAAGACAACATATACAAGATATCTAGTATCTAGCATTTTTTTAGGGTTTAAAACTAAATCTACTTCATCTAGTAAGTTTAATTTTTTACTCACTGTTTTTAACCATTTTAAAAACTCTCATCTTAGCACTACGGCTTCTAATATTCTCTTTTAATTCATCATTCTTCGCCATAATTGGCTTCTTTGTAATTACTCTTCCAAGCGAGTTGTCATTTGTACATGTACATCTCATTGCTTCATCAGGACAGATACAATTTTTCTTCCAATCACTAAATGTTTGTTTTACAATTCTATCTTCTAGAGAATGAAAAGATATGATTGCAACTTTTGCATTTGGAAACTTTGCATCTTCAATTGTCTTTAAAAGTGATTTCAACTCACCAAGTTCGTCGTTTACTTCTATGCGAATTGCCTGCATTAAAAGTGTGGCAGGATGAATTTTTTTACCATGAGGCATCATGGGTTTTAAGGTATCTGATAACTCTTTAGCTGAATTAAATGGTCTATTGTCTACTATAAAAGATGCTATTTTCTTGTAGTTTCTTAGCTCTCCATATTCTAATAGTATTCTCTCAAGCTCAGTTGTTGAATACTCATTTACAACCTCTAATGCACTGAGTGGAGAATCTTTGTCCATTCTCATATCAAGCTTATCACTATCGTAAGAAAAACCCCTATCTTTTTGGTCTAACTGAAGTGATGAAACCCCTATATCTGCTAAAATACCTTTGATATTTTCAATGTCATGCTCTTTTAAAATATCTTTTATAACAGATGAGAAACGACCTTTTTTAATCTCTACTCTATCTTTATATTGTTCCAGCCTTTTCGTAGAAAAATCTATTGCTGTCTGATCCTGGTCAATGCCAATAAGCGTTACATGTGGATTTGCCTCAAGAATCATAGATGAGTGTCCACCATAACCCATAGTACAATCAATTATAATACCATCCTCAACACCACTAAATGTTTCTAAAACTTGTGAGAATAAAACTGGAATATGTGGAATAATTTGCATACAAGACCTATATTTTTTTATATTATACATTAACTTTGTAAAATTTAATTTTTATTACAGTATCATAAATAAAAAAGAGGTTCATTATGGAAATAATAAATGAATACATAATTGAAACAGTTGTTGCTATTGCCTTAGTTATTATACTTATATTATATTTTTTAATTAGAAAACCTAAACAAATAATTAAAGAAGATGTTACTGAAAGTGTAGTAGATGTTACAATAGGCGATGTTCCAAAAGATAATAAAATTTTAGAAGTAGAAAGTGTTGCCAAAGATGAACCAACAGTTCCTGATACAAAGAGAATTAAAAGAGCTGTAGTTTATCATGATAAAATTAAAAAAGTGGATTTTGAAATCTTTAAAGGTGTTAGAATTCTAGTAGCAGAAGATAATTTAATTAATCAAAAAGTTATAACAGCTCTTTTGGCTACTTCTGGTATAGATATAACAATGGCAAGTGATGGACAAATTGCTTTAGATATTTTAAAGGATGATTCTGATTTTTCACTAATTTTAATGGATGCACATATGCCAAATATTGATGGTTTTCAAGCCACTAGACTTATTCGTAAAAATCCTGACTACAACCATATACCTGTCATTGCACTTAGTGGAGATACTGCGACAGATGACATTAATAATATGTATAAAGTTGGCATGGAACAGCATCTTGAAAAACCACTAAAAATGGACAATCTTTACGATGTTTTATATATGTACACCTCAGGTGATGAGAGCAACAATGGAGCTCAACATTCTACTCAAACATCAGCAAAATTTGATATCGAAGTTGGACTGGATGTTTGTGGTGGAGATAAAGAATTTTATATTGAAATATTAAACGACTTTACATCTAAATACTCAGATTCTTCTAAACAACTGCAAGAGTACATCAGCAATCAAGATGCCATAAATGCCAATAAAATGTTACTAGATATTTCAGGTGTTGCAGCAAATATAGGCGCTGATTATTTACATAATGTAGCTATAAAATTAAAAAATAGCATTGAAAAACCTGAAGATTTAGAGTATGTTACTAATCTAAAAGAATACAAAAGAGCACTAGCAGAAGTTTGTGCTGCAATCGAAGAGTATAAACAAACTTAACTGTTATTTTCTTATTTGACCACTACCATATATTTTAAACTTATATGTTGTGAGTCCTTCTATTCCCATAGGACCTCTTGCATGTAGCTTATTTGTACTTATTCCAACTTCTGCACCAAAACCAAATGCTCCGCCATCTGTAAAACGAGTTGAAGCATTTACATAAACAACAGCTGCGTCTATAGAATTTAAAAACTTCTCTGCTACGGTTATATTTTCAGTGATTATAGCTTCTGAGTGTCCTGATGTAAACTTCACTACATGCTCAATTGCGCCATCAACTCCATCAACTACTTTTATATTTAAAATATTTGCTAAATACTCAGTGTCATAATCTTTATCAGTAGCATTTGCCACTTCAATTATACTTTGAGTTTTAATACACCCTTTTAACTCTGTGTGAGCCCTGTCGAATTCTGATTTTAACTTTGGCAGTGCATCCGCTGCTATAGCACTATCTACTAATAACGTTTCCATAGCGTTGCAAACACCAGGTCTTTGCACTTTTGCATTTATTGCAATAGCAATTGCATTATCAAGCTTGGCATCTTTATCTATATATGTGTGACACTGACCTTTATCGTGTTTAACAACACTTACGGTTGCATTATCACAAACATATTTAATAAGCCCTGCCCCACCACGAGGAATAATTAAATCAACATACTTATCCATTTTAATAAGTTTAGCAACACCCTCTCTTGAAGAGTCTGGTATAAGTGAAATCAAAGACACAGGTAAGTTATTTGTAGATAAAACTGCCTGAAGTACTTTTGCAATCGCTTTATTAGAATTCTCAGCCTCTTTACCTCCCTTTAGTACACATACATTAGAGCTTTTAAAGCACAGTGCTGCAGTATCACTTGTGACATTAGGGCGAGATTCATAGATAATTCCTATTACACCAATAGGTATAGAAGTTTTTTCTATTTTAAGACCATCTTCTGTCACCCAACCATCAATTACACGGCCAACTGGTTCTTTAAGTGCTGCTATCTCTTCAACAGCCACAGCCATGCCTTCTATGCGTGACTCATCTAAAAGTAGTCTATCTTTTAGAGCCGTGCTTAAATCGTTTTTGTCAGCATCAGACATATCAAGTGCATTTGCTTCAAGTAAGTCCATTGTATTACTTCTCAGAGCATTTGCCATATCTTTTAATATTCTATTTTTTTCTGACCCACTTAAAGTAGATAAGATTCTACTTGAAGATTTTGCTTCTTCTAAAAATTTTTCCATTTTTATGTATCCTTATAATATATATCTTTTAGTTCAAATAGCGCGTCTAATTTATGCTCAGCATGTAAAAGAAATGATTCTGCAGAGAAGAAATCAAAGCCATTAATCAAAAAAATCTTTATTTCATTTTACCTTTGTTTAGATATTTTAGCATATTCTAATTAACGCTATCTTTAATAATAGCTGTTCTTTAACCCCTAGATTTACTTAACGATCATAACTGTCTGAAATACTTTGTTCAATATAGTAATGCATTAACTCAATTCTTCCATATCTCTACTAAATTTATCTTCTTCATACGGATAATATTACTAAGTCCTCTTATATTTGTATAGTCATACTCTTTTGAGAATTCTGCCTCAATCCAATAAGAAAAATTATTAGAATATTTAAATACTTTATTTATTTCTTCCTTAAATCTACCAGCTTTTGATAGCGAGATTCTAAATAAATGGTTTTAACATGTACGGATTATCATTAGATATATTCATTTAACTTCTTTTATATAATAATTATTACCAAGATGCTTTACTAGCACAAAATTTGCAACTTTAGTCGCCTTAACGGCGCAAGCGAAGATGAAGGGACTTGTTCCTTTATCGAACTCATAAAATGGAGGCTTCCTTCATTACATGTAATAAAATTAAGGAATAATATGAAAACTATCACTTTTATTGGAAATGGGAATATGGCACTTAGTATTGCCAAGGGTCTAAAAGAGAACTATAAGATTGAAGTTATTGGTAGAAACTTAGAAAAACTAAATAAATTTGAAGATGAGTTAGGTGTTGAAATTACAAAGAAACTTATGGATAACTGAAGTGCAGAAGGCAAAACAGCAATGTTTTGTGTAAAGCCTGCGAATGTTGAAGAGGTATCTAAAAAACTACAAGGTCGTGCAAGAGTAGTCTACACTGTTCTTGCTGGGAACTACAGTTGAAAAACTAAGAACAAATCTAAACCAATGGCTGTAGTTAGAACTATGCCAAACTTGTGCGTAAGTGTAAACAGATCTATGACAACCCTCACTGGAGATTTAGAGTTTAAAGAAGAAGCACATGAGCTCTTGGAGCAATTGGTTCAACAATATGGTTATCAAGCGATAAAGAGCTGGATATTGCCACAGCATTAGCTGGAAGTGGTCCTACTTACCTAGCACTTATTGCCGAAGCACTCACTGACGGTGCTGTAAAACAAGGTCCCAGAAGGGATGATGCTATGAATATTATGTAAGGCTTATTTGGTGGTTTTGGTGAGCTTATACAAGTTATCCACCCTGCACTACTAAAAGACGGCGTTATGAGCCCAGGTGGAACTACTGCAGCTGGCTACGGTGCACTAGAAGACGGAAATGTAAGAGCTGCATGTATAAATGCTGTTGAGAAAGCCTATAAAAAAGCCACCGAGCTATAAAACAACTTTTACATGTAGAGAAATAACTGCTACATATAAATTATAAAAACTTTAATATCTCTTTTTCAATATCTTCTTTTTCTATAATAGTATTTTGTACTACCTCTTTGTCAAAAAGACCTTTAACCATATCTGGTATATCTAGCTTTGCAACTTTAGAAATAGACTCTAGCGCTTCAATATCATGGGCATCTAATTCACCAGTTAAAGCATTAGCAATTACTGGTGAAAATTTTGTCCACTCTGCTGTTGAATACGCTATAGTTTTTATTTCAGGACTTGAGCAAGTTTCATAAGATTTCATACATGTAGCCGTATGTGGATCCATAAGATAACCATCATTATAAAATGTATCTTTAATATACTTCTTACCCTCTTCTCCATTACAAAAGTCAGCATCGAAACTGTTTTGAAGCCTTACAAGTTCATCTTGTGTCAATTCATAAAAGTTTTTAGTTTCTAAATCTTCCATAAGCTCTCTTGTTCTCTCAAGCCCGAACATATCGTACAAGATTCTTTCAACATTTGATGATTTTAAAATATCCATGGCAGGTGAAGTTGTACCTACTACATGTAAATCTCTCAAATCATATTTTCCAGTTTTAATAAGTTTAGTTAAAACGTTATTCTCGTTAGAAGATATAATAATCTTCTCAACAGGAACTCCCATCTTCCAAGCATAATATCCACCAAGGGCATTACCAAAATTTCCACTTGGAACATTTAAATAAACTTTTTCACCCATAACAGTAGCACCTTGACGAACTAACTCCAAATAACTATGAATATGATAAATAATTTGAAAAATGATTCTTCCAAAGTTTACAGAGTTTGCAGCTGAAAGAGAGATATTTTTAGTTTTTAATTCTGCTCTAAAATCATCAGAAGCCAGAAGTCTTTTCAGTGCATTTTGTGCATCATCAAAAACGCCATTTATTCCGATAACTTTCAAGTTTGGAGCATCTTCTGTAACCATCTGAAGTCTTTGAACATCACTAGTTCCACCATCTGGATAGAGACATGCAACCTGAACATTTGCACGATTTTTGAATGTCTCAAGAGCAGCAGGTCCAGTGTCCCCACTTGTTGCAGCCAAGATAAGATAATTTTCATTTCTTTTTTGCGCTATTGATGACAAAACAACACCAAAAGGCTGAAGTGCCATATCTTTAAAGGCGCGTGTCGGCCCGTGATAAAGCTCACTTATATAAAGATTTTCTTTTACTTTTTTAACAGGGACAGGATTACTAACGTCATCAAAATTGTCATATAAGTCTAACGCTTCTTTTATAACACTTTCATCAATATCAATCTCAAAACGACTCAACATATCTGATGCCAACTCTTTATATGAAGAATTAAGATGTTTGTTTAAAAATTCTTTCCCGAGTTCAGGTAAGTTCTCTGGCACATAAAGACCACCAAAAGAGGCAATAGGGCTTAAAATGGCTTGTGAAAATGTAACATATTGAGGTCTGTTTTTATCGTGTCCACGAGTTTGTATAAAGTTCATATTTTTCTCTATATTTAAATTTTTGAAATTATAACAAAAATTATATTTTTATACACTTTCTTATTTAAAATAGTAGCTGTTTAAAAATTCCTTCTCTTAACAGAAGTATCATCATATTTTAAAAAATTCACTAAAATACCAACAAGTAAAGCAGTCGCTACAATCTAATACCCAATCATCCAACAACATAAGGTATAAAAAGGAAATACAAAGAGTATACAACAGAGTCAAAGCCTTCTGGAGCCTCCTAGTAATCAGTAAGTTCAACTTTTTGCCAACCAAAAAAAACTAGATTTTTTTTCCACAACCTCACGCTGTTTTATATCACCAGACTTATCAAGCATTCAATTGTAGTACATTAAAAAAATATTCAATTTCATACCAATTACAGTAACTAAATAAATTTATAACGTTATTTTATTTATTGAAAAAGTTTTACAGGATTTATATGGAATGACTTTTGTGTAACCTCAAATATTAGCTCATCACTAACACGTCCAATTGTATAGCCCTTTTTAATTTTTTTACCTTTTTTAATATTGGGTGAAATTTGAGAGAGATTTGCATATATGGTGTGAAGCCCATATTTATGCTCTACAATTACTATATTATCTAGCACGGCCGTTTTATCAGCATAAATAATTTTACCATTAAATACAGTTTTAACTTTTGTGTTCTTTTTATTTGGTTTTAATGATATTGATTCATTAAATACTTTTATTCCATATATTGGGTCTGTATATGTTCCATATTTTTTAGTAATTTCATATGGACTAAAAGGTGAAATTGTTTTTAGACCCCTATATTTTTTTGTTTTTATAGCTTGATAACTGCTACCATGTTTTTTTACTTTTGGTAAATTTTTATCTAATATAATATTATTTGAGTTAAATGCCCTAGCTCTTTCAGCTTCTTGTTTTGCTTTTTTTATCTCATCTATTTTTATTATGTTTAATCTAGCTAAAGTTGTTTTAAGTGAATCTTGTTTTTTTAAGACTTTTTGTAACTCTTTTTTATATGAAGATTTTGCTACTTTTAAATTTTTAAGATCTTTTTTATTTTTTTCTTGGATATTTAGCATCTCTTTTCTTTTTCCATCAATTATTGCTATTTCTACCTCTAGAGTACTTACTTGAGCATTTACATCTTCTATATTTTTAGAGTTTATATAAAATTTATCATTTAGTTCTGTTATTTTCATTTTAGCATTTTTAAGCATTGCTCTAAGAACTTCAAATTCTATAAGTGACTCTTCACTTGTCGTATATTCCTCTTCTAAAATAACAGATAAAGAGACACTTTGCGCAATAGTAAAAACAAGTTCTTGTTCTAGTTTCTCTGAGTCCTCTTTTAAACTATTTTCTGATTTTTTTAGATTAGTTAACTCCGTGGTATTAACTTTATAACTAATTTCTTTTTGGGAGAGTTCATTTTTTAAATTTTTTAAATGTTTTTCCTGCATAGAGATTTCTAGTTTTTGTTCTAAAATTTCTTTTGCATTTTGAGCCATCTTTTGATTAATATTTTTATAGTTTTTCGAGTATGTATTTAACTTTGAACTTGTTTTTTTTATTTTACTATCAATATTGCTATTGGCATTTAAAACAAAAAATATTACACTAATTATTAGTAGATGATTCATACCTCTTCTTTATGCCCAAGAACTATAAAAGATGCTAAAAAAATTGATATAGACATAGCAACCGCCAAAAGTATGAAAAAATCTTCTAATGGATTAAAAATCACTATATTAATACCTATATTATTAAACTGTTCAATAATCCAAGCTGAGGAAGATATATAAGTAAAGATTCCAAATACTAAAATACTTGCTATTATTGCATCGACTATAGCAAGCCTAAATAAAACTGCTGAACGAAGCCACACAGCTGCACCGAAGAGACTCATAATACTCATACGCTCATTATGTTTATACTGCCAAATTTTAAGCTCTTTGAATATAAGAAGAACAGTAACAACAAAGACCACAAGAGCAAAAACAAAAACAACATTCTTAAATAAAAGCAAAAGTTTATAAGTTGTGTCATGTGTATGAGAAAAATCTTCAACTTTAGTAATCGATTTATTTCTTAACAAATCTTCTCTTAACCTATGTATCTCTTTTGGACTTGGATAATAAGCAAGTCTTAACTTATAAAATTTTGGTAAGGAGAGTTTTAACAGTTCTATGTATTTTGTTTTCATATTAGTGTTCAATCTTGCGATTACAGCATCTGCGGACAACTCTTCTGCACTTGATATTATTTTATTAATATCTAAAATACTACTATTTGTTAATTTAATTTTACTAACGACTATAACTGAGTAACTTGTAGATAAATTTATTTTATATGCGTCTATTGAACGCTCTGCAATAAAGAAAATCTGAATTGAAAAAATTATGCTTAAAAGCGCTAATACAAGCGAGAGGTGATTTCTAATTGACTTCACGAATACTCCCATATTCAATGTTAAAATGTTTATAATCAACTTTTAAAGAGTGAGGTATTTTGTGTGTAACAACTATAACTGTTGTATTTAGCTGCTCATTAGCACCTTCAAGAAGATTCCAGATTAACTGAGATGAGTAATCATCAAGATTACCAGTAGGTTCATCTGCAAGAATTAGTATTGGATTGTGTGCAAGTGCTCTAGCCATTGCAACTCTCTGCTGTTCGCCACCACTAAGTTCTAATGGGCATTTTCCAGCTTGATGATTTAGTCTCACATGTTTTAATAAATTTTCAACTTGATTTTGAGCAATACTCTTTACATATCCGTTTATAATGAGTGGAAGCATAATATTTTTCTCTATACTCCACTCTTTAACAAGTTTGTAATCCTGAAATACTATTCCTATATGTCGTCTTAAAAAATTTAGTTTAGATTTAGACACACCCTTTAACTCAACTCCTCCAACTATAAGGCTACCTTGCTTTGGTTTGAGAGCGCCGTATAAGGACTTCAAAAGTGTAGATTTTCCACTGCCACTAGCACCTGTAATAAAAACAAAACTGCCAGAGCTAATAGAAAAGTCAACTTGATTAATAATAGTTTCACTACTCGAGTATGATAGTGATAAATTTTTTGCAATTATCACTTTATCCATGAAGCATCTTTTCTAAAAATCTATGTGCTGAGAGGTTAGTATATGATTTTAGAGGAAGCGATGGAAAATACTCTGCAACTCCTTTGTTTATAATAAGATATAAATGTTCTGGCCTATCAAAGCTACCCATAGATAAACGAAGCATAACTCCATCTTTAATCTTATAAACTCTTTCAAAATGTATAAAACCTCCATCAAACTTTTTAACTTGCTTATGCAGTAATTCAATCTCTTGTGATGATAGTTCTACATGTGAAAAACTAAAATCACCTTCTATCGATAAATCTGGAGATTCTTCTTCATTTATCATAGTAATATCATAAATGTTTTTTTCCATCTTTTTCCATCTATCTTCATACTTGCTACTTATTGCAATATCTTTGTTTTTATTTATGTGAAGTATTGTTTTATTAAAGGCAATAAATGTCTCATAAGAGTAAGCATAATAGTTTTCACTATCTGTTCTAAGTTCAAGCTGCCCACCAACTTTTAATACTCTATTTGCTTCTTTAATAAAAGAGGTAGAAATAACTCTTCTATGAGGTTTTTTATCCCATGGTACTGGAAAATGAACATAAACCTTTCCTACAATATTTGATGGAATCAATTCCATAAAAAGTCTGGCATCATAATCAAGTACCAGTAAGTTATCTAAATTCTGAATTGTTATTTGCTTTAGTACCTGTTCTATAGATGGTCTATGTATCTCTATACCAATAAATAAAATATCTGGATTCTGAGCAGCTTGATGTAAGACATGCCTTCCTGAACCAAAGCCAACTTCTATTCTAACCTCTTTGTCAGGTTTAAAATTTGAAGCGAAATATTCTACTTTTTTTAAAGAACTAATCTCTTCAAGATGAATATTCTTTTGTTGCTCTGGTACATTGGAGCTTATAATATCTAGTTTTGCAAGTTTAGCGTAGGCCAGAAGTGCTTTGTGTACGTTAAAAATTGAAGCGGGTCTTGTTAATTTATCAGACTTCAACAGACTTCTATTATCTTCTTCTTTTACAAGTAAGAAAAAGTCATCACCATCAAGAGTTACAGAGATAAGTTTCTCTTCATCATGATTTATATTATCTGCTATAAAATTAAACGAAACTCCATCTTCGCTTAATGGAAACTCTATCTCTTTAAATTCTGATATATGTAAATGTGGCATTATTCTCGTTCTTTTAGTTAAAATCTTGTAATGGTGTAATTAAGTCTTTTTTAGAGTTTACTTGCTCTTTTTCCAATGTCTTAGGAGATTGTTTAAATGCATCTTTAACTAATACATCTCCAACTTTAAGTTCAACTTCAATACTAGGTTCAGATTTAAGGCCATTGATATCTACACCAAACACTTTATAGTAATAAATTTTATCTGACTCTATCTCTGAGTCTATAAACTCTACACCATTAATACCTTCGAAATCTGCGATTGATTCATCAAATAAACTTTTTTTATACCTCTTTTGAACAATATAGCTTTTAATCCTAGGGTCTTCTTTGCTCCATGATATTTTGACTTTACCGTCAATTAATTTTGCCTCAACCAATGAAGGTGTTTTTGGTTTAATCAACGTTATACCCATTACAGACTGTTTATCATTTTTACTCTCTAAACCGTCTTTATCTACTACACTTACCCTGTAAAAGTACTGTTTTCCATCTTCTTCAATTGTATCAATATAAGAGTTGTTCACTAGAATTGCTAACAATGTATAACTTCCATCTATATTTGAAGCCCTATATAAATTATATTTTAAAAAATCTTCTGCTTCACTTTTTTCCCACCGAATTTCAATTCTTCTAGAAAGATCAGTTGTTGCGCTTATTTTATTTATATCTTGAGGCAGTGCCTTTGTTGTAACTTTCACCTCTTCACTTGGCTTTGAAGTAATACCATCATAAGTATAGGCACGTATACGATATATATAGGTATACTTATCTTTTAGCTTGTCATCTATATACTCTGCACTTAGTCTTCCATCAACCGTTGCAATATCTGTCCAGACATTTTCTTCCAAAGTTCTTCTTTGAATTATATATGCCTTTACTTTTTGGTTTGTATGCGGTCTCCAGATTATTTTTGCACTTCTTGGCATGCCCGTTCCTGCGTAGAGCCATGTAACTGAGTCCATAACATCAAGAGATGTCAATACGGTTGATTTACTTGGTGTTGATTCTGCATTGTCACTGTAAGTTTTAAAATAATACCTATATTTTGAGCTGGGTTTAATATTTAAATCAAGATAGTGGGTAGAAAAACGGCTATTTACAGTATCATAGTACTCATCTTTGCTATTGAATTTTTCATCCAGCGGCACCTTGTAGATATAAATACCTTTAACTCTTTGATCTTCTATTAATCCCCACTCAAGAGCTATAGCATTACTCTCAAGTATAGTTCCGCTTTGAGTAAGATTGACTAACGGCAGTGATGCATCAACAGTCGGCTCTTTTTTTGGTGTAGGTTTAGCGCCACAACCACTAAGAATCAGCAGTGAAGCTGTGCAGAATGTAACTAGGGTCAATAACTTCATTTATTTGCTCCGGATTGAATTTTTTATCCATATACTCTCTCATATCTGCATCAAATGGTGCAATAAAAGATAGTTTTTCCTTGCTCGTTGGATGGATAAAGTATATTATATAAGCGTGAAGCAAAATTCGTTCCGATTTCTCTTGTTTTGGGCTTACAGCATAAATATGGTCACCAATTATATGACGATTTATACTCTCCAAATGAACACGGATTTGATGAGTTCTACCAGTAAATAGCTTACATGCAACAAGTTGATTTTTTTCATCACTTGAAAGAGTCAGAGCTTTAAACATTGTCGTAGCATTTTTGCCATTATTGTCTGAGCATGCCATTTTAAGCCTATTGCTAACACTTCTAGCTATATGTTTATCTATAGTAGTTATATCATCTTTTAGAGGTGGGTTAATAACTGCAATATAATATCTTCCCATACTCTTATCTTGAAGTTGCGCTGATAAAAATTCATGAGCTTCATTATTCTTAGCAACTACCATAGTACCACTTGTCCCTTTGTCTAGTCTATGGACTATACCGTGTCGCTCTTCTCCACTTATTGTTGAGAGTCTGATTCCTTTATGTTTAAGCCAATCAACCAAGGTCGCTTCTTTTACACTTGGAGCTGGATGAACTGTAACACCAGTTGGTTTATTAATAACCAATACATCATCATCTTCATAAAGTATTTCAACATCAAAATCAATTTCTAAGGCTGGTTTTTTATCAACGTATGGAAACTCAACTCTTACATTTTGGTTTGCTTTTAGCTTGACACCGGCACGAGCAACTATTTTATCATCAACATATACACACTCTTTTTTAATTAACTGTGCTATTTGTGAACGACTCTGACCTATTTCAGACGCCAAAAATATATCTAAGCGTTGTGCTTCTTCGCAAACATAACTTTCTACTTCACCCATTTTCTAGACCTTTTTTAAAGAAACTTATTTATATACAAGACCGCTACTACTAGTTTTGTGATACAATTTCATAATTTATTTTGGAGTTACAACTTGTGGAGAATTGATAAACGTATTTTAGCACAATTTGATTTTTTTTCTATTATCTTAATTATTCCACTAATCATAACTTCAAACTGGCTGATAGGCGAGGTAGTTCCTGCTCTTGCCCAGAAGCAAACAGCCTATATTGGTGTAGCTTTTTTAGCGTTTATTGGTGTATTTTTGCTCCCCATTCGCAGAATGAGTTGGCTTATCCCTCTAATATACTGGATAAATATCGGTCTGCTATTGGCAGTTGAATTTTTTGGTCATGCCAGACTTGGTGCACAAAGATGGATTGAGATACCATTTATAAATGCAACCATACAGCCCTCTGAATTTGTCAAACCAGCTCTTATATTAATGCTTGCATATCTTATATATAGAAATCCTCCTCCAACACAAGGTTATAGAATAAAAGATTTTTTGAAAATTAGCTTTTATATACTTTTGCCTTTTATACTTATAGTAAAAGAGCCTGACCTAGGTACCGCTTTAGTTCTTCTTCTAATTGGCTATGGAGTTCTTTTTTTTATAGGTGTATATTGGAAAATATGGGCCGTGATCATAGGAACTATACTACTCTCTTCACCACTTGTGTATCAATATTTACTACATGACTATCAAAAACTTAGAATAAAAGACTTTTTAAGTGAAAAACCCTCTTATCATGTGAGACAATCAATAATTGCCATTGGTTCAGGTGGATTAACAGGCAAATCAAAAGATGAAGCCACACAAACACAAATGAGATTTTTACCTATCGCTACAAGTGACTTTATCTTTGCCTTTCTTGTTGAGAGAAGTGGTTTTTTAGGTGCTTTAGGAATTATACTAATATATGTAATGCTTATCTTACATTTGTTGAGTTTGAGTATCTTTAACACTGATTATTATATAAAAGTAGTAACTATATCTATATCATTTATGATATTTATTTATATGGGTGTTAATATCGCAATGACGATAGGATATGCACCTGTTGTTGGACTACCACTGCCAATGTTCAGCTATGGGGGAAGCAGTTTTTTAAACTTTATAATTCTTTTTGCTATTATGCAAAATCTCATAACCTTTAGATATAAAGATATGTATGATGCAAGAGGAACTAAAAGTTTTTTATAGTACCTATTATATATTTATATTTAATTTTTTATATATTATAATAAATACAAAGGATTTATATGCAAATAAATGATGAACTAAAATGGAACAATGTATACAGTGTAGGAATAGAAAGTATTGACACTCAGCATAAAAAACTGTTTGAAATAGTAAATCGTTTGTTTGCTATAGAAAACACTTCAGATAAGACAGAAGAGATTAAAAAAATACTATATGAGTTTAGTGATTACATGAGAACACATTTTGATGATGAAGAGAAGTATATGTTGTCAATTGGATATCCTGACATAAAAGAGCATATATTATTGCATCAAAATCTAGTTGAAAGTCTTGCATCAGTTATGAATACTCCTGCAGACATAGAGACTATAAAAACAAAGATGAATGTTATTGCTAAAGAAATTCTGGTAAATCATATTGTAAAAGAAGATACCAAAATTTTGGCACATAAACTAGTTAAAAAATATAAATAATTATTGTTAAGTTGAAGTGAAAAGTGGCGCGGTGGACGAGACTCGAACTCGCGACCCCCTGCGTGACAGGCAGGTATTCTAACCAACTGAACTACCACCGCACCTATAATTAAAAAAATGTTTTACTAAAAATAAAACTTGTCACTAAATGGTGGGCACTACTGGACTCGAACCAGTGACATCTACCTTGTAAGGGTAGCGCTCTACCAACTGAGCTAAGCGCCCATTTATGACTTTTACTACACCAATTTTGTGGCGACCCCTAAAGGATTTGAACCTCTGTTCCTACCATGAAGTGATAGTGTCCTTGGCCACTAGACGAAAGGGTCACTTTCATAAACAATAAGGTTTACACTATGGTGGGCACTACTGGACTCGAACCAGTGACATCTACCTTGTAAGGGTAGCGCTCTACCAACTGAGCTAAGCGCCCATATTAAACAAAAAACTAATGGCGCGGTGGACGAGACTCGAACTCGCGACCCCCTGCGTGACAGGCAGGTATTCTAACCAACTGAACTACCACCGCATAATTATTTTTTAGTTTAAAATGGTGTCCTGTGATGGATTCGAACCATCGGCCACATCATTAAAAGTGACGTGCTCTACCAGCTGAGCTAACAAGACGTTTTCCTCTATTTGTTAAGAGGTCGAAATTATAGACAAATAGATTTCAATTGTCAAGACATAAAGAGCTAAATTTAAAAAAACATATCTTTATCTACCAATAGCAACATTTTAATGGCAAAAAGTACGCTCTGATGCTGAATATAGTTTCTATCTCCGCTTAAATTTAGATGCTCTTCTATGTGCTGAGTTTTGCTTCGTACACCTATATATATTGTACCTACTGGTTTATCCTCAGTTCCTCCGCCCTCACCAGCAATACCACTTATAGATATTGAATAATCAGAACTACTGACATTCATAGCACCCTCACTCATTTCTAAGACAACTTCTTTACTTACAGCACCACTCTTAACAAGTGTACTGTTCTCAACCCCAAGCCAGTTTTCTTTTAGTGCATTTGAATAAGTAACTAATGAGCCATCGAGCATTTTAGATGCTCCATTATGCTTTGTAAAGTAGTAAGCTAAAAGACCTCCTGTACAACTCTCAGCAAAACTTAGTTTCTTTTGATTTGTAGATAATTTATTGATTATATACCCTACAACACAAGATGCTGATATAAGTTTTTTTGGCAACAGTTGCTTTGCTGAATTTATAAACTTAGATATATCTCCATATTTTTTACTTCTAACATCTATTCGAAGCCATCCATCAATTATATTTACTATATCAATATGTACGTCGTATGTTTGTGCAATTGGACTAAGTACTGCAATAGCACTCTCTTTATCCTCTTCAAAAAGATGCAATGTAGCTTTAGAATCATGAAAGTGCAGTAGTATTTCTGGAAGTTTTTGCATCTCGTCTACATGTAGAACATTTATTTGAGAGTTATTGTACTCTAAGAGATAACTTCCATCCTCAAAAACTGAACACTTAGACGGTATAAGCATATTATCTTTTAAAATCTGATTATCACTAGTTGCTGTACATATAACCTTCCCTATAGTTGAGAAATGCTGTTTTGTTGTTACTACAATTAATTGATTTAATGAGTTAAGTTCCTCCTCTAAATATAAAAAAAGAGAGTTATCACTCTCCCTGAAGAATGTTATAGAATCAATAAAATCTGTTTTTTGTTCAATTTTTCTTATTACATACTCCTTTAATGGAGTGTTATATATAAATTTATTTCCAATGAATATAAGATGTAGTTTCATATTGTATAAAGCCCTCTTCAGCAGATTGTGTTTGCTTATTATAGCACTGTTTTTACTATTTAAAGTGGTATTTAAAGACATAAAAGATACAATGCAAAAATTTTAATACACTTTTGAGGTACAGATGGACTACAAAGACACACTACTTTTACCTACTACAGACTTTGCCATGAGAGGCAATTTAATAAACAATGAACCAAAAAGATATGCTGCTTGGGATGAGAATAAGATATATGAGAAAATGAAGAGCAAGCGTAAAGGTGCTCCAAGCTTTACTCTTCATGATGGACCTCCATATGCAAATGGAAATATACATATTGGTCATGCTTTAAATAAGATTCTAAAAGACATCATAATCAAACACAACTACTTCAATGGCAAATCTGTTCGCTTTACTCCGGGTTGGGATTGCCATGGTCTTCCAATAGAGCAACAAGTTGAGAAAAAGCTTGGTGGAAAACAGAAAAAAGAGCTTTTAGAGACTGCAAAAGTTAGAGAGCTTTGTCGTGAGCACGCTGCTAAATTCGTTGATATTCAAAAAGAAGAGTTCAAGCAACTTGGAATCTTGTCTGACTGGGAAAATCCATACGTAACTATGGACTATAAATTTGAAGCAAATATATACAGAACACTTTGTAGTGTTGCTAAAAAAGGTCTTTTAATTGAACGTAGCAAACCTGTTTTTTGGTCTTGGGCTGAAAGAACGGCTCTTGCAGAAGCAGAAGTTGAGTATGAAGATAAAGAAGACTACTCAATGTTTGTTGCTTTTGAGCTTAGCTACGAGGCAAAAGTAAAGCTTGGTATAGAAGGAAAAGCTGCTCCGGTTATTTGGACAACAACACCTTGGACTATTCCGGCGAACACAGCTATCTCTTTAAATCCACATGAAGAGTATGTTTTAACTGATACTGGCTATATAGTTGCTAAAAAACTACTAAACCTACTAAATGAAACTGCTGTTTTGAGTGGACAGGTTGTTAAAACTTTTAAAGCTGTTGAGTTTGAAAACCTACTTGCTATAAACCCGCTAAACGGAAGAAACTCTCGTATAATTTTAGGAGAGCATGTTTTAGTTGAAAATGGAACTGGTTGTGTTCACACAGCGCCAGGTCATGGAGAAGATGACTACCGTGTTGGACTTATTTACGACTTAGAAGTTGTTATGCCTGTTGATGAAACTGGCTGTTATGACAATACAGTTGTTCGTGATGGATTAATTCCTAATGCTGAGGAGTTCGTTGGAAAACATATTTTTAAATGTAATGAAGCAATACTTGAACTTATGGGAGAGAGTGTTCTACATGTATCTAAATTTATGCACTCATACCCACACTGCTGGAGAAGTCACACTCCGTTAATCTTCCGTGCAACTAAACAGTGGTTTATCTCTGTTGATGAAAAGCCAGATGGTGAATACAACACTCTTAGAAACATCGCTCTTAGTGAAGTGGAAAAAACTCTTTTCTACCCACAAAGCGGAAAAAACAGACTAAAATCAATGGTTGAAAACCGTCCTGACTGGTGTATCTCACGTCAAAGAGACTGGGGAGTTCCAATCGCATTTTTTAGAGTGAAAGCAACTGGTGAGGTTTTACTTGATGAGAAGGTTTTAAACTTTACTGCAATGATTTTCGAGATGCAAGGGAGTGATGCTTGGTACTCAATGCCGATAGAGCAGCTTCTTTATCCAGGTTCAGGATACAAAGCGGATGAGCTTGAAAAAGTGACTGATATTTTAGATGTTTGGTTTGACAGTGGTTCAACTTGGAACTCAGTTTTAAAATCTCGTAATTATGATGCTGGCGAATATCAGGCAGATTTATATGTTGAAGGTTCAGACCAACATCGTGGCTGGTTCCAATCATCAATGTTTTTAAGTTGTGCTGTTGAGCACAAAGCACCTTATAAAGCAGTTCTTACTCACGGTTTCACAGTAGATGAAAAAGGTGAAAAGATGTCTAAATCTAAGGGTAACGTTATTGCCCCTGATAAGATTTTAAAAGAGTATGGAAGTGAGATACTTCGCCTTTGGGTAGCTTCAAGCGACTATCAAAGTGATTTGAAAATCTCTCAAGGGATCTTAAAACAGACTTCTGAAAACTATAGAAAACTTAGAAATACTTTTAGAATAATGTTGGCAAATATTAACGACTTAGAAACTCTGACTCCATACTCAGAGATGGGAGAGTTAGACAAATGGGTTTTAACTCACGCTAAAAATGTATTTAATACTGTTCATAAATCATTTAGCGAGTATAACTTTGTTCACGGTATGAGTCTTTTAAATAACTTCATTGTAAATGAATTAAGTGGAATTTATATAGATATAACAAAAGATTCTCTTTACTGTGACGGATTGAAAGATGCTAAAAGAAACTCTAGTCAAAGTGCAATGGCCATTATTACAAAATCTCTCTTAGTTTTAATAGCTCCAATATTGACATATACAGCAGATGAGATTATTGATAATGCTCCGTCAATTATTAAAGGTGATGCTGTAGATATCTTTGATTTTGTTTATGAAGAGATTCAAACTGGCGAATCAAGCTTTAATGCAGAGTATATGACTAAAGCCAGAGAAGGCTTTGGAACAATTGTTGATGCACTTAAAAAAGAAAAAATAATCAAAAACACTTTAGAGTTAGTTATTTCAACTGACTCACAAGTAGCTCTGAAAATGGATAAGACTGAAGCTGAAGATTGGTTTGTTGTATCTGGCATAGATGAAGACAATACAGAACAAGAGAGACTTGGAACTTTTAAAATAGATGACGATACTTTTGTTATATCTAAAGCAATTGAGCATAAATGTCCAAGATGTTGGAAATATCAGTCAGCTGATGAAGAGTCTACATGTAAGAGGTGTTCTAAGGTCTTAAATGCCTAATTTTTCCCAGCCCGTAGAGAGTTCATTTGTCATAGCTACAATTGCTGTGATATTTATTTTTATAGGCATTGGTATATTTGCAGTTAAACAATTCAAAAAATAAAAATATGTCGCTTTGGCGACAAGCTTTAGTGCCATAGCGGCTAGCGTAGAAAATGGGACTTTGTTCCTTTTTCATACAAAATAGACAAAGGAAGTTTAGTGATAACATTAAAAGAAGCCCTAAAATTATCTAAAGATGAATTAAAAAAATTTAAAGAAGATTTAAAATCTAAGATTGAAGCAAAACCTGAACTCAATGCATATCTTGACGTAAACAATGCTGGCGATGGTGTTCCAATAGCTATTAAAGACAATATTCAAGTACAAGACTGGTCTGTAACATCTGGATCAAACATTCTTCAAGGTTACATTGCTCCATATAACGCGACTGTAATCAACAAAATGGCAAAAGCAGGACTAACTCCTTTTGGTAGAACAAATATGGATGAGTTTGCTATGGGCTCAACTACAGAGTCTAGCTTTTATGGCAAAACTTTAAATCCTCACAATAGCGACTATGTCCCTGGAGGAAGTTCTGGTGGTTCTGCTGCTGCTGTTGCTGCTGGTTTAGCTATTGCTGCTCTTGGTAGTGACACTGGTGGAAGTATCCGTCAACCTGCTTCATTTTGTGGAATAGTTGGAATGAAACCAACTTACGGAAGAGTAAGCCGTTACGGATTAGGTGCTTACGCTTCTTCTCTTGACCAAATTGGACCTATGACACAAAACGTTGAAGATGCTGCAATTTTATATGACATAATCAGCGGTCATGATGAAAAAGATTCAACCTCTGTAAATATGAATGATAAAGTTTCAGATAAACTTGACGCTACTAGAAAACTAAAAATCGCTGTGCTTCCTAAGCATATTGAAAATGCAAGTGAAGATATAAAAAAAGCTTATGAGCTAGCAATAACTGAACTTAAAAATGCAGGTCATGAGATAGTAGAGCGTGAGTTGATGGATGCTAAATTTGATATCTCTGCTTACTACATCACGGCAACTGCTGAAGCTACTACAAACTTAGCTAGATATGACGGCATACGTTATGGAAACCGTGTAACTGGTACAAATCTTGAAGATACTTTTATACAAACTAGAAGCAATGGTTTTGGTGATGAAGTTAAACGTCGTATATTACTTGGTAACTTCGTTCTTTCAAGCGGTTACTATGAAGCTTACTATGTAAAAGCACAAAAAACTAGACACATCATCAAAGACCAATATGCAAAAATATTTAAAGATGTAGATTTGATACTTTCTCCAATCGCACCTGGTACTGCACCTAAGTTCGGAGAGCTTAAAAATCCTATGGACATGTACTTAAGCGATTTATACTCTATTAGTGTAAACCTTGCAGGACTCCCCGCCCTTTCACTACCAATCAACAAAGGCGAAAACGGCATGCCAGTTGGACTTCAACTAATTGCTAAAGCTTACGATGAGCAGACACTTTTTGACGGTGCTCTTAGTTTAGAGAAGCAGATTAACTACACTAAATAAAACTCTACATGTAAAGGGCTTCTTTGCCATTTGCATGTTAATTTTAAACTACTATTAGAAAAACTTAAAATGTAAAGACCAAATAACAATCTACATCAAAAAAAACATATTTATTATAATCGTTCTCTTTAAAAAAATGCCACATTATTATATAATAACGAAATAGACTCTAAACAGTCTTTAAGCAACAACCAGTTAGTAATGGAGAGAACATGCATGAACTTGATGAACCACTTAACCAATACAATCTGCATCAAGCAATAACATCTGACTCTATTTATGAATATATGAAGTGGAAGTTTCCTGACATAAAACTAGAGAGCTACGATGAACAGTTAAAAGATTTGGAATCAGGAATAAGACTAGACACACTTGATATTTTGGATGAACTACTTGAAAGAGCAAAACCATTTTATGAGAAAATCAAACAGCATATGGGTTCTTCTCATTCAGCAGGTGGATTTCTTGCTTATTCATATGCAATGATAGATAAAGATTGGGTAAAAGATAATGAATATTATAATTATGAACTTCGTCGAGTAATAAACTCTGAGTGGGAAGAAGAAGACCTAGCCTTAATTGTTGAATGTCGAGAAAAATTAAATGGTTTCTTTTTAGAACTACACTCCGTTTAATATACAAACGAGAACAGATATTGCTGCTACATGTAGAAGAAAAATCATGATTACAAAGAGGCAAAAATGGCTATATATACTAGTAATGGCAAAGAATTGCTTAATGTTGAGTATGACGATATAGTAGAAATAAACGATACAGTAGATGGTATGAGGGTTATCTCAAAAGATGTACGCGGAGATGAGTATGCTGTCTTTATGCTGGAACTAAACGGCAATATTTGCTGTTATGTTTTTGATGAAGTTTTTGTTATTGGTAGAGTTAGCGGATTTGAGACTCTTAATGATGCAATCCAAGCTTGGAAAAACCATGAAATATAACTATATTTAGAGAGTACAAAAAACGATTTACCTATTTTTAACCACAAAAAAGCTATAATCCAAAAATTATAAAGAAATAAGCATATTATATTCTTAGCACCAAAGGATAACCATGAGAATTCGTAAAAAAGCACTGACATTCGAAGATGTATTATTAGTACCTCAGTATTCTGAAGTACTTCCAAAAGAGGTTTCTATAGGAAGTAAGCTAACTCGTAACATTTCACTTAAGATTCCTATGGTTTCTGCTGCGATGGATACTGTTACTGAGTATAGAGCAGCAATTGCTATGGCTAGACTTGGCGGTATCGGAATTATCCATAAAAACATGGATATTGAGGCTCAATGTAAACAGATAAAAAAAGTAAAAAAGAGTGAGAGCGGGATTATTATAGACCCTATTTATGTTCATCCAGATGCAACTCTAGCAGATGCAGATGCATTAATGAGTGAATATAAAATCTCTGGAGTACCTGTTATTGATGCTCACAACAGGCTGTTAGGTATTTTAACAAACCGTGATATGAGATTTGAAAAAGACATGAGCAAACGTGCAGATGAAGTTATGACAAAAATGCCTCTTATCACTGCCGAGAATGGCATATCTTTAGATGATGCTGCAGATATTATGCACAAACATAAAATAGAAAAACTACCTATTATTGATAAAGATGGATTTTTAAAAGGTCTTGTTACTATCAAAGATATTAAAAAACGCATAGAGTATCCTAATTCAAACAAAGATGCTTTTGGCAGACTTGTTGTTGGCGGAGCAATTGGTGTTGGTCAATTTGACCGTGCAAAAGCACTTGTTGATGCTGGCTGTGATGTTTTAGTACTTGACTCAGCTCATGGTCATTCAAAAGGTATTTTAGATACTGTAAGAAAAATAAAAGAGACAATGGAAGTTGATGTTATTGCAGGAAATATTGCAACAGCTGAAGCAGTGGAAGCACTTATTGAAGCTGGAGCAGATGCAGTAAAGGTTGGTATAGGACCTGGTTCTATTTGTACTACAAGAATTGTTGCTGGCGTAGGTGTTCCACAAATGTCTGCAATTGCTGAGTGTGCTGAAGCTGCGAGAAAACACGGTGTTCCTGTTATTGCAGATGGTGGTATAAAATACTCAGGTGACATTGCTAAAGCTTTAGCAGTTGGTGCATCTTGTATTATGGCTGGCTCACTTTTAGCTGGTACTGAAGAGTCACCAGGAGAGACAATCATGTTTCAGGGTCGTCAGTATAAATCATACCGTGGTATGGGAAGTATTGGTGCTATGCAAAAAGGTTCAAATGACAGATATTTCCAAGAAGGAACTGCAGCTGATAAGTTAGTTCCAGAAGGAATTGAAGGTCGTGTACCATTTCGTGGAAGCATTGCTGGAATTGTTCACCAGATGATGGGTGGACTTCGCGCTTCAATGGGCTACTGCGGCAGCAAGAACATAGAAACTTTTTGGGATAAAGCAGAGTTCGTTGAGATAACAAGTGCAGGACTTAAAGAGAGCCATGTTCATGATGTTATTATTACTCAAGAAGCACCTAATTACCAAATATAACTACAATCTCCTCACCCCAAATCTTTAGAGCATTTTTTTGCTCTAAATAGATATTTAAAAAAATTAATTTTATCTGAATGAAATGTAATATATAATTGCCACCTATAGTGATATTAAAGTATTAATTTTTGTAACATATCATGTTGAGGAAAAAGTAAATGGACAGTTTAGAAGAACTATCAGAATATACTACAAAATTAAAACTTTTATATATTGAAAGTGATGAAGAAGTTATAACTTCTACACTTAATCTAATCAAAAATTTATTTCTAGAAGTAGTTGTAGCTAAAAGCACTACAGAAGGCCTTGAACTTTATAAAAGATATTTTTCTGATACTCACGATTATTATGATATTGTCCTTACTAATGTCAATATGTCTGATATGAATGGACTAATCATGAGTAGCAAAATAAAAGCATATAACAAAAATCAAATCATTGCTGTTACCACGATAGGCAGTGATTCAAAATATTATTTAGATGCAATTGGTATAGGTGTTGACAATTTTATATTAAAGCCAATAATTAACCTTGATAGCATCAAACATATATTAATAGATTTAGCTAAAAAAACTATACTTCAAAATAAACTTAAGAATAAAGAGTTTTTACTTAAGCAAAAAAAGAAAATTATTGATCAACATGTATATTTCACATCCTCAGACATAAATGGAAAAATCACAGATATATCAAAAGCTTATTTAGATTTCACAGGCTATAAAATGGAAGAAGTGATTGGAAAAAATCACAGTATTTTCAGGAATCAAGATTTAGATAATAATATTGTTCAAAACTTATGGGATACTATCTTAAAAGACAGAATATGGGTAGGTGAATTAAAAAACAATAAAATCAGCGGCGAAGAGTACTGGATTAACACTACTATTACCCCTTTGTATAATGAAGAAAATGTAAAAATAGGCTATACCTCAATAAAAGAAGATATTACTAATCAAAAAAGATTAGAAGAACTATCCATTAAAGACCCGCTTACAATGCTCTACAACAAAAGAAATTTTGATTATTTTATAAAAAAAGAACTCAAGAACTCAATTTGGAAGAAAGAAAATTTTGCACTGTTACTAATTGAGATAGATTACTATACAGAGTTTAAAAACACTTATGGAAATGCTAAAGCAGATAATGCACTTATTAAAATATCCAGTATATTAAATAAATATACTGATTCAAAAGCATACAATATATTTAAAATCAGCGAAGAAGAATTTGCGGTTATAATTTTAAATAAAGATGACGCTTTTATAGAAAATTTTTCCTATGACTTGCTTAGTTCTATCGAGTCTCTAAAAATAGATAATTCCCAAAGTAATGTATCAAAATATTTAACTGCCACAATTGGTGGAGTCAATCTTGACACCATACTTTATAATATAAGCAACAACAATTTATATAATATAGCTGATTCTAATCTTAATCAAGCAAAACTTAATGGAAGGAATAACATACTCCTTAAAATTGACCAGTCCTATGTTGAAAAATTAAAAAATATAGATAGAGTAACAAAACTTCCAAACAGAATTGCTTTACTGCAAGATATTTCAGTGTTGCAAAAAGAAGCGATGCTAATACTATTACATATTAATCAACTTAATTCACTAAAAGATATTTATGGAGATAAGTATGCAACAGATCTAGTAATAAAAAAAACAAAAGAATTACTATATGTACTAAAAGAGGAAGAGGCTTCACTTTATAGTCTAAATTTAAATGAATTTGCTATTTTAGTAACAAATAAAAAATTATTTGAGAAATATTTTTCACTTTTAATACACTCTATCTTAATGCCTAATGATGAAGATGAAAACAATGCAAACACAAATATTCTTGCTGATTTTACAGCTGGAGTTTCATACGGTATTTTAAATGTATTTAATCACGCTGATATTGTCCTTCAAGATGCAATAATTTCTAAAGAAAACTATAAAATTTATAGTAGTAATCAAACTGCAAAACAACTGCAAAAAGACAATCTAGACAGATTAAGAATCTATAAAAATGCTCTTCATAAAGGAAAAATAATTCCTTATTTTCAACCAATAATAGATACTTCAGATAACTCAATAATTAAATATGAAGCACTAGCCAGACTAGAGACAGATGATGGAGAGATTATCTCTCCATATTACTTTTTAGATTCTGCCAAAGAAGATAAAACTTTTGAATTTTTCACAAGACAGATGATGCAAAAAGTATTTAATGTATTTGAAAAAAATGATGTAAATATATCAATAAACCTTACCTATGAAAATATCACGTCTAAAACTATGCTAGAATACATCAAAAACAGGTTAAATAAGTATGGAGGAGATGGTATCACCTTTGAAATTGTTGAATCTGAAGATATACTCGACTATAAAAGAATAAAAGAGTTTATCTCAATGGTTAAAGAGTTTGGATGTAAAATCTCTATTGATGATTTTGGTTCTGGATATTCAAACTTTACAAATATAACACAACTCGATATTGACTATATTAAACTAGATGGTTCATTGATAGAAAAGATAAATATTGATGTAAATATTAAGCATATGATTAAGGGGATTATTGCATATTCAAAAAATGCAAATATTAAAACTATAGCAGAGTTTGTCAGCACTAAAGAGTTAGACGACAGCGTGAGGGAGCTCGGGATTGATTATATTCAAGGTTACTACTATGGTGAACCTAAAAGTCCTGATGCCTATGGTTTACTATAATGGATAAAGTAAGATATGTTGGATTTTGGGTTCGTTTTTTTGCATCTCTACTTGATACTATTCTTTTAGCTCTTCCAGTAGCTATAATTATCTATTTTTTAAGTGATGGAAACTGGTTTGACTTTGCACAATATCAAAAAAACATGGCTTATGCAATGAGTGGAAATGCAAGCAAAGCTCTATCGTCACAACCACAAATGTCAATGAAGTGGGAACTTCTTTTTGAAGTTTCAGTATTAATGGTGACTATGATTTTTTGGAGAAGATGGCGAGGAGCCACTCCTGGTAAAAAATATCTACATGTAAAGATTGTTGATGCAAAAACATTTCAAGACATTGACAATAAACAGGCGATAACCCGTTCACTTGGCTATATAGTCTCTACTTTAGCCTTTCTTATAGGATTTCTAATGGTTGCATTCAGAGAAGATAAAAGAGGACTGCATGACCTTTTAGCTGGAACTGTAGTCATTTATGATTACACAGAAGATATCTAACACTATTTTTTAAATAAAGTTGCTAAATTTATCAAAAAGTTCAATATTTAAATAGTAGCTGTTTACAACTCAGAGTTAAGTCATTTTTGATAAAATAACAAAATTACTAAAGTAAACTTTTAAAGCACTAGGAAAACACAATGGATTTACAAACAAAAGCGCTACACGCAGGTTATGAAAAAGATTCTCAGGGGACTATGGCAGTTCCTATTTATATGACTACTGCTTATGAGTTTCGTGACGTAGAACATGCTGCAAACTTGTTTGCTTTAAAAGAGTTGGGAAATATCTACACTCGCCTTAATAACCCGACAACTGATGTATTTGAAAAAAGATTTGCCCAGCTTGAGGGTGGTGAGGCTGCTATTGCAACATCGAGTGGAATGAGTGCAATATTTTATGCTATTGCTAATGCTGCTGAGGCTGGTGATAACATAGTATGTGCTAAACAGCTTTACGGTGGAAGCCTAACTCTAAATACTCACACTCTTAAAAGATTCGGCATTGAAGCTAGATTTTTTGATGTTCACGCACCTGAGCAGATAGAAGCACTTGTAGATGACAAAACAAAAGTTATATTTTTTGAGTCCCTTACAAATCCTAGTATCGATGTAGCAGATATCGAAGCAATTACTAAAGTTGCAAATAAGCACGGAATTTTAACAGTTGTGGACAATACTGTTGCAACACCTGTTTTATGCCGTCCTTTTGAGCATGGTGCTGATATTTCAGTTCATAGTGCCAGTAAATATACAACTGGTCAAGGCTTGGCTATTGGCGGTATTTTAGTTGAGAGAAAAGAGTTGGTAAATAAGTTAAAAAACAACCCTCGCTATGCCCACTTTAATGAGCCGGATGCCTCTTACCACGGCTTAGTTTACACAGAAGTTGGACTACCTCCTTTTACACTTCGTGCTCGTCTTTCACTACTTCGTGATTTAGGTGCTGTTGTATCTCCATTTAACTCTTGGTTATTTATTCAAGGGATAGAAACACTAGCTCTTCGTATGAGAGAACACTCTAAAAATGCTCTTGCTTTAGCTGAATTTTTAGAGTCACATCCAAAAGTAAAAAAAGTAAATTATCCAGGTTTAAAAAGTAACTCCAACTATGAAAACGCTCAAAAGTATTTTGAAGATGGAGCATGCTCTGGACTTCTTAGTTTTGAAGTTGATTCTTTAGAGAGTGCAACAAAAATAGTAAATGCTACTGAGCTTTACTCACTTGTTGTAAATATTGGTGATTCAAAATCAATCATCACCCACCCTGCTTCTACAACACATCAGCAACTATCACACGAAGAGTTAATTGCATGTGGAGTACCAGAAGGTCTTATCCGAATCTCTTGTGGTTTAGAGAGTTCTGCTGATTTAATAGCAGATATAAAACAAGCATTGGAGGCTTAGGCTATAATCAGTAAATTAGCATTAAGTCATTTTCGCTAGAATAACACAATTATTTTATGGAGAGTTAAAAACTTGTCACTGAATTTAAAAACACATACGGAACACTTTACTAATCCGCTCTATCTGGAGAGTGGACGTATTTTAGAGCCTTATGACATAGCTTATGAGACATATGGTGAACTCAATGATGACAAAAGTAATGTCATTGTGATTTGTCATGCACTTACAGGTTCTCACCATTGTGCCGGAACTTATGAAGATGAAAATAAAGCTGGATGGTGGGATGGACTAATCGGTTCAGGCAAAGCAATAAATACAGATAAATATTTTGTAATATGCTCAAATGTCATTGGGAGCTGTTTTGGTTCATCTGGCCCTATGAGTCCTAAAGTTCCACATCACGAACCTTATCGCTATAAGTTTCCGGTTGTCACAATCAAAGATATGGTAAAAGCACAAAGAATTCTTTTTGATAGACTAGATATACATAGAGTTTATGCTATTCTTGGTGGTTCAATGGGTGGTATGCAAGCCTTACAATTTGCTATACATTATCCTAATTTTGCAACAAAAATCATCTCAATGGCAGCAACACACGCTACACAGCCATGGGCTATAGCATTTAATAAAGTTGCCCAAGAATCTATACTAAAAGACCCTGATTTTAAACAGGGTTATTATGACCCAGAAGTTATAAAAGAACAAGGACTTTCAGGTATGGCGGTTGGTCGTATGGCTGGGCATATTAGCTTTTTATCACATGAGTCAATGAGAAAAAAATTTGGAAGAGAATACAAAAGAGATGATGGTCTTTACGAGTTATTTGGTAAATTTCAAGTTGAATCATACCTCGAGTATAACGGATATAATTTTACAAAATGGTTTGACCCTTTAGCTTATTTATACATTACAAAAGCTATTAATCTCTTTGATCTATCTCGTGGGTTTGACTCACTAAGTGAAGCTATGACAAAAGTAACTGCTGAGTTACACCTTATCAGCTTTAGAAATGACCAGCTTTTTAAAAACTTTGAGATGAAAGAACTTAGTGATACATTAACGGAAATAGGAAATAAAAATCACCATTATATAGATATAGACAGTGACTATGGTCATGATGCTTTTTTAGTTGAACTTGATAAATTTCAAGATTATGTAACGGATGTACTAAAGTAAAAAAGGGAGTAGTATGAAGATTTTCATAACAACACTTTTATTTATCACTTCTCTTTTGGGAGCTCGTATTGATGAATTTGCTAAAGAAGTAGGCTACCTAAGAGATTATAATTCTGCCCTAAAAATAGCAAAAAAAGAGAACAAAATGATTATGCTTGTAGTAGTGGCTGACTATTGTCCATGGTGCAAAAAATTTGAGAGAAAAACTCTACAAAGTTTATCTATTTCAACTAAAATAAAAAAAGATTTTATACCAGCCATTGTAGATAAATACAGAGAAAAAGAACATTATCCAAAAAAGTATAATAGTTCAGCAATTCCTGGTGTATTTTTCATAGACCCAAATACTGAAAATAGCATATATAAATCTATCTCATATGTCAATAAAAAAGACTTTTCACTGAGTATAGATGAAGCGCTAAATTCTTATAAAGAAGTGTCAAAATGATTAAAAAGCTACTTATTATTTTATTTACATGTAGCTCACTCTTCTCATCTTCAATGTTTACACTAGATAATGTTGAAAATTTAAAATTTCACTTTACAAACTACACAACTTTTATGAAAAAAGAAGAAAAAGAGAGTATTAAAAAATTTATAATTAAAAAACTACAAAAAGAGGGCTTTACTTTTGGAGAAATTGATCCAATTTCATTTGTTGTAAAAATAAAATCAAGAGAAGTGGCTGAAGAAGAGTACATTATAAGTATTTTTATTGGCTTAGCTGAAGAGGTCACTACAACTCGAGATAACAATATAAAAACACATGCTTTTACTTACGTAGCTGACACTCTTATTGAATCAGAAAACCCTTACGAGGATACTCTTGAGGCAATAGACTATTTGACATGTCAATTTTTAACCGCTTACAGAGATGACAATGAGTAAACAAACTAAATTTATAGGAGAAAAAAATGGCTGAAGAAAACTTCGAATCTAAACTAGATAGTGCTAAAGAGATTTTAGAAAAACTTATGAACCCTGAAATAACTCTACAAGAGAGTGTAGAGGCTTATGAAAAAGGGATGAGTGAGCTAAGTAAAGCACAAAAAATTCTCGAAGATGCTGTTATTAAGATAACAGAGATAAAAGAAAAGTAAAAATGCTTGTATTTTGTAGCGATAAGATTATCCATAGGGAGAATCTAAAGTGAAAGCGGCAGTTTTACAACTTAGTGCCCAAGGGATGAGCTCAACAAAGCTATATAACTACATTAGAATTGCACATAAAAAAGGGGTTAAAGTTTTACTTCTTGGTGAATATATATTGAACCCTTTTTTTAAAGAACTTCAAACTCTGACTATAAGTATGATAAAAGAGCAAGGGCTTCATCAAAGTAAGATTTTAAGAGAGTTGTCAATAAAGTACAATATGACTATTATTGCACCCTTGATACTTGTGAAGAAACAAAATGTTTATAAAACGATAGCAAAATTCTCCCCCTCTTCTACCTCTTATTATCAACAACAGCTTCTAATTAATTATGCTCACTGGAACGAAGAGAAGTTTTTCAACAATGATATAAAAACAATAGTAGCACCTCTTATTTTTAAAATTGATGGCTTTAAATTTGCTGTTATGAGTGGATTTGAACTTCATTTCGATAAGATATTTGAACAAATATCTTCCAAGAATATTGATTGTATTTTACTTCCTAGTGTCTCTACCTTTGATTCATTTGAAAGATGGAAAGCACTTATACTATCTCGTGCTTTTACTCAAAACTGTTATATATTAAGAGCAAACCGAATTGGAGAGTATATAGATAAAGAGTTCAGTTGGAAATTTTACGGAGATTCTCTTTTGGCATCGCCAAATGGTGAACTTCTTGAGCATTTAGGGAACAAAGAAGAGTTGATGATAGTAGATATGAGCCATACAGAGGTTGTTTATGCAAGACGCACTTGGGGATTTAAAGAGGCAATAAATAAAAGGAACTCGCTATGATTAAATACTTCAACCGTCAAATACAACTTTGGGGAGAAGATACTCAAGAGTTGCTTCAAACCAAAAAAATTGTTATAGTTGGTGCAGGCGGGCTTGGAAGTTCTTTGGCTTTCGCTCTTGGCGCCAGCGGCATCGGTGAGATTCATATTGTTGATTTTGACGAAGTGAGCCTACATAATATACACCGTCAAATAGCGTTTAAAATGGGGGATGAGGGGAAGAATAAAGCACTTATTAATGCAGAAATTATTGAGCAAAGATGTCCTTATGTAAAATCTATTGCTCATGAGTGTAACTTTGATGAGTTTAGTAAAAAAAATATTGAAGTTGATTTAATCATAGATGCAACAGACAATCTCCAAACCAGAGCAGAAATTGACAATTATGCAAAAAGTAAAAACAGACCTTGGGTTTACGGGAGCGTGGAGGCTTTTCATGGACAGGTGTGTTTTTTTGAGAACTCTCTTTTTACTGATGCCTTTAAAATAACTTCTCAAACTCCAGCTGGAATTGCTGCACCTATTGTTATGCATATTGCTTCTCTTCAAGCCAATTTTGCACTTAGATTTTTAGCTGGTCTAAGCGTGCAAAAAGACAAGCTTTATTATCTGTTTTTTAATAATGATGGAGAACTTGTTACTCAAAAATTTGGACTACCAAAGGGGTAAAAATGAAACTTTTTTATATAATATTACTCTGTTTTAATCTATTTGCAAGTGAGTATAAAACAGATGAAAACACTTCTTTAAACTTTTTAAATTCCATTTCCAAATATGAAATAAACATTGGCAGCGGTTCAGACAGCGATATTTATGTTTTTGTTGACCCGTTATGTTCACTCTCTCAAAAATACATAACCAAAATTTTTGAAGACAAGTTACTCAAATCAAAAAATACTTACCACATTTTTTTACTTGAACTTCCAAGATTTGAATCCATTGAGTTTATCCAATATATTTATCAATCAGAGAATCCTAAGTCCACACTTTTAGACATAATGCTTAACAATAACACATTTATAGATTTTGACGAGTTTGAAGCAAATGAAAAAACATTGCAAATTATTGATGACATTTCAAAATTTGCCAAGAGCCTTAATATTAAACTCAGACCATATTTTATTTTTTTCGACAGAGATGCAAAGTTTTGCAGAGACTCAGAAGGGGTTGCCCCATGTCTGGCAAATGAATTTAATGAGTAGTTTATACATTTAAGCTATAATACCGCGATTATATAAAGGCGATAAAATATGAATTTTGAACCATATCCATTTGAAAAACTAAACAATTTACTTCAAGAGATAACACCAAACAAAAACTATTCTCCATCTGCTTTGACCATAGGTGAGCCGCAGTTTGAAACTCCAGATTTTATACAAAAAGCCCTTTGTGAAAATTCTAATTTACTTAAAAAATATCCAGTTACTGCCGGTGAAGCAAAACTAAGGGAAGCTCAGCGTGGATTTGTATTGAAAAGATTTTGCGTAGAGCTTAGTGATGCACAGATAATCCCTACTTTTGGAACCCGTGAAGTGCTATTTAACTTTCCTCAATTTTTTCTATTTGACAAAAAAGAGCCTACTATTGCATTTACAAACCCTTTTTACCAGATTTATGAGGGTGCAGCTATAGCATCAAGAGCTAAAATAATTCATTTAGACCTAAATCAAGAGAACCATTTTAAACCAGAGATAGACGAAGATACATTATCTACATGTAATATTGTTATTTTAAACTTTCCAAACAATCCTACAACTTCTACTTTAACTGTTGATGAACTGGGAGAGTGGATTTTACTAGCTTTAAAACATAATTTTGTACTTATAAATGATGAGTGCTACAGCGAAATCTATACAAATAAACCAACAAATTCACTCCTTGAAGCATCTCTACATGTAGGAAATACTACATTTAAAAATATTTTAGTAATTAACTCTATATCTAAACGTTCATCTGCCCCTGGACTTCGTTCTGGATTTATAGCAGGAGATGAAAATATCTTAAAAGAGTATATGAAATATAGAACTTATATTGGGTGTGCCTCTCCTCTTCCTCTTCAACATGCAGCTGCAGCAGCTTGGATGGATGAAGAGCATGTAGAAAAAGCAAGAGAAATTTACAAAGAAAATTTTAAACTAGCAAAAGAGATTTTAGGAGTAGCTACTCCTGATGCAACTTTTTACATATGGCTCAAAGTTCCAAATGCAATCGATTTTACAAAAAAATTGTATAAAGAGTACAATGTAAAAGTACTCCCTGGTGAGTATCTCGGCAGAGAGAATAAAAGTGGAGTAAATCCTGGAGAAGGTTTTATTAGAATTGCTTTAGTAGAAAATGTAGAAAAAACCAAAGATGCATTGTTAAGAATCAAGGAGTGTTTGTCATGAATAAAGTAGAAAAGTTAAAAGCAGAGGTTCTTAAAGCTCAACAAAGTGATGACATAGCTTCACTGTATATTTTAGAACAGCGTGCACATGAGACTTTTGATGAAGATACACTAAATGGATTTTATGCAAATATTCTTGATTTGGCGCTTGAAAAGCTGACGGACACATTAGAAGCTCATAGAGTTATGGACATGAATGAAGTTCAGGATTTTGCTACCATCAGAGCACTTTATGAGTATGCGATAGAGCATTACAGTGCTGGTGCAGTAGCAGACGCAAGTGCACTATTTGAAGTCCTTAGTGGACTTACTAATGATACTAATTTTTCTAGCGCATTAAAGTTTCACTGGATAGCTACTAAAGAGAACTTATCTTTGGACGATTTTCTTGCTAACATAGCAGATATTGATGCAACTGAAGCAGCTGGCACATTTTATATAAGCTGTTTTAACAAAGAGGCACAAAAATTGCTTGATAAAACCCAAGAAGAGTCATCATGACTCCTCTCACCGAAGGTGTAGCTTTAGTGAGTGAACATATTATGGACTTGTTCATAATATGTGAGATTTATAATAGTATGGGGAGTAGCGAATGAAAGTTCACTTTATTGGAATCGGCGGAATTGGTATTTCAGGTTTAGCACAATATATGCACTTTCAAGGGCATAAAGTTAGTGGTTCAGATATAGCTGATACGATTATTACGAAAAAACTTCGCTCTATGGGAATAGAGGTAACAATTCCTCATTCTGCCTCAGCAATCAACAATCAAGACTTGGTTATTCATTCTGCAATAATCAGTCCTAATAATCCAGAAGTATTGGAAGCTAAAGCAAAAGGGATTGAAGTTCTTGCTCGCCGAGAAGCTTTGCTTAAAATTCTGGATAAATCAAAAGTTTACTCTGTTGCCGGCGCTCACGGCAAGAGCACAACAACAGCAATACTAGCAGCCATAATGAGCGGTTCAGCGATTATCGGTGCAGAATCAAAAGCTTTTGGCTCAAATGTCAGATATAACGAAGAGACAGATATTATGCTTTTCGAAGCTGATGAGAGTGATGGAAGTTTTATAAATTCAAATCCTCATTGTGCAATTGTAATCAATGCTGAACCTGAACATATGGAGTATTACGACTACAACTACGAGCGTTTTTATGACTCATATAAAACTTTTATAAAATCTGCTCCTTGTCGTGTTCTTAACGCTGAAGACCCATTTTTAGCAACTCTAAAAGATGAAGTTGATGCCAACTGGTTATATCCAAGTAGAGATATTACAAATATAGAATTTATACTTATTAACGACGAGCCACATACAAGGTTTACTCTTAAAGATTTAGGTAACTTTGATGTTTGGGGATTTGGAAAGCATATCGCTCTTGATGCGGCTTTGGCAATTCTTGCTGCAAATGAGTCAATGGATATTGAATATATTAGAGAAAACATTCTTTCATTCAAGGGAATAAAAAAACGTTTTGATATAGTCGGAGCAGAACAAGGAAGCGTAATAATTGATGATTATGGGCACCATCCAACAGAGATAAAAGCAACTTTTGAATCAGTTAAAGAGTACGCTCTTTTAAAAGGTTTCGACAAGATAACAGCTATTTGGCAACCGCATAAATACTCTCGCACAATAGATAATCTTGAAGAGTTTATAAAATGTTTTGAAGGGGCTGAAGAGCTTATTATTCTTCCTGTTTGGTCTGCGGGTGAAGCAACTAGAGAGATTGACTTTAAAGAGAAGTTTAAAAGATACAACCTCACTATGGCGGACAACATCACAAGGGCGAACAACACCATTACCATCATGAAAGACAAAGAGGCTCTTAAAACTTTAGACAAAGGTCTTATTATTGGTTTTGGTGCTGGAGATATAACTTATCAAATAAGAGGTGTTCTCTAGTGCAATATTTAGCAGGACTTGTAATTGTAGGGCTTTTCTTTTTATCTATGCACTACTTTACAGAATTAACAAAACATCAAAAAACTTTGGTAACTTTAATTCTCTTAGCTGTAGTACTCTCAGCAATCGGGTTTAATAAATACAGCAATCATCAAACACAAAGCATGCTAAATACTGTTATGAAATTTAACCAAGAAAAAACAATTAAATGCGATGGCATTGATGTAAACAGCAGTAACTATACACTGAGCATTGGAACATACACTTTCATAGGCAAAGAGAAAACTCCAAACTACGGCCAGATGATTAGCGCATCTACATGCGAGTAGAAAAAACTTCAAAGATTGATCACCTAATCAATCAGCTCGACCTAAATGAACATATAAACTCATTTAAGCAGTTTTTCTCAAGAGAGAGCGCTCTATACATTGAGGGAGACCAAGAACTTCACTATAAATACATAAAATCACTTGACACTATAGAGTTTAAAGCACCCCCTAAAGTAGCAGATTTCTTTACTATTAAAGGACATCTGAAAAAACATGGTGTTTTGAATTTTGAACAGATTTTTGAGATTGTAAAAGTTGTCAGATATTTCCGCTACTTTAAAAATAAAGAATTAGACGGCATCATCGGTGAGTGGATGAGAAAATTTATAATTGATGAAAAGTTCAACGAAGTTGAAAAATACTTCACTCACGATGGAAAATTTGAAGAAAACCTTGATGAGACACTATTTGGTTTAGGTGCGAGAGTAAGAGAGCATAAAGCGAATATTAGCTCCTCTTTGAAAAGACTAATCTCTAATGCGAAACTCTCCTCATATCTTATGGATTCTCAGATACATCTTATAAATGATGAAGAGTGTGTTCTAGTTCGCGGTGGATTTAACCATGTTCTAAAGGGTGCGGTTATTAGCAGAAGTAGCAGTGGAGGCTTTTTTGTAGCTCCTGATTCCATACTAAAGTCTAAAGAGCAAATACGATATATTAACCAAGAGAGAGAGTCAATCTTTTACAGATATGCAAAAGAGTTCTCTAACAAACTATCTGAACTTCAACTTTTCATAGCTTTTATAGACAAAGAGTTTACAAAGTTTGACAACTACCAAGCTAGAGTTTTGTTCGCCCGTTCATCTAATTTGCAGATTATCAAGTCAAAAAAAGATTCTAAAATTATTTTAGATGGCTTTTACCATCCTGCCATTCAGCATGCGAAACCTATACATGTAGACTTCTCTAAGAACATACTTATGGTTACCGGCGTTAATGCGGGTGGTAAAACAATGCTTTTAAAATCGATATTAGCAGCGGCGTTTATGGCTAAATATATAATACCGATGAAGCTAAATGAAAACAGATCACATGTAGGAAGTTTCAAAAGCGTTTTAGCAATTATAGACGACCCTCAAAATGTTAAAAATGACATCTCAACTTTTGCCGGACGTATGCAGGAGTTCTCTAAAATATTTGAGCATAAAGAGGCTCTTGTAGGTGTGGATGAAATAGAACTCGGAACAGACAGTGACGAAGCTGCAGCTCTGTTTAAAGTGATTCTTGATGATTTGATAAAAAGAGGTCAAAAAGTTGTAGTTACAACTCACCACAAACGTCTTGCTGCACTTATGGCTGACCGTGATGATGTTGAACTGATGGCTGCTATTTACGATGAAGAGCAAAGAAAACCAACTTATGAATTTATGCAAGGAATCATAGGTAAGAGTTATGCTTTTGAGACAGCTAGCAGATATGGGATCTCAAACACTATTGTAAATGAGGCAAAAATTGTTTACGGTGACAACAGCGAAAAGCTAAGCCTGCTTATTGAAAGAGGTTCACAACTAGAGCGTGAGCTAAAACAAAAACACCAAAAAGTTGATGAGAAGCTAGAAGAGTTAAAAGCAAAAGAGTTAGATATAAAAGCTCAAAGAGAGAAGCTTTATTCTGAATTGCAAGAGCAGAGAGATGCGCTGAAAAACAGCTACGATGTTGCAATAAATGAAGCTAAAACAGCAGCACGTGCCGGTGATTCAAAGGCTATTCACAGAGCTATGGACAAGGCAAATAAAAAACTTCCTAAAGATAAAAAAGAGCAAGTTATCATTCAAGAAGAGTTCAAAGTTGGAGATAGTGTTAAATACCACAGTAAAAAAGGTGTTATCGTCTCAATGAGGGACAAAAAAGATGCCACTATAGAGATTGAAGGGATGAGAGTTCGCGTTAAAACCTCACAGCTCAAGCATACTAAAATAGTAAAACAAAACCCTCGCACCGACGTAAAAGTAAGTGTAGAAAAAAGATCGGGATTAAAGTGTGACCTTCATGGTATGAGAGCCGATGAAGCGACAGAAGCACTAGACAAGTTTATCTCCGATGCACTTATTAATGGCTGGGATGAAGTGATTATCTATCACGGAATAGGAACAGGAAAACTCTCATACGCTGTTAAAAACTTTCTTATTGCTCACCCAAGAGTTAAAAAGTTTGAAGATGCGCCGCAATACCTAGGTGGATTTGGCGCTAAGGTTGTAACTCTTTAAATGAGCACAAAAAAAATAGCAATAATAGGCGGGGGTGCATCTGGTCTTTTATGTGCAATATTTTGTGCCAAAAAAAATCTATTTGTAGATATATTCGAACAAAATTCAAAGTGTGCTAAAAAGATTTTAGTCTCTGGAAATGGGCGATGCAATATTACAAACGTTAACCTAAGCTCAAACGATTTTTTTAGTGATAACCCATTATTTACAGAGTTTGCATTAAAAGAATTTGGCTTTAAAGAGTTTGAAAAATTTTGTGATAGTATCGGCCTTTTGCTTGATATAAAAGATGATGGGCGTGCTTATCCGCTTAGTAACGAAGCCAAAAGCGTTGCTTCACTTTTACAAAATCATGCAAAATACCTCGGTGTAAATATACATGTAAATTCAAAAATAACTGATATTAAAAAACTGATTGCTGAATATGATGCTGTTGTTATAGCTACTGGTTCTGAGGCTGCTTCACATCTAGGTGGAAACCGTGATGGCTTAGAGTTTGCAGAGGAGTATACACATAACATCATCCCAACATATCCATCTTTAGTCCAGTTTCATTTGGACTCCTCAATCGCCCACAAGATGAGCGGAGCTAAAATAAATGGCGAAGTTACACTACTAATCAACAATAAAAAAGACTCTACATGTAGCGGTGATATTCTCTTTACTAACTATGGAGTTTCAGGCTTTGCTATACTCGATGTATCCCAACGTGCAAGTGTTGCTCTGATGGAGTATGCAAAAGTTGATATAGCTATAAACCTACTTCCAAATTTCAATGCACAAAAACTATCAGCCCATATTAGTAAAATGGCTTTGAGTATGCCTGAGTTTACAATAGCTGATATATTAGCCGGTCTAATCCCTGTTAAAATAGCACATGGACTGCTAGAGGATTTAAAAATATCTGCTACAACATGTAGCTCTGAAATCGGAATAAAACTTAGTAAAAAAATAGCAAATCAGATGTTAAACTGGCGTTTTGAAGTAAACGAGACTCACGGCTTCAGACATGCCGAAGTAAGCGGTGGCGGAGTGGATACAACTGAAGTAAACCCAAAGACTATGGAATCACTTAAACAAAAAAAACTATACTTCTGCGGAGAGGTTTTAGATGTTCTTGGTCGTCGTGGCGGGTATAACTTTGCCTTTGCCTGGGCTAGTGGATATTTAGCTGCGAAAGACATAACAAAACCTTAGAGTTTTTTAGATAAACTACATATAAATCTAACTCCTAAGAGTTTAGCTTTAGTGACCCAGGCGGTCTAAGCGTAGATAGCGAAATTATTTTTGATATAGTACTAAATAATAAAAGGAAATCACATGTCAACATCACTTATAGTTCTTATTTTAATTGTTATAGTTTTAGTTTTGATGTACAACTCTTTAGTTGCAAAGAAAAATCAAGTTGAGAATATCTTCGCAAGCGTAGATACAGTTCTTAAAAAAAGATATGACCTAATCCCAAATCTTGTTGCATCAGTCAGTAAATATATGGAGCATGAAAAATCTCTTTTACAAGAGGTTACAAAACTTCGCGCTGAGGCAAACAAGCCAAATATTAGCGATGAACATAAAATAGCTCTTGATGCTAAAGTGAGTTCTGCTCTTGGTTCTATTATGATTGCTGTTGAGAACTACCCTGAACTTAAAGCAAATGAAAATGTAATGCATCTTCAGCATACACTTCATGAAATAGAAGAGCAAATATCAGCTGCAAGACGTGCTTACAATCAGAGTGTTACAGACTACAATAATGCTATAGAGATGGTTCCTACAAACTTTATGGCAAGTGCTATGAACTACAAAAGAAAACAGGTATTTGAGATAGTTGAATCAGAGCGTAAGAATGTAGATGTTAAAGAGCTGTTTAACTAAAGGCTACATGTAGATGAAAAGTGTAAGTGAACTAACTGACTTTTATTATAAAAATCTTTTTCCAACACTTCAAAAACTAGAAGATGATAGAAGAAGACTAAAACAAAAAATTATTTTCATTGCAGTTATATATACAATTATTTCGGCTATATTAGCTAGTTTCTTCATTAACAATCTAGATATAATTATTTTTATATATATTGCTTTGGGTGTAATTATATACAAGTTCTTGGTTCATGATTATACTCACGAATTTAAAATGAGTATTATAAAACCACTTATTCATGCTATCGACAAGACCCTTCTTTACTCCTCAAAAACTCATATTTCAGAGTATATTTTCAATCGTTCAAATCTATTCTCAGAGCCTGATAGAATGAGTGGAAACGATTACGTAAAAGGTAATGTTGAAGATATAAATATTCAGTTTTCAGATATTCATGCTGAGAAAAGAAACCGAAACTCAAAGGGAAAAGATAGCTGGAGCACCATATTTAAAGGTCTGTTTATAGTCGCGGAGTTTAACAAACACTTTGCCGGTGAGACAGTAGTTTTGCCTGATTCTGCTCAGAGTACTTTTGGAGACCTTATAGGCAACTGGTTGCAATCAAACAATATGGCTAGAGACGAACTTGTCAAGATGGATAACCCTGAATTTGAAAAAGAGTTTGTGGTATATTCAACTAATCAAATAGAGGCTAGATATATACTATCCCATTCGCTTATGAAAAAACTTCTTGTGTTTAAACACAAATCAAAACACCCTCTACATGTATCATTTATAGGCTCTAATATTCACATGGCAGTTGAATACAACAAAGACCTATTTGAACCTGCTATATTTAGCTCACTACTAGATTATAAAGTAGCTATGGAGTATGTGAAAACTCTCCATCTAGCAATATCAATTGTACAAGAGCTAAAATTAAACCAAAAATTATGGAGCAAAAGATGAGCGAGCAAAACCTACTAATACAAAGCACAAAAGATTTTCTAACACCTAAAATGCTTAAATACGCGATACTACCTTTTATTGTAACACTAGTTGTAATGTATATTTTATTTTTTGTTATAGCAGGTATAGGAATAGACCAACTCGGCACATTAAACGTTCAAAGCACTCAAACAACTATACAAAATGGCATTCCTCATACTGAGAGCATATCTGCTCAGCTGGAGGGTAGTGCAATAATTAAGTTTTTGATGAGTTCTGCTATAACCTCTTGGATAGCGACTTTTTTCATCTACGCTATTGGCGGCTTTTTAACTCTTTATGCTTCTATTTTTGTAGCAGTAATTATAATTGGATTTTTAACTCCTCTGGTTATGAGGGAACTTCAAAGGAGACACTACAACGATCTAGAGATGATAGGTCACTCAAATATTTTTACTACTCTGTTTTTAGTTATAAAATGGACACTGACAATGTTACTTTTATTTATACTGCTTGTTCCATTTTACTTTATACCATTAGTAAATATAGTAGCTTTAAATCTTCCTCTTTACTATTTTTTCCATAAGATGATGACATTTGATATATCTTCAAACCTATGTACGACAGAAGAAGATAAGCAGATAAAATACTTTAGTAAAAACAGCTTGAGAATGAAAACATTAGCTCTGTATGTTGTCTCACTAATACCGTTTGCCATATTTTTTGGAGCTGTGTTTTATGTTATTTACTTGGGGCATACTTACTTTTTAGAGGTTAGAAAATTAAGACAAACGTCTTAGTCTTCCTCCTCTTTTTCCATCTCTTTTTCAATTAAAGCTCTGTACGCTTCATCTTTTGGAACTAAGCCAGCTTCATACAAAAATTGGGATGGTACAAAGTTTGTCTTTTTGATTTTGTCATATTTTGCATAGCTCAAAAAAAGTATATCTTTGGCTCTAGTCACTGCAACATAAAAGAGACGTCTCTCTTCATCGAGTGAGCCACCTCTTTGCATAAGTTTTCTGTTTGGAAATCTTCCATCCATCAAATCAATTACATATACCTCTTTATATTCCAACCCTTTAGAAGCATGAACGCTCAGCAGGTTTACACCCTCACCTTGCGTTAGGTCAGATGATCCTAAAATCATAGCATTCAAAAATCTCTCATGCTCAGAGTATGGTTTTGAGAGTTCCTCTAAAAGAATCATTTTTCTGCTTATTTTAGAGAGTGATTCTGTTTTTTGTTTTTCGTCTATAGTGCCATCTTTAAGCTGTGCTCTTTTGCTAGATAATATTTCAGATATATATGTATAAACGGCAGAGGCAGCTATTTTTTTCACAATAGTTCTTGGTTGCTTTATACCTTTTAAATCACGATACAAAAGATAAAAATCATGTAAAAATGTAGCCGAATCTTTTGTAAGTTTTGGATGTTTTAAAATTGGATTTTTCATAAACTTTGCTTCAAACCCAAGCTTTGCAAATTTCCCAACAGCTCCTAGTTCTATAAAGTCATCAAAAAGACCAAGCTGATGATTTAACTTTCGTTTTTCAAAAGGATTTTTAATTGATTCATCAGGTGCATATAGACCATAAAAAATACTTCCGTGACCTAAAGTCTTTAGCGCAATATAAATCTCTTTTGCCATTGCACTTCCAATTCCCCGAGCAAATTCAAATATATGAATAAAGGACATCATATCTGACTCATTTACAAGCAGTGTATAAAAATCAAGAACAGCTTTAACCTCTCGTGAGTCAAAAAAACTTGTCCCCCCTTTTCTCTTACATGGAATTCCAAGCTCTCTAAGACCAACTTCAATACCATCGGCAGAAGAGTTGTTTCTAAATATAACCGCTATCTCCTCTCTTGGAGTCTGGCTGTCTCTTATCTGCGCTGCCATTGCATGGTACTGGTCAAATAGTTCATCATAAGCCAAAAGCCTTGGAGCTTGTGCCTCTTGAGCTCTTGTTACCTCTAGTTTTTTCTCATATATTCTTTCATTATGATTTATAACTTTTGTTGCAAGTGAAAGAATCGGCATTGTGGAGCGATAATTTTTTGTAAGTGTATGAACTATTGCATTTGGAAACTTTGTAGCGAATGAACCGATTATTGATATATCAGCACCATTAAAAGCATAAATACTTTGGTCATAGTCCCCAACACAAAAAAGTGATGGCGGTTTTATTGCCTCTATTAGTGTCCCTTGAAGTGCATTTGTATCTTGATATTCATCTACAAGCACCTCTTTATAGCCGAGATCTTTAGTTTTGCAAATCTCTCTAAAATTTAGAAGCAAGTCATTAAAATTAACAAATCCATACTCTTTTTTTAACTTTTCAAATTCATCTACTATATCTGCATAAATCATGGCAAACAGCTCATGCTCAGGGTATTTATTTATAACCCAATTATCAAAACTGTTCTCTAACTCTGTATTTTGATAAAAAGAGTATAAATCATAAAGATAGTTCCCACCGTAAGGAGTTATCTCAGCACCAATATGATCAAAGGAACGCTTTTCAAACACGCTTCTAAAAAGTGTTTTCAGCTCTCTTTGTTGCTTTAAAACTACTTTTTTATCCTGCTTTTTTAGCCATCTATAACTAACAGCATGAAAAGTCCCTGCGTCTATTTTAGAGGCTACGTCTTTACCAAAATACTCCGCTACACGCGAAACCATCTCTGCGGCAGCTTTATTTGTAAATGTGAGAAGTAAAATCTCTTGCGGTTTAACACCTGAACCCAAAAGGTGCCCAATTCGTCCAACAATTGTAGATGTTTTACCAGTTCCAGCAGATGCAATAATTAGGTTTTGTGATTCTGCAGAAGTTGCGGCAGCATACTGCTCTTGGTTAAGACGAGAAAGTGGCAAATATTAGCTCCTGCAGAATTTTTAAGAGTGTGATTATACAATGCGAAACTTACAGCATTGGACTATATTTTTATTTTTAGGCTATCTCTATTATTTTATTTATGATTATTTAGCTACAATAAATCTGTATTTTTATTATATTTCACTAGATAAGGTAGTTCTAAATATGATTATTGATGATGGTAATTTTTTAAAAACTGGTTTATCACAAATCTCTACAACAAATATTTTAATTAGTCAATTAAAATCTCCTCTTGAACTCTTTACTTATAATATTAAGCGATATAAAGTACCAGTTACTTTAGTTTTATTTTATACCGAAGAAGATATATCTTTAGAGATAAAGAAAAACATAAGAATTAGTGATGGATTAAAAGTAATAAAAGTAGGTGACTCATATTTTAACTTTATATTTTTGCCATTTACAGACATAGAAAACAGCTACTCTTTTGTCAAGGATATTGAGTATGATATTTTAAATAATATTGAATACTCATTTTATCTTGATGAGTTAGAACATGAGATAGATAGGTGTTATAATTTTATTAACTCTTTTCTTTTTAAAATCCTTGAAAGAAAAAAGGATACTAGCATATCATACTGAAGCAGAGTTATTGATTACTGAACTAATATTTAGAACATAAAGTAATAATAATAATTTTATGTGCTAAACTACATCTAAATTTAATACTCTAAAGGTTATTATAAATGCTAACATATGAAGACAAACTTCAAATAATTTCCAATCAGACTAAAAATGTTATTAGTGAGATTAAAATTGTAACTCCAACTATCTATTCTAATATTTTTTCAAAATATGCCTCTCCATATAAAATTAAACTAAACAATGAAGAAGTAATGACAGATGAGTTACTTAATGAAAGAATAACTCTATATACAAATCTTCAAAAGCAAGCAACTAAAAATGCTCACATTCTAAGTACAAATGCAGAAAAATCAATATCAGCTATACTTGATAAAGATGAAAAGGCTCTTACTGAAATTTTAAAAGAGACAAAAAAATTAAGAAAAGAATTAAAAAAATTAAAAGTTTCTATTTATATAGACCAGTTAACTAATGTATACAGTAGAAAATGGTTGCATGATAAATTTTTAAAAGAAGATACTAAAAGCTTTAAAGAGATTGGTACACTGGCTATAGTTGATGTAAACTACTTTAAAACTATTAACGATACTCATGGACATATTATAGGAGACAAAGTCTTACAATTTATTGCTAATAAATTAAAAAAACTAAATGAGCCAGTACTGAGGTATGAAAGAGATGTCTTTATTGTTATTTTCCCTGCTTCTACTTCAAAAACAAGCGCACTAAAACAACTCAATGTAATTAGAGAAAATATTATAAAAAAACAATTAAAAGCTGATAACAGCTCTTTTAAAGTAAGCTTTTCCTTTGGAGCTATTGATTTTAAAGAAGATGATGCTATCGATAAAGTTATAGCAAAAGCAGATAAAAACATGAAACAAGACAAAATAGAGATAAAAAAAAGAGTCCCTAGTATATGAGTATAACTGACTAAAATTTATTTCATATTTAATCAGTTTGGTATTTTTATTTCAAAAAATGTTTTATAAGCCTATTATTTTCAATTTTTGTCAAATTAGAGTTAAGATTTATTTTCATTTTCTTTTTTTCATCGACATCCACCAGATCTAAAATTTGATTATTTATTGCTAGTGGTGCAGCAAAATACCAAGACTCATGACTATACTTTTTTAAGACTTTAGAAATCTGCTTTCCAATTTCTTCAAATCTTCGATGTTCCCATTCAAGAACAATTTTATGACTTTCTCCATAGTTGCTTGCTTCTATTTCAATATAATTTTCTTCTAAATCAAGAATTTTTTTTCCAAATCTTTGATAAATATCCAGACTCTCACTACCTTCAATAAGTTCAACAAACTCCATACCAAATGGACTTTGATTACTACTGAAAAGTTTAAAATGCTGTAGATCAGCAACAATTATTAGTTTTGAAGACATAAAAAAACCCCTTTTCTATTACTTAAACAAATTATACCTAAATATAACTATTATTGATATTATGATACCGTATTTAACTTAAATATAATATATTAAATATATATAACTCAAAAAACTCCTATAAGTTAGTCCTCACTGCTTTTTAGATATAATCGCGAAAATATAAGAACACGTTTATAAGGCTAAAAAATGTCAGCAAATAACTACGAACCACTAAATGTAGAAAACAAATTTTACAAAATTTGGGAAGATAGAAAATACTTCGAGATTGATGGGAATAAAGCCATTCAAAAAGAGGGAAAAAACTTCTCTATTATGATGCCTCCTCCTAATGTTACAGGTCGTCTTCACATAGGTCACGCACTAACATTCACACTTCAAGATATTATAACTAGATACAAGAGAATGGATGGTTACAAAACTCTTTGGCAACCTGGGACTGACCATGCAGGAATTGCAACTCAAAATGTTGTTGAAAAACAGCTTCTTGCAGAGGGAAAAACAAAAGAGGAACTAGGACGAGAGAAGTTTTTAGAGAGAGTTTGGGCTTGGAAAGAAGAATCTGCTGGAATCATGACAGAGCAACTTCGTCACATGGGTGTATCTCCTGCTTGGGAACGTGAGCGATTTACTATGGATGCTGGACTTCAAAAATCTGTAAAAGAAGCTTTTGTTCATCTTTATAATGAAGGTCTTATAATTCGTGGAAACTACATGGTTAACTGGTGTACTCATGATGGTGCACTTAGTGATATCGAAGTTGAGCATGAAGATCATGACGGCAAGTTTTATCATATTAAATACCCTTTTGCTGATGGAAGTGGTTTTGTAGAAGTAGCAACTACGAGACCTGAAACATACTTTGGCGATACTGCTGTTATGGTTCACCCTGATGATGAGAGATACAAAGATTTAATAGGTAAAAAAATCAAATTGCCTCTAATAAATAGAGAAGTAGTAATAATTGCAGACTCACATGTAGATATGGATTTTGGAACTGGTGTTGTTAAAGTTACTCCCGCACATGACCAAAATGACTACGAAGTTGGTAAGCGTCATGACTTAGAATTCATCACAGTATTTGATGAAAAAGGTATACTAAACGACTACGCAGAAGAGTTCAAAGGTTTAGAGAGACTAGAAGCTCGTGACATTATTGTAAAAAGACTTGAAGAAGAAGGGTTTATGGTTAAAGTAGAAGACCATAAGCACCAGGTTGGACACTGTTACAGATGTAAAAATATCGTAGAGCCTTATATTTCTAAACAATGGTTTGTAAGAAAAGAGGTAGCCGCAAAATCCATAGAAAAAACTAATGCAGGTGAAGCACAGTTCTTCCCTCCACACTGGATAAACTCTTACAACTCTTGGATGGGTGACCTTAGAGACTGGTGTATCTCACGTCAACTTTGGTGGGGACATCAAATCCCGGTATTTTACTGCGGAGATTGTGACCATGAATTTGCATCTCAAGAAGAAAACCCGTCAGCTTGTCCAAAATGTGCTTCTAAAAACTTCACTCAAGACCCTGATGTTCTAGATACTTGGTTCTCTTCTGCGCTATGGCCTTTTTCAACTCTAGGTTGGGGTAATGGTGATGCTGAGATGGACAAGCTTTTCCAATCAAATGATATGAAAGACTTTTATCCAAACACACTTCTAATCACAGGCTTTGATATTCTTTTCTTCTGGGTAGCTAGAATGATGATGATGGGTGAGCATTTTAACGGCAAACTTCCGTTTAATCACATCTATCTTCATGCGCTTGTTCGTGATGAAAAAGGTGAAAAGATGAGCAAGTCTAAAGGCAATGTAATTGATCCTTTAGATATGGTTAACAAATACAGTGCTGATATATTAAGATTTACACTTGCCATCTCTGCCGCTCAAGGTCGTGACATCCGTATGAGTACAGAGAAACTAGAGCAAAACCGTAATTTCACAAACAAGCTTTACAATGCAACGAAATATTTACAAATGAATGTAGATACTTTCCCTGATTTAGCAGGCTTTTGTATTAAGACTGACTTAGGTCGCTATATGTTGTCCCGTTTAAACTATGCGACTAAAGAGGTTCGTGCTAATCTAGATGAGTATAAGTTTAATGATGCTGCCTTAGTCATGTACAGATTCCTTTGGAATGAGTTTTGTGACTGGGGTATTGAGTTAAGTAAGGCTGACAAAGGTTCTATTGTTGAACTTGGTGCTATATTTAAAGAGGCAATGAAACTTCTTCACCCTTTTATGCCGTTTATTACAGAGTATCTTTACCATGAGCTTTCAGGAACATCTCTTGAAGAGTCAGATTCTATCATGATTAAAAAATATCCTTTTAAAATTAAACAACGTAAAGAAGAGAAAAAATTTGAGATTATAATGGATGCGATTGTTTCAATAAGGCGTGCAAAAGTTCTTGTTGATTTAGCCAACCAAAAAATAGAAAAAGCATTTGTGAAAATAGATGGCATAAGCGAAGATGACAAAGCTATGATGCTCCCTTTTATTACAAGACTTGCAAAAGTTGAAGTGGTAGAGTTTACTGATGTAAAAATCTCTGATGCAGTAAGTGACATTGCAGATACATGTGAGACATTTATACCTACTGATTCTATTGATTTAACTTCAATCATATCTAAACTTGAAAAACAAGATGAGAAGCTGCAAAAAGAGATAGACAAGCTAAATGGTATGCTTAATAATGAGCGTTTCGTTGCAAATGCTCCAGAGGATGTTTTAGTTAAGAATAGAGGTGCATTAGCAGATGCAAGAACGAAGCAAGAAAAAGTTTTAGAGCAACTAAGCTCACTAAAGGGTTAGTGTATTGAAAGTTAACGAATTATTTGATTTAAAAAAATACTCATCAGTCAATATCAAAAATGATATTTTATCTGGATTAGTTGTTGCAGTCGCACTAGTTCCAGAAGCAATTGCATTTAGTTTTATTGCAGGTGTCAGTCCAATAGTTGGTCTTTACACTGCATTTATCCTAGGTTTAATCACTGCACTTATTGGTGGTAAGCCTGGTATGATCTCTGGTGCCACTGGTGCAGTTGCAATTGTTTTAGTTGGACTCAGTCTTGAAGCAAATGCACTTTTATCTGCCCAAGGTTTAGCCAATGAAGCAATCGTTATGGGTGTTCTTCACTACATACTTTTGGCTACTGTTGTAGCCGGTCTCATTCAAATTTCTATCGGAATGCTAAAGCTTGGTAAATTTATACGTCTTGTTCCAACCCCTGCTATTCATGGTTTTGTAAATGGTCTTGCAATAGTTATTGCTACGGCTCAGTTTAAGTTCTTTGATAATCAAGGCTATATGATGTATATTTTAGTTGCTGTGACTATGGCGATCATGTATATACTTCCAAAATATACCAAAGCAATCCCAGCTGGTCTAATAGCAATTATTACAATAACACTTGGTGTTTATTTTACTCAAACAAATACACTTCTTTTAAGTGGCTTAGCTGATATGAGTCAGTTTGCTGGACAACTTCCTAGTTTTGGAATTCCAGATTATTTATTTAGCTTAGATGCCATTATTATAGTTCTCCCTTACGCCGTAATCGTTGCACTTGTAGGGATTATTGAGTCACTACTTACTCTTTCAGTTTTAGATGAACTTAGCAATACTCGTGGTTCAGCTAATAAAGAGTGTATTGCTCAAGGAACTGGAAATGTTACATGTGGATTCTTTGGCGGTATGGCTGGTTGTGCTATGATTGGTCAAAGTATCATCAACTACACATCTGGTGGTATTGGAAGATTGTCATCATTTGTTGCTGCGGTAGGTTTAATTATCTTAGTTGTATCAATGAGTAGCGTTTTAAATGCTATACCCGTTGCCGTTTTAGTTGGTATTATGTTTATGGTTAGTATAGGGACGTTTGAGTGGTCAAGCTTTTCTCGCTTAAGCCGAATGCCAAGAACTGATGCTTTTGTTATGGTTGCTGTTACACTTATAACGGTTGCAGAAGATTTAGCAATTGCAGTTATAGCAGGTGTTATTATATCCGCTCTTGCTTTTGCTTGGAAGCATGCAAGAATATTCGCAACAGTTAATACAGAAGATGATGGAACTAGAGTCTATAGACTAGATGGCCCACTATTTTTTGGAAGTGCTACAACATTTGCAGATAACTTCGATATACCTAATGATCCACCAAAAGTTGTGATTGACTTTAAAAATGCAAGGGTTATGGATTCATCAGGTGTTGAAGCTATAGATGCTATAACAAAAAAATATGAAGATGCTGGTAAGAATCTATTACTTCGACATCTAAGTGCCGACTGCAAAGCAATACTTAAAAAAGCTGGTCCTCACTGCTCATATGAAGAAGATGATCCAACATACAAGGTTGCATATAACTACTAAGTAACAAATTAACAACTTAAAACATCAATTTTAAGCCATATTTGTAAAAGAGTAGGTATAATTTTCTAAAATATAATCTTAATTTAATATAAAAAAAGGAATGTAGATGTTTATAAAAAAAGTTGTTATCGGGAGTGCATTACTATCTGCTCTATTATCTCCAAACTTTTTATCAGCGAAAAGTTTCAATCTTGAGAAAACTGTTAAAAAATGTCAAAAATGTCATGGTGAAAATTTTGAAAAAAAAGTTTTACATGCAACAAGACAGATAGGTCTTTTTTCTAAATCAGAATTATTAGAAGTATTTGATAAATATGATAATGCACCAGATGGTGGGAGAAAAGGTTTAATGAAAATAATCTTAAAAAAATACAATGCACAACAACGAAGTCAAATAGCAGACTTTATAGTAAATAAAAACAAATAACTCTTTTATAAAGTCACCAATTCAGCTTGAGGCTCGCTAAAATAGTAGCCTTGGGAGTAATCTATCCCTAACTCTTCAACCCTAACTTGAACTTCTTTACTATGAACAAATTCTGCCACTGTTTTTATACCACTTTTTTTACATAACAAAACTATAGCTTCAACAATAATTAAACTCTTATTATCAGTTAAGATATTTTTTATAAACGACCCATCAATTTTTAAATAATCAGGTGAGAATTCTAAAAGCCTAGAAAAATTTGAACTTAAGCTACCAAAGTCATCTATTGCAATTTTAAAGCCATTCGCACGTAATGAGTTTAATTGTTCAAGAATTCCGGGAGCATCAAGAGTAGTAATATCTTCAAGTATTTCTAGAACAACTCTTGATGGATTAATATCATATTTTTTTGAGTACTTAAGAAGATATTCTTCTAAATAATTAAGATGAAAATCAGTGCTTGTAATATTTATTGAGAAGTCATAATCTTTATTTCTAAACATTTCAAAACTTTTTTGAATAATAGTTCTTGTAACCAAAGTAAGTGTTCCAGTAATCTTTGATGCCTCTAAAAACCTTACTGGAGGTATTAATACTCCATTATCATATATTCTAACTAAAGATTCGAATTTTTCTATTTTTTTTGTTTTATTATTTATGATTGGTTGATAAAATGCTATTAAATTTTCTTCCATAAATGCAACTTTAATTTTATGAATCCAATATATATTTTCCTGTTGTTTTTTTATAAAAGTTGATTTTGAGTCAAATATCCTATAAGATCCTCTCTTGTATTCACGCAACTCTTTTATAGCTACCTTTGCGTGATTAAGTACTTCACTACAACTTCCTGTAGCGATTCCAATACTAATAGAAATACGAATATCTATATCATCAGAAACTTCAATTTCCATTTGATCAAAAAAAGATATTAAAGAACTTGCAACATCTTCTAGCTCTTTTTTTGTCATATCAATTTCATTTACCAGTACAAATTCATCGGAATTTAGTCGAAAAAGTTGACATGACAATGGTTTAGCGATATTTATTAATTTTGATATTTCTATTAAAACTTTATCTCCTAATTCAAAGCCATAAGCACTGTTAATATTACTGAAATTGTCTATATTTATTAAAAAAACATTCCCATGTAAAATCTTTTCAAGATATTCCATAAGAGCAAATCTATTCTGAATATTTGTAAGCTGATCACTATATATTATATCTTTGTCATTCATATTATTTTATGCCAATTTCTATATAGCTTTGAGGTTTTATTGACTTGTAATTTGGCATACTCATACCAATCGTCGCATTAACATATGTTGGATCTGCCACAATAAATTTTCTTGAGCCTACTTTTACACTATCACCATCCATAGGAACATATATAGCCGTAGACATATGGTTTTTATATTTTAAACCTATCACAGGAACATGAAACAGCTCTTTCATTAAATATGTATATAAAACTGCTCTATCTTCGCAATCTGATTTATCAAAAAATAGAGTCTCCTCTGCAAACATAACTTTTTCTCTTCCAAACTGCTCATTATCGCGCTCATATTTAAACGATTTTTGCACAAAAGCAAGAACAAAGTTCATTGCATCGCTTGCTTTTCTACCATCTATATATTTTTTAAGTGATAAAGCTACATCTTCAAAAGTTTTACTCTCCATAGGAGCATTAAAGTATGTTTGATAGTCAGCTTGAGGATATGTATCCATAAAGTCAATAAGATTTTTGTTGTACTCAAAAGAGACGCTGTATTCATCTCCAAACTGCTTAAAATTTAAAGTTTTAGTTTTTATATTAAATGGTAACTTTGGTAGTGATAGGAGTGACAAATCAAATGGCTTAGTTGAACCTGGATAGTCCTGTCTATATGAGAACACTCTTCCAATACTCCCTTTATCGTAGTTAGATATAGCATAATATTTTTTATCTGAAAAGCTGTAGTTTGGAGTAGAATATATAATTTTATCAGAATAGTGCATTAAAACTATATGTTGCTTTGCTAGTCCCACTTTCACTGCATATCCCATTTTATTAAATATAAACCAACTGAGTAATTTTGAATTATCTTGATTTGTAAAAATAGAATCAGAGATTTTTGTAATTAGAAGATAAATACCCCAATCGTTTAGGTTCATATTTTTTGAAACTTTGCCAATCTCAGAAATAAAACTATCGTATGCACTAGAAGCTGCACTGCTAAAAAAACTAGTTATCCCTTTTTGATTGTGAGGATAATAGTTTGCTTGCTTAATTCCACTAGGTATATCAAACTCCAGTTGTGCGCCATAAAAATCAAAGCTTATATCTTTAGCCTTTACTAATGGTTCTTGTTTTGGCTCTATTTTTTCAATTTCAGGTTTTAACTCTACTCTTTTTTTTATTTTAATAGTGATTTTTGGACCAACAGGTTTTGTTATTTTTGACTTTGAGGGGGTGATTTCTTTAGGTTTTCTCTCTTCATACAATGGTTCTCCGGTATACACTTCATAAGCATTCCATTGTCCCTTTAGATAGTTATCAAAAGCATTATCTCTTTCATCTTTATATGTATTAAAAGATTTTGATTGAGATTTTTTAAAATCAGAAAAACTCTGTGCACTAATAGTAGTGCATGCCAACAGAATTAGTAAACTAAAATGGCCAAACCGACTGAATAATTTTTGTTCCCCAACCTTGTTCTGTTGCACGTCCTACATCTCCTTCTGTTTTATAAAGAATTTTTGCTTCACTCATCTGAGCTGAACTTATTCTATTGTTTTGGTCTATATCATAAGGACGTATAACACCACCTATTTGTATAATCTGTTTTTGATTATCAACCAGGATCTCTCTCTTTCCAGATATAAAATAATTTCCATTTTTTAGTACTTTTACTATTCTGGCTGACACAGTAGTATTGAAAGACGCATCTTTTGTAGCACTCCCCTGCCCTTTATATGAGCTGTCTGACGTGCTAGAAAGACCAACATTTGCGATACCATTTAGTTTTGCAATAGCAGAACTAACTGCTGAATTATTACCAGCGGAGGTAAAAGCACCACCACCAAGAGCAGAAACATCACTCTCACTAAGCTGCTTAGTACCTGCATTTGAACTAGTCGCACTCTCTGATATTACTACGGTTACAATATCACTAACATGCATCGCTTTGTGATCAGAAAATAGAGGATTATCACCCTTACCAAATACACTTCCCACTGAAGAAAAATCTTTTTTATCTTCACGAGACGGCATCTCCTCAACATAAGTTGGAGGCTTAAAATCAATCTCTGGTTCAGTTAAATTTGCAGTACATCCTGATAAAAAAAGTATAGCATAAAAAGGTATGGTAAGTATTAAAAGTTGTTTTTTCATTGTTTTCTCTCTAATTTAAGGTGTTTATTTAGTTATAATACTAGCAAATATAGTTCCAAACAAAGGTAAATTTATTATGAATTTAAGAGATACGATTAATCAAGAAGTAAAATATGCTATGAAAGCAAAAGAGACAAAAAAAAGAGATGCCCTTAGACTTCTTACAAGTGCTTTTAAACAAGTAGAAGTCGATGAGAGAAAAGAGCTAAGCGATGAAGATGTAATTAAAATAATACAGACTCAGGTTAAAAAAAGAAATGATTCAGCAACTCAATATAAAGATGCTGGCCGTGATGATTTAATGCAAATAGAACTTTATGAAATTTCTATTTATACTCCATATTTACCGGCACAATTTAGTAGTGATGAACTCTCAACTGCAATTAAAGAAATAATTTCTAAAGTTGGGGCAACAACTATTAAAGATATTGGAAAAGTTATGGGTATGGCTTCAAAAGAGCTATCAGGGAAAGCTGATGGAAAAAGAATTAACGAGTGTGCTAAGAGTTTATTAGGTTAGTCCGCTAAAGGAAATAATTCCTTCAGCTTCGCTTGGACCGCTGTGGTCACTAAAGCTTGAGCTTTATGAAAAGCTCAGAGTTTATATACTGTAAAATAACTTTTATCCGAATTTTAACTTTCGTAAAGCCTCTTCTTCGTTATCCTGTCGCATTAAAGATTCACCAACCAAAAATGCATCTACACCAGCTTTACTTAAATCTTCAAGCTGTCCATGCTCATATATCCCACTCTCTGCAACAATTATTTTACCATTTGGAATCAAAGGTATTAATTCATATGATAAATTCATATTCATTTCAAATGTTTGAAGATTTCTATGATTAATTCCAATGATATCACTGCCAGCATATATAGCTTTTACTAAATCTGGCTTATCGTGAACTTCTACCAATGCTTCCATACCAAGATGTCTTGTATATGCTAAAAGTTCTTTTAACTCTTTTTTTGACAATGCTGCTGCTATAAGCAAAATAAAATCAGCCCCATGAACCATGGCTTCTAAAATTTGATACTTTGAAACTATAAAATCTTTTCTAAGAAGAGGAATGCCAACATATCTTCTTATTCCTCCAAGATAATCCAGACTACCCTGAAAAAAATGTGGTTCAGTTAAAATAGAGATTGCACTGGCTCCACCTCTTTCATAAGATTGAGCTATTGCCAAAGGGTCAAAATTCTCGCGAATAACACCTTTTGATGGTGAAGCTTTTTTCACCTCTGCAATAATTCTATAAGGATCCTCTTCTGTAGCTTTTAAGTATGGAATTACATCTCTTGGAGCACGCGCATTAAAAGCCAGTGAGCGACCAAGCCAATCAAGTGAAAACTCTTTTTCTCTTTTTACTAAATCTTCTTTAGTTCTTTTGATAATATCATCTAAAATCATTTTTTATTTTTACCTTTTTTACAGTTTTTTATCATCTTTATATGTTTAATAACTTCAGGATTGTCGTTACCTTTCATTTTAGCAACTTTGTCTATTATCTTTTTAGCTCTTTTACATTTTCCTAGTTTATAATATCCCCAAGCCAAAGAGTCAAGATAATATGCTGAATTTGCTTCTATTTTTAGTGCTTCCTTAACGTAATATATTCCCTTTTCAACATCTATTTCATGATCTATAAGAAGATAACCAAGATAATTCAAATAAAGACCTTCATTTCTTATTTTTATAACATCTTCAAGTTTTCTTATAATACTTTTTTGCATCTTTTTATCATTTTTATCACTGCTACTTTCATACTCAAAAATAGCGCTTTGTCCTAAGTAAGCAATATCGGCACCCTCTTTATAAAGTTTTTCTGCTAAAAGTGATGCTTTTTTATATTCTTTTAGCTGTATAAAAAGTTGCAGAAGTAGTTCATTATCAGTTTTACTCTCAACTAAAAAGTTCATCATATTAAGATATTCTTTTTTGTACCCATAAATCTGAACTATTTTTTTTGCTATTTCTTTATTTGAATCTATTTTATAGACTCTCAAATAAGTAGATAAAAGTCCATCAATATTATTTTCATTACTATAAAAGCCAATGAGTCTCGCACAAATAAGTTTAGTACACCCACGAATCCTTGAGTGAGACTCCAGCTGTGCTATAGCATCTTTTTTTCTTTGAAGATTTACATATAACACAATCGCTATTTTATCTAGTATTTTTTCATTAAAGTCCTTAATATAAGCACTTTCTAGATATTTAACAGCCAAGTCAAACTCTTTTTCTTTAACATAGATTTCACTGACTAAAAGATAATCATCTATCTCTTTAGATTTCTCTACAAGCTTTATAGCCAATTCTTTTGCTTCATCTATTCTGTCCAGTTTTATTAAAGCAATAATTTTAAGTCGAACAAGTGCAAAATTTTCAATTTCTTCGGATATAACTTTATCAATTCTTGCTATAGCTCTATAATTTTCACCAGCTGCTAAATCATTTTGTACAGAGCGATAAAAATATTCATCTTTATTTGATTCTTTATACAAAGTATTAAATATACTAGATGATGCATTGTAATCCTTTATTTGTTCAGCTCTAAGTGCAAACATAATATATAAATCTTCATTTTCAAAAATTTTTTCATGACCTTTTATTTCAGCGGATGGTCTTGCACCACAGCCAGATAAAATCGTCAACAGAACAAATAATGTAAATAATTTTACATAATTAAACATCAATAACTCCCGGACATTCTAATTTCAATTCATCAACTCTTTGTTTAAAATAGTCCCAAAAAGGGAAAGTTCTACACTGCAATGGTCTTGCGTCATATATGTTACAGCCATTTGACTCTCTATCATAAAATATACATTCATAGTTTTCACCAAATTTTTTCTCTTTAATTGAGTATTTATAAAGTTTTTTAAAAAGATATTCTTGTACAAAATCTTTAATATCTAAATTTAACAGCTTAGAAATACTTTCTATTTCTGCCTTTGTTACATATATATATCCACTCTCACCTGTACAACATTTGCCTTTACATGTAGAACATGCGTTAGCATCAAATGAGTAGCTGTATCCATCTTTTTTTACTATATTTGACATTTTATACTCTGCGTTTGTGCTTTTTTATAAATATTTTTAGCCATATCACTAAACTCTGCCCCATCAAAACTAATAAATGGCGGCCAAACTTTCATAAGTGACTTTGATCCATTTCTAGCATGAACCATAACTAGCGATGCAACTCTATCTGCTTTAGGATGTACAAACTGAACATCTACAACTCTCATTTTTGCATAATCAAGTTCCGAACAAATCAATCCAAACTGAGATGCATCATAACAGAAAATAAAGTGAGAGTTTGGTTTTAAAACTCTTGAAATTTTTTTAAAAAACTCTTTTAATGGTAAGTTTACATTATACCTTGCATTAAACAACATCTCATTTTCACTTTTAGTTACGCCATCATGATAAAAAGGAGGGTTAGAGATAACATAGTCATACTTTGTATCTTCATCGAGTTCTAAAAAATCTTTTTTATGCAACTTATACTCTATTTTATTGACTCTGGCATTTATTGTTGCATACTTTATAAAGACATCTTGTTTCTCTACAGCTTCTAATTCCACTTTTGGATTATCTCTAGCAACTAAAAGTCCTACAACTCCACACCCTGCTCCAACATCCAAAACTCTTCCGCGAGGTTTAAAAGATGATATGAAATCGTATAAAAAAACAGAATCACTATTGTAACAATAACCTGACTCTGGCTGATAAAGAAGCAAAAGAAAACCTTTTTTAGTATAATTATGGAATTATATCTCAAAGCAATTAAATAAAGGCATTAAATGATTATTATTCCAGCTAGATTGGCCTCAACAAGATTTCCACAAAAAGTACTTGAAGATATTGGTGGATTACCTATGGTTATAAGAACAGCTAAAAGAGTAGCTCACTTAGACAGAGTAGTAGTTGCAGCAGATGATGAACTAATTATCTCTACATGTAAAGAGCATGGAGTGGAAGCAATGCTCACATCTACAACACATAAAAGTGGTACAGACCGCATAAATGAGTGTGCAAATATTTTAAATGTAGATGATAATGAACTTATAATAAATGTTCAAGCTGATGAGCCTTTTATTGAGCCTGAAGTTGTTGAGTCTCTTATAAACAGACTTAAAACTCTTCAAAATAACAACGAGAGTTTCATCATGGGAAGTTGTTATAACTCTATAAATGCTGAATCCGCCGAAGACCCAAACCTTGTAAAAGTTGTTTTAGACGGCCAAGACAATGCCATATATTTTTCTCGTGCAAAAATACCTTTTAATCAAGGAGGAGGTGCCAAATATTTTGGTCATATTGGTATTTATGGATTTACCAAAAAGAGTCTTAAAGAGTTTTGCAACCTTAATGATGCACCGATAGAAGACATAGAGAAACTGGAACAACTTCGTGCAATTTATCACCAAAAAAAGATAACTATGGTTAAGGTCGCTAGTACTGGGTTTGGGATTGATACAAAAGAGGATTTGGATAGAGCTATAGAGATTTTTCTTTAGGTATTTTACTTTAAATGACAACCGAGTAAAACTCGGTTGAATATGCTAGATATAAATTAGATATTATCGCGAATACCTAAATCTTCTACTAGTTTAAGATAAGAATTTTTATCTTTTCTTTTGAAATATTTCATCAAACGACGACGCTGACCAACTAGTTTTAATAAACCAAGTCTAGATGCGTGATCTTTTTTGAATATTTTCAAATGTTCAGTTAAATCTCTGATTCTCTCTGTTAATAGTGCAATTTGAACTTCACTTGAACCAGTGTCATTTTCTTTGCGACCATATGTAGTAACTAGTTCTTGTATTTTAGCCGAATTTAAAGCCATAATAGCCTCCAAAAGGTATGTTAATCTAACATTTACACTTAAGCGTATAAAGTTGAACTGGAATTATATCTAAATTATTTCCTTTGTTTCAACTTCTTTTGATATAATCTTAAAAATATAATTTTAAAGTAATAATATGTTAATAACTCGTGCTAGTGAATATGCGATTCTCTCTCTAATAGTTTTGTCTAAAGCAGATTCTCCAATGGACAGTGAAACGCTATCTAAGCAGCTATCTATACCTAAAAGTTTTTTAGCAAAAATCCTACAATCTCTAGCCAAGTCAAAGATACTAAAGTCATACAAAGGTGTAAATGGCGGTTTTGCTCTTTTGCTTGACCCTGAAGATATAAATATGTTGCAAGTTATGGCTTGTGTGGAGGGTAAAACTCCGACTGTTTTTGATTGCTCAATATCAGAAGTTGATTGCCCTTCAGAAAAAGCTCACCTATGCTCCATTTGGCCTTTTTTAAGTAAACTTCAAATAAAAATAGACTCATTTTTAGCAGAAATGACTTTAGCTGATATTCTTAAAAAGTAATTATATTACATGTACATAACTCTTATAGTTTTAAAATAAGCAGAGGCATAGAGCTTGGCAAAAAAATATACAACAAGACAACAAATAGGTATAACACTAAACTTTTTACTTGGTCAAAAAGATTTAAGTGTTGTTATCTTTGTTATGGCAATTTTGGCAATTATTATTGTCCCTTTACCATCTGCTATGCTAGATGTCCTTTTAACCATCTCTATGGCTTTAGCTGTACTAATTTTACTTATTTCACTTTATGTACCAAAACCAACAGACCTAACAACATTTCCAACCCTTATACTTATCCTTACCCTATTTAGACTATCTCTAAACATAGCAACAACGAGGATGATTTTAAGTGAAGGAAGTAATGGTCCAGATGCTGTAAGTAGCATTATTACCAGCTTTGGAGACTTTGTTGTTGGAGGAAACTTTGTTATTGGTATTATAGTTTTTTCTATTTTAGTTCTTATCAACTTTATGGTTATTACAAAGGGTTCAACAAGGGTTGCAGAAGTTGCTGCTCGTTTTACACTTGACTCAATGCCTGGTAAACAAATGGCAGTTGATGCAGACTTAAACGCAGGACTTATTGATGATGCTGAGGCAAAACAGCGTCGTGCTGAAATTCTTCAAGATGCAAACTTTTATGGAGCTATGGATGGTTCTAGTAAGTTTGTAAAAGGTGATGCTGTTGCTGGTATTATCATTACACTTATCAATATAATCGGTGGTTTTTTAATCGGTGTTTTTCAAAATGATATGAGTGTAGGAGATAGTGCCTCAACATTTACACTATTAACTATTGGTGATGGTTTAGTTGGTCAGATACCTGCACTTATAATCTCAACTGCAACAGGTATTATGATAACACGCTCCTCTGGTGAAGGTGACAACTTTGCAGATGGTGCGATCAACCAAATGGTTGGAAATGCAAAAATTATGATGATTGTTGGTTTCATTATGATTTTATTTGCCTTAGTTCCTGGTCTTCCAACAGCTTCTATGGGATTTGTTGGAATTTTATTTGCCGGTCTTGGCTGGTCAATATATAAATATGAAAGAGGTGAGCTTACTATACTTAATGCTGGCAATAAACTATCATCTAAAACTAAAGAACAAGAAGATAAAGAAAAAGCTAGGCCGGAGAAAACAAATGAAGAGATTGCAAAAGAGGAAGAAACAGCACTAGAAGATATACTAAAAGTTGAGATGTTAGAGCTAACACTTGGGTATCAACTCATCCGTTTAGCAGACAAATCTCAAGGTGGTGACTTACTTGAGCGTATTCGTTCCATGAGACGTAAGATTGCATCAGATTTTGGCTTTTTAATGCCTCAAGTTCGTATTAGAGATAATTTGCATCTACAGCCTCAACAATACCAAATACTTCTAAAAGGTATCTCTATAGGTGAAGGTATGATTATGCCTGATAAGTTTTTAGCTATGGATAGCGGAATGGCAACAGGTGAAATAACTGGAGAGGCAACAAAAGAACCAGCTTTTGGACTTGACGCAATATGGATACTCCCTCAGGAAAAAGAGGATGCCATAATAAATGGATACACCGTTGTTGATCCTTCAACCGTTATATCTACCCACATGAGTGAGCTAGTTAAAAAGAATGCTGAGGACCTTCTTACTCGCCAAGAGGTTCAAACACTTATTGATAAAATTAAAAATGATTTTCCTGTTATTATTGATGACGTACAAAAAGTTGCATCCATTGGACTTATACAAAGAATTTTAAAATCTCTTTTACATGAAAAGATACCGCTTAAAGATATGCTTACGATATTAGAGACTATTGCAGATATAGCAGAGTTTACTAAAAATGTAGACGTAATAACAGAACAAGTTCGTGCTAGACTTTCACGTATTATCACTAAAATGTATTCAGGTGAAGACGGAGTTATAAGGCTTCTAACATTTGATACATCGTCTGAGCAGTTAATGTTAGAAAAATCACAAGAACAAGATGGAACAAGAAATCTTCTTCTAAATGTTGGTGAGATAAATGCTCTTGTGCAAGCAACAAGCACAAAAGCAGCTGAACTATTACAAAAAGGTGTGTCACCAGTCGTAATAATAGTTGACCCACAGCTTAGAAAAGGAATTGCAGAGATATTTGAGAGATTTTCTCTTGATGTTGTTGTTCTCTCACATGCAGAGATAGACTCAAGTGCAACATTTGAAGTAATGGGTTCAATATCAATTACAGAACAAGACAAATAATTTAAGGAAAAAAATGACTACTAAAATAATTCACCATCTTTCACACACAGATCTTGATGGCTACAGCTGCCAACTTGTTATGAGGTCTACTCCATATAAACTATTTAACTACAACGCTAATTATGGTGCTGAAGTAAAACAAACATTAGAAGTGATTTTAGAAAATATTAAAACTCAAAATTCTAATGCTACAATTTTAATAACTGATTTAAATCTAACTGCTGATGAGTCAAGATGGCTAAATAATGAAGTAAGTAAAAATGATAAAATAGATTTAATTTTACTAGATCATCATGGAAGTGGAGAAGACAGTGCAAATAAATATGAGTGGTATTTTCTTGATACACAGAGATGTGCAACAAAAATAACTTATGACTATGCAAAAGAGCACTTCGAATTAAATGAACCATCGTGGATGAATAAGTTTGTTAATGTAGTAAATGCTGTTGATCTATGGAAAATGGAAGAAAAAGAAAACTTTGAGTATGGTAAAGTTTGTATGAGACTTGTCACAGAGACAAGAGAACTAAACAAAGTTATGTTTGCAAAAGTGGATAATAACTATAAAATATCTCTTCTTATGGAAGCTGTTAAATACATAGATGAAGAAAATGCTCCGATAGTTTTAGATGAAAAAATACACATGTTAAAAAAAGAATTTTTCAAAAAAAATGAAGATGATACACTTGACAATCTAGCAACAACATTTATAGTTGACCTTTTAGGTCAAGCAAGAGACGAAAAAACTATTTACTACAAAGGCTACAAAGGATTTTTGAGTTATGGTGTTGGAAATACATCTATAGTTGGAAATGGATTCTTATTAACATACCCAGAGTATGATTTTATAGTAGATGTTAGTTATAGAGGAACTATGAGCCTAAGAGCAAATAACAAAGTGAGTGTTTCTCAAATATCAAAAGAATGGGCTAATGGTGGGGGACATCCGAATGCAGCTGGTGGACGTATTATTGGGTTTAAAGAGCAATATAGATATGATAAGGTGAAACAACAGATTCAAAGAATAATTGATGAAAAAGAATCAAGAGCTGGTGATTTGGACTACAAAAAAGAGTCTTAAAAAACTATATAAAAAAATGGATTTCGCAACTACACCTGATTAAATTAATTACAGTTAGCGAAATACCTCTCTATACCATTAGCTAAACCTTTAGCTATAGTTTTTCTATATTTATCTTTTACCAATCTTTTAGCTTCACGTGAATTGGATATAAAACCTACCTCTACTAAAACTGATGGCATCTGTGCTCCAACTAAGACCCAAAACGGACCCTCTCTAACTCCACCATCTTTCACATTTTTATATTCTTTATTTAGTAAACCAAGCATTCCTCTTTGTAAATCTATTGCTAGTTTATTTGATGCCAGTATATTATGATGATTTAAAAGATTTAAAAAACTATTCTTTCCGTATTTATTCATATCACTTAAATCTGCTGAGTTCTCTTGTGCAGCAACTCTTTTTGCTCTATCTGAACGAGAAGGAGATAAGAAATAGCACTCAATTCCATAAGCTTTTTCTGCAATTATTTTATCAACTGCATTAGCATGAATGCTTACAAATATATCAGCATTTTTCCTATTCGCATACTTTGTTCTTTTACTAAGCTTTACAAATATATCTTTTTCTCTAGTCATGAAAACTTTATAACCACGAGATTTAAGAATCTTTTTCAAATCTTTTGCAATTTTAAAAACAACTACTTTTTCTCTATATTTTTTATACCCAACTGCCCCAGGATCTTTACCACCATGCCCAGCATCAATAACAATTATTTTAGTTTTATCAACTTTTCTTTGTGTATAATTTTTTGCAATTTCACTTACTTTAGCAGTTGATTTCATACTGACAATTAAGCTATTATTCTTTTTTTTAAAACTTACTTTTACCTTTGAACTATTCTCTATTACAAGTCTGAGAGTATTTGGCTTATATTGAGCAAGTTTAATCCTACTAATGCCATCTTTTTTAAGGTTTTGAGACTTTGTAAGCATTGAAGCATGTACATCAAATACATATCTATGTATTTTCTTTTTAGCATCATAGAGTATAAAATAATTTATCTGATTATTTTTTAATTTTTTATCAAACTTTAAAACGAGCTTGCCATTTTTCCAGTTAATTGATTTTAACTTATGTGAAGATTTAATCTGAATTTTTTTAGCTTTTTTGATTTTTTTATTTGACTTTGGTTTCTTATATATTTTTTTATTTGTTAGTTTTTTAAGTTCAGTTGAGTACTGCTCAACATCTATATGAAGTTTATTTCCACTCTTTACTATTCCACGCAAAGAGCTTACTCTTAATTTGGAGTCTTCTTCCATTATTGCTTTAAGATAAAGATTTTTATAGTCATTATATGCACGAAACTGATTACTTTGAGAACCTGTTTTCATAAAACCATCTGCCCGATTTAAAAGTTCACTATTGCTTAGTGCCTGAAGAGATATAACAAATAAGAGTAGTAAAAAAAAAGAACGAATCATCTATTAACTATTCACCCTCTGTGAGTTTTTCCATCAACTCTTTTACGGAAATTATCTTATCTAGTCTATATCCATTTGTACCTGAAAAGAATAGACCAGTTTCAAGATTACCTTCAAAAGCATCACTTAGTCTGTCTGCTATACAAAAACCAACTTCCTTTGCTTCAACGCCACGATTACATGGTGCTACACAATTAGAGATACACTTTATAGCAGGTCCTTCTCTTTTTTCTACCAATTCAGTAAGGTTTGTTCTAACACCTTGAGCTGGATATCCAACAGGAGATGCCATCAGTTGTATATCCTCTTTTTTTGCTCCTAATAGAACTTGTTTAAGGTTTTCATGAGCATCACACTCAAAAGTTCCAATAAAACGAGTTCCCATTTGAACACCTGAAGCACCAAGTGACATCATCTCTTCTATATCACTCTTATCCCAAACACCACCCGCAGCTATTACTGGAATATTTCCCCACAAGGCTGCTTCTTCAACAACTGGTTTAACAAGGTTTTCTAACTGATTTTCAGGCATTGAACACTGCTCGTATGTAAAACCTTGATGTCCTCCGCTCTTTGGACCTTCAAGAACTACTGCATCTGGAAGTCTGTTGTATCTTTTCTGCCATCTTTTACAGATAATCTTAAGAGCTTTTGCAGATGATATAATTGGTACAAGAGCGACATCAGGATAACCTTCCGTAAACTCTGGCATATTTGTTGGAAGTCCAGCACCTGTTATAATTATATTGACCCCTGCTTCACAAGCATCTGTAACAACACGACCATAATCATTGATAGCATATAAAATATTTGCTGCAAGCGGCTTATCGCCACATAATTTTCTTGCATTTTTAACTATAGCATTAAAACCATCTTTTGAGTAAAACCCAAGAGCATCAAGCGGTCTGCCAGCCACTAATTTTGTTGCATATTTTTTATCTTCATAATAACCTGTACCGACTGAACTAATTACACCTAGTCCACCCTCTTTTGAAACATTACCGGCTAATTTATCCCAACTTATTCCAACACCCATTCCGCCTTGAACTATGGGCTTCTCTATTATATGTTTACCAATTTTTAATGACTTGAAACCCATTAACTCACCTTTAGTTTTGCAAATTTTCTTTTTCCGACTTGAAGTATATACTCCCCGGGCGATAATTGTAACTGCTCATCAGATACTTTTTCTTGGTTTATTTTAACAGCACCTTGCTTAATATCTCTCCTAGCTTGAGAAGTAGATGGTTCAATGTTACAATCAACCAAGGCTTTCGCTATCCAAACCTCACCATCACAACTAAATTCTTCTATATCCGTTGGTATCTGGTTTTTAGAGTGAATTCTATCAAATTCAGTCTTTGCACTTTTGGCTTGAGCCTCAGAATGAAATCTAGTAGTAATTTCATTAGCTAAATCTTCTTTAACATTTTTAGGGTGAAGAGAACCATCTTCTACACCTTTTTTAATACTAGCAATTTCATCTAAAGACTTTGAACTTAAAAGTTCGTAAAACCTCCACATAAGATCATCTGATATGCTAAGAACTTTTCCAAACATATCATTTGGCTCATCAGTTACACCAATATAGTTATTCAAAGATTTACTCATTTTTTGAACGCCATCAAGACCTTCTAGAATAGGCATCATCAAAACAGCTTGTTGTTTTTTAACTTCATAAACCTTTTGAAGTTGTCTTCCCATTAGAAGGTTGAATTTTTGGTCAGTTCCACCAATCTCTACATCACTTTTAAGGTGAACGCTATCATAACCTTGAAGTAGTGGATACATAAACTCACTTACTGCTATTGGAGTTTGTGAAGCAAATCTCTTTGAAAAATCATCACGCTCCAACATTCTTGCAACTGTTAAAGTTGATGATAATTCAAGCATTCCTGAAGCACCTAGTGCTTCTAACCAGTCATTATTGTAAACTATATCGGTTTTATCTTTATCCAATATTTTAAATGCTTGTGTTGTATAAGATTTTATATTCTTTTGTATATCTTCTTTTGAGAGTACTTTTCTTGTGGAACTCTTACCGGTAGGATCACCTATTTGAGCTGTAAAATCCCCTATTAAAAACTGAACTATGCCACCGTACCTTTGAAACGTTGCCAATTTTTGTAAAAGAACAGTGTGTCCTAAATGCAAATCAGGTGCAGTTGGATCAAAGCCAGCTTTTACTGTATATGTCTTACCTTCATCAAAGTATGCTTTTAATAGTGTTTCAATTCTTTCAATGTCTATAATCTCTGCACAACCTCTATTTATTTCTCTTAAAGCTTCACTAACCATTTCATATCTTCCTATTTAATTTCTATACGCATCATCTTTTCGTATAAGATGTATAACTTTTATTTTTTGTTCCATTTTAGCACGAAGTGAATTAATGTCTGATTCTTTAGACTCAAAACCAAGCTCACAATATCTTGTTGATTCACTTTTATTTTTTCCTAGTTCAATCGAATTTATATCAATATTTAATTTTACTAAAAAGTTTAAAAAGTCTGCCAAAGTTCCTTTGCCACTATGAAGTGATACAATCATATTATAATTATAAATATTTTGTTTTTCCCATTTTACAAATACCATAGGCATATGTTTATCTATATCTTTAATTGCACTTTTACACATCTTATGATGTACATGAGCTTTACCTTTGTCCAAAAGTGCAACTATTTCATCACCAGTTTTTGGATGACAGCAGTAATCAAACACTACGTCACTTATATTAGAGGTACTGTATATTTCAATTCCTCTTGAAATATACTGTTTTAACTTAAATCTATGACTAGAGAGAAATCTTTTAAAACGATTATTTTGACTTATATCCATAACAAACTTATGAATTACTTCTCGGAAATGATCTATATCCATAGGAATCGCTGCTTTTTTTTCACTGCTTTGTGTGTCTAGCCATTCCAATACTCTTGAGGTGTTTAAATTCATTGCAGTTGCTAAGATGTTTACACTTGATTTTGCATTGATATCTCTAACTATTGCATTACAATTTTGTCTCATACTTGCTTTAGCTTTAGATGTTTTTACTGCATCTATCCAACTGCACCTAGTAATAATATTTTCACACATTTCTATTTTTACAATATCACCATTATGCAACTCGCTTAAAAGCGGTGCTTTTGTTTTATTCACAAGAGCTGACTTTGCATGATCTCCAACGTATGTATGCACAGCATAAGCAAAATCAAGAACAATTGCTCCACGAGGAAGAGTAAAAGCTTGACCCGTTGGGGAAAATACAGATATGTCATCACTGTATAAATCATTTTTAATTAAATCATAAAAATCTTCTACTGACTCATTTTGATAACCTAAATTATTTAACCAGTCTAGCTTAATACTGTTATTTCCACCACTCTTATATTTCCAATGAGCAGCAACACCAAGTTCGGCAGTATTGTGCATATCATAAGTTCTTATTTGCACTTCAAAAATAGCAGTATTATAAAAAACAGTAGTATGAAGAGTTTGGTATCCATTATCTTTAGCAACAGCTATATAGTCTTTAAACCTTGAGCTGAGAGGTTGAAAGTGCAGATGAATCAGACCTAAAATATTATAGCATTTAACAGAATCTTTAGTTAGTATTCTAACAGCTAGAAGATCTAACACCTCCTCAATACCTATCCCTTTTCTTTGCATTTTCAGATATATTGAATAGCGATGTTTAACACGAGAGAGTATCTCAAAATCATCTTCAAAGAAACCATTTTGTAGTAAAATTTTACCTATTGACTGTTTAAACTCTTCTAGTTTCATCTCAATTGCATGATAATTTGTATCAAGATAGTTATCTATATGGTGTTTTTCTTCTTTAAAAAGATATGAGAAGCTTAAATCTTCTAATATGTTTTTCAAAAAAGATATACCCAAACGATGTGCAATTGGTCCATAAACGACAAGCGTTTCTTCAGCAATACGTTTTTGTTTATGATCTGGAAGGGCATCAAGAGTTAGCATATTATGCAATCTATCACAAAGTTTTACAACTAAAACTCTAACATCTTCTGTACTTGCTAAAAGCATCTTTCTAAATGAAAGGGCAGATACAACTAAACGTTCATTTGAATTTGATGGAATAAGTTCAGAATCCCTAATGGTATCTATTTTTGTAAGGCCTTCAACCAAGTGTGCTACATCACCACCAAAAAGCTCTTTTATTTCATCAATAGAGACTTCCGTATCTTCAACAATGTCATGAAGAAGTGCTGCTATAGTCATAGCCTCATCATTAGTTATTGATGCAACAATACTTGCTACCAAGATTGGATGAATTATGTATGGTTGACCACTTTTTCTAAGCTGGTTTCTGTGGGCTTTACTTGAGTATTCTAAGGCATTGCTAAGAGCATCGCTTAGAGTTATTTGTGTAAAAAGGTAAGTTGTAGCCGAGTCAACATCATGTATATGTTTAACTTTTTCAATATTGACTTGACTCAAACTCAAAGTTTTACTTCTCTATATCAACAAAGCCTTTAACAGTTATAAGGCCCTCAGCGATTTCCATTAAAGCCAAGTCAGCTGCTTTTACGTTTTTTGAAACATTTAGCTTACTTGTCGCACCATTTAAAAGCTGATCAGTTCTTTTTGCTACAGATATTGCTATTTGGTAACGATCCATATTTGGGTTATTGTCTAAAATTTTCGCTGTTAATTCTTCTACTTTCATTCTGTTTCCTTAATTTTATTTTACGATTGAACAGTTTTGCATATTGCCGTTTAATATGTCCAAAAGATTGCCCTTTTTGAACATATCGCATACTAGAATTGGCAAGGAGTTGTCTTTTGCTAGTGCTATAGACGTATCGTCCATAACCTTAATATTATCACTAAGTGCTTGTTCATACGATAGTGTTTGCAATTTAACAGCATCAGTGAATTTTTTAGGATCTTTATCATAAACACCATCTACTTTTGTTGCTTTAATGATAACTTCTGCCCCTATTTCGACTGCTCTAAGTGTTGCTGCTGTATCTGTTGTAAAGTATGGGTTTCCAGTACCTGCTGCAAAAATAACAACACGACCCTTTTCTAAATGACGAACTGCACGACGGTTAATGTAAGGCTCTGCGATCTGCTCCATTTTAATAGCTGTCTGCATACGAACCTGAAGCCCGGCATGCTCACACGCTTCTTGCATAGCAACACCATTTATAACAGTTGCTAGCATTCCCATATAATCACCAGATGTTCTTTTAATAATTCCATCTTTAGCAGCTGTTACTCCGCGAATTATATTACCACCTCCAATAACTATACCAACTTCAATACCAGCATCTACTAATGACTTAATTTCTTGAGAAATATAGTTTAAAATCTGTGTGTCGATTCCATGACCTGCTTCACCTGCTAATGCTTCACCTGAAAACTTAACCAATACTCGTTTGTTAGCCATGAAATTCCTTTATATAAAATCCGCGAAGTATACTTAATAATGGCTTTGATATTGCTTTGAATATTATCTATACATAAATTATAGTGATATAAAAGGTGTAATTTCAGAGAAAACAACTGCTCTGTTTTCTTCTTTCGTGCTTAAAATAGCATCCAGCATTAATGCTATATTTTCATCAATATTTGGCATTAAGTTACGTATATCTTCTAATTTTTCATTGTTTAAAACATTTGTAAATCTTTCATATGCAGAGTATGCTTCTTTTTTAGACATGGCATAATAAACCTTACGTCCGAGTTCAAAAACTTCATATTCTTCATTTTTACCTGTTTTTGTTTTATCACTAAAACCTATACATACATCTATATTATTTTCTCTTAAATATGCTCCTAGTTTCATCGTAAAACCAATATATGAAGAAGTGTATTGTCTTAAAACTCTATCGCAAAATCCTTCAAAATTCTCACTTTGACCTTTATGTTTTTTGTATTCAAGCATTAATGTTTCAACATAAAGGTGTGCATATCTTAGTGGAGCGGATTTTATAACAGTATATCCCTCTTCTCCCTCACTCACAAGTTTTCCCCCAATGGATATGTTTACACCACCCTCTGTTTCTCCGTTTACCTTAGTTTTACAACCCTCAAAACCTATGTCGCCCAATCCATGAATACCGCAACCTTTTACACATGCTGACCAGTACATTCTAACTCGACCATTTTCAAGTGGAACTTTTTCATCCAGATATTTAGACATATTAATTGCATCATTTTTATTTTCAATAACCCCAAATGGGCAATGCTCAGTTCCTGCACAGGCTATAAGGTGGTTAAAATATGGTGTGTTTAAACTTTTATATGTCTCAAAAAACTTCTCTTTGAGTAAAGAATCAACATCATTAACACCTAAAATATAAAGACTCTGCTCCATATCAAATCTAATCTCTTTATCTCCATATTTATCACTTAAGTCTGCTACTTCCATCATAGCATTTCCCGTAAATACCCCAGAAGGGACTACTACATGTACGCCATATGAACCATCGCGAAGCTGTACTTTTCCTTGGTCTGGATCGTTGAAATCTATTTGAGTCATAGTCTCACCAGCTCTCGCAAAATTGATGCCAGCATTTTCTCTTATTGCACTTGCTATTTCGCCCATTCCAACAGCTTCTATAAGAAAGTGAAGTCTATTTTTGTTTCTATTGTCACGAAATCCAAATCTTTTAAAAATATCAGTAATTGATGCAAAGGCTTTTTCAACCTCATCTTCATTCGCTAAAAATATATCTGCACTCTTCGCAATCACACCAACCTTACCGCCAAGATACATGTTATAGCCATAAATACCATCCTTTTGTGCCAGGACAAAAGAGCAGTCGTGTGTAAAAACATTACATCTATTAGACAATGAACCGGTTATGGCTGTATTAAACTTTCTTGGAAGTGTTGAAATCCAATCAGGTGAATAAAGAAACATACTTTGAAGCTTTAAAAGAAGTTTTTGAGATGGTAGAATATTATCAAAACCAAATTCATCAAGTGGATCACCCATAATGCCTCTCAAATTATCAACACCTGTTTGGTACGAGTCTATTCCAACAGCTTTTAGTCTATCTAAAAGAGTAGGCATATCCTCTATTTTAAGGTATCTAAGTTCACACTGAGCTCTTGTAGTAAGGTCTATATAATCTTGTCCAAAATCTCTAGCACACTCCCCTATTACTCTAGCTTGAGCAGAGTTTAAATGACCCCCAGGAATACGAAGTTTTATCATAAACATTCCGGGTGTAGCAGGTCTGTCATAAATTCCGAAACATTTTAAAAAGTAACTTTTATCCTCTTTAGGAATTGAGTCATATCCACTATCTGCATACTCTTGCAGTTTATCAAATGCTTCCTGTGGACTTTTAGAGTTTTTTATCTCTTCAATTTTATTTATTTTTTTAGCTCTTGCATCATAAGCGTTTTGTAGTGCTTGCATAATTTAAGCTCCATGTTATTTATTATTGGTAAGTATAGCAATTTCTTAGCTAGAAAAAATATATGAATGCTCATATTTTATACAATGTATTATCAATATTTTAAGTTCAATATGTATACAATACTGATATATATAAATATATATAAGGGATGTGTAAAATGTCATCTAATAATAAACTTCAATGGGATGATGCCTACTCTCTAGATATTGATTCAATTGACAATCAACATAAAAATCTCTTTTTATTAGTCAATAGACTCTATGAACTAGATGAAAGCCAAGATACAAAAGAGGATCTTAGAAAAATTCTATATGAGTTTAATGATTACATAAACATACATTTTGCAGCTGAGGAAAAGTATATGTCTTATATAAACTATCCAGAGTTAGAACAGCAAAAAGAAATGCATGAAAGCTTTAGAAAACTATTATCTGATATTATTCATACTCCTGCAAAACTTGATATTATCAAGACAAAAATGCGAGTATTTGCAAAACGTGCTCTTATTGATCATATATCCAATGAAGATGTAAAAATAAAACTATTTAAAGAAAAAAAACATTTACTTCAGTGAAACGCACAAGAACACTTCAAACTACTATGAATCACCTTGCCAAAAAACCGGCAAATACAGCTCGCTCCTATACCCCAATCAATAAGCTTCTGTTTAATCTTGGAGATTCACTAAATTTTAATCTTTTTTTTCATAACTCATTATCAAGAATGTCACTTTTTTTACATAGTGATACAATCATTGATATCAGTGATTGTGTTTCACTATTATGGAATGTCCCCTATAAACTAGACATTATTTAATTCAGTAATTTAGATAAAATAATGCTAAAGCATTATGAAATCACACCCAGCTCTTGGGCACGAGATTGCAATTAAAAATGGTATGGGTTACCCTGATAAACAACAAGGTGATGAAATAACTTTATTTCCACGTATTATTGGCATATGTATAGACAATAAACTTTAAGCTATTGTTATTATCATGATTTGAAATTTTTACCTTCTATATTTTCTAATGTAGTCTCTTCAAACATTTTTTTAATAAGACTCTTAGGCTCTGCCCACTGATCATGCAAAGAACATTTATTTTTTCCATCACATGTACCTATGCCCAATAAACATTGTTGATGATTAATTGGTTCATTAAATTCATTTAAAACATCCATGACAGTTATGCCCGAAGCAGGTTTAGCCAACTTATAACCACCCTCTCTCCCCTGTATAGATATTACAAATTCTGCTTTTACCAAGTGAGTCATAATCTTTGTTAAAAATTTATAGGGAATATCCAGTATTTCTGACAACTCTTTTGCATTGCAAAGTTTGTTGTCATTGGTATTAGCAATATAACTCAAAATTCGTATCGCATATTGAGATGTATTATTTAATTGCATATTTTCCCCTTTGATTTGAACATTATATACTAAATATCTAATAATATAATTTAAATACTACTAAAAGGTAGAATTAATATTTTCTTGCTACAATTTCAAATACTACTTAGTGGTAGAATTTATAAGGAGAGTTATTATGAGTGAACGTATTACTAAAAATATGGCTAGAAATATTTACTTTGGCGGAAGTCTTTTTGCCATTTTACTATTTGCCGGTCTAACTATGGATACTGTGCAAAAGATTCCAAAACTGACTAACAGTGACAAAATCACCGAGTCTGTTGCCCGAGGAAAAAACTTGTGGGAAGTTAACAACTGTGTGGGATGTCATACAATTATGGGAGAAGGCGCTTACTATGCACCGGAACTAGCTAATGTGTTTGACAGAAGAGGTCTAAAAAATGAAGAGTTTTTTAAATCATATATGATTGGCTGGATGGCTGCACAGCCGCTAAGTGAGCCAGGCAGAAGAAAAATGCCTCAATTTAACTTAAGTGAAGAAGAAGTAAATAATATTTCTGACTTTTTAATCTGGACATCTCGTATTGACGATAACGAATGGCCGCCAAACATTGAAGGATAATTGAAGATGAAATACACTTCTCAGATGGTAGCAAAACCATATTTTATTTTTGCATTGGCTCTTCTAGCAGGAGAGATACTTTTTGGTCTAATACTTGGAACACAGTATATTAACGGAGACTTCTTGTTTCCACATATCCCATTTAATGTAGCAAGAATGGTTCATACAAACTTACTTATAGTTCTTATACTATTTGCTTTTATGGGTGCTACTTACTACTTGGTGCCTGAAGAGTCCGAAAGAGAGTTATGGAGCCCATGGCTTGCAAAAGTTACCTTTTGGATATTTGCGGTAGTTGGAGTTATGACTATTTTAGGTTATCTGCTTGTTCCTTACGCAACTTTGGCAGAAGTCACATATAACAGTCTATTGCCAACTATGGGGAGAGAGTTTTTAGAACAGCCTACTATTACGAAGATTGGTATTGTTATAGTTGCTTTGGCCTTTGTGTTAAATGTTGGTATGACTGTAATCAAAGGTAGAAAAACTGTTATTACTGTTGTACTTTTAACCGGTCTTCTTGGTCTGGCGGTTTTCTTTTTATTTGCGTTTTATCTTCCTGAGAATCTAGTTTTAGATAAATTTTTCTGGTGGTATGTAGTTCACTTATGGGTTGAGGGTGTTTGGGAGCTTATTTTAGGAGCTATACTCTCATTTGTACTTATTAAAGTTACTGGTGTTGACCGTGAACATATTGATAAATGGCTTTACCTTATTATTGCTATGACACTTGTTTCGGGAATTGTTGGAACTGGACATCACTATTTTTATATTGGTACACCATCTTACTGGTTATGGATTGGCTCTATTGCTTCAGCTGTTGAACCTCTGCCTTTCTTTTTAATGGTACTTTATGCATTTACCATGGCTAAACAACGTCGAATAGATCATGACAATAAAATAGCACTTACATGGGCTAAAGGTACAGCTGTAATGGCATTTTTAGGTGCAGGAGTTTTGGGCTTTTTACACACTTTAGCTCCTGTTAATTTTTATACACATGGAACACAACTGACAGCTGCACACGGTCACTTGGCATTCTTTGGTGCTTATATCATGATTATGTTTACAATCATTTCTTATGCGATGCCGATTATGCGTGGCCGTCCTCATGGAAATGGTCCTAAAGCTCAAAGCATGGAGCTTAAAGGTTTTTGGATGATGGTAATTGGTATGCTTGGAGTTACAGCAGCTCTTACAGTAGCCGGAGTTATACAAATAATGTTACAGCGTTGGCCGGATGCGGATGCGCTTAGTTTTATGGCAACACAGGCTGAAATAATTCCTGTTTACATAGTTCGTTTAGTGTTTGGACTAGTTACACTTGCCGGTCTTTTAGCATACCTTTACAGTTTCTTTGTTAAAGAGACAGCAATAGCCAAAGCATAAGAAAAACATATGGAAGAGAGCATTGGTAAGGTTTGGAACAAATTTTTAAATAAAAAAACAAGTAAGTCTCACAATGAGAGCCAAGTTTTTTTTACAGATAAAAGTAAATCTCTAAAGATTTTTTATCACCTTTTAGGTGGTGAAAAAGGCAAAGAGTTGCAAGTTACCGATAAGCGTTTTATAGATACCTCTCGTTCATTTTTAGAGAAAATATCGGGCGCTGGTGACACTTTTTTTCTTGCCAACCAAGATGAAAAGGGTGTTTACCTCCCTGCATCACTTGCCTATTTTCCGACAAAAGAGCAAAATGAGATGCTTTATTTTTGGCTAATTGCTCAGGCTACAAAAGTAGATGCAAACAGAGGCTCCCATGAAGATAAAAATTTAATTGCATCTCAAATTTTGCTAAAAACATACCCCGGTTTTAAAAACTTTTATGAGACAGCTACAGATTATCTCAACCTGAAATATGGTGAAACTTATCCATCTCCGATGTGGATATACCCATCTTTGTCCGGCAAAAACAAATACAGTGATTTTGAGGATGAGGAAGAAGCTGTCAGAGGTGAAGAGAAGCCAAATAAGACAGATACTCTAAAGATGAAAAAACAGGCAAATCAGATAGATGACAAAAAAGAGACAGACGGTCTTTTAGCTTTTCTTCCTGATTCACTTATGAGCATAATGGAGCAGGTAAATGTAGATAGAAGCGAAGATGACAGTTTTGATGAAGATGCTCTTTACAATGCCGAAGATTTAGATGAAATAACTTTAGGTAGAAAAAAAGCGAACCTCTCTGCAAGACTAAAGATGGACCTTGATTTAACGACAAACAGCAGTGAAGAGTACCCTCTTGGTAAAGGTCATTATATTGACGAATGGGACTACTCTAAAGAGGTTTATCTAAAAAATTATGTATGTATAAAACCTATAATCACTCCAAATACAGAGCCTATTCCTTTACCTAAGCGTCTACAAAACATGGTAAAAAAGATTCAAAGCGAACTTGATTTAATGGAACTAGAGCGTATTAAAAACAATAAACTGCCTTATGGTGATGAGATAAATATAGATACATGGATTGACTATAAAGGTCATCAAAACAAATCTGGGCACCATCAGAAGTTCTATGAGAGTTTTATTAGAAAAACTCGTGACATGTCAACTCTGATTTTAGCAGATATTTCACTCTCTACTGAAGCTGGAATAACTCAAGAGATTCGTATTATTGACATGATTAAAGATGGATTAATGGTTTTTTCGGAGTCACTAGAGAGATTGCAGGACAGGTTTGCTATATATGCCTTTTCATCAATTAAAAATAAAAATGTGCGTTTTCATATTATAAAAAATTTTAAAGAGAAATACTCTAATTTAATACGTGGAAGAATAGACAGCATTAAGCCCGGCTACTACACAAGATTGGGTGCAGCAATCAGAGAGAGTGGGAAAATTTTAAACAAACAACAGAGTCAAAACAAACTTCTGCTTATCATAAGTGACGGCAAGCCAAATGATGTAGATAGATATGATGGAAGATATGGGATAGAAGACACCAAAAAAGCCATACAAGAGGTTAAAAAACTGGGCATAACACCTTTTTGTATCACTATTGATTTAGAGGCGAAAGATTACCTCTCATATCTCTTTGGAAAAAATGGTTATGTTGTAGTCAGAGATAGCAAAAAACTACCAAAAGTACTACCAGAAATTTATATGAACCTAACAAAATAAGGAAAAAAATGTCAAATATATATTATTTATCACAGGCAAATGAAGTTGAACTTTTTGAAGCAGCGTGCGAAATGAACTTGCCTATACTTATCAAAGGACCTACAGGATGTGGCAAGACAAGATTTATAGAGTCTATGGGTGAAAAACTAGGTCGCAAAGTATATACAGTAGTTTGTCATGATGACTTAAGTGCTGCTGATTTAGTTGGTCGCCATCTTATAGATGAAAATGGAACTTACTGGCAAGACGGACCTCTTACAAAAGCAGTTCGAGAAGGTGGAATTTGCTATCTTGATGAGATAATCGAGGCAAGAAAAGATACTACAGTCGTTCTTCACTCTCTTGCTGATTACAGAAGAGTTTTACCAATAGACAGAACCGGAGAGATGATTGAAGCTCACCCTGACTTTATGCTAGTTGTTTCATATAATCCAGGTTATCAGAATGTTCTAAAAGGGATGAAGCCAAGCACAAAACAGCGTTTTATCTCACTTAGTTTTGATTACCCTAAAGCTGATATTGAAAAAGAGATAATCATCAAAGAGAGCGGTGTAGATGAAGACGTGGCGCAAAAGCTTGTAAATATAGCAGGAGAGATTAGACAACTTAGTGATAACGAGATTCAAGAAGCAGTTTCAACAAGACTTTTAATCTATGCTGCCAAGCTTATAACAAAAGGTTTTAACTCTTATGACGCATGTATTCACTCTATAGTTGAATCATTAAGTGATGAAGATGAAGTAATAGAAGTACTGGAAAAATTAATAGGACTTCACTTCACAAAAAAAGATTTAATCTAAAACTCAAATTCTTGTTTCAATTAATACTAAAGTACCCTTATTTGATGTAAAATTCTATAAAATTTTATAATGAGCAAATATGAGCGAAATGAAAAGAGTAGAGTTCGGTGACCACTACAGAGATAAAAAGAATGCTGTATTCTTAGTTATATATGTAAATGAAATCTCGCCGTGGAAGTACTTTAACGATGAGATTAAAAGCATGAGATGTCCGGCAATAATCATGATAGACAGATGGGATGGACGAATGGGCTTTCCTGGTGGAACTGTTGATGAGGGCGAAGAGCTTTTAGATGCACTTGTAAGAGAGGTCAAAGAGGAGATAGGGATAAATGTAAAGCCAGACAAAGTCCGCCCTATTGCCTCACACGAGTGGAAGATAGCCACTCATCTTTACGGACTTGAAGTTCTAGAAGCTGAGTTTTTGCATATCTACTACCACATACTTAACAACTTTTCACGTTCCATTTTGCTTCATGCTTACGAAGAGGGTGATAAGTCCCACTTTTTATCTGAGATAACAGGGATAAAGATTATCCCTTTAGTCCAACATGCAGGAAAAGGGCTAAACCACTTTTTAGAGAACTCTTTTGCTGGTTCTGCTAAAAAAGAGCTGCTTATTTTACTTGATGAAGTTTTTAATATAAAGGTCAAGTAAAATATTAATTTATAATGTAAAAATAATTAATTTTGTGAGATAATAACTTCTATAATTTCACAGGAGTTAATTATGAATCTTTTCTCACCTATTAAAATCGGAACAAGCACTTTTAAAAACAGGATTTTTATGGCTCCAATGACACGATGCCGAAGTATTGAAAACAATGTGCCAAATGAAATGATGGCTACTTACTATGCTCAAAGAGCTTCAGCCGGACTGATAATATCAGAAGCAACGCAAATCTCAACGCAGGGAATTGGCTATCCATGTACTCCTGGAATTCATACACGCGAGCAAGTTCAAGGGTGGAAAAAAGTGACTAAAGCTGTACGTGACAAAGATGGAAAGATATTTTTACAACTGTGGCATGTAGGTAGAATCTCTCATTCTGCTTATCATAACGGAGAGCTCCCAGTAGCTCCTTCAGCTATAAAACCCTCCGGTCAAGTCTATACCTTTGATGGAATGAAGGAGTTTGAAACTCCACGAGCTCTTAACGTAAATGAGATAAAAGAGATTGTTAAAGAGTATGCAAACGGAGCTAGAAATGCCATTGAGGCTGGTTTTGACGGTGTTGAGATACATAGTGCAAATGGTTACTTACTAGATCAGTTCTTGCGTGACGGGACAAACATAAGAGAAGATGAATATGGAATGAGTATAGAGAATAGAAGCCGTTTTCTTTTTGAGGTCATTGAAGCAGTAACAAAAGAGATTGGTTCAGACAGAACTGGGTTAAGACTCTCTCCAAGCGGTACTTTTAATGATATGACAGACTCCAACCCACAAGAGCATTTTACCTATGTCTGTGAAAAACTAAATGATTTCAATCTTGCTTATCTTCATATTATAGATGCTCTTGATGCTGATATAAAACATGGAGCAAGTGTCGTAGAACTCTCTATTTTAAGAGATGCCTATAAAGGTGTATTAATTACAAATGGTGCATATGATAAAGAGAGAGGTAACAAAACTATAGAAAATAATTTGGCTGACGCTGTAGCATTTGGAGCACTTTTTATCTCCAATCCTGACTTGCCTGAGCGTTTTAAAACGGACGCTAAATTAAATGAGGCAGATACCAGTACATTCTACACACAAGACGAAAAAGGTTATACTGATTACCCTTTTGCCAACTCAACTAAAAGCAGATGAGCATTTTTTATTGCTTGTACGTGTAGACTCTCATCTTCTACTTTAGCCGCATCACCTTGTGCGAAAATTATCCCATTTATTTTCGCACTCCCTTCCATAACTTTTACATAAAGTGCTCGCCCCTCTAAAAGCTTAAACTCCAGATTTTTTCCATCATCCATTTCTGATGCATACATCGAGGCATCTTGGTAGATTTTTATTTTTGCACCACTCCCCTCAGGTCCAACTACATGTAGCCACTTGTTATGTCTATCTTCTAGTTCAAATTCTCTAGAACCATATTGCGGTTTCAGACCTTTTTCATTTGGAATAATCCATGTCTGAATAAGATGAAGCTCTTCCTCTGCTGCATTTATCTCAGAATGGGTGATGCCTGTTCCGGCACTCATATACTGAACAGAGCCTCTACTTAGACTCTCCATATGCCCCATGGAGTCCTGATGTGTCAGTTCACCTCTTAATACATAGGTAATAATCTCCATATCATTGTGAGGGTGTTCTCCAAACCCCTCATTTCCTTTTATAAGGTCATCATTCATAACACGAAGAGGACCATAGTGAATGTTGTCAAAATCTCTATATTCAGCAAATGAGAAATGAAAACGGCTTTTTAGCCATCCATGGTCTGCTAAATACAATAAGTTAAATGGTATGTGTTTTATCATTTTCTCACTCCTATGCTTTAAGATATATAATTTTTCATATACTATCATTATATGCTTTTAATGCCAATAGTTGTTTAAGGCTAATGAAAATATAATGTCCTGTTTTAACTGCAACTTAATAGCAATATGGAGAGTTTATGAATTTAAAAATCACACTGTTTATATTACTTTTTTTTCTTACCATACCTCTATTTGCCAATAGTGCCGTTGTGTTTATGTACCATCGTTTTGGTGAGTCGAAATACCCATCCACCAACATTACCATTGAGCAATTCAAGTATCAGCTAAATTACCTACAAAAAAACCACTACAATGTCTGGCCGCTATCAAAAGTAATAAGCTATATAAAAAACAAAAAAACTCTCCCTCCAAAAACAGTTTCTCTTACAATAGATGACGCCTATATAAGCACTTTCACAAAAGCTTACTCTATGCTAAAAAGCAAAAGTTTTCCATTTACTGTTTTTGTTAGCACGAACCAGGTTGACAGCAAATCTGACTCTTACATGTCATGGGAGCAGATGAGAGAGATGCAAAAAAATGGTTCTGAGTTTGCTAACCACTCACTAAGTCATGAGTTTCTTCTCCCTAAAGAAAATGAGTCGGACGAGTCTTGGAAAAAGTGGATTTCTGCTGAGATACAGGGAGCAGAACAACGGCTTAAAGAGGAACTAGGAGCAGATGTGAACAACCAAAAACTATTCTCTTACCCTTTTGGGGAATACACAATGCAAACCGCAGAGTTGGTGAGAGAACTAGGCTACATTGGAATCACCCAAACATCAGGTCCAGTTGGTGAGGAGAGTGACTTAATGGCAATAACAAGATTTCCAATGGCAGAGGCATTTGCTACCTCAGATGGTTTTAAAACCAAGTTAAACACAGTGCCTATGCCAATAGAAACTATTAAGCCAAGAGAGCCATTTATAAAAGAGAACCCACCAAAATTACGTATAAAGTTAAAAGAAGAAGTTAAAAATATAGGGTGCTACACATCCAACGGAGAAGCCATAAAAGTAAATTTGATTTCAAAAACAGAGTTTGAAATCAGTGCAGATAAAGAGCTAAAACCGCCTAGAGATAAGTATACATGTACAGCTCAAGCCAAAGATGAAAAATGGTATTGGCACAGCCATTTTTGGATAGTTAAATAGTTTCAACACTTCTACATGTAAGGCTTAATGAAAAATTTGGGCTCCTAAATAATTATTTATTCTTATAATTTACCAGGTAGTCATCTACTATTTTAAGTTTCAAACTCTTACTAAATCCATTGTGTATTTTTAAAAGTTTTTTCATAGGAGAAAACACTCCGCCATCTAATGCATTTGTAGTGTTGTTAATAACTATATTTTTTTCATTCTTATACGTAAAAAGTTATGGAAGATGTGTTGTTAAGCTTTTTGTATGCTGATACAAGTTTTTGATGAGTAAATGATTCTTTTAAAGTTTCAGGTTTAACAGTTTTCTCTGCTAAAAAATCTCTATGCTTTTCATACCATTCATTAAGTTTTTTTGTAAAAATAGTTTGAGTTGTTGATGTCAGGTTGTACATAATTTTTTGAAGATCTTTACCGGCTTCTAGTCTTGGATGCATTGTGATATATCTTTGTATAACTTTCTTTTGATGAAAGTGACACATTTGTACTGGATAATCTTTAAAAGCCTTGTATAAGCCTCTTTTTCCATCAATTAAAATATCTTTAAAAACTAGTGTACCTAGCTTGTCTTTTTTCTTTCCGTAAAAAGTAGCATTACAGACAATAACTACTGCTCTAGGATTATGAACCTTTAGAGAAAGTTCATAATCAAATATTTGCTTTCTTATCCATGGAATGCTGCGATGATAATCTTCAGCTAAGTGAATTAAAATTTGCCTTCTATAAACATACTTTTTAAAGATGATTTCTTGTAAATTTTTAGGTCTTCTTTTTGAACTAAACCAACTGTTGCATTCATGACAATAATATCTCTTAATCCCTCTTCTTAAACCTTTAGAAATAGTATTTTTAGAATTACATTTTGGACAAGTTTTAGAGCTTTTTTACAACCATTTGTAAATAAACCTTTGTTTACTCCTACTATACCATAGTTTGAAGGGTGTTTTAAGCACCCGTATTTACTATTAAGTCCTCTTTGAAAACTTACTACTCTCAAAAATATCACCCTGATTAAATGGTATTTTTGAACTAATATCAAGCTTTGATACTACTGCGACATCGGCTACCACAATAGGAAGTTTTTCACTAATACTTATATACAAAGACTCTTTGCTTTCTTCATAGGTAACAACAGTGTGAAAAAAGCCTCTGCTTTTGTAGTAGTTTTTAATAGTTTGAACAAGCAACATCGCTGTTTTTGGCTCTGCTGCAGGTTTTTCTTTGTAAAATTCATAGAAATATGGCTTATAAAGATTAATTACGCCATACAAATCACGCTCATCAATTTTATGATTGCCTTGAAAAAAAAGTGGAAGCGTCTCTACAAATAAAAGTGAGCTGAAAATAAAAAAAATAAACTTATTTTTCACTATGCTCCCCAACCTGTTGATATATTATTGAATAATTGTGTTTGTTGATATATTCAATACAACACTTTGTTTGAGCCTATCTTCAATATCTTGTTTAAGTAAATTTAAGTCTAATTTATCTAAAACATCATTTGAACTTGTTTGCAGAAATATTTCAGGTTTATTCTTGCTCAGGTCAACATGCAATACATGTATAGTGATTGTTTTACTATTTTCCATAAATGCGTAGTTGTTGAGTTTTCTAGTAATATTGTTTTGATTAATTGCTTTACTAAAAGAGATAACAAGTGGAATAGAAACCAGTACTAAAATAGCGGAGGTGTAAATAATACCTTTTTTTGCTCTACGAATTGGTGAATACCCTAAAACCAAAAAAGTGATTGCAGCTGATAAAGTGATTCCTACAAGGTTTGTAGAAAAAAGTAAAAACGAGCCATAGGTAACATCAAAATCTCCCCATCCAAGTCCAATCCCTGCTACACTCAGTGGAGGAACAAGAGCCACAGCAATGGCAACTCCAGCCAAACTTTTAGCTATTTCACTTTTCGAGTTCGCATAAGCACCGGCAATACCTGAAATAATTGCTACCATCAAGTCTAATAAATTAGGGTTTAGTCTGCCTCTCATCTCATCAGTTAAAACATTTAACGGTATTAAGTATGTATATACAGATGAGAATATCAGAGCTGTAATTATTCCAAACATTAGCGTTTTTAAACTATTTGTAATTAAAAAGCTCTCACCCCTTACTACACCCATTGACAAGGAGATAATTGGAGACATTAGTGGTGCTAGAATCATAGCACCAATTATTACAGGAGCCGAATTTTGAAACAGACCTGTAGTGGCAAGAAGGGTACTTAAAATCATTAGAACAATAAAAATTGAGCTGTGCTGTGAATTGTCTTTAAGCGATATAAACAGCTCTTTAAAATCATCCTCATTTGCTTTTTTAAAGAGTGGCACAGCTTCTTTTAAAAGTAAAGCTCCTACTTCCCCTTTTGGAAGATGTTTTGTTTTTATTATCTCTTTATCCTCTTCTAATTTTGTATTATCTTGTAGGCTTTGTATGACACTTGTTCCGATAGATAAAGTTAACGTATCTTTAAATACTTCTAAAGCAATCTCTTTTGAGCTCATTAATATACCATCAATCATAAAATCCATAGGTTTTGAGCTTCCTATATCGAGCTTTGAAGTTTTAATAAAACCAAGGGTTTTTGGTAAAGTGTTTGGATTTAATTTCGCATAAAATGTGACCACTAAAAGATAGTAGATATAAGAGAAGATGCTCGTAGGTGATATAATGAAGGCATTCAGCTTCCCATCATGCAGAGACAGTTCCTCATTAATAATATTATATTTTCCAGATGTTGCGTTATGTTCTACAATCATCACACCAGTTGCAGCAGTTTGAACGCTCTGCCCTTTTGCAGTAGTAAGGGTATAATCTTTAAATCCTAGATTTTTGAGGTTTAAATAAAAATTTTTCATTTTTGCAAAGATGCTTTGATTCTCTATATTTTTATAGTTGAGTCCGTGTACATCGCCAATTACAACATTTGTAAAAACTACTTCACAATTACATGTTAAAACATCAACACAGCTAATGTTATTTTCATTCATTGCTTCTTCGATTGCTATATAAACATCTTTTGAAATTCCATAACTGCCCATAGCTCTTATGCAATGATCATTAGGAATAAAACCTATCTTTATTGCAGTGTTTAAATGATTTTTGAGAAATGTTTTTATTTTTATATCATCTAAATATAATAGAGTAAGTGTAAACTCACTTACTTCATAAACTGTTTCTCTATAATCAACTATTTCAATATCAACTTCGTATTGAGTTTTAATATGTTCAATTATGCTTTGTAACTCTGGTGGAACTTCTATCTCATTGTTGTATGCAATAGCTACTTTTCTTATCACTTATAAACCTTAAGAGAGTTTTGGGTGTACTAAAACTATATGTAAAAATTAAATTAAAATACTATAAACATAGTATAGTATAATACTTGTATCAAAGAAAGTTAAAAGGTTTTTCATGTCTCTTAGATTTAATAAATTATGGTTATATATTACAATTTTTATTGGGTTTTCAATAAGTATCTTAGTGGGGTGGTTCGCCTATAAATACTATGAGGAGAAAGAACACTTACGCTTAGAACTTGCAACCAATGAAATAGTTATCCGCGTAAAAAACCGTATGTCCACATATGAACAAGTTCTAAGAAGCGGTGTTGGTTTATTTAATGCTTCGGATAATGTAACTCGCAATGAATGGGCAATATTTGTAAGTGAGCACAAACTAAATGAGAATTTCAATGGAATTCAGGGATTTGGTTATTCTGAAGTAGTTTTGCCACAGAACAAAAAAAGACATGAAGAACGTATAAGAAAAGAGGGGTTTTCTGATTTCAAAATACATCCAGATGGGCAAAGGGAGCTATATACTTCCATAATATATCTAGAACCTTTTGACAAGCGTAATATAAGAGCCTTCGGCTATGACATGTTCTCTGAGGAAGTACGTAGAGAAGCTATGACAAAAGCAATGCAAAGCGGTGAAGCAATTCTCTCAGGTAAAATTAAACTTGTTCAAGAATATAACAAGAATATTCAGGCTGGCTTTTTGGTCTATTTGCCAGTATACAAAAAAGGTTCCAAGCTAGACACAGTTCAAGATAGAGTTATAGCTACTCAAGGATTTGTATACGCGCCATTCCGAGTAAATGACCTTATGAGTGGCCTTTTGGGAACTATGTTTCCTAACATACATTTTGAAATTTTCGATGGTAATCAAACTATAAGAGAAAATATTCTCTTTGACTCAAATAAGAATGATGAGTTTGCTCAAGTATACAAAAAAACAAATATTACAATAAACGGGCATATATGGACACTTGTATTTAGAACAAGTGGCATCTTAAAAAGTGAAAATATTTACATTATTTTTCTTATTCCAAGCTTTACCCTGATACTAACTTTACTGCTATACTTATTGCTAAGCTCATTGATTAGGAGAAAAGAAAATGCGCTACTAATTGCGAAAAAAGCTACCCAAAGGTTGCATACCTCAGAAGAAAGACTTAGATTTGCATTAGAAGGTGCTGGAGATGGCTTATGGGACTGGAATCTCAAAACAAATGAGATCTTTTTTTCTAAACGATGGAAAGAGATGCTAGGGTATGAAGAACATGAGATATCAAATACTTTAGAAGAGTGGAAAAATAGAGTTCATCCAGAAGATCTTGAACAAGTCAATGCAGATATAAAAGCACATATTGAAGGTAAAAGTGATACTTATATAAATGAGCATAGAGTCAAGTGTAAAGATGATTCTTTCTTATGGGTACTTGATCGAGGTCATATAGTTCATCGTGGTATTGATGGGAGTCCAATACGAATGGTTGGCTCTCATAGCGATATTTCTGAGCGTAAACAGTCTCAATTGAAGTTACAAGAATACATACGAATAATTGACAAAAATGTAAATTCTTCAACAACTGATTTATATGGACAGATTACTAAAGTCTCACAAGCATTTTGTGATAACTCAGGTTACAGTAAAGATGAAGCATTTGGTAAAAATCACAATATTGTAAAACATCCAGATATGACAGATACTATCTATCAAGAGCTTTGGAAAACAATAAAAATGGATAATATATGGCGAGGCGAAATTAAAAACATGCATAAAGATGGTTCGGCTTATTGGGTAGATATGACTATATATCCAGTTAAGAATGAAAAAAATAAAACCATTGGCTATACGGCTATTCGACATGATATAACAGATAAAAAGCGTATTGAGGAACTTTCTGTCATAGACAGACTGACTCAACTTTATAATCGTCTAAAGTTAGACGAGATTTTTGCCATGAAACTAGCAACTTCAGGAAGGTACAATACACCTTTTTCTGTAATAATTATTGACATTGATTACTTTAAGCTTGTAAACGATACTTGGGGACACCAAGCAGGCGATGATGTTTTAAAAGAGTTTTCGTCAATTATAAAAGACAATGTTAGAGAAACAGATATTGTTGGCAGATGGGGAGGTGAAGAATTTTTAATACTATCATCAGACACAGACCTTGATAGTGCTATTAAATTATCTGAAAAATTAAGAGAGATAGTCTCTTTATTCCAATTTTCATTTACAGGACACACAACTGCAAGTTTCGGAGTGAGTTCATACCATGCTGGCGATGATGAAAAAACCATGGTAAAAAGAGCCGATGAAGCTTTATATCGCGCAAAAAAAAGTGGTAGAGATAGAGTAGAAGCAGAGGAATATTAAGCAAAACTCTACATCTCTTATATGTGATGTAGGACAACAAGTTCTAAATGTATTTAAACTTTATTTTTATAATTATAATATTCATTTACTGAACTAAAATATGCCTAGTTTATAGTGGTTATTTATCTTTATGATTATCAATATAATGTGTGATAGCATCTTTGATATTACTCAACTTATTTGGATTTCCTTGTAAGTTATTAAAGTATACAGATGCATCTTCATTATTCTCTATTTTTAAATCTGCAATTTTTGAGCATACTTGAAGAAAGACATCATAAGGAACATCATCCCCTCGTTTTAAAAAATAGATTGCTCTTTGAAGTGATACAAACGGATTGACACTAACTTTTGAGAGATTGTTGGTTCTTGTATTGATATAGTTTACAAACTCCATTCTCATATCACATTTTACAATGCTAAAGAGTCTCTTCTTTGTATTGTAACTACACTCAAAAGCTATCTTTGTAGAATCAAAATCAAATCCATCTACAAGTTCTTTCAAAGAAGCATTTTTAAATCTTTCTCTAAAAACAAGTTGGTAAATATCACTTTTATATCTGTACGTATATGAGTTGTTCTCATATTCAAAAAAGTCTTGGTTCATAGCACTATTTACAAGTTCTCTGTCTTCATTTGAAGGAAAGAACATATCTAAGTCCCGAAAAGTATCAGCTTTTAAACACGAACCTGCTAGAAAAAATTTAATATCAATTTTTTCTATATTATGTATGATTAATCTTTGAAAAAAACTATTTAACTTGATTGCTATATTGTCTAGTCGATAGTCTAGAAGAGATGCCTGTTCATATGAAAGCAACTCTTCATAATCTTTCCAAAATTTGTAAACCATAAATACTCCAAATTTAAAATAGTTAATCGAGATATTATATCTTATTATTATTCTAAGAGTGTTCAAAACAATCGTGAAGTTTGTTATAAATTTGAACGTGATAAAGAAAAAGTTTTAGATACTTTAAAACCATGTCATATTGATAAAATTGTCAGCAGTACTTAGAGTCTTATAAAATATATTTGCTCTTGAAATCGTTATATATAGAAACTTCTAAGCCCTACTCCGCTTTTTTCTTTTTAACTTTTTTTACAACCTGTGAGCGGTGACGAGGTTTCTTTTTCTTATCTTTAACAACGTGAGCTACCTCATCAGATACTTCTGGAGTGAAGCCTTCTAGCTCTTCTTGTGGCATTTCATTTTTCAACCTCAACTCTAAAATGCTTAACAGTCCCTCTTCTTCGGGAGAGACAAAACAGATAGATTCCCCTACTCCGTCAACAAGAATAAGGCGATTAAAATAGTCCTCATGCTGTGGAGGAAGGTCATAGTTTAGGATAGTTTGTATATTGTTTAACTCTAAGGTTTGCAAAATCATATCGGTAGTTATAAGGATATTTAATTCACCTGAGTTAAAGGATTTAGCTGCCTCTTCGTGCTGCTCGACTCTGTGATTTCCATGAATTGAAGCAGCTGAAATATCTTTAGTTTTTAGATATTCCTTGAGCTCATCTGCTCTGCGTTTACTTCTTGCAACAACGATACTCTGTTTCTTGTCACTGTTTTTAATAAAGTACTCAAACATAGAAGCTTTGTCACCATCTTCTACTAAATAAGCTACTTGTTTAGTGCGTTTTCCGACACTTACATTGTCATAGTATTTTTTTTTGCTAGGTTTTTTAGTTTTCTCTTCTGACATGTAGTTATTTCCTTAATATTTGAGCGAATTATAGCTGATTTTTACCGCTTCAACGATTTGAGCAGTGTTGGCAACTCTCTTAGTGTTTTAATCTTGTAAGTTGCACTGCTGAAGTCATGAGAAGCTGTAAATGTATTCTCTACGACTGCGCAATCTATCCCTGCATTTACAGCCGAACTAAGCCCTCTTTGTGAGTCTTCTATTACTAAACACTCATCTTTTAGAGCGTTAAACTTTTTCATACCTGCAAGATATGGGTCCGCATGTGGCTTAGCACGGGGATACTCTTCAACACAGAGTGTAAAATCCATATACTTTACTATCTCTCTTTGTGAGTGTATCAGGTCAAAATCAACTCTTCTTGAAGTAGTTACTATCCCAAAACTGTACTCTTTGGACAACTCTTCAAGAACATCAACTACACCATCTATCTCTATATGCTCAGATGAGATAAACTCTCGGTAGTAGATATCTCTTCGTCTTCTCTGCTCATCAACTGTTTTTTGAGTGTGTCCATGCTTCTTTGCCACTTCCCATGCTGTCCCACCTCTTGCCATTATCTCCATATAGACATCAAACGGAAGTTCTACATCTATCTCATTTAAAGATTTTTTATTTGCTTCGTAGTACCATTGTTCAGTCTCAACTAAAACGCCGTCATTGTCAAATAGAAGATACTTTTTCAATTACTTAACCTTTTTAATAAACACCACTTTAAGGTAATCTCCCTCTTTGAACTTCTCTGCAACCCTGAAATCTTTTGGCAGAGTGAAACTCTCTTCAACTGTGTATTTCCCACCAAGCTCTTTAAATGCTTTAAATATAAAGTCTCTAAACGTCATCATCCCAAAGTTGGCGTAGTTTGTAGAGGCGACTATGACACCGCCTCTGTTTGTTATCTGTATAGCCTCTTTAAGAAGTTTTACATAGTCTTTTGCTACAGAGAATGTAACTTTTTTAGACCTTGCAAAACTAGGCGGGTCAAGCACTACCAAATCAAACAATAAGTTCTTTTTTACGGCATACTTGAAGTAGTTAAAGACATCTTCAACTATAATCTCTTGACTCTCTACATGTATGCCGTTTATACTAAAGTGTTCTTCTGTTTTACTGCGGCTTCTGTTTGCCAAGTCAACGCTTGTAGTTTTGCTCGAACCGCCAAGAGCTGCAAAAACTGAAAATGCCCCCGTGTACGAGAAGGTATTAAGAACTGTTTTTCCTTTTGCGTATTTGTCACGTATTGTTTTTCGCACTTCTCTTTGGTCCAAAAACACGCCGACCATTGGTCCATCGTCCAAGTAGATGGCAAAATTTACACCGTTTTCTTTTACTATGATGGGAGCATCCGCTTTAGTTCCGCAAACAAAATCATCCGCATCGTCCAAGTACTGACCTTTTGCGTCAAACCTTTTCTTTTGGTACATCCCCTTGTACTCTACTGAAGATTTAAGCGCTTTTAAAACCTCATCTTTAAGTTCATATATACCAATGCTGTACCATGTTACCATATAAAAACCATCAAAATAGTCTATGGTCAAACCGCCTACTCCGTCACCCTCGCCGTTAAAAACCCTAAACGCCGTCGTCTCTTTGTCGTTAAAAAACTCTTCTCTGTACTCTATGGCAGATTTTATTCTCTTTGCAAAGTACTCTGCATCTATTTGTTCATCTTTGTTTGACGAGAGTACCCAACCGTAACCCTTGTTTTGAATACCGTAGTAACCTTTAGCAATGAACTTTTTTTTACTGTCCATTAGATTTACTATTGTCCCCTCTTTTGTCAATCTACTCAAATCTGCAATAGACTCTTTACAAATCAGTGGGTATCCATCTTTGTATTCATCAATATATTCGGGTTTTACAGTTAGCTCAATCTCTTTATACATGTTGTTTTTCCTTGGTGCAATTATAGTATAAATATGAATTGTGTTTTAAGGTTTTGAAGTTCATTATGATAGAATTATTAGAATGTAAACATCATGGAGAGAAAAAATGAGTGATGAAGATATAAAAAACAATATTAAAAATACGTTTGATGAAGTTGCAACCAGATATGAAAATATAGACTTTTTTAAGATTTCAGCTAAAAATATAGCTGATTTACTCCCGTGTGAAGGTGTGAGTAATGTTTTAGATGTAGCATGCGGCACCGGCAATGTTGTCTTGGAGTATGCTTCAACTTTTGCAGATGCCAACTTTGACGCAGTTGATATCTCAACACAGATGCTCAAGTGTGCAAAAGAAAAAGCCAAAGAGCAAAACATAACAAATATCACTTTTCACTGCTGTGATATTGAAACTCTCGACATGCAAAAGCAGTATGACATAGTTACATGTTCATACGCTCTGTTTTTTTTACCAAACCCCATAGAGACTCTTAAAATACTTTATGCACATGTAAAAACAGGTGGAACGCTCATCTTTACATCTTTTACACAAAATGCTTTTTCTCCCTCATCTAAAATACTTGGTGATTTGTTTGAATCATTTGAGGTTAAAACACCGCAAAAAAGCTGGAAAACTCTTCAAACTACTCAAGAGATAACCTATCTTTGCAACCAAGCCGACATAAAAGATTTTGATATTCATGAAAAAGCTATACGCTACCCACTGAGTCTGCCCGAGTGGTGGAGTTTAAACAATGACACAGCTCACAGAGGTATTTTGCTGCAGCTCTCTTTGGATGATTATGAATCAGTTAAAGAGATGTACTTTGAGGCTATGCAGTGGCATGAAGATGAATCAAGAATGGTAGAACTAAATGCAGACACTTTTTATACCATTATTAGAAAAGAGACTAACAAATAGTAACTAAATTCTGGTTCAAGTCCGGAATCACTGGTATATCGTCATTCCTAGCTTTACTTATCTCACTCCAATGCTGTGCCTGGAAGTATATATGTCAGTTTTTTTGTTTTGTTCTACATGTATGCATTCCCAACGAGGAAATTCCTTTTATTATTTTTTATTTTTGTATGGATTTGGGATAATTTGTGTATGAAAATCATATAAATTATTTTTACTACATCCTATTCCAAAAGGGTATGGGCTTACAAGATTTACATACCAGCCACCACCAAAAGCATATTCTTTATTGATTGCTAATATTTCATTTGTTTTATAATCTTTAATCATCTGTGTAGCTAAAGTGACTTCTAAAAAAGGAACTATATTATAGTTATAACTTTTATCAAAAGTACTATTATAAAAAATATACGAACTCGCAGGAACCTTAATCACATTTTTTAGATTGTATTTTTTTATGATTTCATCTGCATTTGTGCATGATTTTTTATAGTTTGGGTCTGTTTTTGAGAGGGTGTTGTATTTATTGTTGCATTTATTAAAATAAGCTCTTTCCAAGGTAAAATCTTTTTCATTTATTAAGCTAATAACTTCAATATTAGCTTCTTCTAAATGGTCTGTATATTTTTTATTTCTTGGGAAATAATCTTCTTCTTTTATATAAGAATATATATCTATATTATTATTTTTGATATATTCTTCAGCTTTTTTACAATCATAACTTTTCCATCTTTTAGTTTTACAATTATTGATGTAAACAGTTTTATGATATTTTAAATCATTTGCTAAATATATTCTTCCCTCAATTCCATATCTCTCACCTTTACTAGCAAGAGGTCTTTTTTGTTTATAAGTATCTATCCAATAATCCCTCTGCTCCTGTTCATCAGTTACAGTCTTATATATCTTTACTCCACCGTTTGTATAACATAGAGCTTTATATACCCCATATCCTATTATATGGTCACCTATAGGAAAAAGTAGTAAAAGTATAAAAGCTAAGTTCCTTAGTTTTGGATTAGTAATCTTTTTATTAATTAGTTTCTTTTTTATTATCGGAACTATAATTACATAGTATATTATTAGTGGTACGATTAATATTATTAAGCCCATTATGCTATCTCTCTTTCTTCTTTATTTTGCTCTACATGTAAGCTACATGTAGATATATTATTTGCTACTTTTAACTCTCTGCATGTAAAAGTTTTATTACATGTAGAGTTGTCTCTAAAATATGATTTGTCAGTTATTAGTACTTTAAGTATATTTGTCAATTTTATGCCTTAGTTTGTAAAGATATATAAATAGCAACTAGATTCTGGATCAAGTCCAGAATGACGGGTGTGTCGTCAATGACAGCGTTTTTCCAATAATGGACGTGTTTTCAATGACCACTTATTCAAATTAACGGCATATCGTCATTCCAAGCTTGACTTGGAATCTAGTTTATGAATTATTTACAAGTCTCAATTACAATATTTATAAATTTAAACAAGTTTACATTTTTAATTTTTATTTGACAACAAATAACAATATATTATAAAAAAGATGAATCATGTGTTAATAAAAGTTGCATATTGGTTGATTTTAATATTGGTAAAAAGAGGTAGATGTAAACTCTATTCTTAGTGGAAAGAGAAGACTAAAAGATAGAGAGACCTGTTTTGTCTGTAAACAGCTCCAATGCTTTAGTTCCTATAAGAGAGTTTCCTTGAGCGTTAAGTTCAGGTGACCATACACAAATGCCCATAGTCTTGGGAACGACAGCGACAATGCCTCCGCCTACTCCACTTTTTCCAGGCAGACCTACATGAAAGGCAAAGTCTCCGGAAGCATCATAGTGCCCACATGTAAGCATAACCGCATTTATCCGTTTTGCTTGCGATGGAGTTATGTAGCACTTGTCGGTTATTGGATCAACTCCGTGATTTGCAAGGTAAAGCATAGCTCTTGAGAGCATTTTAGTATTCATCTCCAGAGCACAATGTTTAAAGTATATACCGACTACATCTTCAACTTCGTTGTCAAGATTGTTAAAACTTTTCATCAAGTTTGCTAGGGCAAGATTTCTGTGTCCATATTGCATTTCAGAGGCCGCGACTACATCATTTGAATCAATAGAGTAGTCATCAGAAATTGATTTTATAAACTCTAAAACTTCATTATATGCGGCTTCACAACTACCATAATGGTTCATCAATGCATCTGTAATATTAATAGCTCCGGCATTTATAAATGGGTTTCTTGGTTTACCATTTTCGTATTCCAGCTGAACAAGAGAGTTAAATGGATTTCCAGATGGTTCATGACCAATGCGGCTATATAGATCTTTTGAGTAAAACTTTAGTGCCAATGTAAAAGTAAAAACCTTTGAAATACTTTGAACCGAAAAAAGTGTATCCGCTTGACCTACACTGTACTGAGTTCCATCAAACAGTGTTAGAGTCATAGCAAATTGTTTTGGATTTACTCCGGCTAAGGCCGGTATGTAGTTTGCAACTTTACCGGTACCAAACAAAGGGGTAATCTCATTTGAAATTTCGTCTATTATTGATTGGTAATCCATTATAACTGCCTTTATTTACTCGCTTAGTTGTTTATGAAGTGAGTTTAAATCACCTAATATATTTATACTTACAATCTTACCATCTCTAATTTGGAAAAAAGAAGCGCCAGAATAACATATTCGTCTGCCAGTTGGTGCATATTCAAACAGTGTACCATCATGAGTCCCTGTATAAGTAACATAAATTGCCACCATATTATTTTCATACACCGACATCTCTACAGCATGATAAAGGTTTGGAAATACACCAATTAACATTTGTGCATACTCTTTAAAACCATCTATCCCATTCGCTGTAATATCGAGTGAGCCTCTAAAGCGAATATCTTTGTCACAAATCATATTTGCTTTGTCAAAGTCCTTATCATTCCACATTTGGTAATAAGCACTAATTAGTTCTTTGTTTGTCATATTTGTTTCTTTCTAGTCAGTATAACTACGTTTATGTGGAAATTTTTGAACTGAGTCATACTCATCATCTTCCCAACCATCGTATTCATTATATGCATCATAATCTATAGTAAAAAGTTTTGGATAACCTAGCTTAACTAGTTCTTCATCTATAAAATTACGATTAAATCCTTTGTCCTCGCAAAGTAAAACGATATCAGCAATATCTGCTTCATCAACGCCACCAAGTTCCATTTCAAACACTACATCAGAAACGTTCATTACGCCCTCATAAATAAATAATTCTACGTGAGATCACCGTTTGATAAACATTATCAAACACAGCCAAAAAAACCTAAAATACCACTGAGTGGTATTTCTTTTGACCCAAAGGTTCTGCTAAAGTGAACCTATAATTTGAGTGCGAAATTATACATCTTTTTTTAATATTTTGAAGTTGATTATGCTAAACTTACTAAAAAAGAGAGAATTGATGAAAAACTTTATTTCAAATATTAAAACAGCAGTTATAGCAACCATAGATAGTAACAACAATCCTTTTTCGTCATACGCTCCTTATATTTATGATAACAATCATTTTTACATCTATATATCAAACATAGCAACACATGCCAAAAACATACAGGCAAACCCAAATGCATCTCTGTTTTTTATTGAAGATGAAAGCAAGACAGAAAATCTTTTTGCAAGAAAACGTATATCTCTACAGTGCAAATCAAGTATAATACAAAGAGATGCGGAGCGTTTTGAAGAGGTGTTTGCTCTTTATAATGAAAAGTTTGATACTTCTATGGTTGAAATGCTTAAAAAGATGAAAGATTTTAATCTGTTTGAGTTGGAAGTAAAAGCTGGTGAAGCTACATTTGGTTTTGGTGAAGCTTACTTAATCGGTGGAGAAAATATGAATGAATTAGTAGCTCGAACAGGTGGAAGTGGACATCACGGAGGAAATAAATGAGTGATGTTTTAGATGTAGCATGCAGCACTGGAAATGTTGTTTTAGAATATGCTTCGATTTTTACAAATGTAAGCTTTGACAGTGATTTATTCTACTCATTTGAAGTTAAAACACCTCAGAAAAGTTGGAAAAACCTTCAAACTATTGAGTGGAATTTAAATAAAGATGGAGGCAAATGATGTGGAAAGAGAGCGTTGATTATTTTATATATAATCTTTTAAATATGCAAGGTAATTTAGCTGATGCAATTAACTTTTTTATCTATGACACCATAAAAATCTGGTTTTTACTTATTACAATTATCTTTATTGTCTCATACTTAAGAACTCACTTTAACACGGAGTATGTAAGAGCTTACCTTCAAGGTAAATCACCATTTTTCGGCAATGTTTTAGCTTCACTTTTTGGTATTATCACACCATTTTGCAGCTGTAGTGCCATTCCTCTGTTCTTAGGTTTTATTCAAGCTCGTATTCCTCTTGGCGTAACTTTCTCATTTCTTATTAGCTCTCCTTTAAACAATGAGATAGCTATAGCACTTCTGTTTGGTATATTTGGTTGGAAAATTACGGCTGTATATATTGGATTTGGATTATTAGTTTCAACACTTGGTGGATACTTCATAGGTCGAATGAAGATGGAGAAATATATTTTACTTGATGTGACACCAATGGATGGAGAATTAGATAAACTTAAAATAAAACTTACATTTAAAGAGCGAGTAAAAGAAGCATCTGAGTATACGCTTGATATATTTAAAAAAATATATCTCTATGTGCTTATCGGTGTTGGAGTTGGAGCATTCATACATGGCTATATTCCAGCAGACTTTATAGCAAAATATGCAGGAGCAGATAATCCTTTTGCTGTTTTAGTTGCTGTTTTAATGGGAATACCGATGTATAGTAACGCAGCTGGAGTAATGCCACTAGTTGAAGTACTTGTCAGCAAAGGAATGCTACTTGGAACCGCTCTAAGCTTTATGATGGCGGTAACTGCTCTGAGCCTTCCTGAGGCTTTGATACTTAAAAGAATAATACACACTAAGTTGATTGTTCTATTTTTTGGGATTGTTGGTTTTGGGATAATCGCTATAGGTTATCTATTTAATTTGATATTATAAACTTGCAAAGTAAGTTCAAGAAGAATATAAAAAGGAAAAATTAAAATGAAGATAGAGATACTTGGCACAGGCTGTACAAAGTGTAAAACATTAGAAGAAGCTGCAAAACAAGCAGTAGCTAAAATTGGCGGATTCCATAGTGTAGAAAAAGTTGAAGATATACAAAAAATTATGGACTATGGAGTTATAAGCACACCATCATTAGTTATAGATGGTGAGGTTATAAGTACAGGTAAACTCTTAAGTATAGAAGAAATAGTTAATATTATCAATGGTAAAGATGTAAAATAAAGAGCCTGTAAAATTAAACCACAACTTCTTATACCTTAGTAATTTTTACTGCACTGTAGTTATAGTCAGGCTCAAAAGACTCACTGTCTAGTAAATCGTTAGTTAAATAGTTTATATCCCTATTACTAATTGGCATAAAAATAGTTTTTCTATTTATATTATCAGTTACTATAGCTACTGTAGTTATTGTTCCTCGGAGCGATGTGACAGCTACTATATCATCACTTTTTATATTTAATAATTTTGCATCTTCGCTATTTATCTCTACAAATTCAAGTGCTTTATACTTTAATAGTGTTTTTGGCAGATTTGTTTTTGTGCCGCTATGCCACTGGTCTCTTGTACGACCGGTCAAGAGGACAAACGGATATATCAGGTTTGTTTTTTCACTAAGCAGTTTGTTTTCTAGAAAATAAAGGTTGGCTTTTTTATCTTTTGTTAAAAAGCCTTTAATATTTTCACCCCACACAAAAGGTTTATCTGACAATTCATCATAATTAGCCAAATGAATATCCATATGATCGTTTAACTTTGTCATCTCCTGATACTCTTGAAAAATCTCTTTTGTATTTTTATAACTAAACTCTTTTTCAAAACCCAATTCCAATGCCAAAAGTTGAAATATTTGCCAATCAGCCTTGCAATCAATTGATGTGCGTGACAGCTTCTCCTGCTTTGTAATACTTCTATCTAGGTTTGTCTGAGTACCCTCTTTTTCTCCCCATGGAGCTGCAGGTAATCTTATATGGGCAAACTTAGAAGTCTCACTATTCTCATATGCATTTATCTCTACAACCATAGGTATTTTTTGAATTAACTTCTCCATCTTATGTCTGTTTGGAAGATGATAGATTGGGTCAGTGTGGCAAATTATCAGCAGATCCAGGTCCGCTTCAAGCATCTGCGTTGCAGTAAGTCCAGGTTTGTTATAAATTTTATTCGTACCCCAAAACTTTGATACCTTATTAATAGACTTTACATCAAAACCCAAATGAACAGCTAACACAGTAGACAAACCTCCAACTTCTCTGCCGCCCATAGCATTAGGCTGACCGGTAAGACTAAGTGGTCCATTTCCAGGCTTAAATATCCTTCCTGTTAAAAGATGAGTATTTATGAGTGCTAAATTTTTATCAACACCCTGAACAGATTGGTTAAGTCCCATAGTCCAAGCCGTTATAATATTTTTACTGTTTTTATAAAACATCCAAAACCATTCAAACTGCTCTTTAGTCAATCCAGTTCTTTTTAACATTTTAGTTACAGGAACTCTTTTAAACTTGTTTTGTAAGAGTTCAAAATTGTTTACATGTAAATCTACAAACTCTTTGTCATATAACGCTTCATCGATTAAACGTTTTGAAATTAGATTGAAAAAGTCTATATCACCACCAGCTTTTATAGGTAGATACAAATCAGCAATTTTTGCCGTTTCTGTATATCTTGGGTCTATTACAATTACTTTTAGCCCTTGCTTTTTAGCCTTTTTTATCTGGTTATGAAACACTACATGTGCTTCAGCGGTATTGGCACCAGTTAGTATAAGCAGGTCACTGCTGAAAATATCTTCCATTCTAAGGGGAACAAAATCAGCACCGATAGATTTTTTATAAGCAACAACCGCACTTGACATACATGTACGAGAGTTTGTATCTACATTATTTGTGCCAATAAAACCTTTTCCCAACTTGTTTGCAATATAGTAGTCTTCCGTTAAAAGTTGCCCAGAGAGATAGAAACCTATCTTTTTAGGTTTTGTTTTTTTTACTTTATCAGCAATAACTCTTATAGACTCATCCCAAGAACTTACCTTATACTCATCACTTATATTATCTCTCATCTGCGGTCTTAGCAGTCTTGTGGATGTATCAATACTTACAAGTTCTGATATACCTTTAGAACATAACTTGCCCTCATTAATAGGATATGCAACATCTCCAATAAGCTTACTCTCGTCATACTCCAATCCACAACCAACACCACAATACCCACACACTGACTTTATCATTATATAGAACCTATTTCAATTAAATTAATACTATTATAATAACATAAGTTTAATGTAGAATTAAGATATATTGTATAAAAATTAATCAAAATATTGCTTATTAACTATATATTTAATCGTATAATTTCTCAACGACATTTTTTAAATGTAGATTTAAGGAGAATATATGTTAGCTAAAATAGTAAGAATCGGATTAGGTCTTTCAGTTGTAACTGCTTCAATGATGGCAGCACCGGAGAAAACAAAATTAACTATAGGTTTTATAGCACTGACTGACTGTGCACCTATTGTAATTGCTGAAGAAAAAGGTTTCTTTGATAAATATGGTTTAGATGTACATGTAGTTAAAGAGGGTGGCGGCTGGCCGGGGATTCAACAAAAGGTTATTAGTGGAGAGTATGATTTTTCTCACGCACTAGCGGGTATGCCCATTGCCGCAACTCTTGGAATAAATGGAAATGCTAATCTTCAAGCTGTTCTTAGTCTTGATTTTAATGGTAATGGCATCACTTTTGGTAATAAAATCATTAAAAGCATGGAAAAGTACGGTATGGATAAAACTTCTCGTCCATTAACATCAGAGTCACTTAAAAAATATATAGATGCAAAACATAAAGCAGAGGGTTCAAATTATCAACCTCTTTCATTTGGTATGGTTCACCCTGTTTCTACTCATAACTACGAGTTAAGATATTGGATGGCATCTTCTGGGATAGTTCCTGACCGTGATACTACTATCAAACCTTTTCCGCCACCCACAATGCCTTCTAACTTAATCGCTGGTAATATTGAAGGTTACTGTGTTGGTGAGCCTTGGAATGAGAGAATTGTTTTAAAGAAAAAAGGTTCTACACTTGTAACAAACTACGATATCTGGAATAACAACCCTGAAAAAGTTCTTCAAACGAGAGCTGATTTTATCAAGAAAAATCCAGAGACTACAAAAGCTGTAATGAAAGCGATTTTAGAAGCTCAAATTTGGCTTGATACATCATGGGAAAATCGTAAAGAAGCAGCTAAGATTTTAAGTAAAAAGAACTATGTAAATGCTCCTGTAAGTGTTCTTGAAAAATCAATGACTGGTACATTTCAGTACTTAAAAGGTCAAAAGTCTGAAGCAAACCCAATGTTTAATGTTTTTGCTAACTACTATGCAGCATATCCATACTATTCACATGGAATGTGGTTTATAACTCAAATGTATAGATGGGGTCAAATTGACAAAGCTGTAGATATGAAAAAAGTTATAGAGTCTGTTTATAGACCAGACCTTTTTGCAGAAGTAGCAAAAGAGATTGGGTACAGCCTACCACCAAGTGCATGGAAAAAAGATGGTGTAGACAAGTACAACATGTTTATGGATGGAAAAGTTTGGGATCCTAATAAAGCTGTTGAGTATATCTTCTCTACAGGGATTGATGAGTCAAAAGTATCTAAAGAAGAACTTTTAAAAGTTAATAAATGGAGTGTTAAAACTGAGCAACCAAACTATGTATGTCCTTATGGACCTGCTGGATGTGCAGACCCTAAGTTTGTAATAAAATAAAGATAACGACATAAAGGATTACCCTTTATGTCACTCAATATTTGCAGATGTAAGTACCTAGAAATTTTATATATGTTTTCAGTCCGTTAACATACTAAGTACTTACATGTGCAAATCTAAGTTACAAGTAAATAATTTACATAAGGAAGTTTAAATGAATAAAGAGACAATTAAAAAAATAGTATTACCACTGTTAGTACTACTATTTATAATCCAGTTTTGGTCTGGACTATCAAATGTGGTTGAGGAATTTCCTACACCAAGTGATACTTATGTAGCAGCCTTTGGTGGTACTAATGAAGATGGAGATGAGATTACTGGTGTTTTATCTGACCCTTTTTATGTAAACAATCAAGATGACAAAGGTATATTTTGGCAAATCATGGCTTCCCTAAAAAGAGTTTTTGCAGGGTTTGTGCTAGCAATTTTAGTTGGTGTACCTCTTGGTCTGCTTGTTGGAATGAGCAAAAGTGCCCAATATGCATTTGATCCATTTATACAGATATTTAAACCCGTATCTCCTTTAGCATGGTTGCCTTTGCTTCTATTTATATTTCAAGATATAAATATGACAGCTATTTCAACCATCTTTATTACTTCTATCTGGCCTATTATTATAAATACGGCTCTTGGAGTAAAAAGTGTTAGTGAGGACTATATGAATGTTGCGAAAGTTTTAAGGTTTTCACCAATGGAGAAAATAGTTCAGATTATTTTACCGGTGTCTGTCCCATATATATTTACAGGGATGAGGCTCTCCCTTGGTATTGCTTGGCTGGTTATTGTTGCAGCTGAGATGTTAACTGGTGGTATTGGTATAGGTTTTTGGATTTGGGATGAGTATAATAACCTCAACTATCACAATATTATCATAGGTATTATTGTAGTTGGTCTAATCGGTTACCTTTTAGACTTGATAATGGGCAAAATTGCAGATTATTTTGATTATACAAAGAGAGGTAGAGCATAATGAGAACAAAGTTTTTAAGTTTAAATAACATTGAAAAAAGATTTCCAATTCCTGGCAAAGATGACTATGTTGCTGTTACTGATGTAAATCTGGAAATTAAAGAGAATGAAATTATCTCTATAATTGGCCATAGCGGGTGTGGCAAAAGTACACTTCTTAACATGATTTCCGGTCTTGACTCACAAACTCAAGGTACAATTTTGCTTGAGAACAAACATGTAATGGGTCCAGGACCTGAACGTGCAGTTGTTTTTCAAAACCACTCTTTGCTTCCGTGGCTTACAGTCTACCAAAATATAGAGATGGCGGTAAAAAAAGTTATGCCTGAGTTAAATTCTTCTGAATTAAGACAGAGAGTTGAAAAGTTTGTAAGTATGGTAAATCTAGATCATGCAAAAGACAAGCTGCCTGATGAGATAAGCGGCGGAATGAAGCAAAGAGTCGGAATAGCCAGAGCACTAGCTATTAAACCAAAAGTACTGCTTATGGATGAGCCATTTGGTGCACTTGACTCTCTAACCAGAGCCAATTTGCAAGAGCATTTAATGAGAATTCAACAAAAAGTAAAAAACACTGTTATAGTTATCACACATGATATCGACGAAGCAGTTTTACTAAGTGACAGAGTTATAATGATGACAAATGGGCCTGATGCAACAATAGGCGAGATTCTAGAAGTAAATCTAGCGCGTCCAAGAAATAGAGTCGAGCTTCAAAGTGACCCAGAGTATATCAGATGTAGAGAAGCTATTTTAAGCTTTTTATATGAAAAGTTTGCAAAAGATGACGAGTAGTTTAATAAACAAGGAATAGAATGCAAGAGTTTATGGATATATATAAAAACAATATCAATAATATAGAAAATTTTTTAATGGAAACTATTTTTAATATTGGTAATCTAAGTGAGAGAGAAGGTAAAAAGTTTAGCAATATTTTTAAAGTTTTTCCATCTTTGGAACTCATGTACGTTTGTGATGAAGAGAGTATGCTTCAATTATCTGAAAATATTTACAGAAATAAAACAAGTGATATTACCTTAGGTAGAGATAGAAACTACTTGCTTGAAAAAGTGCAATTTGACTCTACAAATATAGCAATCTCTAAAGCATATATTAGCAGTGCTACAGGTGAGACTTGTGTTACAATAGCAAAAAAAGAGAATGGCAAAATATACTTTTTTGATTTTAACATTCCAGCCCTCCTTCAAAGACTTGGACTTATTGAAATACATAATGGTTTTAACCTTGTAAGTAAAAGTTTTTACTTTCTTACTGCAACTATTATGATGGCTTTAGCACTCTTTACAATCGGTTATGCAATGTATGAATTTATAAATTCTCTTTTTTTTAAAGATGGCTTAACAATAGAGTTGATATTTAAACCTGTTATTGCGCTAACGCTTGGATTGGCAATCTTTGACCTTGCAAAAACAGTATTTGCACAAGAGGTGGTATTTAAAAGCTATTCTAAAAACTCTAATGCAGAGTATAAAGTTTTAACAAAATTCTCCATTACAATTATTATAGCTTTACTTATAGAATCTCTTATGGTAGTATTTAAAATTGCTATAGATGATTATTCACATATGGTTCATGCATTTTATCTCATAGGCGGAGTATCTCTCTTAATTATGGCATTGGGATCATTTATATATTTTACAAAAAAGAAAATTTAATATGTCAAAAAAACAACATCAAAACTTCTGGTTTTTCTCTTGCAAAAGGTAAAAAATTAACCGGAGATGACTTTTACGATGTAAGGACTATAGGAAATTTAACAGTTGCCATAGTTTGTGATGGAGTAGCAAGTGCTGATGCAGGAGCTGAGGCAGCTTCAAGAGTTACTTCATATCTAATAAACAACTTCAAAATACGCCCTAAAAGCTGGAATATTGAAAAATCTATCATAAGCTTTATAACATCAATTAACTCAATTTTATATCAAGAGTCTATGGTAAATTATGAAAGAGCTGAACTTGTTACAACACTAACAATAGTTGTAATAGAAGGTAATAGACTGTATGGAGCAAATGTTGGTGACAGTAGAGTTTATCTACTAAGAGATAAGAATATTAATCTGCTCTCATTTGACCACTCTATGGATGAGTCTGGATATGAGAATATTTTAACACAAGCCATAGGAATAGATAGTGAAGTAGCTACATACTATTTTGAAAACATAGTGCAAAAAAATGACAAAATTTTACTTTGCAGTGATGGGCTATATAATATTTTAAGTGAAAACACAATTGAAAGTGAGATAAACTTTACAGCTCACTCCTTAGTCAGAAAAGCTAGTAAACTTATGGATGACAACCTTCCATATGATACAACGGCAGTAGTTCTTGAAATATTGGAAGCTAATGAACTAGAAATTCTAAAAAAACAAAATCTTCTTATATCAGAGAGGCTGAAAAAGGGACAAACAGTAGATGGATATACTCTGCAAAAACCACTTATTCAGAACAACCGAACATGGCTGAGTTTGAAAAACAACAAACAGTATGTACTTAAATTTGCCCCTCTTGAAGCTTTAGAGAATGAAAAATTATTAGATTTATTTGTAAAAGAAGCTTGGAATGGAAAGAGATTAAAAGCACTCTTTTTTCCAAAAGCGGTTATACCAAAGAACAGAACTCAAAGATACTATGTAATGCAGCTAATTCATGGCGAAGATTTAAACTCCACAAAAGCAGGAACTCCAAGCTTCCCCTCTCCTTAGAGGTTTCAAAATGAAGCGATAAGTGAATCAAGTGAAATATTCTCTATAGGTGTTACGCTATATCTTGCTTTAACAGGTAAATATCCTTATGGAGAGATTGAACCTTTCCAATCTCCTACATTCAAAGATACTAAAAAACCAAGTACATATAATAAAAACATACCTGACTGGCTTGAGAGTGTAATTATGCGTGCAATATCCATCGACAAAGATTTACGATATAAACACTACTCTGAGATGAGTTATGAGTTATTGTCCCCTCAAAATGTAAAACCGTTTTTTTCTAAAAATGCTTCACTCATAGAACGCTCACCATTGGCGTTTTATAAGGGTGGTTTTATTATAATGACACTTATAAATTTCATACTATTAACATGGATGAATTCATAAATTAAATATTATAAAGTAGGCACATGAACTGGCTTAATTTTTTTGAGCAAAGCACTCAATATAGACACCCTTTTGGAAGAGGTATAAATTCAAAACTGCATCCTAACGAAGAAGAACTGTTTAACAAATCTTATGAAGCATTTGAAAAAAAAGATATTATAAATGCGTACAAATACTTCTTTGAATCACTTGAAAACTATACAAACGATATCTCCAATAAAAATATTGTTATTAAAATACAAGATGATAAGTTAGAGTTTGAAATCTATCAAGGTAGTGCTATAATCACGGGTACTATAACCAATGAGAAGCTTTACGCAGAAGTGATTATTGTAAAAAAAGACAAAGCAAATGTTGCTCTAAAAAGACGCATATTAGAGAGAAACTATCAATTAACATATGCTAGCTACTTTACTGATGAAGAGTATATAAAACTAAAACTTTTTCATGATAACATAACTATGAGCCCTCAAAAAATATTTTTTCCACTAAGAGAGTTAGCTCTAAATGCAGATTTTGACAAAGAGTATATTAGATCAGAATTTCCTGATATAGAATTGGAAGACATCGCGCACTTAGAAGAGCTAAGCGGAGATGAGCTAAAGATAAAATATGATTTTTTAAAAGAATGGATAGATGAACTTGATGAAAAAGTTAAAACACTTCCATCAAATGATAACGTAGGGATGCAATCATTTATATACTTAACTACCTTGTTTAAAATAGATTATCTTCTTGTACCAAAATATGATATTTATCAAACTATAACTAAAAAAGTACAAGAGTATTTCAGTGATGAAAACATCTCTTCAGAATCTAAAAATGATGAGTTAAAACAGTATTTAAAGGTACTCCAAGAGATGAGTATTGAAGAGTTTAGTCAGAATTTCTATAATGCCAAGTACACATTCAATCCAACAGAAAGAGCATCCAATGAAGAGATTAACAATTTTATAAATGAATCACTAATAAAAGTTAGATGGTATAAAAACAATAGATATAGACAAATAATTCCTACAATCTACAGATATATAGCATTTTATATTCTTTACAACTATGGTATTCACCCCGCTATTAAAGAGCTACTGCACACACTTATTGCAATCCAGTATCCTAAGTTTTTCAAAGCACTTGGTTATGCTACACTCTATGATGAAGAGGATAAATCATTTTCTAAAAGGGCTATTATCTCAAAAATTGAGGATGCCATTACCCCTTATCAGAACCAATTTAAGCTGTTGCAACCTTTTGGCAATAAGCTTAACTTCAATTCTATGAATGAATTTAACAATAGCTTCTACCTTCAACTACAAAATTTAAACTTTGAGGAGATATAAAATTATGAATACTCAGGTAATCCTCGAAACATATATTGAAAATATCATACAGATTATGACGCCTTATGGAACCGGTACCGGTTTTATTATAGATGATTTAATTATTACAAACTCACATGTAGTTTCTGGTCTAAAAGAGATTGTAATTAGTTCTAAAAAAGTTCCCAGAACTATTGCAAAAGTTGTTTATGATGACCCATACTATGATTTAGCTTTTATCAGTTTTGACTTTGAAACACCAAAAAATCCTTTAAAACTAACAACTAGTTTAGTGGGAAATGGAGACACTACAATAGCAATCGGTCACCCATACGGTCTTAACTATACTGCAACAGAGGGAATAGTCTCCAGAGCGTCAAGACTTCAAGGTGATTTAGAGTATATACAGATAGATGCAGCGATAAATCCTGGAAACAGCGGTGGACCACTTCTTAACGTTGATGGAGATGTAATAGGTGTAAATACTTTTATTATTCAAAATGCAAACAATTTAGGTTTTTCACTCCCCTATTTTTATGTTAAAGAAGCACTTGAAAATTTCAAAAAGGTAAACAAAGAAAATATTATCAAATGCCCATCATGTAAAAATCTCACAAATGAAGAGGATATTGTCAATGACTATTGCCCTGCATGTGGAGTCAAGCTTGAAGTAGCAAAACAAAGAAGAAAAGGCTATATTCCGACAGGTGCTACAAAAATGATGGAAGACATACTTACCTCATTAAATATAAATGTAACTTTAGCAAGAAGAAGCCAGGCATCTTGGAGAATAGACAATGGAACTGCGAGAGTGGAAATAAGCTATTATGAGAATGGTATTATAATAGGTGAAACAAAACTATGTGCGATTCCAAATAAAAATATAGATGAGATATATGATTATATGCTTCACGAAAATCAAAAACTTTCATATCTGCGATTTTCTATAAACGAGAACAGCATATATCTATCATACCTTATTATAGACTCATCTTTAACCCTCAAAGAGGGAAAAGTAGCGCTTGAAAGGTTATTTGATTATTCTAATAAATATGATGATATTTTAATTAATAAATACGGAGCGATACTGCAAAAAAGAGACGAGGAGGATTAATGTTTATCCTCATGCTCTGAGTGTTTATACCCTTGCTCTGGGTGCTTGTGATCTTGATTTATTTTACAATAAATTGCTCCAAGCGAAGATTGTGCGAACATATCCCCTTTATCGGCAGCTTTTTTCACCCAAAACTGTGCTTTTTCTTTATCCTGAGGCATACCTACACCATCATAATACATCATGCCAAGTCTATGTTCAGATCTTGGATAACCTTGTGTTGCAGACTTTTCATAAAGATCAAATGCTTTTTTAAAATCACTAATAGCGCCATTACCACTTTCATACATTGTTGCTAAAAAAGATTGTGCGGCGGCATCACCTGCATCAGCTGCTTTTTTGTACCAATAAAATGATTTTTTTAAGTCCTTAGTAACACCTTCACCTTTTTCATATTTCATAGCTAAAAGAAACTGCGCTCCTAAATTACCAGCATTAGCAGCTTTTTCATACCAAAGCAAAGCTTCAGTTTGATTTTTCTTTACTCCATCACCAGAATCATACATTGATGCAAGTAGCATTTGTGATTTTGAGCTTCCATGAATTGCTGATTTTTTATACCACTCAAAGGCTTTTGCTTTATCTAACTTAGCCCCTTCACCTTTGTAATAAGCATTACCAAGTTTATACTCTGAACGCAGGTAACCACCCTCTGCTGCTCTATGCCAAAAAAGAACTGCTTTTTTCTTGTCTTTATTTGTCCCCTTACCGGCATAATGCATATTACCAAGCATATAAAGAGCTCTTTCATCACCATTACTTGCAAGTGGTTCAAGTAAAATAAATGCATTTTTATAATCTTTATTAATATACGCTCTTGTACCTTTTTCTATATCTGATGCTATTAAATTAAATGTTATTGCAAATAATATTATCACTAATTTTAAATTCAAAAAATTCATAAAAATCCCTCTTAACTTTATTTATAATAATTATATCACATTTAAATAAACATTCAGGACACTGTAATACTCAAACAAGTATTATACTACTTGAAAATATTTATAATATTTATTGTAATCAAGGAAGAGAAATGTCAAAGTTTGCGAGTGTTAAAGTTAATTTAGATGACTTTATAAGTGATTTAAACAAAAAGACTAAAGCTAATAATCTACATGTAGAAAAACTTTTAAAAATAGAATATAAAACATACAAAAACTTCGTAAAGCCATTGCAAATGATGGAAGAGTATCTGGAACAATTTTTCACTCCGCTGTCGCATATAAATTCAGTAAACAACTCTGATAAAACGCAAGAGATATATGCAGATTCTTTACCAATTATTACGGAGTACTCTACAAAATTATCTCAAAACATAGATATCTATAAAGCATATAAAGAGATAGAAGAAAATGAAAAAAACACACTAAATTATGAGCAAAAAAGAGTTATTGAACTTAATATTTTACACTTAGAACTAAGTGGTGCACACCTAGATGATAAGACTAAAGAGAGGCTTCAGGAGATACATATAAAAAAGAGTGAGCTCTCAAATAATTTTTCTCAAAATCTTTTAAACGCCACCAATGCCTATAAATACATAATTACTGACGAAAAAGATATAGAAGGGTTACCTCAAAGCGATATAGAAAATGCAAAGTTTGAAGAGGATGGAATAATAAAATATAAGTTTACACTTCAAATGCCATCATATATTGCCTATATGACATATGGTAAAAATGCAAAAATAAGAGAAGAACTATATAAAGCCTATGTAACAAGATCACCCGAAAATGCTTTGATTATCGATGAACTGCTAAGTTTAAAAAATGAGATGAGCAATCTTTTAGGTTTTGACAACTATGCCTCCTACTCCCTAGCCAGTAAAATGGCAAAAGATGAAAAAAGTGTTGTTGATTTTCTCCAAACACTTATTATAAATTCAAAATCTCAAGCACAAGAGGAGCTAAAAGAGCTTCAAAGCATTGCCAAAGAACCTCTGCAAAGTTTTGACACAGCTTACTACAGTGAAATCCTAAAAAAAGAAAAGTACGATTTGGATGAAGAGTTGTACCGTCCATATTTTGAGCAAAAAAGTGTTGTTAATGGTATGTTTGAATTTTTAAATAGACTATTTGGAATTAAATTTGAAAAGACAGATGAAGAGTTATGGGATAAAAAAGCATTCTCATACAATCTACATGTAGAAGATAAGCTTGTTGCTAGACTCTATTTAGATTTAGAAGCAAGAGAGAGTAAAAAAGGTGGTGCATGGATGCACAACTTCCAAACCCACTGCTTAGATGAAAATGGAGATGAGCAGTTAGCCTCAGCATTTATAGTATGTAATTTTCCACCATCTAGTGATAAAAATCCTTCTCTACTAAGACATGATGATGTAGTTACTCTATTTCATGAGATGGGTCATACAATTCATCATTTATTAAGTAATGTAAATGAAAATGAGGTTAGCGGTGTAAATGGTGTTGAGTGGGATGCGGTTGAGTTTCCATCACAATTTTTAGAAAACTTTGCCTATGAACCTCATGTTTTAAAACTATTTGCTATCCATCATGAAACTGGAGAGGTTATCCCAGACGAGATGATTGATAAACTAGTTAGAAGTAAAAACTTTCTCTCTGCATCAGGTATGCTTAGACAGCTAGAGTTTTCTATATTTGATTTTAAGCTTCACTCTAAAATCTATCAAGGCGAAGAAGTTCAATATTTACTAGATAGCATTAGAGAAGACACAGCACTAATCAAAACACCAAGTTACAACAAGTTCCAAAATGGCTTTTCACACATATTCGCAGGTGGTTACGCAGCTGGTTACTACAGCTACAAATGGGCTGAAGTTTTAAGTGCTGATGCATTTTTCAGTGTTGTAGACGAAGGGATATTTGACTCTGAAACCGCAAAAAAATACCTACATGTAGTTCTTAATGGTGGTGGTGCAAAAAGTATGAGCGAGCTCTTTAAAGAGCTTATGGGACGAGAACCAAATCCAGACAATTTACTAAGACTCAATGGCATTAAATAGTGCGCGTTATTGCTTTTTTATTTTTATTTATATCATTCGCCTTTGGAGGTACAACTTTGAAAATAGCAACATATAATATTGAGAATCTCTTTGACTTGGAAAAAGAAGGATATAAATATAAAGAGTACAAACCATATGGAAAATCTCTTTGGAATAAAAAAAACTACAAAATAAAACTACAAAATATATCACATGTAATCAAAGATATAGATGCCGATATAATTGCTCTTCAAGAAGTTCATTCCCTTAAAGCACTGAAAGATTTAAGGTTTGCACTAAAACAAAAAGGCGTATATTACCAATACTACTCTATTGCAGATAAAAAAAATACAGCAATAAAAGTAGCTATATTAAGTAAAATTCCCTTTATATACTCGAAGGAACTCAGCGTAACAACATCTTATAAATACAGAAATATACTAGAGACAAAATTTAAAATAAATAATAAAGAGTTGTATATATTAACAAATCATTGGAAATCAAAAGCCGGACCAGAGAGTATGAGGATAGTATCTGCAAAAACTTTGAGAAATAGAATTAGTCAAATTGGCTATGACAAAAATATCATCCTACTTGGAGACTTCAACTCTCACTATGAAGAATATATATTGTTTAAACGAAAAAGAAAACACAACGATACAAATGGAAAGACAGGAATAAATCATGTGCTTAGAACTCTAAAACAAACTCAAAAATCACCAGATACAAGATATGAAAAGAAGAACTTCTATAACCTTTGGTATGATGAAGAAAAAGAAGATAGTTACTCATATATATTTAAGGGTAAAAAAGAGGCTCTTGATAATATATTGATCTCCCAATCACTTTTAGATAAAGAAGGAATATCATATATTAAAGACAGCATAACAAACTTTGATAAAAAATATCTCTTTAAAAAGAAAAGTATTTATAGATGGCAGGTAAGTCGTGCAAAAATTCCAAAACATAAAGGTGCAGGCTACTCAGACCACTTACCAGTTATAGCAAAGTTTTTTGTGAAGTAAGACACCAGTCTATCTCTTTCCTGCCATTAGCTTTTAAATAAATATTAGCTTGAGAGAATGGCTTAGAGCCAAAGAAACCTCTATATGATGAAAGAGGCGAAGGATGTGGAGCTTTTAGAATAAAATGCTTTGTAGTATCGATTAAAGACTCTTTTTTTTGTGATGGTCCGCCCCAGAGTATAAAAACTATATTTTCATACTCATACGATAACTTTTTTATTACACTATTAGTAAATATTTCCCATCCCATATTTTTATGAGAATTAGGCTTTGCTTTTTCTACTGTCAATACAGTATTTATAAGAAGTACTCCCTCTTTCGCCCATTTAGTCAAATTTCCATTTGCAGGAGTATCACAGCGAATATCATCAACCAACTCTGTAAAAATATTTTTTAGTGATGGAGGAATTTTGCATTTATCACACACAGAAAATGCCAAACCATTAGCCTGATTAACTCCATGATATGGGTCCTGTCCAATAATTACAACTTTTATTTTTTGAGGAGATATTAAATTAAAAGCTCTAAATATATTTTCATATTCTGGGAATATAATCTTGTTTTTATACTCTATATCTATAAAATTTTGTAATTCTTTGAAATAACTAGAGTGTAATTCATCATCAAATAAAGATGACCATTCAGTATTTAGTAGCATATATAACCTAAGTGATAAAATTAAAATAATTATATATAAAGTCTTATTTCATAAAAGTTAATGTTAATGAAAATAGTTATGATTGTAAAAAGAGTGTGAGTAAATTGATCAACTAGGCAGCGACCTACATTTCCACACCTGAAAGATGCAGTATTATCAGCGATGAGAGGCTTAGCTTCTGGGTTCGGAATGGGACCAGGCGTTTCCCTCTCTCTATAGCCACCTAGACAATCAAGTGTAAAGACATCTAAATGTTCTTACATTTGACTGTTAGAGTCAATTGAGTGAGTGTTTATACTATTTCTAGTATACATTATTGTTTAAGTCAACATTATTCTAAATAACTGTATCAGTACACGGTTCATTAAATAGTGTGTTTACACTAAGTAAGGTAGTGAACGAAGTTGTGTTCTATTCAAAGAACTGTAAAAAAAGACAAACGTACTATTAGTACTGGTCAGCTAAACATATTACTATGCGTACACACCCAGCCTATCAAGCTTGTAGTCTTCAAGCGTACTTCAGGGAACGTTCATCTTGGAGTTGGCTTCCCGCTTAGATGCTTTCAGCGGTTATCTCATCCATGCGTAGCTACCCAGCGATGCTCTTGGCAGAACAACTGGTGCACCAGTGGCATGTCCAACCCGGTCCTCTCGTACTAGGGTCAGCTCTCCTCAACGTTCCTACGCCCACGGAAGATAGGGACCGAACTGTCTCACGACGTTCTGAACCCAGCTCGCGTACCGCTTTAAATGGCGAACAGCCATACCCTTGGGACCTGCTCCAGCCCCAGGATGCGATGAGCCGACATCGAGGTGCCAAACCTCCCCGTCGATGTGAGCTCTTGGGGGAGATCAGCCTGTTATCCCCGGCGTACCTTTTATCCTTTGAGCGATGGCCCTTCCACACAGAACCACCGGATCACTATGACCGTCTTTCGACTCTGCTCGACTTGTATGTCTCACAGTCAGTCCGGCTTGTGCCATTATACTCTACGGTGGATTTCCAACCCACCTGAGCCGAACTTTGTAAGCCTCCGTTACTTTTTAGGAGGCGACCGCCCCAGTCAAACTACCCACCAGACATTGTCCTCGCACGAGATAATCGTACCGAGTTAGCTATCAGAATATTCAAGGGTGGTATCTCAAGGATGCCTCATCATCAACTGGCGTCGATGAATCGAAGGCTCCCACCTATCCTGCACGTGAATATCCCAATAGCAGTGTCAAGCTATAGTAAAGGTGCACGGGGTCTTTCCGTCTTTCCGCGGGTAGGAGGAATTTTCACCTCCACTACAATTTCACTGGATCCATTGTTGAGACAGCTCCCATCTCGTTACGCCATTCATGCAGGTCGGTATTTAACCGACAAGGAATTTCGCTACCTTAGGACCGTTATAGTTACGGCCGCCGTTTACTTGTGCTTCATTTCAATGCTTCGCAGAGCTAACAAATCCATTTAACATTCAAGCACCGGGCAGGCGTCACACCCTATACATCCTCTTACGAGTTAGCAGAGTGCTGTGTTTTTGGTAAACAGTCGGGAGGGACACTTTGCTGCGACCCGTCAATGCTTTACAGAGTAAATCTGTTAACAAATAGGGCACACCTTATACCGAAGATACGGTGCTAGTTTGCAGAGTTCCTTAACAATGGTTCATCCACGCGCCTTAGAATACTCATCTCACCCACCTGTGTTGGTTTACGGTACGGGCAACGGTTGTTCTCGTTTAGAGGCTTTTCTCGGCACGACAGTATCATCGATTCTCCGCGCTGGCCGAAGCCATTGCAGAGCCTGTAAGATCTCGGTCGAATGACAAACGGATTTTCCTATTTGTCGACCTACGTCCTTCGACCCACTATTCCATCAGTGAGCTCGATTAACTCTATGCGTCCCCCCATCACTCAAACGAACAACCGTCGGTATCGGAATATTAACCGATTTGCCATCGTCTACCCCTTTCGGACTCGACTTAGGTCCCGACTAACCCTACGATGACGAGCATCGCGTAGGAAACCTTGGGTTTACGGCGAAGAAGATTCTCACTTCTTTTCTCGCTACTCATGCCTGCATGCTCACTTCCATCCGCTCCAATATTCCTTACCGGTATACCTTCAACGCTGAATGGAACGCTCTCCTACCACTCATAGTAAACTATGAATCTAGAGCTTCGGTGCTTGTCTTAGCCCCGTTATATTTTCGGCGCAAAATCGCTAGACCAGTGAGCTGTTACGCTTTCTTTAAAGGGTGGCTGCTTCTAAGCCAACCTCCTGGTTGTCACAGCAACTTCACATCCTTTTCCACTTAGACAAGACTTTGGGACCTTAGCTGCTAGTCTGGGTTGTTCCCCTCTCGACATAGGATTTTATCACCCTACGCCTGACTCCCGAGGTTACACATGAAGTATTCGGAGTTTGATAGGGTTTGGTACCGCGGTAAGCAGCCCTAGCCCTGTCAGTGCTCTACCCCTTCATGCTAATGCTCGAGGCTATACCTAAATATATTTCGGAGAGAACCAGCTATCACTGAGTTTGATTGGCCTTTCACCCCTATCCACACGTCATCCCAAGAGTTTTCAACCTCTACGGGTTCGGTCCTCCACTGGCTCTTACACCAGCTTCAACCTGCACATGGATAGATCACTCAGTTTCGGGTCTGCAGCATCTGACTAATTCGCCCTATTAAGACTCGCTTTCGCTACGGCTTCTCGTTAGATTAACCTTGCCAGATACCACAACTCGCAGGCTCATTATGCAAAAGGCAGTCCGTCACACTTGTCTTGCGACAATAGTGCTCCGAATGATTGTAAGCCATAGGTTTCAGGTTCTATTTCACTCCGCTCACCGCGGTCCTTTTCACCTTTCCCTCACGGTACTTGTTCGCTATCGGTCTAGTAGTAGTATTTAGGGTTGGAGGGTGGTCCCCCCATATTCAGTCAAGATAACACGTGTCCCGACCTACTCGTTCCTTAGTCTAGTACCATATAAATGTTTTCGCTTACGGGGATATCACCCTCTATGTCCACTCTTTCCAAAGTGTTCGGCTAACAAATATATTATCACTAAGTGCCCTAATCCCATTTCGCTCGCCGCTACTATGGGAATCTCGTTTGATTTCTTTTCCTTCAGGTACTGAGATGTTTCACTTCCCTGAGTTCGCCCCCCGTAGGGTAACATGATTCGCACCATGCTGGGTCGCCCCATTCAGAAATCCCCGGATCAAAGCTCTTTGGCAGCTCCCCGAGGCTTATCGCAGCCTAATACGTCTTTCATCGCCTCTACTAGCCAAGGCATCCACCTATGGCCCTTAATATCTTTTTTTCTAATTTGCGTTCACTACCTTACTTAATGTATCTCTACTTTAAGTAAGTCAGTGTACTGTTGATTGTAGTTATTTAGTTAATATAATTAATAATTGAATAAATTCTTTTATCTTTTATATATGTTGACTTTGACAATAATAATTTAATGAACGATAGACTTTGAAGTCTAATCTAAACTCTCTGTTGAGAACTTAGATTAAGCTTTTTCTATTGATAAGTGTGAAATGGTGGAGAGTAGCGGGATCGAACCGCTGACCTCCTGCGTGCAAGGCAGGCGCTCTCCCAGCTGAGCTAACCCCCCATTTCAAATGAAAATAGATCACTGAAAACTAAGCAAGCAAATAAACTAATAACTAACAACATCTCTCGTGAGATTTTCTTTGTATGTCAATTCAAATGAATGATTGACTTTACTCTAGAAAGGAGGTGATCCAACCGCAGGTTCTCCTACGGTTACCTTGTTACGACTTCACCCCAGTCGCTAATTCCACCGTAAGTGGTAGCCTCCCGAAGGTTAGCTTCCCAATTTCGGGTGAAATCAACTCCCATGGTGTGACGGGCGGTGAGTACAAGACCCGGGAACGTATTCACCGTAGCATTGCTGATCTACGATTACTAGTGATTCCAGCTTCATGAAGTCGAGTTGCAGACTTCAATCCGAACTGAGAGACGCTTTGTGAGATTGGCTCCACCTCGCGGTATTGCAACTCTCTGTACGCCCCATTGTAGCACGTGTGTAGCCCTAGCCATAAGGGCCATGATGACTTGACGTCGTCCTCACCTTCCTCCTCCTTGCGAAGGCAGTCTCCCTAGAGTGCCCAGCTTAACCTGCTGGCAACTAAGGACGAGGGTTGCGCTCGTTGCGGGACTTAACCCAACATCTCACGACACGAGCTGACGACAGCCGTGCAGCACCTGTTTTCAAGTTCCCCGAAGGGCACCACTCCATCTCTGGTGTGTTCTATCAATGTCAAGGCTAGGTAAGGTTCTTCGCGTATCTTCGAATTAAACCACATGCTCCACCACTTGTGCGGGTCCCCGTCTATTCCTTTGAGTTTTAATCTTGCGACCGTACTCCCCAGGCGGAACACTTAATCTGTTAAGTGCATCACCGAGATGACAAGCATCCCGACGACTAGTGTTCATCGTTTAGGGCGTGGACTACCGGGGTATCTAATCCCGTTTGCTCCCCACGCTTTCACGCCTTAGCGTCAGTAATGTTCCAGGAGATCGCCTTCGCTTTAGGTATTCCTAGTGATATCTACGGATTTTACCCCTACACCACTAATTCCATCTCCCCCTCCCATACTCTAGGTTAGTAGTTTCAAATGCAGTTCTACAGTTGAGCTGTAGGATTTCACATCTGACTTACCAACCCGCCTACGCGTCCTTTACGCCCAGTGATTCCGAGTAACGCTTGCACCCTCCGTATTACCGCGGCTGCTGGCACGGAGTTAGCCGGTGCTTATTCATGAGCTACCGTCATTTTCTTGACTCATAAAAGGAGTTTACACACCGAAATGCGTCATCCTCCACGCGGCGTTGCTGCATCAGGGTTTCCCCCATTGTGCAATATTCCTCACTGCTGCCTCCCGTAGGAGTCTGGTCCGTGTCTCAGTACCAGTGTGGCGGATCATCCTCTCAAACCCGCTACCCGTCATTGCCTTGGTGAGCTCTTACCTCACCAACAAGCTGATGGGATATAGTCTGATCTTCAAGCGAAAAAACGTTTCCCGACTCTACTTAAGTAGAGAAGGTATATCCAGTATTAATCATCGTTTCCAATGGCTATCCCGGTCTTGAAGGTACATTAACTATATATTACTCACCCGTGCGCCACTAATCCAAAGAGCAAGCTCTTCTTCATCGTTCGACTTGCATGTGTTAAGCACGCCGCCAGCGTTCACTCTGAGCCAGGATCAAACTCTCCATAATTAAATTATGTAAAGATCACATTGCTGTGAAATTACTGATCATTGCCCAAGAATTAAAATTCATTGGCTTTGTTGCCACTATCTATAAATAGTTAGTGGACTTTTTTCTAAAGAAACTTTTTATCTTGCGATAAAATCGGTTCCCCTAGTTTTGTATAGTATCTATTTCTATTGGGTATCTATATTGCTATAGACCAAATAGAATAGACGGTTGTTGTTATATTAGTTATTTCTAAGTAAACTTATAGTGACTAATTAACTAATTTGTTATTAGTTATCTCGTCTATTTACTTGCTTAGTTTTCAATGATCTCAAACATATTCAAAAGCTTCTACTCGAAGTCTCTCTAGGCCTTAACTTAAGGTCTCATTGTTTGTGGATGGGAATTATAGGCAACTAATGCTTAGTTGTTTCTTAATCTTTGAAAGTTATGGGAAGTATTTTTTGGATGTATTGTTTTTGAAGGATTAATCTACTTAGTTTTGCTCTATCCAGCCGCCGCCAATTAATTTATTTTTGTCATAAAATACAGCCGCTTGACCTTTTGCCACACCAAAAACACTCTCTTTTAATGCAACATATGCTTTATCATCTTTTATAACTACATGGCAATGCACCGCTTTTGTTCTAAAGCGCAATTTTACTGTTGTATCGAATTCAGTTTTATTTGTAAACATATTAAGATTACTTAAAACTACACTACTACAAAGAAGATCATTTTTTTTGCCAACAGTTATTTGATTCTTATCAGCACTTATATCAACTACATAATGAGGATCATGAGCACCTTTAACTGTAAAACCTTTTCTTTTTCCAATTGTATAGTGCATATAACCTTTATGTTCCCCTACAACATTACCATCTATATCTAAAACTTCACCTAGCTTATCTACATCAACATAATCTTTTAACACATCAGTATATGTTGTATCAACAAAGCAAATTTCATTTGATTCCCCTTGAGAAGCAAATGACTCTAATCCCATAATAGATGCGGCTAGTTCTTTAATATCACTTTTTTTTCTATCTCCAAGTGGAAAAAGCAATCTTGTTAAAATCTCTTTTTGCACATAAAATAGAAAATAGCTTTGATCTTTTGTATCATCAATAGCCTCATAAAAATATTCACCATCTGTTTTGATGTAATGACCTGTTGCTATAAAGTCAGCTCCAATTTTATCTGCGAAGGAAACCATCTCACCAAATTTTAAATTTCTATTGCACAAAGCACAAGGATTTGGTGTTTTACCTTGAGCATAGGTATTAATAAATGGTTGAAATACTTTTTCGTTAAATGTTTCTTGGAGATCTAATATATGTAGTTTCATCCCTACAAAATCAGCAGCTTTTTGTGCTCGTGCTTGATGGATTTCGTGATAGCCTGAGTTAGAGTGGAGCTTCATATATACTCCCTCCAACTCATAACCTTCATCTTTTAAAAGTAATGCTGAGACAGTTGAGTCAACTCCACCGCTCATCCCTACTAATACTCTCTTTTTCATAATGAGTATCTATTTGCTTTTTATATTTTTGTTTAAAGAGAACTCTAAAAGTGATTTATAATATGAAGTATCACCTAATCCAACCTCTTTAAGTACACGAATCTGTTCTAATAAAGACTCTTCAATCTCATTAGCAATACATTCTAAGTCATCAGTCATGCTAATTAAATCTATGTCTTCTTCATCAATCATACCAGCTTCTAACAACTTTGTTTTTATAAAATCCATTAGTGGTGTATAAAATTCAACTCCTACAATAAAAACTTTTACGCCTGTAACTTTTCTAGTCTGAATTAAAGTTAATGCTTCGAACAGTTCATCTAAAGTGCCATAACCACCGGGGAAAATAACATATGCTATAGAGTACTTAACCAACATTACTTTTCTTGAAAAAAAGTAGTCAAAACTTAACTCTTTTGAAGTATATGGATTTGCAACCTGCTCAAAAGGAAGATCTATGTTTAAACCAATTGACTCTACTTCATGTTTATGTGCACCTCTGTTAGCTGCCTCCATAATACCAGGTCCACCACCTGTCATTACATTAAACCCTCTTGCGCCTAAAAGTGACCCAAGCTTCTGTGCTTTTTTATAATATATATCATTTTTATCTGTTCTTGCACTACCAAAAACAGTTACTGAAGGTCCTAGTTCACCAAGCTCATCAAAACCTTTTACAAAATCAGCAATTATTTTGAATACACTCCAAACGTCGCCTGACTTTATCTCTTTCGTATACTTTTTTATTAGATCATTTTTATTATGTTGCATTTATATCTTAATCCTATGATTTTAGTTGGTTTAATATCTCTTTTTTTGTACCAATAGTGGTTATTTGAACACCGAAATTACCATCCACAATAACAACTTCTCCCTCAGCAATAACATGATCATCAACTAATATTTCCAAAGGATCATTAGCTAATTGATTTAACTCAATTACTGAGCCGATATCCATATTAAGAACATCTTTTAAAAGCATTTTCTTTTTTCCTATTCTCACTTTAACAGGAAGTTTTACATCCATTATCAATGATATATTACTCATTTCAGCATTGTCTAAAGAAACATTTGAACCACCTCTTTGGGTAGAGTCTATAACATTTGATAAGTTATCTTCTTTAAATGCTTCCTTTAACCCAAATATAGAATTTTCCAAACTTTCATCTATTATAAACATAAAAAGAGACTTCATATTTCCAATGCTGAAGTTATAAACAAACATTTTAGTAAATTTATCTAGAGAAACTTCAGTATCTTCTGGAATCAATTCAATACTATCTATACTAAAAGACAATACTGGTAACTCTTTTTGAGCTGAGAGACTGTTTGAGATAGCTCCAAAAATATTTGATGCTATCTCTTTTGCAGCATCTAAGTCATCATCACTTACATCTTCTCTATCGCTATTTTCTTCACCCATCATCATATCCGAGAGTGTAGTTGCTAAATTTGGCGTTAAAGCAAGCATTGCTGAAGCATAAACATCACCACTAATAGTGATTTTAAGAAGTACTATTGGAGGAATAATATTTGAGACAATACTAAGCTTTTGCTCCTCCTTTAAAGTAAATGCAGGAGCTTGACCAATTAATGCCTCAACCGTTCCAACTGTTTCATCTTCAAACAGTTTCATAAAATCACTCATTGCTACTCCTCATATGTTCTCTCTTCATCTTGATCTTTATCAATCATTGCTTTTACACCAGATATTTTTTCTTGTCTTGATGTCTCAAAATTCTCAAGAGCTCTCTTTACTGCATCTTTTTCAGTATCTATTATCTCTGTGATTTGAATAGATTTTCTAAATCTTCTTAGTCCTATTTGACCTTTAAACCTATCTTTACCATCAACACTCAAAGTCACTATGTCATCAGCAGAACTTGTAAGTCTAACAATGTCACCATTTTGCAATTCTAAAAGTTCTCTCAAACTAATTTCAGTTCTCCCAAGCATCGCTTGTACTTCAACTTTTGCTCCACCAAGAAGAACTTGCAACTCTGTATTTCTGCTCTTTTTTCTACTAGTGCTTTCATTAAGCATCAAATCTCTACTTGCTAGCTTTGGTAAAATTGGTTCAAGCGCAATAACTGGATAACATATATTCATCATTCCAGAACTTTGTCCAATTATAATCTCCATTACAACCATTACAACTATCTCATTTTGAGCAACAATTTGCACAACATTAGGACTTGACTCTTTAGAATCTACGACAGGAAATATATCCATAACAGGAGCCCAAGCTTCCTTGAGTGTAGCCATCATTACTCGAAGTATAGTTTCAAATAGACTAAGTTCTATATCAGAAAACTCACGACTTGCATCAAATGGCTCACCTTTGCCGCCGAGAAGACGATCAAGCATTGGAAAAGCGATGGATGGATTTATCTCTATAATTCCACTTCCTTCTAACGGCTTAATTGAAAAAACATTAAAACTTGTAGGATTTGGAAGTGACATCAAAAATTCGCCATATGTCATTTGGTCAACTGAATGAAGCTGAATTTCAACAATTGAGCGCATAATTGCAGATATTTGCGAAGCTAAAGATCTTGCCATTTTATCATGCACTCCACGAAATGCACGAAGCTGCTCTTTTGAGACTCTATTTGGTCTTTTAAAATCGTAAAGTGTGACTTGTCTTTGGTGGCCTAGCTCATCGTCTGATCCCTCAAGGGCATCATCCCCTTCGTCATCAACTACATCTAAAAGAGCATCTATCTCCTCTTGTGAAAGTATATCTGCCATTGCTATGCCCCTACACTTTCTTTAATTTTATGAATAACTGATTTGTGAATTTGTGAAATTCTTGATTCTGTAATATTTAAAATTTCACTTATCTCTTTAAGTGTCAACTCTTCAAAATAATAAAATTGTATTATCAATTGTTCTCTTTCGCTATACGCACCAAGAACTGTTTTAATAATGTTAATAAGTTCTTCTTTTTCTATCATTGCTATAGATGCACCCTCATCACCAACATTAAGTTGGTCATGAAGAGGCATAACTGCATATATTGTTGAGGCAATCCTAGCATCATGAATTTTTTCTACGCTTTCGTCCAAAATAGTTGCCAACTCTTCATCTGTTGGCTCCTCATCATTAGTAAGCCTATACTCTTCTACAGCATAATCAATGGCTTTAATAAGCTTTCTGCTGGCACGACTTACTATATCTAAACTTCTAAGATAATCAAGCATTGCCCCATAGACTCTTTTTTTAGCATAGCCCCAAAAAGAATCATTTAATTTTTCATCATATCTTCTAGCTAACTTTATAAGTTCTTCTGTTCCGATAGCTGAGAGGTCCATATAATCAACAGAGCTTGGGAGCCTCTCTTTGAGCCTAAACGACATTGCTTTAACCGCAGGTAGGTACTGCAAGGCAAGCTCATCTTCTTTATGCTTAACTTCTTGTGTGTATGCACTAAGCATTTTTAAATTCCATATCATTTGCATTCATTTTTATTGCAACATCTGTAATTTTAATGGCTGAATCAATAAGTTTTTCTCTTTTGTTTATTTCTCGTACAAATATATCCAACTGTCTTTCATGTATATCTTTTGGAAAAAGGTACGTTCTAAGTGTTGTTGTTCTATAATAAAATGCAATAATTATGTGAGAAAACAGATAGAAAAATATTGTTATAACAAATGTGTAGAACAATAAGCCTTCTGCATCAAATGATTTTAAAATACCGAAAATAATTCCGATAAAAAACCCCTGAACAGTAAAAAAATGTACAAAATTCTCACCCAACATCTATATTTACCTCAAATTTATTTAAAAATGTTTTACTAAACGCTTGAAAAGCCCTGATAATCCGCTTTCACTAGGAGTGACAAGCATATTACGTTCCAAATTTTTACTTATATTATCAGCTATTGCTATTATATCCTTATGTACGCCAGAAGATGGATAGCTTGCACTAAACAGAGCTCTTTGCTTTACAGAAGAAGAAACTTTTATATCACTATTAATTTTACCAATTAGTTTTAGGTCTAAATTAGTACCGATATTAGCAAGTGCAACTTTTTTTATCTTTTCATACACAGCTACTGCTTCTTTTTCACTTTTTACCTGATTCATAATAAGACCAATATCGTCACGCAATGCGGCAATTGTTTTTATGGTTGCATATGCATCCGTAATTGCTGCCGGGTCAGGAACTGTAACAACAATTACATCATCAGCAGCATCTATAAACATTCTTATATGCTCACCAATTCCAGCCCCCGTATCTATTATCATAATATCTAGTTTGTCTAAAATTTCAGCTTCTTGCATAAAACGCTCAAAAAGAGCTTGATTAGAATATTTAAGTATCTCATCACCACTCTCTCCAGGAATTAAAATTAAATTTCTTGTAATGGGAATGAGAATATCGGAGACAGTAGCTTCACCTTTTAATACATGTAGAATATTTTTTTTAATTTTTACATTAAACATGACATCTAAGTTAGCTAGACCTATATCAGCATCAAATATCCCCACATTAAGTCCGCTTTGAGACAAAACATAAGCTAAATTAGAACTAATTGTACTTTTACCAACTCCGCCCTTTCCACTAGTAATAGCTACAAAACGAGTCTTCTTTGATTTGTTTTTATTATTTGATGCAACCAACTCTTCGAGTTTTTTAGCTTGATGATTCATCATGCTTTACTCCGATTAAAGCCATCCAGCAAACATTCAATTAAGAAATCACTGCTTGCTACTACTAAATCCTCTGGAACTTCCTGTCCTACAGAAAAGTAACTTATAGGTTTTTTTGTCTCATACGCAAGTGAAAAAATATTTCCGAAACCTCTTGTTTCATCTAATTTTGTAAACATCAAAGTATCTACGTTTAATGAATCAAAGTTATCATATGTAGCTTTTAAATCTTCATATTTAATAGAACTTGGCATTACTAGAACTACATCTATACTGTATGATGTAGTGTTTCCCTCAAGGCACTCGTAAATTTTTTTTATTTTACCTTTATCGTACGGACTTGAACCCATGGTATCTATAAGAATATAGTCACAATATCTTAGTGAATCAAGAGCGCTTGAAAATTCAGGAGGATCGACAACAATCTCAATGCCAAGCTTCATCATTCTTGCATACTGCATTAACTGTTCAACAGCACCAATACGGTAAGTATCTAGCACTACAAGTCCAACTTTATACTTTTTTTCAAGTAGATATGAGTATCTTGCAGCAAGTTTGGCAACTGACGTTGTTTTACCAACACCTGTTGGACCAACAAGCATAATAACTTTTTTGTTTCCAACAGATGCTTTGCTCTCTCTTCTTACTGGCACCATCTTTCTCAAAAGGGTTTGAAAATATCGCTTTACTGTAGATGAGTTCTCTCTCATCTTGAATGGCATATGCTCGAGTGTCATTCTCATTATACTGTCTAGGTGCTCTTTATTCATTCCGCTTTGAGAGGCAAGACGGTATATCTCTGCAAATTCAGATGGAATTGCACTTTCAAGTTCTGGAGATTTCTCTTCCCAAAACATATTTTGAATAATTTTAACTTTATCGCCGAGTTTAGAAATTTCTAACTTTATCGCCTTTAACTCTTTTGGCTCAAGTGAACTGTTTTGAGGCTTTTCTTGATATTCATAGAGTGGGTCTTTAACTTCTGCTATTTTTGAAATTTGTCGTGCTGCACTGGAAATATCAAATAAAACATCTGCACTTTTTTGAGTCAAAGGTCTTTCGTCTTCATTAATTTTTTTAGCATTATTGTATGTGTTATGTGCAGATTGGTTCTCAATGCCCATAACAATCTCATACATAGCTTCTCTACCTAATGATTTTTTTTGGACCTCTTTAGTGTCAATGTGAATCATATGATCGTAGTTGACATCCATTCTTGCTTTTTTAAGAGCATCTGATGGTGTTCTACCAGTAAAAGTCAGTATCTTCATCTATTTATATCCATTAATGGTATTAACACGCTTTCTCGTTTAGACCAATCCACATGTGGAACCTGTAGTTTTAGTTTATTTATAATTCTGTTGTCAAAAAATATAATATCCAAATCTAGTGTCCTTGGAGCATTTGCAAAACTTCTTTTGCGAGCAAATCTTTTCTCTAATCTCATTAGATAATCTAAAAAAACTATAGGCTGCATACTAGTTTTCAAAACAATTATTGAATTAAAAAAATCATCTTGGTCGCTAAAACCAAATGGAGGATTTTTCAAAATCAATGATGTTTGTAATAACTCTACTCTTTTGTCTTTTTTCAAATAAACAAAGAGGTGTTCAAACCTTCGTTTAACATCTCCAATGTTTCCGCCAACACCAACAGTTGATGTGTAGCGGTGAGAACTTTTAGCTCTACATGTAGTACCAAAATGTAAACCTTTAAAAGTTGTTAAACTATCACTAAGTCTACACTTTATATACATAACTATTTAGCTTGAGCAGTTTCTTTTTGAGCTTCTTGTGCTGCATGGATTTCATTCATAATCTGAGTCATTCCTACCATCGCCAAATGGTATCCAAAAGGGCCAAAACCAACGATTGATGATGTACATACAGGTGCAATCATGTTGACTTTTCTAAACTCTTCACGACGGTGAATATTAGATATATGAACTTCAATAGTTGGAAGATTAACAGCAGAAATAGCATCACGAATGGCAATAGATGTGTGAGTATACGCTGCAGCATTAATAATAATACCTTGTGCATCGCCAAAACACTCTTGAATTTTATCTACTATTTCACCCTCTAGGTTACTTTGAAAAAACTCTATCTCTATATTGTTTTGTGTTGCAACGTCTTTCATTTGAGCGTGAATTTGTTCTAACTTCATTGGACCATAAATTTGTTGCTCTCTAACACCTAACATATTTAAGTTTGGCCCTTGAATTACTGCTATCTTCATCTTTTACCTTTTTATTTAATTGTTTAAACTTTTAAGGAGTTATTTTATCTAAATTAAGCATAATCTATTTTAAATTATACAAAATTCAACTTTTAAAGAGAAGATATGCAAATTATAGTTCCAAATTATATTTTAACACCAAATAAACTGCTATCGAATATGTCAGTGGCATTTGATAAAACAATAAAAAAAATTGCTCCTTTGAATGAGTTAAGAAAAGAGTTTCCAGATGCAGATATAACTATTTTAGAAGAAAACTCACTTTTGATGCCAGGACTTATTAATGCGCATGTACATGTAGAGTTTAGTGCTAATAAAACAAATCTTAGTTATGGTGACTTTATAAACTGGCTTTACAGCGTAATTGAAAATCGTGAAGATCTTATAAACGGATGCGAAAACGACTGTATGAGAAAAGCAATAGACTCAATGCTAGAGTCTGGGATTACAACTTTTGGGGCTGTCAGTTCACATGGTATAGATTTAGAAGCTTGTGCAAATGCGAAGCAGAATGTTGTATTTTTCAATGAACTTATAGGTTCTCAAGCAACTATGGCTGATGCTCTTTTTGGTGATTTTTTATCTCGTTTAGATGCCTCTAAAAGTGTACAAAGAGAAGGATTTTATCCAGCTGTAGCAATTCATTCACCCTACTCTGTGCATCCTGTTTTAATTAAAAAAGCTCTTGGGATTGTTAAGAGTGAAAAATTAAAACTTACTGCTCATTTTATGGAGAGTGAAGCTGAAAGGAATTGGCTTGACAACAGTGATGGAGATTTTAAAGATTTTTTTGAAAACTTACTAAAACAAAATAGTGCGGTGAGTGATTCTCATGAGTTTTTAGAACATTTTAATGGACAAAAGACTCTGCTTACACATGCGGTTAAAGCTGATGATAAAGAACTAAACAATATCTCATCCAATGGACATACAGTTATTCATTGTCCAGTTTCAAACAGACTTTTAGGCAATGGAGCCATAGATTTAAAAAAGCTTGATGAACTTAATATCAGATGGATTACTGCAACTGACGGACTAAGTTCAAACTATAAACTTGACCTCTTTGAAGAGATGAAGGCCGCACTCTTTATGCACTCAGAGTTGCCTTTATTAGATTTAGCAAAAAAACTTATAAATAGTGTTACAAAAGATGCTGCCGATGCACTTGGGCTCAACACAGGCGAAATAAGTGAAGGTAAAAATGCCGATATGCTTATACTTGATTTGGATAACGAGCCAAACGATCAGTTAGCTATACACCTAATACTTCATAAATATAACATCAGTAAAACATACATTAATGGTAATATTATCACAAAATCTTGAGACTAAGAATAGCTAGAGTATAATTTAATAAATAAAGATTATTAGGAGACAATAATGTTTGGAACAAATAAGAAAATTACGGAATTAGAGAAAAAGCACTCTCATCATATATCAGAGAAAGAGTCTGAAATTGCAAATTTAAATAATAAAATTCAGGAATTGGAGTCACAAAATTCCGAATTAATTGCAAATATGAAGGATGACAATAGTGGTTTTTTAAATGTTTTGCTAAAAAGCTACACTAGTGGAGCCAACTTTATACAAAAAAATATAAAAGAAAACCTAGTAATGCTAACTGACATAAATCATTTAAATGCCACATCAGAGACTAGTATGGTTGATGTTAAATCTGAAACCTCTGTTATAGCTGAAAAAATAGATACAATTCAACAGTATTCAAACCAACTTGGTGATGATTCAAACTCTCTAAATGATAGCGTACTTTCAATTGCTGACATAATCAATCTTATTAAAGACATCTCTGACCAAACAAACCTTCTTGCCTTAAATGCTGCTATTGAAGCAGCTCGTGCTGGTGAACATGGTCGTGGCTTTGCTGTTGTTGCAGATGAAGTAAGAAAACTAGCAGAACGTACCCAAAAGGCAACTCAAGAAGTAGAGATAAATATCAATGGATTAAAACAAAACTCTAACTCTATGATGGAAATCAGTAAAACTTTTATTAGTGAAACAGACTCAGTTATGGACATATTAGATACTTTCAATTCTAATATTGGAGATGTAATGAACAACTCATCTAATATTAAAGAAAAAACTCAGAACCTAACAAATGAAATTAATGTCAACAATGGAAAAATTGACCATATTGCATTAAAACTTGAAGGCTATAAGGCTATTTTAAATTCTGAATCAGTAGATATTATAGATGAAAATAGTTGTGCATTTGGGAAATGGTTCGGCGAAGCAGCAAAAGGTATACTTAAAAATAATCCTCAAGTTGTAAATAGCGTTAGTAAGCATCATACTAATGTACATGTTGGCTTAAAAGAAGCTATTGAAATGTTTAAAAACAATAAACTTTCTGATTCATTAGATAGAATAAAAGATGTTGAAAATTCAAGCGAAGTAGCATTTGAAGAACTTATAAATGCTGTAAGAAAACCTTAATAAACATATACGTTAGAGGCTTAATTGCCTCTGTAATTACCTACAAGCAATATACCTTTCATTATAAACGCCCTTTAGATATAATTCACTAATAATTAATAAGGAATTTTATGCAGTTTATTAAAACAATATTTTCACCAATAACAGCAACTTTAGGTTTCATTCAAAATCATTTCAAAGCTATGATTTTTGTACTTATCCTATTTCTACTATTTGCTCCAGATAGTGAAAAAGACTATACACCAAACAACCTACAGCAAATAAACTTGGTTGGGCCAATAATGGAGGTGTCTGAAGTTTTGCAACAGATTGATGATGCAACTTACAATGACTCTATAAAAGGTGTTTTGCTAGTAGTGGATTCTCCAGGTGGTGCGGTTGCTCCATCTATAGAGGTGGCATATGCCATTAAAAGACTCAAAGAGAGAAAGCCGGTTGTTGCTTATGCGGGAGGAACTATTGCAAGTGGAAGTTACTATGCAAGTATTTGGGCAAATGAGATCATAGTAAACCCTGGTTCAATGGTTGGAAGCATCGGTGTTATTATGCAAGGAGCTGATTTAAGTGAACTTATGAGCAAAATAGGTGTGAAATCCCAAAGTGTCCAAGCTGGAAAATATAAAAAAGTAGGAACAGGGGATAGACCTTGGACTCCTTATGAGATAAATGAGCTAAACAAAGTAATAAATGGAACTTATGATTTATTTACAGCTGATGTAGCAAGTGCAAGAGGCTTAGATATTAAAAAAAGAGACATATATGCCAATGCTCATATATTTACAGCTCACCAAGCCAAAGAAGTTGGTCTAATAGACAGTATTGGGGTCAGCCATGATGCTAAAAAGAGAATTACTGAACTGAGCGGAGTAACTAATCCTATATGGAACAAAGAAGATAAGCTCGAAAAACTTATGAAAAAACTCTCAGCAAATACTGCTGTTACTCTTCATACCTATTTTCCAGTCCTTACATTAAAGTAATGTAATTAGAGCTCTACAACTCTGATTACGCTAGAACTATTCTCAAAAATTCTTTTTACCCTATCTTGCCAAAGTTCACCAAACTCTTTTATCTCTTTAGGGTCGGCCAAGCCACCCATTATTTTTTGCATTAATGGATTTATATTAGGACTCGGAGCGACTGAAGATGGGTCATAATAAACATCCACACTTTTACCGTTATCTACTCTTGTAAACCTTGCAGATGAACTAATATTTGAGTTAAAGCTCATTAATGAATGACGGGCAAATTTTCCAGATAATCCTTTAAATCCACTCTTGTCAGTTGCACCGGTAATTTGAGAAACAACATTGCTTATAACACCAGAAACACCATCTTGTAATTCCTCTTTAAACTCTACTTTTATTTCTCCTCTAACTGCCAGTCCATTTGAGTATAATACTTTTAATGCCTCTGAGGTAATAAGGTAAGCACCTGCAACTGTAGGGCAACTATGACCTGCCGATTTTACAACATCTAAATAATTAAACTCATATATCCCCATCTCAAATGCACCTAAAATATTTGAGAGCGGGTCTAGAACTTTAATAACTTCTAAACTCTTGAAAAACTCTGGATAATTCATATATATTCCTAAATTTTACTTATTTTAATTACTTTTGCGCTTATGCTGATTTTATCATTTTGAACATCAAAAATCTCGTCTACATGTAGAGATGAAATATCTATCACTTTTGAGTTTTTAGATATTTGAGCAAAACCTTTTTTACTCTTAAATTTTGGATGATTAGACTCTAACATCTTTTGCAGAGTAACAATCTGATTTTTAGCAATATTTACTTTTGAATCAATCATATTAGGAAAGCTCTCATTTACACTTTGCATCTCTTTGAAGGAATTTTGTATTTTAAATGATACAGTCTGGTAAAACACCTCTTTTAGCTGTTTTATCTCATAGAGTTTTTGTGTAATTTTTCTCTCTACCGAGTGCTGTGAGTATGAGTTTATCAGGTGCGTAAGCTCTTGTTTTGAGTTAAAAAGTTTTTGTGACAATATCTGTGAATACTGCGTTGACAGCGAGTCAATATATTGGTAGAGCTCATTGGTGTCTGGAAGAATCATTTGCATTGCGGCACTTGGTGTTGGTGCTCGTAAATCTGAAACAAAATCACTTATTACCCAGTCTATTTCATGACCGACTGCAGAGACTATAGGAGTTTTAGCTTTAAAAATAGCCTCTGCCACAATTTCTTCATTAAAAGCCCATAAATCCTCAATACTTCCACCGCCACGACCAATAACAATAATATCATACTCTTTAGTATCACTCAAGGCGATAGCATTTGCTATTGTAAAAGCCGCACTATCACCTTGTACTAAAACATCATAAATGCCTATCTCCAAAGCTCTATATCTTGTATTTGCTACTCTTAGCATATCTTGCAAGGCTGCACCAGTTGCAGAAGTAATAAGTGCTATTTTATTAGGATATTTGGGAAGTTGTTTTTTTCTTTGCGTATCAAAATACCCTTGTTCTGACAACTTACTTTTTAGTTGCTCATAGGCTAAGGCTAAAGCTCCTTGTCCTGAGGGCTCAATACTAAAGCAGTTAATCTGATACTCACCACGTGGTTTATAAAGGGTCACAGCACCATCGAGTATAACTTTTAGTCCCTCTTTAAGTTGGAACTTTAATTTCGAAGCATTACCTTTAAACATTACTGCTTTAATAGTTGATGTAGAATCTTTTAGCGTGAAGTAAATATGTCCACTATTATGAAAAGTAATACGGGAAAGTTCTCCATCGACTAAAACACGAGAGAAGGTACTCTCAAGCAGAGTTTTAATCTGCTCATTTAGCGATGAAACATTTAAAATATTCAAAGCTTCATCTTTGTAGGAAAATTATATTTTTCTTGCAATAAGAAGAGTTGAAATATCCATTGAAAAACTTTTCACATAAAGCATTTCAAAACCGGCATTTTCAAGCTCTTTTTTCATATTTTCAACTGTTGAAAAATCTTCTATTGAGTTTGGTAAATACTCATATGCTTCTAGATTTTTAGATATAAATCCACCAATCTTGGGCAATATTTTATTCATATAAAAATCTCTAATTTTTCCTAATATGGAAGGGTTTTCATTTTTCATAAATTCCAATATAACAACAAGTCCATCTTTTTTAAGAACTCTATTGAACTCTATTAGTGCTTCTACTCTTTCAACAACATTTCTGATACCATAGGTAATACTTAAAATATCTGCACCGCTATCTTGCATTGGGATTTCAGTCGCCTTAGATATATGATAATTAAACTTAGGATATTTTTCTCTTGCAACATTAACCATGCCATTTGACGGATCAACACCAACTATTTCACCAATTGATATGCCATTAACTTCAGATCTTTTTTTCCAAAAGTCCATCATATCACCAGTTCCACAGGCAACATCAACAATTTTATCCAAAGAGTCTTTAGCATAGAACTCATAAGCCAAATCACAAGCTTTGCGTCTCCAGCTTTTGTCCACACCCATACTCATCACACGATTTGCTGTATCGTATGTTGGAGCTATGTTATCAAACATTGAAACTATTTTACTCTGTTTTTCTTGTTCTTCCATTATTTACACATCCCTTTTCATCCACATAATTATATCTTGTGCTTCTTCTTGTATATTTAAAATCTCTAACTTATCATCAATTTCAGTAAAACTGTTACTTCCTCCGACTGTTGGAGCCAAGTAACATAGATAATAATCAATAATATTACGAGATAGTTCAAACATTTTTGAACTTCCTTCTATCATTATATTTTTATAATTTCTACATCTAGAGAAATCATCTGATATGATAACTTTTCTATTTTGAACACTAAATAGAGGTATGCTCATATCAAACTCTTTACATCTTGATACAATCAAAACATCCGGTGCCTTGCCATCATTAACCAACCGAGCATCTAAAGTTGGTCTGTCAACTCTAACTGTATTTCCGCCAATAACCAATAAATCACATTTGTCTCTCATAGCGTGCACGTTTATTCTAGACTCTTGCGAGCTTATAATTCCACCATCAGTAGTTCCATTTAGCCTTTGTGCCCATTTAAAAAAAACAAAGCTTTTTTGAGTCCATAGCTTAAATGGCTTCAATAAGTTATCACACTCCTCTTTTAGAATATTATTTTCTACATGTAGCCCAGATTTTTTTAGAATTCCATTGCCGCCTGAAGCTTCTTCGTTTGTATCATTTGAACCTACAAAAATAGTTTTTATTCCCAATGAAGATATAAGTGTAGCGCATGATGGAGTTTTTCCAATATGTGCGCATGGCTCCAGAGTTGTATAAAGTGAAACTTTATCAAAACAGTTTTTATGATTTTTTAGAAGGTAAAAGTGTATTTCAGATGATGTTGTAATATCTATAATATTTTTATCATTTGTGAGTTTAAAATAGGCAGATTTAAGAGCCGCTACTTCAGCGTGTGGCTCACCTGCACGTTTGTGAGCTTCCACAGCAAGAATTTCGCCACTACCTCTAACAACCGTACAACCAACTGCTGGATTTGGATAAGTTAAACCTTGATATCTCCAAGCCTCTTTAATGGCTAGGCTCATATAAAAGTTATTGTTGATTACCATTCAAAATATGTTCTAGCTTTTGAAATTTCTCCATAATCTATAGAGATCTCTTCACCATCAATTTCTACAAAAATTTTAGAGTCTTCAACTTTTGTAAGCACACCTCTAATTTTATCTCTAATTTTATCTACGGCTTTTAAATTAATAGAAACTTTTTCTCCAATACACATTGCAAACTGTTTTATAGAAGATATTTTTCTCTCAATTCCTGGACTACCTACTTCAAGTCTATAGTCTCCAGAAATCGGAGGTGTAACATCAAGAAGTGGAGATATAAGATGAGTCAAATCCACACATGAATCTAGACTAACACCTTTTCTTTTCCCATTTTCTGTCTCTGTAGATAAAACACTAACCCTATAGATTGTATCTTCACCTTCTCTAACTATTGACGTGTCATAAAGTTCTAAATCTACTGACTTTACTAATGAATTAATATCACTCTCTAAACCCATCCTTAATCCTTAGCTATTTTTTTAAAAAGATCTTCTATATTTTGAGACTTTTTTAGTTGTTCATCAAATTCAAATGTTAATTTTGGAGAACGAAACCAACCTTGATCTTTTAGACAAAATGTTTCAACAATTGGTCTAGCATTACGAAGTAGTTTTAGATAATCTCTTTTTTCTTGTTCAGTATATGATGCAGGATCAATATAAACTTTAGCATCGCTTTTACCACGAGAACATTTAACATCAATTATACTTAGTACATGTAGTCTCTTATCGTTTAAACTACCAAGAGCTTCTGGAATCAACTCCAATAGAAGTGACTCTGTTCTCTTTAGTTTTATTTGAGCTTCTGTCACAGAGAAACTTTTTGCTCAACTTTTTTAAACGTTTCAATAACATCGCCAGCTATAATATCGTCATAACCACTTATAACGACACCACACTCATAACCGTTGCCAATCTCTTCAACATCATCTTTAAAGCGTTTTAGTGATGTAAGTTTGCCCTCATAAATCACAACGCCTTCACGGATAACACGAACCATTCCACCACGCACAAGCTTACCATCAACAACAACACAACCAGCAACCATACCTTTTGGTATTTTGAATGTATCCCTAACTTCTGCTTGTCCAGTGTTTTCTTCTGTGTATTTTGGAGACATCATACCAGTCAGCATACCCGTAATATCATCAAGAAGTTGATAGATAATTGAGTAAGTTTTAATTTCAACATTTTTTTGTTTTGCTGATGCTTTAACACTACCTGTTGGACGAACATTAAAACCAAGTAGTACACAATTTTCACTATTGTTTACCAACTCAACATCATTTTCAGTGATTCCACCAACACCAGAACTAATTACATTTACTTTAACTTCATCATTTCTAAGTTCGTTAAGTGAAGATTTAATTGCTTCAAGTGAACCGTGCACATCTGTTTTAAGCACAACTTTAAGAGTTTTAAGCTTACCCTCTGCAATCATAGAAGTCATATCTTCTAATGATGATTTAGTACTGTGAGAAAGCTCTTTATGTCTATCATACTCATGTCTTTTTAGAGCATACTCTTTTGCTTCTTTTTCATTAACCATAGCCATCATAATTTCACCAGAAGATGGAACTTCGTTAAGACCAGCTACAACAGCAGTATGACTTGGCAATAAAGTTTTAACTTGTTTATTGTTCTCATCAATCAGCGCTTTAACACGACCATAAGCACTACCACAAACAACATAGTCACCAACTTTAAGTGTACCATTTTGAACAATAACTGTTGCAACTGGACCACGACCTTTTTCAAGTGATGACTCAACAACAGCAGCTCTAGCCATAGCATTTTCATTAGCTTTAAGTTCTAATACATCAGCAGTAAGAAGGATGTTTTCAAGTAAATCGTCAATTCCCATTCCACTTTTTGCAGAAACAGGAATAAATTCTACATCTCCACCCCAGTCAGTAGGATTCATACCGTGCTCTGCCATTTGACCTTTAACCATATCTGGTTGAGCAGTTTCTTTATCCATTTTATTTAGAGCAACTATAACTGGAGCGCCTGACTCTTTAGCAAGTTTAATAACTTCAAGAGTTTGAGGTTTAACACCATCATCAGCCGCAACCACGATTACAATTATATCTGTAACATCTGTACCACGTTGACGCATATGAGAGAATGCAGCATGACCAGGAGTATCAATAAATGTAATTGGTTTACCGTGTTGCTCTATCGTATAAGCCCCAATATGTTGTGTTATGCCACCAGCTTCTACATCAGTAACTTTTGCCTCACGAATAGCATCTAAAAGTGAAGTTTTACCATGGTCTACGTGACCCATAATCGTAATTACAGGAGGTCTCGGTGTAGCATCTACATCTTCTTCTATATCCTCTTCGTCATGAGTAAATTCATCTTTAGGATCAACAATAGTAACTTCTACATCAAACTCTTCAGAAAGAATTTCAATCTCATCATTTCCTAAAAAATCATTTTTTGTCATCATCAAACCAAGATCAAAAAGAACTTTAATAATATCTGATATAGGACGATTTAATTTTTCTGCAAATTCATAAACACGAATATCTTCAGGAATCTCTACATGTGTAACGATTAAATCTTCAGGTTTACTTTTTGCGTATGTTTTTCTCTTGTCACGAGAAACTTTTCTGCCTCTTGGTGCTGCTTTTTTATTAGCATTTCTACCTATAGGTTTTGGTTCTCTTGGTTTTCTTGGTTGTTCAGGCATCATTTCACGACGCTCTGTGGAGTTAAGGTCTAGAAGCGTAACTTGATTATCCATATCCATAGATACGTCTGCCATTGAACCGCCAAAAACATCTATTTTCGTTCCTTGAGTCTGTTTTTTAGCTGTTGCAGTATGCTGTTTAGATTTTTTCTTACCAGCTAACTCTTCCAAAGCTTCTGCACTCATTTTTCCATATGAAGATATAGACGCTTGCTTTTCAGGAATAGAAAAATTTTCTTCAACTCTTGGTTTTTTCTTTTTTACAATCTTAAGTCCAGATCTTTTTATCACCATTTTTTTAGGTTCAACTATGTTGAGTGTAGTATTATTTGTTTCGCTTAACTTTGCCTTACTCTCTTCTTTTATTTCTTCTTTTATTTCTTCTTTTTTAGAACTAGCTTGCTCAACAGGTATCTCTTCTTCATTCAATTTATTAGACACTACTTCTTTAACATCAGAAGTCTCTTTTTTTACTTCATTATGTACAGGAGTTTCGCTTATACTAGGAGTATCACTTTCTACTTTTGCAGGTGCTGCATTTATTGATACAGGAGTCTCTGCAACTTCACCATTAAGAATATAGTTCATTAAGCCTTCAGCTTCTTGCATAGATACTGTACTATTTGCTGATTTTACTTCGATACCCATATCTGAAGCTTTTTTTACTACATCTTTGGAAGCTATTCCTAGCTCTTTTGCAATTTCGTGTACTCTAACTTTTTCTGTCATCAGTGATGATCTCCTTTAGTATGTTCGAAAATTTATCTTTATCTCCACTTTTACACTGTCGCATAAGTGCTTTTAAGACTCTTTTTTGGTCTTCAAGACAAATTTTACATAAATAAAAACTTCTACCTGCTCCCCTAAAAAGACTGAGTTGTGTTTCATCACACTGAAGTCTAAGAAAATTACTTTGTGTATCTCTCTGCCTACAAGATATACACATTCGAAGAGGTTGGTTAAATTTTTTCGCCATTGTATCCAAAAGTTCCTTGATTTATAGAAGATATTAACAACTTATCTCTCTATTATTAGACCATCATTGTCAAAATCTAACTCTTTAACTATGAAATCTGGAAATTTTTGCTTTAATTTACTTGCAATAACTGCCGAGTCCTCATCATAAACCATTGAAAAAAATGTTGAACCGCTTCCAGAGAGAGTACTCATTAATGCTCCACTCTCATATGCTATTTTTTGGACATTAAACAGTTCCGGTAAAGCCTTCATTCTCGCTTTTTGATGAAATCTGTCTTGAGATGCCAACTTTAAAATTTCCCAATCTTCATTAAAAAATGCAGCAACACTAAGAGCGGTATGAGACAAATTATATATTGCATTCTCTTTGGAATATGATTTTGGAAGAAGCGTTCTCGCTTTAGCTGTACTTATTGGCTTATTTGGAATAACTACAACTGCTTTAATATAATTTGGTAAATGCTTTTTTTGAGAGAATACTTTATTTTTTTCTACTGTTGCTGCATTAAATCCACCCATAACAGCTGGAGTGATATTATCAGGATGTGATTCATACACTAACGCATGATTAAGTATTCTTCTTTTAGAGACTCTTATTCCAGCAGCCTCATGTGCACTTGCAATTGCTGAAACAATTACAGCAGATGAACTTCCTAGTCCTCTCGACATTGGAATTTGATTATAAAAAGTAAACTTAAAATTTTGCTTTTTTTTAGTTAATCTGTCGTAGTGCTCATTAAAAATACTAACAAAAAGATTATTACCCTTGAGCCTTGGGTTATTTTCACCTTCACCTTTGATGCAAACGCTAAAAAATTTCGATTGATGAAATTCAACTATATTTCGTAAATCAACTGCTAATCCTAATGAATCAAATCCTGGTCCAAGGTTGGCACTTGTTGCTGGTACACTTATTGTCACTTTTCTCCTATCCTACAGCCCCTATGCCATAAATAGGCGTTGCTGTTGTGCTAAACTCATTATAATCAAGCACATCTGGAAGCCTAAAATAAGGCTCAGGTGCTATTTCTAATTTTATAGTTTTTATTTCTGACGAAATTTTAACAAAATACAACTTTGCTATCGCTTTTATTGGTGTATTATCATTAAAATAAAATGCATCTGTTGCAAAAAGTGGTATATTTTTTAAAATACTCATCGATTTTAAAAAAATATACGCAATTTTTATAGCCATAAAGCTGCCAGGTCCATTTGCATAGAAAAGTTTTTCTATATTGTATCTATCCAAAAGCTCATTAAATATTTTCGGCAAAATATCTGAGCTTTTATCTTGAGAGACTATCGTCTCTATTAACTTTTTGTTTTCATATATGCCAACTTTTATAGGAGAAGTCAGGGTTATAAAAACTAAATCAACACTCTTAAGCATATGCTTTTTCTAGCTCTTTTGTTTTTTCACCAACAAGTTCTATTACTTCATAGTTTTCCGGATTCTTCAGTAGCTCTAACGTAAGTTTGTGGTTTAAGTCGTGGCTTCCTGCCATCGCCTCATAGTTTCCTACAAAGTTCATACCAATAAGTGCCATATCACCAATCGCATCTAAAATTTTATGTCTTACAAACTCATCTGGAAATCTTAGTCCTTCTGGGTTAAGAACTTTTTTTTCATCCAAAACTACTGCATTTTCCAGTGATCCACCAAGTGCTAAACCCTTTGAACGTAAATATTGTACCTCATGTAAAAAGCCAAAAGTTCTTGCACGTGAAATTTCTTCCCTGTAACTCTGCTTATTAAAATGTAAAACATACTCTTGTTTTTGTATAACTGGGTGGGCGAATTTAATAGTGAAATCATACTTTAAATCAGGCGAGGGAGAAAGCTTAACATACTTATCACCCTCTTGAATTATGATATCTTTTTTAATTTTCATTACTTTTTTAGGTGCATCCAGCTCTTGCCTGCCTGCTTCGTCTAAAAGCATACAAAAACTAGCACTGCTTCCATCCATAACTGGAACCTCATCCGCATCAACTATGATTTTAAGATTATCTATTCCATATGCGTAGACCGCAGAAAGCATATGCTCAATTGTAGAGATAATGTAACCATCTCTTCCTATTACAGTTGCCATCTTTGTGTCAACTACGTTTGCAGGAATAAGAGGGATGGCAACATCTACATCGCTTCGATAAAATATTATGCCACTGTTTGAATCTAATGGTTCTAGTCTTAACTTAACGGCTGATCCCTTATGAAGACCGATTCCTACAAGTTCAACAGGTTTTTTTATAGTTGTTTGATACATATTCACCCTCTATCTATAATCTCTTTAGCACTCTTTATTACATTACTTATATTTAATTTCATCCAAGTAGTGTCCATCCACTCTGCAGGACGAACTTCCACTCCTTGAATCACTACTCCAAAATGTAAATGATCCCCCATAGCATACCCGCTTTTGCCTGTATTTGCCAGGTGTGAACCACCCTTTACTGAATCACCGCTATTAACATTAAGGCTTGAGCAGTGACCATAAAGTGTGTACAATCCTAAACCGTGAGATATTATTGGCATATTTCCATAAAGTCCATTATAATCAGCATAAATAACTTCTCCACTGTTTTGTGGTATTATTTTTGCCATGGCATTGCTAGCCATATCTAAGCCCAAATGATATGCCTCACTTACTTGTTTACCTTTATAAGAGTAATATCTATGATCACCAAAATGTGCAACTATAGCTGCATTTTTCAACGGGTACATCTCTTTAATTTTAAAATCACTAATCATGCTATCTGAAACTTTAGATGTTATATCATGAATAAGATTTTCGTTTTTAGCTCTTATATCCTCATTAATAATCTTAAACTGTTCAATCTTGTCTGTCACACCTTGTGTTTCAGCAAATTCTGCAGCTAATTCAGCGATTTTTCCATTTAAAAACTTCTCACTTAGCTCAATATTTGACAATTTATATTTATTATTTTTTAAATATAGTGGAATATAATTTTTTGACTCATTATCTGCAAAATCATTGACTATAATTGTAGCTTTGAAATTTCTCTGGTTAACCGGCCAAGCAAGAAGAGAAATATAATAGCCATCTTTATAAAATGGCTGTGCTTTAAACTTTTTTCCAAAGTTTGTTTGAATATAAATATCTTTTAAATTCTCATCAGCAGCATTAAAAATAACAAGTGCTGCTCCGCCTTTTTTAATTTTATAAGAGTGTGCAACTATATTAAGCTTTGGTTTTCTTTTATCAATCTTTAACTTGTATTCAGTAACCGTACTGTTTCCACTAAGAAAGTTCCATTTACTAGTGTCCGTTGCCTCAACTAAAATCGAAATCTCTTTCTCTTTCATGTTGTACACACTTCGTGGGACTTCAATTTTTGCCTTTGCGGACTCTTTAAAAACCAAGAACTGTTCATGTTCTAAAGTTGTCTCATCATTACCATTTTTCAAAATAATTTTATATGATTTCAATCCGCTAGTATCTTCAATCAATACTTCTAGAGGGTTTTTCAGATTCCAATAACCATTGTTTTGCATAGATATCCTAGGGACATCTCTTTCAAACATTGTAGAACTGTACACATACAATGCTCCACCAATTATTGCTGCGAATAACAGTGATGTGACTAGTGAAAATTTACTTTTTCTTTTTCTCAATTACATTTCCTTCTTTATCAAATTTAAAACTTCTTTTTGTACATCTTCTATCTGTACAACAGAATTTATGTTAAAACCAGCTCTGCTGGCATGTCCTCCACCTCCAAAGTTTGATGCTATTTTTGAAGCATTAACTCCAGAATTACAACGGATAGAGCCTTTTAAAGTAAAATCACTATTTTGCTTTAAAAGCATTGCAACTTCTACATGTGGAAGATACAGTGACTCCTCAAGAGGACTTTCACAATCTTGTCCGACAGCTCCAGTAGATTTCATATCTTCATCACTTACACAGAAGATTGCAATTCGTGCCCCAGCTTCTAATCTCATATTTTTAAACATTATCGCTTTTAACCTAAGTGCGGCTAAAGAGACACTCTTCATAATAAATTTATTACAAACATTATGCTCTGCGCCGCACTCTATTAATTCCTTTACAACAGCAAAAATTGTGCCATCAACTTTCTCATCCATGAACCCGTTGGAGTCATCTAAAAGACCACCATACAAAGCAGTTGCTATCTTTTTATTAATCTTAATGCCGTTTGTTTTAAACAAATCAAATAAGACCATAGTTGTACTCATAGCATTGTGGTCTACAAGATTAAACGCAGCAAAATTCGTATTACTTGCATGATGGTCTATATTTATTAAATTACACTCTACTTCTACTCCCAACCTCTTTATATCTCCACAATCTAGAGAAATGGCTAAATCAGCGGAAGATGGAAATGAGTCTCTAATTTTCTCAAACCATGGAATAAACGACAATTTACTATCTATTTTTTTAGTTTTACAAAACCAGGAAACTTTTTTGTGTTCTTGAAGTAAATAAGTGTACATAGCACTCGCGCTACAAATAGAGTCAGCATCAGGATTAACATGTGAGATAACCACAATATGTTTTGCATTTTTTATTCTTTGTATAATTTTATTCATAAAGCTCTTTTATTTTTAAAATTATATACTATTTCTTATTCATCTTATAAACATATGCCAATACCTCTGCTACCGCTGCAAAAAGCTCGGTTGGAATTGGTTTATCTATCTCAACTTGAGCATATAAACTTCTAGCAAGTGGTGGGTTTTGCACTACATGTACATTGCTTTCTCGGGCTATCTTTTTAATCTGCTGAGCAATATTATCCATACCCTTTGCAACCACTATAGGTGCATGCGATTTTTCTTCATCATATTTAATAGCAACCGCGTAGTGGGTTGGATTTGTTATAACAACATCCGCATTTGGAACTTCTGACATCATTCTTTTTCTAGAGGCTTGCATCTGAATTTGACGAATTTTAGCTTTTATAAGAGGATCTCCATCCATATTTTTCATCTCATCTTTAATCTCTTGCTTACTCATTTTAAGTCCATCAAAGTATTGTTTTCTAACAATAATAATATCTATAATTGCAAAAATAAAAATAATTAAAAGCATTACAAAAGCTATTATCAACATCTTGTCTTTAAGCCAATCTAGCTGATCACCTAATCCAAAAAGGGCAACTGTTGGAAGTTCCAAAATGAATATAAAGAAAAATAAAAATCCTATGCCCAAGGTGGTAAAAGACTTAAAGGTCACCTTAACGCCCTCTATAAGTTTTTTCATAGAAAAAAGATTTTTTGTCCCCTTAATCGGGTCAATTTTTTTAAAGTCAGGCATAATCGCTTTTGTTGTAAATAAAAAACCAAACTGGGCAAGTGCAGCAACAACACCAGATATGGCAACCGTAATAGCAAGAGGCATGATAATTAAAAGAAACTCTCTGATTGTAATAATCGCTATATCTATCATAAATGCTTTGTCGAGTGGTGAACCAATAAGTGAAAAGTAATATTTAAATAAAAACACTACATGAGAGCTCATATATGGAAAAAGCATTAAAAAAGCAAGTATCGCGACAAAGAGAGTAATTACACCTGAAGTATCCTGTGACTTCGGTACATTTCCCTCTTCTCTGGCATCCTCAATCTTTTTGGGGGTGGGTTCTTCTGTTTTTTCAGCATCATCTGCCATAATAAATTAACCCCAATTTAAAAAATATAGTAACTATAGTGTAGTTACTCTTTAGTAGCCATAGTAGCTTTATAAAACATAGTAAAATAGACTATTTTACAGTTTAATAGATAGAGTCCATTTTCATAGATATATCTATCCAATTTGCCTGATGGATAAGCGCTCCGCTACTGATAGCATCAACTTTTGTTTTAGCGTAAGATTCTATAGTTTCAAGTGAAATATTTCCACTAGCCTCTAAAAGTATATGTGGAAAATTTTCATCTCTATATTTTACAATTTCAACTATCTTATCTGGCGTCATATTGTCACACATCACTATGTCGCATCCGCTAAGAAAAGCTTCTTTAGCTATTTCAAATGTTTCTGCTTCCACCTCTATTTTTGAGGTAAATGGAATATGTTTTCTTGCCTTTTGTATATACTCTTTTAAATTCTTGATTGTCTTTAAGTGTGTGTCTTTTATCATTAGTGAGTCATCCAAACCCATTCTATGGTTAACTGCGCCGCCACATCTTGTTGCATACTTCTCAAACACTCTTAGAAGTGGTCTTGTTTTTCTTGTATCTAAAAGTTTGACACCATAAGGCTCTATAATATCTACATATTTTTTTGTAAGTGTTGCTATTGAGCTTGCATGTAGAAGCATATTTAAAAGAGTTCTCTCAATTTTCAAAAGAACATGTGAAGTTCCGCTAAGTGTTGCCAAAATATCGCCTTTTACAAAGCTTTCACTATCTTTTACGTTCCAAGTAATCTCAAACTCTTCTAGTTTTGCCAGAACATCTATATATTTAGCACCAGATAGTACACCATCACTTTTTGCAATAATTCTAGCGCTTGCACTTACACTCGATTCTACTAAAGCATATAAATCTCCGCGTCCGACATCTTGAGCAAGTGACTCTTTTATAAAACCTTCTATCATAATGCCAACATTCTTTCTAGTGCAATTTTTGCCCATTTTTGTGTGTTATCATCTACATGTATCTCATTTAATGGTTCGCCCTCATCTATTGACTTTAAAATATCATAGACATCCTGAAGAGTTGTCTCATTCATAGTTGGACACTCTGGTTTTGTTGAAGATAGAATATAGGTATTATTTGGACGAAGACGATTAACCATATTGAACTCAGTACCAACAGCAACTTTTTGTTCTGCTGGCAATTCAGTTATATACTTAATAAGTTGAGAAGTTGAACCTACAAAATCAGAAGCATCACAAATAGCAGGGTCACACTCTGGGTGAGTGGCTATAAGAATTCCTGGAAATTTTTTACGGTAAAAGTTTATATCATCTACTGAAAAAAGTTGATGAACTGAGCAAAAACCATTAAAGCAAATAATATCAGAATCAGCTGGGTTACTGCCATCACCAATAACGCAAGACCTAAGTCCCATTTGGTTTGCTATGTTTTGTCCTAAACATCTGTCTGGAACAAAAAGGATTTTTTTTCCCTCTTTAAGTGCTGTTGTAATAATTTTTTTGGCATTAGAACTTGTACAAACCAAGCCACCCATTTCGCCAACTTTAGCTTTTACATCTGCATTTGAATTTATATAAGTAATTGGCAAAATATTCTCATTTGTTATGCCACTCTCATTTAAAGCTTTTACAGATGCATCAAACTGAGTGCCATCAATCATTGTAGCCATGGCACAGCAGGCTACTTTTGGCATTAGTACACGCTTATTTGGAGAGAGTACTTTTACACTTTGACCCATAAAACCAACACCGCAAAAAACTACAAATTCTGCGTCGTCATCTCTAGTCCTTATGGCAAGTTCAAGTGAATCTCCTGTAATATCCGCCATATCAAAAACTTCATCTCTTTGGTAAAAATGTGCAACAAGAGTCACACTTAATTTCTTTTTATATTCGTTAATTTTATTTTTTAATTCTTCATTTGTAAGTTGCAAAACAATTCCTCTGCTAAATATTTTGTAATTATATCAAAATTAAAAAACACTTTATTACTATTGAGATATTGAAATAAACTTTACGCATCTATTAGTGATACTAAAGCATATTTTCTCTGCATAATAAGCTTATATATTTAGTAAGTTTTACACAATATATTTGTTTCTTCATTGTTTCTTCATAGTAATAACATAATATTACATTATCAAAAAAGTTAGTTTGATATATGCTTTATTCAATAAAAGGATACAGAATGAAACGATTACCCTTGTTATTGCTTATTCTAGTGCCAGTGTTTGCTAGTTCTATTTCAATAACCCAACATGATTATATTTTCTTCGCTGAGTTTATAAACAACATGACCATATATATTTTGGAAATATTTGAAAATATAATAAATCACTCTAGTATAAAACCTTTTTCTTAATCTTATATTTGTAGAGTTAGAAATATTTAAATTATTAATATTTTATAAGAACAAAGGATTGCACTATCAGTTATCTTGCATTAACATAGGTATCTCTCAAATTGAAATAAACAAAAAAGCTAAATACAATGTTCCATTATCAATTGTTTTGTTTTATCTTTGACACAATACATTAAGACACACATCATCTATTAAACTTTATCAACTCTTTCTTATTTGAAATAAAAGAGAAAAAAAGTATATGCCAGGATCCTGTTATTAAAAACCCTTAAAAAGACTTTTAGCTTTATCTTTTAACTCATCCCCAGCTTTATTTTTAATAGTATCTCCAATACCGTTTGTACTTGATTGCATGTTGTCAAGTCCAAGACTCTGAGCGTTCAACAATTTATCTATATCACCAAAGCCCTCTTGCTCAATACCCAATTCTTTTAACTTATCTTTTACCTGAGTATCTATTAAGGCTTTAAGCTCACCTTGGTACTTTTTAACCTCATTTTCAAAAACACTTGAAAAAACACCTGATAGTTTTTTATCTAGATTTGACTTTACTGACACTTCGGGATTTTCAACTGAACCATTAAGTTTTACATCTAAATCAAAATTGTCAATTTTACTTACTACACCAGCAAGACTTTTCATTAATTTACTATCAGTTTTTTTTAAACTAAGAGATACATTGGAAAACAGAACTTTTGTCTGAGCATTTAACTTAATATAATCTTCTGCATTTAATTCTCCCTTAAAACTGTATTTTGCCTTCTTTAAATTCATAAAACTCATATCTGTATTTTCTAAAACACCCTGAACAAGTGAAAAACTCGATGTAGTTTTGACATGTTCTTTTAGATGATTATCTTCACCTTTTGCTACCAAGCCTTTTAACTCATCCCCATCACTGCTAAACAAAAATGTCATTGGAGCCTTTAACAACTTTTGATTTGAACTTATGTCTTTTACTGCCAATTTGAAATCTTGCTTTTGAAGCTCGCCACTAATATTTGTACTTTTGATTAAAAAATCAACAGTTGGGATTGTGTATTTAAAAGCCACCCATCGTCCCTCGCCGCGAGGTGGAATAGGTTGTTCTGTTTTTTTAGGACCACTTTTAAGATATGGCTTTGCTATTTCATAGTACTTTAAAAAACTGCCTAAATAAGTTTTTAGTTTATCACCAAACAGTACACCGACAATATTTACACCACCTTCTGAATCAAAAGTGTATTGTGATTTTAAATTATTGTAATCCTTTGCAGCACCTTTAGTCAAATCTTTATAATCTTGCTGTATGCTATTTTTATCTTGAGAAAACTCTTTTTTAGTTCTGCTTAAAAGCTCTTTTTTAGCCTTTATTTTTTTATTTAAAGCAGTGACGTCTTCTTTTAGTTGAAGCATTGAGCTAATATCTTTGGATTTTAATCTCTCTTGTATATCTTTAATCTCACTGCTTATCTTAGTCAACTCATCTTTGGAAAAATCATTTTCTATTATGTTTTTATATTTTGTATTAATTGCGCTAATTTTTTCTTTTGTAGCATCAAAACTGCCAAGTGAGCTTAGTCCCATTCTTGCTATCAAAGCCTTAGGGTCCTCCAAAGAGAGAGATGGGAGCTTAAACCCCTCTTCACTGCTTTTTTCTTTTATTTGCGGGCTTACTTTTGAGGAAGTTGTTGACGGACCAGTATATAGAAGCCCAGGTTTTACCTCTTTGCTGAAGGCCATCCCTGACACATTTATGTTTTCAATATGATAACGCTTAAATAGAAGTTGATTTAAATCTATATCAATATTGATGTTTTTAGTGCTCACTACTGCTTTTTTATCATCTGCTACATGTAGATTGTCTATATTGATTTTTCCCTCTGTTAATAATACATCCAAGTTTTCTATAGACACTTTTTTCTTAAGAATTTTTGTTAAGTTGTCTTCAATTGCATTTTTTAGTAGTGCATCTAAAAACAAAACACTAAATAGTACAACACCAACACTAAGAATCAAAAATAGACCTATACCCCATACTCTAAAGAATTTGTCTTTTTTGTCACTTACTGAGATGCCAAGTTTTCTAAGAATTGTGTATTGTTGTAGTTTGGAAGCAATTTTATCTCTGTAAATATACACAACTCTGTTTAAAATAAAAAACATTGGCAATACCAATATAAACGCAACTACATTTGAGCCCAAAACAATGGTGTTATTAAAATATGTCAAACGAAGAAGAGCTGAGTTATAAAAAGCTGTGAATACTCCATCAAGCGCTTCCATATTTAGTAAAGCATAACCTAACTGCTCAAAATAAGGGTCAAATAAGTAGCCTATACCTGCAAAAAAGGCAGATGAAATCAGGAAAAGGCCTACATGCATATTGACCACCAAGACTATAAAAATCAAAACGATTGTCTGAATACCACTATATGGAGTTAGTCCCATAGCCATACCCAAAGATAAAGCAAGCGACATTTGCCATGGTGTTTGAGAAGAGTTAAGTGCTTTAAAAAGTTTCATGAAAAATCTTACCATTGTTTATTCCTATTTAAAAATATTCTCTTATAGTATAGCAAAAAAAACAAATATTTATCTACATCTAGAGATTAAATAAATAAGATAAATATCTATTTTATATCCTTGTTATGATATATCAAGTAAAATGTCAAAAATAATTTATAAGGTAATTAATGGATTTTTTATTTAACCCAAACGTACAGTTTTTTATAGTAGCTTATTTAGTCGGAGGGATACCTTTTGGTTTACTACTTTCAAAAAAGTTTGCTGGCGTAGACATAAAGGCTAGCGGTTCTGGGAGCATTGGTGCTACAAATGTTTTAAGAGTAGTGAAAGAGACTAATCCCGCTTTGGCAAAAAAACTAGGTGCTGCAACTTTAGCGCTTGATGCTCTAAAGGGTGCTTTAGTTTTAATAGTAGCTTACTTTTCAGGCGTTAGTGAAGCAACACTTTGGGGAATCTCAGTTTTGGCTGTTATTGGCCACTGTTTTAGCCCTTATCTAAACTTTGAAGGTGGTAAAGGTGTTGCAACAGGGATGGGCGTTATGATGTTTATGCTTCCTATAGAGACAATAATAGCACTTGTAGTTTGGGCTATAGGAGCAAAAGTTATTAAAATATCTTCACTCTCTTCACTAACAGCACTGGCTGCTCTAATGATTGCTAGCTTTTTACTTCACCCTGAAATGGCTCATGCTCCTGTTATCCTTATAGGTTTTATTCTATTTTATAAACATATTCCAAATCTTATTCGTCTGTTTAAAGGTGAAGAAAAAAGAGTAGTTTAGTGACTATACATATAGAAGATTTAAAGTTCCAATGCATTATTGGAATTTTAGACTTTGAGAGAATTACGAAGCAAGATGTAATAGTAAATTTAACAATTGATTATAACAATGAAAATAGTTTTATAAATTACGCAGATATAGTACAAATCGTTAAGGAAAATATGATTAAAAGTGAATTCCTACTTATAGAAGATGCTTTAAACAGCCTAAATTTAAAGTTAATTAAAGAATACAACTCCATAAAAAGCATAAAAATAAAGATAACAAAACCTTCAATTTTACCCGACTGTGTGGTAAGTGTAAGCAATCATTACAAATCCCAATCTTAATTATAAGTTAAATTTTTATTAAAGAAAATTGAATTTTTCTTTAAAGTTTTCTAAAATTATGATATCATTCGCCAAAATATTCAAATATAGGACATAAATAATGCGCATTCTTATTATAGAAGATGAAGTTACATTAAACAAAATGCTTGCTGAAGGATTAAAAGAATTTGGCTACCAAAGCGATGTTGTTGAAACACTTAAAGACGGTGAATATTACTTAGATATCCGTAACTACGACCTAGTATTAATGGACTGGATGCTTCCTGATGGAAACTCTGTAGATATTATAGGTGACATAAAAATTAAGACTCCAAAAACTACTGTAATAGTTTTATCTGCTAGAGATGACAACGAGAGTGAGATTGAAGCTCTAAGAAGTGGTGCTGATGACTATATCAGAAAACCATTTGACTTCGATGTTCTAATTGCACGTATTGAAGCTCGTCTTCGTTTTGGAGGAAGTAATATTATTTCAATAGACGATTTAGTTATCAACCCTGAAGAGGAAAAAATAACTTACAAAGAGCAAGATATAGAGCTTAAAGGTAAACCTTTTGAAGTTCTAACTCACTTAGCTCGTCACCGTGATCAAATTGTTTCTAAAGAACAACTACTAGACGCGATTTGGGAAGAGCCTGAGCTTGTTACTCCAAATGTTATTGAAGTTGCTATCAACCAAATTCGTCAAAAAATGGACAAACCATTAGGAATCACAACAATTGAAACTGTTCGTCGTCGTGGATACCGTTTCTGCTTCCCAAAAGAAATTAGTTAATCTTTACTTAATTCAATCCACACCAAACCCCATAAACTTGGGGTTTACTTCACTTAAAAATTAATTTAACCTTAAATATTTACTTATTAATCCTATTCTGTTACACTATGGAATGTATAACTTTATGTATAACTTATGTATAACTTTTAACAAAGGGATAAAATGGCACTAAAGAATAAAAAAGTAAAGAGTAAGAAGTATACTAGTATATACACTTATCAAACAGCATACAGAGGTATAGACTACTTTGCGAGGATAACAAAAGGTAAAAATATTGGTTGGGTTAATATGACTAATTAGTATGGATGTACTAGTGAAAAACAAGCACACGATAGACTACAAGAGATACAAATAGAAATAGTAAAAAATAAAGACCCTCTTTACATAAAAGGCGAAATACTCGATAAGTTATATTACAAATATAATAAAAAACTAAATGAACCTTACAAAACTACAACACTTTTACAATACAATAAATGGGTACACGATAAAATAGGACACATAAAAATAAGTAAAATTAGAGTAACAGACTTAGAAGAAATAATGGATAATATAGAAAGTAAAGGAATAGGAAACTCAACTAAAGAAGGAGTTAAAAACTTATTAATGCCTATATTTAAAAGAGAGTTTGAACTACAAAATATAGATAGAAATCCATTAAAACTTGTAAAAACTAACTACAAAAGAGAGAAAACATTTTTAAATTCAACACAAGATGAATTAAAAGAAATAGTTAAAAAAGTGTATCAAGGTATTACTACTCAATCACATGGTGGTGTTAACACTGAAGTACTATTTTTACTTTCGTTATTAACTGGTCGTCGAATAGGAGAGTTAACACAGTTAAAATATACTGATATTAACTTTGAAACTAAACGAATAAAAGTAAGGGCGGAAACAACTAAAACAAGAAAAGACAATACTCACCTATACCAATATCCTGTACCCGAAGTTGTAATAGAGTTATTAATACATAACAAAGACTTAGATGAAAAAATATTTCCTAGTCATAAAGATACTTATATTAGAAACTATAAAGTAATGATACAAAAAATAAAATTAGGTACAGACTACAAAGTAAGTTCACACACTAATAGAAAGTTTTTTATATCATTATGTACAAAATTTAATACTGACTTTGTAAATGAAGTAGTACTGTCACATACGAGTAATGAAATGAAAAGTGTTTACTTAACTTATAACAATGAAGATATACAAGAATTATACGAATACTATTCGGATATAATTAAGTAGTTAAAATAGACTTAATCCACTCAAGTAACGAAAAAAAATAACGGAAACTTGCCGTTACTTTACTACTCTTATAAATACTCTTATAAAATATAGGAGTTACACATGACAACAGAACAAACACTACAAAGTTTACTACTTAAACCAACACACACAAAATTACTTAAGAAAGACTCAAAAGGTAATGAAACATTACTTAATGAATTACTAAATATTATTAAAAAACTTAACTTAGAAAAGAAGATTGCTAAGGAACTAAAGTAATGGTTTCGTATAAAGATATGGATAGTTATAAAGCAATGGAAGAAAGACTACAAAATATAAATGAAAAAGATAACTACATTGTTAAGATTGATACTACTAAGGCAACTAAACTACAAAAACTAATTAGTACTAGTATAGAAAAGGTAGACGATAGTTTAGACATAAGTACTTTTGCTAAAGCAATTGCTAATGTACTAGAAGAAGATTATGGAACACATAACTATAAAACTTTTTTTACTGTAATACAAAAGGAACTTTAACAATGTCATTATTTACAAGTGATAATCAACCAACAACAATAAAAAGTCGTAAAGGTGTTAAGAATAAAACTACAATAATTAAAGAAAAGTACGAAACATTTTTTAATAACGATTTAACAGGAATTAAACCAAAAGAAATATTAAAAGAAGTAGTACTGCAACTACTAGTGAAAGAAAGTAATACAATAAGTGAAAAAGAACTATTAGTAAAAATAGCACTTAAACTATTAGAGTACGAAATGCCTGTAACTAAACAAGAAATTATTAGAAAAGAAGTACAACAGGACAATAAAATGATTATTGCTGATACACAAGAAATATTAGCAAAGTTCCAAACTAAAGGGGTACAAGATGATGAGTAAAGAACAACTTATTAAGAGAGTAAATAAGATATTAGAAAAACCTTTAGAATATTATACTACTAGTAACACAGAGAGTATTAGAGGTTTAATGGAAGCAATGTTGGCAATAAGCATTGAAGATAAACCTTTGACAGAATTAGAAGAAAACTTAACAGAGTTAATGGTATTAGTACAACAAAGTAAGTCTTATACTATTAGACAATTAAGTCTTCATATGTGGGTAACAATAGGGCAGTATTATATGTTTTTAGAAGATATTAAAAAAAACAATTACAAAGATATTAATTTACTAGGGGAATAATTATGAACAAAACAAATAGAAATACAACAAATAGAAGAAGAACTAGAGGAACAGGACTTAACGAAAGTGAAAGTGATTTTATTAAGAGTATTACTGATGGCACTATTACAACTGAAAAGGTAAAAAACTTTGTTACTGTAATGCTTGAAAGTGGAGAATACAACCATATTTAAGATGAGTACTTTAATAATACATACAAACATGAACACGGAGAGCAAGTAGGCACTATTATAGAAAATGAAGACTTAATACAAAAACAAGAAGAAACAATAAGTAAACTTAACAGAACACTTAACGAGAAAGAAGAAAGACTTAAGCATAATACATTAGCAGAAGAGTATATTAAAAGAAATAGTATTAAAGGACAAAAAGAAAAGTTAAATAACAATAAAGTACTTAATGAAGATACAACTGTTAAAAGTAATGTAATGACAGGCACAGAAGAACTAGCAGTTAAACAGTACATGAAGAGTAAACATAACTTTAATTTTTTAAAAGAGAGAATAAAAAAAGGTAGTACTTTTGGAGAAGCACTAGTTGAAAGTGGTGCGGATAGATATACTATTGATTTAATACTAAGAGGTATTACAACTTTAAATGAGGGTAACAGTTTAGTAAGTGTGCGAAATACTCATTTGTATTAATATTTTGATACAATAACAGAATTAATAAAGGAAAAGCATGAGAAAAAAACTTTTTGGAATAGCGTCATTGATAATGTTTATTATATTAGTTGGGTTTATGGTATTTTTAAATAGTATTGACTTCTTTAAGGAATTAGTATGAATAATGGACAAGTAAGACATATAGAAGAAGATGAAATAGACTTGAGAGAGTTATGGAAGATTATAGTAAATAGGAAAATTGTTATTTTTATAGTTACAACTTTGGTTACACTAGGAGCAATTGTATATGTATATATGAAAAATCCAATACCTGTTTATAGTGGTAATGTAATGCTAGAAATTGGAGAAGTTAAAAGTAATACAACAAACTTAACTTATTTAGATAATCCTAATAACTTAAAACACATACTTGAAAAACAATATTCACTATTAGTAACACTTCCAAAAAGATCTAATGGGTTAATGTCTTTATCAACTACTAATGTTAATAAAGAAGTAATAAAGAGAGATTTAGAAAAATATGTAGTATATGTTTTAGAAAGACATAAATCAAAAGCAAAACTTTTTGAGAAGTATATTATGACTAAACAAATTGGTAACATTACGATAGGTAATGAAGCGATAAACAAACCAAAGAAAAAGTTAATAGTTGTTGTTAGTTTTATAACAGGACTTGTGCTTTCTATATTTTTAGTTTTTTTATTAGACTTTATCGCTAAAGCAAGAGATGAAGATGAGAGTACTAAGTAAACTACAAACGAACAACTAAAGTACTGAAAAAATAAACGATATAGGTATAGTTTAAAGTTTCTTTTCATGTTCTTCTAGTGATAATAATACTACTAAAGTTTATTACTAGGAAAGAACATGATAATAGGTTACACAAGAGTAAGCACAGATAAACAAACTACTGACACACAAAAACATACAATACTAGAATATACTTATAATAATAAAATAAAGATAGATGATATTATTGAAGTAACTACAAGTACTAGAAATAATAGAAAAGACAGACAAATAGATACTACACTAGAAAAATTACAAAAGAATGATACTTTAATTGTTTATGCTTTAGATAGACTTGGAAGAAGTACTATTGAAACTTTACAAATTATTGAAGACATTAAAAACAAAGGTATTAAACTTATTATTATAAAAGAAAATTTAGTTATTGATAGTAATAATACTAATGCTATGAATACAATGATGTTAACAATGTTAACAGCAGTAGCAGAACTTGAAAGAAGTTTTATTAGTGAGAGAACTAAACAAGGACTAGCACGAGTAAAAGCAAATGGAACTAAATTAGGTAGACAAAAAGGACAACAAGTTAAAAGTATATTTGATGAACATAAAGACAAGATAACTGAGTTAATTAATTTAGGAGTTACTAATAAAAGAATACACGAATATATTAATATTGGTAGTGTACAAAGTTTAGGAAAATATATTAAAACAAGGAATTTAAAAGTAGTATAGTTAAACTATACTACTACAAGGAGTTAGTAGAGGTGTCTACTATGAAAACTTTCGAGCCTACTGTAATAGGTATAAGAGTAAACAAATAAGTAAATGAGAGATAAACTTATTGTTTAAACTTACTACACTTATTTATACAACTAACAAATAAACTACACTATTACTTACTAAATAAACTATAGATATGATATACTTTTGCGAATTAAAACAAAAGGAAACATAATGGCAACATTTGATATAACTAAGATTGATGTAGATAAGATAATTGATAAGGCAAATAATACAGTAAGTACTAGAGTTGCTAAGTATAGTGAAGAGTTTAATGCTATGAAAGAAGTACTATTTAATTATGCTGAAGATAATAAAGGTAACTTTACTATGTCAAAATTAAGATATATTGCTAGTGGTATACTTGTTGAATTTGGAAGTGTTAAAGAAGCATATACAGATAAACCGATAACTATTAAAGGTAAGAAAAGTACTGCAAAAGAGTATGCTGTAACTGCTGAACAGTTAAGAAGTTTATTTAAGAAAAATGCTAAAGAAGATTTACTACCAGCGAAAAGAACTAGAAAATAAAATAATAGGGAAAATAGAAGACTTACAAGAGGGTATATATACTTTTTTGGATTTTTTGTTTTTGAGAGGGTATATATACTTTTTGATTTTAGTGTATTAATACTGTTATAGTACATATTAATATACACCATAAGTACTGTATACCCTATGTTTTTCTCCATAAAAGGTTAACTGTTTTTCAGTACTTTTTATCTATTTTTGAATAATTGTTAATGATTTGTATAAATATTTGTGAAAACAAATAGAGGTACAAGGATGAACAATTTACAAACTACAATTGATAGTATTAGTTTTGTTAACTATACTACAAATACACTCCATACACAGATGGAAACCTACATACAAAACAACACATTAACTAAACACAAGATTGAAACAAACAACAGTATGAACAAGTACTTAGTAAAAGAGAATAATCAAGTAATATTTGATTACAGGACTTTAATTAATAAAGATGGTTTAGTAAGTAATATTATTAATTTTAATGGATTAAAAACTTACAATACTGACCTAGACAATAATAGAACTAAACACATATTTAGTTTACTAGAGTACTTAAGTATAAAATGTAATTTAAGTAAGTGGGATATTAGACAGATAGATATTTGTACTGATATTAATACTACAAATGATAAAGTAATAGTACAGAAAGATAAAGTAAGAGGAAATAGGATAGATAAACTTATTACTGATATTAGTACTAAGACACAATATATTGAAACTATAAAAAATAAAGTAAAGAATGGTGTAAAAACTTTAGATAGAAGTAATATGATGATGAGTGCCTACTTGTGTGATAAAACACATAAAGAACTAGTACTTAATAATAATATAGATAAGGACATTACTAGATTTGAAGTTAAATTACTGCCTAGACTACTAAAGAAAATACATAGTATTAAAGAATTAAGTAATGAATTAAATAAGTACCATGTAAAACTTTTCGGTACTAGAAATAAATGTAACATCCAAAAAAGATTGCTCCAGCCACTTCACTCGTACAGCTAGCCGGAAATCATTCGGACATGCATAAGTAAAAAATCTCTAAGTGTAAAATTATAACACAAGTGTCCGAATGAGTTTTAATTTGGATTTATTTTTGACTTCAATTTTCTCATAGATTCACCCTTTATTTCAACACGATGAGATGAGTGAACTACCCGATCCAACATAGCATCCGCTACAGTATCATTATTGAGATAGTCATACCACTGAGAAACAGGTAATTGTGAAGTTATAATAGTCGAGTTTATCTCTGTCCTATCTTCAATAATCTCAAATAGGTTTGTAACATCATCTGTAGATATTTGCGATACTCCAAAGTCATCAAGTATAAGAAGCTGAAACCTTGAATATCTTTTTAGTAAATTTGTATACGTCCCATCTGCTCTTGATATTTTAATCTCTTCTAGCAGTGTAGGTACCCGAACATAATAAACTTTAAATCCATCTAACAGAGCTCTGTTTGCAAGTGCTTGGGCTGTAAAGCTCTTACCAGTTCCAGTTTTCCCAGTGATGATAATATTTTGATGATTACGAATAAAATCCATGCTAATAAGCGATTGGAAAGCCTGTCTGTCAATGTTTCTGCTAGAGTTATAATCTATATTCTCTATTGCTGCTTGTTTGTCTTTGATTTTTGAGGCTTTTATATTTGTAGCTATTCTTTTGTTTTGTAAAAAAATATCTTGTGCATCTAAGAGACCATAGATTCTCTCCTCAAAGCTAAGTTGATGATAGTTTGTATCCTCCATCTGTCTTAGATATGCATTTTTTAAGCCCTGATATCCTAAATCATTAAGTTTATTTATTACTGTAGTTTGATTCATTTATTCGATTTCCTTTTTTATTTGTAGTAATCTTTACCACGAATATTTTCATGATTATTAATTACTGTACTTGTTACATTGTTTGCTATCTGCACATAGAGCTTTTTAGATAGTATTGACTCTATCGATTTTACACTTGTCGCATTTATTGAGAGTGCGTATGCAAGTGCCATATCAAGCTCAATTCTTCCGTAAACTTTCGCTTTATTTAATATAGCGATGATACTAGTATATGCATTCGCAGGATACTCTGAACCATCAAGCTTTTTCTGAGTAAAGGCTCTTGTGTTTTCACCTATGGATACTGTCCAATTTAGTAGTCTTGCTGGATTCATTTTTTCATTTTGATACTGATGGTTTTTAGGCATATGTTCATGAAGTGTAGACCTTGCATTTACTCTGTGTATCCTTGGATGTGTCGCCAACAGCCTACTTTTGTGATAAATCTCTACTAAGGCTGTAGAGTATTTTATTTCTACTTTTTCACTCAAGTATTTAAATGGTACCGAGTAGTAGCAATCCAATAATTTGACATGGTATGATAAATCAACTGTTGCAATTTTTATCTCTTTGTATATAAATCTATTTGCCGGTAATGGCTGTAGCTGGAGTTTTTCTTCTTCAAAGAGTTCATATCTACTTGCTCCTAAGTGTCTGCTCTTTTTAGAATTGTATTGATCCAGCAATGGTGCAATAGCCTGATTTATCTCATCAACACTAAAAAATGTCCTATGTCTAAATACAGCTAATATCCATCTCTGAATCCCTTGCACAGCTTGTTCGACTATTCCTTTGTCTTGAGGTTTTTTTGGACGTGCTGGTTCAACCCCGCAATTGTAATGGCGACACATCTCTGCGTAGCTCTCATTTACAACAATTCCATTCTTATTATTTGAGATAATGGCACTCTTTAGATTATCAGGTACATTTATTTTAGGTGCACCACCATAAAACTCATAGGCTAAGATGTGTGATTTTATAAAATACTCTTGTTTTTGAGATGGTGTTGCATGTACAAATGCACATCCACTTCCACCAAGCACAGCGACAAATATTTGTGCTTTATGTATTTCACCAGTTATAGCATCTCTATATGCAACACTAAGACCGCTATAGTCTACAAACATTTGATGTCCTGGTATATAGGTCTGTCTCATTGTGGGGCTTATTTTATTCTTGAAGCTGTAATAGAGTTCTTTAAATCTACTCAGTGCATATCCATCTGGATGCTGCTCTTTATATTTCATCCATAGCAGCTCAAATGTAATACCTTTTTTTGCTATCTCTTTGTGAATATATTCGAAGTTTGGAAGTGGTCGTTTAGTAGTTTTATCAATTTTCAGTTTTTCAGGAAATAGAATCTGATATATCTTATCTTCGTCTATCTCTAAAAGTTCATCTATTGTACATTTACTTATTTCAAACCTTTTACAATAGTCTGATACGGTTGAACTTGGTACATTTACAGCTCTACTTATTTGCCTATAGGATATCTCAGTTATAAATCGTAACTTCAATATATCTTTAATTTTTCGCATAGAAAGTCTCTCCATCTTCACACCTCATTTTTTTTATGAAGTGTAATTAAATTATTAGAGAATTTTCTACTTATGATTTCCAGCCGCTAAATTAGACAAATTGTCCGAACTAAAAACGGCTAACTGTCCGAATACTTTCCGACTGAGTGTCCGAGTGAAAAGTGACTGGGTGTCCGAATGGGAGTGGCGTAAGCAAAAGATTGATTAATAAGGGTACAAGTGTAAGTGACGGAATAATGTACACTTTAGATATTAGTAATGTAAAAGATGAATTACTAAAGTTAGAAAAGTTTGTGAATTTTAAATTATTTGAAGAAAAGTTAACAAACACAAAAATAGATGATTTTTTGTAAACAGATATAGTTAATGTTATTTAAGTTTAAGTTAAGTTGACAGAAGACCTACAAGACACTTTTACAACTTACTTAATACATTATGTTTACTAAGAGGTTTAAAGTGTTGTAGGGGTGTTTATAACTGTTTATAGTTGTATTTTTACTTGAATTTTTTACTTTACAATTTTTATTTAGTACTTGATTTTTAGTTATAATTTTAGAATGAATAAAGACAAACAAATAAAGAAAATACTTGATGATTTAGTTACTACAATAAAAGACTTATCAAGGAAACAAAAAGATATACTTAATAAAGTTTATACAAGTACTAATAATAAGAATATTAACAGAACTGAACTAAGTAAAGAAGACAAAGAGTTTTACAAAGACTTAGTAACTATTGTAGTAACTGATAGTGATAATAAAGAAAATGATATACAAGTACTACTAGATGGAAATACAGTAGCAATAGAACTGTATAAACAAAACACAAAGACATACAACGAGTTACTAAAGTATGCCTTGAATGTATATGAATTATATGACAATATTAAAGTACCTTACTTAGATGAAGTTAAAGTTAATGTAATAAGTACTAAAGAGTTTATAACAGCGGATGAGTTTACTTTACTTTATGGGTACTCAAAAAGTTGGCAAACTAATAGAAGAAATAGAGTACACAATAGATTAGAAAAATCTTCTAAAGATGGGTGTAAAATACAGTATAATGCTAATGAACTTAGAAAATGGTTTGATAATGAGTTTAACAGATAAACTAAGTAAAGTACTTAAAGTAGGCAGTTTAAAGAGTGTTTAGTAAAAATATTAAATATTTTAGAATGTATAACTTTATGTATAACTTATTTTTAATACCATTTAAACTACTGTATATTCGTACTCTTATGTCGTTTACTTCTTTTGTTTCCCAAAAGAAATCAATTAATATTAACGAGAAAGGGAACTTACCCCTTTTCTCTGCTTGCGTTAATCACCTGCATTCAAAATTTCACAATATCACATATATAGTTAGTTTTAAATTAATTTGCTATACTTACATACATCACTTAATAGCTAGGTAAAAAATGTTTTCTAAAAAAAGTATTAGACGGGTTTTTCTAATTAAATTAATCTTCTCACTGGCATCTCTCATACTTATATTTTCATCTTTTTTATACTTGTACATAGAAAGTTCTATTCTAGAAGAGAAATATCAAGAGATTGTTAAACATGCAAAAAATATTGCGCATAATAAATCATTACATAACTCCGTAACCCCTTTAGTACCAGAGTTATACCTAGGGTTAGAAGTTGAAATTGTACAGCTTAAAAAATCATATATTGAAGAAGATTTATATCAAACAAGCAAGAGAGGAAAAACCTATCTTACGCTTATTTACCCTTTTAATTTAGACGACTTAAGTTATCTGAAAATAACAAACAATATTACAGAAACAAGGGAGTTATTAGATAAAATACTTCATTATATTTTTATAATAAATATTGCTGGTTTTTTACTTGCTGTAGTATACGCAATCACCCTTTCAAAAATGTTAGTTAGTCCTGTAAAAGCACTAAGTAATAAACTCTCAAACATGAATGAGCATCTCATAAGGCCAATAGTAACCGAGAATCTACCTGAAGAGTTTGAATCCCTAGGTGCTACAATAAATCATCTTATTTTAAGGATTCAAAATTTTGTCAAATATCAAAAAGAACTTTTTATTGGTACTGCTCACGAGCTAAAGACTCCGCTTGCAGTTATTAAATTAAAAAATCAAGTAACTCTATTAAAAAAACGCTCCCCGGAGGAGTATATAGAAGCCCTGAAAGTAACAAATAAAACTATAGATGAAATGAACAACATAGTTTCTAATATACTCAATATAGGCAGACAAGAAGGTATGCAACTAGAAAAACCTCAGGAAGTAGATGTTATAGCTGTTCTCTCTCAAAAAGCTGATGACTTTAGGCTACTTGCTGAAAATGAAGGTAAATTACTAGAGATGAATTTTATGCCTAATGGTTTTACTGCAATACTTCAAGTAGGTTTGCTTAATCAAATAGTTCAAAATTTTTTACAAAATGCGCTCAAGTTTACACGTACGGAAGGCAAAGTAAAACTACAAAGTTCGTTAAATAACTATGGATTGCTTATTGAAGTAATTGACGAGGGGTGTGGCGTAGATGAGAGTGTTGATCTATATGCACCCTTTGCGAGACAAGGAAATAAACAAGGGGTTGGACTAGGACTATTTCTAGCTAAAAGTGCAGCAGACGCCCTTGGAGCAAAAATCAGCATAAAAAATAGAACCGATGGAATAGATGGAACTATTGCCTCATTAAACCTAAACTCAAAACTTTCTTGTATTTTACCTCAATATTGATAGAATATTAAAATTTAAAAAATAATAAAGCTTTATTTCGCTATAAATCGAACACTAAAAAATATATACTTATATATATTTCAAATGAACTTCTAAATTATAAGGTGAACTAATGGCTTTAATTATTAATGATGAGTGTATTGCATGTGATGCATGCCGAGAAGAGTGCCCTACAGAAGCAATTGAAGAGGGAGATCCAATTTACTATATAGATCCAGATCGCTGTACAGAGTGCGTAAATATTTATGACGAGCCTGCTTGTATATCTGTTTGTCCAGTTGACTGTATTGTACCAGACAAAGATAATGTAGAATCAATTGCTGAGCTTCAATTTAAATATAAAAACCTCCAACTAGAAGAGTAGAAGAGTATTTTATGGCACAACGAGTAGCAGTCATAGACATAGGTTCTAATTCAGTTAGAATGGTAGTCTATGAAAAAACTTCTCGTTTTGCATTTCGAATATTGCATGAAGAAAAAAGCAGGGTTAGAATATCTGAAAATGCCTACCAAAACGGTGGTGTACTTCAAGATGAGGCTATGCAAAGAACTATTTATGCTCTTGAAAACTTTTTAACAATCATATCCTCATTTAAAGCAAGAAAAACTCTTTGTATTGCTACTTCAGCACTTAGAGATGCGCCAAATAAAAAAGACTTCTTACATAATGCACGACATAACCTTGGACTAAAAATAAAAATCATTGACGGTCAAAGAGAAGCCTACTTGGGAGCTATCGCTTGTGCAAACTTATTACCAGATCAAGATAGAGCCTTAAGCATAGATATTGGCGGTGGTTCAACTGAATTTTCAATAATATCTAAAAAAAATATAGACAACAATATATCCCTTAATCTTGGTACTGTGAGACTTAAAGAACTCTTTTTTGACAACAATGACATAAATGGAGCCAAAGAGCTTATTGATTTGCAGTTAAAACAGCTTGATAATATTGAAATATCAACCATAATTGGAATTGGCGGAACGTTTAGGGCAATTTCACTTGCTCTTATGAATAACAACAAATATCCTATGAAAAAATTACATGCTTATGAGTCAAGCTATAGTGAATTTAGGAAGTTTTTAACTAAAGTCTTAGAATCTAATGAAACTGGATTAAAAAAGCTAGGGATTAAAAGTGCCAGATTTGACGTTATAAAACCAGGTGCTTTAATCCTAGACAGAGTTCTAAATAAATTCAAAGTCGATAATCTAACTACAAGTGGTGTTGGTCTTAGAGAAGGGGTTTATCTAGCAGATTTACTGAGAAATTCGAAAGACAAATTTCCGATTAACTACAACACTTCTGTAAGACAAATACTTGACTCACATGTAGATGATACAGCTTACTCAAATCAACTAAGCAAACTCTCAAAACAATTGTTTGATATAACATACGAAGAGTTAGGCATAGATATAAAATACCGTTATGAGTTAGCAATAGCAGCAAAACTTTGTATGAGTGGCTCTAGTATGCACTTTTACTCACAATACAGACATAGCTACTATCTTTTACAAAATGCTCTTGAGTTTGGATTTACACATAAACAGATAATGCTTATTTCAACACTTGCAAAATATGCAAAAAAGAGATTCCCATCATCCTTACATGTAGAAAAATACAAGGGATTACTACCTAATAATAATGAACTAAATGCACTTAGTTATATTTTATCACTAAGCATTGCACTTCTATCTCATAAACCTAGAAATATTGACTTAAAACTTGAATTTAGCAATGGCGAGTTAATTGTTGAATCAAAAAATAGTTTATATTTAGCAAAAGAAAATATAAAAAAATTAAATCCTCTAAAAAATTTCAACATAATATTCTCTTCTTAAAAACTTATATTTTATTCATTCCTACTATTTTTGGTACAATTATTGCTTTAATTTAAAATAATTAACAAAAAAGGGATTTGTGTATGCAAAAGATATTCATAACATTAATTATTATGCCAATATTTATTTATGCATCATACAACCCATTTTTTACAGATTTACAGGCTCCAAAGCCTGCAGAAGCAGAAGTAAAGGTTATTATCCAGAAGCCTAAACCTGAAATAAAAAGAACAGACATAAAAATAACTTATTTCGGTTTTATAGAAAGCAACAAAGGAAAGTTCGCACTAGTAAAAATAAATGGTAAAAATATCGTCTTAAAACAAAAAGATTCTGTATATATTGGAGAAAAAGTTGTAAAGGTTCTTACCCTATCTAGCAACTATATAGTCTTAAAAGATGGTCACAACTCTCCACAAACAATATACTTTAGTTCAAAAACTCCTGAGTATAATAATCAAAAGCGTAATAATAATGTTCAGTAAAACTAATTTATTTATCTTATTTGTAGTAACACTTTTTATGTACGGTTGCTCTAATGAATATAAAAAAGAAGTACTAAAAAAAGAGTTAAAGCAAGAGTTTAATGACTTAACAAAACAAGTTCCTGCAGAGTCTGCTATAAAGGTTATAGAAGTTAGTGCTGAAAACTTTAAAGTTAGAAAAAATATAATTCCAGATAATGAGCAAATAAAACGAATAAAAATTCTAGGTGCACCACTTGATGATGTAATTGCATTACTTAGCGAAGCTACAAACCAAGATATAATATTTCAGACTCAATCTCCAGTAACTCAATCAGGAATTAATAATCAATATACAAATAATACAAATAATACAAATAATAGATATCAATACAATACAAACAATACAAACAATACAACAAATGACACCAATTTAGATGTTGGAAATCAAGAAACAGGTACGGCTAATGTTTTCTTATCAGCATCAAATATTGGATTTGGAAAACTACTACAAAAGACCGTTGGTGAAAAACTTAGCATTAACTATGATGATGGAACATATTACCTTGGTTATGTAAAAACTGTCACTCTTAAAATTCCATCTATTACTGAACTTGCATCACAATTAAAAGGTACACTATCAACTCTTGGTGCACTTAATGTTGTATTAGATAACGTAACTTCGACAGTTACATTTTCTGCAAGGGAAAAAGAGTATCAAGATATAATGAAGTATCTTACAATACTTAGAAACAACCTTTATGTTATAGAGTATGACATAGCTATTTATGATGTAGCCCTTAATGATAACTACAATCTAGGTGTAGATTGGAGCCTGATACCAACAGGAGCAAGAAACTTGGAGTTTACTTCTACTGCTTCTTCTACTTTTGGTGCGGCAGGAGCAGTAGCAACATCTGCAGTATTCGGTACATTGCTTAATAATAAGTATTTTTCTGCATCCATGATAGGAGAGGCATTAACAAAGTTTGGAACTGTTGAGAGTATTCAAAAACCAAAACTTCTTGGAATAGCAGGAACAGACGTAACACTGATTGATGGGCAATCAGAGCAGTACATATCTGGCTTAACAACTACTGCTGTTGGAGACACTGGAATACAAACAACAACTCAAAATGCAACTGCACAAAGCGGTCTGCAAATTACACTAAACTCTAATATCATGGATGGAACTGTAATCACAAACATAGATTTAATAGTCAACGATATTGTTGGGTATAGTGACTTTAGTGTAGGGGATACATCTTATACTCAACCAAAAGTTCGCACTAAGACCATTAGCAATAATATAAGAGTACAACCTGGCGTACCTATTGTTATTTCTGGACTATTTAGACACAAAAATGACAAAGGGTATAAAGGAATACCTGGTTTAGCAGCAACAGATGCACGTATACTTGGTGGTAGTGAATATAAATCGATGTCTAAAAGTGAAATGGTCATCATTGTAACTCCTAGAGTTATCAAGTATGTGATGAAGTGATGGACTAGTTATGGCAATTTTTACAGCAGGATGCATTGAATCTACTAACAATAGCAATACAATACGCAATCGTGTGTATGAATTAGCAAAGCATGATCTTGACTCACCGGCTATGAAAATATCTGTTAGAAAATCGCCTACATGTATAAACTTTATTGCTTTCTTGCCAAAAGATAAAATCATACAAGAAAACATACTTAAAAAAGTCTCAGAATGCGAAGCCCGAACAGTAATTGTATTTGAGCTGGACTACAAATATGTCGGTGTTGTATGTGAGTATAGAAGAATAATAGATTATATTTTAGATAAGCCAAAAGAATTTGCTCAGGAGAGAGGCTATGAAACAGCTTTTGTTGACAATGATGATGGTGTTAAACTAGTATCATTTAACCTGGACAACACTAGCCGTGCAGCAAAAGCAGGTTTTGTCTCTCTTGGATTTACAATTCTTTTAACGACAACAATTTTCTATAGTGGTTTTTACTACATGCAAGATACAAAAATAAATAGCGGAAACAAAGCATCTTTGGAAAGTCAGTATAAAAAGATAGTGACAAGCAAATTTAAACAGTCTGAAAAAATTCTTGAAAAAGTTGATTTAGTTGACATACTTGAGAATATTGAACACCTAACAAAATCATCACACTCTACTCTTGAGAAGGTAGAATACAACAAAGGAGATATATGCGTAAAAGTAAATACACCGGAAATTGAGCAGTTCATTGGCATGCTGCCTCAAAAAACTAATATAAAGCAAAAAGATAATCTTAATGGGAAGGTGGAATACTGTTATGAAACAATATAATTTAGTTATTCTATTTATTCTCATTTTGATTACAATAAGCGTCTCCAGCTACTTCTTTTATTTGGACATCATCTATAAGGATAAGCTTGTTAAAAAAGATGTTGAATCACTATACGATTTAACAAGGATAGCTGGTAAACCTATCGTGGTTTACTCTAATGCTACAGAAATTGAAGAAAAAGTTTTTAAGTACAATGAAATTATTCAAGAACTAAATATAGATGCTATTGCTGAGGCAGATAGCAGTTTTATGGTTGTTCGAGGTGAAATTCACAATAATTATTCATATATTCTACTTAAAAGACTACTAAACATCATCAAAAACGATGAAGTAAATCTAATGACCGCGTGTGTGGGAAAGGAGTGTACAGATAACGACTACGGATTTTTAATCAAATTTAGACCATACTTATTAAAGTTAAAATAATAGTTGCCGATATAGGTACATCTTGAACGAAAAAAAAGGACACACACATGACACAAGGACGTAAAATGACAACAAGTCACAATAGAATGGGAATGAGAAAAGGTATCTCTTTAATGGAGATGTTAGTTGCAATTATTTTGCTAGGAATTTTATCGTCAGTAGGTTTTACTTACTACAAAAACTACTATAGTACTGCGCTTGCTGCAAAGCAAATTAAAGTTGCTATTTTACTTGACCAAGCTGCACAGCTTAAAAATGGTCTTGAATTATATGCTGTTAAAACTGGTATAGATGCGAATTCATCAGTTGCTGATCCTGCAGATGCTGATAATGGTTTAGGTTTATTAGTTGCTCAAAGAATTATCACTTCAATTCCTGCGGTAATTCCAGATGTATCTGATCAAGGTTGGTTTGTATCAACTAATACTGTAGATATTGATAGTACTTTTATTCAAACTCAAGGTGGAACAACTTTGAATGAGCAATTTCTTACTTATGATTTAAATGGTACAGCAGTTGGTGCTGACAGACAAGATTACTGTAATGCTCTTAACAATATCGCTTCAAATGGTGTATTAAGTTATGATGTTGTTGAAGCTGGTTTAGGTGCTGATATCAATGCATCCGCTGAGTTAGGTAACAATACATTTTTCTGTTGGGATTCTGATACAGGTACAGCTGACTCTGGGCAACAGTTAGTATTCTTAACAAAGATTCAATAATTGCGACAAGCATTTTCTCTTATAGAAATGCTTATAGCCATTGCCCTCTCGGGGGTTATGGCATACACGGTAGCTTTTTATCTTGACACAAACGAGATATCAAAACAAAATGTCAAAACACAGTTACAATCTCACTTTAATATTATTACATCAATTATTTTACAATGTAAAGAATACAGTAATGTCTTTCCAATCCAAAATAACGGCTCATTGGCTAGCTCTACATTACTAAATACACTAGAATGTAATACATCAACACCATACTTACTTGATGGTGGTAAAGGAAGTTTTATTCCACCTGCTTTAAAAAACTTTACAGCATATACAGCTACACAAACAGGTAGCGAATTTTATTTTACTACAACTACAGCTATCAATTCCACAAATGATGAAGTATTAATAGATTTAAACACTACATTTTCTCCAAATCAATATGTATTAACACATGATGCGACTACAGCTTACTTAAATTTCTATCTATCTCGTTAAATATAATGGTATAATTATTTAAAAAAAGCAACTATGAACATAAACAAAATTTTAACTCCAAAACAAATAGAGATATGTAAAGAAGAGAAATCTTACTATCAGCGTATTGGTATAAAAAAAAATATTTTACAAATAGCTATAGAACATAATTTTATAAAGAAAAAAGAGAAAAAAGCCCAATACAGTTTAGAATTACTAAAAAAATATGAAATAATAATTATAAACGAAGATGAAAAAAACTTTTATATTGAGTGTAAAGAACTACTCGGTCCCAACAGATTAAAAGAACTAGAATCTCAACTACATAAAAAAATAATCCAGCATTCAATTCCTGTTAGAGAGTTTAACGAAAAATTCGATGTAATCCTTAGTATAGACCCTGATATAATTGAAAAGAAAATCAGACAATTTAATGCATTTGATTCTGATGATACTGAAATATTAGAATTATTAAGAATGATATTGAAACATGGTGTAAGAAACAATATAAGTGATATTCATATAAATGCTTATGAAGAATTCTCATGGCTTAGATATAGAGAAAATGGGAAAATTAATGCGAAATACCTTTTAAATAAAGATTTAGCTGATAGATTCTCTCTTATACTAAAAGAAAAAGCGAGGATAGACCTTATAGATGTAAAATCACCAAAAAGTGGAGGGTTTACAGAAAATATCGGCATTGATAATGTAGATTTTCGTATTGAGATAGCACCTTCACACTTTGGTGAAAATATTGTTATTCGTATACTCGATAAATCAAATAATCTTAAATCACTTGAACAACTATTTCCAAAAGATCATCCTATGAGTGAGCATATTTTTCGCTACATAAATCAAAAAAATGGTTTTTTCTTAGCTGTTGGTCCTACTGGTAGTGGTAAAACGACAACTCTAAATGCGATACTCACACAACGAGACAGGCTACATGAAGTTATTTATACAATTGAAGACCCTATTGAGTATAAAATAGACTTTATTACTCAATATCAAGTGAATGAAGCTGTTGGATTTAATTTTGACACTGCTATGAAGTCTATAATGCGTCAAGATCCAGATGTTATAGTAATTGGAGAGATGAGAGATAAATTAAGTATTGAGATTGCGCTCAAAGCTTCACATAGTGGACATATGGTTTATTCTACTCTTCATACTACAAACTCATATATGGCTTTAGAGCGTATTAGAGATGAAGGTGGTGATTTATTTATATTAGCCTACTCCCTTAGTGGAGTAATTGCTCAAAGACTTGTTTCAAAACTATGTTCATGTAAGATAAAATCAACAGATGAAATTGGAAAAAAATATTTTAAATCCAATGATTTTGGTTACAACAAAAGAGGATGTATTAAGTGTAATTTTAGTGGCTACAATAGTAGAGTTTTGCTCACAGATATAGTATTTATACCACCAGATATGAAAACAAGATATACATTTTATATGGCACTTAAAAACAGCACTGTTTTACAGGCATGGGATCAACTAATTACTTTTAGCTACTACCAATCAGCTCAATACCTTTTTGAGCAAGGCTTATGTGACTATGAATCTTTATCATCAGAGTTATTCTCCTTAGGGTATGTAGATGAAGATTAATCTATATACTATGCTTAAAACACTTCATTTTACTATCAAAAATGGGAAAAGTATATCAAGTGGCATGCAACTTCTTTCTACTACTTCCAATACAAAACAAGAAAAAAAAGTTTATAAAAAAATTTACACTGATATAAAAAATGGACATGCCCTTTCTCAAGCATTATCTAAACATAAAATTGGTTCAGTTGATGTAATTAACTTTATAAATATGGCTGAAAAAGGTACTGATTTTAAAACTGCTTTAGAAAAAATCATACACTATATTGAAGTTAAAGATGAGTTTGAGCGAGAATCGAATGAAAAAACTACCCTTCCAGTAATTTACTTTAGTATTGCAGCGCTCATCGTACTTGGAGTAAAGTTTTTTGCTGTTCCATATCAAATGACAGAAGTTGCAGGATATAATAAAATAGTAAGAGATATGGTAGAAAATCACCTTCAACTAGCACAAACAATGACAGATATACTATTTATAATACTTGTAGTTATAGCAAGTTACTTTTTTATTTTATTAGGTTCTTTATTTAGTCAATCAAAAAATATGCAAGCAATTTCTAAACAACTTGCTTTAATTCTTCCATTAACATCATCAATTGTTATGAAATTTGAAAAATTTATGCTTTTTAGTATGCTAGGAGAGATGCTTCAAAGTGGTATTTCTTTTCAAAAGTCAATGAGTACTGCCATATCTACAACAACAGTCGCAAAATTTAAAAAAGCAATAAAAAGTACCCTAGATAATATAAAATACAATGGTAAATTAATCTTACACTCTCACCTATATGATGATATAGAAAAAGGTCTTCTAACAGGCGTTGGATCTTCAAAACAAGTCGGTTCTGTGATGATAGAGATAAGTAATAGAGCTAGAACTGATGCATTAAAACTAAGCACAAAATTTTTTAGACTGATTACTATAATGTCAATTTTCATGATGGCATTTGCTGTATTTATAGAATACTACACAGTCGTGCTAACACAAATTATTATACAAAAAGGTTTTATAGACGCTAGCAGAACAGGGGTGTTCGGCTAATGCGTAATGGATATTTTTTAGTCGAAGCAATGATTGCAATCATTATAACTGGTATTGTTGCTGGTGCCTTTACGATGATGAACTACTATACTAAAATCCAATCAGATCTACTTAAACAACAAAATACTAAAACATTATTAGAGGTAATTAGAAGTAGGTTGATAAATTTATCATCAGATCCAGATAGTGACTCATACTTTGAACTACTAAAAGAAGATGCAAATAATACGCTGCCAGTTAGTGTAGGGATTGGAGTAGATGCTTGGGGCAAAGCAATTTATTATTCTACTATAGATCTTGGTAATGTAAATTTGATTGATTCAGCTTATGCTGATACTAACACAAGTATATCACCAAATTCAAATATTGCAGGTAGATTAATAAGCTATGGTGAGGATTCAACACTTGATACCAATGCTACACATACTACTTCTCAGGGAGATGATATTATGCTTGAGATTGGTCTTGGTGAAATTAATCATTTCAAGCTTTATGGAAGCTCTGAAATAATTACAGAAACAAGAGGTTATAATAGTGCGATAGTCTCTGCCACAGAGCCTACAACACCGATTAATGGTGCCTTATGGTATGATACCAGCGTCTCTAAATTAAAAATTTATTCTCAAACTGACACTAATTGGACAAACTTAAACTAATAAAAGGAAAATTATGAATTTATTGAAAACATCACTAATACTACCAGCGCTACTACTTATTGGTTGTAGTGGTTCACCTAAAGATGCTGTATCCAATATGTATGATGCATTGCAAGATGGTAATATTGTTAAACTAGTTAATAACACAGGTGAATCTTTAAATATTATGTTAATATCAAATTCATTAAAAGAGTGTAGTGTTAATAAAAAAGGTTATACTGACAACCTTAAGTTAACACATGACTGTTTAGTAGAAAAATATGCAGATTTAAGTTATAAAGATATTGATATAACTTTATTGTCCGAAGACAAGGGTTATGCTAAAGTAACTGTTATAGCAAATAGCAAAGAAAGAACTATAACATTATTGGTACAAAAAATAGATGACACATGGATTGTACAGGGTCTTAAAAGTTTAGACGATATTATTTAAAACCTCTGTCCCATAGTGAACTCAAACACTGCTGTTTTATCACCCTCTTCTTGTCCTATTGGTTTTGAGAACATTAGCTGAATCGGCCCGACAGGAGAGAACCACTCTAGACCAAAACCAAAACCACCACGAGTAATGTCATTTGATTTATACACTGAAGTGCCTGTACTGCTCTTTAGTTCATTACCTGAAGCACCTATATATCCATAGTCAAGATATGTAACTAAACGCATTTTAGCTTTAGGAACAAGAGGTAAACTAAGCTCCAAACTATTTGAAGCTGTCAACTCACCGCCGACTCTTCTTAAGTCATCAACTGCTGCATCATCCTTTGTTGTCGGAGAGAGAGAGTATGATTCATACCCTCTTACACTTCCAATACCACCCATATAAAATCTCTCTGCCAGTGGTAAAAAGCCTGTCTCTTTAGCATAATAAACTCTAGCCTTATATCTTATTATGGCATCGAAACCTAAATAGCTCTCTAAACCTTTAAAAGCACCAAAATTTGTTCTGGCTTTAATAAAACTGGCATCTCCGCCTATTCCTGCATCTTCAAAACTTTGACTTAGTGTAAATCCACTTCTAGGGAGATAAAAATCATCTGTATTGTCAAATTTAACACTAGCCGTAACTGAACTTTTTGAGTAATCTTCAAAGAGAGTAGTATCAACTGTTGTATTTTCATCAAACGTGTAACTATTATCTGAAAATCCATAACCTAGGTAACCACTTATGTGCCTAGTAAATCTATGTCCTAATCCGGTACTTATACCATTTGAAGAGACAGAGTAATCATTATATTCAGTATCGTTTGTATATATTGAAAAGTTACCGCTAAAGTCACTATCATTTAACCTTGAGTTAGAAATATTAAACGAGTAGCTTGAAGTAAGCTCTGAACGTTCAGCCTTTAGGCCTACATTAATACCAGACCCCCAAACATTTCTGTCATCTACCGAAACGCTGACCAGCAGTCCTCCATAACTACCGTATCCGCCACCTAGTTGAATATTGCCAGTAGGTGCTTCTTTTAGCTTGACAACTAAATCCATAGTCTTGTTGTCAACTCTTCTCTCTTCAATAGTGTTACCATCAAAGAAACCAAGTCGCCCAAGTGCATTTCTTGAGTCTGTAAGGTCTGTAAGTGAGTACATGTCGTTAGGTCCCAAATACAACTCTCTTCTAACAATTCTATCAAGCGTCCTTGTGTTGCCTGATATTATTACATTTCTTATTATAACCTTCTCACCAGGCATAACTTTAAAAATTACTTCAACTGTTTGTTTCTCTTTATCTTTTTTCAAATCTGGAACAACCTGAACAAAAGCATAACTAAGATCTGCTATAAGAGTTTTGATTTTTTGTGAATCATCACGAAATGTTTTAATATTAAAAGGCTTACCGATTTCTAGTTTTATCAACTCTTTTATAAGTTCATCATCAATAACATTTTTTGTCTGGTTAATTGTTATTGCACTAATAGTATATACTTCACCTTCGCTAATCTGATAACTCATATCAGCTGTGTAATTATCAAAATTAACTTTTACAAACGGCTCTTTTACATCAGCATCAAGATATCCATTTTGCATATACAAATCACGGATTCTAAGAGGATCATTAGCTAAGTCTGGAAGTCTCATTTTTCCATCATTTTGCCCCCAGAACCAGCCCATAAACTCTCTCTCTTTATTTGCTAAAACTTCGTCAAACTCGTCACTCTCAAGACCAAAAACACCGCTGTAATCTAAATTTTCTATAGTAATCTCTTCACCTTCGTTCACTACAAAAATGATTTTTATACTTCCATTTTCAAGAATCTCTTTTTGAATCTCAACAACACTGTCTATTTTGCCATCTTGACTGATTGCCTCAATAATTCTTTTTTTTGCCTCTTCGAGTTTTTGCTCATCATACAAAGAGCCTTTTTTTATCTTAATAACAGTGTCATTAATTTCAGCATCATTCTCTTTCCAGCCCTTTAGTTCAATCTTGGAGATAAGAGCCTTCTCTTTAAAGTTAAATGTTAAATTTCCATTTTCTATCTCAACCCAGACATCTTCAAAATAGCCCTGATTATAGTACGTTTTAATAGAGTCATCAACTGTATTATCATTAATTGTATCACCAATTTCAAACTTCAACATTCTTAATGCGACAGGCTCTGATATATGAACCATGCCATTATATTTAATAGATTCAATTGTGTATGCGAAAGAGTTTACGGCTAGTAGGGTTAGCAATGTTGCTAAAAATATTCTCATTAAGGTTCCATAGTTATAAAATAAGAAGGGATTTTACCTTTTATGAGGTTAATGTCAAGTAAACTTTGTATAATTTGACAAATAAAATAAAAGAATTGATATGAATGTAGCAATAGTAGGGTTAGGGCTTATGGGTGGCTCACTTGCCCTTAGTTTAAAAAAATTAGATTTCATTAAAAGCATTGTTGGAAGTGACCACAATCCAATCCACCAAAAAGATGCATTAGAACTCGGCTTGGTTGAAAAAATTATAGAGTTTGATGATATAAAAAGTTATGATGTAATATTTCTCGCAATTCCTGTTGATGGAGTAATCTCAGCATTGCAAAAGCTCCGTGATGTCTCAAAAGACACAACGATAATAGACTTGGGAAGTACAAAAGCTAAAATTGTCTCCTCTATACCAGCTGAGATAAGAGAAAATTTTGTAGCAGCTCATCCAATGACCGGAACAGAGAACTTTGGACCACATGCAGCGATTGAAGGTCTTTATGAAAATCAGGTTGTCGTTTTATGCGATTTGAAAAATAGTGGAGAGACACAGACTAAAGTAGCCAAAAAAATATTTAAAGAACTGAAAATGAAAAAATATTTTATGGATGCTGAAGAACATGACAGACATGCTGCATTTATATCACATATGCCGCATGCCATCTCTTACTCAATTGCAAATACAGTTATGAACCAAGAGAATAAACACAACATTCTAGCCCTTGCAGCTGGTGGTTTTCGTTCTATGAGCCGCTTAGCAAAAAGTTCAGCAAATATGTGGGAAGATATTTTCAGACAGAATAAATCAAACCTACTTGAGGCCATAGGACTTTTTGAAGATGAGCTAAAACTTCTTAAAAAAAATATAGAAGATGACAACTGGAGTGAGGTACATAATAACATCAAGAGTGGGAATAGACTTCATGATGTTTTAGATTAGTCTATTTTACACCTCTTAAGAAGCTCTTTTAAAGCTTTTTTATCTAAATCTAACTTCTCTCCTGAGTAGATGTTTTTCTCTAAAATATCAACTATATCCTTAACCTCTGCATCATCTTTATACGGTAGTAATTTCATCAAAAGAACTTTCGGCTCTTTTATGGATAAAGTTTTCTCTTTTTTAAATAGTTTAAATGGCTTAAACAGAATTATCAATACTCCACATGTAAGACCTATTAAAAAAGTAACAACTAGAGTAAATATATCATTTTCAGCAATAACTTGTGGTACAACAACAGGCTTCTGTTCTCTTTGTATATTTAACTCTTCTTCTAATTTTGCATTTTTAACTTTTATACTTATCTCATCTGAAACAATACTCTTTACCTCTTGCGTCTTTGGATTAAAGAATTTCAGATTAAATGATGGTATAATAAAGTCCCTCTCTGCTACAAATGCTATCTTTTGAGTTAGTAAGTTACCTTCAATAGATATTTTTTCATCAAAGACACTAACACCATCTATGGACGGCTTAAAGCTTTTTATATCTTCTAAATTACCTGCTCCTAAAACCTTTATAGTTATATTTACAGCCTCATTGGCATTTACCTCTTTTTTATCAACTGTTGTTGATATAGTAAAGTCGCCAACCAAATTTACTCCAGCAGGAAGCGGTTTTATATTTAACTCCAACTCATTTGAGAAATATGTTTTCCATTTTATTGAAGGAGCCCAAGCACCCCATATGTCAGTTTTACTACCTCTTGAAGCTATACGCATCTGAGCCTTTGGAATATTTAACTTACCATCTCTTTGAGCAGCCATTGTGTATGTGAGTTTGGTAATAGTGTATTTTCCCTCTTGATGGCTAAGTGGTTTAGACTCATTTTTTATCCAAAATCCATTTAGCTTAGGTGGTAAAAATTCACTATCTACTGCACCAGAGTCTCTCTTTTGTTTAAAGGTTAAAGTTAAATCAAATGTTTCACCAACAAACAACTCTTGCTTCTCACTGCTAAGTCTTAGCGAAAAGTCTGAATCTTTTGCTGCAGTTACCGGCTTAACCTCTACACTTACTGCATTACTCAACTCTGTTTTAGAATTAATTTCAACCTTTATGGGCTCTATCGTACAGCTCTTTAGTGGTAAGAATTTATAACTTAGTATATAGCTTTTTTTAACATCTCCATTTATTATCTGCACACTTGTTTGAGAGCTTGTAGATATTACGTCTGTGTCACATAATCTTTGAATAACAGGTCTTACAATATTCTCACCTGATACATTTAAAGAGTAAGTAACCGTCTCTCCGAGTTCTACAGTTTTTGAATCTACCCTTGCTGTGACCGCCGCATATGCTATATTTGTAATTATTAGTAATAAAAATAGTATTTTAAATATATTGTTCATTTTTTCCTCTTGTATTTGTTTTTTTTACCAAGGCTTTTCATCTGAGTCGCTGTTTTTTGGTTTTTCTTTATTTAGCTGATACAAGTATGTATTGCTGTCTGTATTAAGCTGTTGCATCCACTTCTGCTCCTCAGCATCACTCATTTTTGATTTGTTTAACTCTTTAGCTGTACTTTTAGAGTCCTCACTTTTATCTTTCTCCAACTCTTTTAAATCATCTTTTTTCTTCTCTTCACTCCCTCTTTCACTCTTCTCTTTCTCTTTTTTCTCATCCTCTTCTTTGCTTTTCATATCATCTTTATTTTTTTGCTTATCTTTTGACTTTTCACTTTTTGAACTATCTTTTTCCTCTTTGTTTTCATCTTTCTCATCTGACTCTTTTTTTTGTTTATCTTCAGACTCTTTTTTATCACCATCTTTCTTATCACCATCTTTCTTATCATTATCTTTTGAATCTTTATCTTTTTTGTCTTGCTCTTTTTTGTCACTATCTTCTTTTTTATCCTCTTTAGAATCTTGTTTTTGTTTTTCTATAAGCTTCTTAACTGCTTCTAGATTCTCTCTTGTATTTTTATCTTCACTTATTTCTAAAGATTTTTCATAAGCCTCAACAGCTTTTTCAAGAGAAGCTTGTGAAGCTTCTTTTACATAAGCATTTCCAATGTTTGAAAAGTTCTTTGCTCTGCCATCTGGAGTGTCAAAAGTTGCTTTTTTATAAGCTTGTAATGCCTCTTTGTATTTTTTTTGTTTATAGTAAGCGTTACCTGAATTATAATACCCCTCACCGCTTCCACTCTCTTTTGCATACTCTTCATAAAGTTTTGCAGAGTTCTCAAAATCACCCTTCTCATAAGCCTCTTTTGCTTTGTTAAGTTCCATAAAATCAAGCATCCCAGCTTCTACATGTAGATTTGAAAACAGCAGTATAAAAAGAACGAAAACTGACGGCAGACTTGACTTTTGCCTCTTGCTTATTGAACTTGTTGCAATCAGTAAAATTATAAGTGCTATTGCCACAGGGTAGTAAAACAGAGGTATAAACCTTTGAATCTCTTCACTCTTTAACTCTTTTTCATCACTAATATTTGTTATCTCTCTGAGCATTGTTTTTATATCATTAGATGATGTAGAACTTTGTATGTAAACTCCGCCTGTCTTTGTTGCTAAATCTATAATATTTTCATTTAGTTTTGAGATGATTATGTCTCCGTTGTGTTTTATAAAATTGCCATCACTAAGTTTAATAGGAGCACCTTTTTTAGTTGCGATACCTAAAATAAAAACCGTTACACCCTGTTCTTTGGCCAGCTCTATCTCCTCTGAGAAATCACTTTTATCTCCACCGTCACTCAGTATTAAAAGGTACTTTTTCTTTTGCTCTTTTTGTGACTTGCTTACAATATCAATAACAGATAAAAAGTCAGTCCCCTTTTCTGTTATAGAGGTAGTGTCTAGTTGACGAAGTAAAAAAGCAACAGCGCCTGTATCAAAACTCAGAGGTGAGACAAGGTATGAGTTCTTGGCAAATGCTACTATTCCTATCCTCTCATTTGGTGTTTCATCTAAAAGAGCAAGTGCCTTTTGTTTTGCCGCCTCTAAACGATTTGGATAGACATCGGTAGCCAACATTGAGTCAGATATATCAAGTGCTATCATTATATCTGCACTCTTAGCTTTAACTTCTACTGTCCCCTCTTTTATAACAGGCTGAGCAAGTGCCAAAATCATAAACACTCCCATAAGTAAAAACAGAGCATTTCTTGCTTTTAAAGTAAGCGTGTTTGCACTTACGCGTAATTTACTCATTACCTCTTCACTAAAGTACTCTGCTTGAGATTCCTTTTGTGTAAGAAGTAGAGCAAAAAGTATAAATAACGGCGGCAACATGTAGTATAAAAATTCAGGGTGTAAAAAACTCATGCATATCCCCTTTTGTTTCTTATAAATATATATAGCATTAAAGATATTAGTGAGATAAACAGAGGAAACATAAAGTAGTAGTTTATATAGGTAAAACTTTCACTCTTGATCTCTGATTTTTCAAGTTCATCAATCTTTTTATACACAGCTTTTAACTCCGCAGCACTAGAAGCTCCAAATGCAACTCCGCTAGTCTCCTTGGCAATTTTTAGTAAAACATTTTGGTTGTACTCGTTAGAATTTCCAATTCCGATTGGGTAAACTTTTACACCCTCTTTTTTTGCCATCTCAAGAGCAATATCTAGCGGAATCTTATCTATCTCTTGTGTACTGTATCCATCAGTGAGTAAAATTGCCACCTTGCTTTTAGATTTACTCATCTTCAAAAGGTTTACACCTTGAGCCAAAGATGTGTTTAACGCTGTATATTTCCCGGCCATTCCTATGTAGAGTTGAGAGACTATTTTATTTAAAATATTTTCATCATAAGTTAGCGGTGATGCTATAAAGGAGTATGCTCCAAACACAACAAGACCTATGTTGTCACTTTTTCTCTGATTTATAAAGTCACTAACTATCTCTTTTACTGCGTCAAATCTGGTAAGAGCAGGGTTGTTTACGTCAAATCCTCTAGCTTGCATAGATTGAGAAGCATCTAAAATCAGAGCAATCTCATACCCCTCTTTTGGCTCAAGCTCATAAGGCTCATCTTTTACAGGAGACATAAGAGCTATAATCATCATAAGAATTCCAAGCCATTTAAGAAACAAAAGAGGCTTAGAAGCTGAAACAGAACTCTTTAAAAAACTGCCTGTATGTGGAAAATATATAGAGGGGATTTTCATCTTGCACACTCTCGCACAGACTATGAAAAAAAAGAGTATTAAAATCAGATATGGGAACTCAAAATAAAGTCCTTCAAACATCAATCATACCCTTGTATAGTTCTATATAACCTAGCATTTCACTATCAAATTCATCAACATGTTTTTTGTATTTATAAACTTCAAGTCTGTTGGTTATATTTGTATACATCTCCTGATGCCTTGGACTATCATCTTTAAATGTCAGACCATAACTTGTAATGGCATAGGCACTATGTTTTGTATCGCTTAAATCTAGTTCATGAAGGAGTCTGTAGTGCTCTTTTTTGATATTAAAAGCTTTTCGTTTTTTATTCCACATGTATAAAAGGTACAACCCTAAAAACAGAACAATAAGCACAACAGAACTTACACCTAAAAGATAGTATAAAGAGTACTCAGGAACATCAACTATGGTCTTAATATCGTGTAGAGGAATGTCATAACTTTGAGCTTGTTGTGCTTGCATCTACCTACCCTCAAACAATCTGCGAAGTTCTACACCTGCAAGAGAGTCAGTATATATTTTACAAAATCTAATTTGATCTTTTCTAAGAGTGTCATAGAGTCTATGGTCATGCGCCTGAACTTTTTTGCTGTAAGCCTTTACACTTGAAGAGTTGAAATCTCCCTCTAAAACAGCCCCGCTCTCAGGGTCAACTAAAGATGCAAAACCCATAGCCGGCGGGTTCTCTTCCAGTCTATCTCTAACAATTATGGAGAGAACTTCATGTTTTCTAGCCAAAAGTTTAAAATCTGGAATCTCAAAATAGTCACCAATAACTAAAACTAGTGACTTTCTTTTTAGTCTCTTAAACAAAGTGTCTGCAATAACTTTAAAATCTACTTTTTTGTTTATTGCATCAAAACTTAAAATATCTTCTACACTTTTTTGAATCTGGTGGAGTTTTTTGCTTGGTTTTGAGCTAGAAATCATCTCGTCAGTAAAAATATATGAGCTAAGTAAATCTCCATTTTTTAGAGTTGAATAACTAAGCAGTGCAGCTACTTCTGCAATACTCTCTTGCTTAAACTTTTTAGAACCAAAATGTACACTTCCGTTTAAAACAGAAACTATAACAATATTTAGCTCTCGCTCTTCACGAAATATTTTAATAAAAGGTTTCTGCAGTTTAGCAGTTATATTCCAGTCGATATGACGGATGTCATCTCCTGGCATATACTCACGAAGTTCTATGAAGTCATACCCCTCGCCTTGAAAGATTGAAGGGTTATTACCGACCATTTCGCTAAAGACTTGTCGTCTTGCTCGAACTAATATTTTTTGCACGGATAAACCGTATGGAGAAAGCTTACTCATCTAAGACCTACGGAATTGCTACAGTCTCTAAAACTTTTTGAATAATCTCATCAGTTGTAACACCCTCAGCCTCTGCCTCATATGTTAAAACTATACGATGTCTCATAAGCTCTTTTGCAATGTATGCCACATCAACAGGAGTAACAAAATCTTTCCCACGCATAAATGCCATTGCTTTTACTGCCTTAAACATATCTATACTGACACGAGGTGAAGCACCAAACTGGATGTAATCTTTTATATCTTCAAGACCATAAAGGGTAGGATTTCTAGTTGCATTAACAAGCTCTATCATGTACTCCTCGACCTCTTCATCTACATGTATATTTTTTATAGCCTCTTTTATCTCTAATAAATCATCATTTGTCACTACTGCTTTTATAGATTCAAAGTTTCCGCTTGAGATACGTCTTGCAATCTCTAGTTCTTCTTTTTTTGTATTATAATCAACTATAAGTTTTAGCATAAATCTGTCTAGTTGAGCTTCTGGAAGCTGGTAAACACCCTCTTGCTCAACTGGATTTTGAGTAGCCATAACAAAAAATGGAGGTTCAACTTTAAAAGTAGTATCACCTAAAGTAACCTGTTTCTCTTGCATAACTTCTAGCAAAGCAGATTGCACCTTTGCAGGAGCACGGTTAATCTCATCTGCTAATAACAGGTTTGTAAAAATTGGACCTTTTTTGATTTTAAAACTGTTGTTTTGTGGGTCATAAATCTCTGCACCAAGTATATCTGATGGGAGTAAGTCCGGAGTAAACTGAGCACGTTTAAAGTTAAGACCTAAACTTTGTGCCAATGCATTTACTGTTGTAGTCTTTGCAAGTCCTGGAACACCCTCTATAAGTATATGTCCATCGCATAAAAGTGCTATAAGAAGAGAGTCTATCATTTTCTCTTGTCCTACAACTACTTTAGAAACTTCTTTTTTTATTAACTCAATCTTAGAAATCATAAGCATTTGACCTTGTGTTAAAGTTAGGGAAGTATAACGAATTGGGAGTAAATGGATGGCAATGTTAAACTGCTTTTTTAATTGACTCCAAGAATCTTTAAAACATCCCTTTTTTCTATCTCTTCTTTGAAATTTTTAATAGAATCAGACATAGCAATATCATCACTTTGCGGCGAGTGACCAACCGCATCTATTTGCTCACTGTGCATAATATTTTTTTTATTATCTTTAACCTCTATAAGTACAGATGTTCTGGCAATATGAAAACCATGAGAGAAAGCTTTGTTTAATTTATGTGAGAGTGAAATGTTAATATTGTTTTTATCATTTTGGCTGTTTGGTTTTATAGCTATTTTAGTCTCACTTAAAACTGATTTTATAGAATTAACAAATGCACTAGATTCTTTAGAAGCTGAAAAAGAGATACTCATGTTTTTAATTAATAAATCAGAATCATTATTAATAGTCTGTATTATTTTTAAGTAAGGAGAATCATCAAAGTTTTTATCTAATGAGTTAAGAACCAAAAGTGTTGAATGTGTTTGAGAGAGTGTTTGTTGCGACTCTTTAAAAAAAGAATATCGTCTTAGTATATTCATATCAATTATATGTTTTTGCTTATCTTCAATCTTTTTATATCTCTGATTTAAAGTTGTTATCAAATTTTTTATAAATAATTTTTTATCTGAACGCACAAGAGTTATAAAGTGCTTATAGTTTTGTTTATGTATCTCTATAACTTCATAATTACTAATTCTTATTTTACTAACTTCACTGCTTATATCAGAACTGCTTGCTTGTGTAAAATACTCTCTGTACCCTTTTTTAGTGTTTGTTGTAGAATTATAATTAGACGATATGGTAATTCCCAGCTTCGAGACAAGGTTGTCCAATGCACTTTTTATTGATTCTTCTCTGTTTATACCCTCTCCGACACCGTAAAGGGAGATTCCATTGTTTGAGGGCGGAGTTAAATACCACTTGGGAAGTTGTTTCTCTACATGTAGAGCCTGAGGCGCTTTACCGGCACTACACCCAATAAATGTAACAGCCAGCAGTGCTAGTAAAATATTTGTAAATATTCTCATTGTTGAATCTGTTTTTGAGCCTGTCTATGCGACGATATTGATTGATTTATACGTAATATTGCCAAATCAACAGCTTCCACAGGTTGTATAGTTAAAGAATCAGCAAGTTCGCAGAGTTGCTTTGCACTCATTAGGTCACCTTGAACTTCTTTGATTATTGCCAGATTGTATGCTGCTACATAACTTTTATCAGAAGTTGATTCCAAAAGTCTGCTTAAAAGCTCTTCTGCTTTGTCATAACGTTTATACTTTATATATTCAAGAGCATACTTAAGTTCATCTTCTTGCATGTCTGAGTACTCTAAATCAGGCTCATCAAGAAGGAGAACTTTATATGTTGCATAATACGGAACAAGCTTTTGAACGAAACTTCCGCTTATCTCATCAGCTAACATATTCAAACCATAAGCTTTTGAGGGAAGATCTTTTTTGTCGTCTACGCAACGTTTCCAAGTTCCTTCTCTGCTTATAGTCTCGGCATAGATAATATCTCCTTTTTGTACATCAACAATTTTCATCTGAGCACTCATGGACATTTCACGTTTTGTACAGCGAACACTGTACTCATAAGTTTCTTTACATTTATCATCCGAACATTTTGTTCTTTTTTTATAAAAATATTTATCACTCATTGATACTACGGAGACATTACCGCTTATAAGTGCCTGAGCACCGAGCAATTTGCCCATTTTAACAGAGCTTGAATCGTCAAAAAGACCTGAATTTTGGAGACGTTGCTCCTCTAAAACTTTGTTTATATCACTGCGGCTAATTGTTGTAAAATAGTTCTTCCCATCTACTTTCTTACCTGCCAACTCAACCTCAATCTTATTTGAAAGCCCTGCAATATCATGTGAAAAAGCGCTCACTGCAACCTTTTTAGTGCTTGCCATACGGTCAACTTCCGCTGGCTGTATTGCGAGAACTGTTGCCTTTTGAGCACATCCGCTTATAAGCAGTGTAGCTGTTGCAATTACTAAAATGGAGTAGTTCATATTTTATTAGCCAAGCTCATAAAAGTCTTTACCACGCTACAGATTTATTGCTACCGCGTTTTCCGATAACACGCTCATCTTCCCAAAAAGCCAAACCTGTTTTAATGTCTGTTAAAGACATTTGAAAATAGTACTCTACACGTTGTGTTGATTTATCTACACGAATATTACGTTGTAGAATTTTTCCTGAAAGGCTCAAATCAGGTGCAATCATTGACCCTTTTCCAGCAACTGTTTTTTGATTGAACTCGTCATCTACTCGAAGCTCTTTTCTAGTTTTCATGGCCATTGTATCTTCAGCACCATTTACTCCAACAGCTGTTGTTACAACAACTTTACCACTGCGAAGTAGACCTACCCTTATTTTTTTAACTAACTGATCAGTGTCAATATGTTGCATTGTGTCATTGATAATTCTAGAAACTACAAGAACATAACGCTCACCATTAGGTTTATTTACAGCTCCTGAAGCTAGTAGTGACTCAATCATATCTTGAGCTGCACCTTGAAAGTCACGGTAGTCAAGTCCCATAACTGCATCACCCTTATCGTTGTTTATATCAATATTTGTGGTTTTTGTTGCACATCCACTAAATAAGAGGCCAGTTACACCTAAGATTAATGTCCATCGTATTGTTCGTCGCATATTATTTCCTTATCTTTTTTTATATATAGGCGAAATGTTCTCGCTTTTGTACTTGGTGATGTTGCGTTAATGTAAAAAGGTTGACTTGCATAAGCTGGAGCTTTTTTCCAGATAGAAAGGATACTATCTATCTTAAAGCCCTCTTTATCAAACCAAACGACACGATATTCCAGAGCCTGATAATTGTTAGAACTATTTTCACCAATTACCTGAGCCTGCATAAAACCATCAGGCTTTTTTCTACCTTTAATATCTGTAATTACAATATCACTATTACCACATCCATTAACAACTTTGACTATTGTACCAGCAGGTTCCGGTGATTTACTACAACCAAAGAAAGCAACTAATGCTAAAATTATTAATATGCTTGACCTCATAAATACTCCTTAAAAGTTTATCACGCTAACACTTATACCTAAAGATTACTATTTGTATTTTAACATAAACTATCTTTCCCATCAACTAATATTATTATTCTTATTTATAGGTAAAGTTATAATAAAAATTGTACCTGCATCTTCTTTGTTGTGTTCTAAATTATAAACCACTATTGTTCCATTCATATGATCAGTAATAATTTGATGACTCATATTTAGACCAAGTCCAGTCCCTTTAGATTTATGTTTAGTTGTAAAATATGGTTCATATATTTTATCGATTATATCAAGAGGTATCCCTCCACCATTATCTTTAATGGTAATAATAATTTCATCGTTCATTTTTTTAATAGATATTTCTATTTTCCCCGCTTTATCTTTATCATTTTCTTGGCAGTGTAAAATAGCATCTTTTGAATTATTCACCATATTTATAATAACCTGCTTAAACTCATTTGCATGACCATATATAATTAACTCTTCATTATCAGAATCCTCTGTTATGATAAGATCTACTGAATGGCTATTTAATTGAGGGTAAATTAGATTATAAACATCTTGTATGCTTTGTTTAATACTGAAGTTTTCTTTTAATTTATTTGGATTATAATAACTTCTAAAATCATCAATAGTTTTTGTCATATATTCAAGTTGTCCTGCTATTGATTTTGAAATCGGTTCATAATCATCATAATTTATAGTCTCATTTAACTCTAGCAAAAATTCTACTTTCATATTCATAACGCTTATTATATTTAAAGGTTGTCTCCACTGATGAGCTATATTGCCTATCATCTCTCCCATTGACGCCATTTTAGCTTGCTGAAAAAGTTGTTTTTCTTTCTCTTTTATACTATTGTTCAACTCTAGTTCTTTTGTTATTTCAATTAGTTGTACTATATCTGTAGTCTCATTTTTATAGATAACTTCTCTAACCTTAACTGTAAAGTGGTGTTGCTTACCATCTTTTATAATCATAGCTTTGTGTATTTTATCTTTATTATTTTTTACGTAATCTGTCCAATAAACTTTATTAACGTATGTTTCTTGAATGTAGTTTTCATCATCGTATTCTTCAAATAAATCACAAATGCACTCATAATGCTCTAAGAAATCATCTATATCTTTGTGTTGATTAAAAAACATTAGAAATTTTAAATTAACTTCTATCATATTTTTATTTCTATTTAGTATCATTATTGAAGGCAAAAAATTTATGATTGATTTTGTCTCCTTCTGAGCAATCTTTATATTAGTATTTGATTTTAAAATCCTGTAAATAAAATAAAATAAAACCAATAAAAAAACACTCAACAGCACGTTAATATTTCTAAAATCATTGAGGAGATGCGCTATATCATCACTGGTTGTATGTGAGACTAAATATGCAGCCACACTTTTATTGTCAGTATGACTTACAGGAATAAACGTCACAACCTTAACAAAATTATCAAACTCCTGATATAGAGCAAAAGATTTTTCGTGTTTCAGGTTTTTTTCTATATCTTTCTTCATGAACTTATCTATTATTTTCTTTTCATTTTCTCTTTCACTTACATCCATGTTTGAAGTAACAGTATATAGGTAATTTTCATTTTCAACACTTGGTAGATATTTCTGAAAAATCTCAGGTTTCCATAAGTTTGTATTAAATAGTTTTTTATTCACAATAAAATGGGTGTGTGTATTGTGATTTTTTTCCATTGATTCTTGAAGAGCCCCGGATGAAAAAGAGATTTCCACACTTCCTAGATAGTTGCTTTTATTTGAAAAAACTGGATATACAAATCTATATGCGTGGGTAGTTCTTCCACCCTCAAACCCCTCTATAGGTTTTTTATGCTTGTTTACATAATTAAAACTATATCTAATACCTGTTAAATCATCCCCAAATTTTCCATGCTTATGTACTCTTAAAAAATCTTTATTATTTGGAAAAACAAATTGAAATTGTAAAACACCCAGTTTTACTAATTTTGCATATTTCTCTTTTGTTAAATCATATAGTTTTTCTCTTAATAAAGATCTTTTTGTTTCACTTGCACTTTGAGCCTCTTGTAAAATATTTAAAACATCTGGCTGCTCAACTATTAAATCAAAGGTCTGTTGCGATAACTTTTTATACATTCTTAAATTAACATCATAGTTCATTTGATTAGTTAATATAACTTGACGTAAATGTTCTTTGATTCTTTTATTTTTGTCATTTGTGATTACAAAAAACATAATAGAAAATGAAATAATAAAAGTCAAAATAAGAATGACTTTGTATCTATGTGGCCTTATTGACATAAAAATCTTTTATATAAAATTAGTTATTAAATCAAAACACGGTCTATTAACTTTAATAAAAGTTAATAATACTAACGCTTGGTATTGAAATTACTGTTGGGATTTTAACATAAATAACAGCATATTTAGCATTTGTGTCAAGATTGACATCTAAATTTTTCACTCCCGCTTTAAGGAGTAGTTTACCGTCCAGAGGCATTTTTACTCTTGCAATTTGGAAATTTTTTGGCAAAGAATTCCAAACTCTAGTATCAGCATGTGTTGTTAAGGACTGGAAAATACCAGCTGCCATACCAAGAACCGCTCCACCTTTCTCATTTGCTCTATACTGTGCATATGTTTTTAATATTGCTGAGAATACAGCCCGTGTTAAAATATCGTTATACGAGTAGTTAAACTCAGTTAATACAACTCTGTCCATATCAGCCACCAATGATGTCTCTTGCTCTTTTTCCCCTTGAGAAAAAACAGTTATACTTGATGTTGCCTGCTCTCTTGTATGCATTTTTGGCAAAGCTATCCCTGCATATACTAATCTAGGAGAGAAGAGAAACATTGGTATATTTATTCTATACTCAGACTTGACAGCTCCTAAACCGTTTTCATATATAATCCATACATACTTTTCACTAATGGGCTTGCCCGAGAGTGCATCTTCTACCATCTCAAAATCAGCTTTTACGGTTTTATTTTTTGGCACCATCCCATGCACCTCTTTTAAAAGTGATGATGATTTTGAGTAGTCACCCTCTATTGCAAAAAACAGACCTGCTAAATAGGTTGTAAATGGATTCACAAAATCAGGATAAGCCTGAAACTGCTCCAAAGATGAGTAGTTTCTTTGTGCTATGCTTTTAATTGTTGGATTAGAGAGTGTTTTATCAAATCCAGCACTTCTTTTCTCTCTCCTTTTTTCTGCGATTGCATCTTTTTGCTTACCTATCAACTCTGCATATGTCTCTTTTGCACGTCTTTGACGGTCAATAGCGCGATTTAGTTCAACTCTAGCTTGCGCATGCTTTCCTAGTGCCATATAATCTAGTGACTTATATGTGTTCACCATAATCGCTTCACTTATTGTTGCGTGATAATCTATTGCCGCATCATTAAGCATCAACTGTGACATGTAGTCTGCCACACTTCCCCCAATCGTCTCTTCGTGGTGAAATTTTATAATATCTTCTGATTCATCAAGCATCTTAATGCTGTTAATATAATCTTTTGCATAAAAATATGAGTTTCCTGCTTTTAGAGTTGAGAGTAAGTTTGCCTCATCTAATGAAGCTCTTTTATCTTTACTCTCATATGCTAGGGTTGCCGCTTCTGCATAACGACCTGCAATATACATTTTGTCCTGCTGCGAGGAGTTGCTTAAATCAACACCTATAGAGTTTGCAAGATTAGATACACATCCCCCAAATAACAGAGGCAAGAGAGTAGCAAAAAGTAAATGTTTTAATAATTTCATTTATATACTTTGTATTTTATTTTTTTAATTATTAACAATCCAAACATACAGCTCACAACTCTGCGGATCAAGCCATATGTCTTTTACAGTCGTTGGTTGTGATCTATTTGCACTTCTTACAATTGACGATGTTTCAAAGATTTCTCCTGATGTATCATTATGTAAGATTTCCAATGCTTCATGTTCTGATGCAATTTGTGTTTTTTTTCGCTTTGAAAGAGCAGATTTTGCCAAGATTACAGCAACTTTTTTTTGCTCTTCATAACTTTTCAAACTCTCTTTTTCAGCAATACCAACACTTCCTTCGTAACCATTTTGATTTGGTCGAAAAAACCAAACCGGTTTGTTTTGGTATAGGTCAGCTTTTGTATCAATTGTTTTTAATATATCCTGAGGATAACATCTGCTTTGCATTAGTTCATCTTTATTAAACACTCTAGTATTTAGCTTTGGAAGAGTTTGAGTAGTTTTTATCGTCTCGACCTTTATACCCAAAAGAGTATTTAGCCTTGGTTTTGAAAGTTCGACCAATACATATAGTCTCCTATCTACATCAAAGTATGCATCAACCTGATAACTCTCATTTAAAAAAACTTCTGAAAAAGCTGTTATCTTATTCTGACTTTTATTAGATATTTCATCTTTATTAACTTTTTCACTGCTCTTGTATATTGAGGTGATGTATGATTTTAGTGTATGTGCTAAGTCACTTTTCGCTTGATTTACAGCTGCAAGACGCTGAGTATAGATACCCTGAAAATTAACTTCGCTTGAGCCGACACCGCGTAAAGTGTCATCACTATCAACCCATTTTGGAAGTTGCTCACTAGGCTTTACATGTACGGAAGGAGTACACCCCACAAAAATATAGATTAAAATTAATAAAAAAACTTTATACATGTAACTCCTAAATTATTAAAAAAACTGTTATTCTCTATAAAGAGTCCCTCTAGCTACCTCTTTATTTTCTTCATTATATTGCATTAAGAGGAGTTGCGTATTATTTAGCTTCTTTAAATCTATAAAATGTTTGTTAACACATTTGTCTTCACCATAAGTAAGAACCTCTTTAAATTTCACTATATTTGCAGTTTTGCTTTGTATAATAAGTTCACCGCCGCAATTTAAGGAGTTGTAGTCAATTGTTCCGATACCTGTCTCTGTTATTTCAATCATAACATCTCCGCTTCCGCCGTTTGAACGCATTATAAATCCACTCCAAACTCCATAAAAACCGCGTTTTACTTTTTGTATACGCTCTACAGAACTATATAAAATATTCTTAGTTCTATCTACTATATCTTCTCTACCCTTGTCTAAATCAGCATTTCTCAAAAATGAAGGAATATACTCTACTCTTCCAGACATTGTATAGGTTGCAGACTCTTCATCATAACTAGCTTTTGTAATCTCAACCGAGAGGACTAGTTTACGTGCCTCATCCACTGATGCACTAACAATTGAAGGTTTTTTGGATGATATTGCCTCGACAATAAATGCACCCTCAGCCGCGATTTTAAGATCTCTTGCTGGGATGTCGGGATTAGAGTATGTAAAATCATCTATTTTAATAAACTGGGGAGTCATATCTTGAATCTCCTCATCTGTAGCGTATGCCTCTATGGTTACCTGCAAGTCACCAAAATTTTCACCGTTTTGAAACTTCGGCTCGCCTTTTATATGGACTACTCCGCCAGATTTTTCACGAACAACATCATCCAGGATTTTCCCATTCACCATTACAGTCTCAGAGAGTAAAAATTCCCCGAAAATCTCTTTTGCAGCTGAGAGTTTTGCTTTTTGCACAGCTATCTTTTTAAGCTCAGAGAGTGTTTTATTCGGATATAGCATCTGGTTTACAGTTATTGTTTTTATAACCGTTTTATCAGCAAAAGATTGTGTCAGCAGCAGAGTAATTATAATTAAAAATATTTTCATTTTCTTCACTTTATTAAAATTTAAATCATTTTAGTTCAATTGCATTTAATACTATATTAAACCAATTTCTTTTTTGATTTTATTTATGTTAGTAGCCTTTTTAGTTTCTATGTCCAATATCAGTTTTTCATATTTTTTTCTATCTTTTAAAGCCAAAACAACTGAAAGCTCCCCAAGGGAATCTATATTTTTTATTTTCTCTTTAAACTCCTCATCTTCTAGCATCTGTTTTTTTGGCTTTTTCAACTTAATTTTTGAAATCAAAAAACCTAAGACAAAAGCAAAAATATAGTAGAAATATTCATAGTTGATTTTAAAATCTTCATCAATCTTATCTAAAAGCTCTTCTCTCTTAAAACCTTTTTCAACCTCAACCTTAATAGCATCAACAACTAAAACATCCTCTTTTTTTAGCTTCAAATTAACATAGTTTATATTCAACGCCGGAATTACAAACTCTTCATTCCCAACAAACGCAAATTTTTGGCTCCACACTCCGATGTAACCATCTTTTGTAAGTTTGATATCTCTTATAACTTTACCAGCAAATACTTTTACTTTATCTATCTTAAACTCAATTGGTTTAATCTCATCTAAGTTACCCTCTCCCTTGATGATTATCTCCATATGGTATGGCTCATATGCTTTTACATGTAGAGTATCTTTTTTTAGTTCAATTGCAAGGCTTCCAACTAGAGCTATATCTGTTTGTACTACTTCTACATGTAAGTTTTTTTGTTTTATTTTTATTTTGGTAAACTCTTCATAAGAAGCATTGTCACGGCCTAAAACAGTATTTTTTATAGAGTCTTCATTTGTTTTTTTCATAACAGTGTCAAAGGCAAAGTTAACATCTACAGATTTTTTTATAAAAGCAACAAATTCATAACTATTTACTTTTTTATTATTTATTAGTTTTTCACTCTTTGTTAAAAGTTTTATGGTGTAATTTTCATATTCCCCATCAGGATTAAACTCAATACTATAAAGTTCAGCAGCATCACTGAATCTACATGTATAACTAAGATGTATCGCTTCATTTACATAGGCTTTACTTTTATTTGCTGTTGCACTCCACTCATAAGTTGAAGCAAAAAGCTCTACATGTAGAAATATTAACAGTGTTAAAAGAACCCTACCAAGGCTGATTTTCATTTACTACCCTTTTATTAATTAGCTCATACTGCTTTGAGCTTAGTTTTGCCTTGCCGCTATTTAAGTCAATCTTACTTTTGGACTCACTCTTTTTACCGCCATCGTCATCTCCGCTGCTAGCCGCTGCACTTACTTTCATATTTGAGCCACCACCCTCTTTTTGCTCTTTTGAGCTCTTCTCTTTTTTTGCCAAAGATGATTTCTTATCTGTTTTTTGTTGACCTGTTTTCATCTCTTTTTTTTCACTTACATCTTTTATATAAGCCAAATTTTCATCTGCTTCTTTAGAATACATAAGTGTTAGAGACTTTAGGTATGCCTCTCTTGCTTTTTTAAACTCTTGAAGTCTTATGTATGTGTTGCCCATATTATAATAAACTATTGATTTAAACTCTACATGTGGGGATTTTACACCATCATAACCATCTAGTGCTTTTTCATACTTTCCGTTTTTATAAAACTCATTTGCTTCACTAAAGAGCTTTGTGTACCTATCTGCATGTAGATTAACTCCAACTAGAAGCAAAACTACCAAAACATACTTCTTAAGAGTTGTCACACTTACTAAAAATGTAAGAATTGCCAAAAATACAAAGTAATAAAACAGCTCTAAATTTTTAATTATTGTTGTTTCACTCTCTTTATCTTTCTCTTTTTGTGAACCAATAGCTTCAAGGAGTTCACTAAAATCTTTGGTGTAAACTCCACCGGTTGCATCTGAAATCTCTTTAATAGCGCTATTTTCTCTACTTACTACGATATCTCCAAGTTCATCTTTTAAAAGTTCCCCATTTTCAAGTCGCAATGTTGCCCCTATGCCAGAGCCAAGCATAAACACATTAACTCTCATTGAATTCTCTTTTGCATATAAAGCTTCACTCTCATAACCAAACTCATCAGCACCATCTGTTAATAGTACCACATTCATCGTCTTAGAGTTTGACATTTTCCTAGCTAACTTTAGAGCCGGCATAACACTGCTCCCTTTTGTAGAGATGAACTTTTCCTCAAGTGAGTTAAAAAGATGCAGTAGAAGCTCTCTGTCCTGTGTTAAAGGGGATAAAACAATAGCATTTGTGGTAAAACCTAAAACTCCAAAGCGAGTTTTATACTCCGACATAAGCAACTCTTTTAAAATCTCTTTAGCCTTTACAAGTCTTGATGGCTCTATATCTTGTGCATACATAGAAAAAGATAAGTCTACTGCGACTACAACATCACTAAGCACCTGCTTTGACTTAATAGGTTCCTGCTCAATAACTGGCCTAGAGAGAGCTAAAACTATTAAAACAAAAGTTAAAATATATCCGAATGCAGTAATACTAATGTTTCTGAAATCTTTTTTTATAAACAAAGGTAGAATAAGTACCAAAAGCCAAAAATATTCAGGAGATAAAAAACTCATTTTTCAATCTCTCTAAACAACAAGAAGAGCAAAAGAGGAAGAGTAAAAAACAAAACTATCCAGTAGTAGTAATCTTTTAGCACATACTCTCTGCTTTTAATTTTTGATGACTCTAATATGTCAATCTGCTCATATACACTCTGTAGCTCTTTTGCTGAGACAGCAGTGTAAAACTTACCTCCGCTCTCATCTGCAATTTTTTCTAAAAGCTTCTCGTCAGATTCACCCTTGTTGCCAAGGCCAATTGTATAGATTTTAATATTTTGCGCTTTTGCAAGCTCCATTGCTTCTTTTGGAGAAATGTCTCCGCTATTATGTTCGCCGTCAGTTAAAAGTATTATCACCTTTGTTTTAGCAGTTGAGTGCTTAAATGCTCTCACACTCATAGCCACTGCTTCACCAATAGCAGTATTTTGCCCTGCCATCCCTTGAGAGAGATAGCTAAGCATATCACTTACAATCTCTTTTTCGTAGGTTATAGGAGAAGCTATAAAAGCGAAGTCACCATACAAGACAACTCCAATATTATCGCTAACTCTTTTATGAATAAATTCTTTCGCTATTATTTTTGTAATCTCAAATCTAGATAGCCGTTCACCTCCACCAAGTTCATTCTCAAAATCAAATCCTGATGAGTTCATCGAACCACTGGCATCTATACACAAAACTATATCTTTACCGTGTCTGTTGAGTGGGTTAAATTTATCTATCACTATAGGAGAAGCCAGAGCAATACAAAGCAGTATAAAAATAATGACCTTGAGAATCCACTCTAGCTTTAAAAAACTTCTTTTTGAAGACAAAAATTGCAAATGTACAAAGAATCTTGGTTTCATATACTCTTTACATCTATATAGACAGTATATGAGAGGGAGTAACAATAGTATCAGATATGCATATTCAAAACTATAGTAATTCATTGTCAACATTTTAGCCAAAATGTAACAATTTTAAGCGAAACTGTGACGATAAAGAACAAATTTTAAAATATGTGCAAATTCACCACTTTTTTTCTTGACTTAGAAAATATTTTTGCCTATAATTCCCATCCACAAACAATATGTTTGTAACAAGTCTTGTTAGCTCAGCTGGTAGAGCACGTCACTTTTAATGATGTGGCCGATGGTTCGAATCCATCACAGGACACCATTTTTTTTATTTTGTGGCCCCGTCGTCTAGCGGTTAGGATCCATGGTTTTCATCCATGTTACAGGAGTTCAATTCTCCTCGGGGTCACCACTTAATACTTAAACTCCCTATTTTAATTACATTCACAAATTAAATATTTAATACATTACTACTTGTTAGACATTTTTCTAATATACTAGCAGTCATATAACGCCAATTAATTTGAATTGATGTCAAGACATGACTTCTATTGTTTATTCACAAGGATATAGGGTTAAAGAGCCCTAGGAGGGTAATAACTTACTTGAATTGGCGTTATAATACGAAGGTATTATAAATTATACATGTAAGGATGATAAATTAATCCAAATATCAGAAGTCAAGAGTAGGCTTAAGCTCCTCTTTATTTAGCACTTCGTAATATAAGTATGGATTGCTGTTGTCTATAGACTCTTGAATGTAGGTTAACACCCACCTATAAGAAATATGTTACACATGAATTAGAAATTTGTAGGACTACTTGTTTACTTTAAATTGAGGCACATTTAAAAAATCAAACTTTTTATTCAACAGATTAACATCATTGTCTATTGCTTCTCCAATAAATATCAAGATTGATTGTTCGTTATAATCTTCCAACTCTTCATATGAGATATTACCAAATGAATAATTAATTACAATAGGGTTTGGAACATCTTTTGTTCTTACGACACCTTTCACTCTATATATGCTTTTTGGAAGAGAATTCAACACTTCATCTATATCTTTAAAATCTATATTTTCTTTTAGATAAGCTACTTTTTGAGTTATTGAATCTCTTGTGGTGTGATCAAGATGTTTATAATCTTTTGCCAATCCAATAATTTCATCAACTTTGTACACACCTTCAAAAACTTCTTTGTTGACAATGCCTTGTTGTGCATAGTCAATTACATATCTATCAAATATAGTTTTACCAGTAAGATTATTTCTAATATTGTATTCTTTTTTGATTTCAATGAGATCTTTCTTTACAGTTTCTAATTCATCATCTGTCACTAAATCAGTCTTATTTAACACAATTATATTTGAGCCACCAATTTGATATTTGGCAGTTGAGTTATCTATGTACGAAGCTATGTTTTTAGAATCAACAACACAAATTACACCTTCAACAGCAATACCAAGGCTTTGTAAAGATAAAAAGATAGGAAAAGGCTCAGATGCACCTGAGGTCTCTACGAATATTATCTCAGGGTTATATTTATTCATAATCTCGATAACACCACTTTCAAACTCTTCAGCTAATTGACAACAGATACACCCTTCTGATATTTCAAGTACTTCACTGTATACATTGCTTAGTATATTGCCATCTACGCCAATATCTCCAAACTCATTTACCACAATAGCGACTTTTTTATCACTAAAATATTTTTTGACCGTATTAATAAGCATGGTGGTTTTACCAACACCTAAAAATCCCGTAATAACAAATGATTGTATCATGCTTATACCTTAAAAGTTTGATTTTAATTGAGTAGAGTTACATTTGAAAATGCGTAAAGTATCTTATGTAGTGTTACAGTAACAACTGTGCAAAAGCACAGTTGTTATATTATCTAGTGTTTTTTTGGAGCTTCCAACATTTGTTCAAAACCAACTTCTTTACACCATTCAGCAGTCAAGTCAAATGCTGCTGATGCAGTATCAAGATTTTTCTGGATAAGATCCATCTTCTTTTTAAACTTTTTCTCAATCGCTGAGTCAAGTGTAGCTGTACCACCCGAAGCTGTATATTTTTTAAGGAATCTATCTTTGATACCTTCTTCAATAGCAGATTTACTAACAGTTCCTAACGCTCCAAACAGTGCACCTAACATTGCCATATTAGTAGCAAGTTCAGTTCCTGCTTGCTCAATAGCAAACTTAGTGAAGTCTCTAGTAAGAACTTTTACATTCAAGTCATCTAATATTTTTTTATCTGTGTCAGTCAAAAGATCTGTATCACTGTTGATAATAACCAGTCCATTTTCTTTAATACCAGCATAAAAAGGCATTGTGTATGATTTACCCATAGTAATAACTTGTGGGTGATAAATCATTACAATATCTGGATAGATAACTTCACCTCTGTCGTAAATAGGCACCGTACCAATTCTTGCATAACTCTCAGATGGAGCCATTCTTTTTTCAGCACCAAAAAACGGATTAGATACCGCATAGTAACCGTCTGTATCCGCTGCAGTTGCCGCAATATGCGCAGCAGTAACCGCCCCTTGCCCACCTAAAGCAGGCATTCTTATTTTTATTGAATCTTTTGCCATTATAAACGCCCCTCTTCTTTACATTTTACTAAGAATTCTTCTGCTTCTGGTGAAACATACTTGAACGATGCAAATCTTTCTTTGTCCTGTTCTTTCATTTCCCTAAGTCCTTCATTTGCATTTAATCCAATTTCAAGAATACAAGGCGTGTAAATGTTAAGGAATGTCGGTCCAATTTCTCTAGCAATTAAAATTGCTTCTCTTACTGCTTTAGCAACTGCTTTTGGTGCAGAAGCTGTCATATTTATAGAGTAATGACAGCCAGATGTAACAGCAAGTTCCCACATTTTTACTTTTTCAAACTTTTTACCAGTTGGTGCCATTTTAAAGACTTGACCTTTTGGAGTTGCACCAGACTCTTGTCCACCTGTATTTGCATACACTTCGTTATCAAAACAGATAGTCGTTATGTTTTCTTGTCTAAAAAATGATTGAAGTGTATAGTCAAGACCGATATCAACAGTAGCACCATCACCTGCTAGAACAACAACATCTTTTTCAGTATCTGGAAATCTCCAATCTAATACTCTTTTGATACCAGTTGCAACTGCATTTTGGTTACCAAAAAGTGAATGCACAGTATGAAGTGCGATATGTGGGAACATTAAAGATGTACAACCTGTTGAGTTAACAATAATAGTCTCTTCAGGTTTAGGTAGTGCTGATAGCACATATCTTAATGCAGCAGCTTCTGGACAACCAGCACATAAAGAGTGCTCTTCAAGTAACTCCTTTGTTTCTGGAAGCTCCTTAATACCACGTGGTTTGACCGCATTTTCAGCCCATGTAGCCTTTTCCTCAAGATCAAGGATCTCTTGAGGCATAATGTCTCTAAATTCTGGATTGATTTTATATATATCTATTGCCATGTTATGCTCCTTTTCCAGGGTTAATTTTTTCCATAACTTCTTGAATGATTGCTTCAGCAGGCATACTCATACCACCAGCAACTCTTGGTCCGCCGACAACATCAGCGTCAGACTTTTTATAAAGTGCAGTTTTTACTTCTTTTTCTAGCCAACCAACAACATTAAATTCAGGTACAAATACATTTTTTACACCTTCTAAAGCTTCAATAAGTTCTTCTGTCGGGAAAGGTCTAATAGTTCTTAGTTTAATAACTTTAGTCTTAATTCCCAGTTTCATTAATTCTCTATGTGCTTCTTTAGCTTGATTAGAAGCAGTACCACAAGTAACAAATGCAATCTCAGCATCTTCTTCACCAGTAACATGTACAAGACCATTAAGGAAATGTTTAGCGTATGGACGTGAACGCTCAACCGCAGATCTAACTTCCCATTGCCAACTAGCATGTGTAGCATAAGAAATATAGTTAGACTTCATTACAAATGGATCTCTTAGGAAACGTCCCGGAGGTGTTTCTGAATCAATCGGAGGTAGTGGAGATTTATATGGCTCATATGGAAAAAGTGCAATATCATCAGCTGGAAGCATTACTGCTTCACGAGTATGAGATACAAAGAATCCATCAACAACTGTAATAATTGGAACATGAACATCAGGTTTTTCAGCTACGATAAATGCTGCAATTGACATATCAAAAAGTTCTTGTACGTTTTCAGCATACCAAATCTGACAACCAGTTTCTAGCATATATGAAACTTCTAAGTTATCCGGCTGAATTGTAAGTGGTGAATTAATACCACGAGCCATAAGGATAAGTTGACATGGAATTCTTGTACCAGACCACTGAGCAAAGTTTTCCATTGCTCTTAGTGTACCTGGACCTGAAGTCGTTGTAATTGTTCTAGCACCGGCCATCGCACAACCAGCAACTTCAGACATAACACCAAATTCATTCTCACCTCTAAAGTATACACCTACATAACCTTCTGCCCATAGTTCACCTATAAGGTGAGCTGCTTCAGATTGTGGCGTAATAGGGTATGATACAGATGCATCAACTGTACATCTTTTAACGGCTTCTTTTAAAACTTCAGAACCAGTCATAAAGTGTTTTTCTCTTGGAGCATCGAAAAGTAAATGGTCTGCTGTAACTAATTTTTGTCCAGACCAATTATGTGTTTTTGTCATATCAGTAATTTTACTCATTATTATCTCCTACCTATTTACCAAGCTCAGCTTTAACTTCTCTAGCTATTTTGATGAATTTCTCAAGCTCTGAAGAATGCTGGTCTCTTAATGTAGCCATTGCATCTTCATGCCCTGACAAACCACAAATCGCGATTGTATAACAGTCTGTTTCTGCTCTTACAATCTTTAAAGCAACATTTGCATAATGACAATGAACACCAATAAAGATTGCTGCTTTAATATTGTTATGCCAAATTGTTAAGTTTGGATGATTTGGATTAATCTCAACTTCAGCATCAATCTTTGGATACTTTGGTCTATAATCGTACATTGGAATCATTTTAGAATTAAGAACTTCTGCCATCTCTTTGATAAGTTTAGCTTTTTTCTTAGCTTCTTCATTGAAACCATATAATACTTGTGGACCAGGGAAAATAGTTGCATTTTCACTTGTCAACATAACTTTTGCAATTTCTCTCATTGCAATTTCTTCATCAACCACCTCGGTTAATAAAAGTGCTTTTCCTTCTGGTGGTGTAATTACACCTTCATATACAGCCGTTGGATACGGTGAATAATACGCTGGGCCTTGATTTGCCATAAGTTCTCCTATGAATTTTTTTTATAGTATAAGTTTTAATTAAATATAATTTATAGACTTACTCTTCTTTACCATGAACCATTTCCATCGAAATACAATCTCGACTAAGCATGTCAGTACACACGTACACACAAAGTGCACAGCCTTTACATCTATCTTCATCTACCCAAGATGTATTCCCATCTTTATTGAACATCAGCGTATTCGCTTCTGGACAATATAGTGTACACATATTACATTTATGCTCAGCACACATGTCTGAATTAACTTTTGCTACATAATACATTTTTTACTCCATATGATGACTTAAACATAGATATTAGTCATGATAAAATTATCATAACTAATAATTAGCAATGTAGCATTAAAAACACTATATGCAAAATAATCTTAAGAAAAGTTATTTATAGTATTCATAACACATTTTTTATTAGCATAACAAATTTTTTATCAGCTACATTTATGTTTTTCAATATGGACTTTACTTGAAAAACCTTTGACTTTTCTTTAACTTAATATATTAAAAATAATTTATAAATAAATTTAATGGCTAAAAGAAAGTGAAGAAATGAAAATTAACGATTTATCTAATATAAACTATGGTACATGATTATCCAAAGCATTTAAATAAGAGTTATTACGATGTAATACCGCAGTAGAAAGCTTTTTTTACTCTTTTATGACCAAATCAGCAATCACAAAATAACGAGGAAACAAGACAGTCAAGCATTTTAAAGTATCAAAGTTATTTATAATTGGCAATGACTTTATTCTAATATTATTTATTTATCATCTGTAACCAGATGAAACTATAGTTACAAAAAGTAACAATCCTTTATGTAATTTTAATGATATATTATAACTATTATCAAGAGAACATATCTTTCATATCAATCATTTCTTCTATCTAAAAGGTATTGCATATTCGACCTACCCTGTATTTGAGGATTGTTACAAAAATTAGTTTTCCAATTATTAGGAGTGTTTCCATAACCTAAATTTTAACTTAATCAGTAAATCATACCTCGTATATTTAAGTTAACTTAACAGTATTAATGATAAAAATTTCCATAACAAAACTATTTTGTAGTCGTTAATAATTTTAAACATAAAGGATTCCAAATGTTTCAGATAAATGCCGTTTTAAATCCATCAGTAATCGATGATGTAGTACAAGGTCTTCACGATGAAAAGATTCATGGTATTACTATTACTAATGTTGTTGGTAAAGGATGCTTCAATAAAGAAAATAAGCTAATTGAAAAAGTATTAATTGTGATTGTAGTAGCAGACACTATTCATAAAGAGAAGGCTATGGAAGCTATTCGTGCTAATGCACAGGATATCGAACATGGTACAGGTAAAATGTGGGTTACCCCAGTACTTGAAGTAGAACGTATACGAACTGGAGAAAAAGACTTAGATGCCTTGTCATTCACTACAAAGAAAGAAGTCTTACATAGTGAGAAAGTTGAAGTTTTCAGTTCCATAGACACACCCTCAAGTTAATCAGACTAGAGTGAGTTTGTATAAAACTTCTTCTATTCAGAGTAGGGGTATCAAGTACAATACTGTTTTTTTGCAATTATAATTACAATTTACCTATAAATTGCAAAAATAAGTGTACATCTAAACATCTCTCTTTGAAAGACGGTTAATACCTGTTACACTACAGGCGAAGAAAGATGTAGTAGTAAGTATATGTGTTAAATTCACTATTTAGTCAGTGTACTGGCTATAATTAATAGCGAATTATACACTTGTTAGATAGGAATTTTTAGTGGACTACAGGAGTTTTTAGTGGAAAAAATCATATTGCTCATTCCAAGCATACCAATTTTTATAGCATTTATTCTATATTTTGTCAGAAAAAAAGAGCTTATTCCAAAAGTCAGCATCATACTCTCAAGTATGATTGCGATACTTGGATTGTATGGAACATATTACGTAATAAGTAATGATGCACCAGTTGTTGGATTTGATGGATTGCTTATTTATAACGAACTCTCAGCTATTTTAGTTCCATATGTTGCAATTTTAGGTTTAGTAATTCGTAAATATGCGACTAAATATATGTGGGATGAAGAGGGTTATAGAAGATTTTTTATTCTTTTAAACTTTATCTTTTCAGCAATCTATTTACTTGTAATGAGTAATAATCTTATTGTACTAGCACTTGCTTGGCAACTTTTGAGTATTAGCCTATACCTTCTTGTATCATTTAATGTAGCTTCAAACACAGCTGTAAAACAAGCTAAATGGATTATGATTATTCATAAAGGTGCTGATTTAGTATTTTTATTTGCCATAATTCTGACCTATCAAATATTTGAAAGTTTTGACCTGGCCATACTGAGTGAAAAATGGTTGGCAATGTCCAAAAACACTGTTGACAATCCAATGATTTTTGTAATTGGACTACTTTTCTTGATAGCTGCTATGATGAAATCTGCCATTATGCCGTTTCATATTTGGTTGCCTTACACGTCTGAAGCCCCCACCCCTGTATCAGCTGTGATGCATGCTGGAGTTGTAAATGTTGGAGGGATTTTACTTAATAAGTTGGCTTATCTGCTGCTGTTGGCACCAGCTGTACTTAATATTGCATTTATAGTTGGCCTTGTCACTGCAATTTTTGCATCTGTCATTATGCTTACAGTCTCTGATATAAAACGTTCACTCGGATACTCAACTGCAGGACAAATGGGATACATGATTATGGAAATTGGTCTTGGTGCATTTTCCCTAGCTATCTATCACCTGATTGTACATGGCATATTTAAAGCTACACTCTTTTTAGAATCAGGTGCTCTTATACGGTTGGCTAGGCACGAATCAAACCTTCCTAAACGTCTTTCTTATGAGCTTTTTTGGGAAGAAAAACTTAAAAGCAAAGGTACTAAAATTTTCAATTACTTGGCATTTTTTACCATCCTCCCAATTATTATTTTTATTGGGATTAAAATGGTTTTAAGTGAAGAATTTTTTGAGTTCAATGCTTCAATTGTTATTTTGGCATTTGGTTGGCTTACTGGTACACAACTCTTCTTGTCATTTTTTAAAGTATCTAAATCTGAAACTATAAAAGTAGTCTTTGCACTTATTAGCTCATTTATTATTATCTTGTTCACGTATGAATTTGTCGGATTGTCACTAGAACACTTTTTATATAAAGATGATGCTCAACTCTTTTACCAAGCAGCAACATTCAACATGACACTTGTGACATCACTTATCATTCTGGCTATTATTATGGTTATTGGGTGGATATTTATATATAATCAACATTTCATCGATATTCCAACAAATAAAAATGAAATAAATAAAATGAAATGGATGTTTTATAGATTTGTAGCAAAAGAGGGATATTTCTTTAGTCTATTCAACATTTTCAAAAAGGATAAAGCATGATATCTGATATCCTATTATTGATATTGGCTGCAGGGGTACCCTACTACATTATTTTGGAAAGAGTTGCAAAACTTAGTAGTAAGCACATCTTTTTATTAAGTGGTATTTTACTTCTATGTGCTATCATTTTTTCACTATTTGTACCGCATGAACATGCAATTTCACTTGTTGTGGTCTCGCTTATTAGTGCAATATTCTCCATCTACAAAGCAGCGAAAACAACAAATTTTTATAAATTGGGTTACTACTTTATATTTGTAAATGCACCATTTTTTATCCTTTTCAAGGATGAGGGTGCAATGTACAGTTTATCACTTCTAGTGTCATTAATAGGTCTCTATTTGATTGCAAAATTTTATGAAAAAAACTATGGAAGTGCCAATTATCGTCATATTACTGGAATCACACTTGTAACGCCATGTGTGGGCACTTATCTGACTCTTTATTTGATTGCCCTTGCTCTTTATCCACCATTTCCAAATTCAATCTTTTTCCTAAGCTATATCTTCAATAGTGAACCGAATCTACTTTGGTACATCGTAGTAACGACACTCTTTTTTGGTAACTTTTTTATTGCTATGAGAGTTATGAGAAAAACTCTATTTGGCAGACCAAATTCAAACATCCACTATGTTCATATGACTTCAAAAGAAAAAATAATCCATTTTCTTATTGTCATCTCACTTCTGATTCTTAGCATATTAGGATTTAAGGAGACACTATTATGAGTATTATAGAAAAGCTAAATTCCGTAAAGGATATAGTCCCAAACTATTGGCCTATTGGCTCATTTATCCATCATAATCCTCTCAAAGGTTTTGAAGATTTACATTTTAAAGATGCATTGAAGAAGGCTCAAAATATATTTGGAGGCAAGGTTTATATGGATTCATCATATTTCATGGATTTATATTGGCAAGGCAAAATCGACATTTCTACAATTGAGGCCAACATAAAAGATCTTCTTAATAAAAATAATTTAGAGATAGACTTAGAACTTGCAAAGCAACTTCTTATGGAAGTTAGTCCTCAATGGAACCATCTTAGAATTAAATTTTTACATAAAAAAGAGAAAATTGATGATGAGCTATATTTGCACTTGCAAGAAAATTCAATCCTCTATGATGAAAAAGCATGGTTAGATCAATTAATCAAACATATGACACTGTATGAAATCAATGATGCACTTTTTGGCGGTGATGACAAAGAACACATAGAAAAAAATATCATCGAGTTTGTTTCTCGTTTTTTAGATGAAGATCAAACGACACTCAGCATGCCAAATAGAGAACTTGGTATGTTTGAAACATTCAAACTTTATGAAAACTTTGCCTATGAAAGGGATGCTGAAAGCTTTGTAAAGGAGTCCTTAAAACAACTCCATGTCCAAGACATTGAATCTTACTTTTTGACACACCTTCTCAAACTTCATGGTTGGGCCGGATTTATTAAATACCGTTCAGAAGATCCAGATTATATTTCACAGCAACAGTATCCAAGCACATTAATAGATTATATTGCTGTAAGGCTATATCATGAGTTAGAATCTGTAAAAAAAAGCAAGATTAGTAACTTTAAACTTTTTGAAGAATATTCTAATAATAATATTAGTGATGTTATATTGCAACTTCTTATGCATAAAAACATGCTCTTTGGACCAGCCTTGGATGCTTTAGAAGCCAATGAAAAAACTAGTAAAATTCTATCTGGACATATCGCTAATGAGTTGAATTTAGACGCATTACAAATTCAACACTCAAATGAGGTATTACAAAGCAATCTTCCTTTGAAAGAATTAGCTACCATCTTAAAAAAACTAAGAGAAGAAGAAGGGTATATTTGGCTTAAATCACTAGAAGACAGTTACATAAATAATTACGTTGAAAAGTTTACTGAACTTAAGAATGAAGATGAAGAAGAACCAATAGCTTCAGCAACTTTTTGTTTGGACGTTCGTTCTGAAACTATACGTAGATATATAGAAAGTACAGGGGCTTACAAAACATATGGTGCAGGGGGTTTTCTTGGAATTCCTATAGCTTTTGTAGAGTTTGACAAAGCACATGAGCAGTTTTTGGCACCAGCCATTATTAAACCTGGAAATGTTGTTTTTGAAATACCTAAAGAGTCATCAGAAGAATATAAGTCAAAAAAAGGGGTCAATAAAACTACGAAGAAAATTTTAAGTGATCTAAAAAACAACCCGTATACCCCGTTTATAATGGTTGAAGCAATTGGTTGGATATTTGGTATCACTCTTTTTGGTAAAACATTTTTGCCACAAAAAACAAATAGACTATTTTCAAAAATTAAGCCTAAAAAACCAAAAACCACATATACGATGGATAAACTTTCAACTGAAAGAATTGAGATTTATATCAACAAACTTCATACTAAAATAATTTCTAAATACTTAAATAGCAGCTTGGGGAAAGAGTTTTCAAAAGAAGAGACTAATGAAATATGGAGACATCTTATTTTAAATGACTATCTAAGTATTGATATACCAAATAAGATGATTGAAAAACTTAAAGCAGAATATCAGATCACTCCTGAAGATTACGAATACCAAAAGCAGAAGCTTTTAATGGTAGGGTTTACCCTTGAAGAAAAAGTTACATATTTATACAAATATCTAACAATGGTTGGTCAAGTTGATGTATTTCCTAAGTTTGTGACGATTATCGGTCACGGCAGTATATCAGACAATAATCCATTTGAGTCAGCCCTTGATTGTGGCGCATGTGGAGGAAATATAAGTCTACCAAATACAAGAGCGCTATGTATGATAGCAAATACACATGATGTCAGAGAAAAAATGAAAGAAAAAGGGATTCATATCCCAGAAAATACAAAGTTTATCCCTGGTCTTCACATTACAACAACAGATAAAATCGAATTTTTCGATACCGATATCTTGAGTCATGAAGAGATGCAACAATTTTCAAAAATCAAAGATGATTTTAACAAGGCGTCTACACTATCAATAGAAGAAAGGTCACAATCTCTTCCATGCACACATAATGAAAAAGATATGATGATTAAATCTATGGACTGGTCTGAACCAAGACCAGAGTGGGGATTGGCTAAAAATATGGGAGTTTTTGCGGGTCCTAGAAGTTCTACCAAACATCTAGCTTTAAATAATAGGTTTTTTATGCACTCATATGATTGGAAAGTAGATAATGATGATGCTGAAATCCTTACGCGCATTTTCGATGGACCATTAATAGTAGGTGAGTGGATTAATTTAGAACATTATTTCTCCACAGTTGACAATCATGTCTATGGAGCTGGTTCAAAAGTGTATCACAACACAGTTTCAAAAATAGGAGTAATGAATGGTAATTATAGTGATTTAAAAATAGGCCTTCCGATACAATCAGTTTATTTGGAAGGAAAGGCATACCATGAACCAGTCAGACTTCTGACATTTATGGAAGCACCCCTTGAAAAAGTTTTAAAAGCGGTTGAGAATTCAATCGCAAAACCTTTTATTATCAATGAATGGATTAGACCTATTATTATAGATACAGAGGCTAAAAAGGTCTACTCGTACGAATATGGTGAATTCATTGTAATAAAAGAGATAGAATAGTAAATATTAAAGGATATAAAAATGTATACAATAGAAATTGAAAATGAGTGTAGCTGCTTTAAAAAGAGTGGATTTGAAAACAATATGACATTTGAGTCAAGAGAAGATATGATTAATAAAGCAAGGGTTATGGAATGCCGAATGAATCAAGAGTTCTGTATGAAACACTTTTTTGAAGCTGTAGATTACGATAATAAAATAATAATACATAGCAGTCTAAGACCTGTTGATGATGATGATGATGATATCAGAGAACTTATGCGTAGAAATCCAGTTACAATTGGCTTTGATGATGGCGAAACCCCACCGAGTGGAGGTGGATCTTGTGCTGGATAAAATTGCTGACAATACACCATAAATAATTATATTCTAAATAAAGGCATATTAAAAATATATCCTTTAACTAAATGCACCTAACGGTGCTTAAAAACCTACAAAATAATTTTTTGTAGGTTCTTATAATTAAACAAGTAATAATCCACTAAAGCAATTTAAAACTTCTACTAATTCCACAATGTAAACTAGTCATATACATTTCATATTAGAAAACACTCCACCTTTAAGTGTATTACTAGTATTTTTAACACTTAATGTTTTCTGGTATTAATAAATAATGCTTTGTTTATTACCAATATAACGAGTTTAAGTTAATGTTTTATGCACCCTTTTTTAATTAAGTCAATATTAACACTCAGTGAAATATAAATGATTTATTAAACTTTTTTTATCCTTAATTATTTTCATTGATTTTAGTTTTATATTATTAATTTAATTTTTTTTGTTATTATATGTAAATTGGCAATTGAGATGTATCTTTACCTTGAAATCCAATGTATTCAAAGTGTATCATTCTGAACGATATGCTCATACCACTTCGGGATAGGAGAATTATTATGGACATAGAACTCAAAGAAAAACTGGAAAAAATTGTTGAACTTGTTAGTAATGTAATGGTTGATTGTGAGATTAATATTGAGTATTGCATGCCTGGAATAGCTATGACTTCACAATCTTGTAATACTTCAGAAGACCCTTATATTTTGGTGGAGTATGTTGTGAGTGAGTACACTAAGCCAACACGTAAAATCCACTTAACAAGGGGATATCTAAAAGATGAGGCTGATGTAATTGCTAATTTGATTACATTCTCTATTGAACAATTCAAAATGGAGATAGACTCTGTAGAAATGGGATAATTTTATATCCCCTAAAAAATTCATTTATCCATTTTATATTACTAGGTGGAGAGATGAGTGCCCTTAAAGGAGGAGCGTCATGTTAGTAGAACAAAAAGAGAAATTACAAACACTTATAGGACTCATTGATAATATTGCGGTAAACCCAGATGTTACAATTCAATATTGTATACCTGGAGTTTTGATGACTGCAGATGGTTCTGGTAATGGGGATCCGTATATCCAGTTTACATATGCAGTGAATGGTCTAGATCCTCATATACAGCATATGCCTTTGACACGAAGCTACCTTGAGAAGACTCCTCAAGATTTGGCAAATTTATTTACCTTTTCTTTGGAGCGATTTATGGAGGAAATTGATTCACGTCAGTATGGTGCACAATAAATACATTAGTATAGCGTTATGGATAACTATAGCACTATAGTTTAGAACTTCAATGCAGACTATTTATGCTAATGAGTGGGGAGTTTTTCTATACATTCAGAAATAAACCACTCAAACAACTATGGTACTTAAGTAGTTATTCGGAGAACGCCTTAATCAAATTTTAATAATCAGGTGAAGCATGCTAAACCAATAAGGTAGCTTAAAACCTTTATTCTTGGTTATTCTTATAACCCAGCTTTTTTTGTAGTGACATTTAGCATCTTTATTAAATAATCATAAAATAAATAATATAACTAATTAAGATATTCCATGGAATTGTTTATATATTCTTTTCACAAAACTTGGTTTGAGACCTGCAATATATATCTCTTCCATCTCCTCTTCTATATGCTCTTTTTTAATGGCGATAAGAGTTTCCCATCTTTTCACCAAAATCCCTCTCACACTTTTTTCAAAGTCACCGTCAAAATCAGGATACTCAGTATTTAGTTTCTCTATAACATCACAAAATTCTGTTTCTTTAATAAGCTCTAATTGCTCAATTGGATGTATTTTTTCAACTTCTACAAGGTGTGTCCAACCTGCTATTAAGATAGCTTTTAACTCTTTTGCATAATTTCTCTCTTCATCTGGAAGCTTTTGGGTTAATGCTCCAGCCATGTCTTTGAGTTCACTTGCATTTATTATTTCTAACTCTTCTTCAAAACATTGCAACTCTTCTTCATATTCTGCGGCATCTTCATATAGTTTTGCAACGTCAGCATTTTTAGCTTTATTATTTTTAGCTTTATTATTATTTGGAGCAGAATCCTGCTCCTCCGCATCCACTCCAATAGCAGCTTTAAGTTCATCCATTTGTATTTCTAAGTAACGCGTCATTTTCTTGTCAGCCATATTATCATACCTCATAATAATTTTTATATATTTTATCATTATCTTATCGTATCTTAATAACTAAATAACTAAATTAATATAATATTAATATATCTAAGCCTTCCCTTTTATCTAGAGAAGTTAAATCAGAATAAGCAGAGGATTAATTGTAAAAAAATAAGTGAATAGTAACCTTTTCTTTATATTTATTTATTACCTTTTTAACATGGTTCAGAGAGACTTAATATATATTACTTTTTAGTGAATCTTTTAGCTTAATTCTCTACTTACATCTTTTTAAATATTTTCAGTTATTATTGGTCCTAATGCTTCAATAAGATATTAAAAGCTAAAATTAAATAATTGATTAATAGGTAAAATAAATTAAAAACTATAAAGGTAATAATATGACAAATATAGAAGAGTTAAAGTTAGCTAGAAGTGATGACGAGAATATTCGAAGAATGCTTACGCAAAATCCAAATACATCTGCTGAGACTTTAGATAAGTTAAGTGAAGATGAGAGTCAATTTGTTCGTGTGAGAGTTGCTGCACATATAAATACATCATCTGAAACATTAGATAAAATGAGTAAAGATGAGAGTGAGTATGTTCGAGAATTTGTTGCAGAACATCTAAGCACACCCGTTGAGACTTTGGTTGAGCTAAGTAAAGATAGATTGATGGCATATTGGGTTGCTGGAAATCCAAATACTCCAGTTAATATATTAAATAAATTAAGTGAAGATGAAGACGAAAATATTCGAGCATCTGTTTCAGTAAATCCAAGCACACCCGTTGAGACTTTGGTAAAATTGAGTAAAGATGATAATGAAGATGTTCGAGCAGCTGTTGCAAAAAATCCGAATAGAGCGTCTTAAAAATTTTGTGTCAGTCCGGTAGAATTTCAGATTTAAAAGGACAGACAGGTTAACAAAGAGTTCAATCTTAAATAACTAATCAAAGAAACTACTAGAAGGAAAAGAGATCAGTGATAGAGTCGTAGTTCTAGCTACATTGGTCAAACAATTGATATAAGCCCAAGTTGTAATCGCTTATTTTCAACTGCAGAGTTAAGATAAATAGTATAAATACTGTTAAAAAGTAGTTTTTACAATCCAAAGCTTAAAGAAATAAATTAATTTTGTTAAAGTCTTTTTTCAAAAAAATGATTTCCCAAAGCGATCAACGCTATAATCAAAATACAGAAGTACTGACTGTACTTTACACCTCGTTAAGTCCTCTTAACCCCATACTGGAATGTCCCCTATAAACTAGACAATTACTAACCCAGTAAAAACATAACCTTTATAATGGCCTGAAAAATCAAGACAACTTTTCAGCTTAATTAATTTCCACCTCTAACTGTCACCTTACCCTACATTTTTTATAAATTCAAGATACAGATTCATTGGTTTTTGATAAGCAATAGCTGAATGAAATCTTTTGAAATTATATTTATGAATGTAGTTTTTGACACCTTCTTTTAGCTCCTTAATTGATTGATAATCGCTGATATAGATATTTCCATGTTTGAGAGTTCTGAAGAAACGTTCAATGACTATATTGTCGATTGATCTTCCTCTTCCATTCATTGAGATTTGAATGTCATGTTGTTTTAAAGTTTGAGTATGCTCATAACTTGTGTACTTGCTACCTTGGTCTGAGTTAAATATCTTTGGTTTAGGATATTTTGCAAGTGCTTCTTTGAGTACATCAGTTGCAAGCGTTGCATCCATAGAATTTGATATCTTATAGGATAGTATTGCTTTAGTGTGCCAGTCTATAACTGCAGCAAGATACATAAACCCACCATTAGTTCTGATGTAAGTAATATCACCGCTCCAAACTTCGTTTGGTGCTGGAACATATATCTGCTTAGTTCTTCCGTTTTTTGTCCAGTACTCTTTGAGCAGATACTCGTAGATTTTATGTTCTTGGTTTTTGATACTTGTCAACTTCTTTTTTGTTGGATATATCGCTTGTATCCCCATAAACTGCATATATTTTAAGACTCTGTCTTTGCCAATACTATAGCCATCTTCAAGCAGTTGTTGATGAATAAATCTGTAGCCGTACTCGGAGTTGTCTGTGGCTATCTCGTCTATGGTATGCATTATTTTTAGATTTACTTTGCTCATGGACACTGGTTTATAGTAGTGAGTAGCACGACTAATACCCAGTAATTTACATTGGATTGTTTTAGTAAGTTCAAGCCCGTTCTCTATGAGAGTTTTTCTCTCTTTATATGAGACCGAGCTCTCTAGCTTTTTTGCGAGCCATTCCTTTTCAACAACAGATTTACCCAGTTGTTTTTGAAGCTCTTCTATCTCTTCATCTTTAGTCTTGATTTCATTTTTAAACTCTTGTACCGCTTTAGCTGGTTCAAAAGCTAGTGAAGCATTTTCTAAAAATTGCTTCTTCCACTTTGATATGGACTGAGCAGTGATTTTATACTTAGTTGCTATCTGCGCTATAGTCTCTTCTTCTTTGAGTAACTCTAGCACTATTGTAGTCTTTTGTTCTGCACTATAAGTTTGACCTTTTTTTCGACTCATATTTCTCTCCATTAATTTCATAATATTTTAACTATTTTAGAAATTAACTTCGCTGAATTTCTGTCTTAAATATTCAGGCCATTATACTTATTAAGAGCTAATTTCCATTTATATACTAACTATACAGTTCTTAGTCATTAAATTTTCTAGCCATTGAACATGTTCTTTTGTTAATTCTAGCTTATTGTAAACACAATCGAGTTCTATTAAGTTTAAAAGATTTTCTACCTCTTTTGGTAGCTTTGTAAGCTTATTCTTCCAAAGAGTTAATTTAGTTAAATTTCTAAGTTTTCCTATTTCTTTTGGAAGAGAGGTAAGCTGGTTTCCTCCAAGTTCTAAAATCGTTAAATTTAGAAGGTCTCCAATCTCTTTTGGTATTGTTGTTATTTGATTTTCTTGAAGAAGAAGAAGTTTTAAGTTTATTAGAGATCCTATTTGCTTTGGTAATTCTCTTAACTGATTTCCTGCAATATAAATCTCTTTTAAATTTATCAGATTACCTATCTCTACTGGTAGTTCAGAGAGTTGATTTCCCAAGAGATAAAGCTTATTTAAATTAACAAGGTTTCCTATCTCTACTGGTAGTTCAGAGAGTTGAGAACCAAGAAGATTTAGCTCCGTTAAGTTCAGTAACTTATCTTTGCTTCTTGGTAATCCTCTGAAATAACCACCCTCTAAATAAGAATCGTGTTCTATCCACTCTAAATCAGAAATATTATTTTTATCTGCCCATTTCCAAATCTTTTCTATCCAACTTTCATCCATCTTATCAAGCATTATTTATGCTTTATGAAATCCAAGTATTACACCAAAAAGCTTGTCTTCTGTTAGTCCCATTTTTGCTGATATCATTAAGTTGTTATCTTGGTAGTATTGCAATAACTTTTGTGGATCTTGACCTGTCATCGTAGCTTGGTATCCGAGTGCTGCAATGACTTCTTGTTCATGTACTTCAATACCCTCTTTTTTAGCTAAGGCTTCAACAATAAGTGTCATTTTAATACTTTTTCTTGCTTCCTCGCGTACAGATTCTCTTAGCTCTTTAAATTTACCTTTATCTTCCATATAAGACTTATGTTGCTCTTCGCTAAATGATCTTGTTTTTTCACGAACCTTTGCATCTATCTCTTGCTCTACTATGTTATTAGGCAATGTGAAATCAAACTTAGCAAGTAAGCCTTCTACCACTTTAGGCTTAAGTTCACTCATATAAAGTTTTGATAATTCTTCAGCTGTTGCTTGTTCTGATACTTGATTTCTAAGTTTATCAAGAGTGGCCGTTTTGTCAGCAAATATTTTTTGTGCAAAAGCATCATCTAATCTTTCAGGTTTTTGTTCTTGAATTTCGTGAAGTTTAACAATAAATCTAGCTTCTTTGCCCGCTAAATCTTCGGCTGAATAGTCATCAGGAAAACTTACAATAACATCTTTTTCTTGGTTATATTCCATACCAATAAGTTGTTCTTCAAACCCAGGGATAAATGAGTTAGAACCTACTTTGAGGTTGAATTTCTCAGCACTGCCCCCTTCAAAAGTCTTATTATCTACAAAACCTGTAAAATCAATTACAGCAACATCACCATTTTCAATGGGTCTTGCTATTTCTATCTTTGTAAATGGCGCTTGTTGTTGAGCAAATTCTACAAGCTTAGCTTCTACAACTTCAGGTGCTGCAGTTGGCTTTGTATAATTAGGTACTATGTCTGCATAGTCAATATCTACATTAATCTCTGGAGAAATAGCTAGCTCAACTTCAAAATATACACTACTATCTTTTTGCTCATACTTTTTAAGTCCAGGCTGACCTAAAATACTTTCCACATCAATATTTGCTTCTTTTATTCCAGCATCAATGAATTCTTTAAATACTTCCCCTGCTGCAGCTTGCTCAATATTTTCATCAGCAGACTCATCATTCTTTGGTTCTTTAGCATCTTGCTCTTTAAATTTGGCAACCTTGCCTTCAATCACACTATTGTTAATTGTACCACTCATAATAAAGTTAATATCATCTATTTTATTTACTGTAACTTTCACTATAATCCTTTTGGTTTTAATTACTAATTTTAGCATTATTGTCTAAAATTAACTTTTTAAAAAAATTAACTTCAATTAGTTAAAGAATGCTTCTATGTTATAAAAGGAAGTGTCACTAGATATGAAATTTGTCATATGAGGATTTTTATTAATTATATTGCTAGATGATAAGAGATATCATCTATGAAAGTCACCCAAGAGGGTGACTAATGTGTTTAAAGCTTATTCTTCTTTACCGTGAACCATTTCCATCGAAATACAATCTCGACTAAGCATGTCAGTACACACATACACACAAAGTGCACAGCCTTTACATCTATCTTCATCTACCCAAGATGTATTCCCATCTTTATTGAACATCAGCGTATTAGCTTCTGGACAATATAGTGTACACATGTTACATTTATGCTCAGCACACATGTCTGAATTAACTTTTGCTACATAATACATATTATTCCTTCTTTTTTATAGATTCGGTGCTAGTTGGATAACTAAATCACTACCAGTTAGATCTACAGAATTTGCCATCTCAAAAGTTTTCTTGATAACGTCCATATTTTTTTCAAGCAATTCTTCTTTTTTCTTAAATTTTTTCTCGATAGCAGAGTCTAGAGCAGCTGTACCACCAGAAGCAACAAATGAGCTTCCCAAGAATCTCTCTTTTACAGCTGCTTCAATATTTTCTTCAGTTACAAGTTCTGTAAGACCAAGAAGCATACCCATCATAGCCATATTTGTTGCAAGTTCAGTACCAGCTACTTTTACTGCTAAGTCCGTAGCATCAAATTGAACAACTTTTGCATTTAGATCTCTAAGTACTTTCTTATCTTCTTCTTCAAGAACATCAAAGTCAGAATTAATAATTATTAGACTGTTTGGTTTAAGACCTGTATAAAATGGCATTGTGTATGATTTACCATGTGTAACAACTTGAGAGTGATAAATCATAATGATGTCAGGGTAAACAACTTCACCCACTTCATAAATTGGTTCTGATGAAGCTCTTACATAAGCTTCAACAGGTGCCATTCTTTTTTCAGAACCAAAGAACGGTACCAACGATGCATATTTTCCTGCATTGTCCATAGTCGAACCAAGAATGTGCGCAGTGGTAACAACACCCTGCCCACCTAGCCCAGAGATGCGTATATTATATCTTTTTCTAGCTTCCATATTAACTTACCTCCTCTGCAATTTTACCTTTTTTCGCTCTTAACGTTGCTTTCTCTTCAGCTTCTACTCGCTCTATCACGGCTTTTGCTTCATCTGTCATATACTCTTCAAATTGGAAGCGATCTTTCTCTTGCGCTCTTGCATCTGCAAATACTTCCTCCGTAGGAATAGAATATTCGATATTACATGAAGTGTATGCGTGAATGAATGTAGGACCCACTTCTCTAGCAACAAAGATTGCTCTTCTAATGACTTTTGCTGCTTTTTTGATATTTGTTGGTGACATCTTTACAATATACACACAACCAGCAGCTTTTGCCAATGCTGTAGCAGGCATCTTTTCAAACTTTTTACCTTCCGGAGCCATTTTCAATACAGCACCCTTAGGAGACATACCACTCTCTTGACCACCAGTATTACCATAAACTTCATTATCAAGCATGATTGTTGTGAATTTTTCACCACGGATCCAAGAGTGCATAGTCATACTAAAACCGATGTCCATTGTACCACCATCACCTGCTATTGTAATAACGTCCTTATGCTTATCAGGAAAGCGTAATCTGAATGCACGTGATAACCCAGAAGCCATAGCATTTTGGTCGCCATAGTTACCATAAATAAATGGAACAGCAGCTTGTGAGATAGCCAAACGACCACATCCAGCTGTACCAAGTGTAACAGTCTCTTCAGGACATGGTAGTGAAGCAAAAATCAGTCTGATGTAATACGCCATCCAACAACCAGAACACATTGGATGTTCTTCCATCAATTCTTTGAACTGTCCCATATTACCAGGGCCAGCTTCATCCTGGCTCTTTCCAAATGGACCATAGTCAACTAACTCTACATAATCTTTTGGTAGATATCTTTTAAACCGTTCTGCCGGAGTTACATATTTTAAACTCATATTATCCCTTTTTTATAATTTCAGATCGTATTCTAAACCAAGAGCGGTATAAATTTCTTTCATAATCAATTCAACCGGAAGCGTCATACCACCGAATACTCTTGGACCACCTACAACAATACCACCATTAGGTATAGCTGCTTTAACTTCTTGAGACAACCAACCAATAATGTTATGTTCAGGAACAATTAGTGTCTTAGCATTCTTAGTTGCTTCTTTGATTTCATCAATTGGAAATGGTCTAATTGCTTTTACTTTGATCAAACCAACATTTAAACCCAATTCTTGCGAAGCTCTATGAGCTTCTCTACCTTGTGCAGCAGCACAACCAGAAGCAACAACAAATACATCAGCATCAGGGTTAAGAACTTCTATTGGTCCACCAAGATACTCATAGATATATTTCATTGCACGCTTATTTGAATCCCAGATCTCTTGCTGCCATACTGCATGAATTAAGTAACTCATAAAGTTTGACTTTTGAACAGGAGCATCTCTTTGGATTCTAGCTGGTGGCGTTTCATTGTCCATAGCTGGAACTGGTGCAGCAACTGGATCAAATGCAGTTAGTGCCATATCCTCAGGAGTCATATCAACGTAACCTTTTGCGTGTGTTACGAAGAAACCTTCTGTTGCAACTGCTACAGGAATATAAACATCAACTTTTTCTGCAATTGCAAATGCTGCCAATGTCATATCAAACACATCTTGCTGATTCTCAGCATGTAACATAACAGCACCACAGTGCATCATGTATGCCATTTCGATATTATCTGGCTGTATTGATAATGGTGCATTTACAACACGAGTTAAAATACCTAATACTGCTGGAACTCTATGTCCAGACCAAGATACAATTGCTTCTAAACCTCTAAGAAGTCCGGGTCCTGATGTTGCTGTAAACAAACGAACACCTGCTCTTGAAGCACCAGCGATAGCTGACATCGTACCAAGCTCTTCTTCAGCTCTGTAATACTCTTTAATATGACCTTGGTGATAAATATCACCAACAAGGTGCATAACCTCTGATTGTGGCGTAATAGGATATGCAATAGCCATATCTACGTTTGCTCTTTTAACAGCTTCCGCCATCGCTTGAGCACCTGTAATAAAGTGCTTTTCTCTTGGAGCCTCTTTTAACATATAATTAATATCTACTAGTTTCTTATTTAATTGTGGTCTTTCAATTGCGCTCATCTATTTTCTCCTTTATTCAACTGCAGTAACATGTTCACCTTTTTTAGACATGATGAGACTTCTATACTCGCCATAGTCTGCCGGTGACAATGTACTATAATCCTCTTTTGGTAAAGATGGATTTTCAGGTGGTAGAGTAGTAGTCCACTCAATGCCTAGTTTATTTCTCTCTTCAATGACAATATCTTTGAATTTTCTAATATCATCTGCATGTAAATCTCTGATTGATGCCATCGCTTCTTCATGTCCCATATAGGCACATAATGCAACCGTATAACAATCTGTACCAGCACGGATCATTCTAAGTGTAAGATTTGCGTAGTGACAGTGTACACCTACAAAAACACAAGCTTTGATTTTGTTATCTAAGATTGTTAGATTCGGGTGATTTGGATTGATTTCAGCCTTAACATCGATTTTTGGATATTTTGGTCTGTAATCTGGCATTGGAATAATTTTACAGTTTGGAATCTCTGACGCAAGTTCTAATAGAGCTGCAGCTTTCTCTGCAACATCATCTTTCCAGTCCCATAGAACTTGAGGACCAGGGAAGATTGTTGGGTTATCCTTTGTGAGTAATGCTATTGCAGCATCTCTCATTGCCTCTTCTTCAGTGACAACATTCCCATAAAGTAAAGCTTGACCTTTTGGTGCAAGTTCGACTCCCATGGATGGTGCTGACTGTGGCATATAACCTGCCGGACCTTCTTTTACTTTTTTTATCATGTTTAACTCCTTGTATTTACTGAAAAAGTTTCCATAAAGTTACATTAAATCTTCTTACAATGTTTTTAAGTTTTATATCTAATATTAGATCTTAAATATAAGCGAACAAAACCTACAAAGATGAGATTAAAGATTTCAAAGAAGAAATTAAAGATCTAAAAGAAGAGAAGAAGAAGCTAGCTAAAGCACTTAACAAAGGGCATATAAAAGAGCTTTTATTTGTCAAACAAGAAGTCTCTTATAGACTCTAAGCATGCTAATTATTACGATAATAATAATATGAAATCATATAGAATGAGTAGAATAGTTACACAATTAGATCAATTTGAATTTATTGATATGAGTAGAATAGTTACACTCAAAACACCAATCTATAGTCTGAAAAATATAAAAATCACTAATATTATTGATTAGATATACAAATATACATCATTTTACTCTATTGACTTATTCATATGTGGCAATAAGAGTGTAATTTTAAGATAAGTATTAACAAAGATTAAATTATGTGAATACATATGTTATATAAGCTATATAACCTAGAAAGAAACGTACAACATCAATTTAAATTTATGAGCATAAAATCTTTCAATACAACGTATATTAAACATCTAATTGAGCAGTTATAGTTTGCAACCAGCAATTAGTATATAGAAGTTATTAGCAAGTTGGAATGTCCCCTATAAACTAGACAATTACTAAACTAGTAAAAACCTAACTTTTTAAAGACTTTTGATTATACCTTTTTTCAAACTCATTCGGTGAAATATAATCTAAATAACTATGTCTTCTTTTTGAGTTGTAGAACATTTCTATATATTCAAATATTTTAGAAGCTGCAATTTCTCTCGTTAAAAATATCTGTTTTCTAACAAGCTCCTTTTTTAGAGTCTTAAAAAAGCTCTCGGCAACTGCATTGTCATAACAGTTTCCTCTTCGACTCATACTCAGAGTAATATTATGTGAAGTTGCAAACTTTTTATAGTCGTAAGAAGCATATTGACTCCCTTGATCTGAGTGAAGTATGACCTTGTCATCCTTACTTAGTCTTGTTGTGGCCATTTTTAATGCTTCAACAATTAACGGTGTAGTTTGGCGATGGCCAGTTGCCCAGCCAATAATTTTTCTACTATATAAATCAATAACAGTGGCTAAAAATATCCATCCTTCTTTAGTTCTAATGTAAGTTATATCACTCACCCATGTGTCATTTGGCTTCCCTGAAATGAAACACTGATGAAGATGGTTTGGATAAGCTTTGTGAGCTGGACCAGCCTTACTATATGGCTTACGTTTATAAGTGCCTACCCCATACAGTTTAGCTTCACTCATGAGTCTAGCTACTCGCTTTTTATTTACATGAATACCTAACTCTTTGAGGTCTTTATGAATATTCCTGTGACCATAAACACCATTTGATGCTTTGAATGCATCTTTAATCTGTATTAGCAATTCTTTATTTTCAAGTTCTCTATCTGAGATCGGCTGATTTAGCCACTGATAATATCCGCTACGGTGTACTTGCATAACTTTGCAAAGTCTATGAACTGAATAAACTTCACTATATACTTTTATAAAAGCATATTTTAGTTTGTGTGGCTTGCAAAGTACACCGCGGCCTTTTTTAGTATGTCCCTCTCTTCTGTAACTCTTTTGAGCTCTTTTTGGAGTTTCTTTATCTCTATTTGAGATTCATCTAATATTTGATGCTTTTGTATTGCTTGGGGAGATTCTAATCTTTTTATCCAGTTTCTTAGTGAGTCAGGATGAACTCCTAGTCTATCAGCAGTATCTGTAATGCTATACCCATTTTTTGTAACTTGCTTCACCGCTTCTATTCTGAACTCTTCACTATAAACTACTCTTGCCATTTTTTAATCCTATTAAATCTCATAATACATTCGTATTATTTTATCTAAATTACTGAATTAAATATTGTCTAGTTTATAGGGGACATTCCAAGTATGTTAAATTTTACAATTTCAATAAATTTAATTCCGTTCTTAATTATCAAAAGCTGATGAATGCTTATATCATGTAAGTTTTACAACGAAGTTTCTTTAGAAAAAGTAGCTTAATTAGGTGGAATTTAAACTACATAAATTGTGCCTTGACTTTTAGTGGCATGATAATCTAAATATTCAAGTGGACTTGATATTAATCAATACCGTTGTATTATAGTTTAGCTATACTCTCATCATTCATACAAGGAGATGCTATGCCTTATAATACTGTAGATAGAGGTACGATAAAAAAAATGGTGCGTGAGTTTTATGCAATCATTCTTAAAGATGATGTTCTAGGTCCTTACTTCATCAAAGCCTTAGGTGATGATTTAAAAAATGGCAAGTGGCATGAGCATTTTAATACTCTAGATAACTTTTGGCTTATGATGATGACCGGAGAGAGAGGCTATATGGGTGACCCTTTTCCTTCACATGCTTTTATAGGAGAGCTTTATCCTGAAACTTTTGAGCGTTGGTTAAAACTATTTAATGAGGTTGTACATAAGTTATTTGTTCCAGAGATTGCTGAGAAGTTTTATAAAAAAGCTGAAATATTAGCAAAACAATTTATGGATAACCTTGATATAAATGGTGAAGATTAAGACGACTAAACAAAATATTTTTTATTTTGCAGAAAAGGGTACTTCATCTAAAGAAAAGTTTTGCAGTTTATTAGTTATCCATTTATGTACACTAGAGTTTTCATTAAGAAAGAGGTAGATTCCTCCGCCATCCTCATCATTTTGGATAACTACACTATCGTTGTTGTCTATCTCCCATTCAGCTAAATTATCATATTGTGCATATTCTTTTTGTATAATATAGTTTTGTAATAATATCTCTTTCTCTAGAGAGTAAAAAAGAAATCTTTTAGAAGCAATATTGTCTATCTTTACTGAAGTAGAAGAGTTTAAACTATATATTTCATATCCGAAACTTTCTATAAGTTCAGATACAAACTCCTTAGTCCAAGCGAGCACCTCTTTCATACATTTGGAGGTTTGGGGATCTGTATTGTCTCTATCTAAATATACTGTATTAAAGTCTTTACAGATGTTACTGTAGTCTATTCCAATACCTATTTTTTTCATGTTTCGTACTCCTTTTTTAAAGGGGACATGCCCTAGTTAAGAGAATTTTTTCTAAAGATCTTTAACAGTAATTTATATAGATCTTCTCATCTATAATTGAACCTAAATTCAAATTCTTTCAACTCTAGATAACATTCTTTCCTTCTAAAACAAAGAAGAAGATTCATCTTAAATCTCTTTTATTACCTTTACTTCATTTCCAATTTTGATTCCTCCATAGTCTACAGGAGATACAAAAAGACCACGTTTTCCATGAATTAGTTCAGGAAGCTCAGGTGCAAATGCATATAGGTAACGGTAATCCTCGCATGGTCCAGTCACTTCAAAGAGAGTTTCCCCGATCTCGATTATCGATCCTTTGTTTAGATGATAAAGGTCAATGTCTACATAAATGTTTTCCATCAATACACCTTTTTCAAGAACAAGTTCCGCCTCTTCTATGATATCATAACTCTTTTTTGAAACTAAAACCAATACTGGCTCTGTTCCATTTTCATAGTCTCTACTACCTACGATACCATTAGAATCACAGTCAAAGTCATCACACTTCATGCGGTGACCAGAACGCATCATGTCAGGCATGGTCATATATAATGATAATACTTTTCCACTTTTCATCTGTTGTCCTTTATTATAATAATACAAATTTTTGATAATAGTAGCATAGTTTATCTCTAGCCTTATTACTTTTTTTAATTAGAAAAATAAAATAATAATAAATAAATAATTTCGAATCCCAAACCGTCTATCATCAAGTTACTTATCTTCTCAACTCTTAGTTAGATCTTTTTAGGTTTATAGTCTGTCAACACATTATATAATACAAACTAAGTCTTTTTAGTTGTAATTATGCTTACTTGATTTTTATTTTTCTTCAATTTTAATATCTGAAGAAACAATATATAATGGTGCATTATGAACATGTAGCATAGCTGTACCACTTCCTAGTGCAAAACCATATAAACCATGTTCTTTAATAAGACTAATTCCAAAACCCATATCCATATAAGGCAGTACACTGTTTTCCAATATTCTTGAATTACTGATATTGATAAACTCTATCTTAACAGTATTAAGATCTTCACCATCATCATCTTGCACTACAATTGTAAGAACTTTTGAAGTATCCGAAAGTGGTTGAATTGAGCGAATCTGAGCATCTTTAAAATTATTATATTTCTCTAATAAGGTATTTATTTTTTCCATTATTTTCCTTTACAAAATTATACTGGCATCTTATCGAAAGAAAACTTACTTATACCATTCGTTATTATCTTAATCATCGAACCTCAATTTGTTAGTATTATTTGGATAAATATGCTTGATTTTTACTCTCAACAAACGATAAAATCTTTTTATATCTTATTATAAAATCCGACTTATATAGTAAATATAAAAAAATTTATTCACTCAAATTATAATTTATTGGTACATTTAAAATAATTTCTTTATTAGGTTTTGGAAATTTCCCGGACAAATCTTCTATTGTTTTAACTGCTGCACGACTTAATATATTATTTTTTGAGTTTACAATCTCAACATCATAAACTTCAGAATCAATACCTAGTGTAAATCTTATAAAAACCTCACCGGTAATATTTCTTTTTCTAGCATTTCTTGGATAGTATAGGTTCTCTTGTAAAAGTTGCGTTATTTTCTGCGTATTGATTTTCAAATACTCTTTTGCAACTTCTTCTTTGTTTATATTTGGTTCTACATGTAACTTTTTTTCAGCAATTTTTACAGCAGTTTTTTCTTCTAAAACACCTTCTTCGGCTATTATTTCTGCTTTGATTGTCTCAGTCTCTTGTATTTTTTCACTATCTTGCGTCTTTGGTTCAAAAATATCTTCTTTTATTGGCACTATAACTGGAGCTACATGTATTTCTTTGGGAGTGATTTTATCTTGTTTAGTTGCAGTCTTTTGTTCTTCTTGAGGCTTTGGATTTTCAACATTTATCTTCTCTTTGGTAATCTCTTTAGCCTGTAGGTTACTTAGTTGAACACAAACTATAGTTTCACACTCTGCTTTTTTATTACCAGAGTAATATCTCCAAGTAAACAGCAGCATTAAAATCAATATAGAATGAAAGACAAGTGATATTAGTAATGGGCGGCTGTAGTTAATCATGATGGTAATAGTAACAAAAAGATTGTTACTATTTTGTTAAAAGAAGAGTATGAAGTCTATATAGCACGTTTGAATTCTGGATAAGCTTCTACACCACACTCATTTACATCCATGCCTTCAACTTGAGCATCATCTTCTGCTCTGAATCTTGATATTTTATTTATACTATATAAGACTACAAATGAAACACTAAATGCAAAAACTGCTACGATTAAAACACCCTTCAATTGTGCCATAAAAGAGACGCTATCTACAAATATTCCAACTGCCAAAGTTCCCCAGACACCATTTACAAGGTGAACTGAAAGTGCTCCAACAGGATCGTCTAATTTTAGTTTATCAAAGAGAGGAACTGCAAAAACAACTAAAGCACCACCGATTAGACCAATTAAAATAGGTGTGTACATGTCATACAAATCAGGTCCAGCAGTAACGGCAACTAAACCACCCAACGCACCATTTAAAATCATAGTAATATCAAGCAGTTTATATCTGAAATACATAATAAATCCAGCAATGATAGCACCAGCTAGACCAGCTGTATTAGTATTCATAATTGTTTTAGCAACGCTGTTTGCATTCTCAACAGAGGAAATAGAACCAACACTTCCACCGTTGAAACCAAACCAACCTATCCAAAGAAGAAGTGCTCCCAAAACAACAAGTGGTATATTTGAAGCTGGTATAACTCTAATTTTTCCATCTACGTAGCGACCCTTTCTTGGACCCATTATCATAATTGCAGCAAGAAGAGCCCAACCACCTGTTGAGTGAATCACAGTTGAACCTGCTAAATCATACATATCAATATCTAGCATTGTACCTGCTAGAATATCTGCACCCCAAGTTACATTTACAACTAATGGGTATATAACTGCACCCATAACAACTGTAAATATAGCAAGAGGAATAATACGAACGCGCTCACTAACACCACCACTCATAATATTTACTGTTTTACCAACAAATGCCATTTGAAACATAAAAACTGCCCATATACTCTGAGTATCACTCTCCCAGCCACCAAAAGCTAGCTCATAACCTACGAGCAAAAAGGCCAAAGATGCAACTGCGTAAATCATTACATTTATTGTAAGAACAGCAGATACATTTTTTGTACGTACAAGTCCAGCTTCTAGCATGGCAAAACCAGGAACCATGAATATTATTAAGACCATTGTGAATAGTGTGAAGAAAGTATCAATTATATATTTAAAATCAGCTTCTAACATGTAAATATCCTTTTAAAATTAAAGGAAATATTATAGCTTAAATACTATGTAGTTCTTTTTTGAGTTGATTAATTTTTAATCAGTTTGAAGAATTCAAGTAAATATTCTACTTAAATAGGAGTCATCTTTTAGGAATGCTGACCAATGGCATTCTCAACGACGAGTTGCCTAAGCGGAGTAAGCGTTGCCAAAGAAATTACTTCCTTTGGCGTTATAATTAAATCGCCTCGCTGTCAGTTTCACCAGTACGGATACGGATAATTTTTTCAATATCTGTAACAAATATTTTACCATCACCGATTTTACCAGTTCTAGCAGCTTCAACAATTGTATTTGTTACTTGCTCAACCATCTCATCAGCCACTACCATTTCCATTTTTATTTTTGGTAAAAAGTCTACTACATACTCAGCACCACGGTAAAGCTCACTATGACCTTTTTGACGACCATAACCTTTCACTTCACTTACCGTCATTCCATCAATGCCTATTTCAGCTAAGGCATCTTTTACATCTTCTAATTTAAATGGTTTAATAACCGCTTCTACTCTTTTCATAATAATATCTCCAAATTTTAGTTTAAAATTGTAACCATATTTAAGGTTTAATGCAACTTATGGTATCTCTACACACAAAAAAAAGGGGGGGGGGGAATTAACTCCTCTCCCCTAAGTATTTTAATTATAGGTTAATAGCCTTTTCGCCGTGAACTGTTTCATCAAGACCTTTTGCTTCAGTCTCCTCATCAACTCTACCACCGCCAGTTAAAGCAGACGCAATAAAGTAAACTATTGCTGTAACAACACCACTATAAACTATAGTTAATCCAATTGCTTGAAATTGACTTACCAGTTGAGACATCATGTCATAATCTTTAGCCATCGCATAGTCAGCAATAAATATTGCCGTAGCAATTGAACCCCAAATACCAACTAAACCGTGGATCCAAAATGCATCTAAAGAATCATCAACTTTGAACATGTTTTTAAGTTTAGAAACACCATAAAAACCTAAAGCACCACCAACTAAACCTATAATAATTGCACCCTCAACACCAGCAGAACCAGCAGCGGGAGTAATAGCAACAAGACCAGCAACAGCACCAGAAGCACCACCAACTAAAGTAGCTTTTTTGTAAACTAACCACTCAACAGCTATCCAACCAATAACACCAAGAGAAGCAGCAATATTTGTAACTAAGAAAGCAGATGCAGCAACGCCATCAGCAGCTAGCTCAGATCCAGCATTAAAACCAAACCAACCAAACCATAGTAATGCAGCACCAAGAGCTACTAATATAGGTGAAAATGGCTTGATAGCAACTTTACCGTAATCTTTTCTTCTACCTAAAATCATTGCAACTACAAAACCAGCAACACCAGCATTTAAGTGAACAACAGTACCACCAGCAAAGTCCATCTCACCAAAGTTCAATGTAGTCGAATTACCACTCCACGCCCAGTGTGTAATAGGAGCATAAACAGCTACAATCCATAATGCAACAAATACCATAAATGTAGAGAACTTAACTCTCTCTATCATTGAACCACTAGCAATTGCAACAGCAATTGCTGCAAAAGTTCCTTGAAATGCAACAAAAAGAAGCTCAGGAATAGTACCACTTAATGTGTCTGAAGTAATTCCAGATAACATAACCTTTCCAGAACCAATTAAGTCACCATCACCAAATGCGATTGAGTAACCAACTAATACCCACACCAAACTACCAACTGCGAAAGCACCTAAACTCATACTGACAGTGTTAATAACATTTTTACTACGAGTAAGACCACCATAAAACAGTGCTAATCCCGCAGGTGTCATCAACATAACTAAAGCCGTAGCAACTATCATCCAAGCAGTGTCACCGCTGCTTAACGTATCCTCTGCAAATACAAATGTTGGCAATGCCAACAAAGCCAGAAAAAGTCTCTTCATTTATTATCCTTTATTGTTTAACTTCCAAAAGTATACAAGTTAAGTATGAGTAATTAATCAAAATTGTGATTAATATTTAAGCACATGCTATTTGATTTTATAAATTGTAAAATAAAATCCACTTTTAATTTTAACATATATACATTGTATTTAACGAATATAATTTTAAAACATTACTATACTATAAAATTTCAATAAATTTGGCTTCACAATTTCACACATACAAATTTTCTTAAAAACTTTTATTAATTTTATCAATATCTTAAGGGATATTAAGATATTATAAAAGAATTTTATTTTTGAAAGAACAGGTGTGTATATGGGCGATTTGCTAAACAACGATGAGATACAAACTATAAATATTGAAGAGACACTTCAAAACAGCTACCTTGATTACTCTATGAGCGTAATTGTAGGTCGGGCACTCCCTGATGTTCGTGACGGATTAAAACCTGTTCACAGAAGAATTCTTTATGCGATGGATAAATTAAACCTTTCACACGGTGCAAAGTTTAAAAAATCAGCTCGTATAGTTGGTGATGTTATTGGTCAGTACCATCCGCACGGTGATACTGCTGTTTATGATGCTCTTGTTCGTATGGCTCAGGATTTCTCAATGAGAATGCAACTTGTTGATGGTCAAGGAAACTTCGGTTCTGTTGATGGTGATTCTGCAGCGGCAATGAGATATACAGAAGCTCGTATGACTAAGTATGCTGGTGAACTTCTAAAAGACCTTGATAAAAACACAGTTAATATGATAGAGAACTACGATGGGACTACTAAAGAACCAGATGTAATGCCTACTCGCGCTCCAAACCTCCTTATTAATGGTTCATCTGGTATAGCAGTTGGTATGGCGACAAATATTCCTCCTCACAATCCTACTGAAATTATGAATGGATTAAAAGCACTTCTTAAAAATCCAGACATAGAGCTATCTGAAATAATGCAACATATAAAAGCACCTGACTTTCCAACTGGCGGTATCATTTTTGGTAAAAAAGGGATTATGGATGCTTATGAGACAGGTCGTGGTCGTATAAAAGTTCGTGCAAAAACCCATATAGAAAAAAAAGGTAACAGAGATATTATTATTATCGATGAGCTACCTTACCAAGTAAATAAAGCACGTCTTATAGAGAATATAGCAAACCTTGTTAAAGACAAAATGATTGATGGCGTATCAGAGATTCGTGATGAATCTGACCGTGACGGTATGAGAGTTGTTATTGAGCTAAAAAGAGATGCTATCAGCGAAATAGTTCTAAACAATCTTTTCAAACAAACTAGCATGCAAACTACATTCGGTATTATCATGCTATCTATATTAAATCAAGAGCCAAGAATCTTTGGAATAATAACTATATTAAAGCACTTTATAAATCACCGTAAAACTATTATTATTCGCCGTACAATTTTTGACCTTGAAAAAGCAAAGGCAAGAGCACATATTTTAGAAGGTCTTAAAAAAGCACTTGATATTATTGATAAAATCATAAAAGTAATCAAGGCAAGTACAAACATAGAAGAAGCACGAGACAACCTAGTTTCAGAGTTTGATTTTTCTCAAATTCAAGCACAAAGTATTGTAGATATGCGCCTTGGAAAACTTACAGGTTTAGAGCGCGAAAAAATCGAAAATGAACTACGTGAGCTTATTGCACTTATTGAGTACCTAGAGTCAATACTAAAAAGTGAAGAAATTTTACATGGAATTATTAATGATGAGTTTGATGAACTTCTTCTTACATATACTGATGTTAGACGTACAGAAGTTGAAGATGACTATGATGACATAGATATAGAAGATTTAATCCCTAATGAGCCGATGGTAGTAACTATTACTCATAGGGGCTACATTAAAAGAGTCCCTCTAGCTTCTTATGAAAAACAAAAACGTGGTGGAAAAGGCAAGACTGCTGTAACCACTTATGAAGACGACTTTATTGAGAGATTCTTTACATGTAACACACACGACACACTTCTATTTGTAACAGATCGTGGTCAACTACACTGGCTGAAAGTTTACAAAATCCCTGAAGGAAGCAGGATTGCTAAAGGTAAGGCTGTTGTAAACCTTCTTAACCTTATGGCTGATGAAAAAATTCGTTCTATCATCCCAACAACTGACTTTAGTGAAGAGAAAGGACTAGTATTCTTTACACAAAAAGGTATTGTAAAAAGAACTAACTTAAGTGAATTCTCAAATATTAGAAGCAATGGAGTAAGAGCTATTGTTCTTGATGATGATGATGCTTTAATTACAGCAAAAATAGCAGATCAAAGTATTAAGTACTTATTTATAGTTACTAAACTTGCTCAATGTATTAAATTTGACATTGAAAAAACTCGTGAACAAGGTCGTAGCACTAGAGGTGTTAGAGGGATCAAGTTTAAACACAATGAAGATGTAGTAGTTGATGCAAATATCATTGCTAATGATGAGCAAGAGATTTTAATAGTTGCTGAAAAAGGTATCGGTAAACGTACAGATGCTGGTGAATACCGCTTAACTAACCGTGGTGGTTCAGGTGTAATAGCTATGAAGATGACTGCTAAAACTGGTAAAAATATTGTAGGTTGTCTAATGGTAGATGAAGGCATGGATATGATGGCTCTTACTAACGCTGGAAAAATGATTAGAGTAGATATGCAAACTATATCTAAATCAAGTAGAAATACTTCTGGTGTGTATATAGTAAAAGGTGATGATGTAGCAAGTGTTTCTCGTTGTCCAAAACAACCAGATCAAGATGAAGATGAGGATGATGCTCTTTTTATTGATCCGACTGAGTTGGTATAGTAGTTGCTTAAGCTCCTATATTAAATCATGCTAAGGGACAAACCATGAAATTTTCTATATTACTTGCACTACTGTTAAGTGTTTCTTCACTATTTGGAGCTGATAAAATTCAATCAGTTGACACTTCAGTTATGGAGCAAACAAATGCAGAGCTGGCTAAAGCAAAAAAAGAAACAGCGCGTGCAAAAGCTGACCTTGCTAAAGTAAACCTTGAGAGAGAGCAAGAAGCTTTATATGCGGCTGAGGCTGAGGAAAGAGAAGCTGTTTTAAATAAAAACCAAACTATTCACATAAGCGTTACCGGTCAAGGTGTTGCTCCAATGAATACAGTTTCTCCTGCTCAAGCATATGCTTTAGCAAAAAGAGCAGCTATTGCAGATGCTTATAGAGCTATAGCTGAAAAAGTAAAAGGTGTTCGTATTGATGGTCAAGACTTAATCAAAAATATGATGGTTAAAAGATCAGTTATTCGTACTTCTGTTAATGCAATGATTAGAAATGCCAATGTTGTTGAGACAACTTTTAAAGAGGGACTATGCGAAGTAGAGATGGAAATCGTAATCTCGCACTCAGACTTTGCTCAATAATATTTTTTAATTCACTTGCACTAAATGCAGGTGAATACCTTATATCTTACCGATATGTCGTAAAAGACACTCTCCTATACAATGAAACACTAAATATATCCCAAGCTATGACAAAATGCGATGGAAAACCATATAAATATCTTATTTTAGAAAACACTAATAATGAAAATTTAAAAAAACTAGTCTCTAAAAACTCAGAACTTTTTCTGGAGTACATACATAAACTTGGCCTACATGTAGAACATCAAGAGGAGACTATAAACCTACAAAACAGATCAACAACAATACTCACGCTTAAAACAACTTGCTTCAAAGTCGATTTTAATGATAATTTTGCTAAAATTTCACCATTAAAATAAGGGTTTAAATCACCCAAAAACATAGGATTATTATTGAAAATTGCAATCGTTGAAGATGATATTAATATGAGAAAATCTCTTGAAATCGCTATGGGCGACTATAAAGAGTTTGAAATTAAAACATTCAAAAATGCAAAAGATGCCTTAAAAAACCTTAATGAGAGTTTTGATTTAGTAATAACCGATATAAATATGCCAGGGATGGATGGGATAGAGTTTATTAAAACTTTAAATGGGAAATTTGAAGTTATTATGATGACAGGAAATGCAACTCTTCAAAGGGCAATAGAGTCTATTCATCTTGGAGTAAAAGATTTTTTACTTAAGCCATTTGATGTAGATACTTTAATCACTGCTATCAGGAGGGAAGACAAAGTTCAAAAAGCCAAAAAAAAGCTCCCTATTTCTAATAGTAAAAACACTTCAAACGGTTTTTTAGGAACATCAAAAGCACTAAAGTCTGTTTTAAACATTGCCGATAAAGCGTGTAAAACTGATGCAAGTATTTTACTTTTAGGTCAAAGTGGTGTGGGCAAGGAAGTATTTGCCTCTTACATCCATGAAAATTCTCCAAGAGCAAAAAAACCTTTTGTTGCAATAAATATGGCTGCCATACCTGAAAACCTTATTGAGAGTGAACTTTTTGGATTTGAAAAAGGTGCTTTTACCGATGCTAGTGAAGCAAAAGCAGGACTATTTGAGATTGCTCAAGGCGGAACACTATTTTTAGATGAGATTGGTGAAATGCCTTATTCTGTCCAAGCTAAACTACTTCGTGCCCTTCAAGAAAAAGAGGTAAGAAGACTCGGCTCATCTAAGAGTATTAAAATAGATATAAGAGTGATTTCAGCAACAAATGCAAACTTAAACAATAAGATTAAAGATGGGAAATTTAGAGAAGATTTATACTACCGTTTAAATACAATTCCTCTAAACATTCCACCATTAAAAAATAGAGTGGAAGAGATTTTAGAGATTGCTTACAAAGTGCTAGAGCAAAACTGTCAAAAGTACGATTTCAATCTTAAAAGTTTTTCAAATGAGGCTGAGAAACAACTTTTATCTTATAACTGGCCAGGAAACATAAGAGAGCTTATTTCTGTTGTTGAGAGAGCCGTTATCTTGAGTGATACAGATGAGATTACCCCTGAAGAGCTTTTTTTGGAGCCTCGTGGGCTAACAAATAGTAAAGACATTTCAAGTATGGAGAAAGAGCTAATTCAAGAAGTACTTAGTTCAGAGGATGGTGATATAGAAAAAGCATCCGAAATCCTTGGAATGAGCATAACGATTTTAGTAAAAAAAATAAAAACTTATGAATTATAGGAGAAAAGTATGAAAAAATATAATGTAGCAGTAGTTGGAGCCAATGGAGCAGTTGGTGAAGAGATATTAACAATCTTACAAGAGATTGATTTCCCTTTAAACAAACTGGTTCCACTTGCAAGTGCTAGAAGTATAGGCAAAGCTGTAGAGTTTAATGGAAGAGAGATTGCTATACAAGAACTTACCGAAACAATATTTGAAGAAGAAGAGATTGAAATTGCACTTTTTAGTGCTGGTGGAAATATAAGTGAAAAGTTTGCTCCATATGCAGTTAAAGCTGGAGCTGTAGTTATAGACAATACATCTCACTTTAGAATGGATAAAAACATTCCACTTGTTGTTCCTGAAGTAAACCCTGAGGATATTGCCAAATGGGAAGATAGCGGAATCATAGCAAACCCAAACTGTTCAACTATTCAGATGGTTCAAGTACTTAAACCTCTTGATGAAGCTTATGACTTAGTAAGAGTTGATGTTAGCACGTATCAAGCAACTTCAGGAGCTGGTAAAGAGGCTATGGGAGAGTTAGTTACACAAATGCAAGACTTTTTTGCTTTTAAATTAAGTGACTCTGAGCATAAAGTTTTTAACCAACAAATTGCTCTAAATGTAATCCCTCAGATTGATGTTTTCATGGAAAATGGATACACAAAAGAAGAGATGAAGATGGTTAATGAAACTACTAAAATCATGCATAAAGAGATTCCTCTTAGTGCTACATGTGTTCGTGTTCCAACTCTACGTGGTCATGCAGAAGCACTTACTCTTACTTTTAGCTCTGATGTTCAAGCAGATAAAGTTAGAGAGATTTTAAGCATGACTCCAAACATCGTTATTTTGGACAAACCAGAAGAAGCGCTCTACCCTATGCCTTCAACTTGTGTGGATATGAATGAAACTTTTGTTGGCCGCATAAGAAATGATAACTTCTCTAAAAAAATGATTCACCTTTTTGTTGTTGCTGACAATCTTAGAGTTGGAGCAGCTACAAATGCTGTAAGAATTGCTCAAAAATGGGCAGAGATGCAAGAGGAGAAATAGTTATGATAGAAAAATTATTTGAAAGTAGCTTATGGAGCTCCAGATTTATAATTATTCTTGCTGTAATTTTTGGACTTATGGGGGCTGTTATTCTGTTTATTGTTGCAAGTTTTGATATCTATGACACTGCGAAGTTTGTTGTAACCAGCTACTTGAACCACGCTCATCCAGAGAACTTTCATGAGGATGTTGTCGGAGGAATTATCGGCGCAGTTGACTTATACCTAATCGGTGTTGTTATGCTTCTTTTTTCTTTTGGTCTTTATGAGCTGTTTATTTCTGACATAGACGCGGCGAGAGATGAAGCAGGAGGAGAAAACAAAATATTATCAATACACTCCCTTGATCAGCTAAAAGATAAAATTTCAAAAGTTATTGTAATGGTACTTGTTGTTGGTTTTTTTCAAAAGGTAGGTCATACTCACTATGATGGTGCCTTAGATATGTTATACTTCGCGCTATCAATCACTGCCGTTGCAGTTGGACTTTTCTTCTTGGGAAAAGTCGGAAAAAGTCATTAAATTATAAGTAAAAGGAAAGAAATGAGTAAAATATTTGTAGACGCATGCTTTGGGAAAGAGACTCCATACACACCGGTTTGGATGATGAGACAAGCGGGTCGTTACCTTCCGGAATATATGAAAGTTCGTGCTGAGGCAGGAAACTTTTTAAACCTTTGTCATGACCCTAAAAGAGCAGCAGAGGTTACTATTCAGCCGCTTGATATTGTTGGTGTTGATGCAGCTATTTTATTTAGTGATATCCTTGTTATACCTGATGAGATGGGCATGGATTTGGAGTTTATCAAAGGTGAAGGTCCAAAGTTTAACGACCCTCTTTCAACTCAAGAAGACTTAGACAGACTTCTAGGCGGTGAAGAGGCAGCTTCTAAACTTACTTACGTGTATGAAACTATTGAACTGCTAAGAGAGCAACTCGATGCCAGAGGTGATGAAAAAGCACTTATCGGTTTTACGGGTGCTCCTTGGACACTTGCTACTTACATGATAGAGGGGCAAGGTACAAAAACTTACAACATTTGTAAAAAAATGATGTACTCAAACCCTGAACTTTTACACAAAATACTTAGAAAAGTTACTGAAGTTGTTAAACTATATATGGAAAAACAAATTCAAGCCGGTATTGATGTTGTACAAATCTTTGACTCATGGGCAGCTGCTATTGAGCCGGGTAAGTATGATGAGTTTTCTTGGAGTTACATGGTAGAGATTGCTGAGTACTTAAAAGAGAAATACCCACATATTCCAGTAATCATGTTCCCTAAAGGTATCCCTGCATTTTTAGATAAAGTATATGGAAATTTTGATGTATTTGGAGTAGATTGGTCAACTCCAATGTCACTTGCTAAAGAGAAACTTGGTGATAAATATGTTCTTCAAGGAAATATGGAGCCATGTCGCCTTTACTCTAAAGAAGCTACAACTCATTGTGTAGAAGTTATTCAAGAAACTATGGGCACTAAACGTCATATATTCAACCTTGGTCATGGAATCCTTCCTGATGTACCAGTTGAAAATGCTATACACTTTGTAAAAGAGTGTCAAAGAGTTAGTAAAAAATAGTGAAAACAATTTTCGGTCCTATAAACTCAAGAAGATTTGGTTCTTCTTTGGGTATAGACCTCTCCCCTGCCCTTAAACAGTGTAATTTTGACTGCCTTTACTGTGAACTCTCTCCCAGTGCAACAGTTGATATACAATCAAATACAGTAGATATCCCAACAATTATAAATGAGCTTAAAGAGCATTTAGATGACAAAATAGATGTTATAACACTAACAGCAAATGGTGAACCTACCCTCTACCCGCAACTGAGTGAACTTATAGATGAGATAGACAAAATCAAAAATAAAACAGAGACTCTTATACTTACAAACAGCGCTACTCTTGTGGATGAAAAAGTATTTAACTCACTTTTAAAACTTGATCAAGTAAAACTCTCACTTGATGCAATAAGCGAAGATGTATTTAAAAAAATAGATAGACCACATGTGAGTATACATGTAGAAAATATTGTAGAAAAAGTAATAAAGTTCAGTAAAGCTTACAAAGGCAAACTTTTCATAGAGATACTTTTTGTATATGGACTAAATGACACCAAAAGTGAAATAAAAAAGCTAAACGAGGTTTTGTTGCAACTTGATGTTGATAGAATAGACCTTGGGACCATAGATAGACCTCCTGCATACCCAGTAAGCGGTATCAGCTATAAAGAGTTGCATGAGGCATCGTTAGAGTTTGACAGCACTTTACCTATTCATATAGCTTCAAGAGTTCATGCCGAACCAAATAACTCCAGCTATACAAAAGAAGAGATACTAAACACACTGGACAAAAGACCATTAACCATGGAAGATGTAAATTTATTGTTTGATGAAGATAGCAAAAACAGACTATATGTACTAATTAATGAGTCAAAAATAATAAAAAAAATAGTTGGAAATTTAGAGTTTTTAATTCTACATGTAAACGAAAAAAGAAAACTCAAAAAGTAGCTTAAAAAGACTTGACTTTTTAAGCACCATAAAGTATAATTTCGACCTCTTAGAACATTCCGGATTAGCTCAGCGGTAGAGTAGGTGACTGTTAATCACTTGGTCACTGGTTCGAATCCAGTATCCGGAGCCACTTTTTTCAAACCCTCCAAACTAAACACGATTATCCTTATTATAAATTGATTAAATGACTTTTTAACGTACTTCAGATTAATTAAACAATACTCTTTTACCGGCTATTTGGCGTTCAAGTTAAACTTTTATTTTTACTTACGATAGTGTAAATATATAATATCGTTTTCTTTAATCCGTTATCCTATTGAGCCTATATGCCGCGATAATCACGGATGAGGCAACTTACTGTAACAGAAGCGTATTTGCTTAAGACACTTGGATTATCACTCGCTAGATTTTTCTGAAGAAAAAATAGCGTTAACAAAGTCCTCTCCGGTGTTTGGATTTAAATGAGAGTAACGCATGGTGATATCAATCGAGTTGTGTCCCACTAAACGGGATACAGATGCAATCGGTGCACCTGATATGATTAGTAATGATATGAAGGTGTGACGGAGTGAATGCACGACAAGCCGGTTAGTTGTATCCTTCACATCAAGACCTTTATTAAAGAGTTCGTCAAGTACTTTTTTCAAGCGTCTTTGAATTTTACGTTGAGAATACAGTTCAGCTTTTTCGCCTATTAAAAAATCGTTGGCACCTAAGTGAGAAAAAATTTCCATACCTTTAAAGAGTTGATTAGAGATATAGCCATGATGCTGTTTATTTGACTTAAAATCTTCTAGTACTACATTTCTACCTTGAAGGTGCTTCTTTTGGATATTCATTACCGTATTTAAACGTCCACCTGTAGAGAGTGATAGCCGTACAAATAGGTTTACTTCCTTATCATCTGCAACAGCTAATAATAGTTGTTTAACTTCTTCTTCGTTCAGATATCTGTTGCGATGATTTGTTTTTAAATTAGATGCTAAACCTACTGCCACGTTAGTACTATTAAACCTTATAGAATCGCTTGTAATAGCGTGATTGATAATTGTTGAGGCTAAGGTAATGATATGTCTCACGCTTGCTTTAGAATGTGTTTTAAGCATCTTCTCTTTGATAGAAAGAAGATCATTCTTTGTAATAGCCGTAATACTCTTAGTACCAATGACTTTTTGAAGATGCAAGCGATATCTATTTTTAGGATTATAAAGGTCTTTTTTACCTGCTTCTTCAAGAGCCTTAAAATATGACTCTGCAACTATGTCAAAGAGTAACTTCTGTTTTTGTTTACGATGAGAGACTGGATCTTCACCTAACCTAGCAATGTTGATATACTCTATTCGTTTATTGTTAGCATATACCTCAGTAATACCATGTGATTTATTGCCAATTTTAGTACGCACCCATTTTCCAGATGCATCGTTATAGCCAACATAATAGCTCTTATCACCATTTTGCAATTCATTAATATAAACTGCGGTGTAACGCTTGGACTTAACCATAGCCATTAGAACCTCCTTTTTCGATGTGTTCTAATTCTATTTCGGTTAGCTTGTAGAAGAACTGATACTGTAATATGTTTTGCTTTCGTTGTACCATCCGCTACACCATCTTCGTGGTATCGGAAAGGTAGTGGGCTATGTCATTGATATTAAAAATAACTTTACTATTAGAAGCAGTCCCAAGCTTCTTATAGTTTGGTACACCGTATCCCCTTGCTAAACTTTTATCTATATAGGATATTGAAACACCTAAAACTTGAGCTAGTTCCTGTTTTGTTAATGCTACTTTATTATAAAATTGAAATAATTTTTTACACAAAGTATTTATTGATTCATCGTTATCTGGCATAGTAGCCTCCTGTTAAGTTCGTAATAGTGAACTGAATTTTGTAAATAGTAAAACTATGTACTTAATATGTGATTTCTATCCTATTTATTTTTTATCCATAAGGATAATAAATTTAAGCTACGGAATAAGGGATAAGTATTTTCTAGAAGTTGCATATGTATCTCAAGTAAGATACTATTCTTATTAATTATTTAAATTATACATACTAGTAATTATTTTATTTTTACTATGTTATATACAAATACTACAAAGTATAATCTAATCTGATTTTGCTGTTTCAGCTGTCTTTCAAATTAATAATATACTTTCTGCAAGACAGCTGAAACAGCAATCTCAGAAAGTAAATAAACAATCTATAGGCTCGAAAAATAATATTTAAAGATTTTGTAATCTTCTAAGCTATTGTATTTGTCTATAAGGCCTTTACCTAATAAAATATCAAACGACTCTGAACTCCCCACAACTAAAGTCTTGACGCCCTCTATCTCTTCGAATACACAATCCAATGGGATATCTTCACATGGTGGAAAGTCTGGTGGCTGTATACCATCTTCCCATGTGCCACCAGAAAATGTTTTATAAAACACTGGATCAATAGGATAAGGCATGCGTTTTAAATTATTTAATGCTACCTGCATCGCACATCTAGTTAATACATAAATTCTAATGATGCCTCCCGCATTGATAATGTAAGAACCATCTGCTAATAATTCATTTACTTCGGGAATATTAATAATGACATCATCTAGATCAAACAGTTGTTCACCGGTAATATCTTCATAAAACATATTGTTATCAACATTTACATTTACTCCAAGGTCATCAAGTCTTTTTTTTAAAAGCACACGTTTGTTAACCAGACTGTATTCCGTATATGCTTTTTGGTATTGTTCACATTCTTCTTGAAACATAAAGTCAGATTCAGATTTTTTTGACATACTATAATCACTAAAATTATTAGAAAAGTCCACATACAGTAAAAACTTATAATCCTTTAAATTTGATAGCACAGGATATTCTCCTGATTTATATGCTTGAGCACCTTCTTCTTCAAGTGCAACTTTAACCTGTTGCATATTTTCCTTAGTGACAGGTTTTTGCTCAATTAATTGACAAATCTTCTTAACCCCAAGTCTTTGATCTAACTTTGGTTGTTTAGATATATACCTCACAACATCACCAATACTATTTCTATTGTTCATTTTTTCTCCTTACGAGTTATTTTATTGTTAACCAGAATATTCTCAAGATACTATTTTAAGTGATAATTGAGCATGATTAACTATTGAGTAATTTCTATATTATTTATTAATTATCTTTAAGGATAACTACTTGACAATCAGAATGAGCAATACATTGTGTTGATTTATTTAATGATATGAGTATATTTGACATATAAAAATAAATTTTACATACTAATAGAATAGTCCAATCACTTCATCATCTATACCGGTAATAGATGACAAAACAACATTCTTATTTTATGTAGTTTGTATATTTAATTCCCATAAGCTTATTTAATCCATTGATTTCTATCCTAACTCTTTACAAAGAGTCACTTAACAAATAGTTATGATAAAAGAAGCAATCTTGCAAGGATTAAGATCAAGTGGACTAACAAAAACTTCTATAAGACACTTGAAATATGCGTAAACTTTAGCGGGTTCACTCATTGAAGAATATATGATAGAGGGCCCAACCCTCTTGTGGCAAGTTTGATGGAAAGCACGGTTAATCTCGATGGAATAATAAACTTTCTACTACAGCTCTAAACTTTTTGCTAAGAATGTTGTTAATGTTGTTTCATTTAATTTCATAAGCTCCTGAGTGTTAGAATCTTCAATGACATTTTCTATAAATTTCTTTTTTGTTTTAAAATTTTCTGTTGTTGTATCTAGTACCTGCTCCAAAATAGCTTTATCCTTAATTTCTAGTAGTTTGTACTTTGATGTAAAATTTATAACATGTTTAGCAATATCCTGTATATCGTCATCCAATGTAAAATAATGCTTTTTCTTGTCATCATACTTCTCTAAAGTGCGTTTATGCTTTGTATCCCACCTATTAACTTCAAAACTAAAGACAAGCTGTTCTTTTGTTTTAAAATTAAAAAAGTGATCCTTAGCATATTTAATGTCAACCTTCTTCACTAAGAAATCCATATCCTTTTTAATGTCACTTGGAAGCATATTGTTTTTAGCTATGTATAATTTTTTTGTATTCTCGTCCATCTTAGGAATACTCTTCTTTGCAATATCCAAAAGGTCAATAAAATACATTTTTATATCTTTTCTTAAGATTCCTATTTTTTCTTCTAACTCTAGTTCCAATATAGGAAGAGAGCTATTTATATCTTTTTCAAATTCTGAAAAAAACTCACTCCACCCTTTTTTAGGAAAGTCTATAAATATTTTCAATAAATATTCAATATGACTAATTCCAATTGTACTCATTTGACCTTCCATATTATTTCCCACTATTCTAATAGGTTTCTTTAGATCTTTTTTCTTATCTTCAAATCTTGTAATAATTTTTAGAATTTCATTCTCATACTTTTCTATCTCTTTTTCATAACTAAGACACTCAACATGCTCTACCTTATATATTTCAATATCTTCTTTGGTTAATGCCCTTTCTTTATTCTCAGTTAACACTTTCTTACTTCTATATAATTGTTGTAACATTGAATTTTCACTAGTATGTGAAATTTTAAAATAGTCAGATTTACTATCAATATCAAGCTTAAACACAAGGTGATTTTTTTCTGTAATTTTTATTGGCTTATCAATTTTGCACGTACAATCTATATTTAATTTTACATAATACCTATCATAAGACCCTTTTTGAACAATAACTTCATTACAAGCTTTAAACCTTCGAACCATTACTTTATGAAGTTCTAGAATAATTTCCTTTGATGTTAATTTTTCAAAACCACTTATAATTTCTTGTGGATATTTAATATCTGCCTTATAATAGTTTATTTTTGATGTATAAATATCTTTAGATTTACTATAATTCCAATAAGTGTACACTCCTTTTTTCTTTCCATTTATTAACTTATCTTTATCTGTATTAAATTTTATCAACTTTATATTGTCGTAGTTTATAGGTATATTTTGGGGTACTATATAATCAACCTTTTCATATCCCTCATCATAATTATGCTTCTTTACAATATTAATTCTTGGGTACTCTTGCAACTTGTTATCTGTTGTATTGAACTTACTAGATAATCTAAGTAATGTTTTTGTATCAAACGCAAGACTGTCTGCATCATTATAAACAACCTGTCCATAACCAAAAACATTAGTATATTTAATTATTCTTGGACTTTCTGATTCCTCATCAAATGTGACAGAAAACCCTATCGTCTTTATTTTAGTGTTAGGTTTTAAATTCTGATCACCTATAAATTTCAGACATTTCTTTAATATATTAGTTCTTTCAAATATCAATGATTCACTTGAATAAATTTCATCATAAGCATATGCTATATTCAATTTTTCCCCTACTAAACCTTTTGGAAAATTAAAATTAGTTAGTTGTGCTATATTTTCGAACGAAAAGGTATAATCATATTTATTACTAATTTTCAAACTAAAGAACAAACTACCTTTGTCTTTCAAGTCTGCAATGTAATCATCATTCTGATACACTGACGATATTTTTATCACATCATTTTTATTTAGCTTATATCGATAGAACTTCACTTTTGTATTTGTCTTATCTTTATCTTCTACCATATTCTGTTTCTCTATAAAGTTAAAAAGCTTCTCCTGAAACTCATTCTGTTCAGTATGTACAGTGAATTTAAATTTATTGAGAGTCAACGGTGGTTTTACAATAGGTGGACTTTTAACATTATTCATGTGTATAACTCTTATTATTGAAATAATTTCAGCTATTGTATCTAAATGTATAATTTTGCATACTAGTAAATTTCATTAAAAGCTCAAGTTTAAAATATATCTTTTTAAAAAAATTATCCAAAAAGATACTTTTTTACATGTATAGAAATAAGGCTGTTCCTTCCATCAAGCGGTAGGTGTGAAACTTATGTCCCTTTTATTTTTCTACTCTTAATATATTTACGTAAAGAAGGTTGCGTTCCTATACCAATATGATTAACAATCTTTTGAACGCCAAGGCCTAGTGCATACAGCTCTTCAATCTTATCTCTATGAGTATCGTACTGGCTTTTTACAAGTTGGCCTTTCTGCCGCCCTATCAATTTACCACTGGCTCTAGCTACTGCAATACCTGCTTTAGTCCGCTCCGAAATAATTTCTCGTTCCGTCTCCGCGAAGTATCCATATATAGAATACAGAAGCTTCGATAATGCATTGTCTGCTGTAGATAGTTCCGGCTGATTGACAAATACAACTTTTATATTGGCTTCGTTAAACCGCTCAATCAAATTTAAAATCTCAAGCATATTTCTGCCCAAACGAGAAAGCTCTGTAACTATAAGCGTGTCCCCCTCTTCAAGTTGTTCAAACAACTCTTCAATTAATCTTACCTTTTGCTCTTTTCTACTGCTGACTTCAATCTCAATAAACTTTTCAACTTTTATATCATTGTTATATGCATACTCTAGGATTTTATGCTTTTGATTGTCGAGAGTTTGTTTATCGGTGGAGACTCTGATATATGCGAGGTATGGAATGTCCCCTATAAACTAGACAATTACTAAACTAGTAAAAACCTAACTTTTTAAAGACTTTTGATTATACCTTTTTTCAAACTCATTCGGTGAAATATAATCTAAATAACTATGTCTTCTTTTTGAGTTGTAGAACATTTCTATATATTCAAATATTTTAGAAGCTGCAATTTCTCTCGTTAAAAATATCTGTTTTCTAACAAGCTCCTTTTTTAGAGTCTTAAAAAAGCTCTCGGCAACTGCATTGTCATAACAGTTTCCTCTTCGACTCATACTCAGAGTAATATTATGTGAAGTTGCAAACTTTTTATAGTCGTAAGAAGCATATTGACTCCCTTGATCTGAGTGAAGTATGACCTTGTCATCCTTACTTAGTCTTGTTGTGGCCATTTTTAATGCTTCAACAATTAACGGTGTAGTTTGGCGATGGCCAGTTGCCCAGCCAATAATTTTTCTACTATATAAATCAATAACAGTGGCTAAAAATATCCATCCTTCTTTAGTTCTAATGTAAGTTATATCACTCACCCATGTGTCATTTGGCTTCCCTGAAATGAAACACTGATGAAGATGGTTTGGATAAGCTTTGTGAGCTGGACCAGCCTTACTATATGGCTTACGTTTATAAGTGCCTACCCCATACAGTTTAGCTTCACTCATGAGTCTAGCTACTCGCTTTTTATTTACATGAATACCTAACTCTTTGAGGTCTTTATGAATATTCCTGTGACCATAAACACCATTTGATGCTTTGAATGCATCTTTAATCTGTATTAGCAATTCTTTATTTTCAAGTTCTCTATCTGAGATCGGCTGATTTAGCCACTGATAATATCCGCTACGGTGTACTTGCATAACTTTGCAAAGTCTATGAACTGAATAAACTTCACTATATACTTTTATAAAAGCATATTTTAGTTTGTGTGGCTTGCAAAGTACACCGCGGCCTTTTTTAGTATGTCCCTCTCTTCTGTAACTCTTTTGAGCTCTTTTTGGAGTTTCTTTATCTCTATTTGAGATTCATCTAATATTTGATGCTTTTGTATTGCTTGGGGAGATTCTAATCTTTTTATCCAGTTTCTTAGTGAGTCAGGATGAACTCCTAGTCTATCAGCAGTATCTGTAATGCTATACCCATTTTTTGTAACTTGCTTCACCGCTTCTATTCTGAACTCTTCACTATAAACTACTCTTGCCATTTTTTAATCCTATTAAATCTCATAATACATTCGTATTATTTTATCTAAATTACTGAATTAAATATTGTCTAGTTTATAGGGGACATTCCAGTATTTACTCATTTTTTCTTCCTTAAGACATTTGATACCTATATTGTCATCAAATGCACCTACCGTGTGGCTTCAAGCACGACCAACAATCGGTATTTTAAGGAGGCTTATTGCTGTTCGTCTAAAGTTATTAATATTAATGCTTTCTTAATAGGTTAAAAGATAAGATATCTAAAAATAATATAAATAATTACAATTAGGTATTAAATGATAACCAACGAATTAAAAAGTCAAGTTGATAAAATCTGGGAAACATTTTGGACAGGAGGGATTTCAAACCCTCTAACAGTTGTTGAACAGTTTACCTTTCTGATCTTTATTAAAAGTCTCGATACCGCACAAACTAAAATTGATAAAAAGAAGAGACTAGATTCAACTCTGAAAGATATTTTCCCAGAAGATAAAAAGCATTTACGTTGGGAAAACATCTCTAATCTTCCAGCTGAAAAGATGTTTACACTTTTCCAAAATGAAATGTTTCCATTTATTAAAAATCTTTCTGGTGAACAATCGTCCTTTGCCAGTTATATGAAAGATGCAAGTTTTCTCATTCCTACAGCTAAGCTTTTGCAAAAAGTTGTGGATATGGTCAGTACACTTAATCTAGAGGATAAAGATATTAAAGGTGACCTTTATGAGTATCTCTTGAGTAAACTTTCTTCTGCTGGTACTAATGGACAGTTTAGAACCCCTCGTCACATTATTAAGATGATGGTTGAGTTAATGTTACATGATACGAATATCACATCAGGTTTTAAAATTTATGATCCAGCTTGTGGAACGGCGGGGTTTTTGATTAACTCTATAGAGTACATAAAAGATCATCGTCCAGAAATCCTCAGTGATTTAAGTGTAAGCGAATTTGAGAATCTTTTTTATGGAAGCGACTTTGATATCTCCATGGCTCGTATTGCTTCGATGAATATGATGCTTCACTCTATTGAATCAGCTCATATTAAAAACCACGATGCTTTTGCCAAGTTTGATAATGCAGAAGCCAATAACTACGATCTCATCTTAGCTAATCCACCATTTAAGGGCTCTCTTGACTATGAAGAGGTAGCCAAACCTATTTTAGATGTAGCCAAGACTAAAAAGACAGAACTTCTCTTTTTATCATTGATACTCAAGTCTTTAAAGGTTGGTGGTCGTTGTGCGGTGATAGTACCTGATGGAGTACTTTTCGGAGCAACTAAAGCCCATAAAGAAATCCGCCAAGAAATTGTATCGAATCAGCAACTTGACGCCATTATCTCTATGCCTAGTGGTGTTTTTAAACCTTATGCAGGAGTGAGTACTGCGATTATCATCTTTACTAAAACGGATGGGCATAAGAATGATAAAGTTTGGTTCTATGATATGCAAAATGACGGCTTTACACTAAATGACAATCGTAATCCTTGTGATGGATCTAACATCCCTGATATTTTGAATCGGTTCAATAATCTTGATTCAGAGAAAGATAGTAAACGTACCGAACAAAGCTTTTTTGTTCCTGTAGAGGAAATTGAGTCAAATGAGTATGACCTCTCCCTTAATCGTTATAAAGAGGTAGTGTATGAAAAAATCGAGTATGCAAGCCCTAAAGAAATCATTAAAGATATTAAGAACATAAATAAAAAAATAGTTGCTGGTTTAGACGAATTAGAGGCTATGCTTTGAGTCTTTTACCGTTTGACGCATTTCTAAAAAATGTTAGCTCCAAACCATATCAAATAACCAAAGCAGGTTATCTCGAAGAGGGTAAATACCCCGTTGTGGATCAAGGTCAGAAATTTATAACTGGGTATTCAAATAATGATGAAAAAGTTTTTAAAAATGATGAATCAGTCATCATTTTCGGAGATCATACTAGACTAATTAAATATGTGGATTTTGATTTCGTTATTGGTGCAGATGGAACGAAAGTATTAATACCGGTAGATGATTCAATTGATACTAAATATGCTTATTATCACCTGTTATCTACAAAGATAGAAAACCTAGGTTATAGCAGACACTATAAATTACTAAAAGAGAAAACTTTTGTAAAACCTTCTATGGAGAAACAACAAGAGATAGTCAAAGCTTTAGATAAGGCAAAAGAGCTTATCGGTTTGCGTCAAGAGGCTTTGGATAAACTTGATGAACTGGCTCAATCGGTTTTTATTGATATGTTTGGTGATCCTATTCTGAATCCTAACAACTTAGTTATTAAGAAATTAGATGATGTATCTCAAAAAATTACTGATGGTGAACATGGCACTGTTGCTAGAACAGAAACGGGGCGAATGTATTTAATGGCTCGAAATATTTCTAAACTTGGTGAGCTTGACTTGACAGAGTTATCATTTATATCTGAGGAGTCACACAATAAAATATTTAAGCGTTGTAATGCAGAATATAATGACTTATTGCTGGTATGTGTAGGTGCTACAATAGGGAAATGTACATTAGTGCCGGATATGAAAGATTTTAGTTTGGCTCGAAGTGTAGCTTTGATTAAACCGATAAAAACTGAGATGAATTCTAAATACTTATTATATTTTTTCAAAACAGAATTTATGCGTAGGCAAATAGAAAAAAGTAGTAATGCATCTGCGCAAGCGGGACTGTATACTGGAGCAATTAAAAAAATGAAGATTATGATACCTTCATTGAATTTACAAAAGAAATTTGCCTCAATCATAGAAAAATTAGAAGTGCAAAAATCTTATTACAAAGTCGAATTAGACAAACTCCAAGAAAATTTCGATGCATTACTAGCGCAAAATTTCGAAGGATAATTATGAGTAACTTCTCTTTTTTACAGCATGAGTTTAGCATCTTACACCCTGAGTCGGTCAAGTCTGAATCAAATATCATGGATGATCCTGAAGTATCTGCTATCTATGCTCGTAAGTCCTTGGAGAACTCTGTAAAGTTCATCTATAAAATCGATGAGGATCTCGATGAGAAATTAATTGTTGATACAGATCTATTTGGTCTGATCAAAGATCGAAGTTTTTTGGAAGTTGTCCCTTCAGAGTATATCGATGAGATGCACTATATTAGAAAGCTAGGTAATGCTGTTGTACATAGTAACAAACCTATCACATCAAAAGATAGCCTTTATGCAAATCAGTGTCTTTATAAATTCCAACGGTGGGTAGTGGAAGTTTACAGTGATTATGATGTACTAGGTGAATATGATGTTCTAAAGTTTACTCGTGAAGAAGTGGAAGATAAAGAGACGGTTATTGAACAGACCGAAGAACAGAAAAAACTTGAAGAGGCCAATGAAAAACTCCTAGCAGAATTAGCAAAACTCAAAGAGCAGTTTGAGGCTAAGCCTAAAGAGGAACAAAAACGTAAAAAAGAACGTGTAGTAAAAGTTAAAGATATTAATGAGAAAGAGACGCGTCTCAGACTTATTGATATGGAATTAGAAGAAGCTGGTTATGATGCTTTTAACTTTAAATATCGTTTGGATGTGGAGTACAAACTTACACTAGAAGATGGTTCTACGGGTTATGCCGATTATGTGATCTGGGCAGAGGATGAGACACCTTTAGCAGTCATAGAAGCAAAGAAGTTCTCGAAAAGTGTGACTGCTGGAAAGCATCAAGCAAAGCTATATACCCAAGCCTTAGAGAAACAGTTTGGTAAGGATGTGCTGACTTTTGTAACCAATGGTCGTGTAATAGAGTACACGAATGGAATCTATCCATTTAGAGAGATCCATAGCTTCTTTCCCAAAGATGAGCTGGTACGTGCTTTACAGAAGAAAGAGGCATTTAAAAAGAACAAGCCATCTGATATCGTCATTGATGATAAGATTACCGATAGAGGGTATCAAAAACGTGTTATTGGTAGCGTGTTAAAAGCTTTTGAAGCCAATCAGATGAGAACATTGCTTGTCATGGCTACAGGTACAGGTAAGACACGTGTAAGTGCGAGTCTTAGTGATGTACTTATTCGAGCAGACTGGGTGAGGAAGGTGCTGTTTTTAGCAGATAGAAAAGAGTTGGTGCGACAGGCGAAGAGTAATTTCTCAACCTATCTCAATGAGACCTGTGTAAATCTCGTACAAGAGAAAGATCTCGATAACCGTATGCATTTTGGTACTTATGAAACAGTGCACAACCTCATTCAAAAGGGAGTCTATAACTCGGCTTATTTTGATCTGATAATAGTGGATGAAGCTCACAGAACAATATATAAGAAATACAAGGCGATTTTTGAGTATTTTGACTCGTTTATCTTAGGGCTGACGGCTACACCTGCCGAAGAAGTACACAAGAATACGTATGAGTTTTTTCAAACAGGTTTTGAAGACCCAACAGATGCATATGATTTGGCGAGAGCAATAGAGGACAATAACTTAGTGGATTTTAATCCTTATGAGATTGATCTGGGTATTGTTAAGCGTGGGATAAAGTATGCTGATCTAAGTGATGATGAGAAAGAGGAATTTGAGGATAAGTTTGATGAAGATGAGGAAGAGATATCTTCTGATGAGATAAACAAACGGGTACTCAATAAGCAGACCAATGAAAAGGTTCTGCAATATCTGCATGAACATGGATATAAGATCGATGAAGGTAATAAGATAGGTAAGACGATTATCTTTGCTAAGAATAAGAAGCATGCTGAGTATATTAAAGAGGTCTTTGATCTACTTTATCCTAGCCGTGCTGATGAAGCAGAAATTATACATAGTGACATATCACATGTTGAAAGCTTAATCGATAATTTTAAAAAGCCTAATCATAACCCTCAAATAGCCATCAGTGTGGATATGCTTGATACGGGTATCGATGTGCCTGAGATACTTAATCTAGTGTTTTTTAAACCAGTGAAATCAAAAATAAAGTTCTGGCAGATGATTGGTCGTGGTACGAGGCTTTGCCCTGATATATTTGGCGAGGGCAGAAACAAAGAGAAATTTAATATCTTCGATTTTTGTGCGAATTTTTCTTACTTTGATATCAACGCCAAGGGCGAATCATCGCAAAAAACGACCTCTTTAAAAGAACGGCTATTTTTAAAACGAGTAACACTACTACGAACTGTTGAAGAGTCTACATTTAAAGATGAACTCTTTAATATTGTTCAGTCTCAAGTGAATGCTTTAGATGCAAGTGCTTACTATCTTAAAAAGCATAGACATTTAATCGAAGAGCTACAAAAATCTGATCTAACTCTAATTACTGATGAAGTACATAATAATTTAAAAGTAATTGCTGAGTATGTAGAAGATGGTACCGACTTTGAAGTGCAGCGATTTCAGATGCTTATATTGAATACACAAGAGGCTATTGTAAAAGATAAAGATAACAGCAAGTTAGTTAAAGAGATAAAAGAACGCTGTAAGATTATCAAGTCAAAAGCGGGCAGTGTTAACGAGGTGAAAAAGAAGGTAGATATTCTTGATAAAGTGATCGGTGATGTCTATAATTTAAAGGGTAGTATCGAGGACTTAGAGACGGTTAGACGCGAATTAGAACACTTGGCTAACCTTTCCCTTGGAAAAGCGACAGAAGCTGTAAAAACAACCTTTTCTGATGAGATAACAGATGTTCGAAATCTATCAAGTGAAGACTATATTGATAAGTCAACGGTAAAAACAGAAGTACAAAAAATTCTTGATGAGTATATCAACAGTCTTTATCTTATTAAAGAGTTGGAAAAGAGTGATCTAATTACCGATAATGATATCAATGAGATTAAGCACCATATTTTTGATATAGATAAACTCATAGAAGATAAAGTTACAAATAATGAAGAGTTTAATCAAATGATTTATGAGATTTTAAATAGCTCTAAAAAAGAGGTGGCAAATAAGATATTTGATAATTTTATTTCAGCAGGGAAATATACTCAAAAGCAGATAGAGCTTATTAATAAAATAAAAAATGTCCTCTTTGGTAAAACACATGCGGATATTCATGACTCTATACAGAATGTTAAAGAGGTGTTGTTTAGTGATATCCATCCGCTGTCAAATGAGTTAGAAGGCTTAAGCGAACAAGAGCAAGAAGATATATTTAGTGTTATTACCTTAATTGATAAAGTAGATAATAATCCAAAGGCTTTAATTGAATCAAAATAAAAAAGCCAATGATAATATTATATGTAGAAAAGTTATCAAAATTAAAAATAATGAACCAATTAGGTTAATGAAAATAAAAAGTATGCTACAATGGTAATAGAATTTTCCTCAACAAAACTTCAAAAAATTTTTGAAGATGAACGCAAACTTTTAAAAGAAATGGGTAAAAAAAGAGCCAAAAAAATTAAAATTAGAATGACTGAATTCAGAGCTGCAGATAGTTTACACGATTTTTGGCCACCAAAATCTGGACCATCAAGGTGTCACGAGTTAACAGAAGGAGAAGAAACAGGAAAAAAACTTTCCGTTGATTTAGATCATCCATATAGGTTGATATTTGAAGTAGATCAAGAACCAATTCCAATTAGGGAAGAAGGTGGCTTAGACTGGAAAGTAGTTAAACAAATAAAAATAATAGGAATCGAGGACACACATGAGTAATTTAAATAGTACATATGAACCAAATTACATTGTAACTCCTGGGGATGTATTAGATGACTATCTTGATGACTATAGCATGTCACAAGTAGAATTATCTGAAAGAACAGGTCTTGCAAAAAAAACAATCAATGCAATAATTAATGCAAAAGCTTCGATTAGTACAGAAACAGCTATAAAGTTTGAAAAAGTTTTGGGTCGGCCGGCACACTTTTGGAACAACTTAGAATTGCTATACAAAGAAGATCTTGCAAGACTTGAGGAGAAGAAGAGTCTTTCTGCTCAGGTTGAATGGCTGAATAACTTTCCTTTACAGGATATGATTGAGAAAAACTGGATTGGGCTATACGAGGATAAGTATAAGCAATTAAAAGAAGTATTAAAGTTTTATCGAATAGCATCTATTGATCAATGGGAAAACATTTGGGGTGAATATCAAGTAGCATATCGAAAATCGAAGAAAGTGAATGAATTTTCTATCTCTGCATGGCTACAACAAGGAGAAATTGAAGCACAAAATATTGAGTGTCATTCATTTAATAAAAAGCAATTTCAAAAAACATTGAAAGAAATTAGAAGTTTAACATTGTTAAAACCTGAACAGTTTATTCCACGTCTCATAGAGAGTTGTTCTCAAGTTGGTGTAGCGGTGGTTTTTTTACCCGAACTTAAGGGTACTGGTGTATCAGGTTGTACAAGATGGATTGGCGATAAGGCAGTTATCCAATTAAGTTTACGATATAAAAGTAATGATCAATTATGGTTTACTTTTTTTCATGAAGCTGGTCATATTATTAAACATGGTAAAAAAGAAGTGTTTCTTGAGGGTAATGGGATGAATGATGAGAAAGAAAACGAAGCTAATGAATTTGCCAAAGAATTTCTAATCCCAGAAAAAAAATTTCAGAAGTTTCTTGAGAACTGGGATGGAAGAGCATTGCAACCAATAAAAACATTCGCAGAGAGTCTTGGCATTGCACCTGGTATTGCTGTTGGTAGGCTTCAACGAGATGACTATTTACCATATTCTCATGGTAACAGATTAAAAGTTTTTTATAAATGGCAATAACCAATAGCATGCAAAATTCAAATTAATTTTTATAAACAATATTTCCGTCTATTTAGCGGTATATTTTACAAAGTAAAACATTATTTTACATAACTATATAGAGTACACTTTTAAGTTAAATGCCACTAGTGAGAGATTATTACTTATTTTTAAATACTAAATAAACTTTTGAAGGAGCGGATGTTTTGTCTCCAGTATCCGGAGCCATACACTTTCAAACCCCTTAATACCGAACTTTTCAACTGATTTATTTAGCTATTGTGCCCTTTTGTAACCACTATATATTTCCAAAAAAAGAAGTTCTTGCGCCAATTCAAACAGTAAGTGCAACACCTAGTTAAACTGCTGCATAAGATTTCGTAATTGTATCGAAAAACACTTCTGCTGGAGTTTTGTAATTTAGTACATTTCTTGGTCTAGCATTTAACCTATTCTGAACTTCAACAATTTGCTCATCTGTGATATTTTTAAACTCAGTCTTTTTTGGAAAATATTCTCTAATAAGACCATTAGTGTGTTCATTCAAACCTCTTTGCCATGACTGATATGGATTAGCAAAGTAGAACTCCATATCAAGAGCTTTGGCTATCTCTTCATGGTATGAAAATTCTTTTCCATTATCGCTCGTAATAGTGAGAGCATGAGCTTGGACTGGTTTGAGTAAATGAATTATTGCATCCATTACAACTCTAGCTTGTTTAGCTTCTACTTTTTTTATTAGAGTAAACACGGTAAGAAGCTAATCTTTTAGTGTACTTCTTATTTTTATGCCTGAGATATTTGTAGAGGTTGCCACCACTTCGTTTATTGTGATAAATATATTTGTATATAGTCTCATGACTTACTGGTCTAATATTATCAAGTAGCATTCGTCCACTTATCTGTTCTGGACTCCAGCCTTCTCTTATACATTTTTTTATATAGCTTGTATGCTTCTTTGTAAGTCTTCTATTCTTGGTTTTATATTGATACCTGAGTCTTGCACTTATTGTGGCATTTACGGCGTTGTACTCATTGTTATCAAGTGAGTTTCTTCTTAGCTCTCTTGATACTGTTGAGTGATGCACACAAATATTATTTGCAATAGCTCTTTGACTCAACCCTTCTTTTATTAGAGCTTCTATCTGGTATCGTTCTTTCATGGTTAACTGCTTATAAGACATAGATTTCCTTATCTTTGGTCGGATAATTAATCTTACACTTTTTGCAGTTAACCTTCTATATTTACCCGCCTATTGAATTTTAAGAGTGTTGCACTTTAAACTTGAATTGGCGAAGTATATCTTTGGAACACCCCCTGTTTAAGAGACAATATAGCCTGATTCTTTATACTCAAAATTCATATTTATCAATACTTTGATAATGTAAGTCGTAGATTTGTTGCAGTATTTGAATTAAGTTTTAAAGTAATAATGTAAAATATTGCTATGGTTGGTATAGAATATTTATTGTGTATAATTAGTTAATAAAAAATTTAGAGATAATTAAATTTAAAAAAACAAGGATATTATTATGGAGAAAAGTGAAATAGGATTTGAAAGTATGAGTGTTGTCCAAAAAATAAATGCTATTGATGTAGTCATAGATGAAAAAATTAGAGAATTTCTACAAGCAGATAATGGAGATTTAGATTTCATTGATCTTAAAGAAACGAATGGATTAACTGATGTTTATATTTCGTATGTGGGAGCTTGTGGTTCATGTGAAAGTTCTGGAGGAACTCTGAGATCAATAACAAGAATTTTGAATGGACAACTTGAAACTGATACTATAAGAGTTTATGTAATTTAATATTGTAATGAAATTAGATTTTAGAAGATATATAGCTTTTTTGAAAGCTATCTCAGCCTTACATGTTTTTCATTAAGCATTTTCTTTTTATTGCGTTAGGATATATATTTACCCTAACCTCCATCTTTTAGTATAATACTCATATAATTTCTAGTAGAAGGTTTTAGTAATGGGTGGTTTTGCTGGTGGAGATGAGGGTGGATATTGGGATATTGATACTCTTCCTACCTCGACGGATAAACAAAATAACAACAAGTCGAAGAATACAAATAGGGGAAAACCCTATATAGAGACTAGTGATTCAGGCTACAGTATCAAAGCTCACGCAAAAATAAATATATTTCTAAAAATTACTGGGTATAAAGATGGATATCATACCCTACTTTCTCGTGTTATGCGTGTAGAAAAGTTGTATGATACTATAAGCTTTGTGCCTTGCAAATGTGAAACCTTTACAATTGAAGGGTGTGATGAGATCCCTTTAGAGTCAAATACAATTTACAAAGCATTTGCGGCACTCAATGACTTTTCTGCCGACTCAGACATTTTAGATTTCTTTTATGAACATAAGGTTGTAGTGACTAAACGTATTCCTTCTCAATCAGGTCTAGGAGGAAGTTCTTCTGATGCGGCAGCCTTTATGCGCTTGGTTAAGGGGGTGTGCAACCTCATACTAAGTACTGATGAACTAGCAAAGATAGCGAGTACTATAAGTCCTGACTTACCTTTTTTTATCTATAATTATCCCTCTGCAAATGTTTCGGGTTTTGGAGAAATTGTTGAGCCTTTTGAAGAGGAACCACTCCATTTTGAACTCTATGCACTGGACATAGAATGTGACAAGAGTCTCCTTTACAAAACATTTAAAAAACATTTATTAGCTAATGTTTCTTTGTCTTCATTTTTTGGTTGGGACAAACTAGACTCAAAAAGCATTTTAGACCTCATCTCAGACCCTATCATCCTTAATGACCTTTATTCTTCTTCTCTACTTGCTTATCCAGACTTAAGAAAAGAAGCCATTGAGGGTTGGTTTTTCTCTGGTTCTACTTTTTTTAAATATTAGAGTCAGTGTCGTTTCGGTACACCTTTCATTAGTAAAATCTTTTTACTCCATGACGTAATCTATAAAAATTGCTACAAATATAAATACTAATTTTTTATTAGTTCTTAGAAAGGTTTACTTCACAAGTGTTTTCAGAAGTAATTGTTCCGTGCTCTTTAACATACTCTATGCCCCAGTTGAACATACTCTCTAAAACGGATCTTAGTTTTTGACCTATGGGAGTAAGTGAGTAGACAACCTTTAGTGGCACTTCTGGAAAGACTTCTCTATGAATGATGTTTTTACTCTCTAGCTCTTTTAGTTTTACCGTTAAAGTTTTTTGAGTTATTTCAGATATCTCTTCACTCAACTCTTTAAATCTTTTATCATTGTCTAGTAGATGCCAAATGATGCTTAGCTTCCATTTGTCATTGAAAATGTCTAAAGTAACTCCAACCGAGCACTTAAACTCTTTGTCGTTTATTACATACATACTAATCCTTCTGTCGAAATTATAACCTAAATAAAATAAAATTCCGTTACACACATAAATTACTGTAAGGGATATTTAAGTTCACAGATGTATAATTTTTGCTGAACATTAAAAAGGATAATAAATATGAATGATTTTATGTACTACAATCCAACGAAAATAGAGTTTGGTAAAACAAAAGAGAATAAAATAGGTCAATATATAAAAGAGTCCAATATTAAAAAAGTTTTACTTGTAACCGGAACTGGAAGCATCAAAAAAAATGGTTTGTATGAAAAAATCATCTCCTCTCTAAATAAGTACAATATCGAGTATGAAGAGATAGATGGCGTTGTGAGTAATCCTCTCCTAAGTCGCGTTAACGATGGTATCAAAATCGCAAAAGAGCACAAGATAGAAGCGGTACTTGGCGTTGGTGGCGGAAGTGTAGCTGACTCAGCTAAGGCAATAGCGGTTGGCGCTAAATACGAAGGTGACGTATGGGACTTTTTCATCAACAAAGTTCAAATCACCGAGGCACTTCCAGTTTTTACGGTAATGACTCTAGCAGCAACAGCAAGCGAGATGAATGGTAATTCTGTAGTGATGAATGATGAAACACAGCAGAAGTACTCAATTGCTTCAGTGTTAGTAAACCCTGTCGTATCTGTGATAAATCCAGAGCTTATGGCGACGGTTTCACAAGAGTATTTAGCATATTCAGCAGTTGATATTATCGCTCACAGCATAGAAGTTTATTTTACGGCTACGGATCATCCAAACTTTAACTCTCGCATAGTGGAGTCAATCATAAAAACGGTTATAGAGACAACGGAAGCCTTATTGGAAAATCCTAATGATTATGACGCAAGAGCTGAATTTGCTTGGGTGGCAATTCAAGCGCTAAATGGTCTAACTCCAGCTGGAACTGCAGGGGGAAGTTTTCCTAACCACATGATAGAACACGCTCTTTCAGCTATCTACAATGTAGCTCATGGAGCAGGTCTTGCAGTCGTTATACCAGCTTGGATGAAGTGGCATAAAGAACAAAACATCAAACAATATACAAGATTTGCAAAAGAGATTTTTAATGAAAATGATGCAGATAAAGGTATAGAGCTTTTAGAAGCTTGGTTCGCAAAAATAGGAGCACCAGTAACTCTTCAAATGATAAACATACCAAGAGAAGGAATAAAAGCATTAGCAACAAATGCCAATGCCCTAGCAGGTCTATGGGGTATGGATGAAGCTTACTCAGTGGAAACTATAATTGATATATTAGAAAAAGCATAAAAGGAGAAGAATATGAAAAATGTACTTATCATAAATGGACATCAAAAATACGAAGACATTGCAGAGGGTAACTTAACAAAGATGTATATTGATTCTGCTAGTGAATTTTTTGAGCAGAATGGTTTTAGCGTAAAACATAGTATAGTTGAGAGTGATTATGATGTGAAAGAAGAGCTACAAAAGTTTGCTTGGGCTGATTACATTCTTTTTCAGTATCCTGTTTACTGGATGGGTGTTCCTTGGATAACTAAAAAATATATTGATGAGGTTTTTTCTACGGGTGTAAATACTGTAACATATATAAGTGATGGAAGAAGTAGAGAAGATACTTCTAAAAAGTATGGCAATGGTGGACTGATGCAAGGCACAAAATACATGCTAAGTCTTACATATAATTGTCCTACAAGTGAATTTTCTAATAATGATGGTTTCTTTGATGGTTTATCTTTGGATGAAGCAAACATTGCTACGCATAAAACCTTTCAGTTTTGTGGAGCAGAGCCTTTAGAGACTTATTCTGTACATGACATTTTTAAAGGTGACTTGGATATGGATAGTGAATTGAAAATATTTAATGCTTTACTAAAGAAAAATTTTATAGACAATAAATAGACTAAATTAGTTATTTAAAATGCGAGCTTTAGAAATCGTTACATGTATAAAATGCTGGTTACAATGCTTAACACTGATAAAAGTGGAGATTCAATACTAGATGTCTATTTAAAAGACTAACTTTTTATTTTTCTGAATAAATGATACTCACCATTATTAATAGTGTTGTCTAGCATAATATCAGGCATTAACTTACAATTATCCAACCACCTGTAGGACTAATCATCTATAAAGTATCATTGTTCCTTAATTTATCTATTTTATGTATACCATTTACTTACGATAAATTGCAGATATATTTAAATACTTCTAAGCTAGTGCAGATGATGATTAATGAGAAGAAAAATAAAGTATATATACTACTGTGACCACAAAGAACAATATTCAAGCAACTTTTTCAATATTCAGTGTCGTTTCACTACACCTTACTTTAGTAAAATCTTTTAATGTCCATGTCTTTCTACATGTAGAAAATTATAGTTACTAAGTTTCACTCTGCAACCAGTAGTAAAGTGGGACTTTTGTGCGATAAAAATTGGGATAATTTAAAAGATTGTTGATTTGATTATTTAATCATTATAATCTTTCATTTGATGAATAAAAATGTGTCTAGTTTATAAGTGGTCATTCCATCTATCCATTTTTATTTTCATCTCTATAATCGCTATAGGTGCAGAAGTATGTGCGAATAATAGAATTAAGTTAGCAAAAGAGTATTGCAATAGTTTCTGTGTATTACTAAATGTAAATAGCAATTTATAAATAGAGTTTTTGTTCATCCTAAAACTTTACTCTAATTTATAACTTTACTTACTCTATAAATTTTCCCATCTTAATTTCATATAATATTTAGAAAATACAACCTTCTCACCCATTAGTGTGATGTAATGATTTTAAATTTTTAATATTATTAGATGTTGATAATAAATATAAATAGTTTTTTTATATTTATTAAAATATTCTGGGAGGAATAAGGTTATGAAAACAAAACTCATAAATTCGCTAGCTGCAATCGTTGCAATAGTGGGTATAAGCACCTTAGTTGGTTGTAGTAGTTCCGGTAGTGATGGAACAGATGCCACAGTAGCTGACACAGCGGCTGTCGTATTGGAGGGGACTTTCGTTGACTCTCATGTAGTAGGGTTAAACTATAAGGGTACTCTAACAGGAAAAACCGATGCGAGTGGTCATTATTCATTCGTTGCTGGCGATCAAGTAGAGTTTTTGATTGGAACAAGTATTTCACTTGGTAGCTTAGCTGCATCAGTAGACCCTGTATCTCCACTTGATTTTTTTGGTGGAACTAAATCGGTTAATGATCAGGAAGTAAAAAATCTTCTTGTCCTATTGCAGTCTCTTGACACGGACGGTGATGCAACAAATGGAATTCAAATTCTTCCAGAAGCTGTTACAGCACTTGAAAACACTCTGGTAGCAGATGGAAAAACTCTTACAACAGTTGATTTCACTACGATGAGCTCTGGGGAACTTAAAACTACCCTAGATCTTGTAGTAGCAGCAACACCTTCTCCTTATGATGATGTTGTCACAGAAGGTGAAGCTACAGAACATTTTTCTGAAGTTATGAGTGGTGACATTACTGTACGAAAAAATATTTCTCGTACTCCTATGGAAGGAAGTTCTGGTCACAGGATTACCAAACTTCTTACTATAGTTGATTCACAAACCGCAAGCGGTGATATTAATTCAAGTGTTCAGACTCATCCGCTTCTTATAAGCTATGCCGATCAGATACTTGGTGATTTTGAAATGGGAACTGGTAGTGCGCAAATTGGTGATCCAGAACATATCAAGGATGCATTTGTCTCAATATCATTAGATGGTGGAGAAACATGGAAAGCTAAAAATGTTTCTGATACTGCACAAGACTCTTCTATTGATGTAGACTATTATGGAACTGGAAGTGCCGTTGCTTTCAAAGGACACTCTTATAGACCTATAGTTAAAGCAGAAGGTAACAATATTTTAGTTGCATGGCTAGATAAATATTGCCCTAAACAAAATCCATTTAAGATTGATACAAACGTAACTGCTGACTTGTATTTGGTAAATGGACCTCAAGGTACAATTGACTACGAGGGGGCAGAAACATTGGGTGATGTTGCCTTAACTAATATGCATGAAGTTCCTTTTAATTGTGTTTGGACTACACGTGGTGTTTTTGAAGAAACTAACTCTAGCATAACTTGGCATGACCCAATGCAACTAACAAGTGGTCGCCGTGATGCAAATAAGCTGACTATTGACGCTAATGAAAACGCATTCGTTTTAGCTTGGCAAGAAGATCCAACTGGTCTACGTCCTGGTAAAGGTGCTGGTCCTGGTGATGGATGGAGTGGTGCAAGTACGAATCACAAAACAGATATTTGGTACAGCTATATTGCTAATGCTGGTTTTGGTGATATTAATACTACTGTCACATCTATAAAACCAAAATCACTATATAGTTTGTCTATGCCGGTACCAATCACTGATAATGCGGTTTGTAATAAAACTAAAGTTGATGCAAATACGTCTGCACCATACTGTGCCGATATGTGTGCTAATAACGGATTTTTAGATGACAACACTTCTAATGATGATCAAAAATGCTACAGTAGTTATAATGATCCAATTCTTGAGTTATATGCAACCGTAGACAGCAATCTTAGTGTACCACTACAGCTTCTAAATGGAGACACAGGGGCATCTCGTGCAGTTATTGGCCTATTTGGCACAACTGTAGTATTTGGTTATGAGGAAACTAAAGGTATGGCAGAAAGCCTACCGGGTATACCAAACTCTGACCCTGACGCACCAATCATAGATCCTGAAGATCAGGGGAAAGTGGCATATTTTGAAAGTTTCGAGTACAATAATCCAGTTACTGTAAGTCCGGGTAATATTATAAATCCTCTTAGACCTAACGAAGCAGATGGAAGTATGGTTCTTGAGAATGTGCGCCGTCTTACACTTATTAGACAAGTTGATTATGACAAAGCGATGAATCCTGCTAACGATGCTGAGTACCCTTATAAATTTGGTATACTTTATAAATCAGGTGTTGAAACTCAAGGTGAATCATCGGATATGTACCTACGCCTAGCTACTGGATATGATTATGCATCATTCGACGATAACATTAGTTGGAACTTGAGCGCGCATACATCTGTTATTGATGGAGTAACTGATGGAGGTGAAGATATAGTGGTTGACTCGACATGGACTCCAGACAATATTAATGACAACACATGGGATAATCTTAGTGAGAACACTTTTTCACCTCGTGGTTTCCTTCGTGGAAGAGAAATATATGTAGGATACGAATACACAAGATCATGGAGAGTGACTCAAAATGGGCATCTTCCAAATAACTTTCATGTGATTCGTTCAATGGATAATGGTGTAACTTGGCTTGAGCCGTTTGATGTTTCGCAAATCGTTACAAACAATACTTCTACTTTAGACCCACGCTTTATAGCTACGGCGGAAGAACTAGTAGGAAGTCCTCTTGCTTCTGATATATCAAATCCGAATGTTATGTTTGTAACTTACGGAACCTTTGACTTAGGCACTGGTTTAGAGCTAGACTTATTTGTTTCTCGCTCAACAGATAAAGGTGAAACTTGGGAACAAGTAGTATCTAATGCTGATGAGAATCTTACGATTAATGAAGCAATAGCAAAAACAGAAGCTGAAGAGAAAGAAGTTCAAAATATTGCAGCTCCAAATGGCAAAACTTTATTTAGCGTATGGTTACAAGAGCTAGATCCAGCTCATACTGACGCTAGCATACCTGATTACCTTTACGGAAGTGATATCTGGGCTCAACGTAAAGATTATAACTCTACGGATTAATTTTAATTCGTAGCCTACTGTGGAGGCAGAAGCTCATTTACTATGAACTTCTTCTTCCGCTACATATATGAATATACTTTCCTCACTTATTTAACAATTACCCCTATTAAGTAGATAATAGTTATGGTTACTTTAGTTTAAAAATATAATTTGAAAGTGTCGCAATATCTTCATCGCCACAAACTGTTCTTAGTTTTGTTCTATGCATTTTTATATACATTTTAGACATCGAACTTGAGCCATCAACAATATTTTTAAGCTTAGAAAACAACACTTCTTCGCTCATTGTTATTAATTGCGTAGAAGAATTAAGAGCTTTTTTTTCACCTTTACTTCCATGACACATTACACAACTCTTAAACACCTCATTACTTTCTACAGCCAAGAGACTAAGAGAACTAGCTATTATTAGCCCTACTATTTTTTTCATCATTTTTCCTTTGTTTTTATTGATTATTGAAGTTTATAAGACTTAAGCTTAAAATATTATATAACTATAAATATTATTATTTGTAGTTATATCACCCTTTTGTGTGATTTATAATCTTTTTTTGTGTTGTATAATTATTTTAAATTTTATAACAAAAGGATTAATAATGAAGCGAATACACTTTTCTATCTTTATTCCTTATCTCTTAATTTTCATCATTTTTATTGATGATTTGCATGCAGTTCCTGGTTTTGCAAGGCAGACAGGATTGGAGTGTATGATGTGTCATGCAAGCAACCAAAGTAATCTAAATGCCTATGGACGTGATTTTGCCCGCTCTGGATATACTATGAGTACACAAAGTGGTCCTCAGTCTCTTATTGTAGGTAAGGATCTTGGGCTATCGACAGTACTAAACGTGTCATTAATGCTAAAAGCAAGATATGACAAAAGCGTTGGTGCAATAAACGGAAAAGGTAGTATCTCAGAAACAGCAGATGGTGAGCCAATAGACAGTAATCGAGGTATGCATGAAATATTTAAAACTTCAACTATCAATATTGCAGGAAAAATAGCTGACAATGTTGGTTCTGTCATGGAACTACGTGAAAAAGAGGGGAAAACAATTTTTGGTGGTAAAGTAGTATCATCATTCGAGACCGGAGATGCTTACTCTGGCTTTTCAGTATATTCAACTAATAATTATGGTCCATTTACAGGTATGGAATCTTATAGCACTGGACTATATAAGCCTCTTCGTCAATTTGAAAATCATAAACTTACAAATGCCGCCCAAGCTGCTGACTTAGCAACAGGAGCAGCAACAGGAATCCAAGTTTTTTATGCGGGAGAAAATCTATTTCTAACAGTTGGAACATATGTACCTATGCATAATACCGATGGAATAGATTTGGGTGCTTCAATGATTCCTTTTGCTCGTATTGCTTATGAACAGCCAATTGGTGATATGAGGCTTATTATAGGTGCCTATGGTATTAGCGGTTCCACTAAAATTAGTAATACTATTCTTGATACAGAACTTTCTGGTTATGTGACTAGAGAACTAATAGAACTAAAGAAAGAGGCTTATGGAGTTGATTTGCAACTAGAGGGTGATATTATGTCAAAGCACACCCTATTGACCATCAATGCTGTCTTAAAAAACAAAACAACATTGGATAAACCATACCTAATGAACTATATTACCCCCAGCCCCAAGAAAACTATATATGGCGAACCAGCTGATGCCGATATGGAAGCGTATTCCATTGAATTTGAATTGTATCCAACAAGTTCACTTGGTTTAAAGGTCTCATTTTTAAGCTTGGATGACAGTGGCCCACATACATTCGAGCTTGATAAAGTTGATGCGAAAGACAAAGATGCTTACACCTTTGGTTTTGATTATTCATTTCGTCAAAATGTAACGTTTACTATGGAATATTCCATGGTAAAACCAACAAGAATTGATATTAAAGATTACACTGACTTACTCTCAGTGTTAACTATCTCATTTTAAATTATAGGAGTACCTTATGAAAAAGTTAATGCAAAATTTATTTTTACTGTCAAGTATATTATTTTTTATGCTTCCCGAATCCGCTAGTGCCTTGCCAAGTTTTACTCGTCAAACTGGTAAGAGTTGTACTGTTTGCCATATTCAAAACACGCCAAAGCTAAACGGCTATGGTCGTAATTTCTCACTTTCTGGTTATGCTAATTACAACAGTAATAGTGAAACACAATCACTGATAGAAGGCGCTGAAGTAACACTTGGCATGCCATCAGTTTTAAATGTATCTGCTGTGTTAAAAGCACGCTATGTTAAAACTACAAACTCACTAGATATAAACGGTAGTTATGATTTAGGAACTGAGCGTGGCGAATTACAAGTTTTAGAAGGTTCTGGGCTATATTTTGCAGGACGCATAGCAGATAATATTGGTGGTATCATCTCAATAATAGGGGATCCTTCAACTGAAAATGATGTGGCATTAGGTGGTAAAGCGATTTTATCTTATCCAACTTTTAATGGGTTTGGTGGTATTTCTTTATACTCTACACAAATTAATGGTACTTTCTCTGGAATGGAAAATTTCAATACAGGTTTAAATGCACCGCTTAAACAGTTTGAAAATGCCTATGTTACAAATGCTGCTCAAGCAACAGGCATTGCTAACGGACCTGCTACTGGATTACAACTATACTATGGTGATAACAATTTATTTGCCACTCTGGGTGTAACAATCCCTTCGCAAAATAATGAAGGGATTGATGCTGGAGGAGCGTTAATTCCATTTGGGCGAGTCTCATACAACATGTCTGTATCTGATTGGAATTTTATGCTTGGTGCATACGGACTCGCCGGAGATGTTAAAGCCAGTGATCAAAGTTTAGATGGCGGACTTATCGATGGTGCAGCGAAGTTGATTAATATCTATAAAGAAGGTTATGGTTTTGATTTTGAGGCTACTGGCTCTATTTTAGATATGCAAACTATGACAACAATAAATGTTGTACTGAAAAATATTATTGATGTTACACCAATAAGTTCTCTTACAAGTACCAATTTACAACAAACAAACAACAGGGCAACATCTGTAGAGTTTCAAATTAACCCTATTTTGCCACTTGGGGTAAAAGTCGCTTATTTAAACTATAACAATAAGGATGAAACAGCGGTAACCAGAGAATTTGTTAAAGCTTATGACTTTAATGCCTATTCTTTTGGTTTAAACTATCTTGTAAGACAAAATATTACTCTTGATGCAGAGTATAGTTACATTGAACCTGATGAGCAAACATTGATAGAGAACTATTACGATTTTTATCTAGTTGCTACTCTTGCTTTTTAAGACTCTAATTTGGTTTATATGCTAATACTCTGCTTACAAAGTAGAGTTATACTTATACATAATAAAAAAAGGATTTAAGATGAAAAACAAACTTTTAGTAAGCGTATCAACGCTGTTGATTTTGAGTATTTCTGCAATAGCTGCAGATGGGGACAAGACGCAAGATATGTTGCAAGATAGACTACAGGATAGAACACAAGATAAGTTGAAAGATGGTACGCAAGATAGGCTGAGAGACAGAACTCAGGATAGGCTCAAAGATAAAAGCGGTGATGGATTGGGAAAAAAGATTAAAAATAAAAATAAAAATCAGTACCGATACAAAGATGGTGATGAATATAAAAAGAATGGCAAAAAGTCAAAAAAAGCCTCTAAGTTTGGTCCTGGCAACTCAATTAACCAAGGTGGCCGTAGTGGAAGTGGTGGCGGTGGCGGTGGTGGACGACGATAAAGGCATATAATAAAATATTAGGGGATTGTGTGTTAACAATTAATGACAATACAAAAAAGACTCTAAAGGACTCCCTTGTGCTCTATTATGACGCATTGAGTTGTGGTGATTTAATTAAATTATCTACCCTTATGACAAGGGAGTCTTATCTGATTACATTAGAGGTATTGGGTTTTAAACATGCATTTAGAAATGATGAGTTTAAAAAACTATTTAAAAATATTGATAGTGATGAGAACTCTTTGCAAAAAGTTGAATCACTCATCTCTAATGATTTAGCACATGAAAAAAGAAAACATTTGATTAATGTTATTTCATTTGAATCAAAAGGCACAGACAGAGTCACTGTTCACTACATAGAAGACACACATCCAAAAAAACAATACTTTTCTTTTTCAAGTGATGGTTGGAAAATAGACTACAAAGCTGGACGTAAAAAGCACTATTAATACTTAAATATCAGTACTTCTAATAACATTTCCTTTTAACTTATTACTTAACTCTATCTTGGAACTCACACCGTATTTATTGTAAATATTCTTCATGTGTGTTTTAAATGTATTAATTGATATTTCTAGTTCGTAAGCTACAGTTTTATGTGTTTTTCCTTGTAAAACACGATATGCTATTTGCTTCTCTCTTTCAGTTAAAAGATCCATTTGCTTATCTGCTTGAATACATTTAGAATGAAGAGTACGAACTTTACTATCATAAAAAGGGCGAATTAAAGTTTCAAAAGCCTTTGTCACGTCTGGTAAATTTTCATATATCATTATTGAATCATTACAAAAAAAATAAATAACAAAGCCTACTTTCTTTCCAATTCTATTACGTAATGGAAAGATACGTGCTTCTTTAAAGTTCATCTCTTTTTCAAATTCATATGATTTTGACTTTGATAAGGTAGATTCAAAAATCTCATAAATAGACTCTATCTTAATATATTCTCTAGAAGAACCAAATTTTAAACTACACTGCTCTATAAACTTATTTAATATCATGTCTTTTGACCTAAGTTTATACTTTCTTATTAAAGAAAGAAATTTCTTACTCTCTTCTAGCACTAATTCAATATTGACGTACTTACCATTTTCAAGACAAAAAGCAATGACTTCTGCACCACTCTTTTTTTTAAATATAGAAGTTTCTTTGCGTAAAACAGCTTTAATATCACGTCCCTCAATCACACAAGATTGTATAAATATGACTTTTTCCAACAACTCAATTTGATTAATTGTCATTATATAAAACCTTTTTTAATAATATAAAGCTTATTGTAACTATTTATTATTTAAATAAACTTATTAACTAGAATTATTCAAAGTCAAAAATATTAATAACTGTATCTCCATATTTTCTTCATAGTTTTAAAATAGTATTACAACAACTTTATAAATAGGACTTGCTATGAATATCTTAATCGCTGAAGATGCTAAAGAGACCAGAGAAGTATTAAAGAATATTATTATATATGCCATAGACAATAGTGTAACAATAATTGAAGCTGATAATGGTGCAGAGGCATTAGAGATTATTAATAATTATCCAATAGATATTTTATTGACAGATATTATGATGCCGAAGATGGATGGCTTTGAACTAATTAAACAAGTTAAAGACAATAAGTCATTAAAGCATATATTTATTGCTTCTATCACTGGTCTGAGTGGAGAAGAACAAGTTAAAAAAGTCTTCTCTTGCGGGGCTGACTACTATATACCTAAACCAATCCAGCAAGAAGATATAATAGCTAGACTAAAGCTAATATATAAACTTGTTCAAAAAGACAAACCTGCCCCCGAATTGATAAGAGACACCTTTAACCCTTTTAATGTACCAGTTATGACAAACTACTATACAATTTTTACAATTTTGCAAGAAGAAGATTTATATCAAATCATTCACCACTTGGCAGTTCTTTACCCTGAGGCTAATAAACTTATGCTCAAAGATTTTATTTCAATTCTTCTAAAAAGCTATGAATCACTTAACGATGAATTTGATGGAGCTTTTGAAATAATGCTTGAGACATCATACGATGCGGTATATTTAAGCTGTACAAACCTTAGTTTTATTGAAGTTTTAAGAAAAAATGAAGATTCAATACCACAATCTTATGAGGTAAAGTATATGTCTAATAGCATAACGATAAAAATACCAACAAAAGGGAGTTCTAATGAAGATATTAATAGTTGATGATGCAAAAGAGACTAGAGAAAGTTTGCACAATATAATAAAAGTTAAAATAAGTTCTACCTACGAAATAGCTGAAGCAGAAGATGGCTTAGAAGCTCTAGGAGTTGTTGAAACTTTTCACCCAGACATTGTACTGACTGATATCTTAATGCCAAAAATGGATGGTATCCGTTTTACTGCACTACTTAAATCACAACCTCAAACGAAGCATATATTTGTTGCGGCTATAACTGGATTAAGCGGAGAAGAGCAGATTCAAAAGATTTATGCAAGTGGCGTAGATTTTTATATTGCTAAACCATTCCAACTTGATGATATTGTTGCAAGACTTAAAGTAATAACCTCTTTAATTACACACAAAAGTTCAATCCCTGATGTCAAGCCATCCGTCGTCTACAACTGTTTTAAAGATGAACATATTAAACACTATTTTGTCACTTTTTCTATTACTGAAGAAGATGATTTATTCTTAGTATTTGATTATTTCTCAAATCAAAACATATCATATAACTCTCTTCTTTTAAAAGATTTCATGGTTGCACTAGTTAAAGCTTTCAGAAAAATGGACACTAAAAATCAACTGTTTGACTTAATTATAGAGGAGTCTGACTCCTATATTTATATAACAGTTAGAGATGGTTTTTTTGTAGAAACTATGGAATCATTAGTTAAAAAAAACAGCACACTTTTTGAGTATGCTAAAAATAGCAAAGCATTTTCATTTCGCATAAATATAGTGTCTTTTTTAGCTAAAGAGAAAAAAAAGAACATTGAAATAAATCAATATCAAAATGAATTGCTCTCAGCATATGAACTAATGAACATAAGTTCAGACGACCTGCAGTTTTATGTAAATGAACTGATTGACTCCCTAAAAGAATACAGACTATTGTGTCAAGACGACAGTACATACAATGTATCACTACGTATGACATTAATAAATTTATTTGACAAATATACACGCCTTTTTAAAAAGGTGCCTGAATTTGACAGGATTTCCATAGCATTACAAAGTGTTGCAATACTCATTCAAAACAAAGATATAAAACCATTTACAAAATCTAAAAACACACAAATGGTTCGACATATTGAAGAGTTGAATGTTACTATAGAAGAGTGGATTAAAAATATTATTACAAATCAAGATAGTTTGGATATTCACTATGATGACCATAAGATTATGTCTATGTGTCTACTTATAGAAGAAGATTTTAGTTAGTATAAATTATGCAGGAGTCAATTATGAAAATAATATTTATTGATGATAGTACAATTGTACTTGATACACTTAAATCTTTAGTTTTAGAAATGATTGACTCTAAAATTATAGTATGCGATTTTTTTACTGACTCCATTAGTATAAAAAAAATGATTGAAGAAGAATCACTAGAATATGATTTAATGTTTATTGACATAAATATGCCCATAATTACAGGCTACGACCTAGCCAAAACAGCTAAAAAAATTAAAAAATACAAGTACAAGCCAATTATAGCGATTACGTCAGAATATACTAGCGAGGCAAAAGAAGATGGTAAAAAAGCTGGTATAGATGGATGGTTTATAAAGTCAATAACGCAAGATTCCCTTCAATTATCTATTGTAAATGCTATAAAACAACTTTATAAAGATAGTGGGAACTATTTAAAATGAAACAAATAAAACTATTCATTATTGATGACTCAGCAATAGTTCGCCAAACAATTAGTAAACTTGTAGAAAATGAATCCGAGATTGAGATTTTAGGAGTTGCTGCTGATCCTATCTTTGCAATGCAAAAATTTAAAACTACTGGCACTCCAGATGTTATTATTTTAGATATTGAGATGCCTAGAATGGATGGTATTACATTTCTAAAAAAGATTATGAGTGAGCAACCAATTGCTACTATTATTTGTTCATGTGTAGCTATGTCAGGTAGCCTTAAGGCTATAGAAGCACTTCAATCTGGAGCAGTTGAGCTTATAGAAAAGCCAAACCTACAAACTAAGACATTTTTAGAAAAATCTAAAAAGAGTTTAATACAATCAATAAAAGCAGCAGCAAATTCTAAATTAAAAATAATTCCAAGTTTGCAGAAAAAAACAGACTCCGCTATTTTGCAAACTACAGACAACGTTGTAATGCAGAAAAAAAATACACAATTTATTGGAGGTAAAAGAGTCATTGCAATTGGGTCTTCTACTGGAGGTGTGCAAGTTATAGAAAAAATACTCACCTCTTTACCATCCGTAACTGTCCCTATTCTAATAACACAACATATGCCAGCTGGCTTTACAGCTTCACTTGCTAAAAGACTTGATTCTATTTCAAACATATCTGTAAAAGAAGCTGAGGATGGAGATGAACTAAAATCATCAACTGCTTACATTGCTCCTGGAGATACACACATGCTAGTTCAAAGAGTAGGATTAAAATATATTATAAAAATCAAAGATGGCCCAAAAATTTCTCATCATAAACCAAGTGTTGATGTCTTGTTCCGCTCTTTTGCAAATGAGTTAGGTAAAAGTGGTGTTGGCATCATACTTACGGGTATGGGTGGTGATGGAGCACATGGTATGAAGGAGATGTTTGATATTGGTGCAAAAACGTATGCTCAAGATGAAGATAGCTGTGTAGTTTATGGCATGCCAAATGAAGCTGTAAAACTTGGCGGTGTCACCCATTCGTTAAGTATTGAAAAAATTATTGAATTAATTCAATCTATCAAGTAACAAAAGAAGTTAATATGGAAAATTTAAAGACAGAGCAAAATTTCATCTGTGTTAGATTTATAGATTTTTTTTACATTTTACTTTTTTATCTTACGGTAATCGCTGTTATTCATATTTTCATTGACAATATAGCAAGTGCTTTTGTAGATATTGGAACTGGTTTAATTATTCTTATAATTTTAAAATACACCAGTGCCTATTCTTGTAATAAAAAAGCTACAATATTTCTTATATCCACAGCTATATTTTTCATATTTCTGATTTTTGAAGGTGGACTCTATAGAATGGGATTTGCTTGGAGTTTACTTTTTTCATCATTTGCTTTTCTACTTAACTCTAAAAAAACTGGCTTAATCTGGAGTGTCTCATTTGGAGCAATTATTTTGTTTCTCTTAATCTTTCAAAATTTACACTACATTAAAACAGCTTATGAGAATGAAGAAATCTCACTATTGTTAAGTATTTATATTCTTATGTCCTACTTGATATATGCCTTTCAAAAAGAGGTTGACATATATACTGAGGAACTTGAAAAGATAAATAAAACTCTTGAGAATAGAGTTATATATGAAGTTAAAAAGAATAAAAATAAGGACAAAGTACTAAACAATCAAGCCAAACAAGCTCAACTCGGTGAGATGGTTTCAATGATTGCACATCATTGGCGTCAACCATTAAATGCTATTAGTGCTTCAGCAATAAAATTAAAACTTGAAAATGACATGAATATAAGTACAACACAGAGCATAAATGATGCAAGCGATTTCATTCAGAATAAGACTCAAGAGATGTCTACAGTTATCAATAATTTTTTTGAATTTTCTAAACCAATTGCTGAGGACAGTGAGTTTTTACTACCATCAGCAATCCACAAGGCATTAAACATTGTTAATACACAGTTGTCATTACACTCTATTTATATAGAAACAGAGTTTGATAAAGAATTTAAAAATAAAAAATTACTAGGTTCAGAAAATCTATTTGAGCAAGTTTTACTTAACATTTTTATTAATTCAAGAGATGCTTTTGAAGGAAAAAAAGAGATTAACAAAAAAGAGATTTTAATACAAATAGACAAACTTGGAAATGTAAAGATACAAGACAATGCCGGGGGAATTCCACCTCAGATAATAGATGATATTTTCAACCCATACTTTACAACTAAACAAGATGTAAACGGGACAGGCTTGGGTCTGTATATGAGTCGTAAAATAATGAGAACACACTTTAACGGTGACTTAACTTATATGCCTGTTATTGATGGTAGTTGTTTTAAAATTACTTTCGGTAATTATATAGAGCAGGATTCAGAAAATGTATGATGTAAAAAAAATCAGTAAAATTTGTTCACGTTTCTCTGCACTGCTTATTGACGATGATGAAGACGCAAGGGGAGAAGTAGAGAGCATATTAACACATCTTTTTTCAGTTGTTTTAGTAGCAAAAGATGGAAAGGAAGCATTGGAAATTTACAAACGTAAAAGAGTAGACATAATTATCACTGATTTAAACATGCCCAAGATGGATGGTTTTGAACTGACTCAAGCAGTTAGAAAGATAAATCAAAAACAAAAAATTATTGTTATGTCGGCACATACTGAAGCAGATATAATTGTTAAAGCAATTAAAAGTGGCGTAGATGGATATATATTAAAACCTATAAATGCTAGCCAGATGTTTGAAGCAATTGAAAAAACAGTAGTTTCTTTGAAAATTGAAAAAGAGAATAGTTTTTATCAAGAAGAACTAGAAAATAGAGTTGACAATCAAGCCAAAGAACTTATAAATCAACTTGAATATGACCCAATTACAGGATTACCAAATAAACAGAAACTGCATTTAGATTTTATAACAAGCAGATTCAACGATGGTATTTTACTAAATATTGATAACTTCTCACATATTAATTGTTCGTATGGATATGATAATGGAGATTTATTACTTAAAGGTGTTGCAAGTTTTTTAAAACAAATAACTCATCATACTATATACAAAGGTATTGGTGATGAGTTTTTCATAGCCCTTGAGTCATCATCTGCAGAAAAATCTTTAAAGCTTGCGCAGGAAATTAAGAAAAAAGTATATACCAAGCGATTTAAGATTGGTTCCATACATGTTAGAATAACATTTTCAATTGGTATTATATCTATTAATGATAATGACATTTCAATTCCTTATTCTAAAGCACAGCTTGCAATTATGGATATGAGGAAGGTGCATAAGAATGTAATTGGTCACTACCAGCCAGATTCTAAAACAGAGCAATACCAGCAAAAAATGCATGAATGGGCTCATAAAACTAAACTCGCACTAGATTTTGACCTACTAATTCCATATTATCAGCCTATTATAAACTTAGCCACTAATGAAATAGAAAAGTATGAATGCTTAGCACGAATTATAGAACAAGAGGAGACTATCTTTCCTTCTTATTTTATAGAAGCTGCACGTATAGCAGGTATGGTTACTGATATTACACGACGGATGATTGAAAAATCATTTAAAACATTTTCTACATGTAACAAAGAGTTTTCCATAAACATAACAGATGATGATTTTAAAGAGGGGTATTTAGTAGACTACCTACTAGAGCATTGTGAAAAGCACAATATTCATCCTTCACAAGTTGCACTTGAAGTACTGGAAAATATTAGTGACTATGATTTACAGCATGCAAACTTTCAAATGGAAAAACTAAAAAATATTGGATTTAAAATTGCAATAGACGACTTTGGTGCAGATAGTTCTAATTTTGCAAGAGTACAAAAGTTACAAATAGATTATCTTAAGATTGATGGTTCGTTTATTAAAGATATTGCACTAAATCAAAATAGTATGATTATTGTAAAAACTATAGTTTTTTATGCAAAGCATAGTGGGGTTAATACAATCGCAGAATTTGTACATGACGAAGAGACATATAAAATTATAAAAGAGCTAGGTATAGACTATGCACAAGGATATTACATATCTGAACCTTTGAAGGATATACTATGAATATAAACGAAAGACTTAAGAAGGAAGCACAATACTTGTCTGTTTTATATGTTGAAGATGAAGAGGACACACGTAAGCAAATTTCTCAGATACTAGAACTTTTTTTTCAGAAAGTTTTTATTGCAAAAGATGGGCTAGATGCAATTGAAGTCTATAGATACAGCAAAGCAGATTTAGTTATGACAGATTTAACTATGCCAAACATGGATGGCTTAACAATGGTTAAAGAGATTAAAAAAATAAATAACAATCAACATGTAATTATATTGACAGCGCACAATAGTAGTGAGAATCTTATGGAAACAATAGATTTACAACTTGATGGTTTTTTACTAAAGCCTATCAAAATGGATAAAATGTTAGAGCTCCTTTTAAAGATATCACATATGATAAATCTTGAAAAAAATGAGAAATAGGTGTATACATTAAACCACTATTACAGAAATGAAGAGATACTACATGAATGGCTCTGCAAGCATGAGTTTAGCTCTAAAAAAGAGTGTTTAGTGCAGTTTTTCTGTGGTATTTCACAAGAGGCAATTATGAAAAAAATTGCCTCTGCATTGTGCAGTAATCTTCCAGGTGCACATATTATTGGAGCAACAACAGATGGTGAAATTTACAATGATAAAGTCAGCACAAATAAAATAATCATAAGTGTCTCTGTGTTTGAAACTAGTACTATAAGTTCAGTTGGAGTCATATATGGTAGTGATTCCTTCACAATGGGACGTGACATAGCATCAAACCTTGATGCTGATGATGTCAAAGCCATGGTTTTTTTTACGGCAGGGTTACTTGTGAGCGGTGAACAATTTCTTGATGGAGTAAAAACTATCTCTAAAGGAAAGTTTATTGTTTCAGGTGGTATGGCAGGGGATAATGCAAGTTTCAAACAAACATATATTACTCATGGAAACAGTGTAATTAAAAAAGGCTCTGTTGGGGTTGCGCTAAAAGGAAAAGATCTACATGTAAAGAGTCAGTACAAGTTTGGTTGGGAAACGGTTGGGCTATCTATGAAGGTTACAAAAAGTATAGCAAATAGAGTATATGAAATTAACAATGTTGCAGCACTAGACGTATATAAAAAATACTTTGGCAATAATATAGAAGAACTATTTCCTGAAATAGGGTTTGAAACTCCATTAATTATATCACGCAATGGTGTCAAAATTGCTCGTGTTTGTTTAAAAGCACTAGAAGACGGTTCTTTACTTTTTGGAGGTGATCTTAGAGAAAATGAAGAGATACGTTTTGCAGTTGGAGGTATTGACAATATTTTAAGAGATGGTGTTAATAAATTTAAAGATTTCAAAGACTCTTTTACTCCTGAGTCTGTTTTTGTGTATTCTTGCATGGCAAGACGACATTTACTAAAAGATGACAGCTATTTTGAACTCAGAGAATTTGCAAATAAGTGCAGTGTAAGTGGCTTTTTTGTCTATGGAGAATTTTTTTCAGATGCTAATGACAACTATCTATTTAACGAAACAATGACTATTTTGGCATTAAGAGAATCCGAGCAGATAAATAATAGCAAATATGCACATAATAGAAACCTACCTGCTGCAGATATGAAAGAGAGTAAAATAACACATGCATTAACACATATGACTAATGTTATAGCACATGAGTGGGAAGATAGTGTCAATGAGAAGCTACAAAAGAGCAAAGAAAAAGAGAAGAATAAATTTCAGAATAATAAACTTATGCAAATGGGAGAGATGATAGGCATGATAGCCCACCAATGGAGACAACCGCTAAATGCCATAAGTGCAACAGGTATTAATCTCTCACTACTCTCAAGCATGGGAATGCTTGAACCACAAAAAATACAAGAGAGCAGTGAGTTTATTCAAGACCAATGCCAAAACATGTCGCAAACAATTGACACCTTTATGAACTTCGTAAAACCGGCAAAGGAGTCAAAACCATTTAGACTCTCTCATACAATAGAAGCTATTATACAAATAATGGGGACACAACTAACCAATCACAGCATACATGTAGATGTTAAAGTAACTAATGAAAATATCTCAATGGTAGGTTATGAAGACCTATTAGAACAGGTAATCATAAATATTCTCGCAAATGCAAGAGATGCTTTTGAAGATATAGAGAGTGCAGACAAGTTTATAAATATAACCATAGATATGAAAGAGAATATACCAATAATAGTCATAGAAGATAATGCAGGTGGAATACCAGAAGAAATAAGAGATAAAATATTTAACCCATACTTCACAACAAAAGAACAAGGAAAAGGTACCGGAATTGGTCTTTATATGAGCATGGATATAATGAAAAAGAGTTTTAACGGTGATTTAATATATACAGCAACTCAAAATGGTAGCTCTTTTGAGATTGTTTGTAAGGGTGAAGTTTAGTAGAGAATGTGCTATAATTTATCAATTAAATATTGAAAGAATATATGTGGATAAAAAAATAGTACATGAGATTGGAAATTATTTACACCAAATTATAAGCAGTGCTGACTCTATTATAAAGAGTGATGAGTTTTGTGACATTGGTGAAAGAATTAAAAAAAGTGCTTATAATATTGATGCTCTTTTAACTGATTCAAGTGCAAAAAAAACAAAAGTTGATATTTCTAAAAACAGCACATATACTCTTGACATGAATCAGTTCTGTGGTTTAAATATCATGATAGTTGATGATGTCATAGAAAATATTAATATTATGAGTGATATTTTTCAAACTCTATCTTGTAACATTAAATCAGCCACGAGCGGGGAAGATGCTTTAGATATTTTCAACAACGGTTTTAAGCCAGACATAGTCTGTATGGATATTGTTATGCCTGGCATGGATGGTACAAGTACGACAAAAGAGCTTAGACTATTGGGGTGTAGTGCCTACTTTATAGCTGTAAGTGCTCTAAAAAACCAACCAAACACTATTACATCAACTTTTGACTGCTGGTTGCCAAAACCATTTACATCTGAGCACATTATGGGTGCCTTACTAGGGTATAACACCAGAGATATTAAAGATACCAAAGAGGATAACTATAAACTAGAAGCAGATATATCGAGTGAAGTAAAAAATGAACTTCTTCGTTTAGCTAAAGTTGGTGCATACAGTGAGCTAGATAGGCTGATTTCAACACTTGAAAATTCAAGAACAAAAACTTTTTTAAGCTCATCACTAAGAAGAGTTGACTTTACTTCAATTATCAAGTCCATTGTTTCTCCATAATTAGATGTTACTATAAACTAATTTAAATATTTAAAAAAGGCATACAATGGATTTAGTAGAAAATGACAATCCTAAAGTATTGCTCGTTGATGACAAGGCCGAAAACATAACCATCCTTCTTGATATGCTAGAACCTCTTAATCTGGAAATTTTTGTGTCATTAAGTGCTAAAGATGCTCTAAAAAGTGTAGGTACTTATGACTTTGACCTTATCTTGCTCGATATTGTCATGCCTAATATGGATGGATATGAAGTATGCAAAATACTTAAGAATCATAATAAACACAAAGACATACCAATCATATTTATCTCTGCACTTGGTGGTGTTGAGGATAAAATAAAAGGCTTTTCTTATGGTGTAGATGACTATATAGCTAAACCATTTTTACAAGAAGAGTTAATTGCCAGAGTTAAATTACACCTTCAAAAAGGTTTACTTTTTAAATCTCTTAAGCAGCTATTACGTAAATCTTACCATGAACTTTATAATCCTCTTACAATTATAAACACCTCTGTTGAGATGCAAAACTTAAAGCATGGTAATACCCGTTATACAGACTCCATAACTGTAGCATCAAATACACTTCAATTAGTTTATGATGATTTGTATTATTCACTCTCATCTCGTAATCATCATGAAAATGTACTATCAATTGACCTTGTAAAATTTGTGCAAAAGAGAATAGATTATTTTTACTATTTTAGAAAGAGCAAAAATATCAATATTGATTTGCAAAGTTTTGAGGTAAGTAAAATACAAATTCGAGAAGTGGATTTATATAGAATAGTTGACAATACAATATCTAACGCAATAAAGTATGCAAAAGATGGTTCAACAGTTAGCATAGATATTATAAACAGTAACGACAGTGTAATATTTAAATCTTCCAATATTGGAAGCACTATCAATCATCCGGAAAAGATTTTTAAACAAGGGTACAGAGAAGATTTTGAAAATATTGGTATGGGAATTGGTTTAGAAATTGTTTCATCTTTATGTAATACATACAATATAAAAACAGAAGTTATTTCCGAAAATGGCGTTACTTCTTTTAAATATGCAATACCTAAAATACTTAATTAGTTCTATAAATAAATTATAAATTAAGAAAACATAGTTATGTTTAGTTATATATTATTTCTATAAATGTATTAATTCTGCTACAATGATTATAAATAATTACCAGAGGTCTAAAATGAAAGTGATTCTTCTTGAAGATGAGTATTTACTCAACAGCAATATTAAAGAGTTCCTTGAGATGAAAGGAGTAGTTGTTGAAGCTTATACAGATGGTGCTACGTTACTTCAAGAGTCCACTTTTAAAGCAGATATCGCAATTTTAGACATTGAGGTACCTGGTGCTACCGGTTATGAAGTTATAGAGTGGATTAATCGTGTAAACAATTCAATACCTACACTTTTTATGACAGCATATACAGATATTCAGAGTATAAGAAAAGCTTACTCTTTAGGATGTGCTGATTTTTTGAAAAAACCTTTTGACCTTATTGAGCTTTGGCTAAGAGTTCAACAACTTGTTGATAGTAATAATTATATAAAAGTGCAACTTGATGATAATATAGAATTTGATATGGAAAGTGAGCAGTTATACTCTTCAAACCAGATTAAAAAATTAACCAAAATTCAGAGAAAAATTCTAAAGTCTCTTATAGAACAAAAAAACAGTATAGTTACATATGAAGTGCTTATGAGTGATGTATGGGATGGTGAATATGTAAAAGTAAATACTATTGCTTCACATATTAAAGAGATTCGCAGACATATTCCAGATGAGGCAATTGAAAGTATAAGAGCTGAGGGTTATCGTTTGCGTCTCAAATAAATAAAACTTCATAATTACTTCATACATTTTTATTAATATAATATATACTTTATATATGAAAGAGTGCTTACATGGATTCAGACACAATAGACTTAATATTACTAAATAATGATTGTTTATAGATGCAGTTATTAACAGCAGAAGAAGCAAATAATTACAAAGTTTTATTTGATAATATGAACAATCCCGGACTTGTTATTAATACAAATAATGGTCTTATAGTTGATGTAAACAAATCAGCTGTGGAGACTTATGGATACACAAAAGATGAATTAATAAATTTGCCCTTGTTTGATATAAATCCAACATATAATGGAGATATAAATTCTTTACTTAAGCGCATAAAGAACAGTACTCAGAATAGGTTTGAAACACTACATCTAAAAAAAGATGGTACAAAGATTAATGTAATTGTAAACACTTCCATAATTACTCTAAAAGAAACTAAGTGTTTTTTATCTATTGTAACAGATGTTACAGACAATATTCAAGCTCAAAAAGACTTAAAATACCATAGAGATACACTTCAAACAATAGTGTTTATTTTAAACGAACTAATAATTAACAAAGATTTTAACTCAAGTGTGAAAAATATTTTAGAAAAAATCATTAACACTCTAGATGTTGACAGAGTTTATGTATTTGAAAATAATTATTTCAACAATGATTTAGTATGTTCTCAAAAATTTGAGTCTACTAAAGAGAATATCTCTGTTCAGCTCAATAATCCTGAACTTCAAAATTTATCATATATAGGTGCTGGCATTGAACGATGGAAAGAAAAATTCCAAGAAGGTCTGTGTATAGAAGGTTTGGTTAGAGATTTTCCAGAACCTGAGAGAAAAATATTAGAGCCTCAGAATATTAAATCTACTATTATTATGCCAATTTGGTATGAAGATGTTTTTTGGGGGTTTATAGGTTTTGATGATTGTTCATATGAAAGAATATGGAATGAATTTGAAAAAGATATTTTAAAAGTCTTAGCAAGCTCTTTTATATCAGTTTTGAGAAAAGAAAACTACTTTAAAACACTTGAAGCAAAAGTACAAGAGCAAATAAAAGAGTTACGCTCTCAAGAGGGTAAACTCATAGAACAGTCTAAACTAGCTCAAATGGGTGATATGGTAAGCATGATAGCCCACCAATGGAGACAACCGCTAAATGCCATAAGTGCAACAGGTATTAATCTCTCACTACTCTCAAGCATGGGAATGCTTGAACCACAAAAAATACAAGAGAGCAGTGAGTTTATTCAAGACCAATGCCAAAACATGTCGCAAACAATTGACACCTTTATGAACTTCGTAAAACCGGCAAAGGAGTCAAAACCATTTAGACTCTCTCATACAATAGAAGCTATTATACAAATAATGGGGACACAACTAACCAATCACAGCATACATGTAGATGTTAAAGTAACTAATGAAAATATCTCAATGGTAGGTTATGAAGACCTATTAGAACAGGTAATCATAAATATTCTCGCAAATGCAAGAGATGCTTTTGAAGATATAGAGAGTGCAGACAAGTTTATAAATATAACCATAGATATGAAAGAGAATATACCAATAATAGTCATAGAAGATAATGCAGGTGGAATACCAGAAGAAATAAGAGATAAAATATTTAACCCATACTTCACAACAAAAGAACAAGGAAAAGGTACCGGAATTGGTCTTTATATGAGCATGGATATAATGAAAAAGAGTTTTAACGGTGATTTAATATATACAGCAACTCAAAATGGTAGCTCTTTTGAGATTGTTTGCAGGGGTAGAGAGTAAAGTGTCTGATATACATCAAAAGCTACTCAGTGTCACAAAAAATATTTCTGTTTTATACGCTGAAGACAACAATGAAATTAGAGAGCAATATGAGAATATATTTAAACTCCTATTTAAAGAAGTTAATAGTGCGCAAAATGGTGAAGTTGCACTAAAGGAGTACAATAAAAAAAGATATGATTTATTAATTACAGACTTGACAATGCCTAAAATGGATGGTGTTTGTTTAATAAGTGAGGTATTAAAAATCAATCCTGATCAAAATACTATTATCATGACTGCGCACAATACAGATCATGGGTTAAGAAACTCCATAGATTTCCAAGTTGATGGGATTTTACTTAAACCAGTCGCAATGGATAAGTTGTTTAAACTTCTATACAAAGTATGTAATTTAATTGACATTAGTAAAAGAGACAGTAAAAATACTCAAGAAGATAAAAAACTAGATTACCTCTTGCAAAACAATGACCAAGCTCTCTTTTTAGTTGTTGTAGATATGTTTAAAGAGATAAAAAATCAATTTGGCAGCCAAACACAAGAGCATATCTTCAGTGCCGTAAAAGAGCATCTCTCTTACTTTGGGATAGAGGACAACAATACAGTGCAATTACACAATGATGTAATAATATGTGCTACAGATAAGCACTATATAGATAATATACTTGATGCCTTGCAAAGTTTCTCTGACAACCATAATACTTTGATAGTGACATTTAATAATTTAAAAATATATATCACTCTCTCATACGGTCTTATTATGCTTAAAAATAATAGCAGTATGGAAAATAGAAGTAAAAACTTTTTACAGCACATTTACTCTATTGTTGATGAAATAAAAAATGATGAGCACAGTACTTATTTTGTCAAGATGGATATTGATATAGAAGAGGCTAAAAAAAGTGACTCTCTTAGCTGGCTGGGGGTTACTCTTGATGCTTTAAAACAAAAAACTATTGTACCGTTTTACCAACCAGTTATAGATATGTATACAATGAAAGTTTTTTCATATGAAGTATTTTCCAGAATTAAACAAGGTGACAAATATATACTACCAAAGTTTTTCATAGATTTGAGTGAGAAAGCTGGCATTTTAGAAGATATATCAGAAATTGTATTTAAGCAATGTTTCAAAGAGCTGTCTTCTAGCAATTTACCTTTTCACATTAATATGTCCAACTCGCTATTTAACAACAATGATATTGAAGACTATCTAATATATTTAGGAAATCATTTTAAAGTAAGCAATAATAGAGTTATTTTAGACATAAGAAACTATGAATCACTAAAACCTTCAAGTAAAGCAGTAAAAGCCATTTTAAGATTAAAGAACAACGGGTATAAAATAGCTTTAAAAGGGTTCGCAACTTCTAATATAAACATTGAACTGCTATCAATTTTAGAACCTGATTATATAAAAATAGATCAACTAATAATGCATAAATCTTTAACTGATACAAACATGAAAGCTGTTCTCTCATTTTTACTAGAGTACACAAACAAGTCAAGTATTAAAAGTATTTTGGTTGGTGTTGAAGATGAGAAAATATTAGACGAGGGTAAAAAACTTGGTTTCGATTACGCACAAGGTTATTTTATAGGACGACCTTCTGATAAACTGTAGGCATAACCTGAACTACTTCATCACTAATATTAAAAAGTGATTCAGAGTGTCCTATGAAGAAGTAACCATTTGGTTTTAAGTGTTGCAGAACATGTTTTACAACATTTTGTTTTGTTTGAATGTCAAAATATATAAGAACATTTCTAAGAAAAATTATATCAAACTTTCCCACATTTGGACTTATTGGCTTTGTTAAATTTATCTGAGCAAATGATAGTTTATTTTTCAAATAATCTTTTATAGCGAATTTGTTTTGCATATCTCCAACACCTTTTAAGCAGTATTGTCGTAGATAATTATCAGGTATATTTTTAGAAAACTTTATATCATACACTGCCTGTTTTGCTTGTGACAATACATCTATATTAATATCACTTGCTAATATCTCAAATGGCAAATGCCTTATAGACAAAACTTCATCTACAACCATTGCTATAGTATATGCCTCCACACCTATAGAAGATGCTGCACTCCAAATACGCAGTTGCTCATTTACTTCTGGTAATATTCTGCGAACAAGGTAGTCAAAATGTTTATTTTCACGAAAAAAACTGGTCTCATTAGTCGTTACCTGATTTATCATCAATTGTAGCTCGGTTCTATCTTTTAACACTAATTGGTAATACTCACTATAGCTACTCATATTATAATATCTAAGTCGCTTCATTAAACGACTCTCTATAAGGTTGTGCTTATTCTCTTTTAGCTCTATACCTGTAGTCTCATATATTATCTCTCTATATTTAATATATTCACCATCAGTTATTTTAACATGTAAAACAGAGTATTTATCTATCGGCATATTCTAATATTACCTCTCTAAGAGTTAGTAAGTCAAGTTTTTTAATTACTTTTCTTGCTCCAAGTTTTTCAGCCGTATTGATTATGCTCGCGTTTGCCATATTCGTATTTACAACAATTGGGATTTTACGGTAATAATCATGATTTAAGCACTCTTTTAGCAGTTCAAGTCCACCCATCACAGGCATCTCTAAATCTGTAATAATTAGTCCTATATTATCAATATTTTCATTCTTAAGTGAATCCAAAAGCTCTTTGCCATTATTAAACACCTGATATGAAAGCTGCATCTTTTCCATCAGTTGTTTAACGGCATTTTGAATTAAAACACTATCCTCAGCAATCAAAATCTCTTTATTTATAACATTCTTATCATTACTGCTAATCATTTCACTCTTTTGTAGTTCTTTGGCAAACTTGCTTGGCATCACATCTGCTAAAAACTGATCACTGTCAAAAACTTTACATAGAATTTTTTTGTTATTTACAACAATTTCACAAAGGTAAGAGATCCTTGTATCTTTATCTGAATCATCAAACATTTCAGATGGTTCGATATTTAGTACCCCATAAACACTCTTAACAATAATAGCCAATCTTACTCCGGCATAATCACAAAGAATTACTAACTCATAGATTGAGTTATCTCTACTATTAATACCTAGCCAAGAATCAAAACAGACAATATTGACAAAATGCTCGCGAATTTTTGCTGTGCCTTTCATAACTCCTGAACTATCGGTTGTTTTTGTGACATCAAGTATTTTATATTCTATTAGCTCTTCTACTTTAGCAACATTTATTGCAAAATATTCATCATTAGAATTTTGAAAGACAACATACTGACTGGCAACATCTGCATTGCTTGTAACAAGCCTAACAAGTTCATCATTTTCTAATTCTATTGATATGATTTCATCAAAATCATTGTCTACATGAATTTCTGACATTATGCATCCTTTGCATTGTTTACTTTTGATAGCTCTTCAATATTAACTAATTCTGAGGAGTTTAATATTGGTATGAATGACCCTTTAACTTTTCCAATATGCTCAATAAACTCTTTTCTAATTTTACTGCCAAACACAGGTGCATCTTCTTGCTCTTTTGTGATGATGTCATAGACCTCATTTACCTCATCAACTACAAGTCCAACTTGAAAGTTTTGTATCTCATCCTCTTTTTCGATAACTATAATTGATGTTCTTTTATTTATGGTTTGTGTATGTGAAATATTTAAACGAATTCCCAAATCTATTACAGGTATCACACTGCCTCTAATATTTGTAATGCCACTAACGCACTCTTGCATTAATGGTACCTTAGTAACTATTGAATACTCAATAATTTCTTTTATATGCAAAACTGAAAGAGCGTATATTTCACCAGCAACATAAAATGTTAAGAACTGATTGTCACTACTATCTTGATTGGCAGTACTCATAGTTACTCCTTTTATGTATTAAAACTGAACAAAATTATTACTATTTTCCAAGTTTGCTTCTGGCTCATTATCTTTTACTATTTTAGCTGTAGGTGCAGTTTTTTGTATTGAAACTTGATTTGTAACTCCTGTTATTTTGAAAAAACTTACCAACTCTTTTAGGTGAGTAGCTTGTGAACTCATCTCTTCACTGGCACTTGCTAACTCTTCACTAGCTGAAGCATTTTGCTGTGTTACTTGGTCAAGATTTGTCATGGCATAATTAATCTGGGAAATTCCTGTATCTTGTTCGGAAGATGCACTTGATATCTCTTCTATAAGTTCAGATGTCTGCTCTATACTTGGAACTATTTCACTAAGAAGAGTTCCTGCATGCTCACTTATCTTTACGCTATCGGTAGTTATCTGACTAATCTCTTGCGCTGCAGTCTGGCTTCTCTCTGCAAGTTTACGAACCTCACTTGCAACTACTGCAAACCCTTTACCATGCTCACCGGCGCGAGCCGCTTCTATAGCTGCATTTAGTGCCAATAGATTAGTTTGGTATGCAATATCTTCAATTATCCCAATTTTTCCAGCAATATTACGCATTGCATCTACAGTTTTATAAACTGCCTCTCCCCCCTCTTTGGCCATTGAAGAAGTTTTTCTTGATACTTCATTTGTTTTTCTTGCATTTTGGGCATTTTGGCTTATCCCCCCTGCCATCTCTTCTACAGCAGCTGTTGTCTCTTCAAGGCTACTTGCCTGCTCTGTAGCCCCAGTTGAGAGTGACTGTGCAGCAGAACTTACTTCATCAGCAGCTGATGCAATCTGTAACGTAGATTCATTTACACTTCCAATAATAGTATTTAGTTTTTCAATAGTTTTATTAATAGCAACTTTTAACTGATTGTAATCACCTGGTAAATCTGCACCAATCTTAGCATCAAGATCACCACTTGCTAGTTTTTGTAAAGAGTTGTCAATAGTCTCTATGACATTGCTTAAGTTATTAGACATAGAGTTTATAGAAGTTTTAATCTGTGCGTATCCACCTTTAAACTCAATGCGTATCTCTCTGTCTAGATGTCCATCGTCAATGCCTTTAAGCACCTCTGCAATCTCTTCAACGATCTCTTTTATATTTGAGATAGTACTATTAATGGCATCTTTTGCTCGTCCATAATTACCGCTGTATGTGGCATTTATAGTAGCGCTAAAATCACCTTCTGAGAGAAGGGCAAGTTTATCAACAATGTCATCAAAAGCAGCATTATCTTCATCAAAATTCTCTTTTGTTTTTGTTATATTTGTATTAATAACCTCTATCATATTTCCAATTTCATCATTAGAATTTTTAACTATTGTATTTACGCTCTTTTGCTCTTTGTTGAGATACCCAAAGAAACTGTTGATTCCTTTGCCTAACTCATTAACATCTTTAAGCAAATTAAGAATAACGATTGCAACAAAAAAGAGAAGAAAAACTGACAAAATGCCTATTATCAAATAAATAATCTTGATCAATTTGCCGTTTGAATCTATCTCCTCTTCAATTACTGCCATATATTCCATTTCAACATCGTCATATTTATGTAGCGTTGATATTACATTATCAAGCAATACAGGTATATCAACTGAAACTTCTTTAAATATCACTTGATTTTTGTCATTTATATATTTAATATCTGAGAGCTTATTTTCAAATATATTTATAACGCTTAGCAAATGCTTTTCAGTGTTGTATTTGTAGTAATTTAATGCTTTGTCTTTGTTTTGGATAGTACTAATAGTTTTAACACTGTTATGGAGTAATGAATGTGAAGCTTCAAGTTCTTTGAATTCTGAAATATCTTTTTGACTAAGTTTAGAAAATTCCTCACTATCTTTAAAGTTATAGTACCACTTGCCAACCTTACATTGCGTTGGGTCCTTTTGAACTGATACTTTTTGATTAAAGCTTATATCACTAAGTAGTTGTTTGGACCACTTTAGATGGTCACTTATTCCCTGCATTAGCATAGCTTTTAAATTTTTATTTATATGTATATACTCGCTATCATAATATTTTGCGATATTATGAATCTTTTCATGACTTTTTATCATAACCTCTATCTCTTCTTTCATAGATGAAGAAAGTTTGCTATACCCTTTCGTATCTTTAAGAGTAGAGTACCATTTGCCAAGTATACATTCTGTATGGCTAACTGACGCCTTTTTGAATTTTCCACTAACTAATGCAGCACTTGAGAGTTCGCCAACATATGACTCATGAGCGCCAATCATTTCATGGGTATGCAGCTCCTGATTTTTTAATTCTTTTACTGATTCAATACCATTTTTGAGTACATCTGAAGATACTAACCCCACTACTAAAAGTGTACTTACAAAAGCAACTAAAGTACCGGCACTTAAACCAATCTTTGCTTTAATCGTCATATTGTTTAACATTTTTTTTCCTTTTTTTAAGCTACAAGCTCTTTTTTTTGTTTTGATTCCATCATTTGAAGCATTACCTGAATATCCATTATTAACGCTACTTCACCGCTCCCCAAAATAGTTGAGCCGCTAAAATACTTTAACTCATTAAAGAGCTGTCCCATTGGCTTGATAACAGTCTGAAGTTCGCCTAGGAGTTCATCAACTATTATCCCCATCCTTTGTCCTGCATATTGAATTACTATTACATTACTCCTAGCTGTATCGCTGTGAGGTATTTTAAAATAGGTGCTTATATTTAGAAGTGGAAGGACTCTCCCTCTTAGGTTAATATAGCTGTTGTTATGCATTTGTGCTATGGTCTTTTTATTTAACTCTATACACTCAACCAGCATATCTAACGGTATTATTATATGTGTATTGCCAACTTTTGTTAAAAATCCGTCTATTATTGCCAAGGTCAAAGGTAACCTAATCGTAACTTTAGTACCTTTAGATTTTTCACTCTCTATCTCTATGCCGCCGTGAAGATCACTGATATTTCGTTTTACGACATCCATACCGACACCTCTGCCCGATATATCGCTTACTTTTTCTGCAGTAGAAAACCCTGCCTGCAAAATCAGATCGAAAATCTCTTTTTGAGTAGGTTCGCTTTGTTCGTCTATAAGACCTTTTTCTATACCTTTTCTCAAAAGAACCTCAGCATCAAGCCCTTTTCCATCATCTATAATCTCAATTGCTATGGAGCCTGCATCATGGTAAGCATTTAGATGTAAAACACCGGTAATACTTTTGCCAAACGCTTCTCTTACATCTGGAGTTTCTATGCCGTGGTCAATAGAGTTTCGTATAAGGTGAACAAGCGGATCTGCTATCTTTTCTATTACTGTTTTGTCAAGCTCTGTATCTCCTCCATTAATGATAAGGTCTACTTTTTTACCAACCTTATTTGCAGTGTCGTGCACAATACGTTTAAACTTATTAAACGTCTCACCAATAGGAACCATACGAATCTGCATGGCATTTTCTCTCACCTCTTCAAGCATTCTAGTGACTGTAGAGACCGATTCAATCAGTTCTGAGTCTCTCAAATTTGCAGCATGTTGCATCACACTTGCGTTTGAAATAACCATTTCACCTATAAGGTTTATTAAACTATCAACTTTTGAAGCTTCTATACGAATAAAATTTGTCTGCTTTACGGCTTGAGGAGTATTTTTAGCTTTAGAGCCCTCTATCTGGATTTCTCTCTTTTTCTCAATAGTTTTTACGGGCTCAGGCTTTTGTTTACTTTCTGATAAGTCTATAACTGAAACTGTGGAGCCCTCCTTAACAAAATCAAAAGCTGCTTCCAATTCTTGAGAATCTTTACTGCTGTGCACATCTATAATATATGACATGTAACAATTTGATGGATTAATATCTGTAAATATAGGAATAGATTCTGTGTCTGTTTGAATATTTTTTATTTCACCTAATTCATGAAGAAAATTTATAAAGGTATATGTGTCAAAACCGTGACTGAATGTATCGGAGGCAAAATCTATTTTTATTTGGTACTCGTTTATCTCAATTAATTCAACTATTTCGACTGTTTCTTCTACATGTAGATTGTCATTACCATCTAAATGGGCTTGCAACTCATTTATCAGTCTTTTGCTGTCACTCTTTATATCTTCATCTGGATGCCCTTCAGGGTCACTCATAACAAAGTTGATGAGTATTTGCATCTGGTCTTTACATGCTAAAAGGAGTTCAATGATTTCACCGCTCATTGGTATCTTATGATTTCTGATTTTATCTAATAAGTTCTCAGCTATATGCGTAAACTCAACTATATAATCTATGCCGAACATACCAGAACTACCCTTAATGGTATGTGCAGCGCGAAAGACAGCATTAATGTTTTCATCATTCATGCCCTCTTCTTGAATCTGCATTAGAGCATCTTCCATCTTTTGAAGCAACTCATCATTTTCTGCTTTATATCCGTCGAGCATATCTATGAAATCTAAATTCATACTATTGCCCCTTTAAAATATTCACCTAGTTTAAAAAAATCAATGAATTCGTTAAACTTAATTCCAGCAGTTACTTCAAAAACTTTTTCTTCTTTTTCAAGATATTTTTTTAGAGAGATTAAGATTTGTAAACCTGCTGAATCTATCGCTTTAAGATCAACACAGTGAATTACGAACTCTTTATCTGTTAGTAGAATTGGGGTGATTTCTTTATGAAAGATTGCAACTTCTTCAATAGTTAAGGCATATTCCATGTCAACAAAGCATTGCCCATCATCAGAATAAATTTTCATACAGTCACCTTTCTTGAATTTTATTTAAAGTAATACTATATAATTACTATGAATAAATTATGAAGTTTTTATATTTTATTTCTTGAGCTTTAATCTAATAAATAATATATATGTCATCTTAAATAAGACTTTATATAATATAAGCATTCAATTTTGAGGCTATTTTTATTTAATGAAAAAACTTTTGATTATATTTTTATTTTATTCACTCTATGCAAAAGAGATAATCCCTAGTGCGATATATACCTCGGTTGGTTTTGTTAGTGATTTTATAGTTTATGAGAATACTCTTTATGTTGGAAATGATATGGGAGCAGTAGATATTTTTGATATTAAAACAACAAAACTAGTAAACCAAATTTTACTTCCACCACTTACTTCATCTATGAATCAGATTATTCCTGCTGATATTCTTAGCGTTGATTACCTAAACGGGAAAGTATTAATTCTAAGCGTTGGTAATGACTCATACAGAAATGTATGGATATATGAGAACTACATGTTAAAGCAGATAATAAATGAGGATTATAAACTCACTTTAAAAGAGGCCCGTTTTGTGAATGATGAGCAAGTAGTATTTGCAACATTAGATTCAGATGTTATTTTGCACGATATGAGAGAAAAGTATAGTGTATATAAAACTCATGTTTCTAACAGTGCAATGGGTGATATGACACTCAGCGAAGATAAAACAAAGATGATTATGGCTGATGAGAGTGGAGCTGTAAAGATTATTGATATTAAAAGTTCAGACACTATAAAAACTCACTACTCACAAAATGTAGACAATATTTATAAAGTTGCCTATAGTAATGGTGTTATACTTACAGCAGGACAAGACAGAAGAGTTGGAGTGTACCAAAACACACAAGAGCCTTACTATATAAAAAGTGACTTTCTTGTTTTTTGCGTTGGAATAAGTCCAAGTGGAGAAGTTGGAGTTTACTCAAGTGGTGAGGAAAATGTACTGCAACTCTTTAATACAAAAACTAAAACTAAATACGACCGATTAGTTGGTCATACAAAAATAATCAATCAAATTAAGTTTATAAGCGAGAAAGAAATATTTAGTTCGAGTAGAGATAATAAAATTTTATATTGGGAACTTAATTAATTATTTTACACAAGTTTAGTGTAAGATTGTAACAATATTATCACAACATCTAAAATAAAAGCTGTGAAGTTATAAATAAATGTAATATAATGCTATTATACATAATCACAAAATAATTATATTTTAAGTTAGGCTAAGCATGAACAGACACACTATTATTATTGTAGAAGATGATGAGATTACTGCTTTAAATCTAAAGCTTTCTCTACAAAAACATGGATATGACATTATTGCAATATGTGACAATGCCTCCGATGCAAAAAAGAAAATAGATGAATACAAGCCTGATATCATTATTATAGACATATCTCTTCAGGAGAGCAATGATGGTATAGAGTTGGCAAAAGTAATAAGAAAAAAGTATTCTATACCATTTATATATTTAACTTCACACAGTGATGATGATATCATTGCAGAGGCAATCAAAACAGAACCTTATGGATACATAGTTAAGCCATTTGATCCAGCTTCTTTACATGCTACTATACAGATGGCTATTTTCAAGTTTAGTGTAGAAAGTGAAAGAAATGAAGATATAAATGCTTCTAAAATAGACAAACAGCACTTAGATAAACTGCTGTATGCAAAAAGAGACCCAGATAAGCCGTTCATATCTTTTGGAGATGCTTATCATATGGATATTGCTAAAGATGAAATATTTTATAATAATGAAAAAATTAAACTTACAAAAAAAGAGTACGCTATTCTACGTCTTCTTGTTGCCAAACTAGGTCATGTTATAAGTTTTAATCAAGCTATTGACTATGTATGGCAAGATAATGGAGCAACAGAAAACAGCATTAGAACATTAGTTTGGAGACTTAGAAATAAGCTCCCTACAGATATAATAAAAAATGCTTCAGGCATAGGCTATCATATTGAAAAATAGTTTAAATATCTAAGATACTTTTATTTTAGATAGTATATTTTCAACTTTTTCAAACATAGCTTTATAATTAAATTTACTATTTTCCTCTTTGGCCATTTTTTCCATTATGGCAGTAATTTCTTGCAGCGACTCCATTCTGAAATTACCGCTAGAGCCCTTTATACTATGAGAGATTAGTGAAATCTTTTTATACTCTTTATGCTCTATAGCACTTTTTAGCTCTGGTATCTGTTTTGCCATCTTTTTTATAAACAGGTTAACAAGCATACTTATCTCATCTTCATTTAACATAAGCTCTTTACTTAATATTTTAAAATCTAGACCTTCAATCACATTTTTACCGTAACCGCTGTTGATTGATTTTTCTACATCAGTATTTGCAACTTTTAGATAATTAAAAAAGATTCTCTCTAACTCTTTAATTACAATAGGTTTTCCTAAAAATGAGTCAAAACCGCTTAAAAGCCCTCTCTCTTTAGCACCTTTTATGACATTGGCTGTTAGTGCAGATATTGGCGTATGTCTGAGACCTTTTTCTATCTCATATTTTAAAATATTTTGAACTGCTTCATTGCCATCCATTATCGGCATCTGTTCATCCATTAAAATCAGATCATAGTTATTATTTTTATATAAGGACAAGGCTTCCAAGCCATTAGATGCTAAGTCATAGCTCAAACCATACTTCAGAAGTAAGATTTTAATTAGCTCTTGATTTGCTTCATTATCTTCTGCAATTAAAATATGTCCTTCGAATTTTGTACTAGCACTTTTCATATAAGGGGCATAAGAATCAGGGTATAACAATTCATCAAAAGATGTTTTTATTTTTGAGCAATACAGAGGAAAACATATGCTTGTAATATGTGAATATTTCTCATATATATCGCTAGGCTTACTAGTAAGAGCAATATATTTTTTATCTGATTTTAAAATCCTCTCTTTAAACCACTGATTAGCACTCTCTTCTAAGAATATGGCTATATCATACTCTATATCAAGAGTGTCCACAATATCAATGCTAAGATTGAAAATATTTGAGTACTTTAAAAAAGATTCTGATTTATAACTGTTCTCCATACCTTCAGAGTAAAAAACTATTTTCAGTGCTCTAATATTATCTAGATCGCTGAAAATTTGACACGCTTTATTGTGTATCTCGACAGGTAGTTCAAGCCAAAATATACTACCCTCCCCCAGAGTTGATTCAGCTTTTACGCTACCATTCATATGCTCTGCTAATTGCTGACAAATTGACAATCCTAAGCCTGTTCCATCTAAGTTTTCATGTGTTCCGTGCTGAGCTTGAGCAAATGCAGAAAATACATTCACTATATCTTCTTTTACTATTCCTATTCCATTGTCGTGGACACTCACTTGCAATATACTATCTTTACATGTAGCTTCAACTCTTATATGACCGCCAATATTTGTAAATTTTATTGCGTTACTTAAAAAGTTAGATAAAATTTGTTTTATTCTTAGTGAGTCAGCATAAAGCTCTTTTGGTATTTTTGGGTCTATAAAAGATGTGATTGTTATATCTTTTGAGTTTGCAGAAGCAACAAAAAGCTCTAAAGTGTGGCTAATCTCATCATGTATAGAGAAGATTCTAGGCTCAATTGTAAACTCACCACTTCTTAATTTCGAAAAATCCAAAATATCATTAATAATACTCAATAAATTTTCACCGCTATTTAAAATAATTTCTAAATATTTTCTATGCTGTTTAGAAACATCTTGTTCAATTAATAGATTTACAAATCCCAATATAGCATTAAGCGGGGTTCTAATTTCGTGTGACATATTTGATAAAAAATACTCTTTTGCCTGAGAAGCTTTTTGGGCTTCGAGTCTTGCATCTATAAGTGTTGTAACATCATTTGCAATTGACATGTACTCAATGGAATCATCGTATGGATCTCTTATTTTTACAATAGTCACATCTATATAAAAATAATCACCATTTTTCTTAAGATTTTTAATCGTTCCTCTAAATATTCCAGCATTCTTCAATTGAAACCATAAATCATCAAAATAGTATTGTGGCATATCTTCATGTTTAATAATACTGTGTTTTTTTCCTATCAGCTCTAAAGAACTATATCCGCTTAACTGTACATACTTGTCATTAACATAGACTATATTGCCATCAATGTCTGTTTTAGAGATAATTGCACTCTCATCAAGTGCTTTTTGATATTCACTAAGAAGTTCAACATGTCTATCAATCTCTTGCTCTTTTTGAAAAATAGTATCAGTGTAATGTTGTAAAACACCCTGAAAATTTTTATCAAAAATATATGATATTTCATCAAATATATCTTTTGAGTTAAGCTTAACATCATAAGTGAAATCTATCATGGAACGTCTAAAGTGACTGCAAATTTCAAAAAGTTCATCAGCTCTGATATCTCTATGTTTTAAGTATGCTAAAAGACTATGCATAACTGGGCAATCACCTATTTCCAGTTCACCTTCAATTACACCCATAAAGTAGTCAAAAACACCGCTCGCATAATCATTTAAAAATTTATTATTGTTAATATTGTGAAGCTGTAAAATCTTTTGTGGTGTTTCATAAGATATCCACTGTGAAAGTATATTGTCCTTTGCCATTATAAAGACATCTTGTGTTTTTATGAGATTGGGAAGTATCTTTTTCATATACTGCTACACAACAAAATACGAAATAAGCATAATAGCAGACAACTTTGTTAAAGACACCAAAGCTGTTCCGATTATATTACCTATCTGACAACTACTGCAAGATGTAAATATCTTTCCTTCATACTGAGCATAAAAGAAGTAAGTTACGATAACCCCAATGGTTGCATAAGAAATGTATTTTTGAAAATTCCATATTGAAGAGAGCGACTCTTCATTACTTACAAATAAAGAAGCTAACAATAATAAAGCTATTAAAAGTGTTAATATACTCGCTACTTTTAGTATTTTATCTCTTTTAAACACTGTAGGACAGCTTTCAGGTATAGAGATGTTAGAGCCCTGTTCTAACTTAGATTCAAAAAGTTCTTTCTCTTCTTTTGATAGCTTCATTAAAAAAGTTGAACCGAAGGTATAGTCTATTTTTCTCTGAAGTAAAATACCAAACTCTCCATCTGCTTTTAATGAGTGTTGTTTACCCTCTCTATCTTGATAAACCAAGCTAATAGCTTCATATCTTTGTACTTGGGCTGTTAATCCAGGAAAGTAAGCTGTACTCTCTGTAACAACAGTTTTACCTTCTGTTCTTAATACTCTAGGGTTAATTAACTCTAAAAAATCTCCATCTTTTTTTACAACGATAACATTAAAATAATATCCTATCTGATATGCTGCAAGTCCATCTATTTTATTCTCTGTAATAGTATCTTTTAAATCATCTATTAAAGAAAATAAATCTTCGTTGAAGAGTCTAACATCTGTACCAAAATTTACACTTGGGGGAGTAGGATATGTAACAATATCTTTTACCATTATTTGCCTTTATTATTAAAAAATAAAATGGGGGATTTTGTGGGTATATCCTAGAAAATAATTTCTAGGATATATTGTAGAACTAGTGGCTTTTACCTACCACTATAATCATTTTTATGTTAATGATTACAAATCTAATAAATTGCCAAATAACATTTGTTCTCATTGCTTTTGCAAATCTACCTGGAATCATTGTTAAATTAAACTGATCACTTTTACCAAAGTTTACTTCTTCTTGTTTTTTCATTATTAATATCCTTTTTTTATTTTCTATTCTGGGATCAATGTCCAGCCCGGCTTAAGCTTGGCTTTCCAAATAAATAAGTGATGAAGGATATGTTTAATCCAGTGACCTGCAAGACCGATCTCACCAAAAGTATAGTCTGTATCACGACCTGTACCTGGATATTTTTCAAAATCTGGAACAACAGGATAAACTGTCATTGCCGCAGCAGTTCCATCGAAAATACCTTTACCAGCAGATGCAACACAAGCAGCACCCATATCAGCCATAGAAGCTTCATGAAGATGAGCATTCTCCCCTTTAGTTATCAGGTCACAAATTGAATGTGCAACAGCTTTCCCGATAATACCTGAAGGCATACCCGTTCTAGGAGGAGTTGGATTAATTGGAGTTCCGTTTGGTGAACTCATTGGCTTAGAAATAATGTGTGGTGGTGCAAATGCTATACCACAAGCAAATAAATTTCCATAAGTTGGATTTTGATAAGTTTTAGGCCAGTCAGATGCTTTCCAGTTTTCATAAGCGCCAGCTGCATAATTTGCATCAACTTTCATAAAACCATTTGGAGCAAAAATTGTAGCTGTGATATCTGAACCGTCTTTAGCAATAGCTTTAAGACCAACACCAGCGAATGGTGGGATTAACATTGCGAAATCAAAAGACTCTTTACCAGTTGAACCATCTAGTAGTTCATAGTCAATTGAACCAGACTCAACTTTAGATACGTGAGCACCAATCATCCAGTCAACATTTCTCTCAGCAAAAAGAGACTCAGCAAATAGTTTTGAACTAACTGCGTACCCGCCAACTTTCATATGAAGTCCACCCATACCAAAATCACCTAAGAATGATTCGTTTGAGATCCATTTCATATCAGCCATATCACGAACACCAGCTTTACTTAATTCATGCTCAATGTTGAAGATATATTCAAATGCAGCACCTTGACATGTACACATACCATGACCAGTACCGATTAAGAATTTCTGACGCTCACCATTTTTCATTTTTTCAATAGATTTTTGTAATTCATCTGCTGCATGAACTGCATGGTCTGCTGTACATACTGAAACAGTATGTTCTCCCATTCCGTTAGCATCACCAAGACCTGGAGTAGCAGCAAAGTTAAGTTTTGGACCCGTAGCGTTGATTAAATAATCATACTCTATATTCTCTGTCTTACCCTCTTCGCCAGCTACAGTAGACTCAACAACAACATAAGGTTTGTCACTTGTCTCATTACCTTCTGGATGAATACCAAGTGCTTTTGCTTGATGGTAAATAATACCAGCTTTAGCATATACAGGAGCTAAATCAAAAGTCACATCCTCTTTAGTCATTTGACCAACACCAACCCAAATATTTGATGGAATCCAATTCCATTTTGAATTTGGAGTAACAACAACAACTTCATGAGCCGAGCCTAACCATTTTGCCGCGAAAGTAGCTGCAGTATGACCTGAAACCCCTCCACCAAGAACAACTAATCTTGCCATATAAAATCCTCTTTATTTAAAGTATAAATAACTCTGAAAAACATTGTACCAAAAAAATTATATAAATAATTATAACTTTAAAAATAATAATTATATAAAAAAATTATACTATATTTAAAACCCCTTGTTTATGGTCTTTAACAGAGGTAAAAATTAAATTTTTATTATCTTGCTCACTATTTCATAAACGTTTTTTGAGATTGACTGTGTAGAAACTACACGGTCAAGCTCAGTTTTCATTGCTTTTTTATTTTCAATATTCATTTTTTCATATATTTTAAACGCTCCTGCAAGTCCTGAAGCCATTTGCGGGTTTATTTTATCTATATCAATTATCTTATCTACTACAAATTTATACCCATAACCGTCTTTTGCATGAAAGTGTTTATAGTTTCTAGCAAATACTCCTATTAAAGAACGAACCAGGTTTGGCACAAGTTCATTATAAGCATTATCATTTTGAAGAGCCATAACACGATCTAGTGTTCCTTCTCTGTGCGAAGCTGCTAGAATTGAGAAGTATTTGTTCATAACTAGAGTGTCATCTTTATATTTTTTGTAGAAATCAGCCTGTGCAATCTCAGCAAAAGCTGGTGAAATGTTTTCTAAAATATCTAGAGCGACTGCTCTATCTGTCATAGTTATTGATTCATTATATTGATTGTTAGCCAACTCTATGACCTCATCGTTTTTAAGTGCAGACAGAAGTTTTAAACAACGATTTTTTATACTTCTCTCGCCAATACTTTTTGCATCTATATCTTTACATGTAGGTTTATGATATTTTTTGTATATATCTAAAAGTTTGTCTTGGAATTTTGTTGCTATATGAAGTTCCAATTTCTCTTTGGCTTCATATATAAGTTCAAAATCAACTTCAGTTTGCCTCTGCATAAGGGTGGAAACAGTTGGGAGCTCTAAAAGCAGAGCTTTATATGATAGGTCTATATCAGTATTTAAAAGAGACTCGAATGATTTAATATACTCTTCGTCTACAACTTTACCCTCCATTATAGATTCTATAGTTAAAACTCCAAAAGATTGAGTTGATTCATACTTAACAAAACTATTTTTATCAAACTTCATAAGGAATGGATAATTATTCTCTTTTTGTTCAACTATAACAGGTGCAGAAAAGTCTCTATTTATAGACAAAACAGGCTTTGATTTAAGCTTATAGACAAACTCCTCTTTATCTTTTGAAACTATCAGCGTCTCAGCCAGAATTTCCTTTCCATTATCAGATAAAAGAGCTATTTTAAGAGGATAATAGTAGGGCTTTTGTTCACTACCATCAACAGCATTTGGAACTTTTTGAGTTAATGTAAGTTTATATTCACCATTCTCATATCTTTCTTCTACATGTAGCTTAGGCGTACCTGATTGATGATACCAAGTCTCAAAAGCTTTTAAATCAACTCCGCTTGCCTTACTCATTGCCCATAAAAAGTCGTCAGTTCTTACAGCTTGACCATCGAAGCTCTCAAAATAAAGGTCTGTAGCCTTGCGGTAATTCTCTTCGCCCAAAAGAGTATGAATCATACGAATTATCTCAGCACCCTTCTCGTAAACAGTTGCTGTGTAAAAATTATTTATAGCCATATAAGAGTTTGGCTGAATTGGGTGAGCAGTCGGTGAGGCATCTTCAACAAACTGTCTTTCTCTAAGAGCTTTTACATCTTCTATACGCTGAACCTCTTTAGAGTTTAAATCAGCTGAGAAACATTGGTCTCTAAAAACAGTCAAACCCTCTTTAAGAGTAAGTTGGAACCAATCTCTACATGTAATCCTGTTTCCTGTCCAGTTATGAAAATACTCATGTGCGATAACGCTCTGAATCCCCATAAAGTTAGCATCGGTTGCAGTATCTTCATCTGCTAAGACATAAGCTGAGTTAAAAATGTTTAGTCCTTTGTTCTCCATAGCACCCATATTAAAACTATCTACGGCAACTATGTTGTAAAGAGTTAAATCATACTCACGTCCATATTTTTCCTCATCCCAAAGCATCGCCTCTTTAAGCGACTTCATGGCGTGCTTACATTTAGACTCATTCCCTTTGTCTGTATATATATTCAGTCTAACTATTTTTGCACTTGCTGTCTTAAATGTATCTTTAACAACGCCCAAATCTCCTGCTACAAGGGCAAAAAGGTATGCCGGTTTAGGATGTGGATCATCCCATGTAATCCCATGTCTTCCATCGTCCAGTTTGAAGCTTGAGGCAGTGTTTCCATTACTTAGTAAAATTGGGTATTTTTCTCTATTAGCAACAAGAGTTGTTTTAAAAACCGCCATCACATCCGGACGGTCCAAATAAGGAGTTATTCTTCTAAAGCCCTCTGGCTCATTTTGAGTACAAAAGATATCTCCTGATTTATAAAGGCCGTCTAATTCACTGTTTAGGTGTGGGTATATTTTGTTGATTATTATAAGTTTAAAATCATCAGGCACATCTAATACAGTAAGAGTCTCTTTATCAATAATATATCTGGTATCTTTTAGTTTCAAGTCATTAAGGTAGAGTTCTGTCAACTCCAAGTCTACACTGTTTAATACTATATTTTTAGAGTTTTTATCTACTTTTACTATGCTCATCATATTAGTGACTTGGGTATAATCTTCAAATAATTCAAAAACCAAATCACAGTTTTTTATGCCAAATTCCGGTGCTTTATAATCTTTTAGATATGTAGTTTGAACATTACTCATAATTTCTCTTTAATAATTTTTTATAATGATAGCATATTCAAGAAACTAAACTAAAATATAGAGATATGTTTAGAAAAAAATATTGTACAATTATAAAAACCAATAAATAATGGATTTTTCATGAAAAAAATATTAAAAGTGTTAATTGCAAACAGAGGTGAGATAGCTCTTAGAATTATTAGAGCCTGTAAAGAGCTCGAGATTAAAAGTGTTGCTATATTTTCTGAAGTAGATATTGAGGGGATTTGGGTTAGAAAAGCTGATGAGTGCTACCCAATGATGGGAGATCCTCTTGATGCTTATCTTGATTATGAGAGAATTATATCTTTGGCAATTAAAGCCGACTGCGATGCAATCCATCCAGGATATGGATTTTTATCTGAGAATGCTGATTTTGCACAAGCTTGTGAAGACAAAAGTATAATTTTTATTGGTCCAAAACCTGAACATATTGCGCTCTTTGGAGACAAGATGGCTTCTAAAGCCGCTATGAAAGCGATTGGCGTCCCTGTTTTAGAGGGGACAGAGAGTCCGGTTGTAGATAAAAAAGAGGGTGTAAAGATTGCTGAGCAGATTGGTTTTCCTGTTATCATCAAAGCTGCATTTGGCGGAGGCGGCAGAGGGATGAGAATTGTAAACAGTGCAGAAGAGTTTGATGAGATGTTTGACTCCGCTACAAATGAGTCAATAAAATATTTTGGAAAAAAAGATGTTTTCATTGAAAAATACATACAGGGTCCTAGACATATAGAAGTACAAATTATCGCCGACAAGTATGGAAATGTACTCCATTTAGGTGATAGAGATTGCTCAATTCAAAGACGCCATCAAAAGGTAGTCGAGATTGCACCTTCACCTAGATTAAATGATTCTGTACGAAGAGAGCTTTACAGAATTTCAAAAAAAGCAATATTTAAACTCGGGTATGAGAGTGTAGGAACTGTTGAATTTTTATTAGACGACAAAGATAATATCTATTTTATGGAGATGAACACAAGAGTTCAGGTCGAGCACCCTGTAACTGAAATAATATCAGGGATTGATATAATACAAAAGATGATAAAGATTGCAGATGGAGAGAAACTAAGGTTTTTACAAGAAGAGATAAACTTCAGAGGATATGCAATAGAGTTTAGAATAAATGCTGAAAATCCACAACTCAATTTTATGCCCTCAGCCGGAAAAATCACAAACTACATAACCCCGGGTGGACCAGGTGTGAGGATTGATTCCAGTGCATACACTGGGTATACAATTCCATCAAATTACGATTCTATGGTTGGTAAGCTTATTGTATGGTCTCTTGACTGGGAAGGTGCTGTTAGAAAAGCAAAAAGGGCTTTAGATGAATTTCATGTAGAGGGTATCCCTACAAATATACCTCTTCACAGAGAGATAGTAAGGGATGCAGATTTTATTGCTGGTAATTTAACTACCAGTTACCTTGAAAATAAGCTGGAACTTTTTCACATGAATGCTGCCGACTCACTAGCTCAAGAGAATGAAAAAATTGCATCCATAACCTCTCTTATAGAGAAGATAAAAGGTATCAAGACAAGATAAGATGTTGTTAATAGCAATTTATCATAAATGATTTATAGTAAAATAACGAAATAATTATACTAAGGCAATAAAACATGAGCATTTATAGAGAATATGACATCAGAGGTATCTACGAAAAAGAGTTAAATGAGCAGAGTGTTACCCGCATTGGTTACGCGTTGGCTTCAAAAATCGATGGCGATTATGTAGCTGTCGGCTATGATGCCAGAAGCCACTCCCCTATCCTATTTGAGTATCTTGTTGCCGGTCTTAATGCGGGTGGTAAAAAAGTATTAGGGATGGGTCTTGTTCCTACTCCTGTAAACTATTTTACAAACTATCAAGAATGGAACGGTATTACACCATCAGCTTCTGTTATGATTACAGGTTCTCATAATCCAAGTGAATACAACGGTTTTAAAATCACTGTAGACAAAGCACCCTTTTTTGGTGAAGACATTTATGCTCTTGGACGTGAGTGTGATGCAATGGAGTTCCCACATGTAGTTTCACGCGATGTAACTGAGATAGATGCAGTGACTAGATACGTTGACTTTTTGGTAAACGAATTTGCTCACCTAAAAGGTATGGATACAAAAATTGTTTATGACTGCGGAAATGGTGTTGCAGGAGTTGTTACTGAAGATATTTTCTCTAGGTTAGAGCTTAAAACCAAAGGTTTATATATTGAGCCTGATGGGACTTTTCCAAATCACCACCCTGACCCCTCTGATGAACATAACCTACAAGATGTTAAAAAACTACTTGCTGAGGAAGGTGATATAGCTTTTGCTTATGATGGCGATGCTGACAGAATCGCAGTCTTAACCCATAAGAACAATATAAAGGGCGATATGATGGCTCTTTTATATTCGATGAAGATGGAGAAGCCAACAGTAATTGGCGAAGTAAAATGTTCACAAGTTATGTATGATGAACTAGAGCGTCGCGGTGCTACAGCCATTATGTACAAAACTGGGCACTCAAACCTAAAAGTAAAGATGCGAGAGACAAATGCGGACTTGGCATGTGAAGTTAGCGGACATATCTTTTTCAAAAACCGCTACTTTGGTTATGATGACGCAATTTACGCAACTCTCAGAATGCTAGAGCTAATTCACGATGGTATAGACTTGGACGTGGAACTTGCAAAACTCCCACAGGTTTTCTCAACCGAGGAGATAAAAGTAGAGACAACTGAAAAAGAGAAGTTTAAAATTATAGATAGAGTAAAAGAGTTACTGAAAAACCCAGCAGAAGATTTTCCAAAAATCAAAAATATTATTGATATAGACGGTGTTCGCATAAACTTTAAAAACGGATGGGGATTGGTTCGAGCTAGCAACACTACACCTGTTTTAGTAACACGTTTTGAATCAACTTCTAAAGAAGAAGCGAAACTTTATGAAAAAGCTATAAATAATTTAATTCTAAAAGCGAAAGAATCTTTATGATTGACAAACTACTAATTGTCTGGTCGAGTGGCGAAAAAGAAGTAGCAAAAAAACTTGTCTTACTTTATGGTTCTGTTATGCTTCCTCGCGGTTATTGGGATGAGGCTACCATTATGATTTGGGGACCATCTGCTAAACTTTTAGCAGAAGATAAAGAGCTTCAAGAGCAGCTCAGCCTAGTTAAACAAAGCGGAGTAAAGTTCAATGCCTGTGTTGCGTGTACAGATGACTATGGAGTGTCTGAGCAATTAAAAGAGCTTGGTATAGAACTTATTCATACTGGTGAAATGCTAACTCATGCACTAAAAAGTGATAACACAAAGGTTATTACTTTTTAACTATCTTAAAATAGCTTTTAATCTTATTTTGATATAATGAAGTCATAAAAAACTAACACTTTTTAAGGACCAATCATGAAAACCCATACTATTTTAATGCCACTTGATATGCATCTCCATCTTCGTGATGGGGTAATGCTTGAAAATGTTGCTCCACTTACCGCATACAGTTTCAGCGGTGGTATCATTATGCCAAATCTAGTTCCGCCTGTAAACACTCTAGAAGATGTAAAGGCTTATAGAGCACGTATTATGGCCGCAGTTCCAAACGACTTTTTTGAGCCATATATGACTCTCTTTTACAGAAACTATGACAAAGCGTTTCTTCAAAGTGTTGCTGATGAAATCACTGCTATAAAACTCTACCCTGCTGGAATTACTACCAACTCTGAAGGCGGTGTATCGTCTTTTGACATTGAAGAGATGCGTGAGACCCTAGAGGCTATGAGTGATTTAGAGATTCCTCTTTGTGTTCACGGTGAGACTGATGGTTTTGTTATGGACAGAGAAGCTGAGTTTATGAGTATTTATGAGCTTTTAGCTAAAAACTTTCCAAAATTAAAAATTATTATGGAGCATATAACAACAAAAGATGCTGTTGAGATGCTAGACAAATATGAAAACCTTTATGCAACAATAACAGTTCATCACCTCCTATTAACTCTTGATGATGTTATTGGCGGGATGATGATGCCACATCTTTTTTGCAAACCAATAGCAAAAAGACCCGAAGATTTGGACGCACTTTTGAGTGTTGCGCTTAGTGCTCACCCTAAAGTTATGTTTGGCTCAGACTCAGCACCTCATCCTCAACATAAAAAAGAGTCGTGCGGATGTGCAGCTGGCGTTTTTACAGCACCAATCGCACTTCAGCTTCTATGTGAAATTTTTGAGCAGTATGACAAACTAGATAACCTTCAAGATTTTGTAAGTGATAATGCACAAAGAATATATGGAATCTGTCCTGAATTTAAAGAGATTACTTTAGAAAAACGCCCATTTGTTGTTCCTGAACACTATTCTTCTGTTGTACCAATGTATGCGGGAGAAGCTATTAACTGGGCAATTGCGAGTGTCGACTAAAGTTTTACTATTAGAGGATGATCTCCTTTTTGGAGAGACTCTAACAGACCTGCTAGAAGATAGTGGCATGCAAGTCACTTACGCTCCAAATGGGCAAAGTGCTCTGGAGTATACATTTTCACATAAATTTGACCTATATCTGCTCGACATCAATGTTCCGCTCATTGATGGGATAACTCTACTAAAAGAGCTAAGAGAGGTAAATGACAATACTCCAACCATCTTTTTAACATCACATAAAGACAAAGAAGTTCTTAAAAAAAGTTTTTTAAGTGGTGCAGATGACTTTATAACTAAGCCTTTTGACACAGATGAGCTGTTTTTTCGAATTAATGCACTTTTAAAAAGAGTAAAACCTTATAAAAAAGAGTGCATAGATTTACTATGCCATGATGAAATTCACAAATGTATCTTGTATGACAAGAGCGAATTAGACCTCTCAAAAAAAGAGTATGAACTTCTTGTATTACTTATGCAGCATGTAAATAAGAATGTGCCGAAAGAGTTGATTTTAGATGAACTTTGGAGTAGCTCTGAAGGCGGAAGTGAGGGTGCTGTAAGAGTTTACATAACCCGTTTAAAGCAGTTAATCCCACAAATAACAATAGAAAACATTCGCGGTATTGGATACAAACTTGTTTCGTAATCTTAAAATACATATTTTTATATACTACTTCGTTACAACAGCTACTTTTTTGGGAATTTTGTACTACTTTTTAAATATTCTACATGTAGAAAACAATCTCTTAATTGTTATTGTACTGCTAACTCTTCTCACCTTTAGCGGTTTTATTATCGCAAAACTCTCTGTTGAGCCACTGTTTCAACATGTAACTAATCTTCAAAATCTTTCAAAAGAGACTCTTCATGAACTAAATCTTCCAATCAGCACAATCAAAACAAACCTTCACATGTTGAAAAAAAGTTTGAGTGACGAGAAGGATTTAAAAAGAGCAATAAGAATCGAGAGTGCCTGTGATATGTTGCAGCAGAGGTATAACGAACTAGATTATATGATAAAACTACAGAGTTCAAATGTTGCTAAAGAGAATTTTAGCCTTGATGAGTTACTCAGACAAAGGGTAGAGTTTTTAAAGTCTATATATCCACATGTAGAGTTTAAACTAAATCTTCAACCAACACAAATACATAGTGATAAAGTAGGCTTATCTAAAGTAATAGACAATCTTATAGACAATGGTGTGAAATATTCACAGAATATTCATAAAATTGATGTAGAATTACAAGATTATTCTTTACATGTAAAAGACTACGGTTGCGGTATGGATGAAGTTGAACTTGTTCAAATATTTGACAACTACTACCAAAGCAATGAGAATATGCAAGGTTTTGGGATAGGGCTGAGCATGGTGAAAAGATTTTGTGATTCAAATGAAGTTTTATTAAATTTAAAATCAGAGCCTGACAACGGTACAACAATTATATTAAAATTCAAGGAAGATTAGTGAATAACAATTTTTTAGCTTATGCAGAGAGTGCTATAGATTATGGAGTTATGGGTGTTTTGCTACTTATGAGTATAGTTACTTTTTGGTTATTTATAGAGAGAATGATGTTTTACTCAAGTGTTAGAACAGATGATTATAACCATAGAGACACACTAGAGATGGAGTTAACTGACAACATTGGTGTAATCAGTGCCATTGGTTCAAATGCTCCATACGTTGGTCTTCTTGGAACAGTTTTGGGGATTATGTTTACATTTTACACTATGGGTGATGCAGGAGCTGTTGATGCAAAAAAAATCATGGTAGGTCTAGCTCTTGCACTTAAAGCAACTGCGATGGGTCTTATAGTTGCTATGCCTGCGATAGTTGCATATACAATTGTTCTGCGTAAAGTTGAGAAGATATTAACTGTTTTTGATGTAGCTCAAGACAAAAAAATAAAGTAAACTTACATGCCAAAATATAAAAAACAAAGAAAAAGATTTGACGAGATAAATGTTATACCATTTATTGACATTATGCTCGTTCTTTTGGTTATGGTTTTAACTACCGCTACTTTTATTAAACAGGGTGTTATTCCTATTGACCTGCCAAGTGCGAAGGCAAGTACAAAAGAGGAACTCAAAAAAGAGATTACCATCTATGTGAATGCTAAAGGTGAGCTTTTTATTGATAAAGAAAAAGTAAATTTAGAGGCACTTGAGAAGAAACTATCTGAAATTTCTAAAGAGCAAACAGTAGTTCTTAGAAGTGACAAAGAGTCAAAATTTCAAGACTTTGTTAGCGTTATGGATATTTTAAAACGACTAAAACACGAACAACTTTATATAGTTACTAAAGAGTAACTATATCTTTTTAACCTCATAAAACTTTCTCAACCACCTGTCAAGAGGACTAATCAACCTGTAAATTACCGGTACGACTAAAAGAGTTAAGACCATAGAACTAATCAGTCCACCAATAATAGATATTGCCATTGGTGCTTTTGTCTCACTCCCTAATCCATCCCCCATTGCCAATGGCAACATTGCAAAAACCATAGCGATAGTAGTCATTAAAATTGGTCTTAGTCTCTTTTCTCCAGCTTCTATTAGCGCTTCATCAGCACTTTTTCCTCTACTTATTGCACCGTTGGCAAAATCTACAAGAAGTACTGCATTTTTACCGACCATTCCCATAAGTAGCATAAACCCTATCATTACAAAAAGACTAAACTGTAGTCCAGAGATGTAAAGAGCTAGCATCACACCGATAATACTCAGAGGAAGTGCAACCATAATAATAATTGGCTGGATAAGTGACTCATACAAAATTGCAAGAATTATAAACATTAAAATAACAGACATTCCAATTGCCGTGCCAAATGCTTTACCTGTTTTTTCCATCTCTTCTGCAAATCCTGTAAACCTATATGTCACTCCCTCAGGTAAAAGTTTATCAATACTTGCTCTTGTATATGCAACTGCTCCACCAAGGTCAAGTCCAAAAAGGTCAGAATAGACTGTAACTTGTCTCTGTCTGTCATAATGGTTTATAGACGCTAATGCTTTACTTTGTGAAAATGTTACCAATCCGTCAAGATAAACCATTTCTCCATTTTCAGCTCTTAGTTGAATCTTTTTAATATCATCTATGCTTACTCTTTGCTCATCGTCGAACCTTAGAGTGATGTTATACTGCTTGCCGTTTTCTTCAAAGTACGAAATCTCCAAGTCGCTTGAAAAAGCTGTGGAGACTGCCTGAGCTATGCTAGTAGCTGAAATACCGAGCCTATTTGCACTATGTCTTAATATATTTATATCTATTTGAGGTTTAGGATCGTCCAGATTTGTATCAATATCTACAAACCCCTCTTTTCTAGCCATATGTTGTGTTAAGTTTTTCTTTGCAATTTCCAAGGCTTCAAAAGAGTCAGATTTTAAAACTATTTGGTAAGGTACACTAGCCCCTGCTCCCTTTATATTTGGTATAGCTGCTGCAGTTATAAACATATCTTTTTGCAAAGTGTTGTTCTGCTGAGATAGTTTAAACAGTTTTCTAAAGTTTTGTGTAACCTCTTCTTGGTTTAACTCTCTTTTGTCTTTCTCTACAAGCTTTACATAAATTATTGCTTTATGTTTCTCTTGGGCGGTTGTATATCCTATGCTTAGAGTAGTGTAGACAACATTAGAATCATTTTGTACCAACTTCTCTACTTCTTTGGATTGTCTAATCATCTCCTCAAGTGAGATGCCGGAATCTGCTTTTATTTTTATTTCAAATTCAGACTTATCCTCTTTTGGTATAAAATCCATACCAATCTTAGGAAAAAGACTCAGAGATGCAAAAAATATAGCAAAAACAACAATTAAAGTTATTACTTTAAATCTCAAAACTATTTTTAAAATCTTTTCATACGCTTTTTCTAAAAGTACAAATATCGGTTCAGTCAGGTTATAAAATTTATTTTCACCTTTATGTAAAACTCTGGCACTTAAGCTTGGGATAAAACTTAGAGCAATGGTATAGGAGATGATAATTGCAAAACCGACAGTCATGGCAAAACTCTCAAAAAACTTTCCAACTATACCGCTCATCATAGATACAGGGATAAAAACAGCCAAAAGCATCGCAGAGATTGCCAAGATAGTAAACGCCATCTCTTTTGTCCCCTCTATTGCTGCTTGAAGTTTGCTCATTCCTGCTTCCATCTTTTTATAGATGTTCTCTATAACTACAATAGCATCATCAATAATAATCCCTATGGCTAAGGTAAGTCCGATAAGTGTCATCTTGTTCAAATCAAAACCCATATAATCCATAAGAGCAAAAGTACCCATAATAGATGCTGGAATTGACAAAGCAGAAACTAAAGTAATAGTCATATTTCTCAAAAATACAAAAACGATAATCGATGCCAAAATTGCACCATAAATCAAATCAAACTCAACATCTTTTAGAGAGTGGATAATAAACGGAGATGTGTCATTAAGGACTTTTACATCATATTTACTGCCTGCTAAAGCCTCCAATTGAGGGATGCTGGCTTTTACGCCGTTGACTATATCGATAGTATTTGTTCCTGAAATCTTTTGAACTTCTAGCATAACACCCTCAACTCCATTAAATGAAGCGTAGCTTTTTGCATCGCTTAAAGTGTCTTCTACTCTTGCTATATCTTTTAGTTTTATATCATCTTTGATTTTAATATTTTCAAGATCTTGCACACTTAGAGCATCAGCTTTTGTTTTAAGAATAAACTCTTGTGTCTTGGTAATTAGCTTGCCGCCGCCAATTTTTACATTCTCTGCGGTTATAATCGAATTTAACTCTGCAATTGTAATATTGAATTTATTTAATAATTTCGGGTTAGGATATATTTTTATCTCTCTATCTTTATAACCTATAATATTTACTGCTCCAACTCCATTTATCTTTTGCAGTTTTGGTTTTACTTTTTCATCTGCAAACAACATAAGGTTTTGAATTGTTTCATCTTTGGCTGTAAGAAAAATATTTATAATTGACGCTCCACCAATATCTAGCTTACTTACCAGTGGTGTTTTAGCATCTTTTGGAAGTTCTACTGCTGAGACTTTATCTCTAACATCATTTGTTGCTTCATTTATATCACGTTCAAGAAAAAACTTAACAATTACAATACTTACACCTTCACTGCTAGTAGAAGTTATGCTGTCAACTCCCCCTATTCGTGAAACTGCTTCTTCGATTTTATCTGTAACCTGAGACTCTATTGTGCCGGCCTCAGCTCCAGGATAAACTGTTTTGATAGTTACAAGCGGAAAATCAACATTTGGAAAAAGTGCTGAGGGCATGGACTTATAACTCATCAATCCAAATATAACCAATGAAATAACATACATCAGCGTTGTTATTGGTCTGTTTATTGCATATTTATACATAAAAAAACTACTTTGTATCAGGTATAACTATATACCCCTCGCCAAATAGACCAACTATGAAACCACTCGCCTGAACTTCTGCTTTCATCTTTCTGTTATCGCTGTTTGCATGTGGATATATTTTAGATATTCTCCCTTTGTAGCTCTTCGCATCACCGTTAACTGTGTACTTTACACTATCTCCAGCTTTAACTAATTTCCAGTACTTTTGATCAAACTCTAAAATTAGTTTTCTTTTATCTTTACTTTGAATTTTCAAAATAGTTCTAAGCATCATTCCACTTACCACATCACCAACTTCTACACTTTTTTCAAAGATTACTCCATCAAACGGAGCGTAAAGTATTGTTTTATCTAAAAGAGATTTCTGATAAGCCAAGTTTGCCTTCGCTTGTTTAGCTACTACTTTTGCTTTCTCATACACAAGAGCATACTGGTCAAACTTTGCTTCATCGATAAGGTCTTTTATAAGAAGTTGTCTATCGTAATCTTTTTTAGCAAACGCTAAAGAGACCTCTGCATTATCCAACGAAGCTTCGGCAATCTGCAAAGCCGCTTTTAGGTCGTCATTTTGAAGTTCTACCAATCTGTCGCCCTTTTTTACAACAGACGAGATATCTACATGTACCTTTTCTATAATACCACCCGAAAATAGTGCCAAATTTGCACTCTTATCTGCTTCGATGTTAAACGTTGCATATATCTCTGAAGCACCTAAACTTATTATTAGACTAAGCATTCCTATTATTATTTTTTTCATTGTAAAAACTCCTCTATATTTTTTCCGGCGTAGTGGTAGTAGATAGCATATGCTATTTCCAAGTCATTAAGTGATGTCTCATAAAGTGCTTTTGCATTTGTTTGAGTGTTCAAAGCATCAAGATAAACTATATTGTCGACAATTCCAGCATCATACTTCTTGCTAATTAGTTCAAAAGCACTATTTGCCGAAACCAAAGCACTTTTAGCACTTGTAATTTTTACTTTGCTTGTTTTTATACGAGAGAGCGCCACTTCATATTGAAGCTTTTGCTCCTGTTTTTTATACTCTATTTCACTCCCTAAAGCTTGTGCATTTATAGCAACCGCCTCTTTTTCTTTTTCTATGGAAGCGTTATCAAACACTCTTAAATTTAGTGTCAATAAAAGTTTATTTTGATTATCTGCACCTTCTGGATGTAAGGCGTCTGTTTTGTCATAACCATATAAACTATAAGTATCTTCAACTCTAACTTGAGGATAATAAGAACTGCTTATAGCCTCAGCAGTTCTTAGAATTGAGTTTTGTGTAGCTGTTAAAGACTTTATGCCGTCTGATAATTCATACTCACTTTGAACAAACTCTTTAAACTTTGAGTTCTCTAATGTACCTATCTCTTTTGTGACCTTTAACTCCAGTGACTTTTTAACGCTGAGAATCTGAAGTTTAATTGACTCTATCTCATAGATATTTGTATCATACGCCGATTGGAGCCTCTCTACATCGTCTTTAGTCGCAACTTTTGCACCGTAAAACCTTTGCATACGCTCTAGCTGTGCCATTAAAGATTTTTTTGCATCATCTCTTGAAAGCAAAGAAGCCTCTAAACTCTTTAGTGTATAAAAGTCTTGCACAATCTGCAGAGTTATACTGTTTTTCATAGCTTCTACATCGAAGTTACTAGCTTTATGTTCACTTATTTTTTGTTCCAACATAGACGACTTTCTTCCACCGTCATATATATCAAAACCAACTTTTGCATACCCGCTATAAACTACTCCGGGGCTAAAAGGAGACCTCTCATTTAAACTTTGTAATGAACTTCCTACATCGATAGTTGGGTAAAATGAGCTCTCACGAGCATCCACCTCTTTAGCTTTTGCGTCTTTTGTCAATTTTTTTGATACAACTAAATTATTGTTTTGGTTTGCATACTCAAGGAGTGATTTCAAGTCCTCTGCATATATAAATACGGGGACAAGTAAAAGAAGTAATTTAATCATTTTTTCACCTCTATTAAGTCAAATAGTGAATCTATAAAATCATCTATCTCTTGTTTAAGATTATCAATTGAGTTGGTAGCTTGACTGGAGATAAACATCCCCTCTGCAAAAACAAACAACCCTCTGGCGAGTTTTTTTGACTCTTCAATAATTTCGTTGTTATCTATGGCATCTTGAATAATTTTTTCAAACCATGAAAAATAGGCATTATGACACTCTGTTTGAAATTCAATCATCTCTTTATCTGGGGAACTTAAAGCGATTGATATAAACTCTTTGTAAAGAGCTCTAAGTTCTATATCTTCATCACAATAAAAAAAGCTGGAAAATAGTTTGATTTTATCTTTTGTTACAGCTATCTCTGAAAGTCTACTCTCTAAGATTTTATTTCTCTCTTGTATAGAAATATTTAAAATCTCAAAAACAATATCTTCTTTGTTTTTAAAATATTCATAAATAGTACCTTTGCCAACACCTGCTGTTTTTGCCAAACTAGAGATTGTTAAACTTTTTATACCATTTTCAAAGACTATTTCTTTACATGAGAGGGCTATATCTTTTCTCTTTTGTACCTTGTCGACTATAATTGCCATATTTACCTCTTTAATAAATGACTGACCATCGGTCATTTAAAGGAATTGTATATATTTACAGCTTTCAACTAGATAAATATAGTATTTTGTCGGAGTTGTTAGTAGGCTTTGTCCAGAAGTTTAAATTTAGTTTGTTCACTTTTTTCTTCTACAACATCTTTTCTATTATCTACATGTAAAGTTTCGCCAACCTCGCTGTTGAATACTTTTTTATCCATTGTTTTAACATCATTAAAAAGTGTAGACGCTATAAAAAAAAGTATCATGATAACTACGACACTTGCGTAAAGAAGTATATAATTTTTAATATGACCAGTCTCAAAAGGATTTTGCATTTAAACTCTCTGTATTTTTTTAAAAAGATTATATATAAAAGATACTAATAAAATTCCAATTCTGGAGTATACTTGATATAATCCCATAATTAATCTTTAATCACAAAAAGGATTCTCATCAGCTTAGTTAGTAACTATTTTTTACTTTATCATGCAATGCACTCCTCTATTGAAAACAGCACTACTATAGATGAAAAAATTGATGATGAAACTTTTTTTGAGATATCGGCACTAATCTTAACACTCAATCGTAAGAGTTTTGAAAATATATCAAGTTTAAAAAGTTTTCACCAGCTTTGCTTAGAATTTACTCCGCAAATAATTGAGAATTTAGATGCACTTTACCATCTTCAATACACTATTATTAAACATTTTTTAGAGCATAGAACAAAGGGCAATATTAAACATCTACATAATGCTTTTGCCTACCTACAAGAAGAGTCTCTTGTAGACAAGCTCTCTTTAGAAAAACTAATCTCACTTTTTGACCCATCTGTATTTAACGAAAATGACGAAATAGAAGTAAGCACAAAAAGAATAGATAAAGATTTTAAAGCAGAGAAGCAGGCACTTTTAGTAGATATATTTGAGTTAAAAAAAGTTGTTAACTCTAGTAGTGAATTAGAAAAAATCGCAGATTACCTTAACGGGCAGGTTTTCTCCATTGGAATAACCGGTGTTATGAACGCCGGTAAATCTACGATGCTTAATGCTCTTATGGGAAAAGAGGTTTTGGGTACAAGTGTTGTTCCTGAAACTGCAAATCTAACCATTGTAAAGTACAGCAGAACGCCATTAGCAAAAGTCATATATTGGAACAAATCTCAGTGGCAGCATATAAAAAACAGTGCCAAAAGCATTGCTTCGATTGCCAAATTTGTTGAGCAAACTCAAAACCACTTTAAAGATGATTTAGATAGCTATATATTGGATTCATCGCGTGAGGATGAGATAGAAATTGACAAACTAAGTGACTACACCTCTGCCGGTGCAAGTGATAAAAAATGCAACCTTGTAAAACATGTAGAGCTGTATACTCCTCTGGATTATTTACGTGATTCAATTGAGATAGTAGATACTCCTGGTCTTGATGATATTGTTGTACAGCGTGAAGAGATAACTAAAGAGTACATATCCAAATGTGATGTACTTTTGCATTTGATGAATGTGAGTCAAAGTGCTACTCAAAAGGATATAGAGTTTATTATTGATGCTGTCTTATTTCAAAACATAACAAAAGTTCTTATTGTTATAACTCGCATAGATATGGTAAGCAGTAAAGATGTTCAAGAGGTTATAGCATATACGAGAGAGAGTATTGAGCGTAAGCTACATGAGCAAAACAGCGGTTCAAAACTTGACTTCGTTCTTAAAACACTTCACTTTATAGCACTCTCAGGGAAAATGGCGCTGCTGCACAAAACGGGACGTGCCAAAGAGGCGGAAGATGCTGGATTTACACTAAAACAGAGTGGAATAGTGGAAGTTGAAGAGTATCTCCAAGAGACCCTATTTGGAAAAACGAATGCCCGCAGTTCGCTTATTATCCGTTCAGCTAAAAGCCGTTTGCAAAGAGTCATACATGCACAGATTGAAGAGTTAAGGTTTGAGAATTCACTTCTTTTTAAAACAGAAGATGAAATCAACTCAGAGCTAGCACTCTTAAAAGTTGAAAAAAGCAAACAAGAGGAGGCTTCTAAGCGTCTAAAAGATCAAATAGCAGGTTATGAAGCAGAGGCCTCAAACTACCTTCAAACACTTCAAAACAATCTGCAAAATGATTTAAGAGAGCTGCAAAATATTATAAAGCAGCGTCTTATGGATGAGACTCTCTACTGCCTCGAAAAAGAGAAAAAAGCACCTTTGATATCTTCTATAAGCAGAATTATACAAACTGCACTAAAACATGGGTTGGTTGATATTATTCGTGAATACCGTTACAAATTTATTAAAAAAACATCTAAAATTTTTGAGGTTATAACTCTGCAATATGATGAAATTGAAGAAATTAACCAAACTCCCTTTGACGACGCTTTTAAAAAAGGCTTTTTAACAGCCAACAGCGAAACACTTATACGAAGAGTCTCAAAAGTCCTAGTGAGTGCTTCACTCTCTAAACTAACCAACATAGATGATGAAATAGCCACTATTATAAAAGATGAGTTTATATATCTGCAAGAGCAGGTAAAACAAAAAGCTCTAAATCTAAGTCAAACACTACTCGAAGAGTTTTTTAGCAGTTTAAGAGAGCCGCTCGACACTTTAAATAACAGGGTTACGAAAAACGAAGAACTTCTGCAAAATCATATTGCATTCATAAATGAAGACGAGAGCACTCGAAATGACAAATCTAAACAACTACATGAACGGATAAAAAACATAGAACTCATTGCAAAAAGGTCTGCACTATGAAACACTTAGAGGCCATTGTAAAAGAGTATAAAGAGCAGTTTCTTCAAGAGGAGCTGTTTGATGAGAGTATAAGCGGTGAGATAAAGCGTATTCAAAAAGCACTTTTAAATGAGAAGTTTTTACCATCTATTCAGCTAAAAAATCTTTTTAACAAGCTTTTACGCCGTAGCAAGTATCCGATGGAAGTAGCTATTGCAGGGCAATTTTCTTCTGGAAAATCAACATTTTTAAACGCCCTGCTCTCCAAGGACATCCTCCCAACAGGAATTACCCCTGTTACATCCAAGGTAAACTTCATCAATTACGGTGAGGAGTATAAACTAAAAGTTAGCTATAACAATGGAGCAAACGAGTACCACGCCCTAGAGACGATAGCTCAGTTTACAGACCAAAGAAAAGCCGTTGAAGATATAAAATATCTAACCCTTTATGTCCCTATGGATATATTAAAAGATATAACTTTTGTAGACACTCCAGGTCTAAACTCTCAGTCGCTTAGTGATACCCAAGTCACAAAAAAGATTTTGCGCGATGTAGATGGGATAATCTGGCTGACACTCCTTGACAATGCAGGAAAAGAGAGCGAAGCGGAGGTGCTTCAGGAGTATTTAGAAAACTTCAAAGACAAATCTCTTTGTGTCTTAAACCAAAAAGACAAATTCACTCCCGAGCAAGTTGAGACAACTCTCTCGTATATAAAAGAGAATTTCAGCACTTTCTTCTCAGAAGTAATACCAATCTCGGCTAAACAGGCTCTTGACTCAAGGGTCAATCAAAAAGCGGTGTTAATTGACACAGCTCTTTACTCTTTACAAAAAGCATTTAAAGAGTCAAGCAGCATTAACCGAGATGAAAAAGACATTACATTTTTTCATGATGATTTTGCAAAGTTCTCAAAAGAGATTGAGAGTATAAAAAAACAAGATAATTCAAATAACAAGAGGCTAATGGAGAGTTCAAATATCTCAGAGGTTCTTAATTTTATAGAAAACACAATCAGACCTCAGGCAAAAGCCTCAAAAGCTTATGCAATCAAAAAAGATTTAAGCTCTATCTGCGATATATTAATAAAAGAGTATGAGACTATTCTTAGCGTCTATGAAAGCTTAGTGGAGATACTTGTAAAAAAAGAGAGTGAGATTTTAGAAGCGTTTGATTCAGTTTATGCGAAACACTCCAAGAGTTTAATCCTAACTTCCGGACAGATAGAGTCTATTTTGCAGAGTGTTGCAGACACTATCTATCAAAACATTACAACAAAGAATGCAAGCTATTACACACAAAAGAAGAGTCTGCTTCGCCAAAATGTTATCAAAACTCATACATATGAGACGCTACATGTAGATAGTGAAGCAATTATGCAAAAGCTATTTTACGAGAATCAGTCTCTGGACAAGCAAGTCAAAGCTACAATGGCTCACTTGAAAAATATACAACTCCAAAGCAGTGAAGATTTCAGAGATGTTTTTCGCATCTTGAAACATGCAGTACAGTCGTGGCAAGAGCCTTATGAGCTGATTAAAAAAAACAGAGAGATAGCATCTGACTTAGAGTTTGCAAACACACGTCAATTTGTTGCCAAAGTGTATGAAAATATTATACTCTCTTACCACAGAGCAATTTTAGGAAACATAAGAGCGCTGCATAAAAAATTCGCCTTTTTTAACGGTGCACTTAGCTACTCTTACCATCAAGTAACCGAAGATAGTATCTTCGCTGTAAAAGAGATGATTGATAAACAGGTAGAAATATTTGAGAAAAATCCAACTAAACACACACTAAATATTCCAAGTTCTGATGATATTTTGGAAGTTGTCAAAAAGAATTTTGGCTTTGAAAAAATAGAACTCTTTTTGACATCTAGACGAAACTATCTTTTTAAGACAGTTAAAACATCAAAAACACAGTTCTCACAAATAAACAGTGAACAGATAAATTATGTTATTTCAAAGAAAAGAGTTTTTATGGACAAGATAGAAGATATAAAAGAGATTCAGAATAGTTTTTAATATCAAATAAGATAAATTATATTTACTTTATGATAATATTAATAAAAATAATTAAGGAAATTTTATGGCAAAAATAAAACACTTAGGTGCTACTGTCAACCTAACTGGAACAACTATCAACGTAGGTGATAAAGCGCCATCTGTTATTGCAATTGGCACTGATTTAAACGATGTTGAAATTGGTGGAGCAAAAGATAAAATACAGCTAATAATTACTGTTCCCTCATTAGACACTGATACATGTGCTACTGAGACAAGAAGGTTTAATGAGGATCTTAATAATTTAGATATATGTGAAACAACTGTAGTCTCTATGGATTTACCATTTGCATCTGAGCGCTTTTGCAGTACGGAAGGTATTGCAAATCTAACAGTAGTATCTGACTACATAAATAGAGATGTAAGTAGAGCTTATGGCGTACTGATGGAAGATGGGAAGATAAAAGGTCTTAGTGCAAGAGCTATTTTTGTTATTGACAGAAGCGGCAGTGTTGTTTATAAAGAGATTGTTGAAGAAGTAACTGATGAGCCAAACTACGAAGCTGCACTTGACGCGATTAAAGAAGCTAGATAACCTATCTTTTGAATAAATAAAAAAGGTTCTACCTTTTTAGGGCCTTTACCACATACAGAGTATAAATGTTTAAAAAAATCACACTAAAAACAAAAATAGTATCTATTACACTGATTGGTCTAATTGTACTAGCAACTATTGGCAGCACTCTTTCTGTAATAGATTCAAAACGAACAATGATGGAACATGAATATCATAGTTTAACCTCAATAAATAAAACTAAAAATGCTCAAATTAAAAAATTTTTAAATGAAAAGATTGGTCATATAAATGTATTAGCCAAAGCTTCAAACACGCGAGACCTCGTAACTGATTTAATATATGTCCACAACCAGCTAAAAGCAAAAGGTAATGAGCCATATCCGGCGACTCATCCTGTTGCTATACAAAATGTTAAGCCTCATGAGGAATTTTTTCAAAATTTCACTAAAGAGTATGACTATTACGACCTTCTTATAGTGTGTGCAAAACATGGACATGTTATGTATTCAGCAGAAAAGGAGTCAGACCTCGGAGAAAATCTGAAAACTGGAAATTTGAAAAATTCCGCTCTGACTGAAGTCTGGAAAAAAGTTATTGCTTTACAAAGAGCTGTGTATGTAGATATGAAACCTTATGCTCCTAGTGACAACTCTCAAATTATGTTTCTAGGTGCTCCTATATACACAAATGGTACACTTACGTCTGTTTTAGTATTTAAAATATCAGATAAAAGTATAAGTAAGATTATGCAATTTAAACAAGGGTATGGAGACACTCAAGAGGACTACCTCATAGGACAAGATAAGCTGATTAGAAGTAGCAGTTCTTCTGCTCCATTATTAAATACTTTTAATACACAAGCTGTTACAGAAGCGTTGGAAGGAAAGCAAGATACAAAATTAGTTAAAACAAACAATGGCAACTCAGTATTGTCCGCTTACAGTCCTCTTAAGATCGGTCAAGATTTAGATTGGGCTATTTTATCAGAAATAGATGAAGAAGAAATTTTAAGTAGCTCAAATGAGCTAAAAAAAGATTTAATTATTATCTCCGTTATATTATTAATAATAATAGCGGCAACTGAATACTGGGTTCTTCTAAAAGGCGTTCTCTTGCCACTTAACAAATTTCAAGAGCAGCAAGAAGAGCTCAAAGAAGCAAATAGCAGCATGAAAAAGCAGAAAGAGCAGCTTGTAGAATTGACCGAATCATTAGAAAATAGAGTAAAAACAGAAGTGGAACAAAACAGAGAAAAAGACCTCCTCCTAGCCAATGAGCTAAATAGAACCATTAAATCCAACGAGAAGCAGGTATGGATAAAAGATGGACTAAGCACACTCAACGAGAAACTAACAGGCGATATTAGTGTAGCTGATGTTAGTAAGATAGCTATTGAACATCTTGGTAACTATCTGCATGCAGGAGTAGGAGTTTTATACAGTTACAATCATGACTATAAAATATTAACCATGAAGGCTACTTATGCCTATGTTCAAACGGATGACTCTCGTAATACTCTTAAACTTGGAGAAGGGACTATTGGACAAGTAGCACTTCAAATGTCACCTATTTTGCTAAAAGATGTAAAGGTTAGTCAATTAAGTATTAATACAGCAACCATAAGTCAATCACCGCTAAATATATATACCTTCCCTCTTATGTATCAAGATAAATTGTATGGAGTTGTAGAGATTGGTTCGAACGAGCTGTTTACTGATAAAGAGATAGAATTTTTTAATGCATCAAATAGAGTAATAACAACGGCACTCTCAACTGCCACTCAAAACCAAAAAGTAAAAAATCTACTAGAAGAAACCCAGTTTGTAAATATTCAGATGCAAGAGCAACAACAAAAGCTTGAAGAGGCTAATGCCAATATGGAAGAGCAGCAGCAACAGCTAGAAGAGGCTAATGCTCAGATGGAGGAGCAACACCAACAGCTAGAAGTTCAAAACGATTCACTCCTTAAGTCACAAAACGAACTGGAGAAAAAAGCAAGAGATTTAACTGCATCTACTAAGTATAAATCAGAGTTTTTAGCAAATATGTCTCATGAGCTAAGAACTCCTCTAAACTCTATTATTTTACTCTCAGACATGCTCCAAGAGAACAACTCAAATCATTTGGATGAGAACGAAGTTAAAAAAGCACATGTAATAAACAGCAGTGGGAATGATTTACTAAAACTTATTGGGGATGTGCTTGATCTGTCTAAAATCGAAGCTGGTATGATGGAGTTGATTATAGATGAATTTCAATCAACCGAGCTGTGTGACGGGTTTCAAGTACAGTTTGAAGAGATTGCAAAACAAAAGAATCTTACATTTAAAACTGTAGATGACTACAAGGGTCTAATCAAAAATGATAGAGACAGACTAGGACAGGTTCTAAGAAACCTAATCTCAAACTCTCTTAAGTTCACGAAGAGTGGCTCAATAACTCTACATGTAGAGAATGCAGCAGATAATAAAATAAAAATATCAGTGTGCGATACGGGGATAGGAATACCTAAGAGTAAACAAGAGTCTATATTTGAAGCTTTTCAACAAGCAGACGGCGGAACAAGCAGAGAGTACGGTGGAACTGGTCTTGGACTCTCAATAAGTTTAGAACTTATAAGAATGATGCATGGAGAGATATTACTGGATTCAAAAGAGAATGAAGGTAGTGCTTTTAGCATTATCATTCCAAATATAGATAACAAAGAGAGTGAGAAACCTAAAGAGAAGATAGAGCAGACAGCGTTACATGTAGAGATAAATGATGACAGGTCTGCATTACAAACAAATGACAAACCGTTCCTAATAATAGAAGATGATGAAAACTTTGCAAATATACTAAAAGAGAAGATAAACTCTCAAGGTGAATATGCACTAATCTCCCACACTGGTACTTCAGGACTAGCTTTAGCAAGGTCATACAATATAAAAGGTGTCTTACTGGATTTAGGTCTTCCAGACATTGATGGAATTGACCTTTTAAAAGAGTTTAAAACAGATTCATCTTTAAGAAAAATACCGGTGTTTGTAATCTCTGGTGATCATAGAGTTAAACTCACAAAAGAGTATGGAGCAGAGGGTTATATTCAAAAGCCTGTAACTGACAGTGAAATCACAAGTGTTATACAAGAGATTAAAAACAGTGATGACGAGATTCATGAGTTTATGAGCAGAGTAAATATACAGAGCACAACAAATGCCAAAGAGAGCGTAGATTTAACTGGTAAAAAGGTGTTGGTAGTTGATGATGACATAAGAAATATATATGTACTTCTTGAAGCTCTAAGCTCAAAAGGTGCAGATGTTATTACTGCAAATGACGGACAAGAAGCTATTGACACACTCTCAACTAACATAGATGTAGATATAATTCTAATGGATGTTATGATGCCTGTTATGGATGGTTATGAAGCTGTTAAAATCATAAAAGAGAATACAAAAACAAAAGATATACCAGTTATAGCCGTAACTGCAAAGGCATTAAGTGAAGATAGACAAAATGCACTTGATGCTGGGTATGATGACTATATAACCAAACCTCTTCAGATGAAAATGTTGATGGAAATTATTTGTGCTTGGGTTGAGAAATAATGAAGAAGAATAATAATAAATTTAATATTGCTATATTTATAGTTGTAATAGTTGTAATGGCCACTGTTTTAATAATATCAAGTCAAATCAAAAATAAACAGATAAAAGAGATGGTAGACTCAAACTATGAAAAAATAACAAATAACATACATAAAGAAGTTGCACTATTCGTTAAAGACAAGAAAGAGTCTACTATGGCTATAGCACTGGCACTTAGTATAAACCAAAATATAATAGATTCAATAATCAATAATAAACCAGGTTCTGTACATCTTGATAATTTTTCAAGAATCTTAAGGAACAATACAAAGTATGAAAATGTATGGTTTCATGTAGTAACTAAAGATGGTATAAGTTTTTATAAAAGTTGGGTGAAAAAAAAGGGTGAGGATATACGTGGGATTAGATTAGACATAGCATCTTTATTAAAGAAACCTAAGATTACATCAACAATAAGCGTAGGCAAATTTGATATGACTTTTAAATCAATAGTTCCTATTTATGACGGTAAAAAATTTATAGGTATTATTGAAATAATAAGCAAGTTTAACTCTATAGCAAAAAAACTATTAGAAGATGGTCTAGAGACAGTTATTTTAGCAGATAAAAAATATAAAAAACAGCTAACTAAAGCATTTTCAAAAAAATTTATTGATGACTACTATGTTGCTAATCTTGATGCAAAAGAAGAGCTACTTAAAATAATAAAATCTAATGGAGTCTCTAAGTATATAAATAAACAAGAGCAGTATAGTATTAATCATGAAAATAATTACCTTTCTACTACTTACCATATTCCAGACATATATGGAAACCCTATGGGGTACGTTATAGTATTTAAATCACTCAAGACAATTGATATGAAAGATATTGAAAACTTAGAGCAAAACTCATTTATATATCTTGTTTCTATACTTGTGGGATTGTTGATTTTAGGAAGTTTTTTTATTAGTAGAAGGTACAGCAGGTTATTGAAAAACAACTTGGATGATTTAGATAGTAAAAACGTTATTTTAAAAGAATCTAATGACAATTTTCAAGACCTGCTTGATATGACAATGGAGATGATAATTCTATCAGATGAAAATCAAAAAATTATAGATATTAACAAAGCCGGAGTTACAGTACTTGGATATAAAAATAAATCAGAAATAATAGGTAAGAATATATTAGATTTTGTATTAGAATCAGAATTAGAAAAAATCAAAGAAGCTTTAAAGCATGATTCAGTAGAAGCTTACGAATTAACACTTGTAAAAAAAGACTTAACACCAATACCCACATTAAGCAGCTCCTTAAATATTATTAACAATAAAAAAACTATAAGAATAAACACTCTGTTTGACTTAACACAAGTAAGAGAAAAAGACCTCCTCCTAACCAATGAGCTAAATAGAACCATTAAATCCAACGAGAAGCAGGTATGGATAAAAGATGGACTAAGCACACTCAACGAGAAACTAACAGGCGATATCAGCGTAGCAGATGTTAGTAAGATAGCTATTGAACATCTTGGCAATTATCTGCATGCAGGGGTTGGAGTTTTATACAGTTATAATCATGAGAATAAACTATTAATTCTAGAGGGAACTTACGCTTATATTCAAACGGACGACTCTCGTAATACTATTAAACTTGGAGAAGGGACTATTGGACAAGTAGCACTTCAAATGTCACCTATTTTGCTAAAAGATGTAAAGGTTAGTCAATTAAGTATTAATACAGCAACCATAAGTCAATCACCGCTAAATATATATACTTTTCCGCTTACGTATCAAGATAAATTGTATGGAGTTGTAGAGATTGGTTCGAACGAGCTGTTTACTGATAAAGAGATAGAATTTTTTAATGCATCAAATAGAGTAATAACAACGGCACTCTCAACTGCCACTCAAAACCAAAAAGTAAAAAATCTACTAGAAGAAACCCAGTTTGTAAATATTCAGATGCAAGAGCAACAACAAAAGCTTGAAGAGGCTAATGCCAATATGGAAGAGCAGCAGCAACAGCTAGAAGAGGCTAATGCTCAGATGGAGGAGCAACACCAACAGCTAGAAGTTCAAAACGATTCACTCCTTAAGTCACAAAACGAACTGGAGAAAAAAGCAAGAGATTTAACTGCATCTACTAAGTATAAATCAGAGTTTTTAGCAAATATGTCTCATGAGCTAAGAACTCCTCTAAACTCTATTATTTTACTCTCAGACATGCTCCAAGAGAACAACTCAAATCATTTGGATGAGAACGAAGTTAAAAAAGCACATGTAATAAACAGCAGTGGGAATGATTTACTAAAACTTATTGGGGATGTGCTTGATCTGTCTAAAATCGAAGCTGGTATGATGGAGTTGATTATAGATGAATTTCAATCAACCGAGCTGTGTGACGGGTTTCAAGTACAGTTTGAAGAGATTGCAAAACAAAAGAATCTTACATTTAAAACTGTAGATGACTACAAGGGTCTAATCAAAAATGATAGAGACAGACTAGGACAGGTTCTAAGAAACCTAATCTCAAACTCTCTTAAGTTCACGAAGAGTGGCTCAATAACTCTACATGTAGAGAATGCAGCAGATAATAAAATAAAAATATCAGTGTGCGATACGGGGATAGGAATACCTAAGAGTAAACAAGAGTCTATATTTGAAGCTTTTCAACAAGCAGACGGCGGAACAAGCAGAGAGTACGGTGGAACTGGTCTTGGACTCTCAATAAGTTTAGAACTTATAAGAATGATGCATGGAGAGATATTACTGGATTCAAAAGAGAATGAAGGTAGTGCTTTTAGCATTATCATTCCAAATATAGATAACAAAGAGAGTGAGAAACCTAAAGAGAAGATAGAGCAGACAGCGTTACATGTAGAGATAAATGATGACAGGTCTGCATTACAAACAAATGACAAACCGTTCCTAATAATAGAAGATGATGAAAACTTTGCAAATATACTAAAAGAGAAGATAAACTCTCAAGGTGAATATGCACTAATCTCCCACACTGGTACTTCAGGACTAGCTTTAGCAAGGTCATACAATATAAAAGGTGTCTTACTGGATTTAGGTCTTCCAGACATTGATGGAATTGACCTTTTAAAAGAGTTTAAAACAGATTCATCTTTAAGAAAAATACCGGTGTTTGTAATCTCTGGTGATCATAGAGTTAAACTCACAAAAGAGTATGGAGCAGAGGGTTATATTCAAAAGCCTGTAACTGACAGTGAAATCACAAGTGTTATACAAGAGATTAAAAACAGTGATGACGAGATTCATGAGTTTATGAGCAGAGTAAATATACAGAGCACAACAAATGCCAAAGAGAGCGTAGATTTAACTGGTAAAAAGGTGTTGGTAGTTGATGATGACATAAGAAATATATATGTACTTCTTGAAGCTCTAAGCTCAAAAGGTGCAGATGTTATTACTGCAAATGACGGACAAGAAGCTATTGACACACTCTCAACTAACATAGATGTAGATATAATTCTAATGGATGTTATGATGCCTGTTATGGATGGTTATGAAGCTGTTAAAATCATAAAAGAGAATACAAAAACAAAAGATATACCAGTTATAGCCGTAACTGCAAAGGCATTAAGTGAAGATAGACAAAATGCACTTGATGCTGGGTATGATGACTATATAACCAAACCTCTTCAGATGAAAATGTTGATGGAAATTATTTGTGCTTGGGTTGAGAAATAATGATTCATATCTCACACAATCAAAATATAAAAAAAATACTAATTGAAAATAGTATAAGTCATCATATTGACATTGTTGAGTTGCACAAAGAGTTGAATAATGAGAATAAAAAAATGTTATTTGAAATTACTTTTATTGATATTCAATCTATCCCTTCTTTAGTTATAAAAGAGTTATTTAAACTAAAAGATAGACTTACTATTACAACTACTCAAAGAAATTTATGGAGTTATCTATCCAAATTTGGTTTAAAAAATAAATGTATAGATTCTTTTACGAATATAAAACATAAAAATACAAAAGAACCAATCAAGGCTATTGCTATTGGTGGTAGTGCGGGAAGCCTAGAAAAAGCTATGTCAATAATAGAGTCCCTACCCTACGTAGACATTTCTGTTTTTGTTGTTATTCATATTTTACCAAATGAGAAAAGCTACCTTAGTAACATCCTACAAAGTATAACAAAATACAAAGTTTGTGAAGCAACTTCAAACATGCATGTAGAAAAAAACACTATATATATTGCACCGCCTAACAACAATTTGCTTGTAGTAGATGGTTTTATATATCTTGACGATAAAGAAAAACTAAACTTTGCAAGACCTTCTATCGATATAACATTTAAATCTTTGGTTTATGAATATACAAACTCACTTCTTGCAATACTATTATGTGGTTATGGAAAAGACGGCAGTTCGTCGCTTAAAGAGCTGCATGAAAACAATTCTAAGATTATAATAGAAGATCCTAAAGAGTGTGAAGCAAAAGACATGCTACTAAATGCTATACAGACAAAAAAGTACACAAAAATACTACAATTAAAACATATTAATAATTACTTAAACTCACTTTTGTCAGCAAGTGTTGATATTGATGATGAGATTGAACATTTTCTAGAAAATATATTTATTATCTACGGTTATGATTTCAGGTATTACGACAGAAAATCATTGGCAAGAAGAATAGAACTAATAATGAGCAATTATTCAATAACTAACTTTAAAGAGTTTGAGTCATTGGTGCTTGATGATAACAATGTCTTTACTAAACTGCTGCAAGCATTTTCAATAAATGTAACCACATTTTTTAGAAATCCGGAAGTATTCAAACAAATTAGAAAATACATACTGCCAAATATAGAAGATTTATCATCCATTAGAGTTTGGTGTGCCGGGTGTTCAAGAGGAGATGAACCGTATAGTATTGCAATAATGCTTGATGAGGCAGGTTTGTTAGACAAAAGCCAAATATATGCTACAGACTTTAATGGCACTATTTTAAATGAAGCTAAAAATGCCCTATTTACAAAAAGTGAGTTAAACGAATTTGCACAAAACTATATTGAGAGTAATGGTAAAAAGAAGTTCGAAAACTGGTTTAATATAAAAGATGAATACATAGAGATAAAAGAGCACATAAGAGAAAAGGTTCTTTTTTTCAAACATAATTTAGTATCGGATTCTTCTATTAATGAATTTCATATAATCTTTTGCAGAAATGTTCTTATCTACTTTGACGACAAGCTTCAAAAAACTGTTTTTGACACCATATATCAGTCATTATATAAAAATGGCTATTTAGTATTAGGCGAGAGCGAAGTCATTCCTAAAGAACATAACTACACAGCCCTTACAAATAAAAAAAATAAGCTCTTCAAAAAGGAAGTTGAATGATTATAAATATATTAGCAGTAGATGATGTAGAAGCAAACTTATATTCGCTAGAGAGTCTACTAACAGAGAATAAACTAAATACAAAAAAAATAAATATCATAAAAGCTTTAAGCGGTGAAGAGGCTTTAAAAATTGTTTTAGTTCAAGATATAGATTTAATACTTTTAGATATACAGATGCCAGGCATGAACGGATTTGAAACTGCCAAGTTTTTAAAACTAAATCCCAAGACAAAAGATATACCCATTGTATTTTTGACTGCTGCATTTAAGTCAGATGAGTTTATAAAGCAGGGGTACGAGGTAGGAGCAATTGACTACTTCACCAAACCTATTGAAAAGTATCAATTTTTAAACAGGATAAACCTATATATAAACCTATTTGAAAAAACAAAAAATTTGGAAAAAGCCATTGTATCTATCAAAGAAGAGACTGAAAAAAGCAGGAGACAAGAAAAACAGCTTATAGAGCAGTCAAGACTAGCTCAAATGGGTGAAATGATAAGTATGATAGCTCACCAATGGAGACAACCGCTATCAGCTATTTCTACAACAACACTAGACATAGAGATGAAAGTAGAGTTGGCTATATACGACTTAAATACTCAAGAAGGTAAAGAAGAATTTATTAATTACTTATATGAAAAACTTGGTGACATAAGTGATTTTGTGCAAAATCTAACATTGACAATAAATGACTTTAGAAACTTTTATAAAACAAATAAACTATCCGTTTCAGTCGAGTTGTCAGTAGTTATAGACAAAGCATTAAATATTATTAAAGCTCTCCTCGATAGTGCAAATGTAGAGGTAATTCAAGAGCATAATTCTAAAGAAAAGATAGAGGTATACGATAGTGAAATGATGCAAGTAATTTTAAATATACTACAAAATGCGCAAGATAACTTTAAAGAAAAGCAGATTAAAAATCCTCAAATAAAAATCACTACTGATAAAAATATTATTACTATTGAAGATAATGGTGGCGGGGTACCACAAGAGGTAATTGAAAAAATATTTGACCCATACTTTTCAACTAAGGATGAAAGAAACGGTACAGGATTGGGTCTTTATATGTCTAAAACTATTGTTGAAAATCACCACAATGGGAAGCTACATGTAGCAAATATAAATGGCGGTGCTTGTTTTACTATTGAGTTGAATTCTTGCACTAGCAATATAGAAATATGATTCAATGGAATGACGGATTAAGCGTAGGAATAAAAACACTAGATGATGACCATAAAAAACTTTTAGAAATCATTAATCATCTTTCCATAGCTATAGACTAAGATGAAGTACCTGGTGTGTTTGAAAAAATATTTATTGATTTAGAGAGTACACAGTGAAACATTTTAACAAAGAAGACTTAATTAAAAAATCGGGGGTTTAAAAACTCACTTTTTTTGATAATTTAGTAGATAGTAATCTACCAAAGTTATCTTCAAACCTTTACTAATTCCCCGATGTAAACTAATCATATTTTTTCATGTATGAGAATACTCCACCTTCCTGAGCATTAGTTGTATTTTGGATATGTAATTTCTTGTAAGTCTTGAAACTATTTTCTTTAAGTCTTTACTAACTTCTAATTTTGGTCGTATTGTAATATATCTTTGTACAATCTTTTTTTGATGGAAGTGGCACATTTGCATTGGAATATCTTTAAATGCTTTATACAAGCCTCTCTTACCATCTGAAGTTACACTTTGGATGGTATATCCAAGTTCAAGTAGTTTTTCTTTTAAGTATCTGTAATCTTGTACTATCTCACTTTCAATATGTTTCCAAATTAGTATTTCTTTGGACTCAACATCCTTAAATACTAAAATACCTAACTTATCCCTTCGTTTGCCATAAAAAGTAGCATCACAAACTAAATCTACTGCTCTTGGATTATGAACCTTACATTCTACCTCATATTCATCTCTTTGCTTCATGACCCAAGGTATTGATTTGTTATATTTGGCTGCTAATTGTTTGAGTGTTTGGCGTTGTAAAAAGTATTCTTGAAATATTATTTTTTGGAGTTGTTCTGGCCGTCTTTGATGTTGAAACTTCTTCTTACAATCTTTGCATAAATATCTCTGAATTCCTCTTCTTTTACCTATTTTAATTATATTTTTTGAAGAGCATTTTGGACAGTTTTTAGAGCTTTTTTATAATCCATTATAGAAACACCTTGGTTTCTTACCAATATACTGAACTTTGAAGCTATTCTCAAACCCCCAATTTTTTAATTACGTCCAAATAGTGAAGATTCTGTAAAGACTATTTAATCGAGAAGAAATTGTCGTTGTAGTTAAGAGCTGAGTAACCAAATATTTTCATAAGCATTTATCTTTGCAAAACCTCCACCTTCTATCTTAAAACTTTTTAGAAGTTTAATATCATAAAATTTACTGTAATGATTTTGGACTTCAGTTTTACTAATTGAAAATGGAGGACCCTCTTTTAGCCTTTGCTCATATTCAAAGTTTATCAAAAACTGCGGTGCCGATGAAGTTATATCCATTAAGTGTGAGGTATATTCTATACGCATTTCTTTGGGAAGTGCTACAAGTGCTGCTCTATCATATATAGCATCTACACTACCTAGTATCTCTTTATTTAAATTGAAAATGTCCCCGACAAATATATCAATATCTTTTGCGCTATATAGAGTCAACGATCCGATCTCTTTAAGCTTGGGTTCTACTGACAACGTTCTAAAAAGCTCTTTAACTGCACTTTCATTTAGTTCTACACCAACAACTCTATATCCTTCTTTTAGCATCCATGAAATATCTAGTGTTTTACCACATAAAGGGATAAATACTCTACTATTTGATTTTAGTTTTAACTGAGAAAAAAATTCTAATAAAAATGGATTTGTATCACCTTGATGGAAACCGATTTCATTTGTTTCCCATAGATTATGCCAATAGTCTGCTTGCATATAAATCCTTTAATTGAAGCGTTAGATGAGAGAGGAGACCTCAAAATAACTTGAGGTCTGCTAAATTGGTAGAAAATGGACTACATCATACCAGGCATTCCCATTTGTGGAGGCATTCCACCACCACCCATATCAGCTGCTGGATTCTCTTCTGGAATATCATATATTGCAGCTTCAGTAGTTAAAAGAAGACTTGAAACTGAAGTAGCGTTAATAAGAGCAACGCGAGCAACTTTAAGAGGGTCAATAATCCCTGCTTCAAACATATCAACATACTCACCAGTTGCAGCATTGAAACCTACATTCTCATTCTCTGCACCCTCTACGGCATTAACAACAACACCTGTATCGTAACCAGCATTTTGAGCTATTTGTTTCATTGGAGCTTTAACAGCACGAAGGATAATCTCACAACCAATTTTTTGATCACCTATTAAATCAAGCTTTACTTTTGAAGCAGCACGAACTAAGGCAGCTCCTCCACCTATGATAATACCCTCTTCAACAGCAGCTTTTGTCGCAGAAAGTGCATCATCAACACGGTCTTTTTTCTCTTTCATTTCAGTCTCAGTTGCAGCACCAACTTTTATAACTGCTACACCGCCACTAAGTTTTGCCAAACGCTCTTGAAGTTTCTCTTTATCATACTCAGAAGTTGTAGCATCAAGTTGAACTTTAATTTCAGCTATTCTTGATTTAACAGCTTCTTCAGTTCCTGCACCATTTACGATAACTGTATTGTCTTTATCTATAATAACACGAGATGCTTGACCTAAGAGTTGAATAGTAGCACCCTCCAGTTTGTGTCCTGTCTCTTCAGCTATTACAACACCACCTGTTAGAGTTGCAATATCTTGAAGCATTGCTTTTCTTCTATCACCAAAACCTGGAGCTTTAACAGCAGAAATATTTAAAACACCACGAAGCTTATTTACAACTAAAGTTGAAAGTGCTTCACCTTCAACATCTTCAGCAATAATAAGAAGTGGACGAGAAGTTTTTTGAACTTGCTCTAAAACTGGAAGCAAATCTTTAAGTGAATTAATTTTGCTATCACACAGTAGTACCCAAGGATTTTCAATCTCAGCTATCATCTTTTCAGTATTTGTAATAAAATATGGGCTTAAATAACCACGGTCAAACTGCATACCTTCTACTACTTCTAATTCATCAGCGATACCTTTAGCCTCTTCAACAGTAATTACACCATCTTGACCAACTCTATCCATCGCCTCAGCTATCATATCACCAATATCACTGTCAGAGTTTGCAGAAATAGTTGCAACCTGTGCAATATCTTTTTTTCCATTTACAGTTTTAGATGATTCTTTTAGGTGTTTAAGAATCTCTTCACAAGCTTTGTCCATACCACGTTTAACTTCAATAGGATTAGCCCCAGCAGTGATGTTTCTAAGACCTTCAGAAAAAATTGCGTTTGCTAAAACAGTTGCAGTTGTTGTACCATCACCAGCTTCATCAGCAGTGTTTGATGCAACTTGTTTTACAAGCTGAGCACCCATATCTTCTAGTTTATCTTTAAGTTCAATCTCACGAGCAACTGAAACACCATCTTTAGTGATTACTGGTGCACCATAACTCTTTTGAATCAAAACATTACGACCGCGAGGCCCCATAGTTACTTTTACTGCATCTGTAAGTTTTGCAACACCGCGAGCCAATGCATTACGTGCATTATCTGAAAAAATTATCTCTTTTGCCATGATTTATCCTATTATTCCAAAAATATCTTCTAAATTTAAAACTAAAAACTTATCTGCGCCAAGTGAAACTTCGTTTCCTGCATATTTACCAAACAGTACAAGATCTCCACACGCTAAGTTAGTAACTTCTTTGCTAACTGCTACAACTTCACCACGAGATGGTTTTTCTTGTGCATTATCAGGAATAATAATTCCACTCATAGTAGTGTTTGCTTCTTCTACTCTTTTTACTAAGACTCTCTCGCCTAATGGTTGAAAATTCATATACATCCTTATATACTTTTAATAAGTGGAATTTTACTTAAATTTTAGTTAATTACTAGTAAATTAAAATGAAAATGAATAATTAAAATAGTAACTGTTGGGGTTCATTCCAAATTCGCTGTTATTAGCTCCATTTTGAATTAAAGCACCTACTTTAAATGAGTTGAAATCGTTTAGCGTGTAAGTAAGGCTCGGCGCAATAAAACGTGAATTTTTGTCATTGAAACTCTCAATAAAACTAAATGAGCCGTCCAAAAAAAGTGTAAAACTATAACTCAATGAAGTTCCCATGTAAAAATTTGAATATAATAAATTTGAGAGAGCCTCTGACTCAATGTTTAGCAAAATTTCTTCATAACTGAATTTTTCAGAACTATACAAAGCTTCAACCACAATAGTCACTCCACTTTCAAAACCATAATCTGCTCCGACTATCCCCTGAAAGAACTCCTCATCTCTCTCTTTTAAGTCTACATGTAGAAGTTTATTTTTTAAGTAAGCCCCCTCACTTCTTACCTCAACACCTGTATCGCCAAGATTTGCCTCTATCTCATAACCTATCATCTTCGTCTCCTTAGAACTAATTAGATTGACCGCTACATCCCCAAACCCTAAAAATGCTTTGTATCTTGCTAGGTATTTAAAACTATCATCTTCTTTCTGACTGAGTACGATGCTTACATGTGACGTGTCGCTTATATGTCTTGTGTAAGAGAGAGCTGCCACACCAAATACCTCATCTGGTTCAAGAGCATACGAGTTTTTAGGGTTAAACAAGTTTGTTGGCGTCCATATTCGCCCTACTCCCATTGATATATTTTGCAAGCCAATGACTAATCTGTTTTTATTATCTTCATAACCACCGTACAGCCTATATACCTTGGCATGAAGTGAGCCGTCATTTGTCTTTGTTTTATACGGAGTATCAGACTTTATATGCTTTATATATTCAAATGTATTAGAGTCAATAAACTCATTTCCAAAGTAGTTCACACCATCAGTAATAACAGTACTAAAAAAGCCATTGTCAGTATAATCACCGCGAAACCTCAACCTGTTATAGTTGTATATATAAGTTTCATCTTCATTTGGAAATATAGAGCCTTGAGAGATTGTAAAGTTACTATTATTAATCTTGTACTCAAAATCTGCATATACTACATGTACGAGCAAAAGTAAAACAGTCAAAAGTTTTTTAGCCATCTACTATTGCGCCATCATTTAGTTTTATAACCCGTCTTACATTCTCTAAAATATATTCATCATGTGAGGCAAAAAGTATACTTACACCCTCTTTTTCATTAAGCTCTTTCATCATATCCATAAGTTTTTGCGAGTTTTTAGAGTCTAGGTTTGCGGTCGGCTCATCTGCTAAAATAATCTTTGGTTTTGCTGCAACTGCCCTAGCCACAGCAACTCTTTGTTGCTGTCCTCCGCTTAGTGCATTTGGAAGTGATTTGAGCTTATTGTCAATCTCCAACATTGAGGCAACTTCGATTACTCTTCTTTTTATCTCCCCTTCACTGAAGCCGCGAAGTTTCATAACAAAACCTATATTTTGCTCAACATTTAGAACCGGTACAAGGTTGTAAGCTTGAAACACAAAACCGAGTTCATTGAGTCTTAGTGTTGTTCTATCTTCTTTATTAAGTGAACTTATCTCTTTATCGTCTAGATATATCTCTCCGCTATCAATGCTGTCAAGAGCGCCGATTGCATTTAAAAGTGTTGTTTTCCCACAACCTGAGGGACCGCTAAAAAGGGTAAACTCACCCTTTTGTATTGTTAAGTTTATATCACAAAGAGCATGAACTTCTCTTGCTTCACCCTTATAAAAATACTTATTTACATTTTGTAGTTTTATCATTTGTCTGCCTTAATCACTTCAATTGGGTTTAATTTTTTTATTTTTCTTAGCGGAATAAGTACACTTAAAAGTGATGCGCTCATAATCGCTAAAAAAGTAGTTGTAAAATATGATAGTTTTATAGTTCCATATATAACCGCTTCATAGCCCCACATCTCTAAAGCATCCGAAAAAGAGCTTAAGTCTAGTCCATAATCTTTTAAATACATAAGCAATATAGCTCCTAAAAAAGCACCTCCCAAATACCCAAGCAGTCCGACCACAATGGCCTCTAAAAATATTTGTAATCGTATATATTTGTAGTGCATTCCTATCCCTATCATAATACCAAACTCACGAATCCTATCTAAAACAGATACATACATAACACCAAAAATCCCGATAAAAACAACACTCATGACTATTGAAAAAGTTATGGAGTTAAATATAACCATCATATCCTCCATCTGTTTTATCATCGGTTGGAGTTCTAAAAAACTTTTAACATCCAAGTGTGAATATTTTTCTTTTAAAGTGCCGTAGAGTTTCTTATTTTTACTTTTAACAGAAATCTGAGTAGCCTCTTTTGAAGTTGTTCCTAAAAGTTTATGGAGTTGATTTATATCTATGAAGATGCCGCTACTATCAAGAGAGATGTTTGTTGTCTGAATAATTGCTCTAATACGAAGAGCAATAGAGTTTATTTCCCCGGAGCTATCCTGGGTAGAGAATATGACTTTAGAACCAATACGAACCTTTAATGTTTTTGCCAGCTCTATTCCTATCACTGCGCCACGTTTTTGCAAATTAATATTGCCCTCTTTTAAAAACTCACTAAACGCTCCGAATTTCTCCTCTTCTTCCAAATCTATGCCTATAACAGAGGCAAAGGATGATTTTCTCGCTGTTGAGAGAAGCCCATCTGCTCTAAGCCTAAGAACTACCGCCTCAACACCATCTATCTTTTGAATATCCTCTTTTATCTTATCTGCATTTTCAACTCTGTATTTTATATCTTTTTCGATTCTGTAATCTTTTGCGTAGATACTTACATCTCCGCTCTCGCTTCTTTTGTTCTTATCTATCATGCTGACAACCATTCCGTCATAGAGACCTTGAATACCAAGCATCATACTCATGCTGACCGCAATCATAATTATTACAAGAAGCGTTCTAGCCGGCCTCAAAAATGAGTTTTTCCAAGCCATTTTAAGGATTAGTTTATACATGTCTTGTCGCCTCAATCGGTTCAAATGAGTTTATGTACATGTAGGGGTATAAAATGCTCAAAAAGTTAAGTATATATATGACTCCTATATTCCAAGATATAGTAAACATATTGAAGTCAAACGGTATCTCATCTGAAACTATCCCGTAATCCTTGTACATCTCGGCAATCCCCTCGATAACAACAGGGTTTAATTCAAAATAGAAGCAGATATAACCAGCTATGGGTACGGCTAGGATGATGGCAACGCTGGAAAGTATTAATATCTCATAAAAGAGCAATAAAAATATATTTGATTTTGATAACCCTATGCATCTAAGAACCCCAAACTCTTTTATGCGCGAACTAACATTTACAAAGCCGTAAATCATAATCACAAAAAATATTACGACAAGAAAAAGTGACAAAGAGATATACCCAAAGACACTGTCAACTTCCATGGCCTCAACCATTGTCTTCATAAGAGTTTTCCATGTAAGAGACTCAAGGTTTTCATCATTTAAAACATTTAATATCTCACTGTTTACAGCATCTACATCATCAAGATTTTTCAACTTAATTGTTATATATGAAGCTTTGTTCTGCGCATACATAAGCTTGTCAAAATAGCTTCTGGCTATAAAAGAAGAACTCCCGTCAAACTCAAATGAACCTGTTTTAAAAACCCCGCAGAGTTTAAAGATATCTGCAGCAAAGGAGTCATCACTTGCACCCCCGATAAAGCTAACTTCATCGCCTACATGTAAACGAAGTTTTTTAACCAACTCTGCACCCATATACAGGCAGTTTCCTGAATTTTCATTCAAAAACTCACCCTCTCTCAGAGCTGAGTATAGTGAACTCAACGCCCTCTCTTTTGATGGTTCAATCCCAGCTATCATTGAAGCTGCCGAGTACTCTTTATTTGAGAGCAGACCGTAAGTCTCATATCTCGTACTAAATGCCTCAATGGCCTCTATTTTTGAAAGTTTGTCCGTGATTGTTTTAGCATCTTGTATAAGATACTCATTGCCACCGATATCCCGATAATCTTTATGATATATCTCAATTGCACCGGTATATATTTTAAGCGAATTCTCAAGCATAGAGTTGTGTGAACCGTCTTGCCATGATACAAAGACTACAAAAAGCATAGCAGATACAAAAGTCAAAATGGCTGTAGTTATAGAGCGACCTTTGTAAAAAACAATGTTTTTTAGCGCTAGCTTAAACATTACCTAGAAAACCTTTTCAATGCACTTTTACTAAAGTACTTTTCGGAAATCTCTATATCATATTTTACATCTTCTAAAATCATCTCTGTATAGTTGTCTCTCTTATCTACAGATTCAACGCGCCAATAGGTAGGGAGATAATACTCTCCAAACTTTTTAACATTTTTATACACAAAATATCTAACTTCCACTCCCTTTTCATCATAGAAAATATCTTTTTTGGATGTGTATGTAGAAGTGTCTATCTGAGAAACAATCTTCCCCCACACAACCGCAGCATCATCTTTTGGTATAAGTTCCATAGTCACGATATTGCCATCTCTTTTAACTATCTTTGGGTTATAATCATCTACAATGGAGCTTTGCTTAACCACATCATCGTTAGTTATATCGCTTCCCATCCACTTTTGCAGCATCATGGATGGCGGAATTTTTATAGTTCTCTCTATTTTAGGAACATACTGCCACATCTGATTATCCAGACTTAAAAAGGTAATCCCTTTGTCTTTTGGCGGATACAAAACTTTAACAAAACTTTTTTTGCTACCCTGCGACCAAGTCTCCATATGCATATTTCTCTCATGGTTTAAAGAGACCACTTTCATGCTTATTTTCATATAAATATTTTTACCGCGAATATTATTGTCAACTTTTTGCATAATCTCATGCGCTTCATCAGCAACTAACAAGATAGCAAAAGCAAGTAAAATTAAAAATATTTTTCTCATTTTTTTTACCTGTAACCTCTCTGGTTGCCCAACTCTATACCCTGATCTTTTAGATACATTTCATGATATGGACCAGCAGGTATAGTAGAAAGCAATCTATTGTTTGCAACATGTGCATACTTGACATAATCTGCCGAGGCGGTATTTACAGCTGCAATCACTACTTTTGCAATTAAGCCTGCAATCCCATTTCCAGTATCTCCTCCGCCTAGGTCAACTGTTACAGTGCCGGTGTGTCTCCATAATTGCTGTGATGTTTTTGTTGATACGATTTCTGCTTCAATACTGACGGTCAGGCTAGAAGCAAGCACCATGTAAGAGACATCCCATTTTTTTATGCGCGTATATAAAACTGCATCGGCGCCAAAATATTCATAGAACTTGCCAAGCGGCATTTTGTAAAGTTCCTCTGTATCATAGACTCCCTCTTGTTTCATAATATCGCTAACCATCTCAACAGGAAATACATAATATCCAGAAAGAGCTAAAGGGACCTCAACTGTTGTCATATAATAGTCTTTAGCCTGAGCATCACTGCTTTCATTCATTGGAGGTAGTGCTAAAATTGAACGTGGCAACTCCTCATACATATTTGGGTATGCATCTGCTTTTGTTATATGTTTTTGTGCACAACCTGAAATCAACAATGTGATTAAAACAAATATTGCAATCTTAAAGAGTTTCATATTTATCATTTTAATTTACCCTCCACAAGTTCGACTTTTTTAATTATACGATCCATAAAACGTGCTGATTCAGGGTAAACTGACTTCTCTTTTTTAAAATTTGAAATCGCTCCATTGGGATTGCCACTCTTTAGATACATGTAACCTAAATTTGCATACATCCCTGGAGGTACACGGCCAGATATGCTCTCACCGGCTTTTTCTATTGCTTGTTCCATAGACTGCTGAAGCTTCAATGTTGATTCATCGCTCATATTTTTTTTGTTTGCATAATAGCTATCGCTGTAGTCCCCATAATTGTACAGAGCTTGTGGTTGTTGGACACAACCGACTATACTAAAAGCTACAGCTATTGGAAACAATACTTTTATCTTCTTTGAGATTCTCATTACTCTATTCCAATCTCTTTGGCAATGTTGTCACCAACATATATTTCACGATTAACAATAAGATTGCCATCTCTATATATCCGCACGGTGTGTTTGCCCGGTTTTATCTTGTATTGATTATCTCTACCGGATTTCACTGTAAAGCCTTTTGAATCATCCACAAATACTGTTACCCCTGAAGTATCACCGGAAAAATACAAAAATGATCTTTGATCATCAGCCGAAACGCCCTCTTTGTAGCCACATCCCGAAAAATACAAGCTTGACAAAAGTACAAGACTAATTAAAAAATATCGCATTATTTATCCTTTTTTACTTCAATATAAAGACCAGAGAACTCTCTTTTTACAATATAATCATCTAGGTTGCCACTCGTCACAGTTGCTAATGAGACTTCAGTATCAGGAGTATCGCCAAGCGTATTTATAATTTCTATTGATGCTATTTTTTTTCCAGGAAGAGTAATCATAGTGTTTGTCTGAGGGTTTTTAATTTTTTTGCCCTCTTTTATTACATCAAAAGTATCTCCAACTTTAATATTTTGACTTTTTCCGCCAGAGGTTATAAGGTTTCCATCTTCATACCCAAGAATATACCCATGCCATGGTTTATCTAACATATTTTCAATAATATTTGATGCCAAGTTAGAAATAGCAGCATCTATCGCTTTATCATTTAGTTGTCCATCATATGCACTCTTGGCACCAACACCCATGATACTTCCGGCTTCACTGTATGCGCTTCCTTTTCCTTCCTCGGAATAGATAATTTGTCCTGTGCTCACATCTACTATACGGATATGCACTTTGGCAAAAGCTTCTTGCTTTTTAACTCTGCTGAAAATGCCGACATCACTCACCTCTTTTCTACCAAATTCGGTAATAGAGCCTAAAATGAGATAATCAGCAGAATTTTTTAATGAAGAAAACCCCTCCATTTCAAGCTCTTTTTGAATTTTCGATAAATCTGCACGCTCAAGCATAATAAATTTACCCGTCTCAAAAAGCTTTGAAGATAAAATATCCATAGCCTGCTTTCCTATGCGGTCGTTATTTTCATCAATAAAAAAACTTTGACCATACCTAGTTTCATTGGAAAAACGCCCAATAGCTACTTTTCTTTTTAAGCCAAGTGGCTCATCCGCTTTTTTCTCTTTAATGCTCTTGCTAACTTCTGGTACTGTACTAGCGGGTGTTTCATGTGTTTTCGTCTTTTGCATTGTTGCACACCCTGCGAACATAAGCGTTATGCCAAAGAAAATAAACAGTTTTTTGTAAATCATATAAACTCCTTAAGAAATAATTATAAAAACATAATATAATAAATAAACTTAAATCATGCATGACATCTCACCTCATAATAAAAAACTATAGTTATAAACAAACAAAAGGAAAGTAAAAGCTTTGGATGGTTATAATTCCATCCTCTTAAAGATGTCAGGGTAGCTCAGCTGGTTAGAGCACTGGTCTCATAAGCCGGGGGTCGGGGGTTCAAGTCCCCCCTCTGACACCATTTTTTAAGAGAACTTTTTACATTCCGGATTAGCTCAGCGGTAGAGTAGGTGACTGTTAATCACTTGGTCACTGGTTCGAATCCAGTATCCGGAGCCATACTTCTTTAAATCACATAAACAGCGACTTTTAACCAACTTTATTTAATATTCAGTGTCGTTTCGGTACACCTTACTTTAGTAAAATCTTTTAATGTCCATGTCTTTCTACATGTAGAAAATGCTGGTTACCAAGTTTCACTCTGCAACAAGAATCAAATTAGGATTTTAGAATTTGAAAAGATTGTTGATTTGACTATTTTATCATCTTTCATTTTATGAATTAAAATGTTTCTTATTTATATAGGGCATTCCATCTCTCTAAGCACAATATTGCAGCCATTTAAAACCATATTTAATTATTTAAGTTTCAACTATCGTAATTCACCAACTGAAAAAGTAAGTACAACGCTCGAAGAATGGTTAGATATATTGCAGTACATTTTAGGTACAATAAGCGCATAGCTCAAAATATATTCAATGGAATTAATATGGATAGTAAAGTAAAAATACTTATCATAGAGGATAAATCTTTTTTTGCGGAACATATAAAAACTCTCTTAGAGAGTTTCACTGAGTGCTCCATTTATACAGTCTCTAACGGTGAAAACACTATGCAATATGTAAAAGATGCTCAGTTAGATTTGACTTTTATGGATATTGTTCTAGAAGGGAAATTTGATGCTATAGAAACGGCAGAGATAATCCGTAAAAATAGACTTCTATTACAACACAACTCTTGCATAAATCAAAGCCTTGAAAAAAAATATCATCCTCTTGTCATTACAGATGAATACACAACTGTGACTTCTATAAATGATGCCGCTAGCAGGCTATTTTGTATAGAAGAGAAAAGTATCCTTTCAAAGGCTTATGAATCTCAGAGCATCTTAAATATCGCAAATACTGATAGCTTTGAACACATCCCCTGTCAGTTGGTTTGTTAAACACATAAAGGATTCAAGATATGCATAAAGAAAGAATGACATCAATAGTAAATGAGCTTAAAGAGAGCTTGAAAGATGGGGATGCAAACAGCGGTTTTCTTGATGAAATAAAAGCGATTTGGGAAGACCAACACGCACACTCCGTAGATGACAAGGAACGCTTTCGGGCGGTCGTAGATAGCGTGTTTGAAGGTATTATCACCATTGAGCCAAATGGAATTGTTGGTTCATTTAATCTAGCCGCTGAAAAGATTTTTGGCTACGAAGCTTCAGAAGTAATAGGTAAAAATATAAAGATGCTTATGCCGGAGCCTTATCACAGCGAACATGATGGTTACTTGGCAAACTTCATGCAAAGCGGCATAGCTAAAATAATAGGCATAGGACGAGATGTTGAGGGCAGAAGAAAAGACGGCTCAACTTTTCCACTTTATCTTGCAGTAACAAAAATTAAAGACAATAATAAGCCGATATTTGTAGGAACCGTAAGGGATTTAAGCGAACAAAAACGCTTAGAGAAATTTAAGAATGAGTTTGTATCAACTGTAAGCCATGAACTCAGGACACCTTTAACTTCCATCAAAGGCTCGCTCAGTCTTATAGATAGCGGAGTAATGGGAGAGGTTGGTGAAAAAATAAAACCTCTTATACAAATCGCCTTAAACAACAGCGAAAGACTAATTTTACTGATAAATGATATTTTAGATATGGAAAAAATTGAATCTGGAAAGATGGATTTTTATTTTGAAAAAGCAAATTTAAACGACTTGATACACAAGGCAATAGAGGCAAACATTGGGTATGCAAAAGAGTTTGACGTAACATTGTCGTTTGAAAACCAAATTGAGACTATACAAGTTTACGTAGATGTAAATAGAATGCAACAAGTCCTCACAAACCTCATATCAAACGCAGTAAAATACTCTCCAAAAAAAGATGCAGTCGTATTAAAGGTAATAGTATACAACAAGCGAGCAAGAGTAGAGATACACGACAACGGTTTAGGTGTTCCAGAGGAGTTTAAAAAACGTATTTTTCAACAATTTGCACAAGCCGACTCTTCAGATACCAAACTAAAGGGCGGAACTGGACTCGGACTTAGCATAACAAAATCCATTGTTGAGAAATTTGGCGGTAGTATAGGTTTTTTAAGTCCAGAAGGAAAAGGAACTACTTTCTTTTTTTATTTGCCAATAGTAAATGAATTTGATACAGAAGTACAAATACAAAAAGGTACACGTGGAAAAGTTTTAGTAGTTGAAGACGATCATGACATCGCTACTTTGCTGCGGATAATGCTAAGTCAAGAAGATATTGATTGCGATATTGCTTACACTGCGCGAGAGGCTACAAGTTTACTCAAAAAAAATATATATGACGCTATGACACTCGATATAATGCTTCCAGATCAAGATGGAATGAGTTTTCTTGAAGAAATTAGAAAAGAAGAGTCTTTGAAAAACTTAGCGGTTATAATCGTCTCTGCTAGGGCATCCAATACAAAAAAAGAGAGTACAGAATTTGAACTAGAAGTGATTGACTGGATAAATAAACCCATAGACCAAAAGTATCTTATTCAATCACTTAACAATGCGTTACATGTAAAGAAGATACATCAAGCGAAAATTTTACATGTAGAAGATGACGAAGACATTGCAAAATTGGTTAAGATTCTTCTTAACGAATTGGGGCATATTGATTTGGCTGTAGATAAAGCAGAAGCATTTTTTAAGCTTCAAGATAATAAATACGATCTTATTCTTTTAGATATGATGTTGCCTGATGGCTCAGGTGAAGAAATATTATCTTATATGAAGGACAGTCTGTTGGAGATTCCAGTAGTACTTTTTTCAGCACAAGAAGTCAATCATGCGCTTAAAGCCAAGGTGGCAAAGGCTTTAGTAAAGTCGCGTACGTCAAATGAGTATTTGGTGGAAACCATTAAAAATCTGCTAGAAGAAAACACTAAAAGGAGATAATATATGTCAAATGTAAATAAAATATTATATGTAGAGGATGAACCTGATATAAGGGCAATTGCGGAGATTGCTTTAAGAGATATTGGTGGATTTACTCTTGACAGTTGCAGTTCTGGAGCTCAAGCCATAGAAAAAGCAGTAGGGTTTGAGCCAGACTTGATTTTACTTGATGTCATGATGCCAAGTATGGATGGGCCAAAAACTCTTGAAGAGTTGAGGAAGCTGGATATAACTGCTACTACTCCCGTGATATTTATGACTGCAAAAGTGCAGCCTCAAGAGATAGAATACTATAAAAGTCTTGGAGCTGTTGACGTTATATCGAAACCATTTGACCCAATAACCTTGGCTCAAGAAATCAGAGATATAATGGCCAGATTATGAATTCTCTTGAAAAACTTGAACTACTAAGAAATAATTACGCAAAGGAGTTACCTAGTAAAATAGAACATCTTCAACTAATATTTGATAAGGGTATTAAAAATGGTTTTGATGAAAGTATAATAGATGAATTTTATCGTTCCGCTCATAATTTGATAGGCTCGGGTGCAACTTTTGGTTTTTTAGAACTAAGTAGGGCAGCAAATAATTTAGAAAAAGCCATCAGTGCCTATTTGCGAACGGATAAGCCAATATCTAAAGCGGAAATAGAAGATTTAAGATTGATACTGAAATCTATTTTCTTGGCGACAAAAGCTAAATCTAGAGATGTTCATCTTGGGTTTTCTAATGACGTTATCAAAAGTAGAAATAGTTCCATCTCCATTTATATAATCGATGATGATCAATATATTCACGAAGAGTTAAAAATTCAGTTAGAAAATTTTGGTTACAACGTGAAAAGTTTTCATGATACGAAAAGTTTTGAAAAAGCAGCACTAGAGAAAGCTCCTGACATAGTTATGATGGACATTACTTTTCCAGATGAAGATCATGGAGGAATATCTTCCATACGTCGCATAAAAAAAGATTTTCTAAAGCCGTTTATTTTGTTTTTCATCTCTAGTAATAATGATTTTGTGACTCGAATAAATGCTATTAGAGTTGGGTGTGATGGGTACTTTACAAAACCGCTTGATATGGTTTCCTTACTTGATAAATTAGAGTATCTTACAAATAAAAAAAGTTCTGACGAAATACAGGTCTTGATGCTTGATGATAAAGTTGGATTTTACAATACTCATTTAGACTCATTGAGTGATAGTAGAATAAATACTCATTTTATAAACAATCCTGAACTCATACTTGAAGCAATGTCCGACTTTAGACCAGACATAGTACTTCTTGACTTAGATATGCCACAATATGATGGCGTAGAAGTTGCAAAAGTCATAAGACAGATGGACGAATACATTAGTATTCCAATTATTTTTTTAACTGACAAAGATAAGGATAATTTTAAAGATGAAGCATTAGATACTGGAGTAGAAGATATTATTCTAAAATCAACAAGTCAAAAAAATCTAATATATAAGATACAAAATAAAGCGCAACACTATAAAAATATAAGAGCGAAGATTCAAAGTGACTCTCTCACAGGCTTATATAACCATACGACTATTATGGATTTATTAGTTAAAGAAATTTCTAATGCAAAGCGTTATGGATATTCATTTTCATTTGCGATGATAGATATTGATTATTTTAAAAAAGTAAATGATACTTTTGGACATCAAGCCGGAGATTCCGTTTTAAAAACTCTATCGCATTTTATGACACAAAGAGTAAGAACTTCTGACCTTGTAGGAAGATACGGTGGTGAAGAGTTTTGTATAATATTACCTCACGCTATCTGCGAGAACGCAAAAAAGATGTTGGATGACATGCGTATCAAATTTTCAAATATAGTGCATTATGGTGGTGACACAGAGTTTTATAGCACTATAAGTATTGGTGTTTGCCAATGGAATAAAGATATGAAGATAGTTACCTTAATTGAAAACACTGATAAAGCAATGTACCTTTCAAAAAATAATGGGCGTAACCAAACTACAAGCTGTTGAGTAGCGTATCTGAAGATAAGAAATTTTCTATATTTCTTAAAAAAAGGTTTTCAATAAACTCTACTTCAGACTCTTTAAACTCACTCATATTATATGTAAAATCAAATTTTTTCTTAACTTTCTCTATAAAAAGAAGCGATTTTTCATATTCAGTGTGAGACAAAAAAACTACAATAAGCTCTGAACTTAATTGCTGAACTATATCTGTTTGTCTAGTAGCATTGTCTAATATGTTAAATGCATTTTTATCTTTAGAATTTACCAATAAAACAATTAATGAAACTTTATACCTACTTGTTCTATAAAACTCTTCTACCCCTATATTTAATACATTTTCAATTAATAATTCCACCCTAATTTCCTTATCTATATTAAACAACTCACTTACAAGAAATATACCATACTTAAACTTTACCAAAGAGTCAATTGATGTCTCATCATAGAGATATATTTATATGCAGATACCAAAGTATTCAGAATAAGTAATAAATCTTCTACTTATATATAACAGTTTTTAAAAAAAAATGTTATTAAAAAACTATCTTCTTGCTCCTCTAACGGTATTTTCCTCGCTACTTTAGAAAGATGTATCAACAAAAATTACATATTTGTTGACATATAGTTTATTTTTCAGCTACAATGTCGCCAATGAAAGATGATTTCAGTTACATCTTTAGATTGCTTTATATTGATGACTCCTAGTTAGCAGTAAAATTAACCTAAAAAGAAACTTTATATTAGATTTTCAACCACCTTAGAAATATGGTGTATTAAAACACAAAGGATTTACAATGGCAGCATTAGTAAACGGCACAGTTAAATGGTTCAACAGCGACAAAGGTTTCGGATTTATAGAGCAAGAAAATGGTGGTAAAGATGTATTCGTACACTTCCGTCAAATTAACAACACTGGTTACGATCGTGTTTCACTAAACGAAGGTCAAAAAGTTACTTTCGAAATTGGTGAAGGCGAAAAAGGCCCTCAAGCAGAAAACGTTACAGGTCTGTAATCTTTCTTCTTTGAGCGGTTTTTCCGCTCAACACAACTTCTTAAAACTCCTAAAACATCAATTCTAAAATTACTTTTTTATCATGTAAAATCATTTAGACTATTTAGCTATAATATATTTCATTAAAGGAAATTATAATGCAAATAATAAAACAAGCTCTTTTTATATCTCTACTTTTCCTATCTTCTGTAGTTTTAAATGCAGAGTCAGATTCACAGAACACTGAATACTTAGGTTTATTTACACCAGAACAAACAAGCTTTATTGTAGGTAGTGGCGTTAATGCTATTGAAATAAAAAGAACAATGACATCTTGTGCAAAAAACAAAGGTTTTTTTCAGCCATTTATTCCGGCTAAGGGGATAAATCCTGTTACTGAAGCAGAGATGTTAAATGCGCTAAATGACAAAGAAGCGGTTATTGTCGATATGCGTATGGAAAATTGGTATGAAAATGAAACTATACCAACAGCTATAAACATACCTTATTCAGAGATAGAAGTTCGACTAGATGAATTAGGCTGCAAACAAGAAGGGGATAACTGGGACTGCTCTAAAGCTATAAAAGTATATGGTTTTTGTAATGGCCCAGTATGTGCGCAATCACCGGTAGGAATGAAGGCTATGATTAGAAATGGTTTCCCTGCGGAAAAAATTTATTATTACCGCGGTGGAATGCTTGACTGGACTGCACTTGGGTTAACTACTATTAAAGGTGAATTTTAACTAAGTTACTCAGGAAACTTTGCCGAATGGGTATAAACCCAGTCCATATTTTCAACGGGGGTGTGACATGATATGCACACTTGCATACCTTTTTCAAAAGGTTTCTGTTCCAACCCAACCCATCTCGCCCAGCCCCAACCATAACTTTCTTTATATTTGTCAGAATTCTTAAACATAAACTCTGCATGAACAAATTCATCTGGCACAGTTGCTGCCTTCCAATCTTTCAATTCTGTATCTTTCCACACAACTTTTCCAAGAATAGAACCATTTGGCCATGGATTTGTTTTGCCGCTTCTTGCAGCTTCAACCGCGATGTTATTACCTAAAATTACGCGAGAAGTGTTATTGTCAGTCCTGTGAGACACAGCTATAGTTGACCAGTTTTGCCAACCTATTGGATAGTTGATTCCGTGCGATGGAGCTACTGTTTTGCTGCCAGCATAACTATTGCTTACAGCTATAAGAAGAATGATGGGAACAAATTTTGATGAAAGTTTCATTGTTTACCTTTTTTTGTGATTAAATCAGTTTATTACTTTTGAGAATCTTTATTAAAGAATCGGCTATCATCTCGTAGCCCTTTTCATTTGGATGTATATTATCACTTTTCAAAGATGCTTTTGATTCAATGTAAGATATTATATTCTCTTCATACATAACACCTGTTTGTTCAGCTACATCATTATACACTGATAGTGTTTTAAATCCTAACAGACCAAAGTCAGCTACTCCAACCAATAAAACCTCAGAACCACTCTCTTTAATAAGGTTTATCATTTTCAGTAGATTCATCTTAAGTTGCTCATGTGAACGTTTTCGTAAAATATCATTGCCGCCATGACAAAGAATCACTAAATTAGGTTTTAGCTTTAAAAGAGAAGGGAGGCGAAATAAACCCTCTGAGGACTCTTCACCAGAAACACCGGCATTTATTACATGTAAGCCTATTTTATTTTCTAACTGAGAAGGGTAACTAAATATTCTGTCAACACCATAGCCATACGTTAAGCTATCTCCAAATGCGAGCACAACTGCATCATCTTTCAATCTCTGATAAGGTGTGCTATTTGTACTCTCTTTGAGAACTATTGATAGTGATAAAGATATAACAATAACTAAAGTTGCAAGAAATTTAATTTTACTCATTTGACATTAGTTTAACTTATTAAACTATAAACATCCATTTTGCTAAGACAACGATAAAAAGTCCCAAGACTAAAACTAGTTTATGAAAATTGTTCTGCATAAAAGCAGGTTTTTTTCGTCCTGTGAATTTTGTAAAAAGATTATAAAGTACTCCAGCAACAATAATAGATACTAAAGCTATTTTAATAACTAAAAGTTTTTGTAAATCTGTCTCAAAAAAACCTGCATTCGAGTTAATGTATTTTGACATCATCATCCCTCCTGTTAAAACAAGAAGTAAAAGAGTTATTGGGAATATTTTAAAGCTTTTTGCACCTAAAGTATCATTAATTTTTTTGTCTGTATCAGCTCTAAATTTATTTTTTAATGCTGAAATAATTGCTACATCAGTGAAGACATAACCTAAAAAAACAATTGCTAAAATCAGATGTATTATATTTGCGTATGGGTAGATTGCTTCCACGAAAACTCCTAAGTAAATTTGGAGTGATTATACATCAATAGTATAAAGCCTATATAAGTATTTCACTCCATTCAAAAGAGTTAAATATAGATTTACATGTAGCATCCAACGGCGCATTAATTATTAAGAGTTCACCTGTGTATGGATGCTTTATTTTCAGCTCGCTTGCATGAAGAAGGAGTCTATGACAATCGTAAGTTTCACGTATAAACTTATTATGCTCACCCCTTCCATACTTCGTATCGCCTAAGATATGGTGAGATATATGCTTCATATGACGTCGGAGTTGATGTTTTCTCCCTGTTTTAGGGAGAAGTTTTACAAGTGAATAGCGCGTTTTATCATATCTGCCAACCGCAAATGGAACTTCAACGGTTGCTAACCTTACATACTCTGTTTGTGCCTCTTGAGGTTCTTTATCTTTATTAGCTTTTTTATCTGCTATTTTGTCAAGTTTTTCTACTAAAGCGTGGTCTATAAAACCGCTTTCTTCTATGTAGCCACGAACAACTGCTAAATAGGTTTTTTTTGTCTCTCTATCTCTAAACTGCTCACTCATAAGTTTTGCACTCTCCTTGTCGAGTGTAAAAAGCAAGACTCCGGAGGTCGGTTTATCTAAGCGGTGAACAGGATATACAAACTTACCTATCTGGTCACGAAGTTGCTGGATGGCAAATTCAGTCTCATGTCTGTCAATCGGGGAGCGATGGACTAAAAGTCCTGATGGCTTGTTTATAGCCACCAAGTATTCATCTTTGTAAAGAACCTCTAACAAAATATATTAATCACGCTTGGTTGTTTTTCTTTTTTTATTGGTTTTTTTTACAACTTTTGCAGTTTTTATTGATTTAGCAGTAACCTTTTGAGCAACTTTTTTAGTTGGTCGTTTTTTCTCTGCTTTTTTATGCTCACTCTTTAACTTTAGCTCATCTTCATCTTTTCTTCTTATTGTAGGGTCTGGCTCAAAACCCTCAACAGTTTCTTGAGGAATCTTTATCCCTATAAGTCTCTCTATCTCTTTTATATCATACTTTTCATAGATATCTATTAGTGAGATTGCTTCACCATCACGCCCAGCACGACCTGTACGCCCTACTCTATGGATATAGTCTTCTGGTACAGATGGTAGTTCATAATTTATAACATAAGGGAGGTGTTCAATATCTAAACCACGTGAAGCAATATCAGTTGCCACGAGCACTGTAATATTCCCCTCTTTGAAATCATTGAGCGTTTTTACGCGGTTGGCTTGAGTTTTGTCACCGTGGATGACTCCACACTTTAGTCCATCTTTTTTAAGCTCAAGAACAAGCTGATCTGCACTTGCCTTGGTTCTAGTAAATACTAAAACTTGTCTAAAGTTTCTTGAGCCAATTATATAAGCCAATAGTTCCGCTTTTCTCTCACGGTCTACCAGATAAACTTTTTGGTTAATTGTATCAACAGTCGAGTTCTTTTTGGATGCTTCTATAAATGCCGGTTTAGTTAAAAGAAGCTTTGAGAGTTTTCTAACTTTCTCGCTGTATGTTGCTGAAAAAAGAAGAGTCTGATGTCTTTTTGGAAGCATTGGGTGTATTTTTCTTATCTCTTTTACAAAACCCATATCTAACATTCTATCTGCTTCATCTAGCACAAAAATCTCTACACCTTTAAGGCTTAGCCCACCCTCTGCATGTTCGAGCATTCTTCCTGGAGTTGCTATAACAATATCAACACCCTTTTTTAAGATTTTTTGCTGAGCCTCTATATCTTTTCCCCCAACCAAAAGAGCTATGCTAAGATTCATATACTTTGCAAAACTTTTCATATCTTCATGTATTTGAATTGACAATTCACGGGTAGGAGATAGTATAACACCTCTTATCAACCTGTTTACATCATCAGAGTTGGCGCGAAGACGTTGAATCATAGGAAGCCCAAATGCAGCAGTTTTACCAGTTCCAGTCTGAGCTGTTGCGAATATGTCACTCTTGGCCAACACCAATGGAATAGCTCTTGTTTGAACTGTAGTAGGATTAATATAGCCCAAATCGTTTATTGCGCCAAGAAGTTGTTTCATAACGCCCAGTTTTTCGAATGACATGTATATCCCTCTTATTAAATCTCATAAAATATGAATAAATCCATACTTTATTCAATCACTATAGCTTCAGCTTTGGTGAGAGATTTTTATTTTTAATTAATGGAATTTTAGCATATTATTAAAGATATAAGTTCTTTATAGATATAATCTTTACACTTTTAAAAATGGCATAATGAATGATAAGAAAAACACTTAAGAACACAAGCAAAAGTGAAAAACTAAAATCTTTTATAAAAAAATATAAAATCCCGCAAGAATACCTATCGTCAAATAGAAGAATGGTCTCAAGGGGCGTTTTTATTGGTCTGCTTATAGCCTTTATTCCAATGCCCATGCAGATGTTAGCAGTAGTTGCTGTGATGCCGTTTTTTCGTTTTAATGTCCCTGTTGGAATTGCAATGTGTTGGTTAAGCAACCCCTTTACTATGCCGCCAATGTACTACATGGAATATCTGACAGGAAGTTTCTTCTTAGGTATGGAAATAGCACCAGTAGAGATGACTCTCGAGTGGTTTAGTGATAACATCTCTAAAATATTTATTCCACTCTATTTAGGAGCAGCTTTTTACTCTATAGTTGGTTCAACTTTGGGATATTACCTAGTAAACCATTTTTGGAGATCTTCAGTACAGAGAGATAAAAAACTTCATAGAAATGATAGAAAGTAATTAAGCTTTTGCTTTTTTACTCTGTACTTTAAAATAAAGCCAAGCGATAATCCCGACTAAACTCATAGCCAAACTCATAACCTGACCTTGAGTTATCGCTTCACAACACACATAACCTATCTGAATGTCCGGTGCACGGTAAATCTCTGCTATAGCTCTAAGAATTCCATAACTAATAGCATATACCAAAATCAATTCACCACTGAATTTTTTATATTTTCTATACATGTAGACAACTACAAAAACGCCAAAGCCCTCTAAAATTGCTTCGTAGAGTTGCGATGGATGACGAAGCAAACCATCAACCATTATGCCCCATGGAACATCTGTTTGGCGACCTATAAGCTCTTGGTTTAGGAAGTTTCCTATTCTCCCAAAAACAAAGGCGAGAGGAACACTGAGAGCTACTAAGTCCATAATCTTTCCAAACTCTATCTTATGTTTTTTAGAGTACATGTAAGTAGCTATTAAAAAACCTAAAACTGCACCGTGGTAACTCATACCGCGAATACCTACGAATTCACCATTTTGAAATGGATTGAAAATTTGCCAAGGATGAGAGAGATAATAAAAGGTTTGAGTATCATAAAAAAGTATGTAACCGAGTCTTGCTCCAAGAATAACACCAATCTCTACATAAATAAAGTAGTTGTCAATCTCTTTACCTTTAAAGTCTAGCTTATCTCTCTTTATGAAATATTTTCCAATATATAGAGCACTAAGAAGAGCCAAAACATACATAATTCCATACCAGTGAATTGGCAGTGAAAATATATTAAAAGCTACAGGGTCAAAAGTGTCATATATATTGTTCCATGCTGTCATATATGTCTATTTTCTTAAAGCTTCAGCGATAAGCTCAATAGGGTTTTTAAACACTGTGTCTACCCCGGAATAGCTCATAGAGGAGTTTATCTGCATTCTACATGCGCTACACTCTGCACTAACCACATCTGCTTTAGTTTTCTCAATCATTGAAGCTTTTGGAATACCGGCAGCTTTTGCAAAATGAAACTTTTCACTCTGCATAGTCACACCACCAAATCCACAGCAGGCATTTGGATCACTCATCTCAACAATATTGTAGTTTTTGCGTATAAGATTTCTAGGCTCTTGATGAATTCCCTGCATCTTTTTAGCGTGACAAGGGTCATGGTAAGTTATTATTTTCGTGCTTTTTTTCTTTGAAGCCAAAAGTTGCTCCAGATGGGTATGGTGCTGCAACCATTCTGTTGCCATAAAGATTTTATCTTTTAAAGCTTTTGCTCTAGCTTTCCACTCTGGTTGGTCGTGAAAGTAGTGTTCATAGTCTATTTTTATCATAGCGCTACATGTAGCTTCTGGAATAATTATAGCTTCAACATCTTTAGAAAAACTCTCAAAGTACTCAATGTTATATTTAGCATTATTGTCTACTGTATCAAAATCACCAGTAAAATAAGCCGGTGCAGAACAACACTTTTGATCTTTTGCTAAAAATACATCAATCTCCAAATGTTCTAAAATCTCTAAAAGACCATTTCCAACTTCTTTATAGTTATAGTTACCCAAACATCCTATGAAAATAGCTACTTTTCTTTTCCCACCATTATCTATATTCTCTTTATGAGAGTTTAAAAATGATGTTTTTGTTAAACTCGGAAGAAGTCTATCTGTTTTTAACATTGGAAGATTAAAGCGAGAGTTCATTGAGTTTATATCTGCTTTTATTTTAAAACCGCATGTTTGAAAAGTCCAACCAAGTTTAAAAGCTATATCATTTAGCCAGCGGTGACGAAGAAGTAAGAAGAAAGCTTTTTTATACCAAGCTATTCCAAACTTTTTACCTATGTCTGAACGAACTTGTTCTATAACCATATCAGTAGGGATAGATTTTGGACAGACTTCAACACAGTTAGTACATAAAAAACAGCTTTCAAAAATGTCTTTTACATTTTTATCTAACTCTAAATTTCCTCTTTGATATGCACCAAGAAGGTCCAAAAAACCACGTGGAGATGTAACCTCATCTGCATTTACATTGTGGATTGTGCAAACAGGGATACACTTTCCACACTTTATACAGTCATCTGTAGTAGTAGCGTAATCAAAAATATCTTGTGGCGTTTTACTCAATTTTTATACCGTTTTAGAGAATGCTTTAGAGCTTGCTGCATGCTTTTTCATATATGCATCAAATGGCATACAAATATTTCTAATAAGCAGAGTGCCTGTATGACTACACTCTATCTTACTCTCATCCATAGTTAATAGATCATCTTCAGCAAAAGGTTTTAGCGCCTCAATTGCATCTGCAAAATAAGTTTTAAATTCAACATCAAACTTTTCATTAAACCTATTTATATCAAGTTTAAAGTTACTCATAAGTTCCATTATCACATATTGGCGAATCAAATCATCTTCGTTCAAAACAACACCACGTTCAAAAGGGAGTTTTCCAGCATCAATAGCCGCTTCATACTCTTTCATATCTTTAAAGTTTTGGTTGTAACTATCTACACCCTCGCCAATCGAAGTTAGACCTACTCCAACTAAATCAGCTCCACCTTTTGTAGTATATCCTTGAAAGTTTCTATGAAGCTCACCCTTGTCTATTGCTTTAAACAACTCATCTTCAGGCTTAGCAAAGTGGTCCATCCCAACCATTCGATAACCATTTGAAGTTAAAAAATCGATTGTATACTGCATAATTTGAAGCTTTTCATCAGGAAGAGGAAGGGTTGTCTCATCTATCTTTCTCATGGTCTTTTTAAGCCATGGAACGTGAGCATAGTTAAATACTGCAAATCTGTCTGGGCTTAGTGTCAAAGAGAGGTCTAGAGTCTCTTTAAAAGTCTCTAATGATTGAAAAGGAAGTCCATAAATAAGGTCAACATTTACAGAGACCATATTGTATTTTCTAGCTAAGTCCATAGCAGCCTTTGTCATCTCATAAGGCTGAACCCTATGAACTGCCGTTTGCACTTTTTCATTAAAATCTTGAATACCAAAACTTACACGGTTAAAACCCTCTTCGCTCATAACACGCATTTGATCTTCATCTATATGTCTAGGATCAATCTCACAACTAATCTCAGCATCTTCTCTAAAATTTGGAAATGTTTTTTTAATCTCTTTAATAATCTCTCCAAGTTGAGAAGCACTAAAAAATGTAGGTGTACCGCCACCAAAGTGCATTTGCAAAACTTCACGATTACAATCAATATGTGAAGATAGTATTTTTAACTCTCTCTTTAGATAGTCAACATAACGAATCATCTTGTCCTCTTTTGAGGTAAATACAACATTACATCCACAGAAGTAACATGCATTTCTACAAAAAGGGAGATGGAAGTAAAGACTAATTGGACGTGATGAATCCTGAGATTCAAGCTTATTTATATATTCATCATAACCGTAAGCATCGCTAAACTCCAATGCTGTTGGATAACTTGTATAGCGCGGGCCCGGTTTTGAGTACTTTGTAAATTTTGCAAAATCTAACATATTTATAGTCCATTTCTTATTAATTACAGCGATTATCTCTAAAAAGTCTTGAAATACTGATTAATTTAATTTTTAAACTTTCCTGCTAATCTTTGATAAACCTCTGACTCTATCAAAAGTTCACTATGTGTTCCACTCGCGACTATCTTACCTTTTTGCATTACTAAAATTTTATCAGCATGCTCAATAGTACTTAATCTATGTGCAATAGTTACAGTAATCTTATCTTTAGTGTATTCGTTCAAAGCTTCTTGTATTCTTTTTTCACTCTCATTATCAAGTGCTGACGTTGCTTCATCAAAAAGAAGCAGGGATGAGTGTTTATAAATTGCCCTAGCAATTGCAACACGTTGACGCTGTCCACCCGAGAGATTAGCACCAAACTCTTCCATCTTTGTATAAATTCCATTTTCAAGAGATGAGACAAAACTAGAAGCATCTGCCAACTCTAAAGCTTCTATAACTTTTTGTTCATCTATATTCTCTTCACCATAAGCAACATTTGCAGCAAGAGTGTCTTGAAATATATAAATTCTTTGCGTAACTAAAGATACATGATGTTTGAGCGAATTTTGTTTATAATCTTTTATATTAGTTCCATTCACTAATATCTCTCCACTGTCTGGGTCATAAAAGCGTATAAGCATGTTTATAAAGGTAGATTTACCTCCACCACTATCCCCAACAAGAGCTATGTTTTCACCCTGTTTTATATCTATATTAATATTATTTAGTGCGTAATCGTTTTCGTACTTTAGTTTTACATTTTTAAACTCTACATGTACAATATCTTCTTGAAGAAGTTTCTCTCCATCTTGGATTTTACTTTTTGTATCTAATACTTCAAAAACTCTCTCACTAGCAGCAACTGCATCTTGAATCTTAGAGTATATTGACCCAATACGACGCACAGGTTGAAAAACAAGTCCAACAGCTGTTAAAAATGCTGTAAACTCACCTACAGTCATATTATTTTCATAAACTTCTCTCCCGCCTATAAAAATAACTGCGGCAAGCCCAATAGCACCGATAATCTCCAACATAGGGGAAACTATTTCTCCAACATAAACTGCTTTCATATTTATCTTGAAAAATTGCCAGTTTTGAACACTAAAACGGTTTAGTTCATACTTTTCAGTAGCATTTGCTTTAATTATTTCACTGTTGTTGAAAACTTCCGTAAGCCTTGTTACAACATCAGCATTTTTATTTTGTGAACGGTGGGAATATTTTTTTAACTTTCTTGCTATTAAAATAAGAGGATAAATAACTACAGGCAAAACAACTAAAGAGTAGAATGCCAAATGTGCATTTAAATATATAACATACCCTATAAGAGCAACTACCGTCAAGCTCTCACGAAACAGCTCGGGAAGCATACTTGCCACAAAATACTGAATTCTACCAATATCATTTGTAACACGAGAAATCAACTCACCGCTTCTATTTAGGTATAAAAATCCCATATCTAGATTTATCATTTTTTCGAGTAAAATCTCTCTAAACCTGGTTACTATATGCTGACCTATATAACTCATATAGACTGACTGTATGTAGCGACCAATTGCCTTTAAGAAATAAATTGCAATCAGCCCAAGAGGGATAAAAAACAACATCTCCTCTTTTCGGTTTATAAACATATCATCCATTAACGGTTTCATAATATGTGCCGTTGCCGCTGTAGCACTTACAGTTAAGATTATCCCTATTAAAACTAAAAAATATTGTAATTTGTACTCTTTTATGTATGGGAAAAATCTTTTTAAAACTTTTTTCAAATATATCTCCAGGAAACTAATAAGTGTATATTACAATAAATAAAATAATTTGCCCTTTACGCAAAGAACACTTTCAAGTAAATCAAAACATATTTTTGCTATTATTCTTTTACAAATTTGGAAACATTTTTTGTAATTTAAATCTCTATGGGGCAATGAATGTCATTTCCAATTATAGTTGCAAATCGTCTAATTAAAGTATTGGGAACAATTACCAAAACTTTATGTTATCCGTTTCATTATATTTTTCCAAAAAAGCGTTTTAAGATTCCTGAAATCAGCAAACCTATTTTTGCATCAAAAAAAATAAGTAAGATTCCAAAAATCATTTGGCAAACAAACTACACGAACAATGTAAGTTTGCCTGTATATTTAAACTACTTGTTTAATCGTCTTATGTCTTTAGACCATGAGTATCGTTATGTAAGCACAGAGGCAAGACTAGAGTATATGAAAACTAATGCTCCAAAAGAGATGAGCGAGGCATTTGAACAACTGACAGATGGTGCTTCACAAGCTGATTTTTGGAGAATGTTTGTTCTTAACCATATTGGCGGAACATACATGGATATTGATGCTCATCTTGTATGGCCACTATCTAAAATAATCAAACCTGATGATACAGAGGTCTTCTTACTAACAAAACAGCACTATAGCAACTACTTTATAGCTAGCCAAAAAAATAATCCCGTTTTAGAAAAAAGCCTCAACATTATTGTAGACAACATAGTAAATAAAAAGTTGGGAAGCGGTGTTTATGACTTGACAGGTCCAAGTGTATTAAATATTGCCATTTCAGACAAGAAAGTTAATCACAGATTTTACCGAATAACTTGTGTTCAAGGTAGTTTTACAAATGAGTATTTTCAGTACATTGATAAACCAAGAGGCAAGTGGACTCATGCAAAAAAAGAAGATCTAATAAAAGGCTAAACAGAATATGAAAAAAAAGATACTAGTTACAGGTGGAGCAGGATTTGTTGGAAGCCACCTATGTGAAAGATTAGCGCAAGATAAAAACAATGATGTTTACTCTTTGGACAACTACTTTACAGGCTCAAAAGAGAATCATGTTAATAATGTAACTTACATAGAAGGTCTGACTGCCGACATAGAAAAGCTCATAGAGTTCGCTCCGGACATGGTTTACCATCTTGGTGAATACAGCAGAGTTGAGCAGAGCTTTGATGATATAGAAAAAGTTTGGAAATTCAACAAAGACGGTATTTTTGCAGTTCTAGAGTTTGTCAGAAAGCATGGGTGTAAAATACTTTATGCAGGGAGCAGTACAAAATTTGGTGATGGCGGACTAGGGAGAAGCGCATCGCCTTACGCTTGGACAAAAGCTACAAACACCGAACTTGTACAAAATTACGGAGCTTGGTTTAATGTACCTTATGCAATAACGTACTTTTACAATGTATATGGTTCAAGAGAGATTCAAACCGGAAAATATGCCACCCTTATTGCTTTATTTAAAGAGAAAATGAAAAACAACGAGCCTCTGACCATAGTTAGCCCAGGCGCTCAAAAGAGAAATTTCACCCATATTGATGACATAATCAATGGATTGATTTTAGTCGGTGAAAATGGTTATGGAGATGAGTTTGGAATAGGAAGTCCGGAAGCCTACAGCATAAAAGAGATTGCTCAAATGTATGGCGGTGAGATACAGATGCTTCCGGAGAGAAAAGGCAACAGAATGACAGCTGACGTGATAAGTGCTAAAACAGAGGCTCTAGGGTGGAAACCAACCAAAAGCATTATAGATTACATTGAAAAGATGAGAGCCAATAATTGGAAATAACTAAACAACCTACAGCTGTTATTTGCCTCTCTCCATATCGCGGAGGAATGGAGCTAGATGCTATCTCTTTTGCTAAAAAACTAGTTCCACATATGAAAACAATTATAGTTGTTAAAGAGAATAGTTTTATGCATGAGAAACTAAAAGATGAAGATAATATTGCATTTGAAACTATCTCTTTTAGAAGCAACCTAGGCTTTAGTCTTATAACAAAAAGTAGAAAAATCATTAAAGAACATGGGATTAAAAATGTTGTCTTTTTTGGTGCAAGTGAACTAAAATCTCTCTACTTTGCATTTTTAGGACTTGATATAAACCTGTTAATCAGACATAGCACAACAAAATCAACACCCAAAAAAGATTGGTTTCATAAACTTATCTACAGCGATGTAAACTATCATATATCAACCTCTAAGCACTTAGAAAAAAATGTAGACCATATCATTCCATTTGGTAAAAACACTAAATCTCAAATGATATATTCATCATTTAAATTCAATGAATCTAAACATATCCCCCACAATGGAATAAACATTCTCCACACGGGAAGAATTGCTGATGCAAAAGGTCAAACTGATGCAATCAGTGCATGTAAAGTGCTTATTAACAACCAAATAGATTTTAAACTGTATATAGTCGGCGGTTATGATGAGGAATATAAAGAAAAATTTTTAAAATTCTATAAAGATATAGAATATAAGGATAAAGTGGAGTTTATTGGATTTACAAATAATGTTGAAGAGTATCTTCATCAGGCTGATATCTTTCTTTTTCCTAGTTACGGTGAGGGGCTAAGTTTGTCTTTTAGAGAAGCTTTGGCAAATAATCTTATCTGTTTTGCATATGAAAACACTTCATTTCCAGAGCTTAAAGAGTTGGGACTAAAGTTTCATCTGTGCAAAAACAGAGATATAGAAGATTTAAGTTCACAGCTATTATCTACATGTAGAAATATAGAAAAAGAAAAAGAAGTAACAAAAGACAACAACAATATTATAAAAGAAGTATTCTCTGAAGAAAAAGAGATAAAAAAATATTTAGAAATTTTGAAGTAAAAAACGAATGACACTTAATATAATCATTGGAAAAAATAGTAATCTATCTAAACATTTGCAAAAAAATTTACACAACACACTGCTAATATCTTCTTTAAATCTTGAAGTTTTCAACGATATTTCTTTTAAAGATTATGAAAAAATAAACATTATATTTAATCAATTCCAAATAGCAACTAAACTATATATTTTGGATAATCCGCTTGAGTATATCAACAGAAGTATAACAACTACAGCTACAATTTTAGAATACATAAAATTAAACGCAATTTCTATTAATAAAATAATTTATACAAGTAGCAGCTCCGTTTACGGCAACAATACATCTTGCTCTGAAGATGATGAGACTTACCCGCTAAGCTTGCACGCTTCGCTAAAAATAGCCAATGAAAAGCTGATTGAAAAGTTTGCACAAGACAACAATATTGACTATACAATCGCAAGAGTTTTTAACATGTATGGAGAAAATGACAACTTCTCGGTTATTTCAAAAATAATAAATACTTACAAACAAAATAAAACCTTAACTCTTGTAAATAATGGTGAGGCTATAAGAGATTTTATTCATATTGACGATATTGTGCATAGCTATAAAAAGATATTACAAATAAAATCTATGCCAATAATAAATATAGGAACAGGTCAGGGTAAGTCAATCTTATATATACTTGATTATTTGCGAAAACACAATATTGAGCTTAATACTAAAAATATTGAAAAAAATGAGTTAATGGTTTCTATATCCAAAAATAAAATATTATTAAATATAGTCGGAAGCTACTCTTTTAAAAAAGTAGAAAAATATATTTTTGAAAAAATCAAATTTGAAAATGGAATTAGTTAATGATAGAAGCAGTGATAAATAAAAGAAAAGAAAATTATTTTATAAGCTATATCTATCTATATATCTTTTTAATGCCTTGGAATTTTTTAAATGGTCAAATGGGTGGACTAAGTGTTATTTTATTGATTTGGTGGCTAATAATTGCTAAGAACAGAGGTTTTTTTTCAAAACTAAAAGCAATATTTTATTTTAAACCGCTATTAATGATACTTTTATTTTTTGCCTACTCATATTTCTCCCTGCTCTGGACAGACAATTTTGAAGATGCAAAAAAAGCTTTAACATATTATAAGTACTATTGGATTATAGTGCCGGTTCTTTTTACTGCACTAAATGCAGAGCAGGCTAGAAATGGGTTACACATATTTGTTATTAGCTTAGGTATTTATGCTATCTTTTCAATTTTGATTCATCTTGATCTTATTCATATAATTGATCATACGACAAACCCTACAGGGGTTAAGAATCCAAGAGGAATATTGGCTTATGCTATTACAACCCCATTGATGGCTATCGGTTTTTTATCTTCTGTATTTATAGCTTACTATAATAAATTAAAAATTATAAAAACTGTTTTTTTAATAATCGCAGTTTTGTGCTTGATAGGAATTTTTATAAACAATGGAAGAGCAGGACAACTCTCATTTTTTATAACTATAGGAGTTTTGTTAATTCTATATAGAAAACACCTTACTAATCCAAAAATACTCTTTAGTTTTATTATTGTTATTTTTGCGAGTTGGTACATGCTTGTTTCATTCAATAAACTGGCCCGATTTCAAACTGGAATTAATGATTTAAAAAACTTGGAAAAAACAAACTTTTCCGGAAGCTGGGGAGCCAGACTATACGTATGGTATGCAGCAGCTGACATATTAAAGAAAAATCCGATTTTTGGTGTTGGGGTTGGTGACCATATTGATGAATTTGTAAAATATACAAAAACTCATCCAAGTAAAGGGGCTTGGGTTAGGACATTTCACAACCAGCACCTTGATATATTAGCGAGATATGGAATTGTCGGGTACCTATTGTTGCTGGGCAGTGTTATATCTCTTTTGTATGCCTTAAAAACTCAAGCATTATATTTTTCACTTGGCACTGTGTTTTTTTCAATTACATATTTTGACGGATTTGGTGACATAATCTTATTAATGAAACCTTATAACAATATCTTTATGCTTATGTTTATTTTATTATCCGTTATTGCTTCAACAAAGATTGCTTTAAAAAACAAAAAAATATAATTTTATTTTCTGCTTTTTACTACAACAGCTGGATTTCCGGCTGCTATACTATAATCAGGGATGTCTTTTGTTACTATGCTTCCTGCACCAATCACACTTCCCTGTCCAATTGTAACACCTGTTAAAATTATTGAACCTGCACCAATCCATACATCATTATTTATTACTATATGCCCCTGCTTTCCAACACCTTGCAGACGCATTGGAATATCAGTTCTAGCTATGTTATGATTACCGCCGATAATTAATACATTGTGAGCAATCATAACGTCATCTCCTATAGTAATAGTACTTTGATTGTTATCAGAAGTGCTAATATTTACATTACTCGAAATATACACATTGCTGCCAAAGCTAACCTGATTAAGTGGTCCGATTGCTACATTCTTTCCAATTTTTAAATTTTTATTTGTGTTTTTAATTTTTCCATACTTATCAATTTTTAAATAAAATTTAATTATATTTTTAATTTTTTTCATCATTGCTTTCATACAAACCATCCATAAGTTGAATTGTTGAATTTAAAACTTCATCAACTGATGGTTTTAAGTAATCCGAATTAAAAACAACTTGATGTTCTTTAACCTTTGGCAGATATCTAAGCGGTGAAATCCCCATAGCCCACATTAAGCCCAAAGTAGGAGTATTGGATGCAATTGCCATATTCCTAATTCCTGTATCACCAACTATGACTAAAGACGATTTGGCTAAATAATCATATATACCTTCCAAAGGCAAAGTATTTTGATGAACTACATTCTCATAATCTGCAAAGGGTGCATATATATCATCAAACTGCTCATCTTCTTTAATCCCTTTTAAAACTATATGTTGATAATCTGAGTATTTGTTTCTCATTTTCTCTATTAGCATTACAAAGTTTTCTTCACCCCAACATCTTGCTTGTATTGAAGCACCGGCAAAATAGATAATGTATGGATTTTTTATATCTCTAGATTCTTTTGTCAATCCATATTCCAGTGGATAATGTTTTGTGTTGGCACCCAATATATTTAGCTGATGTAGCATACTTTGTGATTCTAATACAAAATCGCTTCTTAATACTGATAAATCGTAAAACAACCTTCTAAATGCTCTGTATGAATATCCTACTTTAATATCAACTTTTGCAAATATTGCCATTAGTAAAGTCAGCGAACTATCAGTCAAATCAAACAAGATATCTTGTTTTGGAAGTTCTCTTATCTGCTTTAATCTTGAAAACATTCCTGTCTTTTTTGATTTATTATCAACAAAGACTTTATCTATAATATGAACTTCATCAACCAAATCTTTTGGCATACCATACATAGCATTTCTATCTACACTTAATGTTATTTTTGCATTTGGAAAAAATACTTTTAGCTCAATCAAAAAAGGTCGCATTACAACAAAGTCTCCAATGGCGGCATGTCTAATAACCGCAACACTTTTTATATCTTCAGGTTTCTTGTTCTTTAAATATTTTTTTGCTTTTTTATTAGCAAATGCACTGCCTCGTCTAAAATTTAATCTCATGAACTACATCCCTTTTAATATATTTAACAACTTCTCATTCTGCTTGCTTGCTTCAAACTTCTCTTTAGCTTTTTCATACCCGCTTAAAGCTAAACTCTCTTTAAGAGTTTTGTTTGCATAAAGCAGTTTGATTTTTTCAGCCAAATCTTCACTGCTTCTATCAAAAAGCAAACCATCAACACCATCTTCAATTATTTCTAATGGACCACCACTATTTGTTGCTATCATGCAAACTTTATTTACCATAGCCTCTATAACCACTAGCCCAAAGGTCTCTTTTGGTGTTGCCAGGATATTAACGTCAAATAACTTCATATGTGCATCCACCTCTTTGGTAAACCCTGTAAAGATTATCTTATCTTCAACACCCAAATCTTTTACTTTTTGTTTTAAGCTTTCAAGATAGTTCTCATCCATTGTGTGCCCTACTATGACTACTTTTATATTTAGCTCTTTTAGCATAGAGATTGCCTCAATTACAATCCACTGCCCTTTACCCTCTTCTATGCGACCAACAATTCCTACTATAAATTCATCTGTTAAGTTATATTTATCTTTGAGACTTTGCACTTTTTGCTGTTTTATGTCAAGCTCTTTTGTTCCCATATAAACTACTTCAACTTTTGGGCAGACATCTTTTGGTATAAACCTCTCCAATTGCTCTTTAACCTGATATGTGACTGCATGTATCGTATCTATATTTTTATAGAGCCATTTATGATAAAAATCATCTTTAAATCTGGTCATAGTCATGTTTCTAGTTTGAATAATTTTAGGTTTCTTTTTGCTAAGCACTTTTGCTAGAACAACGGTGCCTATATCTTTAGTCCAATGAAAATGGACTACATCAATGTCACTCTTATCTATAAATCTTGCTAGTTTTAAAGCAGGGATAATTGGGAAAAATTTATTTCTTTTTATATAGAATTTATCTTTACCCTCAAGATAGTTATCTAATTTTTTATCTGGCGCGACAGCTATTTTGCAGCTACCTTTTGTTCGAAAATCATTAAAGCAATTAGCAACAAAAAGTTCTAAACCACCCAAATCTGGAGATAAGCAAAACTCTAAAAGATTTTTATTTCTCATTCTCAGCCATCTCCAACATCACCACATACTTCATATAACTGTTATAAGCAGATGCAAAAGCAACATGCCATTCATGAATGCCACCAAAGATTCCACCTTTTAAAATCAAACCTTTCAAAAATGCACCCATTCCATGCAAAAAAGGATCATACCAAGAGGCTCTCTTTCCTTCGTTAAAGCGTACTTTTGCCAAATTTACAGCAAACCTGTCGGCTTTACTAACTAAGACACCGAAATTTTCAAAAGAGTAGTGAAGCATATCTATGTCTAAATCTTTATAGCTTTTACATATTACGGCACCATGCTCACCCTTGGCGTTATATCCACATGTAGAGTTTTTATAAAGCCTTACTACGCGATCTGGGTACCATTGCTTAATAAATTTTTTGCCTATAAAACTTTTGCGACGAAACGAGTATGCTTCGTACTCCCCATTTTCAAAGTCAAAATTTCTCAAATACTCTATAGCTTCATCTTCAAGCCTCTCGTCCGCATCTATACTCAATATCCACTCATTTGTTGCATATTGCTCACAAAAAGCTTTTTGACCGCCGTCACCAAGATACTTCTGTTCTATTACCTTCGCACCCAACTCCCTTGCTATTTCACATGTCTCGTCACTGCTGAAAGAATCAACAACTATAACCTCGTTGCAAATTTTTTGAACGTTTAAAATAACCCCGCTGATGTGTTTTTTCTCATTTAATGTTATAATCGTGGCTGTAATATTTTTTTGCATTTAAACTCAATAATTTTATTTAATTTTACCACAAAGTAGCTAAAGACAATATGTCATACAAAATTCAATACAACAAACAATTTGAAAACTTTAAAAATATACTTTTAAATATTAAGTCGATTTTTTCACAAAATTCACAAACGATTCATTTAGCAAGAAATGAATTGAAAATCATAGAAATAGAAAATATAAGTACAGTTGTAAAAGCTTTTAGAGTTCCAAATGTTTTAAATCAATTTGTTTACGCATATCTAAGAAAGTCAAAAGCTTATAAAGCTTTTCATAATGCCACTATACTTCATGACCTACATGTAAGCACCCCTGAGCCTATTGGTTATATAGAGTTTTTTAAATTTGCTCTTTTAAAAGAGAGTTTTTTTATCTCTAAAGAGTTTAAGTATGATTTTACAATTGCGCATATCAGAGATGAGCAGCCAGAATATAAAAAAAATGTTTTGGAAGATTTTGCAGAGTTTACATACTATATTCATACAAAAGGTGTCTGGCATGTTGATTATTCAGGAGGGAACATACTCGTTAAAAAAGATGGGGATAAATATCTTTTTTCTCTTGTAGATATCAACCGTATGAAATTCAGAACAATCTCTAACTATGAAGGTCTTGAAAATTTCAACAAACTTTGGTTTAATGAAGAAGATTTAACAACTATTGCAAAAGCTTACTCTAAACTTGCATCTCTTGACGAAAACAGGGCAATAGATGAAATTTTAATGCAAGACAAAAAACTAAAAGACAAAGTGCTGTTAAAACGAAAACTTAGAGGTGTAAGAAACTAAATCTTTCTTATTTTATTCTTAACATTTTCAAATATTTTATTTCTTTTTTCTTTATCTTGAGGCAACATAAAATGTTGTTGCAAGGCTTCTTCACCTACACTTTTCCACCTTTTAGAACTTGCAAACAAACTATCGCCAAAAAAAGTCATAGTCGGACAGCCAACAAGTGAAGCGAGATGATAAGTGCCTGTTGACGTACTGATAAAAAGTTTAAAACTGCTTATAAGTTTAGCAAAGTATATCAAGCCATCAAGAGATAGGTAAAAAACAACACCTTCATCTATAAATCTACTTTGCATCTCTTCATACAGCTCTTTTTCATCAGGTCCAAAAGTCAACACCACTTGATATTTATTTTTTTTTAAAACCTCACGAATCAGTATCTCGTACTCATCCAAGTTCCAGTTGGCATCTGATGAGCCGCCAAAACCTACATGAAAAGCTATTACCTCTTTTTCTATGCCATTATTTATACGAAAGATGTCATATACTTTTTTAGAATCATTAAACTCTAAAAGTGGTTTTTTGTACTCTAAGCTTATATCAGGAAATAGTGCTTGGGTGAGTTCTAAATTATACTCAAACTCAGCCATCTTGACTTCGCTTCTTCTTTGTAAAACTCTTTGTGTATAAAAAATTTGGGCTATTTTTGTTGCAGGGGCAATTCGTTTTGCAATGCCGGCTAACACTGAAGCAACCGCTATGCGAGTATTTGAAAAAAGGGCTATTGAAGTATCTATCTTACATGTACGAAGAGTTGAAGCTAAACTCCATAGACTTTGCCCTTTATCTACAACTACCTCATCTATAAAATCACAAGACTCTGCTAGTGCTTTATTAAGTGGAGCGATGCAAACTATAATCTTATTTTGAGGATTATAGTGCTTTAATACATAGATAGCTGGAAGAGCAGTTATAAAGTCTCCAAGCTTATCTGTACGACAGATTAAAATATTCAAAGACTAGTTCACACCAATCTGAAAATATTCAAAACCATATTCTCTCATTTTTTCTTTAGAAAACTGATTTCTTCCATCAAAGAATATAGGTGTTTTTAAAAGCTTTTTCATCTCATCAAAGTCAGGACTTCTAAACTCCTGCCACTCCGTTACAAGGACTAAAGCATCAGAGCCATTTAGAGCCTCATATTTACTCTGGGCATAAGAGACTCTATCGTTGCCTTTTAAGTAGTGGCTCTGAGCTTCATGTATAGCTTTTGGGTCATAAGCTACAACTTTCGCCCCTCTTGAAGTTAGCTGGTTTATAATTGTAATAGAGCTCGCCTCTCTCATATCATCTGTCTCAGGCTTAAAGCTAAGTCCCCAAACAGCAAAAGTCTTACCATCTAGATTTTCACCAAATTTGTCTATAACCTTATTGCTGATTACATATTTTTGATCATAATTAACAGCCTCGACAGCATCTAAAATTCTAGGGCTATACCCAAAATCTTTTGCCGTTTTTGCCAGAGCCTGAACATCTTTTGGAAAACAGCTACCACCATATCCACATCCTGGATATATAAAGCTATAACCTATTCGGCTATCGCTTCCTATACCGTTTCGTACTTTATTAATATCTGCTCCAACACGCTCACATATTTGACTCATCTCATTCATAAACGATATCTTTGTTGCAAGCATTGCATTTGCCGCATATTTTGTCATCTCGGCACTTTTTATATCCATTGCAATAAATCTATCATGATGCTTCATAAACGGGCTGTAAAGTTCTCTCATCACATCCATGGCTTTTACGCTCTCAGCGCCTATTACAACACGGTCAGGGTGTAAAAAATCTTGAATAGCTGCACCCTCTTTTAAAAACTCTGGGTTTGAGACTACATCAAATTTTATATCTACACCTCTGCGATCAAGTTCAGTCTGTATAGTTGCTTTTACTTTATCTGCAGTCCCTACCGGTACTGTAGATTTATCAACTACAACCAAATAATTCTGCATTGATTCACCTATGGTTTTTGCTACTGCTAAAACATACTTTAGGTCTGCACTTCCATCTTCACCCATCGGAGTTCCTACAGCTATAAATACTATTGAAGAGTTTTCTATAGCAGCTGCTGAGTTTGTTGTAAATGAAAGTGTTTTATTTTTATAGTTTTCCAATGTCATATCTTCTAAACCAGGTTCATAAATAGGGATAATGCCCTGCTCAAGTTCTTTAATCTTCTTTTCATCTATATCTACACAAGTAACGGTATTTCCCATTTGAGCAAAACAAACTCCACTCACTAAACCTACGTAACCTGTTCCAATAACTGATATTTTCATATTTTGTAAACCTTATAAATCATAATCGCGGATTTTACCCTAAAAAGGATATAATTAGCCTTATTAAATAATGGAAAAAGGGTAAACAGCATGAGAATATGTATCGTAAAACTCTCCGCTATGGGAGATATTATCCATGCTATGGTTGCTTTAGAATTTATTAAAAAACATATCCCTTTCTCTCAAATTGACTGGATTGTTGAGAGTGGATTTAAAGGTGTGCTTGAGAACAATCCACATATAGATAATATTTTAAGTGTTAATTTAAAGTCTATTAAAAAAAATAAACTAGAGATATTCACACAATACAAACTTCTAAAAACTTATTCAAAAAACAACTATGACATTATTATTGATGCGCAAGGGTTGTTAAAGTCAGCAATTGTTTCTAGAATTATTGGAGCAAACACTATTGCTGGATTTGATAAAAATTCTATAAGGGAGAGTGTAGCTTCACTTTTTTATAATAAAAAAATTCATATTGCTTATAAAGAAAATGCGATTGATAGAAACATGGCGGTCATATGCCAGTCACTGAATATAAAATATACAAAAAACGATATATTACAAAAAGAGAAATTTTTGTTTTTTTCACAGAGTGAGCAAAAAAATACAGAGCCATATATAGTTCTTGTAGTTGGTGCTTCTAAAGAGAATAAAGTTTACCCAAAAGAAAAGTTTGCAGCTATTGTAAATAAACTAGAAAGAAAAACAGTTGTAGTTTGGGGAAATGAAGAGGAGCATAAGACAGCAACTTGGATAGCCCAAAACAGTGATTGTGCTTTTGTGGCACCTAAAGGAAACCTGGATGCACTTAAATCTATCATAGCTAATGCTAAGATGGTAATTGGTGGAGATACCGGTCCAACACACATGGCGTGGGCGTTAAATATTCCATCCATTACAATATTTGGTAATACCCCTGAGTATAGAAATACTTATGCAACAAATATAAATAAGGTTATAAAATCAAGCTCTAAAGTTGACCCTTTAAAACTTGACTCTAGTGATTTTTCTATTCGAGATATTGAGGTTAACGAGATAACTCAATGCATTTCTCAACATCAGCTGTTGAATTATTGAATCTTACATATCTTGTAGATTCAAAAATACCTCTGCATGTTTTTTCCATCTTTTTTGCAACTTCAGGATATATAGATATTAGGTTTTCATCTTTTTTGTCATAGTAATATTTATATAGTCTTTTTTTAGTTCCGTCTGCTTGAATTCTAAAAATAAACTCATCACCCATTAGACTTAGTGTAGGATTACTTCCATGATCCATATAATATGCATAATGAGCTTTTTCATCAAACTCTTTATCAAGTAAATCTCTACCCATTGTTGAGTTAATATACTTCTGTCCACTAAGACCTCCAATAGTAGCCATAATATCAACAGCGCTTACAGGATAGTCAACCTCTTTGTGTTTAATCAGTTTTGGTGCATAAATTATTAAGGGAGTGTGCAAAGTTGCAGTTAAAAACACTTGTTCAGCCTGGTGCATGTGGTCGCCTCTCTTAGCTAAACCATGGTCTCCTACAAAAATAAAAATAGTGTTATCAAAATATTTTTCTTTTTTTGCAAGAGTTATAAACCTCTCAACACTATGATCAAGAAACTTTTGCCCTGCAAAATCATCCTCTCCACCGCTAAAACTGTATTTATTCATATCTTCTTTAGAGAGATTTTTTGGATACTCAAAACCAAAATTTTCATCAGGAATAGTATTTGGGGAGTGATTTCCAGAGAGCTGGACAAAAGCAAAAAATGGCTTCTTTACCTTTTTAATAATATTATTTACCTCGCTGACGAGATGAACATCACTTATCCCCCAAGCAGCATCATTGCTTGGAGAGTCCTTATAGTTTGGTTCTTCATAGATATGAATGTCATTAACATTGGAAATCACACCTCTAATATTTCCCCAACTAAGACTTCCTCCGATAAAATAAAATTTTTCATAATCATTAAGCGAATTTAAAATCATATTTTGATTTACCACCATAGGGTTTCTAGTGCTTGTTTTCATCCTCTCAACATCAGTAAGGCCAGTCATTGATGTCCAGACACTTCTGGCAGTTCCAGCATGGGGAGTGTAGTAACGATTATATAGTATTCCGCTATCACTCATTTCTTTTAAAAATGGAGTTGGGTTTAAAGGATTTCCCGACATACTTGTTCTTGCATAAGACGTTGATTCACCTAAAATATATACAATATTTGGTTTATCAAACTTATACTCTTGCTTATGCTCTGGCTTAACTATTCTTGCTAAACTAAGCTTTTTAGGGTCTTTGTCTTTTATGTTTAAAAGTTCTGCCACATAATCATAATACTCTTTAGTTTTTTGTTCATCATATTTTATATCTTTATTTTTTAACGTATTGGAAAAATATGTCACAGGATTAGAAGCCAGATATGATAAAAAATTATTTGATGAGTAAAAGGCTTCACTCCATCTCCAAGGGTACCATTCAAACTTTCCATATCCTGAAAATATATAAATTATACTAAACAGAGCATATATATAGAATTTTTTCTTCCCTTTAATTAGTTTAGCCTCTTGAGTATCTACTTTTTTATACATATTGTTAAACACAAAAAGAATAAAAAGTAAAAATATAACTACTCCGGCAGACGTTGAAAAGATTGGGTATCCGTCAATAAGCATTGACATTGCTGTTTTAATGTTATAAAAATACCTTATAATAGTAGAGTCAACAAGTTTTTGAAAAAAATCATAATATGCAAAGTTAATAACATACAAGTTTATAATTGCAATGATTGTAAGCATTAGATAACTCATCCAAAAGTATTTCGCCCTAGTGTGTTCAAAGATTCCGATTCTTTTGATTCCGCCAAAAAGTAAAATTGGTAAATTTACAATAGCAATTAGCTGAATGTCAAACCTTAGGCCTAACCAAAAAGAGTATGCGACTTCAGAAGATGAATATTCTAAACCGTTATCCCAAAATGCGGTAAAGAACGCTACTCTTAACAGAGTAAGAACAAGCACTTCTATCAGCACTATAAAAAGTAGAAATTTTAAATGTTTCGGCAAGTTTAAATACACTTTCTAATCCTTAAGCTGATTAAATGTGCTTTCATCACCGGCACTTCTTGGTTTATACTTCATTAAGAAATCACCCTTTTCTTTGCCGTCAGCAAATGAGCTTTTATAGCCAAAGCCTTCAACCATAAGTCTAGTCTTATCTCTTGCATCTACATTTTTCCAGTTTTCATATTCTATGCGGTATATGGCACTGTATATTTTCGCACGCCCCACTCCATGGTAGCAGTGTATAAGAACAGGATAGTTCGATTTATCATCTAAAATTTCAAAAAACTTAGTCAATGTTTTTTTAGTTGGTACTTGACCTGAAGGTATATTTACATGTTTAATCTTTAAATTATTTTTTCTATTTACTTCAGTAATTGCTTCATCTTCAGCATCTATATGTTTTTGTTGTGCTGGGTTTAAGCTGTCTTGCACACCAGGGTCAAGTAAATTTATAACCGTATTTATTTTGTTATCTATTAAAAAACTCTCTATTTTACTTGGTTTTATTAGTCCTGATTTATAAACTTTATTTTCACTAATAGTTCTAAATTTATAATTAACATATACATCCCATAAATAATAACTCAACGCTATCAGTGCTACTATCGCTATACTTTTCCATACTGTTTTCAATCTCTATCCTCTACTATATAATTTCGCAATTATATCCAATTGAACTAAAATTAAGTAACAGAAGATAAAATACCACTATGAAACAGCCATATACATGGGATAATTATTCCGATCAACCATATCAATTAAAAGACAAAAGTTTTAAAAAGAAAATGAGAAAAAAAGAGTTTTATTCACTTTTTAAAACTTTTCTCACTTCTATTATTGTACTGCCATTATCATTAATTTTAATGCCTTTTATCAGAAGAAAAGAGGTAAAGTCAAAAGAATTTTTCTGTATAGGTGTAGATTATCAAAGAGAACCTGGGTTAACTATAGAGCTATTAGAAGAGATACCAGTTGAAAGAGTCCTAGTTCGTTTTAAACTTTGGGAGATGGATACACTTCATGAACTTAAAGAGTTTATAAAAGCCCTTGGAAATAAAAAAATTACCCTAAAAATACTTCAAGACAGAGAACATGTAGAAAACTTAGAGCTTTTAGAAAAAGATTTAGAGACTATTTTTTCTTCTCTTAGTCAACATGTAGATATTTTTGAAATCGGTTCAACCATAAACAGGGCTAAATGGGGTTTCTTTAGCGTGGATGAATATAGCCGTTTTTATAAAACTGCATATGATTTAAAAATATCAAAATTCCCAGATATAAAACTTATTGGTAGTGGTGTTATAGACTTTGAATACCACTTCACTGCCCATACTATTTTTAACTTTTTTAAATACCGATACGATGGAGTTTCAGCGCTTCTTTATGTAGACAGAAGAGGTGCACCGGAGAACACTCAATTAGGATTTAGTTTATCTGATAAGATAGCCTTCCTCAGCACAATAGTGTGGAGCAGCCCAAAAGTAGGACAGGAATTGCATGTAACAGAGGTAAACTGGCCTATTTCAGGTACTTCTCCATATGCACCTACAAGCGAACATGAGTGTGTTGATGAAGAGTTGTATGCAGATTTTATGCTTAGATACTATCTTTTAACCTTTGCTTCACAGCAAGTAGACTCTGTATCTTGGCATCAGCTAATTGCACCTGGATACGGCCTTATAGATACTCGTGATTCTATTCGAAAACGTTCAGCATTTGAAACATATAAATTTATGTTTTCTAACTTGAAAAACTCACAGTTCTTAAGACTAGATATAAAAAGGGACTACTACATTCTTCAGTGTTTAGTAGAAGATAGGCTTTTACAGATACATTGGTCTCTAAAACCCACAACTTTAAAAAATGAAGATTTCTTCACAGTTTACTCACGTGATGGGGAAATTATAGAAGACAAAACTTTAAACATAGGCTCATCCCCACTATATATTTATATAAAAGATGCGGTATAATTTTGATATGAAAATTTTAATTATTTTACCAAACTGGCTTGGAGATGCTGTTATGGCAACGCCTGCAATCGAGCTTTTAGCATCATACTATCCAAATGCTAAGTTTACATTTATAGGAAGTTATGCTTCAATTGAAGCAATAAAAAATCATCCACTTTGCGAAAAAGCCATAGTTGATGAAACAAAAAAAGCTTCAAGCAGAGTTCTTGCAACTTTTAAACTTGCCCGTGAATTAGGTGAGTTTAACTTAGCAATTTCTTTTAGAAACCACTTTTACTCGTCACTACTTCTTAGATTTACAAAAACTGTTATATGTATTGCAAAAAAATCTTGGCACTCTATGTTTTTGCTCTCACATACACCAAAGATATCATCAAATCAGCACCTCGCAAAGCAGTATGCCAAACTTGCTATGACAGATGTAGAGAGTTGGGATAACACAACTCCTGAGCTTAAGCTATATATAGAGCAAGAGATCTTCAAAAAACCCACTTTGGGGATAAATGCTGGTGCAACTTACGGGAGTGCAAAAAGGTGGTATCCGGAGCGATTTGCAGAGGTTGCCAGTGAATTTAGCAATAAGTTTGACATAATAATATTTGGTGGTCCAAATGAAGTTGAAATGGCTAACGAGATTGAGCAAAATTTAAAAGCTTCACAGGTAAGAAACTATCTAAATCTAGCTGGAAAGACTACCATTAAAGAGCTGTGTGCGAATATTGCTGGATGTTCACTCTTTATTACAAATGACAGCGGTCCTATGCATGTGGCAGCTGCTTATCAGGTACCAACTGTTTCTATTTTTGGACCAACAAAACATAAAGAGACATCTCAGTGGATGAATAAGAAAAGTAAAATTGTAAGACATGAGCTAGATTGTGCTCCATGTATGAAAAGAGAGTGTCCTCTAGGACATCATGACTGCATGAAAGGTATCACAGCTTCTGAAGTCATAGAAGCTGTTAAAAAGCTAGGTACCTGACTAAAAAAAGAATTTAAAGCCTATATATACCGATTTGTTATATTCAACATCTCTTATTTTATAGTTAGTATCTAATGATCTGTATCCAAGTGTAACACGGCCGTTTTCGATAACCTCAGCATCTATATTAACACGATACTCTAAAAAGCTATCAGCATTTTCCATACAGAGAACTTCTGATGCGTAATAGAGACTGCCTCCAACATATAAAGGGACAACAGTAGTTCCTGGTAACTTATAACTTACTTCAGCACCTAAAGGGACTGATGTGAAATTTTTTATGTGGTTTAGCTTAAATCCCAATCCTAGCTTAAGATCATCACTAACATCTTTCATCATCAAGAAATTCAATTCACCATAATCATCTATATTTCTAGAGTCACTATGCCCCTCATCACCATTAAGATATTTTGCACCTAAAAAAATTGTAGCTGGCTCTACATTTTCATTAAACTGTCCCATATCAAACTTCACATTAAGCTCTAAATCTGAGTTATTTACATTTATCTCAGCGCTGTTCATAGCGAAAACAGAGACTGCACTTGCAACTATTAAATTTAATTTTTTAAACATTTAATTTCCTTGAATCTTTTGAATTGTTTTTGTTGTACTTTTTCCATCAACAAAGTCAACTAGTCTTAACTCATCAGCAAATTCTGTTCCGATGACATCTTTGTCCTTATAGTCTCCACCCTTTACAAGCACATGAGGTTTAATCATCTTAATCAAATCATGCGGTGTATCTTCTTCGAATGGAACAACAAAATCAACAGCTTCAAGTGCCGCGAGAATATATGCTCTGTCTTCTGTTACATTTACAGGGCGGCTAGGACCTTTTAGTCTTGAAACAGATTCATCAGAGTTTAGTCCAACTATCAAAATATCTCCAAAACTTTTAGCAATTTGCAGATACTTTACATGCCCTACATGTAGAATATCAAAGCAGCCGTTTGTAAATACAACTTTTTTTCCATTCTCACGATACCTGTTTACAATTTTATCAATATCTTCAAAACTTTTAATATGTGCATCAGATGTACTTTTGTGAAGACTTGCTTCATACTCCTCAATTTCGTCAATTGTAACTGTAGCCGAGCCGATTTTTCCCACAACTACACCTGCAGCCAAATTTGAAAAAGCAGCTGTTTGCTCTATATTTTTACCAACGCTTAAAGCAAAAGCAATAGAGGCTATAACTGTATCTCCAGCGCCAGTTACATCAAAAACTTCTTTTGCAACAGTTGGGAATATCTTAAGCTCATTTTCATAAGTAGCAATCCCGTCTTCTGAGAGAGTTATAAGTGAGACCTCTAAATTGCACTCTTTCTTAAGCTTCAACAATGCAGCTTCTAATGATGCGTTGTCTTTGATATCAATATTTGTGGCCAACATAGCCTCTTTCTTATTAGGTGTTAAAAGGTAAGCACCGCTATATTTTGAAAAATCACTCCCTTTTGGATCTACTAATACTTTTACACCGGCATCTCTACAAAGTTTTATGATTCCTTTACACAACGCTACAGTTAAAACACCTTTTCCGTAGTCTGATAAAATCACTGCATCAAACTCTGCAATACTCTTTGATAATGAGTCTAAAATTTCTTTTTCACTTGTTCTTGTTATCTCTTCTTTACTCTCGTTATCATATCTAAGTATTTGCTGAGAAACCGCAATAACACGACTCTTTTTAGATGTTTTTCTTCCATCTTGAGTTATTATAGATCTAGTTTCAACACCTATCTCTTTTAACATGTTAAGAAGTTCAGCCCCATTATCATCACTCCCTATTACACTGCTAACACTAACTTCTGCACCAAGGGCTTTAAGATTGTTGATAACATTTCCTGCACCACCAAGAACAGTTGTCTCTTTTGCTATATCTACAACCTGAACAGGTGCTTCTGGAGAGATTCTCTCACAGCTTCCCCACAAATAATGGTCTATCATCAAGTCGCCGACTACAAGTATCTTGGGAGTTGAGTTTTTTAGTATCTGCATTATTTAACTTCTTCTTCATATGTTCGTCTAATTTCACTTACGTAAGATTTAATCCCATCTTCCAATTCATACCTTGGCTCATAACCCAAAGCATCTTTTGTTGAACTTATTTCTGCCTCTGTATGAAACTGGTAACTGCCGACAAAAGGGTTTGTAATATACTCACATTTTAAATCTGTTTCAAGTTCTTTTTGCAATGTATCCACTATATCTTGAAAACTCCTAGCTTTGGCTGTTCCAACATTATATATTCCACTTTTTTTAGTAACCATTGCTTTTACATTTGCCTGAATAATATCTTCAATGTATATGAAATCTCTAAGTATCTTATCACTGTTTTGGAAAAGTTTAGGATTTTTACCTGCTAAAATTTGATGTCCAAATTGAAGTACCATTGAAGCTGTTGTATTTTTAAAATACTCTCTTGGACCATATACATTAAAATATCTAAGTCCAACTATCGTTATGTTTGCACTTTGCATATACTCACGACTTAAATTATCCATGCTAAGTTTTGAAAAACCATACACATTTTGCGGTGCTTCGCGGCCGACTTTTTGTGGCGACTCAGCATTTCCGTATGTTGCGGCAGATGAAGCATAAATCATGTTAGCATTATGTCTCACAGCAAGGTTTAATAAATCTTTGTATGCATTTACATTTGTCTTTATCATCAGGTCTTGCTCAAGTGCCGTTGTATCTGATATAGCAGCTTCATGGAAGATATAGTCAAATTTATAGTTAGTCTCTAAATCAAGCAGTAAATCCTTGTCATTTATATCTCCGCTAATAACTTCTCCACTAAAGCCAATTAGGTTTTTAAAATGACCAAAACTTCTTAAATTACCATTCGAAAGTGTTTCTCCGCTTCTGAAACTATCAAGGACAACTACTTTAGCGTATGGGTGGTTCTTTTGAAAATAAAATGCCAGATTCGAGCCTATAAAACCAGCTCCCCCTGTTATTAAAATTGTTTTATCTTTTAAAGTATCTTTTATATATTGCACTAACTCTTTCCTTTTTACCCAACTTAATTAATAAAATAATAGCAGATTAACTATTAACAAGTATTTAAGAAAAGAATAACTATAATTTGTCCGAAATTAAAACCTTAAGGAAATAGAAAATGAAAAAAATCGTTGCTTCAATTGTTGCTTTAACTGCAACTACAGCTTTAATGGCTGGTGTAAATGCTGGTGCTTGTCAAGGGTGTCACGGTGGAGACTTTAGTAAGGCTGCTCTAGGTAAATCTAAAATTGTTTCTGAAATGACTCACGCTGATATCGCTACTGCTCTTAAAGGTTACAAAGCTGGTACTTACGGTGCAGCAATGAAGGGTCTTATGAAAGGTCAAGTTGCAAAATACTCTGACGCTGATTTAGACGCATTCGCACTAACAATCGGTAAATAATTTACCTGAGTTGCCTATTTTGGGCGACTCAACTTCTACATGTAGACTTATTCTGGTCTATAATTTTTCTTTAAATCCTCTTTTTTTCTATCTTTATTTACAGCATCATTTAATTCATCTTCACCATCAAACTTTGCAGCGTTTAAAAACTTCTCTTCATCATCAAATTGGCCACTTTTAATTGCCCATAAAAATGCGAACAGAGCAATTGCACCCAAAAATACAGATGCGCCAAGCATCATAGCTATAACCCAACTGTCCATTATTAGCTCCTATTCCATTTATAACGAATTCTCAGCGAGTTGCCAACAACCAATAGTGAACTAACACTCATAGATATTGCGGCAATCAGAGGAATTATATACCCTGCCATTGCCAATGGTATAGTCACGGCATTATACGCAAGTGATATAAACAGATTTTGCTTTATTAGTCCAAATGTAGTACGACTTATTTTAAACGCATCTTCAAGTGATCTCAGTGAATCATCCAATAGCACAACATCACCAACCTCTATAGCTATATCACTTCCACTTCCCATAACTATCCCAATATCTGCAGATGCTAAAGCCAAGATGTCATTAACGCCATCTCCAACCATAACAACAGTTTTACCACTCGCATGAAGCTCTTTTACATATTCTGATTTATTTTGAGGTGTCTGTTCATAAATAACCGTGTTTATTCCAACTTCATTTGCAATACTATAAGCCACTTTTGCATTGTCACCGGTTAGCATTATAATATCAATGCCTTTTTGTGTTAAATTTTTTATCAGCTCGCTTGCTCCAGGTTTTATCTTATCACTCAACTCAAATATAGCCAACACTTTTTTATCTATTGCAAAATAAAAAAGTGTGTTATCGCTTGAAAAATTAGTATCTATGCTATTATCATTCAATAATTTTTTATTACCACCTAGTAATTCAAAGTTTTTATATTTAGCTTTAATTCCAAGAGAAGGAATCTGAGTAAACTCATCAAAATCCATAATACTTTCATCTTCTTTTTTAATATACTCAAAAACACCCCTTGCCACAGGATGAGTTGAAGATTTAACCAATGAATAGAGAAGTTTTTTATCAAAATCCCCATATATATGCTCTTTTATAACTTCTGGTTTTCCAACTGTAATAGTTCCTGTTTTATCTAAAACAAGAGTGTCAACTTTTGCCATAGTCTCTATCTGTGCAGCCTCTTTAAAGAGTATTCCTCTTGAAGCTCCCAAGCTTAAACCTACCAGTGTTGCAACTGGTGTTGCCAAGGCCAAAGCACATGGACAAGCTATTATAATCACAGAAATACCTATCATAAATGATGTCTCAAAGCTGTGCGGCCAAAGCCACCATACAAAAAATGTTAAAAAAGAGAGTGCCAAAATAGCCGATGAAAAATGCTCAGATAATCTGTTTGCCATCTGCTGAATCTTTGGTTTTTTATTTATTGCAGATTCCAATAGGGTAACTAATGTTGAAAGTGTAGAGTGCTCAAAATCTTTAGTCGCTTTAAAGTGAATATCAGCGTCAATACTTGTTGTACCACTAACGACACTCATTCCTACACTTTTATATACAGGCTCACTCTCCCCTGTCAGATTTGATTCATCAAATGAGCCGCCACCTTTTATTATCTCGCCATCAAGCAAAACTTTCTCACCGGAAGAGACTATTATAACATCGCCTACATGCACATCATCAAGCTTACATGTAACAATCTTATCATCCTTTACAATATTTACTTCACTTGGAATCTGTTTAGTAATAATATCTAGAGTATCAGCTGCATTTTTTTTGCTTAATACCTCCAAAAATTTACCAATTAATACAAATGTAATAATCATACTTACTGAATCAAAGTAAGCCTCACCTTCTTGCAAAACAGTTATATAAATAGAGTAAACGTATGTAAGAGCTGCCCCTGTTGCAACTAGTAAGTCCATATTTACAACTTTTGTTTTTAAACCGTAATAAGCGCCTCTAAAAAAGACCCATCCGCTATAAAAAAGGACTGGTGTAGCAAGTAATCCCTCTGCTATATTTAAAATAGTTTTGATATCCTGAGTAATTCCACTAAAATATCCAGCATATTGAGCAACTGCTATCCACATAATATTCATAGAAGCAAAAATAGCAACCGCCATTTTTAAATAGTATGATTTTCTCTCTTTATTAGCATATGACTCTTGTGTTGATGCATCGTATGCAAATGCATTGTAGCCAATGGATCGTATCATGTCTATAATGGACGAGAGTTTTACAATATCATCTGCCCAAACAATTGTAGCTTTATTGTTCGTGAAGTTAATATTAGCTTCAACAACTCCATCCATCTTATGCAGAGCTTTTTCATTTAGCCATACGCAAGCTGAGCAGTGAATTCCCTCTATGATTAAAGAGACTTCTCTAAACCCATCATTATTAGTCTTCACAAACCTATCATAAAAAGATGGGCTATTGAAATTTGTTGAGTCTTCAAAATTTTCACGAGGAGGTGTTAACTTAATATTGTTAGATTTTTCATAAAAACTATCCAGTCCCTCATCACATAAAAGATGAAAGACTCCCTGACAGCCCTTGCAGCAGAAATAATCACTACCATCTTCAATCATTAGAGATTTATCAAACTCTAAATGGCAATGTGAGCAAATAACTTTATTGTACAAGTTCAAATTTTCCAAATTTTCTATTTTTTTCCAATTTTTCCCATGGCTCAATATACCCATTCATGCAGATATAAACTCCATACTCATCTACACCTTTTGCAAATCCTATTGCCATGCCAAGATTTAGGCTAGCTTCTACTTGGTCAATTTCAAATGGCTTCATAGCTCCTACTAAGACAATTGCTCTATCATCAAATATTGCACCTAAAAACTGAGCAGTTTCTCTCATAGTGTCTGTTCCATGTACAATCACAAAAACATCATCTTTAGATTCCATTATAATATTTGCCAATATTTTTCTGTCATCAATAGTCATATCTAATGAATCTTTATAAACAACACCTGCTAAGTCATATGAGGACTCCACACTTATAAGTATCCTGTTTATAGCATCATTATCATATGGAACTTCAAGATCTCCGGTTAGAGAGTTGTATCTTTTATTAAAAGTGCCACCGCTATTTAGTATTAGCATTATATATTTCCTCTAGTTTTGAAACTACTTTTGTAGCTTTAGATTTTTTATTAGTAGCTTTCTCATCAAAAAGATATGTTTCTAAAAGTCCAGCATTTAGTCCGGCTTCAATATCTCTCTCTTTGTCTCCAACTATAATAGAGTTTTTCAAATCAATATTAAACTCTTTACTTGCATTAATAAGCATCCCAGGATGTGGTTTTCTACAACTGCACTCTCCAGAAACAGTAGGGTGATGTGGACAAAAATAAACTTTTTTTATCTCTATTTTGTTTCTAGAAAACTCTTTAATCATCCATGAAGACAAAATATTAAAATCATCTTCAGTATAATATTTTCTAGCAATCCCAGATTGGTTTGTAACTACTATAATTATATATCCTAAATTTTGATAATATTTACAAAGGTTAAATATACCATCAATAAATACAAAGTCTTCGATTTTGTAAAGATAATTTATTTCAACATTAATAACACCGTCACGATCTAAGAATAAAGCTTTTGTCATTAAACTTAACCTACTCCGTTTCCGAAAGTCTCTTTTTCAATAATATCACATATTATATGTCCTATAAGTATGTGAGCTTCTTGTATTCTTGGGGTAGACTCAGATGGAACAACTAAAGCTATATCAGCAAGTTTTGCCATCTCACCGCCATCTCTGCCAGTTAAAGCGATAGTTGTAATACCTTTTTCTTTTGCACTAATAAAAGCATTAATAATATTTTGTGAATTTCCAGAAGTAGAAATACCAATAAAAATATCACCTTTTTGCCCCATACCTTCCAATTGGCGTGAAAAAACTTTATCATATCCGTAATCATTTCCGATAGCCGTAAGATTGGAAGTATCTGTTGTAAGAGCCAAAGAAGGTATTGAGGGCCTATCAAAACCATATCTGCCAACCAACTCTGCCGCGATATGCTGTGCATCTGCTGCACTTCCACCATTGCCAGCTAAAATTGTTTTTTTATCACCTTTGTACAATTCAACACATAGCTTTGAAACTTCTTCAATTTTGTTTAATAAGTCCTCGTCATTATAAATGACCTGTTTTGTTTCATAAGATTTTTTTATTTGATCTTTAATATAATTTTTCATACAATATCCTACAATAATATACAAAATAATAGCACATTATTAATTGTTAAATCGTAAAAGTAATAGTAAAAAGAGTAAGTTTTAGGAATATGAAATAGTTGTTGCATAAATGTCATATATATAGAATATAGTTATGATTGTAAAAAGAGTGTGAGTAAATTGATCAACTAGGCAGCGACCTACATTTCCACACCTGAAAGATGCAGTATTATCAGCGATGAGAGGCTTAGCTTCTGGGTTCGGAATGGGACCAGGCGTTTCCCTCTCTCTATAGCCACCTAGACAATCAAGTGTAAAGACATCTAAATGTTCTTACATTTGACTGTTAGAGTCAATTGAGTGAGTGTTTATACTATTTCTAGTATACATTATTGTTTAAGTCAACATTATTCTAAATAACTGTATCAGTACACGGTTCATTAAATAGTGTGTTTACACTAAGTAAGGTAGTGAACGAAGTTGTGTTCTATTCAAAGAACTGTAAAAAAAGACAAACGTACTATTAGTACTGGTCAGCTAAACATATTACTATGCGTACACACCCAGCCTATCAAGCTTGTAGTCTTCAAGCGTACTTCAGGGAACGTTCATCTTGGAGTTGGCTTCCCGCTTAGATGCTTTCAGCGGTTATCTCATCCATGCGTAGCTACCCAGCGATGCTCTTGGCAGAACAACTGGTGCACCAGTGGCATGTCCAACCCGGTCCTCTCGTACTAGGGTCAGCTCTCCTCAACGTTCCTACGCCCACGGAAGATAGGGACCGAACTGTCTCACGACGTTCTGAACCCAGCTCGCGTACCGCTTTAAATGGCGAACAGCCATACCCTTGGGACCTGCTCCAGCCCCAGGATGCGATGAGCCGACATCGAGGTGCCAAACCTCCCCGTCGATGTGAGCTCTTGGGGGAGATCAGCCTGTTATCCCCGGCGTACCTTTTATCCTTTGAGCGATGGCCCTTCCACACAGAACCACCGGATCACTATGACCGTCTTTCGACTCTGCTCGACTTGTATGTCTCACAGTCAGTCCGGCTTGTGCCATTATACTCTACGGTGGATTTCCAACCCACCTGAGCCGAACTTTGTAAGCCTCCGTTACTTTTTAGGAGGCGACCGCCCCAGTCAAACTACCCACCAGACATTGTCCTCGCACGAGATAATCGTACCGAGTTAGCTATCAGAATATTCAAGGGTGGTATCTCAAGGATGCCTCATCATCAACTGGCGTCGATGAATCGAAGGCTCCCACCTATCCTGCACGTGAATATCCCAATAGCAGTGTCAAGCTATAGTAAAGGTGCACGGGGTCTTTCCGTCTTTCCGCGGGTAGGAGGAATTTTCACCTCCACTACAATTTCACTGGATCCATTGTTGAGACAGCTCCCATCTCGTTACGCCATTCATGCAGGTCGGTATTTAACCGACAAGGAATTTCGCTACCTTAGGACCGTTATAGTTACGGCCGCCGTTTACTTGTGCTTCATTTCAATGCTTCGCAGAGCTAACAAATCCATTTAACATTCAAGCACCGGGCAGGCGTCACACCCTATACATCCTCTTACGAGTTAGCAGAGTGCTGTGTTTTTGGTAAACAGTCGGGAGGGACACTTTGCTGCGACCCGTCAATGCTTTACAGAGTAAATCTGTTAACAAATAGGGCACACCTTATACCGAAGATACGGTGCTAGTTTGCAGAGTTCCTTAACAATGGTTCATCCACGCGCCTTAGAATACTCATCTCACCCACCTGTGTTGGTTTACGGTACGGGCAACGGTTGTTCTCGTTTAGAGGCTTTTCTCGGCACGACAGTATCATCGATTCTCCGCGCTGGCCGAAGCCATTGCAGAGCCTGTAAGATCTCGGTCGAATGACAAACGGATTTTCCTATTTGTCGACCTACGTCCTTCGACCCACTATTCCATCAGTGAGCTCGATTAACTCTATGCGTCCCCCCATCACTCAAACGAACAACCGTCGGTATCGGAATATTAACCGATTTGCCATCGTCTACCCCTTTCGGACTCGACTTAGGTCCCGACTAACCCTACGATGACGAGCATCGCGTAGGAAACCTTGGGTTTACGGCGAAGAAGATTCTCACTTCTTTTCTCGCTACTCATGCCTGCATGCTCACTTCCATCCGCTCCAATATTCCTTACCGGTATACCTTCAACGCTGAATGGAACGCTCTCCTACCACTCATAGTAAACTATGAATCTAGAGCTTCGGTGCTTGTCTTAGCCCCGTTATATTTTCGGCGCAAAATCGCTAGACCAGTGAGCTGTTACGCTTTCTTTAAAGGGTGGCTGCTTCTAAGCCAACCTCCTGGTTGTCACAGCAACTTCACATCCTTTTCCACTTAGACAAGACTTTGGGACCTTAGCTGCTAGTCTGGGTTGTTCCCCTCTCGACATAGGATTTTATCACCCTACGCCTGACTCCCGAGGTTACACATGAAGTATTCGGAGTTTGATAGGGTTTGGTACCGCGGTAAGCAGCCCTAGCCCTGTCAGTGCTCTACCCCTTCATGCTAATGCTCGAGGCTATACCTAAATATATTTCGGAGAGAACCAGCTATCACTGAGTTTGATTGGCCTTTCACCCCTATCCACACGTCATCCCAAGAGTTTTCAACCTCTACGGGTTCGGTCCTCCACTGGCTCTTACACCAGCTTCAACCTGCACATGGATAGATCACTCAGTTTCGGGTCTGCAGCATCTGACTAATTCGCCCTATTAAGACTCGCTTTCGCTACGGCTTCTCGTTAGATTAACCTTGCCAGATACCACAACTCGCAGGCTCATTATGCAAAAGGCAGTCCGTCACACTTGTCTTGCGACAATAGTGCTCCGAATGATTGTAAGCCATAGGTTTCAGGTTCTATTTCACTCCGCTCACCGCGGTCCTTTTCACCTTTCCCTCACGGTACTTGTTCGCTATCGGTCTAGTAGTAGTATTTAGGGTTGGAGGGTGGTCCCCCCATATTCAGTCAAGATAACACGTGTCCCGACCTACTCGTTCCTTAGTCTAGTACTATATAAATGTTTTCGCTTACGGGGATATCACCCTCTATGTCCACTCTTTCCAAAGTGTTCGGCTAACAAATATATTATCACTAAGTGCCCTAATCCCATTTCGCTCGCCGCTACTATGGGAATCTCGTTTGATTTCTTTTCCTTCAGGTACTGAGATGTTTCACTTCCCTGAGTTCGCCCCCCGTAGGGTAACATGATTCGCACCATGCTGGGTCGCCCCATTCAGAAATCCCCGGATCAAAGCTCTTTGGCAGCTCCCCGAGGCTTATCGCAGCCTAATACGTCTTTCATCGCCTCTACTAGCCAAGGCATCCACCTATGGCCCTTAATATCTTTTTTTCTAATTTGCGTTCACTACCTTACTTAATGTATCTCTACTTTAAGTAAGTCAGTGTACTGTTGATTGTAGTTATTTAGTTAATATAATTAATAATTGAATAAATTCTTTTATCTTTTATATATGTTGACTTTGACAATAATAATTTAATGAACGATAGACTTTGAAGTCTAATAGAAAAACTAATACTTAGTTCTTTTATTAAACTTGAAAATTTGTTTTAAAATGGTGGGCCTACCTGGACTTGAACCAGGGACCTCACCCTTATCAGGGGTGCACTCTAACCAGCTGAGCTATAGGCCCTAAAGTGTGTTGTTAAATTCAAATGAACTCAAATCACTGAAAACTAAGCAAGCAAACAAACTAATAACTAACAACATCTCTCGTGAGATTTTCTTTGTATGTCAATTCAAATGAATGATTGACTTTACTCTAGAAAGGAGGTGATCCAACCGCAGGTTCTCCTACGGTTACCTTGTTACGACTTCACCCCAGTCGCTAATTCCACCGTAAGTGGTAGCCTCCCGAAGGTTAGCTTCCCAATTTCGGGTGAAATCAACTCCCATGGTGTGACGGGCGGTGAGTACAAGACCCGGGAACGTATTCACCGTAGCATTGCTGATCTACGATTACTAGTGATTCCAGCTTCATGAAGTCGAGTTGCAGACTTCAATCCGAACTGAGAGACGCTTTGTGAGATTGGCTCCACCTCGCGGTATTGCAACTCTCTGTACGCCCCATTGTAGCACGTGTGTAGCCCTAGCCATAAGGGCCATGATGACTTGACGTCGTCCTCACCTTCCTCCTCCTTGCGAAGGCAGTCTCCCTAGAGTGCCCAGCTTAACCTGCTGGCAACTAAGGACGAGGGTTGCGCTCGTTGCGGGACTTAACCCAACATCTCACGACACGAGCTGACGACAGCCGTGCAGCACCTGTTTTCAAGTTCCCCGAAGGGCACCACTCCATCTCTGGTGTGTTCTATCAATGTCAAGGCTAGGTAAGGTTCTTCGCGTATCTTCGAATTAAACCACATGCTCCACCACTTGTGCGGGTCCCCGTCTATTCCTTTGAGTTTTAATCTTGCGACCGTACTCCCCAGGCGGAACACTTAATCTGTTAAGTGCATCACCGAGATGACAAGCATCCCGACGACTAGTGTTCATCGTTTAGGGCGTGGACTACCGGGGTATCTAATCCCGTTTGCTCCCCACGCTTTCACGCCTTAGCGTCAGTAATGTTCCAGGAGATCGCCTTCGCTTTAGGTATTCCTAGTGATATCTACGGATTTTACCCCTACACCACTAATTCCATCTCCCCCTCCCATACTCTAGGTTAGTAGTTTCAAATGCAGTTCTACAGTTGAGCTGTAGGATTTCACATCTGACTTACCAACCCGCCTACGCGTCCTTTACGCCCAGTGATTCCGAGTAACGCTTGCACCCTCCGTATTACCGCGGCTGCTGGCACGGAGTTAGCCGGTGCTTATTCATGAGCTACCGTCATTTTCTTGACTCATAAAAGGAGTTTACACACCGAAATGCGTCATCCTCCACGCGGCGTTGCTGCATCAGGGTTTCCCCCATTGTGCAATATTCCTCACTGCTGCCTCCCGTAGGAGTCTGGTCCGTGTCTCAGTACCAGTGTGGCGGATCATCCTCTCAAACCCGCTACCCGTCATTGCCTTGGTGAGCTCTTACCTCACCAACAAGCTGATGGGATATAGTCTGATCTTCAAGCGAAAAAACGTTTCCCGACTCTACTTAAGTAGAGAAGGTATATCCAGTATTAATCATCGTTTCCAATGGCTATCCCGGTCTTGAAGGTACATTAACTATATATTACTCACCCGTGCGCCACTAATCCAAAGAGCAAGCTCTTCTTCATCGTTCGACTTGCATGTGTTAAGCACGCCGCCAGCGTTCACTCTGAGCCAGGATCAAACTCTCCATAATTAAATTATGTAAAGATCACATTGCTGTGAAATTACTGATCATTGCCCAAGAATTAAAATTCATTGGCTTTATTGCCACTATCTATAAATAGTTAGTGGACTTTTTTCTAAAGAAACTTTTTATCTTGCGATAAAATCGGTTCCCCTAGTTTTGTATAGTATCTATTACTACTTGGGTATCTATATTGCTATAGACCAAATAGAATAGACGGTTGTTGTTATATTAGTTATTTCTAAGTAAACTTATAGTGACTAATTAACTAATTTGTTATTAGTTATCTCGTCTATTTACTTGCTTAGTTTTCAATGATCTCAAACATATTCAAAAGCTTCTACTCGAAGTCTCTCTAGGCCTTAACTTAAGGTCTCATTGTTTGTGGATGGGAATTATAGGAGATTATGTATTCAATGTCAAGGCTTTTTTGAAAGAATTTAAAAAGTTTTTCTTGGGTGTTTAGTTTTGGCGTTTTAATATATTAGTTATTATAATATATGAGCATATCCTGTTTCCGGTTCTACTGCTATTGTAATATTTCCTTCTCCATTAATTAAAACAATACTGCAACGATTTGTTAACAAATCACCATATAATGTATTATTATTCACATGTGGTCTCCCTAAGTGATCAAAGAATATTCTTTGCACACCTGCTGCGCAACTATCTGTATTTATATTATTTATACCATATTGTTCACTTAAATCCATATCTCTTGTTCTATCATTAAAAAGTGAATTACCTGTCATTTGCTCTTTTGACAAAGGATTAAGTGCCATTTCACCATTATCTGGATTTACAGCATCATCTAAATCTCTGTCAGAATAAATTGAATAAACATTATTTCCATTACCTGAATTATCTAGTTGAAAAAAAATTTGCCACCTTGCTACAAACCAATTTGGATTATTAGCATTAAACTTATCATCAACCATAGCAAGGTGCTGTGTGTATCTTATATGTGAAATAACCTGTACTGCCGCTTCTCTCAAGCTATTTGATTGAGTTCTAGGAATTACTACTGCGGATATTATACCAACAACAACAATCACCATTACCAATTCCAACATAGTAAACGCTTTTTTCATATACAATCCAATCAAATATGTTTATTATAAGTATATCAAAAAGATTTAAAAATTAAAACTGATATAGACAGAAGTGCTAGTCTAGAAGGAGATTGGAGTTTTCAAGGAGAGAGTTCTCCTTGAATTTAGAAAATTATATTATATTTTTTCTGCCATTTGAACATCGTAAAGAATGTCAGACATTGGGTGTCTGTACATTGGCATTGCAAGACGTTTTTCATCTAGTACATGACCGATAAAACCTATTGTACGGCCTAGAATGAAGAATGAGTTAAGAGTACCTGATTCAATAAATTCATTGATTTCAGCTTCATCATAACCAAGTGCTCTCCACATGTCTACCATTAATATACCAATTGTACCATCAACATTAAGAATAAGATTCTCTTTTTTAGATGTTGTTAATTGCTCAACAGTTAATGCATAGTCAAGTAGTGGAGTACTTGGGAAATGCTCTTTTGCAAATTTCTTAAGACCTTCAACACGTAAGTCTGGGTTTTTAAGAGACTTAATTCTGTGTCCAATTCCTGGAATTGGAACACCCTCGCCTTTCATGTAGTTCAAGAAAGCTTTAGGGTCAAGATTATTGTCATCTGCATGTTTGAAATATTTAGCAGCACCATCGATAGCACCACCAAATCTTGGACCGATAGTTAAAAGACCAGTTACCAGTGATTCAACAACTGACTTGCCAGCTCTTGCTGTGACTTTTGCATTATGAGCACCAGAAACGGCAGGACCGTGGTCTGCAACAGTTTTGATTACTGTTTCAATAAACTCTGTAGCCCACTTTGGATACTGTTTTTTGAACCATAATAGTGAAACAACATCACCAATACCTTTACCAGTCTCAGGAGTAGCAACAGAAGAGATTGGGAAACCAGCATACGTAGCCTCATCTCCTCTATCATCAGAAATAGTACAGATAAACTCTTTAGACTTTCTAACTTTAGGACATACGCTCATTTCAGGCTCAGGAATCTCAGGAAGGTTTAAACCTGTAAATACTGTTTTTATCATATTAGGTAAATCATTGAATGATTCTGGAACATGAATACCAGCTTCAGCCATTGCTCTATTTTTATATTCAGCAGTTTCCATTTCGCCATTTGCAGATGCACCAGCATGACCAAACTGAACACCACTGTCATAATATTTAGCGATTGTGCCAATACACCAAGCAATAACTGGCTTAGTGATTTTGCCTTCTTTGATTGCTTCGATAACTTTATACTCTTCAGTACCGCCAACTTCACCAAGTAAAATCATATATTTTACTGCTGGATTTTTTTCCATTCTTAGCATGTTATCAATAAATACAGATCCAACAAATCTATCTCCACCAATAGCAACACCCTCAGCAATACCATCAGCATTTATAGAAATAATATTTGAAAGCTCATTGAACAGACCACCTGAACGAGTTACAAGTCCACATGAACCTGCGCGGTGAAGTTTTGACTGAACAATATTTTCAATTGTTCCACCAATATTTGCAATTTTAAATGCGCCTGGAACAATTGCACCAACAGTTGCCGGACCAATAACAATAACATTTTGTTCACGAGCAAATTCATTCATTCTACGAGCAAGTCTCTCAGGGATACCTTCAGCTGTAATCATGATTGATGAAAAACCACCAATATTTAAAGCTTCCATAGTTACATCATAAGCAGTTCTAAAAGATGCAAAGTTTAAAAGTACATCAGCTTGAGGCTGAGCAGCTTTTGCTGCAACTGTAGTTTTATAAAGTGGAATCATAACTTCATCTGGACCATAAAAGAACTTCTCAAATTTATTTCCACTTGTAGGAGCTACAATAGCAGCTACTGAAGGAGTTTTTCTTTGAATTGTATAATCATAATCTAACATTCTCTGAATAGCTGTTTTATTGTTATTCCAGAAAATTGCTTGTGTATCTTTAGTAAATAATTGTTGCATATTTTTCCCTTACTTAGTTAGTGCCATACGCACAATATCGGTTACGTGAGTTTCTGGGCCATAAACTTCTATGTAAAGACCTAATCTATCAGCAGCTTCTTTGATGTCTTTAAGACCTTTTTCATAGTTTGGTCCACCACGTCTTACATAAATTTTTGTATTATGCTCTTTCATCTTATCAGCATAAGCCTCAAATGACTGAATAATACCTGTAAATGTTTTTGCTACATCTGTAAAATTCGCAATTGCACCACCAATGATAAGAATTTTATCTTTGCCTTCTGCATCCTTATGTCTTGTCATTAAGTCAATTAAAGTATCTGCGTAAAACTTAGTCTCACTTGTAGTTGGTCCCCCAGAGTACTCACCATAATTAGCTAAATCATCAATACCAGCTAAATCAGCAATTGTATCAGCATAAACAACTGAAGCACCACCACCTGCAACCATAGTCCAGATTCTAGCTTCTGGTTTTAAGATTGTAAGCTTTAAAGAAGCACCAGATTTACTATCTGCATCTTCAATAGCTAAAACTTCAGGAGATTTTTCTTCCATCCCAAATGAAGTTGGATAATCTACATCACCCCACTCATCTACCATCATAAATCCAGCAGTATCATCTAGTTTTGCAACCATATCAAGTAATTCAATTTTATTGTCTTGCATTACAAAAGGGTTGATTTCTAAATATGCAAAATTTAACTCTCTGTAAGCTTTAAAGAAACCTATTGCAAATTCAGCAAACTTTGCTTTATCAGCAGCTGCTACATCTGCAGGAATATGTGCTTTAATTTTGTTAGCAATTTGTTCTTCAGTGTCAGTAATAGCAAAAGCTACTTCAGTAACTTTTTCATCCCATCCCTCTTCAACTTCCATTCCACCTTCAGCTGACATGTAAAGCATGTCATTATCACCTACACATGTAGCAGAGATATAATACTCTTCTTCTTGTGTATGTGGAGTGAACGGCTCAACCACAAAGTGAGTTAACATATCTGTCTTAGCTTCACCTGTTGGAGTATCACCATCAAATGAAAAATAAACTGTTTGCTCAGAAGATGATTTCTCATCAATCCAGCTAGTAGCTTTTGCTAAAGAAACATCACCTGGCTTTGTATCTCTAAATAGAACTAAATCATTCTTGCCTCTTTTTCCAAAAAGCATATCTGGTTTAGCAACAAGTGCTTTTTCTTTTAACCAAGACTTACTTTTAGATGCCTCAGTCAGTTCTTTTCCATTTTGAACCATTACAGTTTCATAAGCATAAGTAAAATCTGGAAAATACTTATCCCAATGTTTTGCTAAAATTGATTTTGCGTCAAATTCTCTAATCGATTTTTGAGCCATTGCAACTCCCTATTTTTAATTTACGAAATTTTATCATATTGTTAATTAACTAAGCACCATTTCTAGAGTCCTAATATCAAATATATTTAGTTTGTGTTTATTTTTGTAACAAAAGTGGAATATACAACCCTGTTTTTGTAACTTATTGTTACACTACTGCTATTTATTGAGTCAAAGGCATTTTCTTCTAGCTTATAGTTGTTGCATTTAGTTACACCATAAAATTTTAATCTTTGGGACATTTTTATATTTGTACTTATACAAGAAATGCCTCTGTTTTTTAATTCTATTGCTAATTCTTTAGCAACATGCATCTTGTAAGAGAAATGTTTTTCAGGATCTTCAATTAGATGATATAAGTATTTATTAAATAGCACTGCAGAACTATTTATAAATAATAGTGATAGCGAAACAATAAAGATTAGTCTATAACTTTTTCTAAACTTCTTTAATCTAACTCTATAAGAGTGCTCAAAAGTTTGTGCCACTAATGGAAGGGCAAGTATAAGGTATGGCGCAAATTCTTCTATATTAACTCTTTGTCTGAATGAAAGCAACAGTGATAATACAAAAGCGACCGAAGATATAAACCACAAAAGTTCAATATCTTTAGTTAAGTACCTTTTATATAAAACGTAAAAAACATACACAAATATAACAGGTGTAAAAATAGCAGCATAAAGACCTATAGAATCTAGAATATGCCCTCTAGGGGAACCATGTGCATCTATACCGTATAATAATAATGAGAGAGAAAATAGCAATAAATTAAAAATAAAAAATGAGTTATCTTTTTTATATAGTGAGTAAGCCACTAGAGATAAATATAAATATATAAAACCACCACTAACTAATAAATATATACTTAGCAATAAATAGATAAATTTTTGTGAATAGTTTTCATATACATATACAAACAAAAACAATCCGAATAATACTAAACCAGCTTCATTAACAATTATAGCAGAGCTCATAACTCCTGGTAATAATACAAATATGAGTACGAGCCAAATTCTATTTTTTTGAATTTTTACATACTTTTCAGATATTTTATATAGTAATATAGTACTGAATATATGAAGGATAATCATAGGAAGCCGTAGAGCAAAGTCATTTTGTCCTAAAAGATAAATTGAAGCTTTAACAATGGCTTGTAAAAATGAGTATTCACCATATAAAAGTGACACTTCATAATAGGACGCAGATAACTCTACAGTCTGTAAGATAAGTATTAATGCATCTAATCCTAATATTAAGAATAAGATGTATCTAATATTCATATTTTTAAAAAATTTCCAATTATTTCGTGTCCAAACTGACTCATAATAGATTCAGGGTGAAACTGAACACCGTAAACTTCTCTGTCTTTAACTTTTAAAGCCATTATTTCATTATCATCAGTGCTGTATGCTGTTGGCTCTATATCGCTTGGAAGTGAATCTTTATCTACTATAAGAGAGTGATATCTTGTCGCAGTAAACTCTTGTGGAATATTTTCAAATATTCTACATGTAGAGCTTTGTTTCATTACAGATGTCTTACCATGCATCATGTTTTTTGCTCTAACTACATTTGCTCCAAATGCCTGCGCTATACTTTGATGGCCTAAGCAAATGCCTAGTATTGGTAATTTATCTTTAAAGTGCTCAATGACTTTTAGTGTCACACCTGCTTCATCCGGAGATGCTGGTCCTGGAGATATAATAATCTTCTCTGGATTAAGGGCTTCTATCTCTTCGACGCTCATTTCGTCATTTCTAATAATTTTTAAATCAGCACCCAATTCTCTACAGTACTGTACAATGTTATATGTAAAACTATCATAGTTATCTATCATTAAAATCATATTTATTTCATCCTCAGTCAAAACACCATTAACGTATATTATATCATTTTCAAAATTGATACTACTTTAATTACTATGAGTTTTGAATCTGCTTTTTGTTTGTTAATTGCTGTAAATAGTTTGAAATATTTATAAGTGAAAATGTAACTAAAAATATCATAAGTCCTGGGAAAAAACTAACCCACCAAGCAATTTCAACAACATCTTTTCCACCGCTTAAAATAGTCCCCCAGCTCATCTGTGGAGCAACAATCCCTAAGCCCAAAAAGCTAAGAGCAGACTCTGCTAATATTGCACCACCTACACCAAAAGTAAAACTAACAAAATATATAGGTGCCAAAATAGGGGCGTAATATTTAAATAAAATTTTCAACTTACTAACATTAGCAATATTTAGTATCTTTATGTATGGCTGTGATGTTATTTTAAAACTCTCTGAGCGAATTAGTCTTGCTGTTGTCATCCAGCCTGTAATTGATATGATTACTATTAATACCCAAGCAGAAGCATTTACATAACTAACTAATGCCAAAAGAAGAAAAAAAGTCGGAAATGTTAAAAAGAGATCAACTAAAACTATAAAGCCTTTGTCAACTGCTCCTCTAAAGTAGCCTGCCATAGAGCCCAAAATCAAACCTACAATTGAGGCAATAAGTGCACTTCCAACACCAATAGTAAGTGAAACTTTTCCACCCTCCATCAATCTTGCCAATATATCTCTTCCTAGCCTATCTGTACCTAAAAGGTTTTGCATAGAGGGAGCTAGCAAAATAGATTCACTATCTAAGATATAAGCATCTACACCATAAAAAAATGAACCTAAAAAAGAAAAAATAAATACAATAAGAAGCATAAAAATACTAAATTTTGGAAAATTCATATTCTATATTACTGTTTAATACCGAGGAGTGTCTGCATCATTTGATCAATAGTAGTTATTATTTTAGCGGCAGCACCATATGCTGTTTGATATCTTATTAAATTTGTCATCTCTTCGTCCATACTAACTTTTGAAACAGAGGAGTATTCCATTTCTGTAGCATTAAATTGTGCTGTAACTGTGTCATTTCTTACCATAGCACTATTGGTTGCTGTCCCAACTTCTGTAGCTATAATATCAAACATTCCATACATCGTACTATTGTAAGTGGTACTGCCTATGTTAAAATCATATTTTTCAAACTGTTGCTGAATCATATCAAGAGCTAATCTATTATCTCCTGTTGTTGAAGAGTATCCAGATGAAAGAAGCGTAGGGTTATCTTTAAAGGAGAGGTTTAGGTCTATATTTTTAGCACTATTTCCATCAAAGAATCTATTCAATCCTAACACACCTGCAAAATTTGTCCCAGAATCAAATGAACCATCTTTTAGAGTGTCTTCAATACTAAAAGTGTAGCCTTTAGATTTTGATAAAGGGTCAATACTTAGCTCTAGTCCACTGTCACCACTTGCATAATTGACAAAGTTAAAACCATTTTTAAAAAAATTATCTATATCGTTATTTGCATTTCCGTCATTATTATCATCTATCTGTGCCCCAATTTGAGCTTCTATTGAATTAGAACCAATAGGCCCAGTCATAGTTGTAGTTGGATCAATAGTTATACTTCGTCTAGATGCTTCATTACCATCAATATCATATATAATTAAATCAAATGTTCCCTCTTTAAAGTTCAATGAAGAGCTAAGAAGAGGGTCTGAACCAATTAAACCAGATATAGGATTAGACTCCATTTTAGTAGTTGGAGTTTGTGCGTAAAGATTATTTGTAGCTTCAATGAGAGCTTGTGCGAAAGCATCAAGCTCAGAGACTACATTTTGTATTGTACCATCCACAGGCAAACCACTAGTTGTGTCAATTGCTCCACCTCTTAGATCTAAGATAGCACCTATTTTACCACCAGATATTTTTTCTGCCATCGGGAGTAATGTGCCATCTTGTCTCTCATAAGAAATTTCATAAAATCCTTTTGGATTACTTGCTTTTGAGATATGAATAGGATGAAAAGTGTTTCCATCAACAATATTAAAACCATTAACACTCAATAGGTAAGTTTCTGTTTTGATATTTGAAGAGCTATCGATATTTATGTTTGACTTTATTAAACCAGAATTTACATTAGAACCGATTAATCTTGAAAGATCTCTTTCAAGAACATTTCTTTTATCTCTTAAATCATTTGCTGTATAGTCGCTGCCATTTTCAGCTGTAGCAATAGACAAATTTAATTCTGATAATTCTTTTGCTAAAGAGTTAACTTCATTGACATTCACTGCCAACTCATCATTTATTTGTGCTTGTAGTGATGTAACTTGGTTTTGTACTTGCGTAATGTGATCTGACAAAGCTTCAGTCTGTTTTGCTAGGGCCAACTTAATAGCATCATTATCAGGATTATCAGAAAAACTTTGCCACATGTTGTAATACTCTTGCATGCTTGCTTTTATCCCGACATTATCAATCTCTGGAAAATATGAAGAGAGCTCTTGCAAAGTTTTTTTCTCGTAATCGCTAAACTCTTTATCTGAAGATAGAGTGACGTACCTGTCAAATACAAAATTATCAAAAATCCTCTCAATTGCCAATATCTCAGTACCGTTACCAATATTTCCACTTGTACTATTTATTGGCGTTGCTGCAGTTGTCACAACTCGTTGTCTTGTATAACCATCACTGTCAGCGTTAGAAATATTATGGGCTGTTGTATCAATACCGACTTGTGAAGCACTAAGACCTGTATATCCAATATTTAATGAGCTGAAAATTGATGGCATCTTATACTCTCACTTCCAGAATTGCAGAATTTTTTGATGCTACTTTTTTGTATCCCTGCATTTCTGTTGGTACTATTCTTTCCAAAAACGTATTATATAAATTACTAACTGCTAAAACCAATTTTGCGTATCGCTTATTTACTTCTCTTAAATTTGAAAGTTCCACTCTAAGTTCACCTAAAGCGGTATGTTGTTCTTCATTTAAAAGATCCGGCAAATCTTTGTCAGGACTTTTTGTCATTAACGACGATATCTCGTGGTCAATCATAGCTTTTTTTGATTCAAAACTTTTTAATTTTTCTTCTTTTAGTGCTAGTCTCTCAAATTGAGGATTATTCCGTGCTTCTTTGATATCTTCTACATCAGATTCTGTAATTTTTATTAAATCTCTCAAGTCGCCTAATGCACTTTGTAAATGATAAGATAGCATTTCTAATCCTTAATTTTAACTTAACAACTCTTCGGCTATTTTTTCAGATAAAGCTTCTATGTTGATTTTATATTCTCCAGACTCAAGAGCCTCTTTTATCTGGTCCACTTTGCTTGTGTCCCCCTGTTTAGAGACTGTTGTGACTTTCTTATCTGACACTTCTTTGCTTTCCCCAGAACTATTTGAGTAAGCACTACGTATAGCCCCGCTATTGATTTGTGAAATCATTATCAATCCTTTCTTTATCTATTAGTTTCTCTCTATACAGTAACATCGACAAAAAAAGAAAAAACTTAAGCTTTTTCACTCAAAAAATCATATAACATTTGAGAAAATCCAAAACCTCCTGCACTAGCCTTTGCAAGTTCATCTCTATACATAGATTTATAAATTTTATCCCCTGGATCATTTTGATCTGAAAAAAGATTTTTTTCATCTTTCATAGCATTATCCATAAGCATTTTTAATATTACTGACTCAAAAGCATCTGTTTGCTCTCTTAATTCAGCATTTTCTGCTTTTGGATCAATTTTAGGAATTTGGTGTTGTTGTGACATATAGTTGGCTTGCATATTTATTGAATTTGATCCGTACATTATATTACCTTTAACTCTGCAGATATACTGCCAGCACTTTTCATCGCTTCTAAAATTGAAATAATATCCTTTGGAGAGGCTCCCAATTTTTGCAAAGAGCGAACCAAGTTTGCTACAGTTGTAGTTCCAGTTTTAGTGTACAACTCATTCTCGTTCATACCAATAATCATATTTTCATCAACAACCATCGCTCCAGCTGGATTACTTAAAGTGTTTTGCTCTGTAATTTTTATTGTAATATCGCCATGAGTCATAATAATTGGTTTGATTTTAATTCCGACACCTGAGATTATTGTTCCAGTTCTCTCATTTATAACTATTTTACTTTTAACACTATAGTTCATATCTATATCTTGAACTTCCGCTAAAAACTCTATCATACTTCTGTTTTTCGGTTTTTTTAGCTTTATTGTTCTAGGATCCATAGCAACCGCTACTTGAGTATTGTAAAAACTATTTATATTTTTTTGAATTGAAACACTGTTCTTAAAATTAGACTCTTTTAAAGATAGTGTTACATACTCTTGATTATATAAATCTATTGAAATCTCACGCTCAACTAAACCGCCATTGTATATTAGACCAACTGTTGGATGAGAGTCTACTCCTGCACCTTTTCCATTTCGCCCACCGATACTTACTGCGCCTTGTGCTAGACCATAAATTTTACCGTCAACCCCTTTTAAAGGAGTCATCAAGAGTGTTCCGCCCTCTAGCGATTTTGCATCTCCTATTGATGATACAGTTATATTAAACTTATCACCTTGTCTAGAAAATGGAGCGAGTTCTGCTGTAACAACAACTGCGGCAACATTTTTTGATTTTATATCTACAGGGTCCATATCGATGTTCATTGCTTTTAACATATTCGCGATTGATTGAAGAGTAAATTTTGAAGTTGTTCCATCACCAGTCTTTTTAAGACCTATAACAAGAGAATAACCTATAAGATGATTGTCCCTTACTCCGACAATATTTGCAACATCACTTACTTTAGCAGAGTAAAGGGTAGTAATAGTAAGTAAAAATAGAATAAAATTTCTCATAGCTAATCCTTGAATTAGCAAAATATCAGCAAATATTATTCCAATTAACCAATTATCTCCTAAAAAGAGATTATATGTAGTAGGTTAGTGTTGTATTTCCAAATTTTTTAGATTTTTTAAGAGAGAAAGCACCTATCTTTTCTGGGATTTCTAGACCTGTCATATGCTCTATTATAATCAACTCAACTCTCTCTTTTGGCAAAGAAGCTATCAACTCTATTGTTTTGTCATATATATCTTCCATCCCTTCTCTTACACTAAAAGGTGGGTCAATATAAAAATATGCTGACTCATCTCTTTTTTGAAGGTTTTTCAGAACACTTTTTATATTTACAAAAGTATCTCCAGCAAAAACTTCACAAGAGCTAGGGTCAGTTTGTTCTATATTTTCTTTTAAAACTTTAATAGCATCACGGTCACGTTCCATAAACATAATACTTTTGGCTCCACGACTAAGTGCCTCTAGGCCTATAGAACCGCTTCCCGAAAAGAGTTCAACGAAGTTTGCATCTATTATATCAAACTGTAAAGTATTAAAAAAAGACTCTAAAACTATAGACTTTGATGTTCTTGTCGTTGCTTTAGATGGTAATTTTAAAACTTTGTTTTTAAACTTTCCGGAAATGATTTTTTTTGTGACTAAATTACTCTTCATAAAATGCTCTCACTGCTTTTAAAATATTAGTTTGGTACTCTTTTGTTAGAGACTCAATTCGTTTTTCTAAAATATCAAAGTCCAAAGGGGCATACTCGTTAAATATTTCATTATCTTCTACTACACTCTTTATTTCTAAATTCTCGCTTTGCATACTCTTATATTTTTGCTCAAGTGCTAAAATTAATTGAGACTTTGAAAATGGTTTTACTATATCTGCACTCTTGTCACTGGAGATATAAACACATCTAACATCATTAAGGCACTTTTCATCTCTTATAACAATATCGCACTGCTTTAAAGAGCTAAGGTGCTTATCCAAAAAAAGTTCTAATGATTTTTGCATTAGCGGTGACTTACACTCAACTGCTACTTTCATAATTACCCCTCTAAATTGTAATTGATACTATAGCGCAAATCTTCATCTAAATCCATAATATTGCTAAGCATCCACTCTAAATAAGCTCTATCTATCATAGCAATCTCTTCAATGTATCGACCACTATATTTTCCAAATTCAAACTTCTCTATCTGCACATTTTTAAAGCTAAGTTCAATCATCTCTACATGTGAAGATATTTCTAAAAGATACTCATATAAAAGCTCTACATGTAAAGAATCAATCAATGCATTGTGCGCCGAGATATCCTCTGTTATTCCACATTTAAGAGCCTCTTTTTCTTCTATCTTATATAGCTGTAATTCATACCTTAAAAACTGTAAAGAGAACTGTTCACACTCTGCTATAAGGTGTTTAGTCACTCTTAGTGTATCTATTAGTTTGGTATTTGGTTTAAAGTTACATGTAGCTAACATTTTCAAATCAAACTTTAGGTTATGGGCTATTATTGTTGAATTTTCATTGTTATGTTCTTGTAAAAACATATATGTTTCACACTCAGCTAGTTTAGGTTTATCTTTTATCATCTCATTTGTAATATGGTTTATACTTGAAGCTTTTGAAGATATTTTTTTACCTTCATTTACAAGGTCATATTTTGAAATTATTTTATCGCCATCTACTGCAATAAGACCAATAGAACAAATTCTGTCAGCACTCTCTAGTCCCGTTGTTTCAACATCTAGAAATATCAGCATTTTACAATCTTTACTCTCTTGCACCTAGAGCCAAGAATGATAAAGGAAAAATAACCACTAAGTAAAATAAAACAAAAAAGCCAGTAGATACTAAACCACTCAAAGATGCCACTAAAAGATGTAAAAATGGATGTATAAGCTATTGACAAAACCATTATAGAACCTACAAGCCAAATAATTAACATAAACCATTTACGCCAAACTTTTACCAAGTCTCCATAGCCTATGATCTCTATTGTCTCATCACTTTTGCAGTTAAGAAGTTTAAACTCATAACCATTTATACATGTATTAAATATATATTTCATCCCTCTAAAAAGTGCCAAGAGAAGAGTAACGCTCCAAACTATAGGAAACCAAAATTCCAAAATATCTCTAAGTGCTTGAAATACTTCACTATTAAATGTTGGCATACTTGATGAATAATATATAAACGATGTAATTATAATAGTTATGGCATACGCCAAAATAATACTACATGTAACCAATCTCGCAGCCCATTTGAGCCAAAGCAGAAAATAAAATTTACTCATTGTGCTTAAAAGGTAGTAGCATGGTGTGGTAATGTTCAAGTGTCATAAAACTTTTCTCAAATCTAAACCTAAGTATAAACTCTACGATTTTATCTTTTAGCTCCACATCTACATTTTCAGCTTTTCCAAAGTAGCCCAAAGAGGTGTTCTTACTCTTTACAACGGCATCTTTATCATAGCCTATGGCTAAAATTTGCAAATATTTTCCATTTTTAATTTCACCCAAATTTTCAACAAGAAGTGATGCTCCAGAGAGGTTAACAGCTTTAAAATTAAATAGTTCACTAAACTCTTCAACTTTTTCATCAATCCCTATGTCTTTATATAAGTTTTCTAGAATCTTTAGATTGTCTTTTCTGGCAGTCTCATAACTTGAGATTTTATTTGTTAAATTTTTTAGTCTATCAAGAGCTGCACTCATTCAATATTCCTATTATTAAATCTCGTAAAATATGGACAAGTCCATCCCTTACTCAGTCACTAAAGATTCATCTTTGATGAGAAAGAGCCGATACAACTCTTTAACAAAATTATATCAAAATAAGATATAATGTTTTTAAAAGTTTACATAAAGATTCAAATGGACTACTTACAAATAAAAAGAGTTAAATCTCTTAATGGGCAAATTAAAATCTCTGGTGCAAAAAATGCATCTCTCCCACTTATTGCAATGACAATACTCGCAAAGAACAATGTTAGCATAAAGAATCTGCCACATGTTGCAGATATAAATACACTATTAAAACTACTTTCAAATCTTGGCGCAACATTTAATAGAGGCGATGAGATAACAACAGTTGACACATCTTCGCTTACCGAGACAAAGGCAACGTATGATATTGTAAAAACCATGCGGGCTTCTATTTTAGTTTTAGGTCCTATTTTAGCTAGGTTTGGGCACTGCGAAGTCTCACTTCCAGGTGGCTGTGCAATAGGTCAAAGACCAATTGATTTACACTTAAAAGCTTTGGAGCAAATGGGCGCAAAAATAGATATTAAAGCTGGTTATATTGAAGCCTCTGCACCTGATGGCTTAAAGGGCTGCGAAATCATATTTGACAAGATTACTGTTACTGGAACTGCAAACATCGTTATGGCGGCAGCTTTAGCTCATGGAAGCACAACAATAACAAATGCGGCAAGAGAACCAGAAGTAGTTCAGCTATGCGAAATCTTAAATTCTAACGGGGTTGAGATTGATGGTATAGGAACAGCTGTTTTAACAATCCAAGGAACTTCTGGAAAACTTATAGATATTGAAGAGTTTTCTGTTATACCTGACAGGATAGAAGCTGGCACGTATCTTTGTGCAGGTGCAATTACCAGATCAGAACTAACACTAACTTCAGTCAATGCAAAACATTTAAGCGCAGTGTTATCAAAACTCGAAGAGATGGGAAGTACGTTCACTATCACGCCAGATACGATTACAATCCATCCATCAGAGATAATAAAACCAGTTAAAATTGTTACACAGGAGTATCCAGCATTTCCAACAGACATGCAAGCTCAATTTTTAGCACTTGCAACTCAGGCGAATGGAACCTCTATTATCGAGGAGAGACTGTTTGAAAATAGATTTATGCACGTTAGTGAACTACAGAGAATGGGTGCTGACATATCTCTAAACGGTCATGTTGCAACAGTAAATGGCAAGTCTAAACTTAGTGGAACAGATGTTATGGCAACAGATTTAAGAGCTTCGAGTGCCCTTGTTTTAGCAGGACTAGTGGCTGATGGAACTACAGATGTTCACCGTATTTATCATCTTGATCGCGGTTATGATTCACTTGAAAAGAAACTGCAAAATGTTGGAGCAGATATAATAAGGCTAAAAGAGCAACAGTGAAGTAAATAAATTATATTTATTTACTCTCAAATATTATCATCTCATAGATGCTTTTTTTAGTAACGAGGGATTTATTTGGTGAGACAGAACGAGTGCTATGTGCACGAGTAACTTCTTGTCTAAGTTCTGAAATTTCTTGTTCCATTTCATCGACATTCTCTTTTAGTCTTAAGATAATGTCTACGCCGGCTAAGTTTACTCCCAGTTCACGAGTCATTCTTAAAATCAGTTTTATTCTGTCAATATCTCTTTGAGAATATAGCCTTATTCTTCCATTTGTTCTAGATGGAGATACAAGATTTTCTCTCTCATACTGTCTAAGAGTTTGTGGATGGATATCTAATATTTTTGCAACAATACTAATCAAATAAACTGGCTCATCATACTGGTGTATCATAACTTACTCCCTTTAATTTTTACTTTATTAACTACTCTTTTGGTAGTTTTTCTTTCATTAACTCTACAAGATCTTCATCTAAGTCATCAACTTTTGGTAAAACAATATTCGCCTCTAGATATAAGTTTCCTCTAACACTTGTCTTGCGGTTCATTGCACCCATCTCTTTTACACGAAACCTTTGTCCATTTTTAGTATTTTGAGGAACTTTAAGTTTTATCTCTTTTTCTAAGGTCTGTATAGATATTTTTTCACCAAAAAGAGCCGCAGAAAGTGGAACATCAAAAGTTTTAATGATGTCATCGTCTTCTCTGATATAATCAGGACTAACCGCTACATTTATCTTTAAAAATAGATCCCCTGCTCTTCCGCCCTGCGCATGACCTTTTCCTTTAACACGCATTTTCTCGCCACTCTTAACACCTGCTGGAATTTTTATGTCAAATCTGTCTCCATTTACAGATACAGAGTGTGAGCCTCCAAGAATTGAAACACTAAATGGAATTATTACACTTGTCTCTATATCCAGATTCGGTTGTTGCTGTCGCTGTTGCGAAAAACCGCCACCTCCAAAACCTCCAAAACCACCGCCAGAGAACATACTTCTTAGGATATCATCTAAATCACCTTGACCGCCGCCACCATGTGAGCGGGAAAAATCATGAAAGTTTTGCCCACCGAACATGGAGTCACCATGCATGTCATACTGTTGTTTTTTCTGCTTGTCACTTAAAATCTCATAAGCAGAATTTATCTCTTTAAACTTATCTTCCGCTCCAGCTTCTTTGTTTATATCTGGATGGTACTTTCTCGCTAACTTTCTATATGCTTTTTTTATTTCGCTCTCATTTGCACTCTCTGCAATCTCAAGTGTTTCGTATAATGATTTGCTCATTTTATTCCTAAAATTATATTATTGTTTATCTAAGTGGATTATATCATAAGGGTTGAGTGGATGTCAATCAAGTTGTTGTTTCGAAAAATCTGATTTCATTTTTTGGCTCATTCTCAAATTTACATCCATGTAAATTCTCCGAGGATAAAAACCGAATAATCATCGTGATTATTCTATTAGTTTTTATAACCGCCAATAAACAAAACCATATTCTTCTATTGGTGGTGTGTAAGCAAATAAGTAAGTAGTTGCCTTATGGATATTTTCACTATTAAATAAATTTATTAAAATAAAAATAGTAATGTAATTTCAAGGCGCATAGTGAGTGAGTGCACTATTGTGCATGACGAGTGTAGCAACGCTGAAAGTACGTTGCTATTTTTATTTTAATGTAAAAAGTGGCGGATTTCTGAGAAATATAGAGACATGCCAAACTCATTTGCAGCATCTATAATTTCTTCATCACGGATAGAACCACCAGGCTCAATAACACTCTTCACACCAGCTGCTGCAGCTGCGTCAATGCTATCACGAAATGGGAAAAATGCTTCAGATGCAAGAGCTGCACCAGTTACATCAAGACCCATATCTTTTGCTTTTTTAAGCGCACACTGGCTTGCATCAACACGAGAAGTCATACCCATACCAACAGCTACCATTGCAGAGTTTTTAACATATACAACACAGTTTGATTTTGTAAGAGATGCTACTTTATAAGCTATTTCCATATCTTTTAACTCTTGTACTGTTGCAGAGTTTTTACTTACAAGTTTTGCATTTTTAACTTCATCTTCACCAACTTTGTCGGCATCTTGGTATACAAAACCACCATCGATATGTTTGAAGTCTTTTTTATCGTTTGCAAGAACTAACTTATCATTTCCCATCTCAAAAAGCTTGATTCTCTTTTTCTTTTCAAAAACCTCTTGAGCTTCAGGAGTTATACGACCAGCGATAACAACTTCTAAAAATATCTCATTCATTTTTTCTGCTAACTCTTTATTTACAGTACCGTTAACAGCAACAACACCGCCAAAAGCAGAAACAGGATCACATTTAAGTGCTTCTTCATAAGCCTCTAACAATGTATCTTTAATAGCAAAACCACACGGATTACCATGCTTAGTTATACAGACAGCATTTTCATCACCAAATGCAGATGCAATTTTAACAGCGCCACTTAAGTCATTCATATTATTGAAACTAGCTTCACCTTTTAGTGTTGTAAAGTTGTTTGAGTAGTGTTTGTCAAACTCATATAAAGCACCTTTTTGATGAGGGTTTTCACCATAACGAGTATCCATAACTTTATTTCCAACGATGAACTGCTTCTCACCAAAACCTTTGTTAAAACGCTCATTCATATAGTTTGCAATCATGCTGTCGTATGCAGCTGTGTGCTCATACGCTTTTATCATCATAGCACGTCTAAATTCAACTGTATTAGCTTCATTTTCGATATTGCTGATAACTGTAGAGTAGTCTTCTACATCAGTTACAATGATTACGCTATCAAAGTTTTTTGCAGCAGAGCGAACCATTGCAGGTCCACCGATGTCTATATTTTCTATGATGTCATCAAAGTCATCAGTTCTTTCAATAGTCTCTTTAAATGGGTAAAGGTTTACACAGACTAAGTCAATAGACTCAACGCCCAACTCTTTTGCTTGATCCAGATGTGACTGCTTGTCACGTCTATGTAAAATTCCGCCATGAACATAAGGGTTCAGAGTTTTTACACGTCCTTCGAAACACTCAGGAAATTTTGTTACTTCATCAATCTCAATAGCTTTTACACCACTTTCGACCAACTTTTTATAAGTTCCGCCAGTTGAGATAATCTCATAACCGTTACTTACAAGAGATTTACAAAACTCAACTACACCGCTTTTATCGCTAACACTAACTAATGCTCTTTTCACTATACTTGTCTCCTTTTCATAGGAAGTGAATTCCTATGAAAATTCCTATCACTAAAGCTTTACCTATCGGTAAGATAGCAATGAAGAAATTAAATTTATGGAATTTTAGCAAAGAAGAGTTTAGATAATGGTAAACTTCATCAATTTAGATATTAATATTTGTACTATTTTAAATCAGACAGTTTTTTTTGAGATTTTAAGAGGTGAGTTATACTTTAGTAGTAAACGACGCAAAAGATGCGCCGATTTTTTAGTTTTTTGTTTTTAGTTTTTAGAAGTGTCTACGATTTTGTTTTTTGAAATCCATGGCATCATCTCTCTAAGATTAACACCTGTTTGCTCGATTAATGAAGCTCTAGCATTTGTACGCTCAGCATTCATACGAGGATAACCTGATTGACCTTCTAAAATGAAGTCTTTAGCAAATCTACCATCTTGAATCTCTTTAAGAATTTCTCTCATAGCATCTTTAGACTCTTGATTGATAACACGTTTACCAGAAACATAATCACCGTATTCAGCAGTATTAGAGATAGAGTATCTCATATCAGCGATACCACCCTCAAACATTAAGTCAACGATTAGTTTAAGTTCGTGAAGACACTCAAAGTATGCAAGTTCAGGAGCATAGCCAGCCTCTGTTAATGTTTCAAAACCAGCTTGAACTAATGCTGTAGCACCACCACATAAAACAGCTTGTTCTCCGAATAAGTCAGTTTCTGTCTCATCTTTGAAAGTTGTCTCAATAATTGCAGTTCTACCGCCACCGATTGCTGAAGCATAAGAAAGAGCTAACTCTCTAGTTTGACCACTTGGATCTTGACCGATAGCGATTAAGTCTGGAATACCGCCACCACGAACAAATTCTGAACGAACAGTATGTCCTGGAGCCTTAGGAGCAATCATAGTTACATTTATATTTGCTGCTGGGTGAATTCTTCCATAGTGAATGTTAAAACCGTGACCAAAAGCGATAGTAGCACCATCTTTTAAGTTTGGAGCAATTTCATTTGTATAGATTTCTGCTTGATTTTCATCTGGAAGAAGAATCATTATTACATCTGCTTTAGCAGTAGCTTCCGCAACTGTTAAAACTTCAAAGTTTTTAGCTTCAGCTTTTGCCCATGAAGAACCATTTTTACGAAGACCGACACACACTTCTACACCGCTGTCTCTTAAGTTCTCTGCGTGTGCGTGACCTTGTGAACCAAAACCTATCATTGCAACTTTTTTGCCTTTGATAATGTCTATATTACAGTCTTTATCATAATAAACGTCTAATGCCATTGTTTTTCCTTACATACTATTAAGCTTAAGTGCTTAAGAATTTTTTGGCATTATACTAAAATAAAGCAAAAACTTTTATAATGTCTAAAAGAAATTAAGGAATATTAGTATGAAACATTTTAATCTTTTTAAAGAAATTATTACTACAGACAAAAGTAACCTGATAAATGCTATTAACTCATCAAAGTTTTTTGGTATTGATATAAATGGCAATATCACTCATGAACCATTTACGGCTAATGATATTTTAATCTATCAAGGAAAACATACTCAACAACAGACAAACGCCTTAATACATGAGCAAACTATAGCTTTAGAATCTATACTTGGGAAAAACTATCAAGTAGTAGAAGATGGTGGTAGAGTTCTTATAAAAGCTTTCTCAAACTGGCAAGAAATAATAGGATTCAATACAACTAGGGCTACATATGATGACACCACAGCTGATGGTGTTGCAGAATTTTCAGATAAAGAGCTTGAGAATATTGGCTGGCATGCGACAGAATTTGCTATTAACTATAGAGAGTTAGTAGAGGTTTTAGAAGAAAAATGTGCCGGCACAATGATTTGTATTGAGCAAGATGAACCATACCAATTTAGTGGTCTTGGTTTTTTGGATAATTTTGCAGATGCTAGAGCAACTCTATTTGATTTTTGTCAAACAAAGATAAAAAACCTTATGCTTGAAAAAGATGAATACAAAAAAGAAAATTTAACTGATGATGAGTTAGAAGCAGCTCAATATTTTGGACTCATCTCTTAACATGCAGATCTTTCTACATGTATAATTATTTATGTTTGAAAAAAGCAGATAAATTAAAAAAACTTTTTAAATAATTTATCAATCTTTTTCTTAACAGCCTCACCTGCTTTAGACTTAAGAAACTTATCTAAATCAACTCTAACTTTTGGAGAGTTGACATCCCCATTTATGTTTGCAGTAATAGTATCTTTCTTTGTCTGAACTATTATGTCAGAGTTTATCATAGAAGTTTTTGTATTTAACTTTGTGCCAGTGCTCTTAATAGAAGCTTGTTTAGAGCGAATATTAAGTGACGCAAGTATGTTTTCTTTATTTATCTTTGCTGATATATCTCCATTAAACGATTCTCTGTACATATCAAACTTAGTGTACTGTTTTATTAAATCAAAGGTTTGATTTTTAACAAAATGTCCATCCGCTACATGTCCTGACAATACCCCCTTGCTTAATGCTAAGTTATAATCCAGTTTAGCATTCAATGTTGATTTGAATATTTCTGGATATATCAACATATTAAGCACTCCAATTGTATCTACCGATTTAATCTCTGCACTAAAATCATCATTGTGAAGTTTAGCATCTATTTTACCGCCAGACAATTTCGTATGTAGAGTTAAATCTAAATCTTTCGTTTTTGACAAATCCCCGTTTAAAATGATTTTTCCTCTCATATGCTGATTGGTCGCAAAAAAAAGCTTATCCAAATCTTCAATCCCCACCTCATAATCACTTTTTAATGATTTGTCTTTTATATTGAATCTTGCTCGTTTTATATCAATATTTGCAATATTTGAATTGAAGTCAACTTTCATATCAACATTGTTGCCATCTAAAATAGTCTCTGTTTTTGTGCTGTATATAGTATTAGGCATAGCAGATTTAAATTCAGAGATTTTTGTTATATATTCTGAATCAAGAACACCATCTTTTAGAGTTGAGACTACTTTGCCTTTTAACTTACCCACTCTAGCATCACTTATATCAGCATCTAAAGAGATTAGACCATCAGTATAGTGTGGTTGCTTTAACATATAAAGAACTTTTTTAAGTTGCATATTTTTTACACTTGCTTTAACTTTTGCGGGAGAAAAATCTTTTAATACTGCTTCAAACTTAGTAGTTGAAGAAGCTACATCACTCTCTCCTTTAACTGTTAGCTTTTCTTTAGTTCCATTAACTATTCCTCTTAGTTTAAAAACTCCTCTAATATCTGCACCGGTAATTGGTTTTAAAACTGCAAGTTCTTTGATATTTAAAGAGTACTTGGCATCTGTTTTAAAAGGCTCTGGGAGAACTTTTCCCGAACTATTAATATTAAATAAATTTGAGGCAAGTTCACAACTGTAATCTATATAATCACCTTTTAATTTTGCATCTAGATTCATAAAAAAAGTAGTTTTTGGAATAGTTACATTAAAATCACTCTTCATTAGTGTCGGATCAATTATGCCATTTTTTGTACTTAAAATTATATTTCCATCCAATGCATGTAGATTTATATTTTTAAAATTTATATCAAGGTTTACATCTGCACTTGCATAAGCACTTTGAGAAGTCATATCTAAAAGCGATGCTAATTTCAAATCTTTAACTCTAGCAATTATGGAGGTAGGATTTAAATCTGTTAATTCTATATGGTAAGTTGTGTTACTTTGTGCTAAATCAGAAACTCCGTCTATTTCTACAAATGCAATATTTCCTTTAATGATTCCACTAGTATATAAAGATTTATTTAACTCTGTCCCGGTAAGAGATTTTAAAGTTTTAAGCTCATTTAGCTTTACTTTATATTCAATATTGAAATTTTCTTTAAACAGAGAGTATTTTCCATTAATTGTGAGAATATTATTTTTATTTAATTCTAATTCAATTTCAAAATCACTCATGCTAAGCGAAAATACTCTAAGTTTAGAGTCTAGTTTTGTCTGTTCTCTTATTTTAGCTTCTATAGTAGGTGCAAGCATCCCATTTCCTATAGATGTAAAAGCCATTACGTAAGCAGTAACAAAAAATGCCACTAAAATTCCTATTATCCAAGCGAAATACTTCATAGTTTCTCCATATATACATGATATATAATGATACACTAATTAATATATTTTACAAAGAGTAATACTTGATACCAATAGACTAAACTTACTTAAGTAAAATTATTTAGATAGTACTTGACATTGTTACACTCAATATGTATAATGCTAGTATATTTTTAAAAAAGGAGTAATTTAACAACTATGTCAAAAGAAAATGATGAAGAATCACAAAACGAACCTCTGATTAATGAAGAGGAAAATATAGATGAAGCAGAAGCAGAGGCGGAAGCAGTTGAAAATGAATTTGATCTTTTACAAGAAGAGCTTATAGCTCTTAAAGACAAATATGCACGTGTGCATGCTGATTTTGACAACATCAAAAAACGCTTAGAGCGTGAAAAATATACAGCGGTTGAATACTCAAATGAGAAGTTTGCCAAAGATATGATTCCAGTTATGGATGCACTTCAAATGGCACTATCTTCTACAGCTGGTGTTGCAGACCCGGTAGAACATTATGAAAAACTAAAAGAGGGTATAGAACTTACGCTCAAGCAGCTTAGTACATCTTTAGAAAAGCATGGTGTTACTATGGTTTCACACGATGAACCATTTGATCCAAACATCCATAACGCTATTCAAAGTGTAGATAGTGAAGATGTTGAGTCTGGGAATATAGTTCAAACTTTTCAAACTGGTTATAAGTATAAAGAGAGACCACTGCGTGAAGCTATGGTTATAGTTGCGAATTAATAAAAATACATTCCCAAGCTAAGAATGAGAACAAAAAAACAAGTTAGACAAAAAATGATGCAATAGCATCTAACTTTAGTCGCCTTAGTGGCGCAAGCGGAGTGAAAGGGACTAGTTCCTTTCACGGACTAATAGATGGAGCGAATGAATTTGCTTCATTTTATGAAATAAAATTAAGGAAATTATAATGAGTAAAGTAATTGGTATAGATTTAGGAACAACAAATTCATGTGTAGCAGTTTATGAGGGTGGTGAAGCAAAAATCATCCCAAACAAAGAGGGAAAGAATACTACTCCATCAGTTGTAGCATTTACAGATAAAGGTGAAGTTTTAGTAGGAGATCCAGCTAAGCGTCAAGCAATCACAAACCCAAATAAGACTATCTCTTCAATCAAGAGAATTATGGGTCTTATGATGAGTGAAGAGAATGCTAAAGCAGCACACGATAAAGTAACTTACAATATAGTAGATAAAGATGGTTCAGCAGCTGTTGATGTAGATGGTAAAATCTACACTCCGCAAGAGATTTCTGCTAAGATTCTTTCTAAATTAAAAGAAGATGCTGAGAGTTATTTAGGTTCAACTGTAACTGATGCAGTTATAACAGTTCCAGCATACTTTAATGATGCACAAAGAAAAGCAACAAAAGATGCTGGAACTATTGCTGGTCTTAATGTTCTTCGTATTATTAATGAGCCAACTGCTTCTGCTCTTGCTTATGGTTTAGAGAGCAAAGCTGAAGAGAATGTACTTGTATATGACCTTGGTGGTGGAACATTTGATGTTACTGTTTTAGAAATTTCTGACGGTACTTTTGAAGTTCTTTCAACTGATGGTAATGCATTTTTAGGTGGTGATGATTTTGACAATAAAATCGTTGACTTCTTAAACAGTGAGTTTAAAAACACACATGGAATAGATCTTAAAAATGATAAAATGGCTCTACAACGTCTAAAAGATGCTGCCGAGAATGCTAAAAAAGAGCTAAGTTCATCTACTGAAACTGAGATCAACTTACCATTTATTACTATGACAGAAGCTGGACCTCAGCATCTTGTTATCAAACTTACTCGTGCTAAATTTGAAGGTATGATTGAAGAACTAGTAGAAGAGACTATTGATCACATCAAAACAGCAATGAAAGAGTCTGGTTTAGAAAACAGTGATATCAAAGAGATTATCATGGTTGGTGGTTCAATCCGTGTTCCAAAAGCACAAGAGATGGTTTCAGCATACTTTGGTGGTAAAACACTAAACAAAAGTGTAAACCCTGATGAAGTTGTTGCTGCGGGTGCTGCTATTCAAGGTGGTGTTCTTAGAGGAGATGTTAAAGATGTTCTTCTTCTAGATGTTACTCCTCTTTCACTTGGTATTGAGACTCTTGGTGGAGTTATGACTAAGATTATTGAAAAAGGTACAACTATTCCAGTTAAAAAATCTCAAGTTTTCTCAACTGCAGAAGATAACCAACCAGCTGTTTCTATCTCAGTAGGTCAAGGTGAGAGAGAATTCGCTAAAGATAACAAATCTTTAGGTCTTTTTGAGCTAGGAAACATTGCGGCAGCTCCAAGAGGTGTTCCACAAATCGAAGTAACTTTTGACATTGATGCAAACGGTATTTTAACCGTTAGCTCAACTGATAAAGGTACTGGTAAATCTCAATCAATCACTATCTCTGGATCATCAGGGTTAAGCGAAGAAGAGATCAATAAAATGGTTCAAGATGCTGAAGAGCACAAAGCTGAAGATTCAAAAAGAAAAGAGTTAGTTGACCTTAAAAATCAAGCTGATGCACTGATAACTCAAACTGAAAAATCTTTAGGTGAAATCGGTGATAAAATCGATGCTGAAGAGAAAGCTAAAATTGAAGCTGCAGTAACTGACTTAAAAGATACTCTAAAAGATGAGTCTGCAACCAAAGAGCAAATTGAAGAGAAAGTAAAAGTATTAACTGAAGCTTCTCATAAAATGGCTGAGCAGATGTATAAAAAAGAAGAAGAAGGCGGTGAGGCTGGTGAAGCTGACCAAAAGAAAAAGAAAAATGATGAAGATGTTATCGACGCTGAAATAGAGTAGATTCAATCGTGTTTCCACATGTTTAACATGTGGAAACATTAATATCGTTGTAACTTAAACTATAAATCTAACTCCGTTCTAACACAATTTCTTCCAGAGTTTTTAGCTAAATACAAAGCTTTATCTGCTCTGTCAACAACGCTTTCCATACTTTCACCTATCCTTACCTGTGATACACCAAAGCTAGCACTAATAGTACCAATGGCACCTAAGTCTAATTCCCGAATATAAACTCTTAACTTTTCTGCTAAGTATATGGCCTTTTCTAAACTGGCAGTTGGAAGAAGAATAATAAACTCCTCTCCACCCCATCTACAAATAATATCTAAATTTCTTAAGGTTTTTAACAGTGAATGAGAGACTTGAATAAGAACTTTATCACCGGCATTATGACCAAAATTATCATTTATTTTTTTAAAATAGTCTATATCCAAAATTATCAAAGACATATCATTCTCTCTTTGTGTCATCGATGCATATGATGAGAGAAAAAGTTCACTAAACTTATGACGATTATACAATCCTGTTAAAGAGTCTGTTGAAGCCATCTCCGCATATTCTCTGTTTTTATTTTCCAGCATTGAGTTTATCTCTGTAAGCTCTTCATGATACTCTTTCATAAGCATAGCCCATCTTGAGTATGTCAAAGAGATAAGCTCCTTTTGTGAAACTATTCCAACTAAAAGCCCTTCATCATCAACAACTACGACTCTTTTATAATGCATTTGTTTTATAAAATCAAGAGCCTCTTTAATAGAAGCGCTTTTGTTTATAGTATTAACCGGTGATGACATATATGTACTAATAGGCAAATCAAGCTTTTTACTATCTTTTATTAGTTTCATAACATCTTTTGTTGTTAATATACCAAGAGGCCTTGAATCTTCAACAACAATTACATTATCGAATGAGCTTGAAGTCATTTCGCTGAGTAAAGTAGATGTTTTATCATCTTTGTTTACCCACTTCATTCTACTGCCAAGTCTTAAAAGATCATGCAGACGGTAGTTATCCATAAGTGTATCTGGATCAATATTGCTTGTAATATCAGTATGAGTAACTAATCCATATAACGAGCCATCTTCATTTGTTACACATATATACTCTACACTGCCATTTAAAAATTCTATTGTATCTAAGACATTTTTATATCTATTTATCGTAGGAACTATTGATAATTTAAAATCTTTTATTGGAGCTTCTAAATCTATGTTTTTAGATTGTATGTTTAAAATATCAACAACAGTCAAAATACGAAAAACATCATTATCTTTTATTATTATATTTCTATGTCCGTTCTTAAACATCATCTCTATCGCATCTGACATTGAACTTTTAACATCAATAAATATTACCGATTTACTTGCTATGTCTCCGATTATTGGAAATCTCATATTTATACCTTTTATATGCCGTTTATAGCTTCTTGTACTTTTATAGCTTGAATATGCTCACCTACGTCATGCACACGGAGCATAGAAGCACCATTTTTAACTGCTTCTAGATGTAAAGTCAAACTACCTGCCAGCCTCTCGTGAGGTAAAGAAGATGAGATTTTATCTATCATTGACTTTCTTGAGGCACCTACAAGTATAGGTTTATTCAGAGTTAAAAAGTGTTCCAAGTGTTTAATCAACATAAGGTTGTCTTCAAGCGTTTTGCCAAAACCTATGCCTATATCGACAATTATGTCATTTATTCCAAAAGATTCAGCTTTTTTAATTCTATTTTCCAAAAATGAGTAAACGTCACTTAAGATATCTTCATATTGAGGATTCTTCTGCATTGTTTGAGGAGAACCCTGCATATGCATTATAACGGCAGTAGCATTGTAGGATGCGCAAAGTTTACAGACCTCATCATTTTCTAAACCTGTAATATCATTAACTATTTTAAAACCGCCATCAAGGGCATAGGAGATTACCTTTGGCTCATAGCTGTCGATACTAAACTTTACTTTTTCATAAAGTTTCATTTTTTTAATCACATCAATTATTGGTTTTACTCTTCTTAGCTCTTCATAACTCTCTACATGTAGAGAGTTTGGAGCAGATGAAACCCCTCCGATATCTATAATATGCGCACCATCTTCTATCATCTGCTCTATTTTATTTATTGCATCACTGCCATTAAATCTAGAAGCTGAGAAAAAGCTATCGTCGTTAGCATTTATTACACCCATAACATCTACATGTAAAGGCTTTGAAACTTTTAATATATCTTGCAGTTTACTAGCCAGCTCTTTTAGTCCAAAAGGTTGAGCCAACTCTTTTTTACTAAGAGTTTTCAACTGAGCAGTTGTAGCAATAAGTATGCAGTCTACATGTAGAGTTTTAGCAATAACAGTTCCGCGAGGCACTGCCAAGTCTGCTCCTATGCTAAGAGCATCCTGTTTTAGTATATTTGCACCGCCTACATGTAGCTCTTTTATATAAATAATATGATGCGACATTTTTGAAGAGAGAATGTTCACTCCGCCGCTGTCTACTCCAAGATTGTTTAAATATTTTTTAGCATCAATTGAGCTTGATAATTTATTAACCTGCATTTTTATCTCCTACAAAACTCATCAGTATAAGAGCTAGTACACTTTGTGGCCTTGAGTTTAGCTCTAAAAGTCTATAAGCTTTATCAAAATTCTCTAGTTGAGAGATTGAAAGTATTAGCATGTCAACAACAGTGGCACGATAGTAAAGTGCTTCTACTAGAACTTTAGCATCTGATTTTGTTATTCTTGCATTGCTTTTTAAAAATGAAAAAACTTCTGCATAGTCAATCCTTGCAAGGTTTAGTTCTATATTTTGTACGCTGTGAATTTTTTTACCCTTTACAATAGGCAATCTTGATCGAACTGTTGGAAGCAGGTTTGATTTTGTAGGGGAAATGATTATAAATTCTATGTTTTTAGGGGGTTCTTCTAAAACCTTAAGAAGTGAGTTTTGTGCTACATTAGTGAAACTCGATGAGCCAATAATTATGTATTTAGTTTGAGATTCACTTATATAGGCTTCAGCCACAACAGCTTTTGCATGTTCTATCTTAAAGTCATCTTCTATAAAGCCTACTACGCGGTTTGGCTTTAGTTCTTGGGACAGTCTCTCAAACTCAGATTCTATCTCCGTAGAGATTAATATATACCCTTTTTTAGAATCATGAATTAACATCTACCTCTCCAAACATCGCTGAATTTAGAGATGCATCAAAAAGACGGTAGAGTTGCAATAGTTTTATATCAAGAGACTTGTCATATGACCTTAGATTAAAAGCATTTAGATAATCTTCATCAAATATCCAAAAATAACTGTTATCTTTTCTTTTTGCTATGTCTGCTCTTTTATCATCACCTTTACCAATATACCAAAAGAAGTAATCATGTTTATGTGAAAGTGAAATCATATCTTCTAGCACATCAATCATCTCACCACCACTTACGCTGTTGTAGTGCTTGTACATACTATCAATGCTGATAACAGGAATGAGTGGTCGATCTTGTCTCTCGCTGTTAATAAGACAAAGTATGTATGTCTCTAGCCATTTTCTGCTTCTGTCGGTTATTAAAATAATTGTTTTGCCGTTTAAAATTTGTTCCAAGGCCTGTGAAGTAGTCGTTGTCCAGTCAAATCTCTGTTCTTCCAACCAACTAAAACTACTACCCTCTTCCCTAATAGTATCTAAGCTCCACTGTGCAAAATCCTGCATCTATTATTTATCTAGCTCGTATGCATTATGGAGACTTCTAACAGCTAGTTCTGCATATTTTTCATCTACTACCATAGATATTTTTATCTCTGAAGTAGAGATCATATTTATATTTATACTTTCTACCGCCATTGCAGAAAATGCTTTAGCTGCTACGCCCGCATGTGATTTCATGCCAACACCAACAACAGAAACTTTACATATTTTTTCATTATAAGAGTCATCTTTAACATCGCCTTTTTGAACAAATGTATCAACAACCCCTTTAGCCTCATACAAATCACCTACAGGTACTGTGAAGTCAATATTTGTAGTGCCATCATGAGCTTTGTTTTGAATAATCATATCTACATTAACATCATTTAATGCTAATTTACTAAAAATCTCAGATGCTATTCCTGGTCTGTCAATTACACCCATTAATGAGATACGAGCTTGATTCTTATCTAGTGCGATTCCGCTTACTAACGGTTTTTCCATAATATTTTCTTCCTTAGTTATTAATGTTCCCTCTTCGTTAGAGAAGCTTGTTCTTGTAACTAAATTTACATTTAATTTTTTTGCTAATTCAACTGAACGATTTTGAAGCACTTTAGCACCCAGACTTGCTAGTTCCAACATCTCATCATAAGAGATATTATCAAGTTTTTTTGCTTTTGGTTCTATGCGAGGGTCTGTCGTGTATATTCCGCTAACATCCGTATATATCTCACATAAATCTGCTTTTATAGCTCCAGCAATTGCAACAGCACTTAAATCACTTCCACCACGACCAAGAGTTGTAACGTCACCATTTTCATTTACCCCTTGAAAACCAGCCACTACTATGATTTTACCATCTTTAATAGCACTGATCATAACATCAGGGTTAATCTCTTCAATGCGGGCTTTTGTATGAAGACTATCTGTAATAATCCCAGCTTTTCTCCCAGTCATTGCAACCGCGGAAAATCCCATCTCGTTTAATGCAATTGAAAGAAGTGAGGCTGTCACTCTCTCTCCTGAGCTTAGCAACATGTCCATCTCAGCTCTTGAGGGATTAGATGAAAAGTGTTCAGCGTATCCAACCAGCTTGTTAGTCTCCCCACTCATAGCAGAAACAACTACAACCACATCATTTCCAGCTTTTTTAGTTTCACTTACGCGATTAGCCACATTTTGTATGCGATCCAAATCACCTACACTTGTGCCGCCAAATTTTTGTACTATTAACATCTACAAAAAACCCTCATTTTTAAAATATTTTATTACTATTTCATACACACTCTGCTTAAAACTTGCACTCAAGCCTAACACTTCATCGACACATACAAACTTGTAGTCACTAAACTCTGGGTGCGAAGTATTGATATCAATTAGTGCATTTTTTTTTAACTTAACTAGGAAGTATCTCTGCTTTTGTCCAATAAAAGGCTTCATCTTTTCAGCTACTTTAGGAGGGAAATCATAAGAAATCCACTCTGGATATTCTGAAACTATCTTAACCTTATTTGTTCCGATTTCCTCTTCTAACTCACGAAAAAGAGCTTCTTGAACCTCTTCTCCATCATCGATTCCACCCTGAGGAAACTGCCAAATATCTCGCAAATCATTCCTTTGTGCCAAAAATATCTCTTTTTTGTCAGGATAATTATTTGAAACTATTATCATTGCAACATTTGGACGATATAACTCTTTTTTACTCATAAAAGCACCTACATTATAATTAACGTGATTATACATAATATGCTATTAAAATAAACTAATTCCTTTCTTTACTATTTAAGTAAAATTTATTTTTCCATTTTTTAACGAGAGAGATACAGTACAATACAATTATAAAATCTATTTTATGGAGAATTTAGCAACTACTAATTATCCTAATTCAATCTATCTCTGAGACTTCTGAGTCATTAAACTATAATGTTAGATAAGATATTTCAGACGAAGTTAGTTTAATAAGCCATAAAATGGATGAGATTATTGAAACTTTAAACAGTGTTTCAAAATAAAATACAAAGAAAACTCTAAATTAAAATGAGGAAACATGCTACTTTATATTCACATTCCATTTTGTGATTCAAAATGTTCTTATTGTGCCTTCAACTCTTATGTTGATAAATTTCATCTCAAAAATGAGTATATGAAAGCTTTAAATGTTCAACTAGATTATGAACTAAAAAGGTTTAATGCTCAAGAAAAAGAGATAGAATCTATTTTTATCGGTGGCGGTACACCATCAACAATAGAACCTAGTTTATATGAAAATATTTTTAAAACTATAAAACCATATTTAAAACCTGATATAGAGATAACTTCTGAGGCCAATCCAAACAGTGCAACACCAGAGTGGCTAAGTGGTATGTACAATCTTGGAATAAACCGCTTAAGTTTTGGTGTGCAGAGTTTTAACAAAGATAAACTCAAACTTCTTAATCGTGCCCACACGCAAACCCAAGCAATAGAGGCAGTTAAAAATGCTAAAGATATAGGTTTTAAAAATATTTCATTAGACTTAATATATGCAACTCTGGGCGACACAAAAGAGCTCTTATTAAACGATGTTGAAACTGCTTTTTCTTTGCCAATAAATCATTTAAGTGCTTATGCATTAACCATCGAAGAGGGAACTCCTTTTGAGTCAAAATCTCACATGTCAAAAGAGACTCTCAAACTTACCAAATGGCTTTTTAATGAGCTGCAAGGGAGTAGCTTCAAACAGTACGAGATAAGTAATTTTGGTTCATACAGAAGTGTTCACAACCTCGGTTACTGGGGGTATAAAGACTATATAGGATTAGGAAGTGGCGCTGTAGGCAAGCTTGATTTACAAAGATTTTATCCTACCTGTAATCTAGAAAATTATATTAAAAATCCACTTGATATAAGAACAGAAATATTAATGCCTGAAGATAAAAAAATAGAACAAATTTTTTTAGGACTTCGCTCTTGCATTGGTGTTAATGAAAGTATTTTAAATAAAAATGAGCTAGACAAAGCAAATCTTTTAGTTAATGAGAACAAGCTAACTTTTGAAAATGGCACTTTTTATAACATAGACTATCTTTTAGCAGATGAGATTGCACTGTTTATATCGTAGTTTAATTATTCTTTAGATAAACTCCTACCTTTAATTAAAAGTTTATAATTCAGAGGATATTTTATGTTTGGTATGGGTTTTACAGAGATAATGATTATTGCTGTTATCGCCATCTTGTTTCTTGGTCCAGATAAGTTACCAAGTGCTATGGTAGAGATAGCAAAATTTTTAAGAAGTGCTAAAAACACTATTGGCTCAATGAAAGAGTCGATAGAAGAAGAGTTGAATGTTAAAGAGATGAAAGAAGAAGCTCTTTCATATAAAAAAGAGCTTCTTGATGCAGGTAACAAGGTAAAAAGTGCAACTGACATTAAAAGTATGGCTGCAAAATTAACAACTCTTGATGATGATGATTTACAAACAGATGATGGCTTCTTTGATACACCAAAAGATAGCGTTCAGCAAACAGAAAATAAACCGGAAGAAGTAACTCTTGTAAAGAAAAAAAAGAGTGATGCCATAAAAGAAGATACAGATGTTTGATGAAATAAAACCACACTTAGTTGAGTTAAGAAAAAGACTAGGTATCTCAGTTGCTAGCCTTATTGTTATGTTTTTTGTAATGTTTTACTTTCATGAACCAATTTTAAATTGGATGGTTGAACCACTAAACAATGCACTAATAGAAGTTGGTAAAAAATCTGTACAAGACGCTAGCGGCATCAACCATGCGATAGATGGTAAAGTAACAACTAGCCAAATTGGTGGTGCGTTTTTCGTAGCACTTAAGGTTTCTTTCTTCGCTGCTATTGTAGGTGCCTTGCCAATCATTCTAGCTCAAATTTGGATGTTTATCGCCCCTGCTCTATATGCAAATGAAAAAAAGATGATTATCCCTTTCATTCTAGGCGGAACAACAATGTTTGCACTTGGAGTTTTATTCGCATACTATGTTGTTACCCCTTTTGGTTTTGATTTTTTAATTACCTTTGGTAGTTTCAAGTTTACCCCACTTATTAATATAGAAGATTATGTTGGTTTTTTCACAAAGATTATGTTTGGTTTTGGAATAGCTTTTGAATTACCTATTTTTGCATACTTTCTAGCACTTTTAGGTATGATAGATGACAGGATGATGAGAGATTTTTTCAAATATGCAGTAATTATTATATTTGTAGTTGCAGCGATGCTAACTCCTCCAGATGTATTAACTCAGCTATTAATGGCTGGACCACTCGTAATTCTTTATGGATTTTCTATTCTTATAGTTAGAATGGTAAACCCTGCCCCACCTCTTGAAGAGGAAGATGAGGATGAAGAAGAAGTAAATCTACTTGATGAGCTTAAAGCGATAAACGAAGATAAGTGAGAAGTAAAGAACTTTTAACCTCTAGCTATGACTTCACTCTCCCAAGTGAACTTATAGCTACTCATCCAGCTTCTCCAAGAGATAGTGCTAAACTACTAGTCTATAATCGTAAGACAAATGAAACCACACATACAACTTTCTCAGAGTTTGAAAATTTTATTCCAAAAAACTGTGCACTAATCTTTAATGACACAAAGGTAATAAAAGCTAGACTATTTGGCAAAAAACAAAGCGGTGGCAAACTTGAACTTCTTATAAATAGAGCGCTAAATGCCCATGATGTCAATGTATATATACGAGGAAAAGTAAAAATAGACTCTGAAATATTCTTTGATAAATATTTGTCTGCACATGTAAAAGAGTTAAATGACGACGGAAGCAGAGTTGTCCATTTTTTTAGCGATGAAAAACTACTTAGATTTGAAGATATACTTCCAATAATAGACAAGATTGGTCACGTACCGCTACCTCCATATATTCAAAGGGAAGACAATAAAGAGGATGAGAGTGAGTACCAGAGTGTATTTGCTGTAAATGAGGGGGCAGTTGCTGCACCAACTGCATCTCTACACTTTACACATGAACAACACAAAAGAGTGTGTTCAGCTTTTGATCACGCTTTTGTAACCCTACATGTAGGAAGCGGAACCTTCAAGCCTGTTGAAGCAGAGACGATAACCGATCACCCAATGCACTCTGAATATTATGATATTTCTGACAAAGCAAAAGAATTACTCGATTCTGATATACCAATATTAAGTGTCGGAACAACTTCAACAAGAACCATAGAGTTTTATGCAAGGCACAAATCTATACAAAGAGGAGAAGCAAACCTCTTTTTACACCCAAACAACAAACCATTAAGAGTAAATCATCTACTTACAAATTTTCATCTTCCGAAATCAACTTTACTTATGCTGGTGGCATCTTTTGTAGGTGTAGATAAAGCTCAAGAGCTCTATAAAATCGCTATTGAAAACAGATATCGTTTTTACTCTTATGGCGATGCCATGCTAATAATTTAATCTATTAATTTTATAAGCTTAACAATAGGATTTCCTGTGAAAAATTATGTTTCATAGTTTTTTCAAGATAACATAGACACTCTATTAGAAGAATTTTTAGATAGATATACCTCTTGTTTGAATACTTATAATGAAGATAAAATAACAATAATATCAGGCCATTATAGAAAAATATTAACCACTATAAATGGTGATTTTAAATATACTGATGTTTTAAAAGATTTTGAAAATATAGCTAAATATAAAATATCTATTAACCTACCATATGTTTTGATGATAAACGACATACATGGTCTTAAAAATATTTTGATTTCTAACGTTACTAAAAAAAACATCAACTCAAACATCATAAACCTTTTATCTTTTTTTAATGATGTAGGGAATAAGGTTGCCAGCGTATATTTAGAAGAATATATAGGAAGTCTTTTATCTATGAATAATGTTCGAATAAATTCCCTAGCAGATATAGGAGAAAAAAAGAATATCATTTACTATGAAGCACATCTTTTATGGCTAATAAACTTGCAAATTCTATAAAAGATAAAAAATCAAAAAACTTTCCAGAGCTAGATGAAGAGAAATGTGATTTTGGAAAGTGGCTTATCAATGATGCAAAAAAAATGATAAATCATTTAAAGCGTGATGAAAGTCATGTCCTCTTAACATACCTTGAAAAATGTGAGTTTATCTCTCTAAGTATTGGAACTGAGCTAGCATTAATAGACAATATGTTAATAAATAAACAAATATCAAAAGACTCATTAACGGGAGCTGTAAGCCGTCGAGGCTTAAAAAGTATATTTATGAATCAGTATGAGCTATCTTTGGCAACAAACAACTCTTTTGTTCTCGCTATGTGTGATTTGGATAATTTCAAGAAAATTAATGACACATTTGGACATGTCGCAGGGGACAAGGTCCTTAAACATTTTGTAGATATAGTAAAAAAACATATTCGAAATTCTGACATTATCATTCGTTACGGAGGAGAAGAATTTACTATAATATTGCCAGCTATAGACAAAACAAATGGATTTAAAGTTTTAGAAAAAATTCGTAAAGACTTTAAGAAAAATGTTTTGAAATTTAATGGAAAAAGCATTGAAACTACTGTTAGTATGGGTTTAATTGAAGTTCATCCTGAATCTTATTATAAAAAACATTTTCTTGATGAGTATATTATGATAGCTGATCAAAAGTTATATTATGCAAAAAATAGTGGACGAAATAAAATTGAATTTTAAAAAATTAAGTTAAAAAAATTAATCCATTTTTAATCTCAATATCACCACTAAGCTCAGCTTCAAAAATTCTGCTTGGGTATTTTTTCAAAGCATCATCGTAAGTTGGGTTTGTATTACAAAATTCTAAGAAATCGTCTATTTTATTTTCTACATGTATGCCATTATGTGTAGAAAATCTTGCTACAAACTCATCTATATCGTAAATCAGTTTTGCCTTATTGTCCCTAAGCAGTTTATTTGTAGCTTCACTCTCACCTAGTCTTTGTGGAAGCACATAAATCTCTTTTCCCATCTTTAAAGCAAACTCAACACTTCTCATAGTTCCACTACCCAGCTCAGCTTCACCAACTACCAATACATCACCAAGAGCAACAACAAGTTCATTTCTCACTACAAAACTCCAAGGAGTTGCCCGAAAACCTGAATCAAATTGACTCAGTAAAAGTCCATTATTTTTTATATCATTTAGTAAGTTTTTATTTACTGCTGGATATCTTATGTCAACTCCACACGGCAACACAGATATAGTATGCAAAGCTCCAGCTCCACTATGAGCAACAGCATCAATACCCATGGCTCCTCCACTAACAATGCATATTCCATTTTTAGCTAATTGAGATGCGAGTTTTTGAATCATAAGACGAGAATACTTAGTAGGTTTTCGGCTTCCAACAATTGAGATTTTAGTTCGTTTTAAAAGTTCAAGATTACCGTCATATAAAAGCTGATTAGGATAGCTTTTCATGCATGAAAGCTCCTCAATTTTATCTTGAACTATATTCACTTTAATACAGTCTATCTATAAGGACTAACTCAACATCCTCAAAAAGTTTTTTTGATTCACTCAGTGCCATTATTGTATTAGCATGTGGATGCCCTATAGCTATAGCTGTTCCATGTAATTTTGCTACTTTTATTGCTTCTTTAATCTGTTTTTTAACGTATTTTTTTTCCATTTCATGGTCTAAAAATATATCTCTAGCCATATATTTTTTCCCATAATTTTTCATGACCATAGGTACTTTTGTAGACGCGATAGTTCTACTGTCTATAAAGTTTATATTTTGTTTTTTTAACGCATAAATAAGTTTATTTACTGCTAATTCATTTGATGTGAATTTGCTTCCTGTATGATTATTTATATATTTAACATTTGGAAACAATTTTCTTATGCTGGCAATTCTTTTAGAAATCTTTGTTTGCGAATCAGCAACTCTTAAAGTAAATGGTTCCTCTTTTGTAAAACTTTTAGCTTCCATAGGCAAATGAACCATATAGAATTTCTCATGAGATGCTAATATCGCTGAGTTAGGCCTAAATTCACTTGGCGGTAAAAAAGACATAGTAAGAGGCAAGTTTAAACTCTTAATAGCATTAACATGTGACTTCACACTAACATCATCTATAATAATTGCCAACTTTGGCTTTGTTGAAACTATTTTTATCTTTCTCTTTGGTGCTTTTGGCAAAGTTTCACCATCATACTCATGTGATGCACTGAGACTCTTTAGAATAATTTTTGGTTCTTTTTCTAACTCTTTTTTTACATCTTTTTTCAAGACCTCTTTAAGACGACTGCTTACACTACTTTTATCTTTTTTAGCACTAACAGCCTCAAGTTTTCTCAACATTGCTAATTTTTTTTCATCTTTTCTAATCTCCTTTTTCAGCATATCATTTTTAGCGTCTTTATACCCTATATAGTATCCTGCTAAAAGTGAGCCTAAGATTATTGCCACTATAGATAAAGTCCACGCAATGTACACTAGAGTGTTTGAACCTTTTTTTGAACTTTTATTTTTTCTTTTTGTCATTAAATGTAAATCCTATTTTTATTTCATGGGTTATATTTTAAAACTATATCCAAAAAGTAAACTCATACACATTAATATGACATATTGACATATATTACATATCTCTTCTTCAAACAAGGTTCCCCCATCACAAAGAACAAAGAATAGATAATTACAAATTAAGTATAATTTATATATAATCCCGCGTTCCTTTCTCTTTGTATCGTTATATACAAACGATATATCCATATCCGAAAGGGAAACAAAAGCCTTGCATCATTTAATGATTGGCAAAATACCAAAGGGAGATTATACTCTATGAGAAATTACGAAAACCTAGTAATCGTAAAACCAACACTAACAGCAGAAGAAATTCAAGCTAGCATTCAAGCTATCGAAGATGTTATTACTTCAAATGGTGGCGAAATTGCTACAACAGACGCAATGGGTATGAGAAAATTAGCATACCCTATTGATAAAAATGAGCGTGGATACTTCCATGTTATCTATTATTCAATTGCCCCATCAGCAATTACTGAAATTGAAAGACGTTTTCGTATTAATGAAAATCTTCTTCGTTTTGTTACTATCAAATATGATACTAACCGTGAAGTTGCAGCTTTTAATCAACTAGTGCAAAAAGCTCAGAAAAAAGCGGCAGCACCTGCAAAAGCTGAAGTTGAAGCAGCAGCAGTTGAAGCACCAGCAGCAGTAGAAGTTGAAGCACCAGTTGCTGAAGCACCAGTAGCAGAGTAATTGGCAATAGCCTAAACAAATAAGGAATATTCATGTATAACAAAGTTATTATGGTTGGAAACTTAACTCGCGATATCGAACTTAGATACTCTCAAGGCGGAATGGGAATAGCAACTACTTCTCTTGCAACAAGCCGAAAGTTCACTAGCAATGGTGAGAAAAAAGAGGAAGTCTGTTTTGTAGATATTACATTCTTTGCAAGAAGCGCGGAGATTGCTAACCAATACCTTAGAAAAGGGAGTAAAATCCTGGTAGAAGGTAGACTTAACTTTGATCAATGGGTAGATCAAAATGGACAGAAACGCTCTAAGCATACTATAGTTGTTGAAACTATGCAGATGTTAGATTCTAAAGGCGATAACCAAGGTGGCGGTAGTAATTACCAAGCACCTCAAGGTCAACCTCAGCAGCAGCAGCAACAACAACAAAGTTATCAGCAACCGAGTCAGCAGCAACAGCAGCCACAAAGCTATCAACAGCCGGCTCAGCAAAATGCCAATGCTTACTCTAAGCAAATGCCAAGTAGCGATTCAGTTCCAGTGATTGACATAGATGAAGATGAAATTCCATTTTAAAATACACCAAGTTATAAATGTAAACTACTCTATTAAATAAGTCTTATATTTGCCATACACTGGTAAATGTAGCTTATTTACACTTTCTTTTCTAATTTTCACACTTTATGTTATAATGTTTACCAAAATAAATGGAAATAAATATGACATCTTATAAGATTAAAACTATTGTAATGTCAGATGGTGAAAGACTACCTATGTTGATAGAATCTAACACTGGTATTCCAGATTATTGGATTACACTTTATTCTATTACTCAACTAAGATCAAGAGGTTTAGCAGTAAAGACAATAGAACAAACTTTACAACACTTAAAATTATTAATGTTTTTTTTGAAAAACAACTACACAGAAGAGATTAATCTAGAAAAACGTTTAGAAGATGCTAAGTTGTTAAGTTTGTCTGAGGTTGAAATACTTTGTGATATATGTAAATTACATATTGAAGATTTAACAAAAGAATATTCATCAACAAATACGCAAACAAATATTAAACTAAACTCTTTAGAGAATTTTAGAAACACTAGTAATACCAAAAACATAAATACCGTTGATCCAAAAAGCACAGGACATCGTATAAGATCTATAAAAGACTATCTAGTCTGGCTTGGAAATACTTTTCTATCTAACGTTGAGGATTTTGGTTTAAAAACTCTTTCACTTAACGATGCTATCAAAACAGTTAAATCTACTTTAGAAGCTAGAATACCAAAAGTTCAAAGTTCAGATCCACTTTCAGGGAAGAGAAGTCTCTCAGAAGAAGAACTAAAACTTTTATTTTCAATTATTGATAAAGATTCCAAAAAGAATCCATGGAAAAGTTCTTTTGCTAAGACAAGAAATGAACTAATAATTTTTTGGTTATACGAATTTGGATTAAGGAGAGGTGAACTTTTAAATATTAAAATGTCAGATCTTAATTTTCAAGAAGAAACTGTTTCAATTTTAAGACGACCTGATGATTCAGATGATTCAAGAACAAACCAGCCAGTTGTTAAAACGCAAGCAAGAAAATTAGCTATACCTAAAAACTTACTAGACCTGACTTACTCATATTTATTTGGGATCAGAGAAAGTCTACCTGAATCAGTATATCATCCATACTTATTTGTAGCAGACAAAAGTGGTTTACCTATGAGTTTATCTGCTCTAAACAAAGTATTCTCTGAACTAAGAAAAGCAAATCCAAACTTACCACAAAACTTTTCACCTCATATTCTAAGACATTCATGGAATGATAAGTTTTCAAAAATAATGGATGCTAAAAACATACCTGAAGAACGGGAAAAACAAATTAGATCATATCTTATGGGTTGGTCCCCAACATCTAATAGTGCTCATACATATACAAAAAGGCATATTGAAGAAGAAGCCAATAAGGTGATATTAGAGATGAGTGACAATTCCATAAAAGCTAAAAAGGAGTAGTTTATAATGATTTTAATACAAGAAGATAATTTTCAAAGTCAAGAACTATTACCAAATGAATGCATAACTAAAGATGGTTTTAAATTTAATCCAAATTTAGATGTATGGATATTTTCAGACATATCTAAAAACACAAGATTTGATTTTACAAAACTAGGCTTTATTGATACAGACATATACGGTATAAAGCGTACATTTATATGGTACCTAGAAAATAAGTCTATGAGTCACTCAATCAATATGTACGACTTATTGTTACGTCTACTTAATTACATATATAAATTAAAAAATGAAATCATAAAAGAAGTTTCTATTAAAGATTTGAAGAGCTATAAAAGCTCCTTAGATAAAAAGCACATGTGGTATTTAAGTTCATTATCTGGTTTTTTAAAAAAATGGTATGAAATGGGTTATACTGGATTGTCTAACGAAGCATATGAATATCTTAAAGAAGTAAACTTACCTGGGAATCAAAAAGGACAAGCCGTATTAACCATGGATCCATATGATGGTCCTTTTACTGACTTAGAGCTAGAGTTAATTCAAGATACTTTAAATAATAAATATGCCAAAAATGAAATATCTGATTCAGATTTTTTACTTGTATGGCTAATGATTATTTATGGATCAAGACCGATACAGTTTGCATTACTAAAAGTAATTGATATAAAATCTTTTCAAAAACAAGATAGCTCTAATGAATATATAATATCCATACCTAGGGTAAAAAATAGAAAAAAAGCACGCTCAGAATTTAAACAACGCATATTACCATCAGAAATTGGACAGCCTATGCTTGAATATGCCGATGAAGCAAAAAATCAGTTTTTAAATATATTAGAAGATCCGAATCAAGCACCTTTATTTCCTGCTTCTTCTAATAAACGTACGGGAGAACTAGCTTATCATTCTACATCTGGAGATATAACAGATAGAATTCAGTTAGTTATCTCTAAATTTAATTTAATTTCTGAAAGAACAGAAGAAAAACTTCATATTACATCCACACGCTTTAGACGTACAATTGGTACTAGAGCTGCTGTTGAAGGCCATGGTGAACTTATAATTGCAGAAATTCTTGATCATACAGACACTCAAAACGTTGGTGTTTATGTTCAATCTTTACCTGAAATAATAGAAAGAATAGACAAAGCAATTGCTACCTACATGGCCCCAATTGCTCAAGCCTTTGCAGGAAAACTAGTAAAAGACAAATCGACAGCTACACGCTTTGATGATCCAACAAGTGATATTATCGATCCTAAAGTAGACCCTTCATGTAAGGCTATGGGAAAATGTGGTACTTATGCGTTTTGTAGCCTTTCTGCACCATTGGCATGCTATACATGTAATAGTTTTCAAGCCTGGGTTGATGGTCCACATGAAAAGCTTTTTGAACACCTGTTAAAAGAGCGTGAAGTACTTTTAAAAACAACTGACTACAGAATAGCTAGCATCAACGATAAAACCATATTAGCGGTTGCTCAGGTAATAATAGAGTGTAGAAGATATAAAGAAGAAAATGCACAAGAGTTGATAGTATGAATAATTTGAGAACACCAAAAACTATAACTGCAGAGCAAAATCTAAATACTTATATTGAGTCAAGTAAATACGAATCAATTTTTTTAAATTCAAATTTAAAATTTAGTGACAATATATGGGAACTAAATATTGAACAAAAAGCCAAGAAAGCTAAAACACGTGCTATTTTCTCAACATTTGACTATGCTAAAAAATCTCAACAGAAGATGACTGATGATGAAAAAGAAACTGGTGGAAGACAAATAGAGTTTATACAAAGTCCATATTTAGATTATGCTAAAGCATACTTTGCAATCACATTCTCAAATAACCCTACAAAATCTATATCCAATAAACTAACAGCACTAAGGGTGCTAGAAAAAGCACTACTTGAGATGGGTAATAATATAAATCCTGTAAATATAAATAATGACGTTTTAAATAAAGCAGCTGAAATTATAAAAGCTAACTATAACCAATCAACTGCTTATAGAATAGGACAAAAACTAGAGGATATTGCAAAATTACTTAATAAAAAAAATTTAGTAAAAACTTCAATTGATTGGCGAAATTCAATCAAAAGACCTAATGATACTTCTAGAATTGGTAAAAAAGCTGATGAGGATAGAAATAAAAAAATGCCTTCTCAAGTAGCTTTAGATGCCATACCAGAAATTTTTAATAAAGCCCAAACTCCATATCAATTGATGGCAAGCTCAACTATTGCTTTACTTTTTTGTTCACCAAATAGAATAAATGAAGTTTTTTTAGCGCCTTTTGATATTGAAGTACTACAAAAACAAAAAAATAAAAACTATGATCCTTCCAAAGATGATGAAAGTAAAATGTATAAAGAGTCATATGGATTACGATGGTTTCCAGCAAAAGGTGCTAAAGCAACACCAAAATGGATAACATCCTTAATGGTAGATACTGCTAAAAAAACAGTTCGAAGGCTAAAGGAGTTAACAAAAGATGCTAGAAAAGTAGCATTGTGGTACGAAAAAAATCCAGATAAACTTTTTCTTCCAGATGAGCTTGAGTACCTTAGAGATACTCATTTATTAAATATCAAAATGATATCTTTTATTTTATATGGTATTAATAACACAAATAAAAACCTTGATAAAAAAAGATCTTCTATTCACTGTTGGCTAAGAGACCATTCAGTATTAACAACTATGATTAAAGGTAAAAAACATGCTACATATAAAGATGTGGAAAAAGCAGTTTTAAGCCTTTTACCAAATAATTTTCCTTATGTAAATACCGAAATCGGATTAAAATATTCTCAAACGCTAATCATACAAAGAAAGTATGAGTATAACCATCAAAGAGATGTAATTGTCCCTACAGTAGAACCTTTTACACATCAATTTATTTCAGATGCTTTAGGAGCAAGAGATTCAAAATCTTCACTTTTTGAAATGTTTGGCTATAAAGAAAAAGATGGCAGTCCAATCAAAGCCACGTCTCATCAATTTAGACACTACTTAAACACACTAGCTCAAAAAGGTGGAGCTAGTCAACTAGATATAGCAAAATGGTCAGGTAGGCTTGATGTTCAACAAAATAACGCATATGATCATCTAAGTGCTGATGAAATGCTGTTAAGCCTAAGAGAAGCAGTTGGTGATGAACATTCTATGATTGGTCCACTAGCTAATATTGATGATCTAAAAAAGAAGGTTGTTATTTCTAGAGATGAATATGCAATACTCAAAATAAGGACAGCTCATCTCACTGAATATGGTGTATGTATACATGATTATACTATGACACCATGCCAACTTCATAGAGACTGTATGAGCTGTACAGAACAGGTATGCATAAAAGGTGATACAAAAAGAAATAATAAAATCAGATACCTTAGAGATGAAACTGAAAAGCTTTTAGAAAAAGCTAAAAATGCTCTCGAAAAGAAATACTATGGAAGCAATAAATGGGTTGAACATCATACAATAGTATTAGATAGGCTAAATCAGATTTGTAAAATTCTAGATGACCCCAATGTTCCTGAAGGCTCGTTTATTCAGCTATCAAACATACCTGTAACATCTTCAATTGAACAAGCAAAAAGAAGAAAAGAAGAAAAAATAGAATCAATTGAGTTTGATGAAATAAAAAAATTATTGAGTTAAATAGGAAAACCATGAGCCAAAATTCAAAACATACTAGATCTGAAAACCTTACAGATGAACTTATTGAAAAGATTGTAAAAATTCTTGATGGGTGGTCAGGAAAGTTAACCTGGGATAAATTAATTGACGAGATAGAGTTTAGAACTAAAAATAAATATACACGTCAAACACTTGGCAAGCATCAACGAATTAAAGATGCATATAACTTGACAAAAGATAGAGTATCAACTACTATAAAAGAACTTCCAAACATGAGTGCTGAAGTAGCCGCATTGATACAGAAAGTAAAGCGTTTAGAAGCTGAAAATGATAGATTAAATTTTGAAAATGAAGCATTATTAGCACAATTTGCAAGATGGGCTTACAATGCTCATAGCAAAGGTGTTACGAAAGAGATGTTAGACAAACCTTTAACGCCTGTTGATAGAGGTAAAACAAAACAATAAGAAAAACAAACACTTTTAACTTTAGTATTCAGACATTAGATCAATTTATGAAAGTGGAGATTCAAAATCTAAGTGTGAAAGAAACACTGCAGTTTTTGAGTACTATTCGGCAGCATTTACTGATATTAAATAAGAGAGCTCAATATCTAGTATTTTAGAGATTTTGTAAAGATGCTCTAAATTGAAGTGTTTATTATCGCTAGCCAATTCAGCAGCGGAAACTAAACTAACTGAACTGTACCCCATACTGTGTGATAGCTGAAGTTGACTTAAGCCTTTTTCTTCTCTGCATTTCTTAACATTTTTTCCAATATTTTTATACATTAATAATATCTCTTTATCAGAAAATATGATAGATTCTTGCATGTTAAAACTTTCATGTTTATTTAAAAGCAAGTATATTTTCGTTATAGTTTTATTACAACCCACTATCGTGGGTTTGCTGTGCGATTTACTCTATTGTTATTTAATGGCTTAGAGAAAATCGCATTATATTAACAGTTTATACAAGGAGAAGTAATTTGAATAGTCATGTTAAAGAGCTAAATGCGTACGCAAGAAAAAATAGTATTGATGATGGATTACTTCCTCAAAATCTTCCAGATAATATTTAAATAGGAGATAAGAATGCAATTAACAGGGATAATATTATTTTTTGGTGCCCTTGCTGGATTTATTTTTTGACTCTTCAGAATGTTATTACGCATTTCAAGTAAAGAAAATTTCATAAAAAGACAATTTTTGGGTGAGGAAGTATTTTTTAATATCATGCTGGGAATTGTTTTATTTATTGTTATGGCAATTTCAGCCGGAATGACATGGGGTGGGTGATTTATGAATTTAACACAAAGAGGTAGTGCTGATGGCAACATGAAGCTAGGTCAGCACTATAGCTAATCAAACGATGGGTCAAAGATGAAAAAAAAGAAAGCACTTACTAAAGAAGAACGAGAAGCTAAGAATTTAACTAGAAATTTAAAAAACATGAACAAGAATAAGAAAAAAATGGAGGAGAAAGTTGCTAAAAATAAAAGCGGCAACAGTAAGGAATGGAGCAAAGAGAAGTATAACCAATACTTTACTGAGAGCAACCGGTTATCGGACTATTCGTGCCCTAAAGGCGGAATTGTAAAAAGCAAGTATAGGAAAAAATAAAGTAGAATTATTAGAAATTAAAAATATGTAGCTAAGCTACAAAAAGAGGAATGAAGTATGAAGATGCTAGGAGTAGCAATGTTTTTTGTATTTGCTGTTGGGTTTATTTTATGGATTTTCATAATTCGATTAAACTTATCCTATAGAGAAAAGCTTATAGAAAGATGCATGGTCGAAAAGACGACATTGAATATTCTGCCAGGAATTGCTTTGTTTATTATGACTGTAATTTCAGCCGCAGCAGTATGGGGATGAGTTATTTATGAATTTAATAAAAAGAGGCAAGACTGATGGCAATCTGAAGCTAGGCCAGCACTCTTCTTATCCAAACTATAATCAAAATCTAGAAAGATTGCCAAGAAATTTTATTAGCAGAAGGGCATTTATCAGAATTTTAAAAAAATATTTTCCAGAATATGTAGTTGACCCTAATCTAGACTACGTTGGCGGCGATGTTGAATTAAAATATTACATAGGCGGAATCGGGCTAATACATACTCTTAAAAATAATGAAATATTTTATGAGCCTATAGTTGTCAACAAAGGCTATGTATGCTTCAAAGAAGCAACCCCAGAAGAGAGTGGAACCGTTTTATATCTGCACGATGGGGTAGTACTTGTATTTAAAGAGCGCTACCAAGAAGCAAATTTAACATGAAAATAGACATACTAAGCTCATTTTTTTTGTTCCATAATCCCTAAATATTTGTGGAACTTTGCAGTTTTTACTTTTTAAACACTTTGTGGAACACGGAAAACTAATATGAGCGCTTCTTGTTACAAATATAAGGGCTTTTTAGACATGCACTTTTATATAACTTTACTAAAATATGGTTATTTCTAGCGCAAAATTGGAACAATAAAATTTAAATTAAAATAATGGCTCCAAATACTGGAGTAGCTAAAAAAACTACTTAAATATATCAACATTCATGTTACCCCAAATCCTCATTTTATAATATTTTAATCAGTATATAATGAAAAAATAAATTCACTTTTTACAATCATTCCTATAATCAATACCTTAACAAATGAGATCTAATGCAAAATATTTCAGGCTAAAAACTCAAGTAAACTTCGGTACTATAGGTATTTAGAAAGGTTTATTTACAATGAGTTTTAAAAAAGTACTAGTTGTGGAACTATGATTTTTTTTCAATTGATGAGTTATACTATGGCTTTAAGTATATTATGAATAAAATTTAAGATAGAATACTCTTATGCATTTAAAAAAGATTAGTACCATTCTTTTATTATTCGTAGTTTCTTTTTCGGTTTTTCATGAAATAGAATTTGCAATGTTTGATAAAGAACCATGTGATGTTGTTGAATATGTAAGTGAATTTAGCAAAACCACAGATTGTGGAGATATTTGTGATGTTCATTATGAATACCATCATCCTTATTTAGTACCATCTTATGACACTATTGCATATCTTAATGTAGATAAGCTTCACAGTATTCCACAAAACACTTCATATCTCTTTGAAACTTATTCAAAAACTATTAAACCACCTATCGCATAACCTCAAACCTTAACCTATACTTATACCAAATTTTTATTTTTACAAAGGATAGTTATGTTGAAAAATATAATTATGTCTCTACTATTATGCACATTTTTGAGTGCTGAAAGTTTTGATGAATTTTTACAAAAGGCTATAAAAAATAGTCCTTACATGGAGTCTTCAGCATTAGCTGTTAAACAAACTAAAGAACAGGGCAATATTCTTACAAGGTATGAAAACCCTACATTAGAATTAGAGTATTCTTCTTTTGAACCAGATATTGGCTCAAATGATAATGGATACCGTATTGGTTATTCCCAACCTATTCGCTTATGGGGTGTGAGTGAAGATAAAAAAAATCTAACAGACGCAAATAATAAAAATGCGGACATTAACTATGCTCAAAAGAGAGCTATATTTATTCGTGATATATCTCTTGCATATACATCTTACTCTGAGGCAAACAAGCTATTAAATTTATCTGATGAAAGCTTGAGTATTGCCAAAAAAATATATGAAATCTCTATTGCTCGACTTGAGAGCGGTACAATTTCTCAGGGTATAAAACTTCAAGCTCAAGTAGATTATGAAATGAGTAAAAACTCAAAAAGTACTTTATCTTTAGCTGCAATGGATAGCTATTACTCACTCTTAAAGATTGCAGGAATAAGCAAAGAAATAGAGCTTGAAAATGATTATGAATTTAAAATAAACTCTAATATAGAGAATATTGAAAATCCTACAATTAAGGTCTTGCGAAGTCAACAATATCAAGCACTATCAGAAGCACAACTAAATTCTAACACTGTTGAATCGATAGACTTATTTGCAGAGATAGAAAATGAACCAGAGCAAGATGTACTTAGAGTTGGAGTGAATCTTCCATTAGCTATTTTTAACAACAGGTCTCAAGAAAAGACGATAGCAATGCTTCAAGCTTCACGTATAGAGCTTTTAATGAAGAATGAGAACGCTCGTTTAAATATGGACTTTATTAGACTTAAAAAAGAAAGAAAAGCACTAGTTGAGTTAAATGTAAATAATGAAAAAATATTGAAAACTCAACTAAAACTTTTAAAAATGTATGAAGATGGATATAAGATTTCAAATATAAATCTACTACAACTCCAAGACATTAAACATAAAGTTATTCAAACAAAAAGAGCTCTTATACAAATCTATACAGCATTAAATCAAAATGCTATATATACAAATTTTTATCAAGGAACTTACAATGAATAGAATATCTCTTTTAGTACTACTATATGTAACATCTTTATTTAGTGTAGATATACCCACGGAACATGCTGAACTTCGTTCATTTGGAAAATCAATTGAATTGAATTCTCAAATCATTCAGTTATCAAACGCTAAGCAATCAGTTACATCACTAGTCAGTGGACATTTGGAAAAATACTTTGTTGAAGCTGGTCAAAGTGTAAAAAGTGGGCAGAAAATTGCCTTAATTGAGTCAATATTAGTCTCTAAAATGACAGCTGACTTTATCTCTTTAAAGAAACAAATAATATCTTTAAATGAAAATTATGACGCTAGTAAAAAGCTATACGATAAAGGTATGCTTTCTACTCAGGCATTAAATAATTTAGGAATAGAAAAAAATTCTATGGATTCAAAAATAGCCGCACTTCGTTCACAATTGCAGACCTTAGGTATCCAAACGAAAAATCTCAAGAAAGCAACGGGAAACTTCATTCTTTATGCTCATAGTTCTGGGAAAGTATCTAGTTTATTACAACCTTTACATACTGTAATTAGGGAAGATGAGGCTCTAATTACTATTATTAAAGACCAAGCTTTTTATGTTCAATCTTACTTACCTTTAAAGTATGCAAGTGTTATAAAGAATGGTCAAAAACTCAGTGTAGATTATAATGGTAGAAAAATCGTTACTCATGTAACTCAAATACTACCAGAGTTGGATGTTAAAACACAGAGGATAGTTATTCTATCAAGTGTTGATGAAAAAGCAGATGATTTGTTTGTAAATACATTTGTATCTTCAACTCTTTATTTTAAACCAACAGAAAAACATGTAGCTGTTAAGAAATCAGCGCTGTCATTTTTCAACAATGAATGGGTTGTTTTTATGCCAACAGAAAAAGAAAAACATGATGACCATGAAGAACATGGAGAAGAAAAACATGATGACCATGAAGAACATGAAGAAGAAAAACATGATGACGATGAAGATGAACCTTCATTACCATACGAAGCTCGTGTTGTTGAAATTATCACACAAGATGATGAATATGCAGGGGTTCAAGGAATAGAACTTGATGAAGAATATGTGAGTGATAAAAGCTATTATGTGAAGTCGATGATGTTAAAATCATCACTTGGCGAACATGGGCATTAGGTAATTAATTATGTTGAATATACTTATTGACATATCACTAAAATACAAACTATTAGTGATAACGATTTTTTTAGCAATTACTGCTTTTGGCTTTAAGGCTTATCAGGAAATACCGATAGACGCTTTTCCAGACATTACACCTAAACAAGTTGTAGTTTATACAGAGAGTCCTGGAAATTCTGCTGAAGATATAGAAAAACTACTTACCTATCCAATAGAGTCTGCTTTATCAGGTATGGCAGGCGTCAAGATGATTATGTCAAACTCGTTTTTTGGTTTATCATACGTATCCGTATTTTTTGAAGATGATATGGATATATACTTTTTACGTCAACTTGTAAGTGAAAGACTAAGTGGAGTTGACATTCCTGAGGGTTGGGGAAAACCAGTATTAGGACCAAATACTACTGGACTTGGTCAAGTATTTTGGTATGAGATAAAAGACACTACTGATAAATACTCACTTCGTGAAATTAGAGAGATGCAGGACTATATTGTAACTCCACTGTTTAAAAGTGTAAGTGGTGTTGAAGAAGTTGTTGGCTGGGGTGGACATGAGAAGCAATATAATGTTCTCATTAATACTAAAAAGCTACAAGATATTGGTGTAACGTACGGAGATGTTGTAAGTGCTTTACAAAGGAGTAATCAAGCAGCGGGTGGTCAATACTTAGAGTTCAATCGTGAACAGTATTTAATTCGTGGTGCAGGACTTTATAATACTCTTGATGATATTCGCAATACTGTTATTAAATTTGAAGCAGGACATTCTGTCACTATACAAGATGTTGCTACAGTTGAATCGGGTTCAGCTCCAAGGTTTGGAGCGGTAAGCATAGATGGAAGTGAAGCAGTAATGGGAATGGTTCTTCAAAGAACTGCCACAAATGCTGCTCAAGTTGTAGAGCTAATCAAAGAAAAAATTGATACAGTAAACGCAGCACTTCCAAAAGGTGTTACTGTTGAGACTATTTATGATAGAACAGAGATAACACATAAAGCTGTTAATACGATGACATCTGCTCTTTTGTCAGGTATGGTTTTGGTTGCAATAGTGTTATTTTTATTTTTGTTTGAATTACGTTCCGCTTTTATCGTAATTATATCTTTACCACTATCTTTATTAGTTGCATTTTTATTGATGGATTATTACAATGTAAGTGCAAATCTTATGAGTCTTAGTGGTCTTGCAATTGCCGTCGGAATGATTGTTGATGGAACCATTGTTGTTGTTGAAAATAGTTTTAGAAAGCTCCATGATGAACCAAATGCACCTAGATTGCAAGTTATAGCGGATTCAGCCAAGGAAGTAGCAACTCCCGTTACCTTTGCAGTTTTGATAATAGCGGCTGTTTTTATACCTCTCTTATCTCTTGATGGACTAGCGGGGAAACTTTATAGTCCAATGGCATTAAACATTGTTTTTGTAATGCTAGGTTCTTTATTTGTAGCACTTACATTAGTTCCAGTATTAACGTATTTACTACTTAAGCCATCAAAGTCCAAAGAGAATTCATTGATGAGAGGTGTAAAAAAAGCTTATACTCCATTATTGATGTTGGCTCTTGGACATGCAAAATTTTTTTTAATAGCTGTATCTGTAATCTTTGTTGGTTTAGCTTATATTTTAAGTCAGCAAGGTCGTGAGTTTATGCCTGAGCTAAATGAAGAGTCTATTATGTATAGGGTTATATCTATACCTGGAACTGGTTTAGCACAATCAACTCAAACAGCAAGTGAAATAGAAAAACATATATTAAAAAACTACCCAAATGAAGTAACATCTGTTCTTTCAATGATAGGAAGAAGTGAAAAGGGAGAAACGGCTCAAGCAAACTATATGGAAGTTCTTTTAACACTTAAAGATAATATAGAAAACCTTGAAGATTTAACCCAAAAGATGAATAAAGATTTAAAACATACTTTTGAATATGTTCAGTTTATTCCTACTCAACCTATCGCTATGAGAATTGAGGAATTGCTTGAAGGTGTAAAAGCAGAATTGGCAGTTAAAATATATGGCGATGACCAAAAAGTGTTAGACTCTATCGCTAAATCTATTCAAGCTAAACTCAAAGGTGTTGATGGTTTAGAAGAGATGGAAGTTGAAGTTCAACTTGGTCAAGCACAAATTAAAATTGAGCCAAATTATTTAGCACTTGCTCGTTATGGAATTAACGTTGATGAAGTAATGAGTGTTATTCGTAATGGAATTGGTGAGGAAGCAGTTTCTGAAAAAATAGAAGGTATTCGTCGTTTTGGAATAGTACCTAAGATTAAAGGTGCGAAAGAAGATATAGAGTCAGTTAAAGCTTTAACTATACGTGCAAATAATGGTGTGTTAGTTAGTTTAGAACAGATTTGTGACATTTCTGTAAGTCATGGTTCTTCTTTCATTAAACGAGAAAACCTTAGTCGATATATGGTACTTTCTATGGAAGTGGAAGGTCGAGATGTAGCTTCTTTCGTGGAGGAAGCTAATCAAATTATTAAAGAGCAAGTTGTTATTCCAAATGGTTATTACATAGGTTGGGCTGGGGACTTTAAAAATATGAAAGAAGCAACCAAAAAGTTGATGATTTTAATCCCTATTACAATATTTTTAATCATTCTACTTTTATACACGGCTTTTAATTCTTTCTCAAAAGCTATGCTTATTTTAATTAATGTACCTTTTGGATTTATTGGTGGAATAATTGCCCTTTTATATGCAGATATTTACCTTTCTGTATCAGCAATAATAGGTTTCTTAGCCATATTCGCAATAGCTATATTAAATGGAATAGTTTTAGTGAGTTTTATTGATGAACTTAGGACTAAATTCCTGCATGTAGACTTAAAAACTATTTTAAAAGACGCGACTCTTTTAAGACTTCGTCCAGTTTTAATGACGGCGTTTACTACTCTCTTCGGTATCTTACCATTGCTATACGCTACTGGTGTAGGAAGCGAAATTCAATATCCACTCTCAGTTGTAATTACTGGTGGAATTATAAGTTCAACACTTTTAACTCTACTTATTTTACCTTCAACATATCTGCTTTTTTATAATAAAGAGCATACAACTATATCTGCTAAAGATAAAAAGGATTTAAGATGAAATATTTAACACTACTAATAACTCCTATGTTCGTGTTTGCTCAAGGGCAAACACTTACACCAAGTGAGCATAACTCAATACATGGTTATAATAATAGACCGATGGTTAAAATACAGAAAAAAAGAAACATGCATAAATTACATCAAGTTGATGAAGAAGATGCAATTAGAATAGCAAAAGAGTCTACCAAAGAGGATGTACAAGAAATCAGGTTAACTCATACTGGAAATATTATGTTTTATAAAGTGCAAACTCAGAGTTACTATCTTGAAATTAATGCTATGGATGGCTCTGTTATTGACAAAAAGGTTAGGAAGTAACATCGTTAACAATGCTAATATTGTCCTTTATCTGGATATTGGAGTTTAAGATTTAAAGATAAAGGACAGGTATATGACTTATTAAATAATAGAAAAATTAGTGTAGAAAATATATATGGATAAAAATGTAAAAGGTCCAAAAATTATTATTGAGCTGCCTTTAAAATTCATTTCTTAAACTCTTATATTTGGAGCAGATTTTAGTAACAGAAAGACGGTTCCAAATGGAGTTGAATTTTTGAACTTACTCCAAAAACTACAGGTTTTGCAACTTTCTAAGTTTCAAACTAAATTGTTGAACTATGATATAATTTTAATTACTACCGGTTACTGACACAAAACTTGTAACGGTCTCTTTTTAGGGAACATTCCAGTTTACACAGTTTATTTTACGGTCTCTATAATTGCATCAGAGATTGATTTTCTCGTATTAGTTTAGCTTGAAAATTAATCTCTTTTTCACAGTTTTCTATTTCATCAGATTCTATCCCTATAGACTCAGCGATATTTTTAAATGATGTCAGCTCCTTTGAACACACATTGATTATTTTCATTGCGTCGCTCTCGCTGATTAAGTTCTTTTTAGCAATACTCAAAAAATCTTCAATAGTAAAATCAATTCCTTTTCCGTTAATAGTTGTCATGTGCTCTTTTGTAATTCCCTTGGAGAATGTAATATCAAATGCAGGGGACAAATCCCAATTACCTTTTCTATCCATGATAAATTCAAAGTTTTTCGCATGGTCATCTAGATTTAAAGATAAGGCATTGAAAATCATTCTTTTATACAACTCTATAATACTTGATTGTTTAGCACATACTTTATTTGTAAAAGAAAATAGTTCCTCATAAGACATTACCTTAGCTACCGTTATATCTTTGTGAAGTAATCCTGATGCACTACATTTGTGTATTTTATTATCATTAGCATCTCTATCAAAACGCTCTAAAATTAAATGTGTCTCATTATCTCTTTGGTGCAAATGCATAGTTGCTATATTTATTCCACAATTTTTAGCCATAGTCATATAGACATATTCAAGTTTAGTCAGCCCAATGCTTTCATCAACACCATCTTCGTTCGGATATAATTCATCAAACTTAATAATGGATCTTATGTAACCATCTTCTAAGCTTGTATTGTTGTATTTAATAGCATTAGTAATAGGATTAAATGATATTAACATCTTAGGTCTTGCACCCCCAACCGGAGATGCACTATCTATAATATTCATCAAAGAATCAATAGTATATTCTTTTTTATCTCCAAGCGTATCTCTAATATCTTCTCTTAATTTTTTTACATTTTGTATTTCATTTACGACAACAAAATTATTATCATGTTCTTTAGGTCTATACTCTATTGCACCCAAACCCCTGTCTGCAATAAAGGTAAGCTTATGCAGGATAGTTACATCTTTTAGTGCAAAACCTTTTTTCTCAAAATATCTATCAATGAAGGGCATCCCATGCTTATCTGGAAGTGAATCAAAAAATACTCCAGCTAATCCTTTATAAATATCTATACTATCTTTATTTATATAAGTCCCTTGGGTATCTGACAAGCTAAGTTTTAGTGGTGATATATCAATGTTTTTTAAAAGAAACATCTCATCATATTCAAAGTGCACTAAACCTTCATATATAACAAGTGTTCCTATTTTCATTCCATATATAAAAGCTTCAACCTCAAGAAAATCATTTTTCATTTCTGATCCTTTTTGGGAGTTCTTTTTTCTTGTTTATATCTCTAATATCTTGAATGCTTAGTTGTTCTTTGAATTCTATTAACCCTTCTAAATTATTCCACATTTTTAAAACATGCATAATTTTGATTAGAGCTATTAGATTAGTATTTTTTTTATAAATGAAATTTTGATATGCCGTTACAGAAATATCAGCCATAGTGCACAGATCAGATTGTTTCAGCCTTTTTGTCTTTCGTGCTCTTTCTATGTTTTCAACCAATATATCTATTGTTTCTGACGGTGTTTTTAATTCAATCATAATACTTCTTATTAAGTGTTTAAATAGTTATTTTTATATTTAATACTTTTATTTAAGAGTATTATATCATAAACAAAATATAGCAAGTAAAAAGTATTTATCAATTAAATATACTGGTTCCAAAGATTACACAAGGAATATAATTATGCATAATTTACTAGAAATAGAAAGAGTAGTGCTTTCATCTATAAAATAAACACAATAAAATTAACTTTATATATATTTGAAAACTACAATTTGAATTACTATTACAAATAGTATTAAGCTTATAATTACATATATATATCGATATCATATTACAAGATGTGTGAAGGAAATGTTATGAATAGTTTGATAATAGCTTTACTACCTATTTTACTATTTACTGGCTGTTTTAGAGTGATACCAGAGAGTGCCGTGTTACCAAAAATACATATGGATAAGAAGTATACGAAATCTAAAAAGATGACTTTCAATGATAATGTTTTTAGTGTAAATAGTCCAAATGGTGGTTTAGTTGTTTTAAATAGAGATAATGGTTTTACTTTTATCAACCCTAATACAAATGAAAAGATAAAAGAGTTAGATAAGACTTACGAAAAACTGCTGAATTTAACTCCGCTATTGACAGTTAAGCAAAATTCTTTAATTGTTCAGAGAGTTCAATTCATTTAGTTATTATAGCGTGATTGAAAGTACATCAACAACAGAAAAGTTTATTGAATTAAAAGTTGCACAAGATTTATTTGGAACTTAACTACGATATAAAATGTAAATAAAAATGCCATATATTTACAAATTTATACATATTGTTTACATTTTTAAAAAAATTAGGTACAATTCCATCAATATCAACATAATCTAGAGGGTTAAAAGCTTGTTTACACTTTTTTGGTAAACATAACCATTTTAGAAAATAGATAACAAAAGGAAATAACATGGCAGAAAGAAGAAAATACAAAAAAAGATTTTGTAAGTATTGTGAAGCAAAAGTAGATTTTATGGATTATAAAGATGTAGGAGCCCTACGTTTTTCACTTTCAGAAAGATATAAAATCATGCCTCGTCGTTTAACAGGTAACTGTAAACGTCACCAAGATATGATCTCAACAGTTATTAAAAGAGCTCGTGCAGCAGCATTAGTTCCATACACTGTAACAAGAAAGACAGTAGTAACTGCACCATTTGAAAATTTAAGATAATTTTCATGTAATGCCCTAAACAGGGCATTGCAAAACCATATTTATATTTTTTGCTACTTTTCACTACTCACAAATACAACTCTCTCTTTTAAATTATCATAACTGTTAATTTAGGAATATTTTTTGCTACAAGAGTAATAAAAAAGTACCCACATGCACTATATTTTAGCCATTATCATACTCGTAACTTCCCTTTATGCAAAAACAAAAGAGTTCTCTATTGTCGTAGATGAACCATTTAGTAATACGTTGCTTGATGTAACAGAAAATTATGATCGTACTATAAGTGCAGTTGGATTTATCAAAACACAAAAAAGTATTGTCTCAAAGAAAGGAACTACTTACACTAATGCATTTGATTATCTCTCATCTATATCAAATACTCATGGTTCTCAAATACATTTAGTAAAAGTAGATAACCAAGCTAATATTACACTTAGAAAATCTATAAATCTTAATAACTTCAACGAAGCAGTTTCTATACTTAAAACACCAGAAAGTGGATACTATATTGGTGGTTACACTCTTGATGGTTCTTTATTAATTCTAAAACTTAACTCAGATGGTGATATTATCTTTAGAAAAACATTTGGGACAAGCAATTATGACAAAATGAGTAATCTAATATTGCTTAAAGATGGTGGTGTCCTAGCTATTGGTTCCTCAGTAACTACAAGATCAAGAAATGACAAACTGTTTGAAAGTGGACTTGGTCTTAATGATATATATATAAGTAGGTTTTCAAAAGATGGAATCAAGCTATGGAGTAAAAAATTTGGAACTGAATATGATGACAAAGGGATAGATGCAACTGAAGCAAATGATGGTTCTATTATTGTTTTAAGTCAAACAAATCATGATAAGTTCAAAAATATATCTATTATGAGATTAACAGAGAATGGAGATAGTATCTGGCTAGATCATTACAGAAATGAAAAGCTTATAACTCCACATAAGATTATTCAACTCAAAGACAATAACTTTGTTATATCTCTTAGTCAAGAAGATGATATGCATAAACAGCAGATAAGGCTAATGAAGTTTGACATACAAAAAAATATTTTATTAGACAAAATAATCCATACAACATATGCTAGTACCTTAAAAGATATAAAAGAGTATTCAGACTCGAAACTTATTGGCGTTGGATATGTAAGTGATACATATAACAGAGATGGTCTAGCAATGCTTTTAGATAGCGAGTTCAATATGCTACAACAAGAACACTTTGGCGAAGAGAGCTATGATGAATTTAGTGCTCTTACTATCTTGCACAACTCTCAAGCAGTTGCTGTTGGGGTACATACAGATAAAGACTCCCAAGAGACAAACATGTGGCTTGTAAAGCTGAATAAAGATATTTCACTAGCTCAAACTGCACCCAGAGCAACTGATTTTTATAAAGAGTTATGCAGAGTATTCAAAGATGAAATAAACTCTCATAAACTAATTATTAAAGAAGATTTATCGATTATGTTTATTGATAAAAGTTTATATTTTAAAACTGCTCAATATAAGCTAACTGGCAAACAAGAAAAGTTTTTAAAAAGTTTTGGCGAAAAACTTCTCCCTTTTTTACATGTAAATAAAATGCTTATTAATACACTAGAAATCAATGGGCATACTTCAAGTGAATGGGCTGGTGCAGACTTTACAAACACTTATTTATTAAATGAAAAATTATCTATGAATAGGTCTTTTTCTACACTTGCTTATATGTTTAAAAAACAAGATATAAAGACTCAAAACTTGCTATCAAACATAATTAAAGGTAGCGGACTTAACTCTTCAAAGAGAGTAATACTTGATGAAAAAGAGGATAGAGAAAAATCCAGAAGGGTCTCCTTCAAGATTATTCTAAAGTAGTTTAATCTTCTATTGTAGTAGATCTAAAATCTAGACGAACTTTGTCCTGTTTTAGTTTTTTGTATAGTTTAAATTTAGCTTGCTCTAGCTCTTCATCACTATATGAAAAAGTAGATTTTAGTTCATCATTACCGAGTCCTGCGCTGTCCATGGCAAACAGTCTCATCTCTTTTTTAGTAAGCTTTGCCTTAAGTAAAGCATAAAGTACTTTATCATCTGAAATAAGATCGACTGTAGTCATTTTACAAAATTCTGCCAACTTCTCTCTAAAACTATTCTCGCCGTTATACTGTCTCCAGATACTATTTTCAAGCATTATATATCCCTATTATTTATTTCTCATACAATCCGAACAAAGTCCAGATTATATTCATTCACTGAAGCTTTGGCCTCGCCAAAAAAGAGTTAATTCAACTCTTTTAATATTTGTGTTAAATCTTTTGTTTCTATTATAATATTAGCTTCTTTTTTCAAAATCTCTCTTGCGCAAAAAGCCACTCTTGTTCGGGCATGAGCAAACATAGATAAATCATTTGCGCCATCACCACACACAAGCGTCTCATCTTCGCTTACCCCAAGAATATTTTGAAGTCTTACCAACATGTCACCTTTTGAGAAGTTAAACATCATGTCACCACCGACAAGTCCGGTAAGCTTTCCATCTTTGACATGTAAAGCATTTGAAAAGTCAGCATCATAACCCAAGATATCCTTAGCATAGCTTGTAGCAGTCCTAAACCCACCACTAAAACATACTACAGTCATACCTCTTTTTTTAAGCTTTGCTATTGTCTCTTTAGCACCTGGCATGTAGGGCAGATTGTGGCTAATCTTTTCAACAATGCTGAAGTCAAGACCTTTTAAAAGACTCACTCTTTGCTGAAGTGATTCAAAAAAATCTAACTCGCCACTCATTGCTGCCTCGGTTATTTTACTAACCTTTTCACCAAGTCCAAGTTCTTCTGCAAAAAAATCAATAGTCTCACCATCCATAAGCGTAGAATCAAAATCAAAAACGGCTAGTTTTAACATATATTTTTCTCTCTTTAGTTATAATGTCGCAATTATACCCGCGCTAACTAAAAACTTAGTTACATTTGATTTATTAGTGCACTTAACAATACCAAGACGCAGGACTTTTTTTGTTTGATGAACTGATAAATAAATTAAAAAATGATACATATATTACACTAGAAACCACACCTGGTCACTCCCCTGTTTTCACTCCAACAGTAGATAAGATTGCAGAGTTAGAACTTGACAAACTAGTAGATGGTTTTACAACGACTGACAACCCGCTGGCTAAACTAAAATATAACGCTCTTTTTGCAGCCAAAATATTGCAGGATAGATTTAATAAACCAGTTATTGCAACTATGAGCATGCGAGATAGAAACAAAATTGCTCTACAATCAGACCTCTTAGGTGCAAATGAAGTAGATATTAGAGCCATACTAGCACTTACAGGTGACCCTGCGACAATATCTGACCAGCCACATGCAAAAGGTGTATTTGAAGGGGACAGTTCTCTTTTACTAGACATCATATCTTGTTTTAACAGTGGTATAAATTATGCAGGTAAACCACTTACAGTAAAACCTAAAACACTCTACCCTTTTGCAGTTGTCAACTCATATGCAAAAAATCCAAAAACACTTCAAAAGAAGATACAAAAAAAGATAAAACATGGAGCAATTGGGATTATCACTCAACCTGTTTATGACATAGAAAATGCTTTGCAGCTTTTAGAACTTCGAGATGCAGCAAATGCTGAGTGTTGTTCTGAAGATAAAAAAGGGGAGCTGATTATTGGTCTATTTCCTATAACTAAGCTACGTACTGCACAATTTTTGTCTGCTCATGTGCCTGGAATAAATGTGCCAGGCTCTTGGCTCGAAGCACTTAGAGAAGCTAATCTAGAAGGTGCTCAAGAAGAGTACAGAGTTGGATTTGAACTTAGTAAAAAGCTTTTTGATGATGTTAAAAAACTTCATCCAAAGATTCACTTGATGACAGCTAACCAATTTCAACTTGCTCGTGACATATTAATATAAAATAGGAAGATTATGATTGATTTAAAATTATTACAAAAAGATTTTGATGTCGTTAGTGCAAAGTTAATGCGCAAAGGTGTTGATGCTAAACTTATTGAAAATTTAAAAACTAAAAATGAAGAACTAAAGTTAGCAAAATCAGATTTTGAAACACTTCAAGCAGCTCAAAATAGTATGAGTAAAGAGTTTGGAGTTTATAAACGAGAAGGCAAAGATGTTGGTGCACTTAAGGCTAAAGTTGATGCAAATAAAATAAAAATAACTGAGGCGTTAGAGATTCAAAGAGTTAAACAAGAAGAGTTAGAGACTCTTGCCATGAGTATCCCAAATATACCGGATGATAATGTTCCAGATGGCGCTGACGAAAATGACAATATAGAGATAAGAAAAGTTTTAATGCCAAAAGAGTTTAGCTTTACACCCAAAGAGCATTGGGAACTAGCTGAGAAAAATGGCTGGATAGACTTTGAACGCGGCGTTAAACTTGCAACTAGCCGTTTTAGTGTAAGCTTTGGTATGGGGGCAAGATTAGAGCGTGCACTTATAAACTTTATGCTTGACTTTAATCGCCAAAGAGGCTTTGAAGAAGTTAGTGTTCCAGCACTTGTAAACAGAGCTGCGCTAGAGGGAACCGGGCAACTTCCTAAGTTTGAAGATGACTTATACAAAATGCAAGGCCAAGAGTTATTTTTAATTCCTACTGCAGAAGTTCCTGTAACCAACCTCTACCAGGATGAGATACTTCCTGAAGATAAACTACCAATCAAAATGACAGCTTATACATCATGTTTTAGAAAAGAGGCTGGAGCTGCAGGGCGTGATACAAGAGGCATGATTAGACAGCATCAGTTTCACAAAGTAGAACTTGTCACTCTAGCAAAACCTGAACAAAGTGATGAAATATTTAGTGAGATGGTTACATGTGCATCTGATATTTTAACTGCGCTTGAGCTTCCTCACCGCCTAGTAACACTATGTACTGGAGATTTAGGTTTCAGTGCGGCCAATACAGTTGATATAGAGGTGTGGTTACCTGGTCAAGCAACTTACCGTGAGATATCATCTGTATCAAACACAAGAGAGTTCCAAGCTAGACGTGCAAAAATCCGTTATAAAGATGGAAAGAAAAATTCTTTTGTTCACACACTAAACGGCTCATCTTTAGCTGTTGGCAGAACTTTAGTAGCTATTATGGAAAACTTCCAAAACGAAGATGGTTCAATAGATATACCTGAAGTTTTAAAACCTTATTTAGGAATATAATTATATTTTTTTTATAAATAGGCAGTATATACTGCCTATTTACTGCCACATTTTTAGTGGTATTTTTTATTGTGTTTTATTTTTTACGAAATTTAGAAATTTTAAAATTAGGTGGAGTCAGTTTAAAACTATTAAAAGGATTTTTATATTGTTCCTTCATTTGTAAATCATATGTTTTAGATTGAAACTTTCTTAATTTCACTATATCAATTTCACCTGCGATTAATGAAATATTCTTTCCACCTTTAATTTTTACAATATCCATAGATTCGCTCTTTGTTGGTTGAGTTATTCTACTATCACCATATTGGGCTTAATGAAAAATTTGGGCTCCTAAAACATTCATATGGAAAAAGAGGCTTATACAAGGCTTTTAAAGATTATCCAGTACAAATGTGTCACTTTCATCAAAAGAAAGTTATACAAAGATATATCACAATGCATCCAAGACTAGAAGCCGGTAAAGATCTTCAAAAAATTATGTACAACCTGACATCAACAACTCAAACTATTTTTACAAAAAAACTTAATGAATGGTATGAAAAGCATAGAGATTTTTTAGCAGAGAAAACTGTTAAACCTGAAACTTTAAAAGAATCATTTACTCATCAAAAACTTGTATCAGCATACAAAAAGCTTAACAACACATCTTCCATAACTTTTTACGTATAAGAATGAAAAAAATATAGTTATTAACAACACTACAAATGCATTAGATGGCGGAGTGTTTTCTCCTATTAAAAAACTTTTAAAAATACACAATGGATTTAGTAAGAGTTTGAAACTTAAAATAGTAGATGACTACCTGGTAAATTATAAGAATAAATAATTATTTAGGAGCCCAAATTTTTCATTAAGCCCCATTTTCCGACATCATAGTGGCCAGACCCATAGTATTGCGGGTACACTTACTGCTACAACAATGATTTCCAGCAGTAGTCCCATGCGCCAGTAATCGCCAAAACGAAAGCCGCTTGGTCCAAGGATCAGGGTATTGTTTTGGTGACCGATAGGTGTCAAAAAAGCACAGGAAGCTCCCACTGCAATAGCCATTAAAAAGGCATCGGGATTTACCTCGAGTTGAGCCGCGGTACTGATTGCAATTGGGCACATTACCGCTGCCGTGGCAGCATTGTTCACCAGGTCGGAAAGAAACATAGTAACCACTAGCAGTGTTATCAGCCCAAGGATAGCATTCCCCTGTGTTACATTATCCAGCAAAAAATGTGCAATCGCGTCAGCTGCACCAGTAGAGGCGACAGCACCGGCAACCGGGAGCATCGCTGCTAACAACACAATCACCGGCCAATCGATAGTTGTGTATACAGATCGAAGCGGCACGATACCCAGCATGATATAGGCAAACACTGCACCGGCGAACAACACGGGCACCGGGAATAGACCTAATACAGTAGCGCCAACTGTAATAGCTATGATTAATGAAGCGATAAGTGCCTGTCCATTTTTGGGAACCAGGATGTCACGTGGAGCAAGCGGCAGACAGCCGAATAAGGAGGCAAAACTGGCAATTGCCTCAGGTGTTCCTTGCATAAGTAACACATCACCAGCCTTGATGGAAATAGAACTTAAGCGTTGAATCGAACGATGACCCTCTCTCGATATAGCCAATAGGCTAATACCGTATCTGGCTCGCAGGTCAAGAGCTAAGGCCGAGCGGCCGATCAAAATTGCATTTGGCTTTACTACCAGTTCCTGAATTAGCACCTCTGATGATTTATGCTTATCACTATTGTTTTTCTCATTATTAGCCTCGCTGATTGTTCCCGTCTCAGCTTGCAGTGGCTCCACTTCTTCTTCGGTGTTGCCCTTCTCTGCATCGGCTAACACTAAATCCTCTTCCAGCTTGAGGCCCAGGCTTGAAAGTACGGATGATAGTGACTCTGGCTCGACTTCAATAAGCAGGATATCGCCTTCCTCTAATACCCGCCAGGGATTTGGTATAGAAATATGGACATCATTGCGTATCATGCTGAGAATCTGAGCATCGGCTTCATCCAGCATTTGCTCAACTTCACGCAAGCGCTTATTCACCGCTTTACTGCCTTCAACAATACGAACTTCACTAAGATATTTGGCACTGTCAAAGCTGCCAGTATCCGCCTGTTCTCGTGTGGGTACCAATCGCCAGCCGATAAGCCCGACAAAAACAATGCCAAAGGCAGCGACTGCAAGACCGACAGGAGTAAAGTCAAATATACTGAAGCTTTCCATTCCTGTGGTCGCTCTGAACTCGGAAACGATCAGGTTGGGCGGAGTCCCGATGAGTGTGGTCATGCCACCAAGAATTGAGCCAAAGGCCAGTGGCATAAGAATTTTACCCGGAGGCAGGTTCTGCTTGGCAGCCATCTGAATAGCCACAGGCATGAGAACGGCTAAGGCGCCAACATTGTTCATGAAAGCCGACAACAGGGCGGCCAAACCGATGAGTGCAAAAATACTAACAGTTGGTCCTGCAGAGGTTGGAATGAATCGTTGGGATAGTATATCAATCGCACCGGAAATCAACAGGCCATGACCGAGTACGAGCACACAGGCCACCGTAATTACTGCCGGGTGAGCAAACCCGGAAAAAGCTTCATTACCAGGTACTAGACCCGTGACTACGCAAACCAGCAAAGCACTCATTGCAACCAAGTCATGACGCCAACGTCCCCAAAGGAAGATGACCATAGTAGCAAATAGCACAGCAATAACTATAACTTGATCGTTTGTCATAAAAAATCTCTTGTATTAATTAAAAGTGTTGTGATCAGCAGAGTACTACCCCCTCCTATCATTTTATATTATCAGTATATCGAATATGTCCTATTATTTCTTAAACAGATACAAAATAGAGGCCGATAAAAGTTTAAAAATATTGGAAAAATCGGGATATAAAAATTCTTTAATCATTAAATGGCCACAAAAAAGATGTTCCTTTTAATAAAAAAAGAGTAAGCTAGAGAAATCTAAAGAATGTATGTATTAAAGAAAGAAAAAAGAAAGGTATATGATGAAAACGCTAAAAAGAATTGTTGTCGGAATAGATATTTTAGAAAAATCAAATAATGTTTTAAAAAGAGCATTTATGTTGGCAAGAGAGAATAAGGCTCAATTATTTGTTATTCATGCTATACAAATACCTTGGTTGGCTATGCCAAACTATTTTAATAGAGGTGAAATTTCCATTGATAAGAGTGGCGTTAAAGAAAAGATAGAGAAAAAGATAAAAGGACTGAATACAGATGGCAAGATAACTTGTTCAGTCTCTGTAAAAGAAGGTGATGCTGATGATGTGATACTTCATGCAGCAAAGTCATATAAAGCAGATATGATTATTATAGGGGTGCACAGTAAGTCAAAAGGCGGAAAAAATTTGCTGGGAACAACCGCACAAAAAGTAGTAAATCAAAGTCATTCGCCAGTTTTAATTGTCAAGAAGAATGTCGAAGGTAACTATCAAGATATATTAGCTCCAACAGATTTCGAAACACAATCAAAACAGAGTATCTTGATTGCAAAAAATATTTTTCCAAAAGCAAAAATAAGTGTAATTCACACCTACGAGACAATCGATATAAAAGGTCCATACATCCCATATGGATATGATTTAGAACACTCTAATAAAATGGCGAAAGTTCGTGCTACAAAAGAGATGAAGGATTTCATAAAAGATGTCTCTGCTGAAAAAGGAAAAGTGATGGATGGAAAGCTAGATTATAAAAAAGTAATACTTCAATACATAAAAAAAGACTCTTACGATCTTGTAGTTATAGGTTCACAGGGCACTGCAGGACTTAAAGCATTATTGGGAAGCGTTGCTTCATATATCTTAAAAACATCTCCCTGTGATGTGTTGATTTATGTAGCTAAAGATTGATTTTATCAATTCTCTCCTGTACTGCCAGCAAGTTTAAATATAGTACAAAAATGAACCATATTTTGATGAAAAAGCATCTTCTACAATGTAAATTATTGCCGACCGGGTAAGCCAATGTTGGCTTTTTAATTAACAACTTTCATAAAGTTATTCTACACAGTATTAAAGACTAATCATTACAATTATTCGGTGCCATTCAGAGTCTATCTCGATGAAATTCCAGCATCCGAAGTCACACTAAACTTAAACCTCATAACTTCTTATTTTTGGAACACGAAGCACTCATATTAGTTTTCCATGTTCCACAAAGTGTTCAAAAAGTAAAAACTGCAAAGTTCCACAAACCTTAAAGGATTTTGGAATCCTAATCTAAAATAATTCTTTATAAGAAAATACCATTAAAAACCCAATAGTAACTGCCTATATACTGCCAAAACTATAATCATAAACTAAATAATCTTAGTCAAACTATTTGTATACTAACACTTTGGTACATGTACATAAGAAGTATATCCACTGCCGTTTGGTTACCAGGACAAGCAACTTACCGTCAAATCTCTTCTATCTCAAACACAAGAGAGTTCCAAGCAAGATGTGCAAAAATACGCTTCAAAGATGGAAAGAAAAACTCTTTTGTTCATACGTTAAACGGCTCTTCTTTAGCTGTTGGCAGAACTTTAGTAGCTATTATGGAAAATAATCAAAACGAAGATGGAAGTATAGATATTCCTGAAGTTTTAAAACCTTATTTAGGAATGTAGTTTCTATAAATAGGCATATTTATTTTAAAGTATGCCTATTAGCTACCCGCTTTGAATAGTGTTTTATGCACAAAACAACTACTTATAAAGATAACTTGATTTTTTCTTGAACATGCACTATTTCTACTACTTAAATTATTTTCAACTACACTATAATAATCTAGAGTATGATTAATTTATATACAGTAAATACACAGATATTTTAATAATACGTATATAATATTCTAGAATATATAGAGCTCAATATAACAAAAAGGATTGAGGTTATGAAGCAAATATCATTAAGAGGAAGAGCATATCCAAGTGATTTAAATCATTCAGGAACCGTTTTTGGTGGTTGGATTATGGCTAAGATGGATAAGGCGGCTTCTATCGCGGTAGAAGATATTGTAAACTCGGGGGCTGTTACTATATCTGTAACAGATTTACATTTTTTGAAGCCTATCAGGAATGGCGATATAGTTACAATCTATACAGAGATTATAAAAGTTGGTAACACCTCCATACAGATAAATGTAAATGTAATGGTACGTTGTAAACAATCACATGAAGAGTACAGTGTGACAAACGCAATTTTTACCTTTGTTACCTTAAATGAAGATAGAAAGCCAATCAATGTTCGAGATGTCATTCGCGATGATATAAATGATTATGTAAAAGAATTACTATGATCTTTAGCATGAATAGGCGGATTGAACTGCCTATTCGATGCCACTCTTTAGTAGCGTTTCTTAGTGAGTCACAAATCCATACTTAGTAAAAATACTGAACACTTTTTGGTAAAATCTATGCATTAGCTCCTTAATGCATTCAAATATTGTGAGCCTACAACTTAAGAGCAGCCACAGCCAGTACCACAGCTGTCATTATTAGCGTCAGCAGTAGATTCAAGAGACCAATCATCAGTAGAGCCACAACCAACATCACAACTAACACCAGTGCTACAACCAGAGACAGCAGTAGCATTTATAGCCACTCTAATTACAAAGTTATCACCTTCAGCTCTTTGGGAATAGAAAGTATGTTGACCACAGAATTCTTCATTCATAAGTTCAGCTACAATATTTGAATAATTATATGCATCCTGCTGTGTTTTAAATGTATTATTATTTGAGTATTCACTTTTTTTAAAACATTCACATTCTTGTTCCATTTGTACTGTATACATAAAGTGTTTCCTTTTGATTATTAAATTATGAAAGTATAGTTGTTATAAGAAAAATAAGCATACTTATAAAAAACTAATTGTTGTTTATAAAAGTTTCTTTACTTTATAGTTATAAGCTATTAATGAAGCAGAGGGAAAACTAAATAAATAAAATTAAGAACCTAAGCCACTTTTATTGTATTTTGATTTTTAAGTGTGCAAATGACTCTGGAATTGCCATAAAGGGCAATTCATGTAATACTATTTACCAATAGTTTGCGCGAAAGCATCTAGCTCAGCATCAGAATATTTTAATGCTTGACCTTGCATCCTATTCATTGGTCTACCACAATCGCCAGTTTTATAACCTTTAAGAGCAGTAGCAATCTCCGCATGAGTCATCTCAGAAACGGGTTTAGCCTTACGATCAGGGGACTTACTCCAATCAGCACCATGACAAGCTATGCAAGTTGCACTGTCTATGCCTGCCATCAAAGCTGTAGTTGTAGTTAAAACAACAATTCCAATAATAATTTTTTTCATATCACATTCCTTTTAAGATTATATTAGGTTAGATAAAATTATATCATATTAAATAAAATCTATCAAATAAAGTGGATAGTATCTATACCACACTGTAGTTTGAAAATCTGTAAACTAGCTATTAATTTGGCTGGATTTACTTGTATTTATCTTTCATCTCTGCGCCAACTCAATTGTAAAACAAACTCCATCTTTAGAATTATTTACAAGTAAATTTCCATTATGATGTTCTTCCACAATAGTCTTAGACATATAAAGTCCTAGCCCTGTCCCATTTAATTCATTTTTTGTTGAGAAATAAGGGTCAAATATTTTATCTATAATCTCTTCAGGTATTCCTCCTCCGTTATCACAAATATCTAGAATAATCTTATCATCACTATCACATTTGCACGTAATAGTTATCTCTGGATCTTTTATCTTTTTTTCTTTGAAGTTGTCTTGTGCATTTTTTAAAATATTTAAGATGACTTGCATCAGCTCATTAGTATATATTTTTGCCCTCTTATTATTACATGTAATGCATGGTTCAACTATCTCTATTCCATCAGATATAAGAGACCCTCTAATAATATTAAGTGCTTTGCTAACAGGCTCATAAAATGAGACTAAATCAGCTTGCTTATTTGGTTTATAGAAATTTTTAAAGTCATCAATTGTAGTCGTAAGACTTTGAGTAAATATCTCGATATCTTTAAGGCCATCAGTAAAATATGCTTGACACTCTTTTCTTCCTTCCTCTTTATTCAAATCAAATGCCTCTAGCATTATCCGCATCCTAAGGTTTATTGATGTTGCAGAGATAGCCCCCAGTGGTTGTCTCCATTGATGGGCAATCATACTAATCATCTCTCCCATCTGAGCTAATCTTACATGCTGTAGGAGTTGTTCGTCTTTTTGCTTCACATCCTTGATTGCTTCTACTACACGACTCTCTAGTGTTGCATTTAAGTTTTTCAATTCGTTAACTTGATTGGTTATCTTATTTTGATAGAGATCAAATATATTTTTAATGGTCTTAGAAATAAAAATTGAAATGAAAATTGAAATGAAAAAAACTATAAGACCAAAAAAACTGATATAAAAGAGGTTTGATTCGTTTAACGTTTCTAGTTTTTTTGTTTCTTTATCTAAAACCTCTTTCATTTTATCAATGTAGAAATCAGAGCCTACTAACCACTCCCACTTGGGAATATAAACAAAATAACTTATCTTTTCAGACATTCTGCCTGTTGTCGGATTTTTATAAAAATATTTCATGTAAGAAGCAGATCGCATATTAAGAATTTCTTTTCCTACAGATCTACCATTTGTATCTTTAAAATCATCGGCATTTGTGTTAATAAGATTACTGTCCGAATGATATAAAGTATTGCCTTTTACATGCATAATAATCATATAATTACTAGTTTCATTAGATGTTTCTTTCAATTTACCAATAGCAGTCATTTCTTCTAATATCTCTTCTTGAATTGTTCTTTGTTCATTATACAGGTAGTCCCCCGTACCAATATGCCAATCATATGGCGCAAAATTTTTAACAAAACTTATTTTTTCATACTCTTTAGTATCTTTAGTATCTCCAATATCTAATTTTCTGTGAAATTTTGTATTGAAGCCCTCTCCTTTACTTCTTATAACATCAATTTGATCTTGGAGAATATGATTTCCTTTAATATCCTCCCACGAGGAAAGATTCAGCTCCATATCTAGTTTTGATTTTCCACTAAACAAGACAGCTTTCCCATTATTATTGTTTATAAAATAGTAACCTCTACCATCAAAAAATCTTACATTGATTAAAGCATCAACAATAAGATGCTGAATCTCTTTAGCAGATTTTTTATCTTTGTTATTCTGGTAAATGCTATTGGCTATGGCATAACCTTCATAAACTTGAGAACGAATTCTCTTTTTTAACCTAGCTCTACTGCTGTCTTGTTTAATCTGAATTAACTCCCTGGTTTTTAAAACTTCATTTTGAATGAATTTTTTTTCAGATTTGATAAAATCATTTTTTAAGGTTTCAATATCTTTAATGTTTCTATTTTGATTATTTATATAAAGCGTAAATATAATAAGACCAACTACTAAAGGTACCGCTATGATAGGGGCAATTCTTAAAACAGTTAGAATATTACGTTCGCTTAAATATTTTACATTTATCATAGGCTAATCTTTACTGCTGGATTATTGGCATTATTCTACCATATGTTTAACATAACAACCAATACCATTGATCAGTTATTAGTTCTATGTAATTCAAAAAAATAGTTAAAAATTTTCAAATTTAGATCTTGTTTTAAAAAAATTTATATAAAATCTACTTCAAAGTAAGTTTTATATAAAATATACTTTATAACAAAAAAGGTTAATTTTGATTGAAGAAATAATAAATATTAATGTAATAAACTATAGTGACTATACAGTTCATATTGTTGACGATAGCAGATCTATCACTGCTATGCTCACTAACTTGCTAGAAGAAGAGGGATACAACGTAACATCTACATCAAATGGAAAAGATGCGATTAATTATATTTATAAAAACAAACCTAATTTAATAATTCTTGATGTTGAAATGCCTGTCATGGATGGATATGAAACAATTGAACAGTTAAAAAAATATAAACAAACTTCAAATATCCCTGTTATCTTTCACACAGCATTAACTAAACCTGATGTAATTGGATATTTATTTGAAATTGGTGCTTCTGACTATATCTCAAAACCTTTTATTCCTGAGGAACTTCTAGCGAGAATAGAAAAAGAAATTAAAAACATAAATCTTCAAAATATACTAAAAGATAAAATGTCAAAGCTTGCTGAAGCCCTCTCAACTGATCCACTAACAAAAACATATAATAAAATGCATATGACTTCCATTATTAATAGTAGTTTAAAAAAGCTTGAGATAGATGGCAAAGGTTCATTCTCCTTAATCTACATTGATATAGATCAATTCAACTCATTTACAAAGATACATGGAATGAAGGAATCAGAAAATGCAATTAAAAAAATATCAATCGTGCTTAAACAATCAATACGTGATAAAGATGTTTTATCCAGGTGGAGTGGTGATATGTTTATGATTTTGTGCCCTCAAATTGCCAAAGATAACCTTGATGATATGGCAAAATATATTAAAAACAATATTGGAGAAATCACTTTTAAATCTGATATGCATCTAACATGTACTATCTCTATGATAAATTCATCAACTGCAACAAGTAAACAAGAGTTACTAACAAAACTTGAGACTAGGATGAGCGATCTTACAGCGGTTAGTAAAAACTCTATAGTCTCCACGGATGGAAAAGTAATTAGATAGTGTCAAAGTCTTTATTGACTAATGTGTTATAATACCTTTAAATGAGAGTAATACAAACTACTTTAATTACATAAATGAAATTTTCTTAAATTAAGATTAATAATAAACTACAAAAGTGATGGGGCTGTGTATTGGCACTTTTTTTGCTTTTAAATACTAAACAGACTAAGGTAGATAATGGCAGAAGGGGTAGAAGAAAATATAATCATCATCGAAGATAGTGACGCCGCTTATGAGGACAGTATCTATGCAAATGAGATTATAAAAGAAAGCTCTTCAAAGAACAAAATATTTCTAATTGTTGGTGGAGTTGTTATTCTTGTTTTGATTATATTAATTACAACTATAGCACTATCAAAATCAACAAAAAAATATGATGATGTTTCTATGAACTATATAGAAGACAAATTAGCAGATGAGTCCAAAAAGCCAGTTGAGCCCACTAAACTAGAAAATATGATTGCTAAAGCAAACTATTTATATTCGACAGGCTCAAAACGTGAGGCATTGTCTATTTTTGAAAAAATAGCTCTCTACAGTGAAGCAGTATCTGCTTACAATTTGGGTGTTGCTCAAATCAAAGATGAGCAATATGATATCGCTTTGAAATCATTCCAAAAAGCTATACAAAACAATGAAAAAAGATGTGTTAGTGCTATTAATGCAGCGGTATGTTCACTACATCTAAACAACAACAAAAGTTTTAGATACTATATTGATTTAGCGTTTGCATATTTGCCCGCTGAGAGACAGTCACCTCTTTACTCTTACTATTATGCTCTTATTAATTATTATAATGAAAACTATCTTGAAGCTCTCAGTGCTCTTAAAAATCCAACAACAGTTGAGTATTTAAAAGTTCAAAATAATATGGGCGCAAAGATAAATGCTCTATTTGACAACGATTATGATGCTATTGAAAACATGGAGCAAAATCAGCCAATAAAAAATGATTTTAGTTTAGGTCTTCTTTATGCGAGAGTTGGTGATTTAACACTTGCAAAAAAACATTTAAAAAATGCAATTGTAAAAAATATTGAACCTATAAAATCTCAACTTGCATTAGGTTTTGTAAACTTAAAAGCTGGGCAAGTTAAAGATGCATCTAACGAGATAAACAATATTACAGACATGTTTGAAGAGGAAGCTTACAAACCATATCCAATAAAAGTAAAACTTAAAGATTCTCTTTTTAATATAGACAAGGCCCAACAGCACTACAGAAATGTAACAATAAATGATAAATTACTTACATACCAAAAAATATTTTATTTTTCTCCATATAAAATATTTAATGCCAATAAAAGTATAAGCTATATTCGAAAAGGTAATGCAAATATATTTATTGATAATGTAGATTCTGCAAAAGATTATTTAAAAAAGAGTTCATCATCTTCTAATGTAAATATTGGAATAACAAAAGCAATCAAAAAAGCACTATCTTTTAAGATTAGAGAAGCAAACAGTTTACTACTTGAACTAATTAAAATTCAGCCAAAACACTCCATTTTACACTATAACCTAGCTCTTACATATGCCCAAATGGGAAATATGACTGATGCACACCAACACTTCTTGCGTTCGTACCATTTAGATGCAAAAAACTACTTATCTGGCGTGTATGCTGTTATGTGTTCTCAAATAATTCATAAAGAGAACAAAAAGCTACTCTCAATTATTAAGGATTCTCTTGATAATGAAGAGTTTAGTGAAAATATAGATCTTTATAAAACTCTTCTTTTTATAAGTGAAGATAATTTATTAGAATCTTCAGACTGGCTAAAAAACAACTACGAACAAAGACCTCTTTACTTAGCCTTAGATATTATAATTGCTATCAAACAAAAGGATTATGATATAGCAAAGAAATCATCCCAAAAACTTACTATATTACTTCCAGACGAAATATTGCCACATTTAATGAATATAGACTCAAGTTTTAGTAAACAAACTCCGAAAAAATATGCGAATAAAGTTATGAATTATTTAAAAGAACAAAAATTTAATTTTAATGATCTGTACCATGGTCCATATATTACTAGGTATCTTTACATTCAACAAAATTTGATAACTGGGCGACTATATTTTTTAAGAAATCAGCTAAAACAAGCCTTAGAAACAACAACGGATCAAACGCATGAACTAACAAGTTCTCTAGCTCTTGCTTCACTATACGACAATGCGTACGAAGAGTCATACACTCTCTACAATAATCTTATTGACAATCTTAAAGTTAGAGATTCATATACTCTTTTTTTGGGTGCTGTAGCATCTACTGCAGCAAATCACCATGAAAATGCAATAGCTCTTTTAGAGTTATCTAAATTGAAAGATGCTAGTTTCTTAGAGACTAGATATGCATTAGGCCTTTTATACCTTGAAGCAAAAAACAATAAAGGTGCTGTTATTCAGCTTTCAAAGGTAAATAAAAATAATTTTAACTCTGAATATTTCAACTTTGATATTGATGTAGACAAACTAATTTTTGAAAAGCAACATCAAAAAGAATAAAGTAAAATTATTTATTCTTTTTATCGTTTGTAAAGTAACCTATAAGTGCTTGAGAAGCTGTTAGTTCATTCCCTACACTCACATTTAGTCTGAAGTTTTGAGGTAGATACAAAGTTGTTATACCGTTAATCATTACTCCATATCTAGATCCTTTTAATAGGTTCTGATTTTTGATAGCATCTATTTTTATATTCATAAAGCTCTGTTTTAATCTATGTACAACTTTAATGCTATTTTCATTTTTATCTCTAAAAATAAGTACTACTTTTTCGTTAATATTTTTTGATAAAGTGCTTAATGGTGACAGTCTTGTTCCTCTATATATCTCTATGTAACTAAGTAAAGAGGTAAGAGGAGATCTTAATAGAGATACATTAAAGTAGTTGCTGTCTATCTCAACTTTATAGGTATATTTGTTATCTTTAAGCTCTTCAATCGATACTACTACTCCATCAACAGGGGAGACAACGCTATTTTCTTGAAAAATTATATTTTCTCTTTCTGGATTTCTAAATACAAATAAAAAAAATAAAGTCACTAAAAAAGTAAAAAACTGTAAAAAATCTAGATCTAAAATTGCAAAGAATGCAAAAGACAAAATAGCCCAAATTATGTAATTTAAACCCTCTTTTGCTATTGGTAAAAGATTATTTCTCATCACTTTTCTCTTCTACATCTTTAGCTTCATCTGCCATTTTTGCATCTTCTTCTAGCTCATCTCTAATTTCATCTACTACTTTTGTAACTTTAGAATCAATATTATTCTTTTTTTCAAAAGCAGTAATAATTTCTCTTACTTCTACACCTGTAATATTCTCTTTTTTATATAAAAGTTTAACCATATCTTCAATAGCTTCTCTATACTCTTCAAGTCTAACTAATACAGTGTCATATCTTGCTTTCAAAGACGTTTTAATAAACTCATCCATATTCTCAGCCATCTTATCACTGTACTCACGGGTAGCTTGCATTCCTCCGCCTAAAAATGATTGTCTACTTTTCTCCAAAACCATAAGTCCAGCTACATCACTCATTCCATAAGTCTGAACCATTGATTTGATAATATCTGTAGCACGCTCAAGGTCATTGCCAGCACCCGTTGATATTTCACCAATAAATACTTCCTCAGCAGCACGACCACCAAGAAGAACATCAACTTCAGCCCAAAGCTCATGTTTTTGCATCATAAATTTGTTCTCTTCTGGCGTATTTAAAGTGTACCCTAAAGCAGCCAAACCACGAGGAACAATAGATACTTTTGAAACTTTTTTAGCTCCCTTTGTAGTTTCTGCAAGAAGTGCATGCCCACTTTCGTGATATGCAACAATTTTCTTCTCTTTTGGATTAATTCGACGAGATTTTTTAGCAAGTCCAGCTAAAGCACGTTCAACTGATTCAAATAAATCACTCTGTTTTACAGTTTTTTGACTTTTTCTACCTGCTAACAGCGCTGCCTCATTTATAATATTTGCCAAGTCAGCACCAGCTAGTCCTGCCGTTAAGCGAGCCACCTCTTCAAGCTCAACGTCTTCATCCATCTTAACACCTTTAACATGAACCTTTAGAATTTTGACACGCCCTTCAAAGTCAGGTTTATCAACTAAAACTTGTCTATCAAAACGACCAGGACGTAACAGTGCCTGATCAAGTACTTCAGGTCTATTTGTAGCAGCTAAAATAATAATAGGAGTATCTGTTCCAAACCCATCCATCTCAGCAAGTAGTTGATTTAAAGTCTGCTCTCTCTCATCATTTCCACCCATCACACCGCCAGCTGCACGACTTTTCCCTATAGCATCAATTTCATCTATAAATATAATACTTGGAGCGTCTTTTTTTGCTTGTTCAAATAAATCACGAACTCGAGCTGCACCTACTCCTACAAACATCTCAATAAAACTAGATCCACTTACAGAAAAGAAAGGAACATCTGCTTCACCCGCAACAGCTTTTGCCAATAATGTTTTACCAGTACCTGGACTACCTACTAAAAGAACACCTTTAGGGATTTTGGCACCTATTTCTACGTAACGAGCAGGGAATTTTAAAAAATCTACTATCTCTTGAACTTCCTCTTTTGCCTCTTCTACACCAGCCACATCATCAAATTTTGTCTTTGGCTTTTCAGAGTTGACCATCTTTTTAGAATTACCCATCCCAAGTATTCCACTACCCATACTTTTTTGCATGCGACCTGCAAAAAACATCCATATACCAATAATAATTAAAAATGGCAGAAGCCACCCAAACATTTCTGTAAACCAATTCGTTTCACTAAAGCCTGTATATTCTATACCCTGTTTTTCTAGCTCTTCTATAAGCTTTGTATCTCCAGGAACAATTCTAGTTGTATAAACTGATAAGCTGTCAGACCCATATGCTTTTATATAGCTTTGTCCAATATCAACTTTCTTCAATTGTTTAGATGATATTAGTGACTTAAATTCAGAATAATTAATCGACTTTGCACGTTTACTTGCACCAGCTACATTTTCATTTGTGCCTTGAGTATCCCCAACAATTGTTTTAAAAAGAAGTATTATAACAACTGAAAAAATTGCAAAAGTTACTAATGGATTTTTATTAAAAAAGTTATTGTCTTTATTGTTCTTGTCTTGCATATCTACTCTTATCCTTTTTTTAAAACAAGTGTTACCCACTCATCTTCTCTTATTGTTTCAACTATCTTAAATTCTTTGTAAAACTTTAAAACTTTTGTCTCATATTTATCCAGAATTCCAGAAATAATAAGAATCCCATCAGCTTTTAAAACACTCTTCAAATCATTCGCTATAAATGTTAAAACATCTGCCACTATATTTGCGACAACTACATCATAATTACTTTTAGCAAGGCTACATGAACCTTCCCAAAGGTTATTAAATTTAACTTCATTTAATTTTGCATTCACTTCGCTATTATCAACGCAAACTATATCTGTATCACACGCATCTACTATAGCACCTATCTTCAATGCTCCGACCCCAAGTATTCCGCTCCCACAGCCAACATCTAATACTTTATCATCTTTTTTTACATAATTTGCTATTGCTCTTAATGATGATGCAGTTGTTGGGTGATGACCTGTTCCAAAAGCTAATGCAGGGTCAATTACTATATTTGTTAAATCGTTGCTGGGCTCATCCCAAGTTGGATGAATATAAAATCTATCAATTTGTAATGGTTGAATACTTCTTTGATAAACTTCTACCCAATCACTATTTTTAAGTTTAGATTGAGTACATTCTAATTCTATATTTTGACCAAGTGCCTTTTGTAGAGCTTCTAGGAACTGCTCTAATCCCCAAACGATAGTGTCAAGTTCATCTTCACTTCTAATAATAAAACCATCATCGGTCTCTTCAAAACCAACAGGTAATGTATCTGCTAAAAAATCTGAAAAAAGTGAATGATGAGAAGAGAGTTTAACTACTAATTCAAAGTAATGCTCTTGCATTACACCTCGATACCCATAACTGCAGCTAGCTTCTCTTTTAATACTTGGGGAGTAAATGGTTTAACTATATAGTTGTTTACGCCTGCTTTTAGTGCTGTTATCACTTCTGCTTTTCCACCCTCGGTAGTCACCATAATAATAGGTAAATCCACGAAACGTGCATCCGCACGAACTTTTTTAACAAGTTCAAGACCATTCATCTCCGGCATATTCCAATCTGTTATAAGCATTTGTACATCAGGACTAGCATCTAGTGCTGCCCACCCTTCAAGACCATCTGCACCCTCAAGAATATCTTTGTGCCCAAGTCTTGCTAGCGTATTTTTAATTATACGACGCATCGTGGAACTGTCATCAACTACAAGTAATTTCAATAGAAATCCTTTTATATATATTTATATTTATAATTTATTTAAGTAATAATATCTAAATTCTATTTATATTATGATTAAGCATTGCTTAATCTAGAAGCTTAAACATCTTTGCTAGGTCTAATGTACCCTCATAGTAAGCTTTACCAATGATTACTCCATCAACTGCATTAGTCGCAATCAATGCTTCTATATCACTCTCATCTTTAACGCCACCACTAGCAATAGTACTAATTCCACTTGCCTTTGCAATATCAACAGTAAACTCTACATTAACCCCACTGAGTGTTCCATCTCTTCCTACATCGGTACAAATAATTGCTTCTACGCCAGCATTTGCAAACTCTTTTGCTAAATCAGTTGCCTTCATTGTGCTTACCTCTCCCCAACCCTCAACAGCTACATATCCATCAATGGCGTCAATTCCTACTGCTATTGGGTATTTTGCTGCCATCTCTTTAACAAATGCAGAGTCCTTAACAGCAATAGAGCCTAAAATAATTCTATCTATACCAATCTCTATCATTTTTTTAATTGTTGCTTCATCGCGAATCCCTCCGCCTAGTTCAAGCTTTACATTACAGTTTTCTCTAATTTTAATAATTTGCTCTAAGTTTTTTGGCTCACCTGCGAATGCACCATTTAAATCAACTAAATGAACCCACTCAGCACCCATCTCTTCAAACTTTTTTACAAGAATCCATGGTTCATCTGAATATATTTTTGCACTATCCATAAGACCTTTTGTTAGTCTTACTGCTTTTCCATCTTTTAAGTCAATTGCCGGATATAAAGTCATATTTGTTTTCCTATAGTTTAATAAAATTTTCTAGTATTTTAAGACCATTCTCATGGCTTTTTTCAGGGTGAGGCTGAATCCCCATCACATTAGCACATGCCACAGCAGATGTAAACTCATAACCATAGTTAGTACGCCCTATGATATCCTCTTCGTTTTTGCAATTAACATGGTAAGTATGCACGAAGTAGAGATAATGCTCTTCATCTAAGTTATTAAACAGTGGATGTTCTTTAGTAAACATTCTGTTCCAACCCATGTGTGGAACTTTAAGTGCTTCACTAAACTTGGTAGTATCAAAAGCTGTTACACTGCCTTTTATTAAGCCTAAACCTTCATGATAGCCAAACTCTTCACTGGACTCAAAAAGTAGTTGCATTCCAAGACAGATACCTAACATGTACTTACCACTTTTAGCATACTCTCTCAAAGGTTCAATCATATTTCGCTCTCTTAAATGCTCCATTGCATCGCCAAATGCCCCAACTCCTGGAAGAATTAATTTATCATAATCCTTAAACTTTTCAGGGTCACTCTCAACAACTGTTTCTTCGCCTAATTTAGCAAATGCATTTTGCACACTTGCTAAATTTCCCATATTATAATCAACTATCGCTATCATTCTTCATTTTTCTCTTTTGTGAATTTTATATAAACTGCTAGGGTTATAAGCAACATTGACACTCCAGCCACAATATACATTGAATAAAGTAACTTTTCCGGATCGGTAATGGCAAATTTGAATACCAGCATTAGCGCTTCAATCGATAAAGCGATAATTATAGAGCCTAAAAAACGAACCATTGTCTTATGTGGCCCAGAAATATTATACCCTTTATGCCTACCTAAAATTTCCTCTTCGATGAGTGTTTTTGCCAAGTCAAATATAGCTAGAGCTAGTGTTAACAAAATAGTTGCTTCAAATACATCTTTAATTTCAAAATGTGAAGGCGTTATTTCATATGTGAAAAAGCTCTGAACTCCTTTAAAAAAGAGCAACATAGCAATCCCTATAAGTGCAATTGAAAATGACAAATAAGAGTACATAAATAACTTAGAAAAAAGTGAGTCTAATGTATTTTGATGAGATATTTTTATTACATCATCAAGAGGCATGTCAAGACATGCTACATATAACAGGTTTCCCTTTTCATCAAAAATAGGTTGAGAGGTAGTTACGGTCAACTCTTGTGTAATGAGAGATGGATAAGGGTCTGTAATAGTACATCTGCCCTCTCTAACTGCACGGTAATAGTAAGCTCTGTCAGCCCTTATTTTTCCAATGTCGCCATCAGTCTGTTTATTAGATGCAAATGTGGGTGTGACCTGTATACCACGATTATCCAGAAGATAAACTCCCTCGCAAGTTTCTAAATCTGCTTTTATCTTTAAAAGACGAGGCATTATCATCTCTTGCGAAAGAGATGGTAATCTATTTGGAATATTTTTAGAAAATAGATAGCAAAAGTATGCTCTAGCCTTTGTGCGGCCCTCGGAAAAATTTTGGATATCTAATGCAACCATGTTTTATTGCCTTGTTTAAAATTACTGTGATTATACCAAAGGCTTAATAACAAGAAGATTACCCGTTACTTTTATTTATAAGCATTTTGTTATAATTGCATTTACAAACTTTAGGAGTTATTTAACTAATGGGATTTAAACTATTTATACTACTTGAAAAAATTTTGATGATCTTACCAAAGACTTTGAGAAAAAGATTTTTTTCAATGCTTGGGACTATCGCCTATCATGTCTCTTCCAGATACAAAGATGTTGCATATAGAAATCTTGACTTTGCTTTTGATGGTAAGATGAGTGATAAAGAGAAAGATGAGATAGTGCATTACAGTTTTAAAAATCTTTTATTCAACTTTTTACATCTTATGGAGATACGACATATGAGTAAACATGACCTAAAAAGTAAAATAACTATACACAATATTGAAGCTGTGAAAAAAGCACATGAAGATGGTCGTGCAGTTATTTATGTAACTCCTCACTATTCTGCTTGGGAGCTTGGAGGCACTTCAATTTCAGCTTTTATAGAGCCTATTACTGCAGTTTTTAAAAAAATGAAAAATGAAAAGTATCAAGAGTGGGTCATAGAGTCCAGAGGAAAATTTGGTAATAAATCTTTAGAAAAAGCAAATGTTATAAAGCCCCTTATAAAACTAATAAAAAAAGGTGAAGCTTGCGGCATAGTTATAGATACAGCTATAAATCCGAGAGAAGGTTTAGAAGTAGATTTTTTAGGTAAAAGTGTTCGTCAAACTTCTACACCAGCGTATCTTGCCAGAAAATATAACGCTGCTATCATACCAATAACAATACGCACAGATGATGATGAGAATTATACTCTTATGCTTTTTGATGAGATTGTAGTTGAAAAGAGTGATGACGAGTCAGCTGACATTCAAAAAGCCACCCAACTTCAAGCAGATTGGTTAACTAAGCTTATCAGTGACGAACCAAAATTTTGGTTTTGGATTCATCGTAGATGGAAGAGTGAACATCCAGAGATATATAAAAAATGAATCTAATTAGTTTTTTCTTTACACTCTATTGTTCTCGCTTCAAAAAGTTTCATAATTGTCAAGAAAAAAGCGGTAATAGCAGGCCCTAAAATCATACCCCAAAAACCAAAAGTTGCAAGCCCTGCTATTATTGCAAAAAATATTACAAGTTCATTCATTCTGGCATCATCATCTTTTAAAAGTCTTGTATTTATCTCTTTTATAATTAATGGCTTGATGAATGTATCTGCAACTACAGAAATCACCAAAATAGAGTATAAGGCAATTAATATAGCATTTGCACTATCACCAGTAGCAAATTCATACATCATAAATGGAAGCCACATTAGTGCTCCGCCAACAACAGGGATAAGAGATGCAAATCCATACATTATTCCAAAAAGAAGTCCATTGTAGCCCATAAAAGATATGGCAATACCAAAGAGTGCGCCTTGAAACATTGCATTTATCAATATAGAGTAAAAAACAACACTCATAACAGATGACAGCTCTTTGGAGAGAAGAGTTGTCTCATCAACAGACATTTGTACAACTCGTTTTAAAAACTCAACAATCGTTGAGCCATTATATTGAGCAAAAAAATAGAAAATTATTACTAAAAAAGCATTTTTTAAAAAACCTGCACTAAATGCACCAACCGTCCCTGTTATAGATAGCGCATTTGATGCAAGTGAGTTTATGTCTATCTCCTCCAAGTAATCAACTGTATAGGGTTTCAAAAAAGCCAAAAACTTGGGTGGATTTTGTATTATATTGTTTATATAGAGTTCTATGCTCTCAAATACCTGTGGTTCGAGGGAGTTTAGTTTTATAGTTAAAGTAGCCAAAAAATATCCAAGTGGGGCAAAAAACAAAACAGCTAACAAAAAACTTGAACCAAAGGCTGCATATAGCTTATTTTTGAATAATCGCTCAAATAATCCTTGAATATCTGAAGTAGAGATTGCCAAAAGTGCAGCAATTGTAATAACTAATAAAAATGGAGAATACAATAAATACATCCAGTAAAGAGATGTTGCAAAAAGTATGCCTACAAAATATTGTGGTTTCAAGATAGAAGCTCTTCTTGGTCTGGAAGAGAAACATTCAAAATCTCATATGTACTTCTTGTTGCTTTTCTTCCTTTTGCGGTTCTCTCTAAATATCCGTTTGCAATTAAGTAAGGTTCAAGAACATCTTCAACTGTCCCCTCATCTTCACTCAGAGCTGCCGCTATAGTACTTAAGCCGATAGCTCTTCCATTAGCTCCAGCTAAAAGGTTTAAGAGTCTTATGTCCATTTCATCAAATCCATGTGAATTTATACCAAGCTCCTCTAACGCATACTCTGTTCTTGAGTGTTTTATATCTTTCTCGTTTGCAACATCTGCAAAATCTCTTACACGTTTTAAAAGACGCAATGCTATTCTAGGTGTTCCACGACTTCTTTTAGCTATTTCCATACTCGCTTCATGAACTATCTCTTTATCTAATTTCACAGATGCTTGAGTTATAATTTTTGATAGCTCGTCATGATCGTAAAACTGCATTCTAAAGTTCATACCAAATCTGTCTCGTAAAGGGTTCGAAAGCATTCCTGCCCTTGTTGTAGCACCTATCAGAGTAAACCTAGGCAAGTCAATTTTAACAGTTTGGGCAGCTGGTCCACTACCGATTATTATATCTATACGAAAATCTTCCATGGATGAGTAGAGTATCTCTTCAACTGCTGGTGAAAGACGGTGAATTTCATCTATAAAAAGTATATCACCCTCCTCTAGATTTGTAAGCAAAGCCGCTAGATCTCCACTTTTTTCTATCATTGGAGCTGCCGTTACTTTAATATTTGCATTCATCTCGCTTGCTATAATAAGTGCTAGAGTAGTTTTACCAAGCCCTGGTGGTCCAAAGAAAAGAACATGGTCTAGAGCTTCATTCCTTTTTTTACTAGCTTCTATAAAAACTCCAAGATTTTTTTTAATCTGATTTTGTCCAATATATTCATTCCAAACATTAGGACGAAGAGTTATTTCTATCGTCTCTTCATTCTCAAACTTCTCAATCTCAACCAATCTTTCCATTAATATGTATGTTCCTCTTTTGGAAATTCTTTAGTTTTTACATCATTAGAGTAGTTAAGCATTGCTTCTTTCACCAAAGAGGCGCCATCCATATACTTTTTGACAAACTTAGGAGTGAATTCTTCAAAAAGTCCTAACATATCAGAAAAAACAAGCACTTGTCCGTCAACGTCTTTGCCAGCACCGATACCGATAACCGGAACAGATACACAAGAAGCTACTTCAGCAGCTACTTCAGCTTTTACGCCTTCTATAACCATACAAAATGCTCCAGCATTTTCTACTGCTCTTGCATCTTTAATAAGTTGAAGTTTCTCTTCTTCTGTCTTACCTTTAACCTTATAACCACCCTCACCACGTACTGCTTGAGGAAGTAATCCAATATGTCCGCAAACAGCTACACCATTAGAACATAGATATGAGATAATATCAGCTTTATCTTCTCCACCCTCTATTTTAATACTGTCTGCTGAAGTTTCTTGAAAAACTTTTATAGCATTTTTAAGTGCATCTTCTTTATTCGTATAAGTTCCAAATGGCATATCACAGATGATAAAACTGTTTTGTGCACCTTGACACACTGCACTAGTGTGATATATCATTTGCTCCAAAGTAGTACTCAATGTGTCTCGTTTACCTGCGAAACTCATATTTAAACTATCACCAACTAAAATCATATCAGAGTAAGGTGCCAATAGTTTTGCAAAAAGAGCATCATACGAAGTAACCATTACTAATGGCTTCTCACCTTTAGCTTTTTTAATAGAAGTTATTGTCATTTTTTTATTCATACATGTATTTTAACCAAAAATTGCTATAATTAGAACTATATAGGAGAAATATTTAATGGGCATAAGAAGTGATTTAGACGCCAGCTTTGATTATGAAATAGTTGATGAATTTTTAGATCACTACTCTATGATGGTTGATAATATGGAAACAATGATAATCGATTTATCAAAGCCTAATATGTTTGAGCAGAGCATAAATGAGCTTTTTCGTGTTTTTCATAATATTAAATCTGCGTCTGGATATTTGAAAATAGAACAGATGTCAAAACTTTCAGCCTTTGTTGAAGACTCGCTTGAGCAGATAAGAACTAACCATCAGAGTGTAAACGAAGAGACAGTCAACTGGTTACTTAGAATTAGTGATATGTATGCTCAATGGAATGAAGATTTAAAGCTCAACAACTCACTTAGTCACATTAAATATTCTCTGCTTAAATTACCTGACTTGGAAAAATAATATAAATGAAAAAATTAGTAGCATATATAACTTCTGGTTATCCAGAAAAATCTTTCACTGTTGACTTAGCCTTAGCCCTCGGAGATAGTGGTGTTGATTCACTAGAACTTGGCGTTCCATTTTCTGACCCTGTTGCTGATGGACCGCTAATAGAAAAAGCAAATCATAAATCATTGGAACTTGGTTTTAAATTTAAACATCTTTTAGAGATTTCAAAAGAGGTTGCACCAAAAGTTGATACATTATGGATGGGTTATTTCAATAGCTTTTATCAGCAAGATATGGATAAACTGATTCCAATTGCAAAAGAGCTTGGAGTAAGCGGATTAATCATCCCTGATTTGCCACATGAGGAAGCACTACTCTATAGTGAGTTGTTTAACTCAAATAATGTCTCAAATATAAGTTTCGTAGCTCCTACTGATAGTGAAGCAAGAATTAAAGAGGTAGTTACAAACTCTCAAAAATTCATATATATGGTTGCATATACAGGGACAACCGGTTCTGGTCAGGCTGAAGATTTACAACCATTTTTGCACTCAATCAAAAAACATACTAACACGCCTACTTATGTAGGTTTTGGTGTAAATAAAAAAACAGCTAAAGAAAAAGTAGAAGGTGCAGATGGTGTAATTGTTGGTAGTGCTTTTATAGACATACTTTTAAAAGACAACCTTAACTATACACAAAAAATAAAAGAGTGTAGAGAGTTGGCAGTAATCATAAAAAATGAGATAAATAGTTAATATTCATTTATAAGAGCGGAGATAGGATTGTCGGTTTATTGTAAGGACATAAACAGCATCACGATTGTAGATACTGCTTATATGTTGTTCTCTTAAACTTTATGAAATAAATTACTATAAATAAATCAAAATGGGTATTGTAGATTCTAAATCTGTTGATACTTAATTAAAAAAATTTGTAAGAATTCTATGTGTGGAGTATTATTCTTTAAGGTTCTAAAAAAGATGGTGCGCCCGACAGGAGTCGAACCTGTGACCTTCGGTACCGCAAACCGATGCTCTATCCAGCTGAGCTACGAGCGCACATTTTAAGTAGGTCGAAATTATACCATTGCAAGCTTATTTTATCCTAAATCATCGAACTTCTTTATGATTTCTTCCATTTTTTGGTCTTGAGTAAACAGCTCATGATTTTTTCTAACATAGGCTTGAAGTAAAACTTTTAAATCGTTATTACCTTCTATGTTAAAATCTTTTGCCATTTGTTGCTTTAAAAAAAGGGAGAACTTCTCTTCAACATCAACGTCAAAGCGGCGACCACCTATATTTAAACCTATTTTTATACTCATTTATATTAGCCTAAAATACTTTCTATTTTATCTACTATCTCTTCAATCTCTAAGTCTTTCAAACTGTTTTGTTCTATCAATCTTTCTATCTCTTGACTTTTTATTTCACCTTCGGCTTTTACTGTTACCAACTCCATCCTAAGATTTTCGTTTTCACCTTTTAAGGAGTGATATTGTTGTACTATATCTGATACTTTCTCACTTAACATCTGTAAATTTGTTTGATTGTTCATAAAAATCCTATTTTTTTATATAAGTATAATTCTATCACAAAATAAATTATAAAATTATTACCATTTAATTTCTAGCTCTTTAGAGTTTTTAGGTATCTCTGAAGAATAATCATTGCTGAAAGTGAGTCAACTCTTCCATCACGAATGTATTTTATCTCACCTTTCATCATATTTTCTGCTTCAAGTGATGAGCGACTCTCATCTTGATAAAATACTTCACCCTTAAAATCGATAAGATTCATAAAATGAGCAACTCTACGGCGCATCTCATCCTCGCTACTGCCACCCAAAGGGATTCCAACAACTACCGCATCAGCTTCCCACTCTTCAATAACTTTTTTAACATCAGATGAGGCTTGATTACGATTTTTTCTCTCAACCGCTGCTAACGGAGATACAATATCTTTATGCGCAGAGTATGCTAAACCTATTCTTTTAAGACCTAAGTCTATTGCTATATATTTCATACTCTTATTTTCCTAAACAAAAACTGCCAAACATTTTGTCAAGCATCTCATCATTTTCAAAAGGTCTGGTTATAGAAGCCATCTCTTTTACAGCTTCATTGAGATGAAAAGAGAATATCTCTAACTCTTGATCTTTAAGCGGGAAGAGTGCTTCTTCGATATTAGCCAAAGTATTCTCAACCGAAGATATCTGCCTTTGAGATATTAACATCATCTCATCAGAACTGTTTGTTGTATCCATAATCTTTTTTAGTCTAACTATAAGTTCATCTACACTCTTTTTAGAGTTGATTTGCATGTCAAACTCTAAGCCTATATGCAAGAACTTTGAGTCTAAATCTATTTTATTCTTAACAAATAAAACATGTTTATTTTGTGTATGTGAGTTTATTAAAGATAATATCTGCTCATCTTCACTGTCGGATTCTCTGGAGCCATCAAAGAGTGCTATAACTATATCGCTCTGCTGGATTGCTTCAAGTGAACGTTCAATACCTATACGCTCTATCTCATCACTAGCTTCGCGTATACCTGCTGTATCGACAATGCGAATAAGATGAGTTCCAATTTTCACCTGCTCTTCTATAGTGTCTCTGGTTGTTCCAGCTATTTCACTAACTATTGCACGATTATAATTTAACAAAGAATTTAAAAGTGAGCTTTTCCCAACATTTGGTTTCCCTACTATAGCTACCTTAAATCCTTGCATTAAACCTTCTCTTGCCTTGCTAGCCAAAAGAGTTGAGCTAAGAGACTTTCTTAATTCTTCTAGTTTTTTCTCAATTTGCAGTACTAAATCCTCAGGCAAATCCTCTTCTGCATAATCAATGCTAACTTCAGAATAAGCGAGTATATGGATAATATCATCTCGGATTTTTTCTATATACTCTTTTAGTGAGCCTTTCATCTGTTTAGCTAGGATTTTTGCAGCATCTTCACTTTTTGCTTCAATTAACTGTGCTATTGCTTCTGCTTCGCTTAAGTCTATTCGACCATTGAAAAAAGCACGTTTACTAAATTCTCCAGCATTTGCAAGTCTAGCACCAAAGCTAAGAGTAGCTTTCAATATACTTTGAGCAACTATAAAACCACCGTGACATTGAATTTCTACTACATCTTCAGCAGTAAACGAAAATGGTGCTTTGAAATAGATAATTATTGATTCATCAATTAATTCACTGTTTTGATTATATACATTTGATAAACTAGCGTATCTTGGGGGGAAATCTTTTTTATTGGTAAGTTTCTTAGCTATTTCTAAAGCTCTATCTCCGCTTATGCGGATTATTGCAATGGAACCAATACCATTAGCAGTTGCAATGGCACTAATAGTGTCGTTGTTCATTTATTGGTCTCCGTTGCTTGAAAACAAGTTCTCAAAGAAAAAACTAGTTTTTAATTAGTTGTAATACTCATTTACAATGATAAATTTAAGTCCGTCACGAGTAGAGCGGATTGCTACATACTTGTTTGGATATTTTTCGCGAAGTTCTCTTAGAGCTATTTGAACAAGAACACCATCTAGTATCTTAGTTTGTGCTTTTCCGTCTCTATTTATATTCTCGCAAACACCTTCTAGGTATCTTAATACAGACTCTTCCTGGTTTTTCAAAAATTCTGCAATTTCCAGACGAAGCTGCAGTTTATATTTTGTATTAATCCAGTTAAATATCATATATGAAAGAGCTTTATATCTGTAACCCTCTTTACCGATCAGAAGCGCAGCGTCTTCTCCTTTAAATTCAATAAGAAGAGTAGTTTCATCATATGCACTCACTTCAATCTTATCAATCTTAAAACAAGTTAAGTCAAAAAGTATATTTATCTCTTCTTCAACACTTTTAGCAACTTCTTTGGCATTTGTGTTTCCAGTAACTTCTTCTTTAACTACTGGTGTTTCATCTTCATCATAATCTGCAGTGAAGTTGATATCTCCCATATCGTAATCTTCATCATCTTGAGTACTTACAAATGTCTCAGGCATAATTGTGTCATTAAAAACATTGTGTGCAGATTTTTTACTCGTCTGCTTAGGCTTATGTCTTTTTTTATTTTGCTTTTGTTCACTCTCTTGTTTTACAGTCTGCTTAGATTCTTGTTTTACTACTTCTCTAATTTCTTTTTTATCTTCTTTGATAACTTCTTTATGTACATCTATTGAGCTTGTAATTTTCTTTGTAGCAACAATAATAGCACTCTTTTTAAAAAGCCCTAAAAAACCACCACTTGGAGACTGAACAACTTCAATATTCAACTCAGTCACAGAACACTCTAGTTTTAAAGCAGCACCTCTATAAGCTTCTTCTAAAGTTACTGATTCAATTTTAATCATCTTTTTTCTCCGTCTTATGTGCAATAGCTACTTCTACATCTTTTGCATTTTTAAACTGCTGATTTACAATAAACTGTTGTGCTATTGAGAAAAGATTATTTACAAACCAGTAAAGCACAAGACCTGATGGAAATGTTACAAAGAAGAAAGTAAAAATAATTGGTAAAAATTTAAATACTTTCTCTTGCATTGGATCAGTAAAATTACTTGGAGTAAGTTTTTGTTGATAATACATTGATGCACCCATAAGAACTGGTAAAACAAATGTTGAGTCCATTCTTGATAAATCTTGTACCCATAACATCCAAGGAGCACCTTGAAGTTCCACAGCATTTAAAAGAACACGGTATATTGCAAAGAACACAGGTATTTGCAGTAGCATTGGAAGACACCCACCTAGTGGGTTTGCACCGTGTTTTTTATACATATCCATTACCGCAGCATTCATACGCTGTGGGTCACCCTTATATTTTGCTTGAACTGCTTTAACCTGTGGTGCGATGTTTTTCATCTTCTGCATAGAGACCATACCCTTGTATGTCAAAGGGTAAAGAATAACTCTAATAATCAGAGTAAGTGCAATAATTGACCAACCCCAGTTACCTAAAATTCCATGTAACCATAACAAAAGCTGAAAAAGTGGTTTAGAAGCAAAAGTAAACCAGCCATATTCAATAGCATTCGTTAAAACTGGATTGATATTTTTTAAAGTTTTATACTCTTTTTGCCCTATATAACCATTAAAGTTCATATTTTGCACTGCTTCAAAATATACTACCGGATTATCATCTCTGTCTCTCTCAATAACAATATTTGTATCTTTAGTAAATCCATACATTATAGATGCAGAGTATTGATCAAATGCAGATATAAGCTCAACTCCACTAAAAGTTTTTCTACCTTCAGCATCTCCATCTTCTACAATAGTTACAATACCATCATCTGTATAAACCATAGCCCCTGAGATTGTCATCATCTGCTCAGTTATCTCTGGTCTTTGACCTAGATAAATAAAATATCTTTTATTATCAGAAAGCAAAACTTTAGCATCATAATGTCCATCTGGATAAAAAGTAATCTCTTTTGTAACTGTTAGATTAGATAATTTTTGTGTTAAAACAACTTTTTTTGCACCATCTTTTACATCAAGCTTTGAAATGTTTGCAATATATGCAACCTTAGTCGCCTCTTCATTTATATTACTATCTAAGAATCTAACAAAAAGAGGTTTAGTCCCATCAACAGGTATAAGTTGGGCATGATTGTCATCTTTATCGTTAAACTTCTCATCTAGAAGCTCTGTAGATGAGATTCGCCCTAGCGTGTCCATTTTAAGTATAAAATGCTTATTAGAAACTGTAACTAAAGTACTTAAGTCATTTGCAGCAATACTCTCTTGTGGTGAGATTTCATGCCCAGCTGCATTGGAAACATTTGAAACAGAATTTGGTAACATATTTGAAGCTTGTTGATTTGTAGAAGCCACATTGTTTTTACTATTACTTTGTTTTACTTGTGCCATTTCTGGCTGCTCTTGTGGGAAAATTGCTGTATAAGCTACGAAAAATACAACTGATAGTATAACAGCTACCATTAATCTTTGATTTGGTGTCATTTTGTCTAACACGGTCACCCTTTATATGAAAAATTTTTTATAATATGAAAACGGTTTTTTTTATTTGGAACCAACCAATATTTTATAGAATCAACCCTTATCTTTGTGGGCTTTAAAGACAGTTTATCTAGTAATGGATACTCTATCCCACCGTCAAATAATTGATTACAACGGAGTATTCTAGTGAAAGTGTGGTAAAAAGCACTTGAAATTGAATTATTTTCAAAATGAATTCTTGCATATTCGCTACAAGATGGGTAATATCTACAACTTCCAAAACCAATAAGCGTGAAAAATTTCTGATAAAGCCATAAAAGCTTCAATAATACTTCTCTAATCATCTATTTTTGCTCTATTACATGTAGTCTATTTAAAACTTTTTTGAAATCATTTTGAAATACTTCATGACTAATATCATTTATTGCTATTTTCGCTACAAAAATATATGTACCGTCTTTAAGATTTGGGGAATATTCACGAAATTGTGCTCTAAGTTTTCGCTTAGCTCTATTTCTTTTTACAGCATTACCAATTTTTTTAGTAGCAGTAAATCCAACTTTGTGAGTGTTTTGTGTGGGAAGAAAAAAGAGTACTACACTGTCTGAGTGAGAATCTTTTCCTTTTCTATATATATACTGAAACTCGCGATGTTGTTTCAGTGTATAAAAGTTGCCTAAACTGTCAATCTTTTACGACCTTTAGCACGACGACGATTTATTATTCTACGACCATTCTTTGTTGCCATTCTAGCTCTGAATCCGTGAGTTCTTTTTCTCGGCGTATTATGGGGTTGGTATGTTCTTTTCATAGACATATCCTTATTTAAAATTAAGTTCGAAATATTACATAAAACTTACTTAAAGTGCGGTTAAGTTTTGTAAAAGCTTTTACTATTTACTAATAAGTTCTTTTAATGTCTCCAAATGAGATTGGTTAAAAGAGTTTGAGATATCAAAAAGTTTCTCTTTTTCGCCAACATGACAATCTCTGCACTCTTGAATTACATCATGTTCTCTTACATTTGATGCATTTATTTTAGACATTGGATGGCATGCAAAACAGTCTGCTCCACAATCTGCCATCTTATTGGGATCTGCAGAGTGGCAATTTATACATGTAAGCATAGGCTTATGTCTTAAATCTTCATTTATTGTCGGAACAAGATTAGGGTGACATGTTAAACAATCACCTGTACAAGCTAATAAAGATATAGTAAAGAGGGCTAATAGTATCAAATATTTCATAGTGAAATTATAACCTCTTTTTATTTACGATACTTTTACTTTTATCTCGCCGTTTTGCAGATTAAACTCTACATGTGAGCCTTCTACCACACTACCATCAAGGATAAGGTCTGCGAGTCTGTCTTCAACTATCTCATACAAAGCACGTTTAAGTGGTCTAGCGCCATAAACAGGATCAAACCCTGCCTCTGCTATGTAAGCCTTAGCATCAGCACTCAGTGTAAGCTCTATGTCCCTTTGCTCCACTTTTTTAGCAATCTCTCTAAAGAAAATATTTACTATATCTACAATTTGTTCGCGTCCAAGTGCATTAAAAATCACTATATCATCCAAACGATTTAAAAATTCTGGCTTAAAAGCTTGCTTTAGTTCACCTAAAACCATATTTTGAAGTTCTTCTGAATTTGGATTATTTATAATTTTATCACTTGCAATATTTGAAGTTAAAATAATAATTGTATTTGTAAAGTCGACCGTAACACCTTTGTTATCAGTCAGTCTACCATCATCTAGTACCTGCAGCAACATATTAAAAACATCTGGATGTGCCTTTTCAACTTCATCAAAAAGTACAACACTATACGGTTTTCTCCTAACCGCCTCTGTAAGCTGTCCTCCCTCTTCATAGCCTACATACCCTGGAGCCGCTCCAACCAAGCGAGAAACTGCATGTTTTTCCATGTACTCACTCATGTCTATTCTTATAAGTGCATCCTCAGAATCAAAAAGAAATTTTGCCAAAGTTTTTGCTGTTTGTGTTTTACCAACACCAGTCGGTCCCAAAAACAGAAAGCTTCCTATTGGGGAAGATGCATCTGACAGACCTGCTTTGTTTCTTTTAATGGCACGAGCAACAGCATGAGTTGCTTTACTTTGTCCAACTACATCCTTGTTAAGCTCATCTTCCACATTTAAGATTTTATCCTTATCTGCCTGAAGCATCTTTTGCACTGGAATTTTTGTCCATCTGGATACTATTGAAGCTATCGCCTCCTCATCAACACTGTTTTTAAGAAGGGTTCCTGCACTTTGAAGTTTTTCCCAGTTGCTGTTTATTTTTTTCTCTTCTTCTAAAAGAGCAGGAATTTCTCCATACTCTATCTCCGCAGCACGATTAAATTCAGATGAACTTTTTGCTATATTTGCTTCTCTACGTTTAGCCTCTATCTCATTTTTAACAGTTGATATTTTTTCAAATACCTCCTTTTCTGTCGCAAACTGAACTTCTAAATCTCTCACTTTCTCATCAACATCTGCTAACTCTTTTGTTATCTCTACAAGTCGCTTTGCATTCGCCGGCGTGTCTTCCATTTTAAGAGCTTCTTGCTCTACATGTAACTCTGAACTTTTTATCTTTTCATGACTTAAAACATGTGGTTCTGACTCTATCTGCATTTTCAATTCAGCTGCCGCTTCATCAATAAGATCTATTGCTTTATCTGGTAAAAATCTATCTGCAATATATCTGTCTGAGAGTTTAGCAGCTGCGACTAAAGCACTATCTGTAATTGTTACATTATGGTGAGTCTCTAAACGCTCTTTAATCCCTCTAAGAATTTGCAGAGACTGGTTTACTGTTGGCTCATCAAGATTAATAGGCAAAAAACGTCTTTGAAGCGCTGTGTCTTTTTCAAAATACTTTCTATACTCTTTTAGTGTTGTTGCCCCAATAGTATGAAGCTCACCGCGTGCAAGAGCTGGTTTTAAGATGTTTGCGGCATCCATGCTACCCTCGCTAGCTCCTGCTCCAATAATTGTGTGAATCTCATCAATAAAAAGTATAATGTTTCCACTCTGTTTTACTTCATTAATAACCGCTTTTAGCCTATCTTCAAACTCACCTCTATACTTAGCACCTGCAATAAGTGCACTCATGTCAAGCGCAATTACTTTTTTATTTTGAAGTGATGTTGGAACTTTTCCATCAGAAATTCTTTGAGCCAGTCCTTCGACCAATGCTGTTTTACCGACTCCAGGTTCACCTAATAGCATAGGATTATTTTTTGTCTTACGGATTAGTATTTGCATCATACGAGTTATCTCTTCATCACGCCCAATCACAGGTGAAAGATTTCCTTCCCTTGCCTGGGCAGTTAAATCTATTCCATATTTTTCTAATGATTCTAGAGTCTCATCTGAACTTTGTGAATCAATTTTTGAGCCACCTCTTGATGCTTCTATATTTTTAGCAAGTTCAGACATATCAATATATTTTTTCAGTATTGTAGAATATGGTTCATTTTTTAAATTCGCAAGAATATAAGTGTCAACTGCCAAAAACGAGTCTCCGTTTTTTGTCATTAAACCAGCCCCATTCTCTAATGTTTGAACAAAACTCTTAGACAACCTTATACTCTCTTTTGAGACTGTCGAAGATTTTGGAAGTTTTTCACTCAAACTTTTTACATCTAGCTCCATTGCAATTTTATCTATATTCATTTTATTAAACATCTGATTTAACACAGAGTTTGAATTAGTAAGAAGTGCCCACAAGAAGTGTACTGACTCAACCTCTTGGTTTTTATTGTGTAGTGCTAAAGATATTGATGACTCTATAGCTTCAGTCATATTATTTGTTAATTTTTCAAAAATACCACTCATTTGTAAATCCTTTTATTTATTTAATTTTAAGATTAGATAAACTAAATATAATTATATTTAACTTTTCACATTATAGCAAGTTGAGCCACTTGTTGTCAAGTCTTTTTAGCCCACAATATCAATACACAACTTTTAATTATTTATATTATAATACAGAATTATTTTATAGGATTTAGTATGCAAACAATTTTAGAAGCTATCAAGAACCGCTCATCAAAAAGAGCATATATTCAAAAGGCAATTTCAAAAGAGATTCAAGAAAAAATCTTAAACGCAGCAGCTATGACACCAAGTGGAGCAAATATGCAGCCTTGGATAACTTACGCTATTAGCGATGAAAAAGTTCTAAAGAATGTTGGCGATGCTATCATAGAAAAAATGGAAAGTGGTGTTGAGAATGATCAATTTATTCAATATTATCCACTTAATTGGGTAGCACCATACAAAAAAAGACGTATTACCACTGGTGTTGGTCTATATAAATTAATGGGTGTTGATAGAAAAGATATTGAAACTCGTACTAAAATGTGGCACGATAACTTTAGGTGGTTTGGCGCTAGCACTGTATTTTTTGTTTTTACAGATAAAGCAAATATAGAAAATGCACAAGGTGTTTTACTTGATTGTGGAGCATATATGCAGAGTATAATGTTAGCTGCTCAAGAGTTCGGAGTAGATAGCTGCCCTCAAGGTGCTACAACAGAGTTTGGAAAAGTTATCGCACAAGTTTTAGATATTCCAGATAACTTAGCGCTTTTATATAGTGTAGTTTTAGGATACGAAGACAAAGATGCAAAAATCAATTCATATCAGCCTGCTAGAGTTGACATAAAAGAGAATGTTGTTTTTATTTGATACTTAGCAAAAGGAAGTAATTCCTTTTTTCTTGTACCTCTCTAACATACTCTCATTTCCTGTTACTCCGCCACTGTGAATATACATAATCTCTTCATCTGTTTGCTCTAACAAACATTTCCACATTCCAGGAGCATAAAGCAAATCAAACTCAATTCCCGCTTCTAAAAGTTTTTTTTGTACATGTAGAAACTCTGGGTATGGTTTTGCAAAGTGATATTTTTTTTCAGGCTCTAAAAAAACCAAGTTGTCAGGGATAGTGTAAAGCGCACTCATTTGCTGTTTTAAGTAAGTAATATCTCCTACACATGATGTAGTATAAACTTTGTATTCAGGCAGAGAGAGAGCTAAAAAGAGAGCTGTTGTGCCAGTACCTGATGGCGTAGCAAGAGATTTAATATGTGAGTCATATGCTCTTATCTCTTCCGCCAAAACTTCTAATCCAACTCTTGCTTCTTCAACCGCACCACCTTGGTCGACAATAAATGTTTTATTATCTAGATTCACTCTAAGTGAAGCTATAAAATCTTTATAAAATTCATTATCTACCTCTACATGTAACATTCCAAGCTTTTTAGCAATAAAAAAATTGCCACATTTTTCATTTTTCTGAGTTTGACTTATACCTTTTGTATAGTAAATAAACTCCCAATTTTTCTCTGCGCACATTGCAGCAATAGCGAGCATTGCATTTGATTGAGTTCCACCATAAGATATGATTTTATTAAGTTTGTCTGAGGGAGTTTGTAAGAGTGTATATAGTTTTCTGTATTTATTTCCAGCTAGATATGGATCTATTAAATCGTCTCGTTTTACATAAAATGTCCTATTCTCTAAAATTAATTTAGAGATAGGAGATTTTTTTATCATCTTCTTTTTTATTTAATAGTTGCTTGTTTCTCTAAAACTTTCATTTTTTCCATCATGACTGCTTTAGCTTGTTCCATTTTTAATCTTTGAGAAATTTCTTCTTTAACTTCTTTAAATGATTTTGTTTGTTTGTCTTTTCTATCTTCAAGGTAAATCAGATGATATCCAAACTGTGTTTTAACTGGGGCAGATACTGTCTCAACTTCCATGCTGAATACTTTATCGCTGAAAGCTGGTACCATCTGTCCTGGAGCAAAGTAGCCTAAATCTCCACCTTTTGGTCCACTTGGTCCAGTAGATTTTTCTTTTGCCAAATCCATGAATTTATTTCTTAGAGCAACACCCTTTAAACCTTTTAACTCTTTGGCAATACTTTTAGCCGTATCTTCTGTAGCAACTAAAATATGACGAGCGTGAGCACTCTCTTTTTCATTAAACTCTTCTTTGTTTTTCTTGTAGTAATTTTTCAAGTTTTTATCAGAAATTTTTATCTTATCTACTTCTCTTTTTTGCCAAACTTGAATTGCTATCTCTTTTTTAATTCTTGAAACAACTTCTTCGTATCTATCTTTAAAATCTTTTGACTTTAAGATACCTGTCTTTTTTGCATCGTCAAATATTAGCTCTTTTGCTACTAACTGCTCCAACACTTGCTTTCTAAACTCTGCTTGTTTGTCAACTGGTACTTGATTAAATCTACCTTGAGTTGCTTGCATTAACTCTCTATCAACATCTTCTTGTGTAATTGCGGTATCATTTACCGTTACTAGTGTTTGTGCCATTGCTATTGTTGATAAAAGCGCTATAGATGCTACTATTTTAGTTGTTATTTTCATTAAAATTCCTTATTAAGTTAAAAATTTTAGTAACTTAATACTAATGATTATTAAACAGAGTGTAATATTGCTTCTATGATTAAAATAAAAAAAGCAACAAAAAAAGAAATTTTAGAGATTCACCAGCTATTTATTGACAGATACAGTGACGCAGTAACCGAGCTTGAATATAAAAATGCGTATGAGTTAGTTGTAGCTGTAGCGCTCTCTGCTCAATGTACAGACAAACGAGTAAATCTTATAACACCTGAGCTATTTATAAAATATCCAGACCCATTATCTTTAGCAAATGCAAACCTTAATGATGTAAAATCGCTCATAAATAGCTGTTCATTTTTTAATAATAAAGCAAAAAATATAGTACTGATGGCAAAAAGAGTTGTTGAAATATATAATGGTGAAATACCGATGGATGAAAAAGAGTTAATAACACTTGCCGGTGTCGGTCAGAAGACTGCGAATGTTGTCATGATAGAGTACACAGGGGCAAACCTTATGGCAGTTGATACTCATGTGTTTCGAGTTTCGCACCGTCTTGGTCTAAGTGATGACAAAACTGCTATAAAAACAGAAGCCACTTTAGTTAAAAAGTTTAAAAATAATCTCCATGCGCTTCATCAAGGGATGGTCCTGTTTGGTCGCTACATTTGTAAAGCAAAAAATCCTGCTTGCGAAGAGTGCTTTTTAACTCAGTATTGTAAAACTAAAGAGAGTTTCAAGGTTTAGTATGAATATTGGATTACTATTTGCTTTGCGTAACTTATGATTAAATTTTTATTACTTACCTCAACACTTTTCCTATTCTCGGCATGTGTAAATAAGCACGGTATTTCAGCTAAATACTATAGTGACTGCAATGAGTATTATGATTTACAAGGCTACTACCATAAAAAATGTGGAGATGATGACATTGTCACATATAAGCAGCTAGAAGATGGTGCTAAAAAAGCAATTGACTTTGTTAGCGGCGAGGATGAAAAACCAAAAGGTAATGTTTGGTAAAAGATAAAACTTTATAAATTAAAAATACAATATAAACTAACGACGAAATATTAAGTAGGTTTACTTTATTGCTATGAAAGTTGCGAAATTTGCCCATCTAAATACTACTTCACAATGAGAAAACCCACAATTTTTAGCCATTTTAATATTCTCTTCTTCACTATATGGGACTAAAACATTCTCTAGTGCTTCTCGTTTTTGCATTATTTCATACTCCGAGTAACCCTGCTCTTTTTTGAAGTCGTAATAACACTCTATCAAGTCTTTATTCAACTTTGGATGGTGACTAATAACTTTCTCACTAAATATAAAAATTCCATCTTTTTTAAGCGATGCAGCTATTTTTTTTACAAGTTCTTCTCGAACAAGTGGACGAATAAACTGCAAGGTGTAATTACTAACAAAAACATCAGCTTCTTTATAGTCGTACTCTAGAATATCTGCATTTTCCAACTCAACATTTGCGCCAAGGGCCAAACACTTTTTTCTTGCTTGCTCTAGCATTGCATCTGAATTATCAAGTCCAACCAAAGTGGCTTTACACTTTAGTTGTTTGCTTATGTTTATAAGAAGAGATGCTGTTGATGAACCCAAGTCATACATAATAGAGCCATCCTCTAAATGCTTAAGTGAGAAAAATTCTGTAATTTTTTGTGACTCTTTATAAAAAGGAACGCTTCTCTTTAGCATGTCATCAAAAACTGCGGCAACTTCTTCATCAAACTCAAATTGTTTTTTAATTGGTTTTGTAAATACTTTATCATTCATAACGGCATTCTAGCAAAATTCTTATGATACGATTATGAATAAAGGTCTGAGTATATGGAATTTGATATATCAACTCTAATGATCACATTTTTCATTCTAGCATTTGTTATAAGTATCTGGAAAATTTATGCTTTCTTCCCAAATAAACAATTAAAAGATGATGACAAAACTCAAGAGTCCCATGAAGAACTCACAAAACTAGTTCTACATGTAATAAAATCAAATAGTGCTGAGCTTTCTTTAGATGTGTTGTTTAAGAAGATATTGTGTGATGAAAGATTTGATGAAAGACATTATTGGAGATTTAATAAAAACAGGCTAAACCAGCTTTTAGATAACTATTATTTAAAAAATCCACATGCTAAAAGCATTGCAGATATTTATGAAAATTCAAAGTAGTCTAATTTCTATTTTTGCCCAAGTCTAATAAATCCCATTGCGAAGGCAACAGAAGCTCTCTTTCAAATGAGTTCAATCTTTTAGTTGTTCAAACCACCTTCCGTTATCCAATCCCTTACTGTTATCGAGTTGGCATCAGAGAGTTTATCACCACCGTTATGACCATCTCCCCCGTTTCCTTTTATGAGAATGGATGATGAATCAGGTGATGTTGTATTTATTAGACTGTTACTTACAATATTGTTATATGTGTATGCAGCATCACCGACTTTAAATGTTCTATTACTGATTGTAGTATGGCAACTTTTACAATTACCTTTATCTGCATCGACAAAAATCGGCATAACATCACTTGCAAAGGAGGTGGATGCGGCTGTATCATTATCCAAGATGGTGCCAACTGCACTTACTCCACCTACAGCGAGGCTATACGTCTCCGTACTCTCCACCTCAGTATCATTTGTAGTAGGAATTGTAATTGTAAATGTTATTATTGCTGCTGGAATGGTGATCGTTCCATTTTCATTATTGATAACATTGTTACTAAATACCGCAGCTGAATAGTCGCTTGCATAAGTAGCAGTTCCCCCGCCAAGAGTATATGTGTAATTTTTGTTTGTTGTAGATACAAAACTCATTTGTACTGTATGTACCAAGCTTGTTCCCTCTGTTTGTGAAGCGGACGAAACAGTAGTGACGGACGCTGTGTCGTTATCTGTAATGGTTCCCACTGCAATAACTCCAGCGACGCCAATATTATAAGTTTCTAGCTCTTCATCAAGCGTATCATCACTCGTTGGAACTGTAATCATAAATGTTGTTACGCCTGCGGGAACAGTAATCGTTCCATTTTCATTATTGATAACATTGTTACTAAACACCGCAGCCGCATAATCCGTTGTATAAGTAGCTGTGCCGCCTCCAAATGTAAATATATAATCTTGATTTGTAGCAGATGCTCCGCTCAGCAGGACAGTATGGACTAAGCTTACTCCCTCCACTTTTTCATCTGATGAAACAGAACTAACAGATACTGTAACCACCGTGTCATTATCTAAAATCGTACCCGATGCTGTTACTCCGTCTACCGTTAGGTTGTATGTCTCTGTGCTCTCTGCTTCAGCATCATCAGTCGCTGGAACAGTAATCGTAAATGCGCTCACTCCTGCCGGAACAGTGATAGTTCCATTTCCATTATTAAGAATATTATTGCTAAATTGTGCATCTGAATAATCGCTTGGATAGCTTGCTGTGCCTCCACCAAGAGCATAGGTGTAATTTTCATTAAATATGGAAGCACCGCTCATCTCTACTGTATGCACTAAACCCGCTCCCTCGTATTTTGCGACGGAAGAAACAGCAGTGATAGATGCTGTATCGTTGTCTATAATAGTACCAATAGCTGCTTTACCGCCTACATTGAGGGTAAAGGATTCTGCTCCCTCTTTGAGAGTATCATCATGGGTTACAACTGTAACTATAAAGCTTGCTACACCTGAGGGAACAGTAATTGTTCCATCTCCATTATTGATAACGCCGTTGCTAAATACTGCAGTATCGTAATCCGTTGCAACATCTGCTGTACCGCCACCAAGAGTAAATGAATACCTTTGATTTGTTGCAGATGTTCCACTCATAAGAACAGTATGTACTAAGCTTGCTCCCTCTACTTTTTCATCTAATGAAACGGAGTTTACTGATACTTCTTGAATGAGGCTCATATCGGAAGTAATTCTTCCAGGTGCGCCACCGACACCGCTTGCAGTGTGACAACTGTTACAGTTGAGCTGTGAGGTATCATGCGAGTTGTTTGCGGAACTGTTTACTACATTTCCATCTGCATCAAGAACCTTTGCGGTAAAACCGTTTATGGATTCTTCGTATGAAGTGTGAGAATTACCCGTACCGTATTTTGGGACATAATCAATTATAGTCCCGGTATTTTCTAAAACCAACCTCACTGTATATCCGCTGGCATAAGAATCGACAGAATTTAAATGTGTATATACTGTGGCCCCGGACGTAAACTCTTTTTCGCTGTCTGGCCCATGACAATCCAAACAAGTCCCCCCTTGATTATGAAGAATCAAGATTGAAGAACTATCTACATCACTTGTAGTACTATCACCACTACTACAACCAATGACTGTTAGTAGTGCTGCTACTATTAAACTTAGAATAAACTTATTCACGTCAAACTCCTTATTATAATCAAACATATTCTAACTATAATTAATTAATTATACGCTTAAGCTCCAAATATTTAGTCAGTCATGAAAAACAAATTTTTATCCACAGAGTCTTAAAAAAGTTATACTTAATTTCTGGCAAACATATTTTTAAGCTACAAAAAAATACTGAATTAATAATATCATTTTTTGAATTTGTTCTAAAGCTTTTATAACCAAAGAGATATCTCGTAAGAAAGGTGCGTAAAAATAGATATTCATCTACTTTTTAAGATTAAGATTAAAAGGAGTGAAAACTAAGTGAAAAAATCTCCACTTATTTTCCACTAGGTTAGCAAGACTTCTAACAATCTCGCTAAAAAAGTTTATATTCTAGTTTTTGTTTAGTGCGTTTAAATCTTTATATGCCTCTTCTACTCTAGCTATAAGCGTCATTTGTCCGGATCTTAACCATTTTCTAGGGTCATAATAGTTTTTATTTGGTTTATCTTCACCTTGTGGATTTCCAATCTGACCTTGAAGGTAATCTTTATTCTTCTCATAATAATCTTTCACACCAATCCAAGTTGCCCACTGGGTATCTGTGTCTATGTTCATTTTAATTACTCCATACCCTATAGCCTCTTCAATTTCACTAGGTTCTGAACCTGAACCACCATGAAATACAAAGTTTACAGGCTTTTCACCTGTGTTGAATTTTTCTTGGATATATTTTTGGGAATTATCTAAAATTTTAGGAGTAAGTTGAACATTACCAGGCTTGTAAACACCATGAACATTTCCAAATGATGCAGCAATTGTAAAGTGTGGAGATACTTGACTTAGCTCTTCATATGCATATGCCACATCTTCTGGTTGAGTATATAAAAGTGAGTTATCAATGCTGCTGTTATCTACACCATCTTCTTCTCCACCTGTGCAACCTAATTCTATCTCGATGCTCATACCGATTTTACTCATTCTCTCTAAGTAAGCTTTACATGTAGATATATTCTCTTCCAATGGCTCTTCAGAGAGATCTAACATGTGAGATGAAAAAAGAGGTTTTCCATAAGTTTTGAAGTAATCTTCGCTTGCACTAAGCAAAGCATCTATCCAAGGAAGTAGTTTTTTTGCAGCGTGGTCAGTATGAAGTATAACTGCTACTCCATAAACCTCTGCCATCATATGAACATGCATAGCACCAGAAATTGCACCTACTATCGCTGCTTTTTCATTTTCATTACTTAAACCCTTACCAGCATAAAATGACGCACCGCCATTACTAAACTGAATAATAACAGGAGAATTAACCTTTGCAGCAGACTCCAGTATAGCATTTATGGAATCAGTGCCTACAACATTTACAGCTGGAATAGCAAACCCCATATCCTTTGCATGTTTATAAACTTTTTGCACATCTGAGCCAAATAATACACCCGGTTTCACAATATCTAAAATACCCATAATCAAATCCCTACTTTTTATATCTTTTTTATTGTGTCATTATATTGTAGGGTACATTTAAAATAACTTTTTTAAAAACTTTTTATGCTAAAATACTAAAAAACAAGTTGGAAAGCCTCATGAGATTAACAATAGATGAATATTGTAAACACTTTAAAATGTCAAAAGAGATGGTTAACTCAAAACTAAAAGCAAAAAAACTAAACTATATTATTGAAGATGGTGCCACCTTTATAATAGTAACAAGAAGTTCTATTGAGAGTGACAAAAGAGCCCAAGTTAATCAAGAAAAAAAAGAGATGCAAATAGTCAAACCTAAAACTACCGTTGCTACTGTTATTGCCCTTTACCAAAAAGAGAATACTTTTCTTAAAGAGAAGATAATGCAATTAGAGATGAAAGTAGATAAGCTAATAGGTGATAAGGAGCAGATGCTTCGTGACGAAAGAGACAAAATAGAGCAAGTTTACAGCACAAAAGATGCTCAATTAAAAAATATTTTAGAACTTGTAAATAATAAAATGATGCTTGAACGTGAACAAGCTACAATGCATGAACTAGAAAGTTTTGTGCACCAAGGTGAGGCTGAACTGATAGACAATGAAAAAGTAGAGCTAAAAGAGTATCTAAAATCATTAGGTATAAAATCTTCTCAAAGAAAAATTATCAAAAATCGTTTTTTAGATGTATATGACAGTGATGTAAGGATAATTAGAGAATACGGAAAACTATACTTAGATTTTTCAAAATATGACTATAGTGACTTACTTGCATAACAAAAAGATAAAGACCAAAAATATTAATAACTCTATAGGCAAGTTTGCCACAGAACATTTACTAAAAACATCAGAGTATGAGTTTAATATAAACCAAGTTGACACCTATATAAAAACAATTTCTGATGACGACTTTTTGCTTTACAAAGATGATCCTAAGAATTATTACAATGATAAAAATAAATTAATTAATGAACATGTGCAATTTCAACAATTTTACATTATAACAATAAAGGCGCCAGTAAAGTGCATACTAGATCTAGACTATACTATTAAATATACCAACAACAATAGTAGTGCTTTTATGGTTTTAAATCCTGATTCTCACATACCTTACAAAACATATAAACCTAAAGAGATATATCTACTTTTATTAAAAGAAGTAAACAAAATAAAAGCTCAAAATAAAATCTTAGTAAATATCTTTGACAATCAGATGAAAGAGAAACTAAAAGCTTTTACCAAATACCTATACCAAGGTAAATTTAGTAAAAAAATCAAGATTCCTCTTTTTGATGGTATTGAGCCAGAGATTACAATAAACAGCAAACTTATTATGCATTTTTTTAAAAAACGGAACAGTTTTCAAATAGCAGAAGTTAATGAAGGAGAGCTGTTGGTTGAGTATATAAAACCAATGTTTGGAAAGAATGGTCTAAATGCGTTTGGTGAAATTATCACAAATAATTATTCAGACAATAAAGATGATTTAGAAGCTGATATTGACAGTGACACAATAGAAATTCTCGAAGATGATGAAAAAAAACTTTATAAAAGTAAAATAAGAGGATATGTCCACTTTGATGAAAAAGAGTTCTATATAGATAATAAAATAAAAATGAGTAAGCTATCACGTGTTCAAAATGCACTAACGAAAGATGAAGCTAACAATATTGAAGTTACTATATCTCAAAATGACACCTCGGTAGATAGCATCGGAGAAGGTGTTAAGTTAACATCAGAGACTATTCATATAAATGGGCATGTTGGTGCTAAAAGTATACTTGAGGCTGTTAACCTGAAAATTGATGGAGCAACACATCAAGAATCTATACAAAAAGCTAAATTTGCTGATATTAACAGACATAAAGGAAAACTGAGATGTCATAAAGCAAAAATAAAACTTTTAGAAGGTGGGGAAGTTCACGCAACATATGTAGAGGTAGAAGCATCACTTGGTGGCACTATATATGCCGAAGACGTGATAATAGGACATGTTAAAAACAACCTGAAAGTTTATGCCTCAAACTCAATAACTATTAGGCTAGTAAGCGGTGAAGACAACCTATTTAAGATAAATTATAGAGACATCCCAACTTTAAATAGTAAACTCAATTTTTTAGATAAAGAGATAGAAGATCTTAAGTATACACTTGAGGGAGCTCTAAAGCATACTCAATCTCAAGTTCCAATACTTAAAGATCAAATAAAAAAACTGCAAGAGCAAAAATATAAGATAGTAGACAGTGCAAAAAGTGCAAAAATAACTATCACAGAGCCATTAAACGGCTTAAATACAATAACTTTTACTCTAAATGAGGAGGATGAGCTTATGTACAAGACTGACGCTAGATTATACAAGCCTTTTTATCTGGAAGAATCCGATAGTCATATTATTCTACACCCTACTGATAAAAAAATTTCTCTAAACTCTTAAAAAATCACATATTCTTTTAAAAAAACTTTTCATTGATACAAATTAATATTTTAATACTAATTATATACGATAAACCGTATATTGTATCTATTTTTATTAATTTAATATACATTAAATCTAATTTAATATATCTTTTAATGTATCTTATAATATATATATAGTTTATAATCATGACTTAAATGTATGTTTAAGTATTTATTACGTATAATCTCCGAATGCAAATTAATGATCTATTTAATATTCTTCATAACTCGCTAGAATCTCAAAATAATGGGAAAAAAATATCTCTTAAAGATATGGCTCTTTCATTAGGGATTTCTATGCGCACATATCAGGACTGGAAACTTGGTCGTGCAAAACCACAGGCTGCTTCAACTGTAATAAGAATGCTTGGAAGATTAGAAGATGATGAGATTATAAGAGCTGTTAGAAAAATAAATAGGCTTGAGGATTAAGTTAATGGGAACACTAACAAAACAAGAAAGAGATGCTTTAGAAGATGTATTTTTGTCCATACATTCAAATAGCAGTGGTTATAAAAAAATTAGAGATTTATCACCTTTAATAATAGCTAGTGAGATTAGCACTGTTGTGTCAAAACTACTCAAACGTGCGAAATTCGGGCTAAAAAAGGCTAAAACATCACAATTTATATCCTTATTTGATAAAAAGAAGAAATATTTAAGCAAATAAACTATAAAGTATCTCTAGCTGAACTATTTAGCAACAAACGTTATGTTTTTTGCCTTTAATAGTTTCGGAAAATCTTTATAAATTCAAGGGTCAATTTATGAATAAAGCTCAATTCGTTGAACTAGTACAAGCAAGTGGTGATTATAAAACTAAAGTTGAAGCAGAAGCAGCTATCAAGGCATTTACAGAAGCTGTAACAACAGCTCTAGTGAAGAAAGAAGATGTTTCTTTAGTGGGATTTGGTAGTTTTTCAGCAAATCTTCAAAAAGGTAAAAGTGGAAAAGTACCTGGTACAGATAAAACTTATACTACTCAAGATAAAATGGTTCCTAAATTTAAAGCTGGTAAAGGTCTTAAAGACCGTATTGCAGCTGGTAAATAAAACCTTACTCTATCACAACACTTCTTGTGATAGAGTCTCTTCTAAATAAATGAAATCTCCTTTTCTCTTATCTATATTTAAAAAAAACATTCATGTAATAAAACACTTAAATACAATCTTAATTAAAAAACTAAAAAAACTGTGTAAAAGCAATGATCTTATAATATATGAAAATATTACAATATACCACTATTCAAAAAAAACAATAATTCCCTTATTAATAATTGATGCCAATCGCGGTATTTACATATTTGAACATAAAGAGTGGTCATTTGATGATCTAAAGAATTCTACAATATCAAAATCAAGCCATCAATCTTCTACAGATCAAAGTTTGTCTTATGAGAATAGGCAAGAGTTTATAAAACAAAAATTCAATGAGCTAAGTCATAGCGATGGAGTTCCTATTTACAACTTTTTACTTATGGAAAATCTAGATAGAGATCAATATGATTACCTTGATGACTCGTTTAAAATATTACTTCCATTTGAGAAAATAATATTTAATGATACGCTAGAATCAGAATTGGCTATGAAACTACAAGAAAATATACCAATACTCAAAGAGCCATCTAAATTAATTGATATTATAGGTAATCTATTTATTCAGTATACAATAATAGATGATATGGGACGAAAATATGTTGCCACGCAAGAACAAATAGAATTTATAGATTATGAATCAAACAATACATTAACCATATACGCTGAAGAAACCTCAGGAAAGACAAGTGCTATTATTTTAAAAGCTTTACTATACGTATTAAAATATCCTAAAAAAAATGTAGTAATTGTCAAGCCAACTATATTTGATTGTGATATGTTAAAACATATACTTAATATTACAATAGAGTATTCGATGGTTGAAGTAGATATAGATGCTATAAATATAGTTACTCCAGAAGAATTCACTTCAAGAAAAATAAAAAAATCTGATTTAATTATTTGTGATGATACAGAATTGCTAGAACATAACTTCTTAACTAAAATAAAGACTATACAAAAAAATCGTGCACTTATTTTAGTAACTAGTGATAAAAATGTAAATCCAAATTTTTCATTCAGTAAGCAATTTAGACTAGCAACTCAAAACTTTGTATTTAAAAAAGAAAATCAAAATAATAAAGTTCTAGAGATAATATCAAATCTGCTTAAAAATAATAGTGCCAAAGATATTTTAGTTTTTAGCAACTCACAAAACAGAGAAATTCTTTTAAATAAACTAGAGCTATTAGTACCAGGAAAAGCTGGTTTTTTTGATTGTTCAGATAACTTAATTGACCAAGACTTAAGTAAAATTCTTCTTCAAACATATGAAAATATATCTACACTTGGCTCAAAATTTATTTTACTGACTGATGTTGAAAGTATTCCATTTGAAATTATAGAATACACTGCTAAGAGATGTAGTAACACTACTTACATAATATATAAAGATCAATCTGAAAAAATAAATAATCTTATAACTAAATTAGCCTAAAGTAGGTACAATTACAGTAAATATTATTAGGAGAGACAATGAAAAACATCATACTATCACTACTACTGGCCCTATCTGTAAATCTATTTGCGGAAAATGAAAATCCTTTTGTAGTATTAGAAACGACACAGGGAAATATTGAAATTGAGCTATTTCCAGGCGTAGCGCCGTTAGCTGTTGAAAACTTTACAACACATATAAAAAATGGTTACTACAACGGTATTATTTTTCACCGTATAATCAAAAATTTTATGATACAGGGTGGAGACCCTACAGGAACAGGCAGAGGTGGTAGCAGTATTTGGGGAGAAGCTTTTAAAGATGAGTACAAAAGTGAAGTATTTTCTCGTTCAGGAATTGTTGCTATGGCAAATTCTGGTCCTCATACAAATGGAAGTCAGTTTTTTATAACAACAGCTCCAACACCTTGGTTAAATGGAAAGCATACTATATTTGGTCGAGTGACAACACAATCGTTATCAATAGTACAAAAGCTTGAAAATGTGCCTACTACTGGACGATCTAGAGGAGACAGACCAATTGAAGATCAAGTTATAATAAAAGCATATATTAAAAAATAACTTTTAAATCTATATGCAGACGAGTCACGTACAATGTACACAAATTAAAAAAGAGAGATATTTATGGAAATACAGACTATTAACAAACTTGAACAAGAGGCTCTCAAGAAGAGTGGGACTGATTTTACAAGATTAGGATTTGCACTATTTTTTATGATAGGTGTTTTAACATTTAGTTTGTTAAACAATGGTGGAATATCTAACAATATGTTTTTAGCCGTGGCTGCACTAATTGGTGCTTATATGGCTATGAATATTGGGGCTAATGATGTAGCAAACAATGTAGGTCCGGCGGTTGGTTCCAAAGCACTGACAATGACTACTGCGATAGTTATTGCTGCTATTTTTGAAGCATCTGGAGCAATGATAGCAGGCGGTGAAGTTGTAGAGACTATCAAAAAAGGGATTATTGATATTGCGGCTTTTGGAGGACATGCTGATACTTTTATATGGGCGATGATGGCTGCTCTTTTAGCAGCAGCTCTATGGCTTAATTTTGCGACTATGATGCGTGCTCCAGTTTCAACGACTCACTCCATAGTTGGCGGAGTTATGGGTGCCGGTATTGCTGCCGCAGGTTTTGGTATAGTTAATTGGGCTACAATGGGTAAAATTGCTGCATCTTGGGTAATTTCTCCTGTTCTAGGCGGTGTTATTGCAGCTTTGTTTTTGTACTCCATAAAGAAATCTATTGTTTTTCAAGAGGATAAGGTAGCTGCTGCAAAAAAATGGGTACCTCTATTTGTTGCAATTATGTCCTGGGCCTTTGTAACTTATTTAACACTAAAAGGACTTAAAAAAATATGGCCGCATGTTGTTGAAGCTTTAAATATGATTCCTCTTGTTTCTATGGAGATGACAAAAAAACCAACTCTTATGACAGCGCTGACCCTAGGATTTATAATATCTGTGATTGTTTATGCTCTTGTAAAAAATAGAATAAATTCAAAAACTACTACTCTTGAGAACAGTCGAGCATCAGTAAATACTATGTTCACTATTCCTCTTATATTTTCAGCAGCTCTTCTTAGCTTTGCTCATGGTGCGAATGATGTAGCGAATGCCGTAGGACCATTAGCTGCTATAAATGATGCAATTATGAGCGGTGGCGTTTCATCTAAAGCTTCTATACCATTATGGGTAATGGGTGTCGGAGCATTAGGTATTGCAATAGGACTTGCACTGTATGGCCCTAAACTTATAAAAACTGTCGGTAGCGAAATTACAGAACTTGACCAAATCAGAGCATTTTCTATTGCTATGGCTGCGTCGATAACTGTAATTATTGCATCACAACTTGGTCTTCCTGTCAGTTCTACTCACATTGCAATTGGTGGTGTATTTGGAGTCGGTTTTTTAAGAGAGTGGCTACATGTAGTGGATGATAAAGGAAATACGGTCGAAGAAGACCAACTCATCATAAAAGATGAGCAGGAGAATAAAGAAGCATATACCGCAGAGCTTAAAACATTAGAAGAAAAAAGCAACAAAGAGAAAGAAGATTACACTAGAATAGTTGAGCTGTATAAACTCATTGCTAATGAAAAAAGAATAATTAAATCTACTAAGAAAAATATTAAAAAATTAAAAAAAGTTGAGTATGTCAGAAGAGATGCTATAAAGAAAATTGTTGCTGCTTGGGTTATTACTGTCCCAGCAGCAGCAGTACTTGCAGGAATACTATTTTTTATGATAAAAGGCATAATGTCATAACAAACTTTATGACATGTAAATAAACTTACATGTCAATTGTCTACTTCCCAAATAATCTTTCAATTTTTTTATCAATAAACTTCATTAATGATAGTACAATTACTACAAAAATAAAACTGTAAAATTTTGGATAAATATGAAAGAAAAAATAAAAAAATACATAAAAGAGATTTTACTATTTATTGTTGTTATAACTATATTTGCTAATCTTCTTAGCTTATACAGAAGTGTAGATTTAAATAAACAACCCTTATTGCTTAAAACAGTCACTCTCTTAAATAGCATAGATTATACACTAAAAGATGACATACCTATATTGGTGCATTTTTGGGCAACCTGGTGCCCTGTATGCAAAGTAGAAGCAGGCAATATTCAAAGAATATCTGAAAGTTTTCAGGTTATCACTATCGCACTTAAATCAGGAAGTGACGCTGAAATACAAGATTACTTATCTCTTAATCATTTAAATTATAAAGTTATTAATGATAGCAGTGGCTCAATTACCGCTGATTTTGATGTTTCGATATTTCCTACAACCATTATATATGATAGGAATAGAAAAGTTCTATTTAGTGATGTAGGATATACAAGTACTTTTGGATTGTGGATAAGAATGTGGTGGGCTACTTACTTTAATTGATAAATGGGAATAATCCAATTTATGATTGCATGTTGCTCAGCAAATAAATATTTACCTCTCATGAGGTAAATATTTTAAACTGACAGCTATAGCGTTACTAAGACTACTTAGTAATTTTTACAGCATATGCTTTGTCTGAAAGTGGCACCCAAGGTCTCTTGATGTGCTGAGGACGACGTAGTGTAGAGTTTTCATCTAACCCACGAGTAAGGTCGTCTCTCCAACCCTGATATATTTTAAAGTTATTTTCATAATTAACATAGATATCACCTATCTTGTCACCTGGCTGTGCAGCTTCTAAGATAACTTTTTGATGCCAACAATGCATACCTGAAATTGGATCTGGATGAGCAGCAGCAACAGCATTTTGCCATGAACCACTTAGTCCATCCCACCAGATATTTCCACTATCTCTATTTTGATCAGCAAATCTGTCTGCATGGAAAGGTGTAATTCCCTTAATATATTTAAGTTTACCCTCTTTCCCATCCATCTGTAGTTCTGCTGTTGGAACACCATAGCTATTAAGCCCAGAAGTACCATCATAATCTTCAATCTTAATTTGTCCAGCAACTTTACCAGCATTTTCAGGTGAGTGCGCCATAAATTTAGGATCATTCATATTTCTAGCAACTGGCTGAGAGTCAACCTTACCGTCCGAAACACCGTTAGGAATAGTAACAGAATTAACAAGTTTCCAACGACCACCATGGTGTGAACAAGCAAGTGTACCAGGAAGTACACCCTCGGTTGGAACAGCCATAGCCACAAAGTAACCAGAGTCTAAACCAGTGATACTGTCTGTAATTCTTACGCGAATCGCATCACCGCGCTTAAATCCTTGACGTTTAGCATCCGGAGTTGAAATCCAGATAGGGTCATGGTTTTGTGAGATTTCCATCAAGTGCTTAGAGTTAGCCGAACGCGTATGAATATTATATGGCAAACGGAAAACAGTATTTAGAGCATAAGAATCTTTTTCTGTCATGTAAGAATGATTTACATGTGAAACAATCTCTTTCATCTCTTTTTTCTCTTCTTCGTTTCTTGGATAAATTGGAATAGCATATTCCGGCCATTTCCAATCATCAGCAAACCATTCACAGAAAAAGTCAAGTTTTTTGTCTAGTGTTGCGAAACCTTCCATCTTAACACCATCGATTTCAATACCGATAGATTTTTTCTTGCCATGAGAATCTGCAGTCATAACACCCGTACGCTTATCAATAGTTACATGCTTTTTATCGTATTTATGACCGTGAGAAATATAGTTTTCACCATCATCTTTAATCACTTTCTCTTGAGAAGAGTAGATATGGTTCTCTTCCATCCAAGCACCATGATCTCTCATGTACTCATAAACTGGGAATTCTGCATTTTTATATCTATCATCTTCTGTTGCAGTCTTTTTAAGATTTGGTAAGTTGTCACCAAATGCAGCATTATACCACTCTGCAATTGTAACAGGAGTACCAGGAGTTTTCTTAGATTCCCACATAGACTTGATAGTTTTAGTTTTAGCAGCGTCTAAGAATATATCACCCTTAGGGTCGATGTAGTTAACACACATATCAAACCAGAACTCATTCTCTTCCCAAACTTCACCAAGACCAGCTTTAATGTGAGCTTCAAGTGTAGCTCTTGCAGGGTTCTTAGGCTTCCATCCAGCTTTTTCTAAAGCAACACGCATAACCGGTTGACGGAAAGAAGTCCATCTTGCAGGCATAGTAGCTTCCGAGTGTTGATCGTGTCTCTCACCAGCTAAACCAACAGGTAAAATATAATCAACATACCAGTTAGTCTCAGACCATACTGGAGACAAGTTAAATGTTAACTCCATTTTAGACTCGTCTTTAATAGTCTCTATCCATCTGAACCCATCTGGATTTATCCAAACAGGGTTATACATACGAGGAATCCAAACAGCTAGTTTCTCAGCTACCTTTAGTCCTTTATCTTGCCATTTCTTCTGCCATTTTTTATCAGCTAGAAGGTGTGGTAAAAGGTATGACATCTCATAAGTCGACAAAGGCCATTCTGGCGGCCATGAAAGCTCATTGTATACATCAATTTTAGGTACATCTGAACCACGTTTACCTTGACCAACAGTTGCACTACCACCTTTACCAGCTACAGAAATAACATGGAAGTGATGGAAGAATGTACCACCTACTGGACCGATTGCTCCACGTAAGCCAAGCATTAAGAAACCTGTACGACCAGATGTCCAACCACCAAGGTTACCAGCAGCAGCTGCACGCCAGAAGTATGTAGAAACTGACGTATCAGCCCAAATAACCATATCATATAACTGCTCTAATTTATAAGCAGGAACATGAGTTTCTTTTACAGCATAATCTAGTGTATATGGAGTATAAAGCTCTTTTAGCATACCTAAATATGATTCAAAGTCGTTACCTTTAGGTGCTTTAGAGATATACCCTTTTTCTACCATAAAGTTTAGATAATTTTTATTATCCATCATAACTTCCCAGTTAAACCATTTTTTAACGAAAGCTTTATTAACTTTATTCTCAGTTAACATACGTTGAACTAAGTAAAGATAAATTGCAGCTTCAGTACCAGGCCATGCAGCAATCCATAAATCTGCCATACCAGCAGAGTTTGACATACGAGGATCCATAACTACAAGTTTAGCACCTTTTGAACGAGCATCCGCTATATGTCCAGCAGCTTGTTGGAAATAGTGACCAGCATCTGCAGCGTGAGACGAGTTAAGGAAAATTAGTTTCGCATTAGCCCAATCTGGAGAACTTCTATCATCGTTTGCCCATTGAATAGTAGGCGTACGACCACCAGCAGAACAGATGTTTGTATGTGAATTAAAACAATCTTGACCTAGAGTTTGCCATACTTTACCAGTAAAACCATTCTCATTTGGACGACCAACATGGAACATACATGATTTTTTAGATAACTCATCGTCACCCTTCATTGCATCATGCATTTTATTACCGATTGTAGTCATTGCCTCGTCCCAAGTAGTACGAATCCATTTACCTTCACCACGAGCAGAGCCTGGAGCTCTTTTAAGTGGGAATGCTATACGATCCGGATCATACATTTGAGATTGTGTTGCATAACCTTTAGCACAGTTACGACCACGAGAACCTGCGTGAAGCGGGTTACCCATATACTTCTTAACTGTAAAAGTTTTCTTATCAATCCAAGCTGTTAAACCACAAGAAGCCTCACAGTTTGAACATGCTGTTGGAACGATAGTGTAATCATTTACTTCGATACCGTCTGGATTAGAATCACTTCTAACGCCTTTACGCTCAATACCACCTCTTTTCCAATCATCTCCATCTAGCTCTTTAAAGTCAGCCCATTGATCCATAGGAGGATAGAACGATAATGAGTCTGGTGTATCAGTAAACTTACTATCGCTGACGGAATCAGCAATCGCATCGCTTGTAAATACACCCTTTGCAATACTAGCACCTGCAACGGTAAATGCAGCGCCTTTTAAAAATGTTCTTCTACTTTGTAAATACATTAAATTTTTCTCCCTAACTCATTGGTAATAATTGTGGAATCATTAGCCATACATGTTTAACTAAAGCTAGACCAACTAGTGATAAAATAGCTGCTAGTTTTAAAAGACTTTCACTTTTACTTACTCTACTTAATACTATAAGCAACATTGGTAAAATGTAAGTCATCCATTGACCCAACCAGAACATAACAGTATATGGTCCATCACCTTTGATGTATTCTAAAGTAGCTGCAACTTCTTCTGCTTTCATTGGACCAAATACATATTCTGACATATAGATAATAAATGCCATTAATGCACTTAAACCAAGAACTGCGCCTAATGTTTGTTTAGCCTCATAAGTAAGCTTATTTCCGCCAATTAAAATCATAGCTGCTGCACCAGAAAGCAGCGCAGCTAAAATCATTTGCGCAGATTCTGCTGGCATTTGCCATAGTTCACGAGCTGTACATTGAGACAGAAGTGCTGCTGTATAGAGTGTTACTGGGATTGCAAGAATCGTTGTCCAAAATAAAACTTTATCATAAACTACATCATTTTTCTTCCATCCTAAAAATATAAGAAGTGTCAACAGACCTAAAAAGCCTGAAGCCATAAATGAACCAATAGCAATAGCAGATGTCCAATGTGGATAAACAAATATATGCCACATTCTGAGTGGTTGGTGCAAGTCTGCAAGTGTGAATAATAAGAAAATATTAATAAATACAAATGCTACTATAGCAGTTGGAAGTCTTAATTTTTCTGCTTGGTTTGGATACATTCTCAAAAGCATAAACAACATAAAAATAACACCCGTACCAATACTTTTTGCCCATGTATTAACTGTAACTAACCAAGGCCAAACTATACCTGGTAATGCTACATCTAAAGTTACTACAGCGTTTGTAGCTGCTAATATTTCATGTGCCGCCATTAGTGGTGTCCTCCTACAGGAAGTGTTGTAATTTTGTTAAATAGTGAATGTCCATCAACTCTGTGAGATGCAAGTGGATTCAGACCAACATTACCGCCACCTACATAATAGTGATGAGGGTTAGTTCCCTTTTCAGGTTTACGCACTTGTACTCCACCTTGATTCTTCATTATATACTTAGATATATTTGAAGTAGGGTCATCTAGGTCACCAAAGATATTTGCTTGAACTGGACAAGCAACAACACAAGCTGGCATCATACTAGATGCAATTCTGTGAGCACAGTATGTACATTTATCAGCAGTTTGCGTTTGAGGATCAATATAAATTGCTCCATAAGGACAAGCCATAACACAGCCCGCACAACCAATACAACGCTCTTTGTCGATATTTACAATACCATTATCAAGATAGTGTAGTGCACTAACAGGACAAATTCTCTCACATGGTGCATTTTCACAGTGATTACATCTAAGTGGAGTAAATGTTCTTTTTGTTTCTGGAAAAGTTCCCACGTCTACATATTTAACACGAAGTCTCCATGTACTTAGTGGAACTTCATTTTCCACCTTACATGCGATTTCACACCCTTTACATCCCATACACAGATGCAAATCAACTAGGAAGCCTAATTGCATATATTCTCCTTGTAGCCTTTTGCTTGGCAATTGTTAAGATTTATAACTATAACTAATCTCTAAAAAAAGAAGTCCTTATTATTAAAATAATAGCACTACTTACTGGGGGAATACTACCTATATAAAGCTTAAACTAGTTATAAAAAGTGATAAAAATATGATAAAAATATATACTTGTGTATAATTTGATTATTTGCAGAAGAAGAAATATAATATGACTTATGTTGTTTTTTTATTTAAAAATACGTATGGTACACCTTTTGAAATGATATACCATAAGAATCCTATAGATACAGTTTATTCCTCGTCATCCATACTGTTTTCAGCAAGGCATGCTCGACCTTCAGAGTGGTCCTTTACATGTGCTCCATAGCTGTATGTAAGCTCACCACCAATTTTACCTTGACTAAGAATTCCTGCACTTATTCCTGCAAGTAAGAGAACTGCTAAAATTTCTACTTTAAAAATATTTTTTAAACAACCAAAAAATTTCACTAACGCGACTACAGTCATCGAAATTGCTAAATACATACCAAGTTGAGCGTGCTCTTTTAATAATTCTTTACCTTCAATAGATAAAAACTTGTACACTTCACTGCCATCTTCTTTACCTGTAAAGTATGCTACAACGACGAAAAGTGCTGCGAATACTATAAAGCGTGTTGATATTTTTGACATTATTTCTGTCGGTCTGAAAAGGTAAAGTAATCCTAAGACTAAAGAGATGATTGGTAGAGATACTGCAAAATGAGCTACTGCCGGATGTATCATGTGAATTTCCTTATAATTAATTATAAGGTAATTTTACACTTTAAATATTATCTTTTTTTACAATAGTAAAACTAATTTTATTTTTTAAGCCTAACTCTAACTGATTGCTCATGGGCAGTTAAGCCTTCAGTATTCGCAATTAGAGCACACTCTTCCCCCACTTCATTAATAGCTTTTTGACTAAATGAAATAATAGATGTCTTTTTCATGAAGTTTTCCACTCCAAGTGGGGAGAAAAACTTAGCTGTGCCACCAGTTGGTAAAGTATGGTTTGGTCCAGCCATATAATCACCTATTGCTTCAGGAGTATTATGTCCAAGAAATATAGCTCCAGCATGTTTTATAAATGGAAGAAACTCAAAAGGTGAGGCAGTAGCAACCTCCAAGTGTTCTGGTGCTATCTCATTCATTAAATCAATTGCTTCATCCATATCAGAGGTAACTATTATGGCACCTCTATCTTCAATAGATTTTCTTGCTATCTCTTGACGAGGAAGTTTTAGTAACCATGCTTCAAGCTCAATTTTCACCTCATCCGCTAACTTCTGTGAAGGGGTAATCAAAATAGAGCTTGCCATCTCATCATGTTCAGCTTGTGAAAGCAAATCTATCGCTAAGTGACTTGCATTTGCACTGTCATCTGCTAAAATTCCTATCTCGCTTGGCCCTGCTATCATATCTATATTAACATCACCAAAAACCATCTTTTTTGCTGTTGCTACAAAAATATTTCCAGGTCCTGTTATAACGTCAACTTTTGGAATATTCTCAGTTCCATAAGCCATAGCTGCAATTGCACTTGCTCCACCAACTTTATAAACTTGGTCTACTCCACATAGATGACAAGCCGCTAGCAGAAGCTCATTTGGTTCATTGTCTGGAGTTGGTGTACACACCACAATATTTTCAACTCCTGCAACTTGTGCCGGAATAACATTCATAAGCAGTGAAGATGGATAGGCAGCTTTGCCTCCAGGTATATAAAGCCCTGCAATATCAACTGCAGTCACTTTTTGACCTAAAATTGTTCCATTCTCTTCAGTATCAAACCAAGATTTTGGCTTCTGTTTTTCATGGTAAGCTTTAATTCTGTCATAAGACAAATGCAAGGCTTTTTTCAGTTTTTCATCAATATTCTCATAGGCTGTTCTCATAGACTCTGTAGAAATTTTTAGATCATTATCATCTATAGGAGTCCAGTTGTCAAACTTTGCTATATGCTCTTTTAATGCTTTGTTTTTGTCAGTTCTAATTTCGCTTATGATATTTCCAACTATAGCACTAACATGTGCTATATCCATCTTTCCTCTTTGCAAAAGCTCTTCAAACTCAGCTCTAAAGTTACTACTTTTTGAATCTGTGAAAATCATTTTACATTTTTCCTTTTATTGAAATCTTCTTTTACAATTTTTAATGCTTCTAAAAAATTCTTTGCATCAACAGCACCCATTAGTGGCTGAAACATTGGTTGTCCATTCGGATATAAAAACCATATAGCTGGTGTTCCAGGTTGCCATAACTCTTTTGGCATATAATCCTGCTCATCACTATATGCAACGATTGAAACGAACTCTTTATTTAGCTCTGCTATAACTTCTTTGTCTTTAAATGTAGTATCTTCCAGAATAACACAATACTTACATGTATGTCTTGATGAAACAAATAATACAGGCTTATTAACTCTTGCTGCCTCTTGCATTCCCTCGTTAAAGTCTTTTGCCCAACTTATCTCTGATGCACTTAGTCCAACCGAAAATACAAACAATAAATATATAAAAATTTTACGCATACTTTTTTACCTTTTTTAAAATCTCTTTAGAACAGTCCATTGCACTTTTATTTGTAACATCTATTACTATATCAGCTAAAGTCAAGTACTCAGGTAAACGCTCATCATATAATTCTTTTGCTTTTTTCATATCACTTAAAAGTGGTCTTTTTTTAAGCTTACTAGCTGAATTTGGATGATCTTTAATTCGTTTTAGTATTTTATCAAAAGGAGAGTTAAGAAATACTACTATTCCAATATCTTTTATATTTTTCTGTTTATAAAATCCGCCACCTGTAGATATAAGAGTATTTTTAACACTATTCTCGAGCCACTTAGAGAGTTTATGCTCTAAAACTCGGAAGTATTCTTCACCATCGTCTGCAAAGATTTTTTTTATGCTTTTATTTTCCATACTCTCTATAAGGTCATCAGTATCTATAGCAATGTAGTCTGAATTCTTAACAACTTCACGGGCAACACTACCTTTTCCTACCCCCATAAAACCAATTAATATAATATTGTTACGACTCGGCATTTAGTGCCTCCTTGCATTGAACTTTAGTTCTTATCACTGATTTCCTTCTATAGGTATTGAAAATAGACTCATATCAAAGTCTGGTTTTGTTTTTATAATTCTAGCATATATTAAAACTGGAGAGATTATGTTATACTCCAATATAAGCATACTGACTATAAAGGTGCTTGCAAACAGCGGTAAAAAAGTTGGTATAAAAAATGAAACAATAAAACCAACCATAGAGACAATGAAAAATACAAATTGAATTTTTGCCAACCTTTTATCTATCATCTCTGTTATTGTGGGAGTAGACATATAACCTCTTGCATTTAGATGAAACCAGACAAGAAAAGGGATTATTTTATAAAGCATACCCATCATAATAGATAGAATAAAACCTCCTATTAAGATAGAAACAACAACTATATAGACAGAATCATATAAATCGTTCAGCGCCCAGGCAAATGCTCCTAATGTCATAAACACAGCTGAACTTCTCCAGTACCAGATAGTTACATCTACTATAGGACGACGTCTTTCATTTAATTTTTTCCATACAGTTGTAGCAAATGCCCAGAAAAAAACTGCAATCCAAATTTTTGCTATTATGCTGTATGAATCTGCGAGTAAGTTCAACAAAAGCCACAGAACCAACCCAACAGATACAATCAGGGTAACTTTTGTTTTACAAAAATGTTTAAATCTTGGCGCTACATAAAACATTGGCAATACGTGAAAAGCAACTCCAATAATCAAAAGTCCAGCAAAACCAAAAACAGCCCAAACACTATGTACATTTGCAATTACTACATGTAGAGATGAGAAGATGTTAATTCCATGAGAAAAAAGTAGATAAACTCCCATTAAAACTATAAATATTGAAAAAAATAAACTTGTTATAATAGCTCTTACGCTAGCAGTGACATTGGTTACTTTACTTAATCCGATTAGCATAGAAATTGTCAAAACTAAAAAACCCACACCTAGCAAAACTGATGAGATCAGAGTAAGAATTGAGTAGTTTTTCATAAGCCCAATAATCATAAAAATTGTGCCAAGAAATAAAAATGGATAAGAAATTTTTGAAACTATTCCAACCTTTGGAACTTTTACACCGGCTAATACCGGCAACATCTGAGTAAGTGCCCCTAGCATTACAAAACCCAAAAAACCAATAGTTATGGCGTGTGTTATTGCTATAGATTCCATGGAGAAACGATTACTTAGCGTAATCACATCACTAGAAAGAATTAAAATTCCAGCTAATATTCCAAAAAGAGGTGCTGTTAAAAAAAATCTAAAAGGTACTGATATTGGTGGTGCTTGATCTGCACTTAATCCATTTAAATCCAATTATGTTTCCTACTTCTCAACCACCATGGATTGCATCATATCTACTATGCTATCAGACTCTGCACTTAAGTGTTGTTGAGCCATTGTATAAAGCATCTGTTCCTCTTTCATATTGTGCTGCTGCATCAATATCATGAGAGTTTCACTGTTTGAGAAAAATTTATCTTTATTTTTGTTCTCAATCGCTAAACCCATATCATTAATTAAGTTTCTCATTTGAGTGTGTTCCATTCTCATCATAGCAGTTGGACCTTGTGTCATTCCGGTTTTTGTCTCGAACTCTAAGAACATAACACGCTCTTCCATTTGAAAGTGTCTCTCAGTCTCTCCTGCAAAAAGCTCATAAGCTTCTTTCGCACTTTCTATTGAGTTTGCAACTGCATCTTCCATGTTAGCAAACAGCTCATCGCAACGTTTATGATCTGCACTTAAATACTCTTTTATTGTACTCATATTAATACCTTTGATAAAAACTATTGAAATTATATACAAAATAAACTCAACTAAAGTTAATCTCCACTTTTAACTTGCTATAAAGCTTATACTTAAGTAGATATGGCAACCTACATGTAGATATATAAAAGAGATTTTATTATTCAATCTATTTTCTTATAATTGTTATTTAAACAGCTTTTTACTATAATATCTTTTTTAAATTTAATTATACAAATATAGGATAAATTATGAAAAATAAAAAGTTTATAACCCTTGGTTTTGCCTCTGTTACAGTTGCTTTAACCATACTGTTTTCTACAAATGTATTTGCATCGTCAAAAGAGAGTAGTGCGAAAAAAGAGGCTACTAGACTTGAAGCTTTAGCAAAATTTACAAAAGTCATAAGTATTGTTGAGCAGTATAATGTTGATGATGTAACTATTGAAGAGCTAATGGACAAAGCACTTGAGGGTATGATGAGTAACCTTGATGCTCACTCCAACTATCTCAAACAAAAAGATTTTAAAAACTTAAAAGTTCAGACGAATGGTGAGTTTGGTGGTCTCGGGATTACTGTCGGCATAAAAGATGGCGCTCTTACTGTTATAGCTCCTATTGAAGGAACTCCTGCAGATAAAGCCGGTTTAAAGTCTGGTGACATAATTTTAAAAATCAACAAAAAATCTACTCTAAGTATGACCATCGATGAAGCGGTTGCTATTATGCGCGGAAAAGTTGGTGAACCAATCAACATAACTATAGTTAGAGAAGGTGAAGCAAAACCTATTAAAATAGACATTATAAGAGGCATTATTACAATTGAGTCTGTATATGCAAAGACAATAGGTGATGATATTCAATATATTAGAGTTACAAGCTTTGACAAAAAAGTTGTTGATGATGTAGCTAAAGCAATCAGAAAAAAAGCTGCATCTACAAAAGGGATTATTCTTGATTTAAGAAATAACCCAGGTGGACTTCTCGATCAAGCTGTCGGACTTGTTGATCTATTTGTTGATGGTGGAGATATAGTTTCTCAAAAAGGAAGAAAAGAATCAGACAATGAAATCTACTCTGCAAAATCTTCAAATACTTTAACTAAAGTACCGTTGGTTGTTTTAATAAATGGCGGAAGTGCGAGTGCTAGTGAAATTGTAAGTGGTGCCCTTCAAGATCACAAACGTGGCATTATTGTTGGTCAAAATACATTTGGAAAAGGTAGTGTGCAAGTTATACTTCCAATAACAGAGGATGAGGCAATAAAACTTACAATTGCAAGATACTATCTTCCAAGTGGTCGAACAATTCAAGCTGTCGGCGTAATTCCTGATATAGAAGTTTTGCCTGGTGAAGTTAAAACTCGCAGCAATGAGTTCACACTAAAAGAAGCTGATTTGAAAAAACACTTAGAAGAAGAGTTAGAGAAAGTTGATGGTAAAGAAGAGATAAAAGAAGAGAATAAAAAAGATTCTAAACTTATCATAACGCAAGACATGATGAATAAAGACATGCAGCTAAAAGAAGCCGCAAATATTTTAAAAGCACTAATAATAACAAAAGGATAAGCAACATGGAAAAAAGAGAATTACTATATGAGGGAAAAGCGAAAAGACTGTTTTTAACAGATGATGAGAATTTAGTCATCTCTGAATTCAAAGATGATTTAACTGCATTTAACGGTGAAAAAAAATCTAGTGAAGCTGGCAAAGGGGCATTGAACAACAAAATCTCTACTGAGCTTTTTAAACTTCTAGAGGCTAATGGTATTCAAACCCACTTTGTAAAAATGCTTGACGACAACCACATGTTGCACACAAAAGTTGATGTTATTCTGATAGAAGTAATTGTACGCAACATTGCAACAGGCAGTCTTACGCGTAATCTTGGTATAAAAGATGGAACAATTCTTCCATTTACTCTAGTGGAATTTGATTATAAAGATGATGATCTTGGCGATCCAAAACTAAATGATCAGCATGCACTTATTTTAGGCCTTGTAGAGCATCAAGATGAGCTAGACAAACTTCGCAGAATGGCAAGACAAATAAACGACATACTTAAGCCATATTTTGCCGATAAGGGATTAAATCTAGTTGATTTTAAACTTGAGTTTGGAAAAGACAAGAGTGGCAATATTATCCTTGTGGACGAGATAAGCCCTGACAACTGCCGCTTTTGGGATATGGAGAGTGGAGAGAAGATGGATAAAGACAGATTCCGTCAAGGTCTAGGTGGCTTAACAGTAGCATACGAACAAGTATTAAATAGAATCTTAGGAAAATAATTATGACAGCAATAGTAAATGTATCTTTAAAAGCAGGCGTTTTAGACTCTCAGGGCAAAGCGGTTCATCACGCTCTAGATTCTCTACACTTTAACGGTGTAGCTGATGTTCGTGTTGGAAAACAAATAATTCTTAAACTAAATGAAACTGATAAAACAAAAGCTATGGCTGATGTAAAACAGATGTGTGAAGACCTTTTGGCAAATACTGTAATCGAAGATTATGAGATAGAGCTAGTTTAATGAAAGTATCTATACTTCAATTTCCTGGAACTAACTGTGAATATGATACGCAACATGCATTTGAAGAGCTTGGTGCAACTACAGAAATAGTATGGCACAAGGCTGAGTCAATACCTAGTGATACTAATCTTTTAGTAGTAGCCGGCGGCTTTAGCTATGGAGACTATCTGAGAAGTGGAGCAATTGCCAAATTTAGCCCTGTTATGAAAGCTGTAGGAGAATATGCTAAAAATGGTGGAAAAGTACTTGGTATATGCAATGGCTTTCAAGTTTTAACAGAAGCGGGGTTACTTCCTGGCGCTCTAAAGAGAAATGAGCATTTACACTTTATTTCTAAGCATCACCACCTAAAAATTGTAAATAATGAGAACATATTTTTAGAAAACCTAAACAATAATGATGTTGTTAATATTCCTATCGCCCACCATGATGGAAACTACTATATTGATCAAAGTGGTTTAAAAAGTTTATACGATAATAATCAGGTTCTTCTTAAATATACAGATGAAAAAGGAGAAGTAAAAAACCCCAATGGAAGCGTTGACTCTATTGCTGGTATTTGTAATAAAGAAAAAAATGTTTTTGGACTTATGCCTCATCCAGAGCGTGCAATGGAGCTGATATTAGGTAGTGACGATGGTATTAAAATGCTGCAAGGTTTCTTAAAAGCGTGATTCGTTTTCTTATAGCAGGGATATTACTATTCAACACTTTAATTGCAAATGCAATAAATGTTGAAGATCATAATATTTCTGCAGGTCATGAGAACAGCAATACTACGTATGACAGTGAAAATCAACTTAGCAAAGAAGAATTATTAAAATTACCAAAAGTTATTTATTTAAGCTATGATAAAATTCCTACAAGAGTTCTAAAGGGTGAAATATTTACAGTAACCATAAAGGCACTATCCACTTATAGAGATTTCACTGATATCATATATGAACTTACAAACTTAACTGGTTTAAAACTACTAAATGAATACCCATCAAGAGAGATAGACTCAAAATACTACTACGATACTTTTTATTTTTTAACCACAGAAAATCATGCTAAACTACCTAACTTTAGGGCTACCCTATTGAGCTACAGCAACAAACAATTCAAAAAAACAATACTTTCAGGAAAGAAATTAAACGTTGTTGCACTCAATCCAAAAAAAGATTTTTCTAATATATTGGCAAACTCATTCGAGCTTTTAGATTACAAGACTACCAGTTATGATCATAACCATAATATAATAGTTTTTGCAGCTACTGCAACAAATTGTGACATCACTTCTTTCAAACTGAAAAATATTTTTAAGCAAGGCATTGAATCTGTAATAGACTCTTACTTTGACTCTAAAATTACATACTATGCGGTTATAGATAAAAATATAGAAAATTTCTCATTTTCATACTTCAATCTCAAAAAAAATAAATTTATACCTGTAAATATCCCAATAATAGTAAATGACGATAGTGTAACAACACAAAGTGATCTTAAGCCAAAAGACCAATCTCGTGAAAGACTAAAAATGAGTATAGCCGCAGCGATTGCTGCTATTGGATTTTTAATAATTTTGTGGAGAAAAAAATATATATATTTGACTTTAGTAATAATTCCACTTGCCTACATAGTTTATATAGGTCTCCCCTCAAAAGATGTGTGTATAAAAGAGGGTTCTGATATACACCTATTACCCGTCTCTAACGGTACAATTTTTGAAACCACATCAAGTATGTATTACCTTCAAAAAGAGGGTAGCACTAAAGGCTTTACTAAAGTAAAATTAAAAAATGAAAAAATAGGGTGGGTCAAGAATGAAGATATTTGCTCATATTAGTTGGCTATTTGCCACAATAGTTATATTTTTATCATTATCAATGATGATTATATTTTTTCATGTCCTACCTAAGCCATACAGTAGGAAATTCTCAGCTTGGATTATACGTATTTATACTTTTTTCAGTGTAGAAATTAAGGGTAAAGAACATCCTGAAACTCAAATGTTTTTACTTAACCATCAAAGTGATTTAGATATTGCGATAATGGAAACAATTACAAAAAAGGACCTTGCCTGGGTTGCAAAAAAAGAACTTTTTAATATACCATTTTTTGGACTAGCTCTTAAACTTCCAAAAGATATAGCTGTTGAGAGAGAAAGTAAAACATCACTTATAAAGCTTTTAAGAGACGCTAAAGTAGTGATTGAAAACAATAGAACAATTACAATGTTTCCAGAGGGAACACGCTCAACCAAAGGTAAAATGCTTCCATTTAAAAGTGGTGCAAAAATGGTGGCTGACAAATTTAAGCTACGTGTGCAACCTGTTGTTTTAATGCAAACTTCAAAATACTATAATGTAAAAAACTTTTTTTACAGACCGGGTAGAATAAAGGTAATTTTTCTTGATTCTTTTATAGCTGATAAAAATGATAAAGACTGGTTAAACAACCTAAGAGAAAAAATGCAAAAGGAATATGACCATGAGTTGGCAAACAATCCTCGCCATAGGTAGTGGTGGATTTATAGGTGCAGTACTTCGTGTATATATTAATGGTCTAATTTCCCATAGAGTTCCCCACGATTTGCCATATGGTACTCTTGGAGTTAACCTTATTGGTAGTTTTTTAATGGGTATATTAATAGCATACTTTATGTACACATCATTTTTTTCTTTACATGTAAAGTCATTTTTATCAACTGGTATCTTAGGTGCACTGACAACTTATTCAACTTTTGCTATTGAGAGCTTTTTACTTTTAGAGGGTGGACATATTATGCTGGCTTTAGCAAATATTTCCCTTAATGCATTTGGAACAATTTTCATGGCTGGAAGTGGATTTTATATGGCAAAGTATTTTGTAAAATAAGAGTTTTTACTACTCAAACCTTACACAGTTTTTACCACTACCTTTTGCTTTATAAAGAGCAATATCTGCTCTCTTAATTGCCTCTTTTGATATGTCATCTGCTTTAAATTCTGACACGCCAAAACTACATGTAATCTTTCCAATACTACTAAACTCAGACTCCTCAACTTTTGTTCTTATTTTTTCTGCTAGTTCAGCACCTTGTTCTAGTCCAGCTTCATAGCAGATAATCATAAACTCTTCTCCACCCCATCTTCCTACAATATCTGTACTTCTAATACTGTTTTTTAAAATATTAGCAATTTCTACTAGGACTTTATCTCCAATATCATGACCATAAGTATCATTTACATTTTTAAAGTTATCTACATCTAAACAATTACTGAAAAAGTATTGTTATACCTTAATGCTCGTTTTATCTCATCATCATAACTTTTGTCTAAATACAGTCTATTTGAAATCTGAGTGAGTTGATCAGTGACAGAAAGTTCTTCAATACGCTTCTTATCTGTAATGTTATATCGCAGAGCAGTATACCCATCTATAACCCCATTATCATCAAAGTTTGGTGAAATAAACAGATCAACCCAATATGGGCTTGAGTCTTTTCGTTTATTTTTAACCTCGCCGCGCCAGTTTTTGCCACTTTGAATTGTTTTCCATAAATCTTTAAAAAGTTCTTTCTTAGAATCAGGATGTCTAAATATACTATACGGCTTACCAATAAGCTCCTCTTTAGTATAGCCATTTAATTTACACAGAGCTTCACTTACATATGTAATTCTACCCTTTGTATCAGAATATGAAAGAAGAACATACTTATCTATGATTTTCATATCGTTATTTATTTTTTTATTGTACTTCTTAACTTCTAAATATCTATAAATGAAGATTACAAGTAATATTGATAAAACAGCTAAAATTTCCCATAAAATCATCTAATTAAATCCTTGTTAAAATTAATCCCATTGTTTATAATAGGTTGAGCAGATTCATTAGTAAATAAAAACAGTCTATATATTGCGTTTTTTTAAATTATATCATAATAATTTCATCAGCACACCATTTAGCTAGCTCTAAATCATGCGTTATCAACAGCATTCCCATTGAATTTAGGTTTTTAATAAGCATGTTCATAACTTCTAGTTGAATAACGTTATCGAGGGCTGATGTAGGCTCATCAAGAAGAAGTAACTCTGGTTTCATCAGCATTGCTCTTAAAATTGATGCACGTTGAAGCTGCCCACCGGATAGTTCATGGGGAAGTTTTAAAAGTAGCTCATACTCAAGGTTTATGCTCTTCAAATAACTATCTAATTCATCTAATGATGCAACATCTGCTATTTGATTTAGCAGTGTGTAACTTGGATGGAATGAACTATATGGATCTTGAAAAACTTCTGAGCAATTTGCACAATAGACTGAACCAGAACTTGGCTTTAAACTACTTAATATTAATTCAAAAAGTGTACTTTTGCCAGCACCACTTGCTCCAACAATAGCTTTTATCTCACCTTTTTTTAGAGTTATTGAAAAATTCTCAAAAAGTAAAGAATCTTTTTTGTATCCAAAAGATAGATTATTTACTTCTAAAATATTTCTCAAAAATTAACTCTTATTTATTGAATGAATGATATATTTTAGTAAGTTCTCTGTATAGAGAGTCAGGTTTTAACTCACCGTTTTCTTCCCAAACTCTTTTCATAACAACATTATCCTCTTCACTACCCCACACTTTTATATAAGAGCCGTCTTTATATCCATTGTCTTGACGAAACTGATTTAAGATATTTTTTCCAACATATAGTTTATATAGGCTTTGCAAATCCAACCCACTCATTAAGACTAAATCAAAAAAATCTGCTATTAGTTCTTCAATATTTAACGTATCTTTAGAGAGTGTATGAATCATAATATCTTCAATCTTAGCTATTACATCAACTTGAGGTGAAAATTGTTCACTTTGTTTGTCTATATCGCTAAAACTCTCTAACTGAGATATATTTATTGCTAAATCTTCAACACCACCTTTTAAGTTTTGTGAGTAATCTTCGATTGCCAAACTCATTATAAAATGCCAAACATCTATAACCTCTATTTGAAGATTATCCCAATCAGCTTGGGCATCTATATTTTTCCAGTGCTTCCAGGTAAAACTATCAATCATTTCAGCGCATTCCATATATATGCATCTCTTCCAGTTGATAACTTTACCATTTTTTGTAATACCTTCTGTCCACTTATCCCCGTTTGTAGCCTCATTTAGCCCCGCTTGAAGTTGTAGCATTAATAAAATTTTATCCACTGTTTTCCTTTAGTTTATTGCACAAATAATTACTGCATATATCTTTTGAAATTAATTTACGTATTGTACCAAATATGATAAAATATCGTACTTAAAGAAGATATATAGGTATTATGAAAAGAATTAATTGTAGAAGATGTGAATATTTTTTTGTTACTTGGGAAGCCAGCAAACCTTACGGGTGTAAGGCTTACGGCTTTAAATCTCCACAACTTCCATCAATTGTGGTTTTTCAAAGCAGCGGCACTGAGTGCACATTGTTTAATCTTAAGAACGCGTCCAAATAATTTTTTTACCAAAACCAAGTCGATTATCTGTCATTTTAAACTCTTTAATTTTTATTGACCAAAGCTTAGGATTCATAGTAAGGGCATAAGGAAAGGTTTTAAAATATAGACTTTTAAGAGAGCTATCTTCTAATCTTGAAAAGACTCCTTTAAACTGAACTCCTTGTATCTTACCGACACTTTTTGTCTCTAGAACTACGCTCCCCGCAACAGATTGGTTTTTTAAAATATTTTTAATATGAGTTGTGTCATCGCTACTAGCAACAACGAAAGAGAGTTTATCTTTGTCAAAAGCATAAAAAAGGTTACATACACTAAGCTCACTACCACTCATAGTTGCCAAACTCATAACATGATGCTCTTGTAAAAAAGAGTCAATTTTATCTAGATTACTACTACTCAAAACATTTAAACAAATGCTTCTCTAAATCAGCATTACTATTGAGGTCTCTTTTTTTAAGCATTAGTTTAGCTGTCTCATCATTTGCCATTGTTTCATATATCTCCGAAGGATTTGTCATACTGTAATAACTTTTTAAAAAATCCAAAAGTGTTTCAAAATTATTTTCTTTTTTTGCAGAGTGCTGTTTAAAAATTTTAAACTCTTCCCAATTTATATCAATCAACTCTATTTCCCTTTTTTTCCAATGCATATTCTAGTTTATCAATAACTTGTGACATTTTAGCACAAGAGAGTGCAAAATTCAATCTCATAAAGCCACTTCCTTCTCTGCCAAAACTAAGACCTGCATTTAAACCTAATTTTGCCTCTTTGATGAAAAAGTTTCGTAAATCTTTGTTACTTATATTCATACCCCGACAGTCAAGCCATGCCAGATATGTCCCTTCTATAGGCACTATTTTTATCATGTAAGGGTATCGAGAACATACTGCTTCTAACATATTATAATTTTTTTGCAGATGAACTTTCAACTCCTCTAGCCACTCTTTGCCATTTTTATATGCTGATTCATATGCTACATGTGAAAGCACACTGCCCTGAGCAAAATGAACACGTTTATAAACTTTTAAATACTTATCACGAAGATTATTGTTTGTAATGACTACGCTGCTCATAGCAAAACCAGCCATATTAAATGTTTTTCCTGCGCCGATTGCCGTAATAGTTATATCTCTTGCCTTATCATTTAAAGAGGCAAAAGGGATATGTACATTTGGTTTATATGCCAAGTCAGAGTGAATTTCATCACTAAATACTACAATATTATGCTCAAGGCACACGCTTAAAATTTCTTCAAGTTCTTCTCTTTTCCATACCCTGCCGACAGGGTTGTGAGGAGAGCACAAAAGCAGTAGCTTTGTTTTTTTGTCTATTTTTAACTTTAAATCTTCTATGTCAAAAACATACCTGCCATCACTGTTTTGCTTGAGTGGATTTTTTAGCAGTTCTCTGTCGTGCCCTATTACACTATGAAAAAATGGAGGGTAAACAGGTGTTTGAACAATAACCTTGTCACCAACCTCACTAAACGCATCTATTGCTACACTCATAGATGCTACAACAGAGTGGGAGTAGAGCATATCTTCTAGCGAAAACTCTATATTATGCTCTCTCTTCATCCACTCTATCTGAGCCTGAAATGCACTTTTTGGAACATCTTCATAGCCAAATATTGGGTGATCAAGCCTCTCTTTGACAGCTTCTATAACAAAGTCTGGAGTATTTATATCCATATCTGCTACCCATACAGGCTGTACATCTTCTGTACCAAAAAGTTCCTCTCTTAGTATATATTTTTCTGCATTTGTATCTTTTCTACATGCAGACTCTGAAAAATCATAACTCAATTTTTTTCCAAACTGTAGCCTGAGCGACAGTATGCTGGTATTTTCTGCTTGTCTCTTTAATAACGAACTCTATATCTTGAGTATGAATAAGTTCAAACTTATCACCCAAAACAGTTTTTAGTGCATCAAATGTTTTAATCTCTCTTCCCTCTTTATCTCTGTATCCTCCAAGCCAGAACTCTTTTTTCGTTGAGCTCTCTTGCCAGGTATATGGTGATGTTAAAATCAAAATCCCATCTTGGTTTAGTTTCTCACTTATAGTGTCCAAAAAGAGTCTAGGGCTATAAAGTCTGTCTATTAGGTTTGTTGCTATAACTAAATCGTATGAGTTAAAATTTGGCTTCAGGTTACAGGCATCTCCCTGCCAAAAAGAGACTTTTTCTTTTAGATTTTCGTAACCAAGTTCTTTGAGTGTAATCTTTTTATTTGTGAAAAGTTCACCCTCTTCATAGGTATGAAAAGCCACATAACCATCATTTTTTAACTTTGAGCCAACTTGGACAAAACGAACAGAAAAGTCTAGCCCCTCAACCTCATCAAATGTTTTTGCCAATTCGAATGTTGCACGTCCTGTTGCACACCCTAAATCAAGTGCTTTACCTTTGTTTGTCGCAAACTTAGAGGCTAGTTTTGCACATGCAATTGCGAAGTTTTCAACTCCAAATTTCTCATCTCCATATTGAAATTCACAATACTGAGAAACAAGCTCATCACTCTCATATATGTCTATTTCGTCTTCTACATGTGGAGTTGAGACAACATATCTGAAACCAGCGTTCTGGTAGAAGTGTCTTCTAAAAGCATATCGAGAGTGTTTCATTATCAGGTTTCCGCTACTAGCCCAAGAAGAACCTAAAATAAGTGCATGTTTATTATCAAAAGTTGGAACAGAGAAGTCATCATAAGCCTCATGTACTTTGAAGCCCTCAAAGCCATGTATCGGAGTTGAACTCCACTGCCATACATTTCCAACTACATCATAAATTCCGCCGAAGTTATGCTTATCTACTGGGCATGAACTAAAGTTATTTAAATTCAAGTTTGCACTATTCTCATCAAATTCTGGAATATCTTTAAGTTTTACATGTAGAGTAATCGCGCCATATTCCGCTTCACTTGGCAATGAGTAAGAAACACCATCTTTTTGTGTTTTATATCTGCAAAATGCTTCGGCTTCTAGGGCATTTACATCAACAGGCCAGTTACTTGGCATATCAATAATTTTGCTTATTGTTCTATACCTATACTCACCATTTTCTAAAACCCAAAAGGTAGGATGTTTTGCAGATGTAATATCTAAAAACCTTTTCCCCTCTTCATCCCAATACTCCTCATTTTCATACCCGCCCTCTTCAACAAATAACATATATTCACTATTTGATACTAAATATTTTGAAGCTTGAAACTCATCTACATGTAAAGACTCTTTTCCATACTCGTTATCCCAGCCATAAAGATTATGAGAACTATCTTTTCCTAAATTAACTTCACATGCAGAAATTGTTACCATCTCATTTTTAGGTGCGTCTGCAACTTTCAAGCAAGGAGTGAGTCCACTAACCTCTTTTATATACTCTAAAGGCATCTGCCTGTGAAGGACTAGAGAAGTCTCTATATGGATTCTCTCATGCTCGATTCCCATAAGAATAATCCACATATCAGACTCTTGCGTTATCGGAAGAGTTAAAGGTATATTCATAATTAAATTATCAATAAGCTCGCCTACCTTTGTTCTATACTCCCTAACATCTTGCACTTTTGGCCAGGCGTAGTTTTTTGACTCAGTGTCATCCCAATCCATCTCATCTACACCAATGGCAAAAATAGACTCAAAATCTGGATTTATTCTTTCATCTATTATCTTCATATTTATCAGTTTGTTTATATAAAAAGTTGCCGTGTGTCCGAAATAAAATATCATTGGGTGTCGAGTTATTTCTGACTTCATATAGAACGCTTCATCACTCTCCAACAACTCAAATACTTTTTCAAATATCATATTTGTATTATGAAAATACTCTCTTATCTCTTCTCGTTTTTTTTGTATGTCACTTCCATTAAGTGTGACTGGGTATAAACTAAACTTGCTCAAAAAATAGCCTTTTATTTTGTTATAATTATTATATGCAATTTTATCAAAGTAACTTATTAAATAACTTTTCAAATATTACTCACGTTTTTACATTAAGAGAGAGTGGGAATTTAGCCTTTCATGTGAATGATAATATTCTACATGTAAGAGCAAATCATGATATTTTAGCAAAAGAGTTAAGCTACAGTCTAAACTCACTTATTCATATGAAACAAATTCACTCTGATATTGTACATATAGTAAATGAAAATGATAACTTTATAAATCCCCCTACATGTGATGCCATAATAACCGACAGATTAAGCACTCCTCTTATGGTTATGGTAGCAGATTGCAGCCCCATTCTTTTTTATGATGACAAACAAAGAGTGATAGCAGTAGCACATGCTGGACGTGCCGGAGCTTTTAAAAATATAGTTAAAAATGTGATTTACTCATTTACAGATGAGTTTAAAAGTGAAGTAACAAATATACATGTAAGTGTTGGAGCCAGCATAGGCTCTTGTTGCTATGAAGTTGGCACTGAAGTTTATTATGAAGCCAAAAAGCTTAACTTAGAGTATGCAATTGAGAGAAAAGATAACAGTTTTTATCTTGATATAAGCAAAATTTTAAAAAAACAATTTTTGGCATGTGGGATTAAAAAAGAAAATATTGAAATTTCTACAGAGTGCACAAAATGCAACTCAGATAAATATTTTTCTTACAGAGCTGATTCTAATACTGGAAGATTTGCCGGTGTCATTGAACTAAAGTAACTCTTCAACTCTCTTAGCTAACTGCTTCGGCAATAGTCCTAAAGACTCTTCTACTAACTTTGTATTTCCATGGGTGATGAAATTGTCTTCATATTCGAAGCTTTCAACCTCTACATGTAGAATCTTCTCTTTAGCTAAAAACTCTAAAATTGCAGAACCGACTCCACCCATTTTGGCACTATCGCTAAACACAAACCACTTTTTATGTTTTTTGGACATATCGCTAAGCATCTCTTCATCTAGCGGTTTTACAAAACGCAAGTCCAAAATACCAACATCACTTTCTAAGAATTCAGCTGTCTCATAAGCACGTCCAACGCCGTTTCCATAACCGATAAAAAGTATGTCACTACTATTTGAGCGAAGAAGTTGGGATTTTGCCAATTCAAAAGGTATTGATTCAGCTAAACCTGTCTCAGTAAAAGAACCTCTTGGGTAGCGCACAGAACAGGGGTGATTATACTCTGAAGCAAAAGCAAGTGCCTGATGCATAGACTTCTCATCTCTTGGGGCAAAAAGTGTCATATTCGGAACAGCTCTTAAAAAACTAATATCAAAAACACCCTGATGTGTCTCCCCGTCTTCACCAACAATTCCAGCACGATCAAGGGCGAAGACAACCGGTAAGTCCATTAGACATGTATCGTGAATTACCTGATCATACCCACGTTGTAAAAATGTTGAGTAAATTGTACAAAATGGTTTAAAGCCCTCTTTTGCGAGTGCAGCCATACTTGTTACGGCATGCTGCTCTGCAATTGCTACATCCCAAAATCTATCTGGGTAAGTCTCCATAAGTTCGCTCAAACCTGTTCCACTAGGCATTGCAGCAGTTGCACCTACTATTTTATCATTGTGTTTTGCAAGATGAAGCAAAGCTTCTGTATAGATTTGAGTTGCACTTTTTGCACCACTTTTTTTAGATGAATTTCCACTATCTAAATCAAAAGGACCGACACCGTGCCACTTCTCTTCTTGTCCTTCTGCAATATCATACCCCTTACCTTTTACAGTTTGAGCATGAATAATTACAGGTCTTTTCAACTCTTTAGCTTTTTCAAATATCTCTATTAGTTGGGTTAAATTATGCCCGTCTACCGGACCTATATAATTAATTCCCATCTCTTCAAACATTATACCTGGTGTAATAAGCTTAAGAGATTCTTCTGCTTTCTTCGCCATATAGTGAGCAGCCTCACCAAAATTATCAACAAAGTTCTCAGTATGTTTCTTAAACTTTTGATAAAAAGGGCTTGCCATTGCTGAACTAAGCATTCTGCTTATTGCACCTATAGGCTTAGCGATGCTCATCTCATTGTCATTAAGTATAATAACCATTGGATATTTCCTATCACCAAGCTCATTTAGTGCCTCATAAACCATACCCGCCGTCATAGAACCATCACCAATCATAACAACTGGAATCCTTGAGTCTTGCTCACCTTTTAGAGCGATGGCTTTGGCTGCTCCAACCCCTAAAGATATTGAAGTAGAGCTGTGCCCAGCCACAAAGTAGTCATCATCACTCTCACTTGGTTTAGTATACCCGCATAATCCATTAAACTGACGAAGAGTATCAAACTCCTCCCATCTCTGTGTTAAAAGTTTATGTGCGTATGATTGATGAGAGACATCAAAAATAAAAGGATCTTTTTTTGAATCAAATACTTTATGCATTGCTACTATTAACTCTGTTGCACCTAATGTTGAACTTAGATGCCCACCATTTTTGCTTACTACTCTTAAAATCTCTGACCTGATATCTTTACAGATATTATCTAACTCTATTATACTTTTATCTTTTATATTCATTTTATTACTTTACTCACTTAATGCAGCTCTTTTAACACGCTCAAATCTTTTTGATATCTCGGCATCAATATTGCCAGCGTCACTAATAGCTATTACGCCACCTTGACTAACAGCACTGTCGGATACAATTTCTACATGCTGCATTGAACCAAGATTCTCCGATAAAGCACCATGGTCTTTTGGATTTACTTTTAACTTTATTTTTGAGGCACTCTGCAACTCTTTAATTAATTCGTTTGATAGTACAGTTGCTATATGGTTTGAATTTTCACTTAGTTCTATATTTATAACTTCTTTAGATATGTCTATTGCTGCACTTATCAGCTCTTTTTTTATTCCTTCTAAGGCAGAGTCAAACTCTTTTGCTGTACTCTCCAGAGTGGCTACAGAAGATGAAAACTGCTTTATTGCCTCTGTTATATTATTATCACCCTCTTCTAAAGATAGTTTTTTACCAGCTTCTACACCATTAGCAAAAGAGTCCTCTTCAACTTTAATAAGCTCTTTTTTATGCTCATCAGTCATATCTTCCAGCTTCATTTGAAGTTTAATAAAGTTAGATGACATCTCATCAGTTTTTTTCATTAGTGACTCAATTAATGAATCTTTAGAACTTTGACTCATAGCACTAGCGTCAATATCACTCTCTCTTCTATCAGGGTGCACCTCGTGTGTGTACTCATCTTTTTTTTCATGTATTAAGCTAGACTCAAATATATCATCTAGAGGTTCATGCGAGCCAACTGCCAGTACCTTAAAGCTATACTTGCTAACAGTGTGATTTCCTCTGTTTTCATTACTAATTACCGGTGCCAAAACTATTCCACCATCTCTTCACTTGAGCCCATTTGTATTGCTCCAGCTTCCGCTAAACCGTTAACAACCTCAACAATTTTTCTCTGAGCTGCTTCAACATCTTTCATCTTTACTGAGCCCATAAACTGCATCTCTTCATCAAATGCAGCCTTAGCTCTTTCACTCATAGCAGAGAAGAATTTCTCTTTTAAATCTTCAGGAGCACTTTTAAGAGCAAGCATTAAATCAGGTTTTTCAATAGTTTTAAGTGTCTCTACAATAGCATTTTTATCAAGCGTAACTATATCTTCAAATGTAAACATCATCTCTTTAATAAGTGTTGACATCTCTTCATCTCTCTCTTCAATTTTAGAGAGAGTGTCTTTAGAAGCTTTTGCACCAAGACGATTAAAGATATCTGCAACAGCACGAGGTCCACCAACCTCTACTTTGTAAGAAGCAAGTGATTCAAGTTTAGACTCAAGAACTGCTGAGACTCTTTTAATAACAGAAGGGGATATGTCTCCAAGTTTTGCCATTCTCATAGCAACTTCAGAACGTAAATCATCTGGAAAATACTGAATAGTGTCAGCAGCTTGCGTTGCATCCATATGAGCCAATATAAGGGCTATCGTTTGCGGGTGCTCATTTATGATAAAGTCTGAAAGTTGCTGAGGCTTAATTTTTGATAGATATGAGAAATTTTGGGTCTCTTGCATGCTTTTTGACAACTTATCTAAAATTATTTTTGCCTCATCTGGACCCAAAGTCCTGTACAGAAGTTCTCTAGCATATTCCATACCGCCAGATGTGATAAATTGACCCGACTGTATTATCGCGTGAAACTCTTCGAGGACTGCGGCTGCAACAGCTTTGTCAACCGTCCTATTACCCGCGATATGCTTAGATATCTCTGTTATCGATTCTACGTTCATAAGTGCAAATAATGATGCTGTTAAATCTTCTCCGAGTTGCATTAAAAGAATAGCTGCTTTTTCTCCCATGCTCATCTCATCAAATGCTGCTTGCTGTAATGGACTTAAGTTCATGCGACCCCCTATTTATTTATCTAACTATACCGTCAGCTTCTTCTGTTAAAAGAGCCTGCAAGAGCATTGCTATCTGTTCAGGCGAGTCTTCAGTCATTGATTTAATTTTATCAAGAAGAACTTCATATTTTAGGGCATCCTCACTAAAGCCCTCCCCTATACCAAGTTGATCTTCAACTTTTTTACGCATAGATTGAACTTTTTCAACTAAATCTTCACCGTCGCTATCATCAATATCCAAGAAAGGCTTAATATGATCATCCTCTTCTTTGGAAATCTCTAACATTCTCCCTGCAAACGGACTAATAACTTTTTTGTATACAACTAAAAGTATCAACAGTACAAACATATACTTGAATACTCCAGAAAAAGGTGTTAAGTATGTTTGAGAGAATTTCATAGCTTTACTCACTCCATCTTCCCCAACTATTCCTGCAGTTCTTTTGAATTGTAAATTTTTTACAGTTATTTGATCGCCTCTGTCTTCATCAACTCCAATTGAGCGACTCACCAGTGAAGTAAGTGCCTGCAAATCGCTCTCAGAGAGTGCCTCATATTCCAATTCTTCTGTTTGTTTGCCGTTTTCATCAGCTTTAAACTTATACTTTCCATCAACCATAACAGCTGCTGTAATTCTTTTTATACGAGCAAACTGACTCTTTGTTGTTGAAACAGTTTTTCCTACTTCATAATTTGTTGTACCTGAGTTTTTCTCATATTTTTCATTAGTTCTGTTACTTTTTAGTCCCTCTACTGGGCCTATATTGCTGACAGTTCCTGGAACACCCCCAACTTCTGCTGGAGTTGCCCCTTCCCTCTTTTCTTCACTGACTTGTTCACTTCTTACAACATTTTCTGGATCATAAACCTCAGAAGTAGAACTTTGTATTGAAAAATCAAACTCAATTGTTACTTGTGCTACAACTTTTTTATTTCCACCCACAAAAGGAGATATAACATCTATTATTTTATTCTGATTTTTTTTCTCTTCTTTTGCTTTATATTTTTGTTGAGTCGCTGAGAGTTCACCCATCTGAGCCATCTCATCCTCATCCCCCAAGGTTTCACCCTCGTTATCTATTAGCATTACATTTGCAGGAGTCAACTTAGGTACAGCGGCAGCTACTAGATTTTTTATTCCTCTTATTTGTTTAGAAGACAATCTGCGTCCTTCGACCATACTAATCATTATCGAGGCAGTAGGCTCTACCTGCTTAGATACAAAAAGTGTCTCTTTTGGTAAAGCTAAACTAACACTTGCAGATTCAATAGGAGCTAGTGCATTGATTGTTCTAGATAGCTCCCCCTCAATTGCGCGGAGAAATTTAATATTTTGATCAAATGAAGTTGCACCAAATTCCTGAGTATCAAAAAGTTCAAAACCAACTCCGGTATTTTTGGGTATTCCAAGCGAAGCAATTGCAATTCGCTCTTTGTAGACTACATTTTTAGGAACTTTGATAACATTTTTATCTAATAGCTGGTAAGGTATATTGTCTTTTTCTAACTGTTCAACAACTTTAGCTGCTTCTTCTGAACTTAAAGAATCAAAAAGAACTTCATATTTATTGTTTTCATCTTTTTTAGCTGTATAAACAACCATAAAAATCAAAAATGAAACTATCCCTATAATAGCAGAAGCAATGATAATCTTTTGCTGGTTAGTCAGCTTAGCATAAAGAACAACCAACTGTGAAAAAAGTACTTTAAAATCCATCAACTTCCCATTTTAAAAATTATAGACACTGTTTTAGCAATTCAAAAAAACGACTATTTTGATCTGCAGTTCCAACAGTAACTCTTATTGCATTCATCCCGTAACCACTTAAATTTCTAACTATCATCCCTTTTTGTAAAAGAGAGTTTGATATTTCTGTGGAGTTTTGATTATTATTTAGACATAAAGTTACAAAATTTGTATAACTGTTTATTATATCTATTTTTTGCTCTAAAGCAAACTCTTCATAGCGTTTCATCTGCTCAAAATTAAGAGTTATACTTTTTTGCACAAACTCTTCATCAATAAGTGCTACGCTAGCAGCTTCAAGGGAGAGGGTTGTAATATTAAATGGTGGTCTGAGTTTATACAACTCTTCTATTATTTTTGCGTCTGCTATCCCGTAACCAACTCTCATTCCGCCAAGACCATAAGCCTTAGAGAAAGTACCAAGGTATATCACATTACTGAACTGCTCAATAAGCTCTTTTACTACAATTTCTTTTGAACTATCCTTAGCAATAGCATACTCCATATAAGCACCATCAACTACAACTAATGTATCACTATCTATTTTTGCAATAAACTTAAACAGTTCATCTCTGTCAATCGCATCGCCAGTTGGATTATTTGGTGTACACAAAAATATAATTTCTGGTTTTTGTTCTTTATAAATATCATAAAACTCATTCAAATCATGTTTTTGAGAAGCTGTTTTTATTATCTTAGCACCAACATGTTTTGCATATATTTCATACATTGCAAAAGTTACACTGTTGACTAAGATTTTAGAGCTTGAATTTGCTTTTGCATGCATCAAAAACTCTATTACCTGATCGCTCCCTGAGCCTATAATCACATTACTGACTTCAACATCAAATCTTGAACTTATTGCATTCTTTAATTTTGTCATTGAATCATCAGGATAAAGAGCCATATTTGACAATATGTCACCTACGGCCTTTTGTACTTTAGTTGAACACCCATAAGGATTCTCATTAGAAGCAAGTTTAACAACGTCTTTAGCTTCTATTCCAAACTCGCGAACTACCAACTCTATCGGCTTTCCAGCCTCATATGTTCTTATGCTTTCTAGATTTTTATTAAATTTCAATGCCATCACCTTTTGTATAACTACCTAACCAAGTCACTTCTCCATCGTGTTTTTGCAATACACTCTGAATATCATCATCATCAATATGCCCATAAAAATCTATAAAAAACCAATAACCAAAGCCACCTTCATCCTTCGATGGTCTAGACTCAATTTTAGATAGATTTATATTTTTTTCATCAAAATCTTGTAAAAAATGTACAAGTGAACCAGCTTTTATACCATCTTTTAGTCTAACTAAGATTGAAGTCTTGTCCTCAGAGCTTATTGCATTTTTAAAGTCACTGAGTATTACAAATCTTGTTTGCGAGCCTATGTCATCCTCAATATCATCAAACATTGTTGGAACACCATATAGTTTTGCTGCAATATGACTGCATATTGCAGCAGAGTTTTCATCTTCTGCTGCGAGTATTGCTGCCTTAGCTGTTGATTCAACTGGAATAAGCTCTATATTCGCAAAGCCATGCTCTTGAAGAAATTCTCTACACTGCCCAAAACCCTTATCTTTTGAGTATATTTTTTTGATATCCTCAAGGCTTCTCGCTTTTGTTGCAAATGACATATGAATTGGCATATACAGCTCGGATACAATTTTTACAGAACTTTTTGCAAGCAAGTCTAGTGTCTCACCAACTATTCCATCTCTTGAATTTTCAATAGGCACAACACCAAACTTAGCTCTCTTTGATTCAAGTGTCTTAAATACTGAATAAATAGAGCCTAGAGAGAGGTAGTCACTCATAGCACCGAATCGGCTCTCCGCTGCTTGGTGAGTAAAACTTCCTTCTGGTCCCAAATATGCAATTCTCTCCGGAAGTTCTAAATTTCTAGAAACTGCAAAAACTTCTAAAAATATTGCTTCAATTGCATTCTTGTTTAAAAGCCCTCCGCTCTTGACACTTTTTTCTGACAATCTCTCAATAATTGCCTTTTCACGTTCAGGTCTGTAAATAGCTCCGCCTGTATCATTTTTTATCTCACCTACACGCTCAACAACTTTCATTCTTTTGTTAAGAAGTTCTAATATCTCATCATCAATAGAATCAATAACAACCCGACATTCATCTAAAGTTTTCATACTATCTCCATATTCTTGTGTTCCAAAATTTCTTGCATATCAGCATAAACAGAGTCTGGCCTTAGTGCTGGCTCTAAAAATGGAATTATTTCATCTGCTGTTTTATATTTTCCACTTGTAACAAATATAGTTTTCATTCCCATCTCTTTAGCTCCACCAAGATCACCTTTAACATCATCGCTGATGATAGTTATGTCACCAAATTCAGCACTATCATCTTGTATATGCATCATTTTTAAAGCCTCTTTATAAAAAGACTCACTTGGTTTTCCAACAACCTCATAACTTACCGATGTAGCAAACTCAAGCATCTTTAAAATAGCTCCAACACCTGGATACCTTTTGTTGTTCTTAGCATATATTGACGTTTCATGCATTCCGACCAAAGAGGCTCCACTTAATAAAAAATCTATAATCTGTGCATACTCATCAGCTGTGAAATCATCTTTTATTGAGAGTAAAACAGTCTTTGGATTTTCATAATTAAGTGAATACCCCTTTATAGCCAATGTCTCTAAAAATTCCTTTGTCCCATAAGCAGCAACGGCTTCCCTTTTTACACGGGCATCTAAAAGCATTAATGGATCAATGTACTTAGAAAACTCAAAACTAAAACCTATTGATTGTAAAAACGCATAAAAATCTCTAGAATCTTTTTTTGTATTATTTGTAAGAATCATGTATGGAATTTTTTTTTTATTTAACATCTCTATAAACTCTATACTTCCGCGTATTGGAGATTTATCTGTATCACTAATCAAAGTTCCCTGAACATCTATAAAATACAAATCTGTCCCCTTATCTCATATAATATGAAGCCGTCCATATTATATTCAGCTTTGCCGCTGGCAAGATATATCATTCTTATACTTAAACCAAAAGATCTTTCTCTAAAGCTATTAAATCTTCAAAGTTTTCACGTTTACGTATGAGTCTTGCTTTACCGTCTTCTAATGCAACCTCAGCACTTCTGCCTCTTGTGTTATAGTTACTGCCCATGCCAAAGCCGTAAGCCCCAGCGCTATGAACAACCAATAGATCATTATGCTCTAAAACTGGTAGCTGATAATCTTTTGCGAAGAAGTCACCGCTCTCACAAACTGGGCCGACAACATCGGCCTTACTTAGCTCTGATTCACTATCCGTAATCACTTCTATTTTGTGGTAAGCATTATAAAGACTTGGACGAAGAAGGTCATTCATAGCACCATCAACTACAACAAATCTTTTTGCTCCATTTTGTTTTTCATATAAAACTTTGGTTAAAAAGTATCCAGCATTTGCTGTTAAAAATCTACCTGGTTCACAGATTACTGTTAAATCCAAGCCTTTTAATGTTCCTAATATTGCTTGCGCATAGTCATAAGGAGCTATTGTAATTTCATCATCATATTTTACGCCAAGTCCTCCACCAATATCAAAAAACTTTAACTCAATTTTTATATTTGACAAAGAACGAACTAAATCAGCTACAATTTCAGCAGACTCATAAATTGGTTTAAGTTCTGTAAGCTGAGATCCTATGTGAAAATGAATCCCAACAGGGTCTAGATATTGAGAGTTGTTTGCACGAATATACATTCTTTTTGCTGTGTCAAGCTCAACACCAAACTTGTTATCATGCAGTCCTGTTGATATATATGGGTGAGTTTGCGGGTCAATATTAGGGTTTACTCTTATGCTGATTCTAGATGTAGAGTTTAACTCTTTTGCAATAAGTTCTACACGGCCAAGTTCAGCTTCACTCTCAACATTTATATAAAGAATGTCTTTTTCTATAGCTTCACGAATCTCATCATCGCTCTTTCCAACACCAGAAAAAATAATTTTATAAGCAGGTACTCCGGCTAGAAATGCACGGCGAACTTCACCAATGGATACACAATCTGCTCCACTTCCTAAATCTGCGAAGTGCTTAACTATACTAAGGTTTGAGTTTGATTTTACAGCATATGCCATAATTGATTTTCTACCCTTAAAAGCGTCTTTTAAATCCCCATACTGCTTAGTCATATAGTCTAAATCATATATATAAAGTGGTGTCTTATGCTCGTTTGCTAACTCTTTAAAATTTATCATGAAAGTCCCAAAAAATTTTTAAGTTATTTTATCTAAAAACTACTTATAATTTTGTTATCTATGTAGATAAACTGTACTTTTTCCACTGCCGCATAGATACAAAAAAGAGAATAACAATAGGGGCAATTATACCAATTTCACCTGGAATAGTTTTATGGTTTGATAATTCACTTAGCGTAAAAAGAATTGCCCATACCATAAGTGATGCTATTATTGCTGCAAAACTAAATATTGATACATTTAAAAACCTTACACTTATTGGAACAAAAAAGAAAATTATTACAATTAAACAAGGTACAAAAAATGGATAAATAAAAATTTTATAAATCACGCTTTTGATAACATCAGTATTGATATTTTGACTCCTCAAGAGCATATATGCATCAATAGCGTCTTTTATTGTAAAGTTAACCTTGCCTTCATAAACTTGGTCTAACATTTTAGGGCGGAACCCTTTAAGGATTTTTAAATTTTCACTCTCTGTCACTTTAATGCCTAGTGAATCAAAGTTTACATTGTCAGGCTTTGTAATAACATCTGCTTTATCGATATTCCAAAATTTATCTCTATACATAGCCTTTGAAGCAACTAGAACCTCTTTTAAAGAGTTGTTATTAAAACTAAAAACTCTTATACCTTCGGCACTTTCTTGCAGTGGTAGCATCTTTGAAAAATATATAAATTTATCTTTATATGTAAAAAACAGATCTCTCGTAGGACTCAAATATTGTGCATTTTTACGAATATTATTTGCAAATTCATTTGCTCTTGCGAAATTTGAAACAGCGTGAATAGAGATAAAAGCTACTATAATTAATGTTGAGACAACAACAAAAGGTTTTAGAATATCAATTCTTGAGTAACCTAGAGAATAAAAAGACACCAATGAATTTGAGCGAATTAATAACATTTTTGTAGATATCATGGCAAATATAAGTGAAAGAGGAAGAAGTAAATCTATGGCATAAAAAGCCTTATACACTAAATAAATAAGGAGTAAGTTTGCAGATATATTTAACTTATCCACACTGCCCATATAATCAAATCCAACTAAAAACAGTATAAGCGCTAATAAAATAATTGCAAAATATTTTATGTAATGAAAAGATATATATTTAAAAGCTAACATACTTATCCTTCTCATATCATCTGAACAAAGTCCAGCTTGTATTCACTTACTAAAGCTACGCCTATTGGCGAGAAACTTATTTTATTGTTATTTTAGCTGAAATTTTTTAATTGTATATTTAGAGCTAACATCTTCAAGTGAATTTTGCAGTAAACATTCAACTGCCTCGCATGCAAAAGAGATCCATTCACTAATATGATCCTTCTCTTTTGAATTAAAATCACTTAAAACATAAGAGGAAACTTCACCTTTATGCTCTGGTTTTCCTATACCCATTCTAACTCTAATATATTCACGAGATATTTTCTCGTCGGTAGACTTGAGTCCATTATGTCCACCATGCCCGCCACCTTTTTTAAATCTTATTGTACCAAATGGTAAATCTAAATCATCATGTATTACAACAACATCTTCAATTTTATAAAATTTTTTAACTGCAGCTATGGAGTTACCGGAGAGATTCATAAAAGTAAGTGGTTTTAATAAAAAATGATTTGAAAATTTGAAAAGTTCACCGTTAAATGAAGTGTTGCTGGAGAATTTATTTGCATTCATGCGAGAGACTAGTTCATCAATAACCATAAACCCAATATTATGGCGAGTTTGTTCATAGTTCGGGCCAGGATTACCCAGTCCGACTATAAGCATTTTACTTAGCTTTAATTATACTTACTACAGCTACGCGATCTGAATCAGTAAATTTAACGTTATCAATTATAGCTAAATCACGAATAAGTCTAGAATCGCCAACATCCATTGGAGTCACATCAACAGTAATGCTGTTTGGAACATTCTCGATTGCAGCTTTAACTCTTAAACGAGGTTTTGAAACATTAACAAGACCTTTGTTTTTAAGACCAAACGCTTCACCTTGTGGTACAACTGGTACGTGGTAGTGAGTTACAACACCTGGCTGTGCCACCATTAAATCTACGTGTAAAAGTAAAGATGTTAATGGATGTGCTTCGTACGATTGTACTACAACATTTATCTCTTTTCCATCTATACTCACTGGAAATGCTAAAGTCTCTTTGTTGCGAACTGTACGGACATATTCATTCATTTTGAATGCAGCGTGAATATTTTCAAGCCCTTTTCCGTAAATGTTTGCAATTAGATATCCATCGCGGCGAAGCGCTTTCGTGCCTTTTTTGCCAATACTCTCTCTAATAGTGCCTTCTAACATATCAAATCCTTAATAAAAATATTTGGAATTATACCTCTTTAAACTTTAGATTCTGTTAAATTATTTTAAATCAAATATATCTTCGTTATAAGCTCTTGCTTTTCCTTCATCATTAGGATTAGTTCCAGTAGCTTTTCCACTATTTAGCCCACTCATTCTAAGTTCTAAATCAGATGCGCTTGTTGCATAATCTTTCGCTTTTTCTTTTGTAATTATTCCTTCATTATATATATCTAAAATATGCTGATCAAAACTTTGTGACCCATAATGTTCACGACCTTTTTCTATTGCATCTTTTATCTCATAATCACGGTTTTCAACTATTAGTTTTTCTATCATCGGAGTTTTAACTAAAATTTCCATAGCAGCGACTCGCTTATTGTCTATAGTTGGAATTAGCCTTTGTGATACAATACCTTTTAGAACTCCTGATAAAGAGAGCCTAACACGATTTTGTTCGTCAGTTGGAAACATTGCAATAATACGGTTAATAGTCTCTTTTGCATCAATTGTGTGTAGTGTTGAGAACACTAGGTGACCTGTATCAGCAGCATGAAGAGCAAGCTCCACAGTCTCACGGTCACGCATCTCCCCAACAAGAATAATATCAGGGTCTTCACGAAGAGCAGCTCTTAGTGCTCTATCGAAAGAGAGAGTGTCTTGACCTACAGAGCGCTGATTAATTATACACCCCCTATCTTTATGGACAAATTCAATAGGGTCTTCAATAGTTATAATATGTTGCTGCTCTTTAGTGTTAATCTCATTTATCATCGCTGCGAGAGTTGTTGATTTTCCACTACCTGTTGCTCCGGTAACCAAAACCATCCCTCTTCCCTCATCGGTAAGAGTTCTTACAATTTCTGGATAACCCATATCATCAAAGTTAGGTATTTTCATTGGAATAACACGGAAGACCGCTGATGGTCCATCCATCTGAAAGAAAATATTTACACGAAAACGATTATGCTCATCAAATTGATATACTAAATCCACCTCTTTGTTCTCAACAAATTCTGCATATCTGCCTCTTAGAATCTCTTTAGCAAGCGTCATAGCCTCTTCGTATGTAAATATACTTCCAGAGAACTGGACAATCTTTCCATTAATTCTTGCGCGAATAACTCCATTGGCCTTTACATGTAAATCACTTCCACCATTATCAATAAGCTTTTTAAGATAAGCTCTTATCTTTTTTAACTGTTCAAACGTTAATTGACTAATATCTACTTCATTTTTATTTTCACTCATAATGACTCCAATATCTCTTTAAATGCATCTTTAAATTGCTCTAATCCATCAGCTATCTGTTTATCTAAAACTCCATTAAAGTCAATTCCTAAACTCTCTATATTTTTAAAATGCTCATTTATAATCACAGGTGAAAGTGGAAGAGCACTTTTACTACCGCCATTTTCTGCAAATGCTTTTATGGTGTCGATAGGCGCTGTATTAACACTGTTGTGTGCTAAAAGCTTTTCTATATAGTAATGAGCTGGTAGTGAATCATCTTTTACCCCTGTGCTTGCAAAGAGTGTTCTGCATCCACTAACATTCATACTCTGAACCTCTGTATAAATATCAGCACTGTTATATATTCCACTAAGTGCAACTTCAACGCCATTTTTTGCAAGCTCTTCATCCAATGCTCTATCCACGCGACTTACAAAAACACTTATAACAGTGTCAACTTTATTTCCATTATTTGCAACTCCTGCTTCAAAAGCCTTTGCACAAGATATAGCTTGTTCTTTTTTAAATATAAGAGTTGCGTTAACTGGAATACCACAAGATGTAAGCTCTTGCATGGCGGGGTAGCCTGCCTCAGTAGCAGGCACTTTAATCATCACATTTTTACGATTTATCTCTGCAAAAAGGCGCTTTCCTTCTTTAATTGTTGCATCTGAATCATCACAAAGAAAAGGGTCAACTTCTATACTTACATAGCCATCATCTCCAACATCATAAAGAGGCTTAAGGATATCTGCTGCTTTTTGTATATCATATATTGCTACTGCTTCATACTTCTCTTTTGGAGTTAAAGAGGTTAGAGTTGACAACTGCTCTTTATATGCAGGTGAATTTAAAATAGCATTTTTAAATATTGCAGGATTAGAAGTTGCACCATTGATAGTTCCGCTATTTATTAAATCTTTAAATTCATTATCTAAATAATCTCTCTCTATAAAATCAGCCCAGAGCGAAAACTTTAAATCTTCTATATACATATCTCAAATCCTAAATAATTTTTTATCTATTATATCCCAAACATTCTCAAACTTTTTTAAATTAGTGAAAAGTAATAAATGAACTATAATTAAAGAATACATCACTTCGCTACTTATAAAAGGTACTTTATCTACAATATCAAGCCAAAGATAAAAATCAAAAGTATTCTCATCATATAAATCTTGATTAATTAGTAGTAAAATTGTGTATGAGTATAGCCAAAACAATTCTGACGAAAAGTCACTAAATTTAAAATTTAGCAAATACATAACAATAAAAAGATTGATAAAGTACAAGAGATAAAAATTTAATGAAAAAACAAACATCAACTCTACATGTAGAGCCAATGAATAGATAAAAAATAGCAGATTTTTCAAAAGTTTCATACTAAGATATATCTTTTGGAACCTTTATAGTAAAAGTAGAACCGTTTTCAGAACTTATCACATCTATGTTACCGTTAAACTGCTTTTGTACAATCATCTGACTCATATATAAGCCCAGACCTGTTCCGTTCTTCCCTTTAGTGCTAAAATACGGTTCAAAGAGATTTGGTATATTTTCACTACTGATACCACCTGCATTATCTGAGATATCAAGTAAAATAAAATCGTCCTTACTCTTAATGCTGATATTAATATATGGCTTGTCATTTTTAGATTCATCAACAGCATCAATAGCATTGTTTAAAATATTTAACACAACTTGAATAAACTCATTTATATATGTTTTTATATATATATCAGCTTTTTTGTCTATAACTATTTCAATACCTTTACCTTTAACTCTAGGCATAGCAAAATTAAGTGCTTTTTGAAGTAGTTCATGGACTTCCACCTCAACCAACTCTTTATCATTATTAAAATATGTTAAAAAATCGTCTATTGTTTCTGACAAATATACTATTGTGTCACTAATGTTACTTAAAGCTCCGTCAGTATCTTCACTACTTACCTCTTTTCCTAATAATTTATCAAGCTGTAAATTTGCTATTTGAAGAGTAATTGTTGAGAGCGGCTGTCTCCATTGATGAGCTATCATACTTATCATTTCACCCATAACTGCCTGTTTGGACTGTGTCTCTAAAATTTTATCTTTTTTTGTTAACTCTTCTAGTTTGTGTGCAACTTTTTTCTCAAGTGATTCATTGAGTTCTGTTAATTCAGAGGTTTTTTCTTTCACCTGCTTCTCAAGTTCAGAGTTAAAATCCAAAAGCATCTTTTGTTGCTCTAAAATAAGTTTTTGTGATTCATCCATTTTAAGTTGGTAAAAATGAATCAATACACTTTCAATAACCAAAACAAAAACTATATATGAAACCTGATACATACTATACTGCACTTCTATTATTGTCTGCAAAGGTGCCATAAGAATTAAGAAAATCATTGCAAACAACCAACAAAATATTCTTTTTGAAGGTTGAAAATATAATAAAATGGCTGGAAACACAATAACCCATATATGTTTTAAGTCATCTGGATATCCATAATAAATAAGGTATAAAAACAAAAATAAAAATTGAGCAGTCATAATTACAGCAACATACTTAATCATAAAACGATATTTTCTCAATAAAAACATTAATATAAAGACAATAAAAAGCATTCCTCCCTCAATGGGAATAAAAACTTTGATATCTCTTATAATATTTACAATGATTGCATAAATAAATATAACAGCTGAGATAATAAGTCCTATATTTATAATTTGGTACCTGTATTTCAAATTAAGTTCAAATTCACTAAATTTATGTCCGCTAGTAAAAAAATTCTTTATATTATATTTCATATTTTCCTCATTAATAATTTATGGTAAATAAACTTTATCTAAAAGTTCCTTATATTCACTTTTAGCATTACTATCTAACGTAATTCCACCACCACTCTTATAGATATAGCCATCTTTAGTCTTTTGTATAAATCTAATCATTACTCCACTATCAAGTGATTCTCCGTCATAAACACCAAATACTCCGCTAAAATACCCACGTTCATAATTTTCAACCTGTTTAATAATTTCTAAAGTACTCTTTTTAGGAGCGCCGCTTATGCTTCCCGCCGGCAAGAGTGATTTTAAAATATCACCTATTTTTTCATGCCAATTTTCACTAACCATTCCACTTATATGAGAGCTTACATGTAGAAGTTTTTTATCTCCAGCTTCTATAGCTTTTACATATCTAAACTTTTTTACATGTACATCTTCAGCAACTATTGAGAGATCATTTCTAAGTAAATCAACTACCATAACATGTTCTGCCATCTCTTTTTTGTTATCTAATATCTTTTGCTTAGCACCTATAACTGAAGCATCAATAGTCCCCTTCATTGGGTACGTGTGAATTGTGCCATCTTTTATCTGAATAAATTTTTCAGGAGAGAAGCAGACAAATTTATTTTCTTTGTCCTCATATCTTAACTTATAGTGAGCATTGGCATTTTGAAAAATCTCTTTTAGGCTCAAATTTGTTTTTATTGGCGTTGAAGCAGTTAAATTAAGAAGATAAGTATTACCAGATTTTATTCTCTCTTGTACATAATCAAACTGCCTTTTGTACTCAGCAAACCCTATAGGATACTTTTGTATTGTATTATTATATTGTTTTATATCGTAGTTTTCTTCTATGCAAAACTCAACATCATATTTATCAAGTTCATCCAAACGAATAACTTTTAAATTTTCTGCTTTAAAGTCACAAATAAATAAGAATGGCTCTCTTTGTATTCCTAAAGAGTTTAAGTCGTCAAATGTCATTAACTTTGCGTAATCAACTTTTTAAGAACAGCCATTCTTATAGAGACTCCGTTTGAGACCTGTTTTAAAACTTTGCATCTTTTATCTGCTAGAAGCGCGTCGCAAATGTCTATATTTCTATGCACAGGACCAGGGTGAAGAATAACTATATCTTTATCTCCTATTAACTCAGTCGTGATGCAAAAATCACTTGCATAATCTTTAAGTGAAGCATAACTTTGAGATGAATGCCTTTCTGTTTGAGTCCTTAAACTCATAATTGCATCCAGCTCATTAACTATACTCGTTAAGAAGTGTGTAGTTCTTAGCTCTGTCTTTGGCAAAAAATGTGGTGGAGCAACAAGTATTACCTCCATACCAAACCTACTTAAAAGTTCAATATTTGAGTTTGCTACACGTGAATTTTTTATATCCCCTACTATTGCAATTTTTTTGCCTCTCAAATCACCAAAATGTTCTTTTAATGTAAAGAGGTCCAAAAGTGCTTGTGTTGGATGTGCATGTGCTCCATCTCCAGCATTTATTATAGAGGCTTTTGTATTGTTTGAGAGCATTTTTGGAACACCTGAGTTTTGGTGTCTAACTATTATTGCGTCAGGGTGCATTGCATCTAGACTCATTGCAGTATCAACTAAGGTTTCACCTTTTTTTGTAGAGCTTTGAGCCACATCCAAATGGACAATCTCAGCACCTAATCTCTTTGCGGCAATTTCAAAAGAGCTTTTTGTTCTCGTAGAATTTTCAAAGAACAGCGTGATAATTATTTTATCTTGAAGTATCCTATCGAATCTTCCATCGCTAAACTTTTTAGCATCTTCTAAAATCTCTTCTATCTCTAAAAGAGTGAAATCATCTGTACGAATTAAGTGTTGCATGATACTTCTTTTTTATCTTTATTAAATAATTTGTAGATTATACAAGACATCGCAAATCGTGTCAATATTTTCATCAACTTTTAACACCTCAAAGCCTGTTTTTAAAAAATAAGGCTCAGAGACAACGGAAAAACTATCATTATCTTCTCGACAATTAAATGCAATAACATATGGAATTTTTTTATCTTCCAAAGCTTTTTTACTTAACAACGTATCGTTTATGCAACCAAGGGAACAGTGAGTAACTAAGATTGCAGAAGCTTTAAAGTATGCTATTAAATCGATTATCATATATTCATCATCAATAGGCACATATAAACCACCAGCACCCTCAATAATCAATACATCACACAATTTTTCTATTTTTTCAATTGCTTTATCTATCTTTTGTAAATTTAATTTTTTACAGTTTGATGCAACAAATGGAGCTGCAGGAAGCTCATAAGTAATTGGAACGATATCTTCCACATGTAGATTTGAAAATTCTTTATTTACCTCTTGTACACATCTCAAAAGCTCTTGGCCGTCAACGGCTTTTATTTTAACACCGGTTTCTATTGGTTTTATCACACCGACTCTTAAGTTACGTGAAGCAAACTCTTTTAGCAGAAGCTTAGTCGTGTATGTCTTACCGATATCTGTATTTGTAGCAGTAACAAAAATTCTTTTGGTCATAGTTATCTCTATTTTGTTATAATTTTCGAAATATGTAATTATTATAGGAAAATTATGGCAACAAATACAGAACTAGAGCTCACAGAAGAGACTCTCATTAAATACCCTAAAAAATATAAAGTTTTAATTCTAAATGATGACTATACTTCCATGGATTTTGTCATAGATGTATTAATGACAATATTTCATAAAAGCTATCAAGAAGCTGAACAGGTTATGCTCGAAGTACACAAAAAAGATAAAGGTGTATGTGGAGTTTACACAAATGAAATTGCAGAAACAAAAATAATGCAGGTTCATAAACAAGCTAGAGACAGTGGTTTTCCACTTAGAGCAGAGATGGAGGAAGAGTAATGATAAGTCCATCTTTAAATGAAGTTTTTCAAAAATCAATCCTTTATGCACAAGAGTTAAAACATGAGTATTTAACTATAGAGCATGTATTCTATCAACTTCTTATATCTTCCAATGGTGCGAAACTCATTTTTAACTGTGGCGGAGATGTAGACAAAATGAAAGAGCTAATAAAAAACTATATCTATACAAATATTGATAAACTTCCCCCAAATGTTCACAAAGAGCCTTTTGAAAGTGTTGCTCTTTCACGCTTGATAGACAGAATGATAAAGCATACTCAAGCATCTCAGCAAGGCGCTGCTGATATAGGAGACCTATTGGCAGCTCTTTTCGATGAAGAAAATACATTTACATATATGCTTCTTAATCATTACAAAATTTCTAGATTAGATATCTTAGAGGTTATTTCTCATAATAATTCTAAAGAGACTTCCGCCAATGAGAATGAGACAGAGTCATATTTGGACAAATACTCAATTGACCTACTTCAAAAAGCAAAAGATGGAAAAATAGATCCGGTTATAGGGCGAGAAGAGGAGATACACAGAGTTACTCAAATTCTATGCAGAAGAAAGAAAAATAACCCTATTTTAGTTGGAGAAGCTGGCGTCGGGAAAACGGCAATAGCTGAAGGACTTGCACTTAACATAGTCGCTAAAAATGTTCCAATTATTATACAAAACTCAAAACTCTATGCATTAGATTTGGGAGCAATGTTAGCTGGGACAAAATATAGAGGTGACTTTGAAAAAAGACTAAAAGGCATAATGGATGAGTTAAAAGCAATTCCAGAAGCAATTCTTTTTATTGATGAAATTCACACTATTATAGGTGCAGGAGCTACAAGCGGGACAATGGATGCAGCAAACCAGCTCAAACCTGCTCTTGCTTCTGGTGAGTTAAGATGCATGGGAGCTACAACATTTGCAGAGTATAGAAATGGTTTTGAAAAAGACAAAGCGCTAAGTAGAAGATTTGCAAAAGTTGACGTAAATGAACCATCTATTAAGACTAGTTATAAAATCTTAAAAGGTTTAAAAAGTAAGTACGAAGCACACCATAATGTAACTTACACAGATAAGGCGCTTAAAGCTGCAGTGGAGCTATCCAAAAGATATATTACGGACAGATTTTTACCAGATATAGCGATTGACCTTATAGATGAGACTGCTGCATCATTTCATCTTAAAAAAAATAAAAAAAATACAGTTCAAGCTTACGATATTGAAAAAACAATTTCTAAAATAGTAGGCATATCAAGCTCAAAATTTACAAAAGATGAGACAGTTTCATTATTAAACCTAGAATCAGATTTAAAAACATCTGTTATAGGACAAGATATAGCAGTTGAAGAGGTTGTTAAAGCAATTAAGATATCAAAAGCTGGACTGACTCCGCAAAGTAAGCCAATAGCGTCTTTTCTTTTCTCAGGACCTACAGGTGTTGGAAAAACAGAACTTGCTATTTCTCTGAGCAAGACACTTGGAATAAATTTTGAGAGATTCGATATGAGTGAGTATATGGAAAAACACTCACTAAGCAGATTAGTTGGTGCTCCACCTGGATATGTAGGATATGAACAAGGCGGTCTCTTAACAGAAGCTATTAAAAAACATCCTTACACAGTTTTACTATTAGATGAGATAGAAAAAGCACATCCAGATTTAGTAAATATACTGCTTCAAATAATGGATAGCGCTACTCTCACTGATAATAATGGATATAAAGCAGATTTTCAAAATGTAATTCTAATTATGACATCAAATATAGGTGCAACTGCTAGAAATGTAATGGGCTTCAATAAAGACAGCTCACTCTCTCAAGGTGAAGAGCTAAAGTCTTTCTTTACGCCAGAATTCAGAAACAGACTAGATGCGATAGTAGAATTTGAACAACTGAGTATGCAAACTGTTAAAGGAATAGTTAGCAAATTCATCAATGAGTTAAATAACGAACTAAAGAAGAAGAAAATTACAGTTTTGGCATCTCAAAGAGCGATTGATTTTATAGCTGATAGCTCCTATTCGGCAGAGATGGGAGCAAGACCATTGAAAAGATTTATACAAGATAACATTACAAATAAATTGAGTGATGAAATACTATTTGGAAAATTAAAAAATGGTGGTAATGTACAAGTATCATTCAATAAAAAACTCATATTAAAGTTTAAGGAATTAGAATGACTACTTATAATTTAAACTTTCTAAATTTATATAAAACAATGCAGTAGCATGATTCCAAAGATAGAAAAATATGAACTTATTTTTCCACACCCTAACGATGCTAATAAAGATGGCATTGTTGCTTGGGGTGGTGATTTAAACCCATCAAGACTTATACGTGCATATCAAGCAGGAATATTCCCATGGTATAGCAAAGATGATCCAATTATATGGTGGTCTACTAATCCACGTTTAATAATGGAACTAGATGATTTTAAAATTACTCGTTCACTAAGAAAAAGTATTAAAAAATTTGAATATAGATTTGATACAAACTTTATAGATGTTATGAAAAATTGTAGTTCAGTTACAAGAAACAATCAAAATGGAACTTGGATAAGCGATGATATAATAGAAGCATATAGTGTATTAAATAGTATGGGTATAGCTCATAGTATTGGTAGTTATTTAGATAATAAATTAGTTGGTGGACTATACGGAGTTGCAATTGGAAAAGTGTTTTGTGGAGAGTCAATGTTCTCTATTGAAAATGATGCTTCCAAGTCTGCTTATGCCATTTTAGTGAAGCATCTAAAGCACTGGGGATATGACTTTATTGACTGTCAAGTACCAACAGATCATCTTAAAAGTTTAGGTGCAAAAGAAGTCAAAAGAGAATACTTTTTAGATAGACTTTATAGAGTAAATATGGATAATATAGGCCACAATTGGGATATAGAAAATTCTTTATTAGATAATTAAAGTAAAAAAGTTTAATATATTGAAGTAAATTTGATTATTGAGAAGTAAATTGATCAACTAGGCAGCGACCTACATTTCCACACCTGAAAGATGCAGTATTATCAGCGATGAGAGGCTTAGCTTCTGGGTTCGGAATGGGACCAGGCGTTTCCCTCTCTCTATAGCCACCTAGACAATCAAGTGTAAAGACATCTAAATGTTCTTACATTTGACTGTTAGAGTCAATTGAGTGAGTGTTTATACTATTTCTAGTATACATTATTGTTTAAGTCAACATAATTTCTAAATAACTGTATCAGTACACGGTTCATTAAATAGTGTGTTTACACTAAGTAAGGTAGTGAACGAAGTTGTGTTCTATTCAAAGAACTGTAAAAAAAGACAAACGTACTATTAGTACTGGTCAGCTAAACATATTACTATGCGTACACACCCAGCCTATCAAGCTTGTAGTCTTCAAGCGTACTTCAGGGAACGTTCATCTTGGAGTTGGCTTCCCGCTTAGATGCTTTCAGCGGTTATCTCATCCATGCGTAGCTACCCAGCGATGCTCTTGGCAGAACAACTGGTGCACCAGTGGCATGTCCAACCCGGTCCTCTCGTACTAGGGTCAGCTCTCCTCAACGTTCCTACGCCCACGGAAGATAGGGACCGAACTGTCTCACGACGTTCTGAACCCAGCTCGCGTACCGCTTTAAATGGCGAACAGCCATACCCTTGGGACCTGCTCCAGCCCCAGGATGCGATGAGCCGACATCGAGGTGCCAAACCTCCCCGTCGATGTGAGCTCTTGGGGGAGATCAGCCTGTTATCCCCGGCGTACCTTTTATCCTTTGAGCGATGGCCCTTCCACACAGAACCACCGGATCACTATGACCGTCTTTCGACTCTGCTCGACTTGTATGTCTCACAGTCAGTCCGGCTTGTGCCATTATACTCTACGGTGGATTTCCAACCCACCTGAGCCGAACTTTGTAAGCCTCCGTTACTTTTTAGGAGGCGACCGCCCCAGTCAAACTACCCACCAGACATTGTCCTCGCACGAGATAATCGTACCGAGTTAGCTATCAGAATATTCAAGGGTGGTATCTCAAGGATGCCTCATCATCAACTGGCGTCGATGAATCGAAGGCTCCCACCTATCCTGCACGTGAATATCCCAATAGCAGTGTCAAGCTATAGTAAAGGTGCACGGGGTCTTTCCGTCTTTCCGCGGGTAGGAGGAATTTTCACCTCCACTACAATTTCACTGGATCCATTGTTGAGACAGCTCCCATCTCGTTACGCCATTCATGCAGGTCGGTATTTAACCGACAAGGAATTTCGCTACCTTAGGACCGTTATAGTTACGGCCGCCGTTTACTTGTGCTTCATTTCAATGCTTCGCAGAGCTAACAAATCCATTTAACATTCAAGCACCGGGCAGGCGTCACACCCTATACATCCTCTTACGAGTTAGCAGAGTGCTGTGTTTTTGGTAAACAGTCGGGAGGGACACTTTGCTGCGACCCGTCAATGCTTTACAGAGTAAATCTGTTAACAAATAGGGCACACCTTATACCGAAGATACGGTGCTAGTTTGCAGAGTTCCTTAACAATGGTTCATCCACGCGCCTTAGAATACTCATCTCACCCACCTGTGTTGGTTTACGGTACGGGCAACGGTTGTTCTCGTTTAGAGGCTTTTCTCGGCACGACAGTATCATCGATTCTCCGCGCTGGCCGAAGCCATTGCAGAGCCTGTAAGATCTCGGTCGAATGACAAACGGATTTTCCTATTTGTCGACCTACGTCCTTCGACCCACTATTCCATCAGTGAGCTCGATTAACTCTATGCGTCCCCCCATCACTCAAACGAACAACCGTCGGTATCGGAATATTAACCGATTTGCCATCGTCTACCCCTTTCGGACTCGACTTAGGTCCCGACTAACCCTACGATGACGAGCATCGCGTAGGAAACCTTGGGTTTACGGCGAAGAAGATTCTCACTTCTTTTCTCGCTACTCATGCCTGCATGCTCACTTCCATCCGCTCCAATATTCCTTACCGGTATACCTTCAACGCTGAATGGAACGCTCTCCTACCACTCATAGTAAACTATGAATCTAGAGCTTCGGTGCTTGTCTTAGCCCCGTTATATTTTCGGCGCAAAATCGCTAGACCAGTGAGCTGTTACGCTTTCTTTAAAGGGTGGCTGCTTCTAAGCCAACCTCCTGGTTGTCACAGCAACTTCACATCCTTTTCCACTTAGACAAGACTTTGGGACCTTAGCTGCTAGTCTGGGTTGTTCCCCTCTCGACATAGGATTTTATCACCCTACGCCTGACTCCCGAGGTTACACATGAAGTATTCGGAGTTTGATAGGGTTTGGTACCGCGGTAAGCAGCCCTAGCCCTGTCAGTGCTCTACCCCTTCATGCTAATGCTCGAGGCTATACCTAAATATATTTCGGAGAGAACCAGCTATCACTGAGTTTGATTGGCCTTTCACCCCTATCCACACGTCATCCCAAGAGTTTTCAACCTCTACGGGTTCGGTCCTCCACTGGCTCTTACACCAGCTTCAACCTGCACATGGATAGATCACTCAGTTTCGGGTCTGCAGCATCTGACTAATTCGCCCTATTAAGACTCGCTTTCGCTACGGCTTCTCGTTAGATTAACCTTGCCAGATACCACAACTCGCAGGCTCATTATGCAAAAGGCAGTCCGTCACACTTGTCTTGCGACAATAGTGCTCCGAATGATTGTAAGCCATAGGTTTCAGGTTCTATTTCACTCCGCTCACCGCGGTCCTTTTCACCTTTCCCTCACGGTACTTGTTCGCTATCGGTCTAGTAGTAGTATTTAGGGTTGGAGGGTGGTCCCCCCATATTCAGTCAAGATAACACGTGTCCCGACCTACTCGTTCCTTAGTCTAGTACTATATAAATGTTTTCGCTTACGGGGATATCACCCTCTATGTCCACTCTTTCCAAAGTGTTCGGCTAACAAATATATTATCACTAAGTGCCCTAATCCCATTTCGCTCGCCGCTACTATGGGAATCTCGTTTGATTTCTTTTCCTTCAGGTACTGAGATGTTTCACTTCCCTGAGTTCGCCCCCCGTAGGGTAACATGATTCGCACCATGCTGGGTCGCCCCATTCAGAAATCCCCGGATCAAAGCTCTTTGGCAGCTCCCCGAGGCTTATCGCAGCCTAATACGTCTTTCATCGCCTCTACTAGCCAAGGCATCCACCTATGGCCCTTAATATCTTTTTTTCTAATTTGCGTTCACTACCTTACTTAATGTATCTCTACTTTAAGTAAGTCAGTGTACTGTTGATTGTAGTTATTTAGTTAATATAATTAATAATTGAATAAATTCTTTTATCTTTTATATATGTTGACTTTGACAATAATAATTTAATGAACGATAGACTTTGAAGTCTAATAGAAAAACTAATACTTAGTTCTTTTATTAAACTTGAAAATTTGTTTTAAAATGGTGGGCCTACCTGGACTTGAACCAGGGACCTCACCCTTATCAGGGGTGCACTCTAACCAGCTGAGCTATAGGCCCTAAAGTGTGTTGTTAAATTCAAATGAACTCAAATCACTGAAAACTAAGCAAGCAAACAAACTAATAACTAACAACATCTCTCGTGAGATTTTCTTTGTATGTCAATTCAAATGAATGATTGACTTTACTCTAGAAAGGAGGTGATCCAACCGCAGGTTCTCCTACGGTTACCTTGTTACGACTTCACCCCAGTCGCTAATTCCACCGTAAGTGGTAGCCTCCCGAAGGTTAGCTTCCCAATTTCGGGTGAAATCAACTCCCATGGTGTGACGGGCGGTGAGTACAAGACCCGGGAACGTATTCACCGTAGCATTGCTGATCTACGATTACTAGTGATTCCAGCTTCATGAAGTCGAGTTGCAGACTTCAATCCGAACTGAGAGACGCTTTGTGAGATTGGCTCCACCTCGCGGTATTGCAACTCTCTGTACGCCCCATTGTAGCACGTGTGTAGCCCTAGCCATAAGGGCCATGATGACTTGACGTCGTCCTCACCTTCCTCCTCCTTGCGAAGGCAGTCTCCCTAGAGTGCCCAGCTTAACCTGCTGGCAACTAAGGACGAGGGTTGCGCTCGTTGCGGGACTTAACCCAACATCTCACGACACGAGCTGACGACAGCCGTGCAGCACCTGTTTTCAAGTTCCCCGAAGGGCACCACTCCATCTCTGGTGTGTTCTATCAATGTCAAGGCTAGGTAAGGTTCTTCGCGTATCTTCGAATTAAACCACATGCTCCACCACTTGTGCGGGTCCCCGTCTATTCCTTTGAGTTTTAATCTTGCGACCGTACTCCCCAGGCGGAACACTTAATCTGTTAAGTGCATCACCGAGATGACAAGCATCCCGACGACTAGTGTTCATCGTTTAGGGCGTGGACTACCGGGGTATCTAATCCCGTTTGCTCCCCACGCTTTCACGCCTTAGCGTCAGTAATGTTCCAGGAGATCGCCTTCGCTTTAGGTATTCCTAGTGATATCTACGGATTTTACCCCTACACCACTAATTCCATCTCCCCCTCCCATACTCTAGGTTAGTAGTTTCAAATGCAGTTCTACAGTTGAGCTGTAGGATTTCACATCTGACTTACCAACCCGCCTACGCGTCCTTTACGCCCAGTGATTCCGAGTAACGCTTGCACCCTCCGTATTACCGCGGCTGCTGGCACGGAGTTAGCCGGTGCTTATTCATGAGCTACCGTCATTTTCTTGACTCATAAAAGGAGTTTACACACCGAAATGCGTCATCCTCCACGCGGCGTTGCTGCATCAGGGTTTCCCCCATTGTGCAATATTCCTCACTGCTGCCTCCCGTAGGAGTCTGGTCCGTGTCTCAGTACCAGTGTGGCGGATCATCCTCTCAAACCCGCTACCCGTCATTGCCTTGGTGAGCTCTTACCTCACCAACAAGCTGATGGGATATAGTCTGATCTTCAAGCGAAAAAACGTTTCCCGACTCTACTTAAGTAGAGAAGGTATATCCAGTATTAATCATCGTTTCCAATGGCTATCCCGGTCTTGAAGGTACATTAACTATATATTACTCACCCGTGCGCCACTAATCCAAAGAGCAAGCTCTTCTTCATCGTTCGACTTGCATGTGTTAAGCACGCCGCCAGCGTTCACTCTGAGCCAGGATCAAACTCTCCATAATTAAATTATGTAAAGATCACATTGCTGTGAAATTACTGATCATTGCCCAAGAATTAAAATTCATTGGCTTTGTTGCCACTATCTATAAATAGTTAGTGGACTTTTTTCTAAAGAAACTTTTTATCTTGCGATAAAATCGGTTCCCCTAGTTTTGTATAGTATCTATTACTACTTGGGTATCTATATTGCTATAGACCAAATAGAATAGACGGTTGTTGTTATATTAGTTATTTCTAAGTAAACTTATAGTGACTAATTAACTAATTTGTTATTAGTTATCTCGTCTATTTACTTGCTTAGTTTTCAATGATCTCAAACATATTCAAAAGCTTCTACTCGAAGTCTCTCTAGGCCTTAACTTAAGGTCTCATTGTTTGTGGATGGGAATTATAGGCAACTAATGCTTAGTTGTTTCTTAATCTTTGAAAGTTATGTAGAAAAAAATCTAGAAGAGAAAAATAGGTTGTTTTAGTACCTATTTTTCTATGTTTATTTTGATAAATACGGGTTGAGAAAAGTTTGGAACATCATCATATGAAAATACTGCATAATACTTATGCACATTCATATCTCCAAAATTATCATATGTATAACTATCTGATCCACCATAAAGTTTTTGCCCATCATATGGTGAGCATGGAACTTTAAAAGGATTTTTAACAACTATAACTCCTTTATAGCCTTCATCCTTTGGTGCATCCCAATCTAGTCTTATCATATTGTTTTCAATAGAGTGTCTTAAATTATCAACCTTATCTGGCGCGAATCTTCGTTTTTTAATATAATTTATTACTAAAGATGGTCTGTTAACTCTTTTCTCATCACACCAATCTACATTTTGTGCTTTTGAAAATAATTTTTGAGTTGATGCTGAGATAATAAAAACAGCTTTAGAATTTTTTTCTGTTTCTTTTGCATTCTCTACCATTTCATTAATAGCATGAGTATCAAAAACAAATCGTTGCTTAGACTCTTTTTTTATATCAGTTACGCTAACATCGTAGCCTATTCTTTCAATAATTTTTCTATACTTAATCTTGTTATAACTTTTTTTACCTTCATATGGGGTAATCATTTCTATATGAAAACGAAGATTGTTATTTGAGTTTATACTTTGAACATCTAATTCTATGTAAGAAGTTGAAATAACAGTATTATCCATCTCTGGTAATTTAGAAAGATCAAACTCAAAACAAGCATATTTTTTATTGCCATCTTCATCAAAGCCTACAACTAATTTATTTTCAACTAGTTTATCTTTGTATGCAGTGTACTCATATGCTGATCTAAGCTCTATTTTAGTTTCACTTATTGTATATGATATATCAAGCTTAGGCCTATATGAAAGTCCACCACTAAATTTTCCATATCCAATATCCCACTGCATTAGCTGTGATGCTCGGTCTAACGGAAGCATAGAAGGACCTTGCATTTTAAAATATGCTTCTTCTCTTTTTAGTGACTCTTGCAATACGTCTAATTCTTGTTTTGCAAAATTATATGTTTTCCATACACCTTGTGATAGTTGTGCGGAGCCAATAGGTCTATCTATATAACTTAGAACATCTGCCTTTTTAACTTCTTCATAACTACTTATACTTGTAATCGTTCTCTCATCTATTTGTGAAAGACGCCACTCACCGTAACTCTCAACTTGGACAGAAACTCTATTCATAGGATAAAAGGAAATTGAAGCGCTAGTTATAATTGCATTTTGAGGCACCGTTTTTAAAGAGAACCCACAAATACCAAAACACTCCCCTTTCCCCTCACTTATTCCAACAAATAGAGAGTTATTTCCAAAGTGCTCTGCATTTTTCTTTGTCTTTTCACCAACATATCCTATGCTTTCTGCTAGCGGATAAAGTATTTTAGAAAACATATTATATGCAGGCTTAGTTCTGACTCCAAGAATCTGAGCAAATGCTGACTTTACATTTCTGTCTTTACATACTGCTCGAATATAGTAATAATAATTTGTTGAAGATATTAAATTTTTATCAATATATGTCTTTAGCTTTGTCAGACCAATTCTATTTGAAGCTTGAGTAAACCCTTTTATCTTTTTTGAACGATATATCTCAAAATAAACTGTTTCGTCATCGACGTAGTCCCAGGACAATTCGACCTCTTTTGAACTAACATCAACAGCTATAAAGTTCTCGACTCTGGGAGCTAGATCATTTTTATTGTAGTTATTAACCTCTGAGAGTGCAAATATTAATGCTGGTATATTTTCATCAAGGTTTTCAGACATGTGCTCTATGTAGTCACTAATATTTCTAGTACCAACTTCAGCAACAATAGAAAGAGCACCTTGGGAGTAGTAAAACTCTCGCCCACTTCCTGATATAAGGTGCACTGGCGGTTTACCCATATGAATGCCATATTCACGACCAGACTCTTTTCTAATCTCTTCAGCCATATTTCCTGCCAATAGGTTTAAATCTACAGCATCTACAGCATCTTCATGTATAAAATTATGAGCAGGGAAAAATACATTTCCTTGAGAGTGATAATCTAAAGCAATTGTTATATTTTTATGAGAGAGTACAAAGTCTCTAATTGCTACAGTTTCTGGCTCACTAAAAGCACTTGGTCCAGAATATACATTTGATGTTGTTTCATTATTTGTAGTAAAACCTACACTAAAGTTTCTGTTTAAATCAACACCAAAACTTCCATCTACATTTTTTCTTCTATTTTTTCTCCAAAAAGAGAAATGGTTTCTAGAATATTCAAATCCATCTGGATTTGCACATGGGATCATATATAGGGTTGCTCTGTTTAAAATATCATTAAGCTGAGGATCATAATCTATATGGTCCAATATATATTTTGCAAAGCGCAGAGAGAGTTCTATCCCGACCCACTCCCTTGCATGAATAGTACCTGTATAAAAAAGTGCTGGTTTATCTAAATGAGTATTTATGTCTTTTGTAATGCTTACAGCAATAATATCCCTGTTTTCCCAAGTTTTACCTATTGACTCTACCTTGAAAAGATTTGGATTACTTTTTTGTGCAGATTCAAAAAATTCTATACATTCACCATACGAACTATACTGTTGTCTCAATTGTTCACCTTATATTATATTTTAAAAAATTTAGACCACTGCTGAATCTGTTCTTTTGAAGTTATAAAATATTCAGCCAGCTTTTCAAATGTTGTAATCTCTTTATCTTGAACTAACTCTTTAATGTTTATTGCTACATCTTCTTCCATTCCCTGAAGTGTCATCAGTTCAGTTAAAGAAACATCAACTACATTGTACAACTTTTCTTCACCTATTTTTGAGAGTATTTTTTCCTCACCCTCTTTAAGAAATGTAGGAAGTTCCTCTTCTTTTAATGGTGGTTTGATAGACTCTGGTACATCTGATGCTTTTGCCTCATCTGTTAACTGCATATCAAAATTACCTTTGTCAGCCAACCAGTATGCTCCATCAGCCGATGGCTCATATTTTGAAAAATAGAGATGTCTTAATGTTCTTAAAACTGAAGGGTCCATTTTTCCAAGCTCTTCCCAAGAGAACAAAGGTACATGTGGAAGTCTAAATTTACCACCACTTAAATCCCACATTATATACTGAGCAATCCAATCTCTTATATAAGGGAATGCTGCGAATGCTGTTGCACACTCAATAATATAGGCTTTATTTGTATTTTCATCAATACCAATATCACATGCCCAATACTCTGCTTTTGCCGCTTTTGAAGCTTTTACTGCAAGTTCAAGTGCAGCCATAGGGACATTATCATAAGACATATCTCCACCTTGAGACGTGTTTGTTATCCACTGACCGGCACCTGAATATCTCCAAAATGCGCAAACCGGCTTATGCCCAATAAGCATAACACGAATATCTCCACTATCTTTAAGTGGAATTGCATCTTGTGAGTATACTGGCTTATATTTTTTTTCTGCAAATAATGCTTTTGCCTCTTTGTAATTATCAACTTTATGAACAAAGTATCCACCATAGTTAGATGCACCATAACTTCTTTTTACTATTTGAGGATAAGAGCAGTTTTTAAAATGTTTATCAGCTTTTTCATCATCATAAGTAATTATTGTTTTTGGAGCAGCAATATTATATTTCTCACAAAATAGCGTTACATTCTCTTTAGATTTGTTTGAAAACTGTGTTTCAATAGATGGTATAAATCTTACATGTGGAAGGGCATCCGCAATTTCTTTGAAAGTTTCATAAGCAGTTGCTGGGATATTCCCAACCAATACATCAATTTTTTTACGCTTTACTTCATTTATAAATCTTGTTTTATCATTTTTCCAATGATATGTGACTTCCTCAATTTTATCTGGCCAACCTCTAAAGTTGCTGTAATCAAAAAATCTCAATACATAATCTAAATATAAAAATCCTAATTTTGGAAGTTTTTGCTCTTTTGTCATTTCTTTTTATCCTAGTTTTGTTTTTCTATCTATTAAGTTGACTAAAAGGTCTATTTTTTTATCATTAAAATCAAGACCCATCTTCTCTTGTTCTGGCGTCGCAAAGGCTGGAATACCATTTACTTCCAAAACAACATATTTTTCTTCTTTTTTATCATATAGAATATCTACGCCTGCGATATCCATCCCTAAAGCTTTTGTTGCTTTTTTTGCAATACCAACGATTTCATCATTTGCTTCACGAAGTATTATGCTTCCACCGCTTGTTATGTTTGTTCTCCATTCTCTGTCATTTGCTCTGCGCCCATAACAAGATACAAATTCACCATCTACAATATCAATTCGAAAATCTGTAAAATCATTTTCTATAAACTTCTCTAGATATATATGCCTTATGTCAGATTTATTTAAAAACGGCATCAATGTATTAAGACTTTGTCGTGACTCAAGTAAAGCCATTCCGTTTCCGCCCCACCCATCAACTGGCTTAAAAACTAATTTTTCCCACTCTTTAAACTTCTCAACCATATATTCTGATGTTTCTTTATGACATAAAAAGAAGTCTGATGTATTTACTCCTGCATAACTGAGTGCAAGATTAGTTCTAAATTTATCTTCTGAGAGTGCAAATGCCTTATAACTGTTTATGGTTGGTATATATTTATTAATAGTTTCATACATGTAGACCTGCGCAACCGTTTGTTCACCCGCATTATATGAAAAAAAGAGATCCAAATCTAGTACATTCGTAGCATTACATGTTATCCCAGCCTTTGAACCTCTTGCAAAACGAAGATCCAATTCTGAAATAACTTCTATATCTCTTTCTCTCAACTTAGATATAATTTTCTCCTGTATCTTAGCACCGCCGCTATTGCTATACATCCACATACCAATCGTTCTCTTTGACATTTACTCTTCCCCCCCCCCTAAAAATTAAAATTTTTTATAAAATGGCTAAAAAGTTTCTTGCTTAGATCTATTCTGCTTTTAAAACTCTCTTTGCTTGCTCTCTCATGTATTGTATGATCACCATAACCAAATGGCCCAAATCCATCTAATGTTACAACTCCAACTGAACTAACAATATTTGCATCGCTCACTCCGCCTCTCTCCTCTGTTTTTATTGAAGTTGAAGTAATATTCTCTATACTTCTAACTAATATTAATGAGTTTTCAGTTGTTTGCATAACATCTCTTTGTATTGCGCCACTAAGTTTTGAGACGGTTCCTTTTACATATGAGTTATTAACTATAGTATCAATAGAGTTTAAAACTCTATCTCTCTCATCTGCGACTTTATACCTAAGTTCAAAAGTCAACTTTGCATGAGGGGAAATAGTGTTTGCACCTATACCTCCCTCGATTTTGCCAACATTTACTGTTGTACCCTTTTGCAAATCTGTAAGTCTAACAAGCTCTTGAAGTTTATATGAAGCCTCTAGATTAGCATCATATCCCTGGGTATAGCTATTTCCTGCATGTGCTGCTTTTCCTAGAATCTCAATAAAATAAGTTCCAACACCTTTTCGCCCAGTTACAAGTTCTAAGTTTTCTCCCGCTGCTTCATACACAAAACAGTAGTCATACTCTTTAGCTAACTTTGCTGTAAGTAGTTTTGAGTCATCACTCCCTGTCTCTTCATCACTAACTAACAAAACATCAATGTTTTGAATTTCTATATTTTCTTGTTTTAATTCTCTTAATGCCTGAAGTGCTACAATGTTTCCACCCTTCATGTCACAAACTCCAGGGCCATAGACCCACTCATTATCTTCGCTATAGTTTTCAAATTTATCAGGTGGAAAGACTGTATCTATGTGACCAAGGAGCAGTAGTTTTTTGGAATTTGTCTTGTGTTTAGAAGTGTAATGTCAGTGAGAGCCTATAAGTTCTCTTTGATATATTTCTATATTAAATCCAAGTTCTCTAAACCAAATATCGAAAATTTCACCAACTTTATCTACACCAGACTTATTTTGGGTGTATGAGTTTATTTGAATAATAGTTCTAAGGTCATCAAGATAGTTCATATAAGTTCCATATTTTAATATTACAGCAATATAGTGATAATTATACAATCATTAAATTAAAGTTTTGGAATAGTACTGGAGTTATGTGACGAAAATATTACGAGGAGGAAGAAAGGGACTTAGAAGATTATTTTCTTCTAAGTTCTTTAATACGAGCTTTTTTACCTGCAAGATCACGAAGATAAAATAGTTTAGCACGACGTACACGTCCTCTACGAACAACCATTATCTCATTAATTGAGTCACTATAAAGTGGGAATATTCTCTCAATACCAATACTATTAGCTCCGATTTTACGAACTGTAATAGTTTGACCAGTACCTTGACCTCTTTTTGCTATACAAACACCCTCGTAATTTTGTACACGAGTCTTGTCACCTTCTTTAATTGTTACCGCTAAACGAAGAGTATCACCAGCACGAAATTCTGGAATAGTTTTCTCAGTTGTTTGTGCTTTTTCAAAGTTTTCTATATACTTATTTCTCATAAGATTTCCTTGTTCTATGCTTTAAAAGCTGCTCTGGTCTGAAGAATTTTGTTTTACACTCAGACAGAACTAATTTTAGTGAGCGAATTCTACTATGATTTCCCTTTAAATATTCTGATGGGACACAATTTTCTTGATAATCTTTTGGTTTAGAGAAAGATGGTGCTTCCAATAAAGGTGTTTCAAAGCTCTCTGTGGTCAAAGAGTCACTGTTTCCAAGCACGCCATTCACATTTCTAGCTATTGCATCACACATAACAAGAGATGCCAACTCTCCGCCAGTTAAAATGTAATCTCCTATTGAAAAAACTTCATCAGCATACTTTTCAATAACTCTTTCATCAATTCCCTCATATCTTCCACTCACAAAAGCTATATGGGATTTTTTTGCTAATCTTTTTGCATCGTTTTGCTTAAAAGGCTTTGCTACTGGGGTTAAAAAAACTACATGTACATCTTCATCTTCAGATTTTAAAGCATCTAATGTATCATAGAGTGGTTGCGGGTACATAACCATACCAGCCCCTCCACCTACTGCAGTGTCATCTACTTTATTATGCTTGGAGTCACTAAAATCTCTAGGATTAATATACCCTACATGTAGAATATCTTTTTGTATTGCACGTTTAAGTATAGAATCTTGGAAATATCCCTCTACTATATTTTGAAATAGAGTAACAAAAGTAAATTTCATTAAGAAGCTTCTAAAATATCCATAGCACCTGTAACGGTGATGATTTTTTTATCTATATCAACACTAACTTTAAATGGCTCTTGAAATGGGATTAAAAAACTTTTTGCACTACCTGTTTTCACCAGACTATCATCAGTCTTTACATTAAGGTAATTACTTATAGTAATTCTTTCTACTTCATTAACTGTTCCTAAGATTTTACCATCTTCATAGACTTCACAATCTTCAAGGTCGAACCAAAAATATTCTCCATCTTCTAGATGACAGTTTTTTCTTGTATCTTCTCTTGTGGTAAATAGTTTTGCATTAGTGTATTTTTTAGCATCTTCAATAGAATTTATCCCTGCTATTTTAGTAGTACCTCTCTCAAGGTTTAGATCACTTAGCGTGATATCTATTTTTTTATTAGTAAAAAAAGTTGCACCATTTTGAAATTGTTCTGGGAAATCAGTATTTATGTGGAGTTTCATATCACCATGTATACCGACAGTTTTGCCGATAGTAGCGATATGAAGGAGTTGTTCTTTAAACTGCTTCGACATTGATACGGTAGCTTACGCCATCTTTAGCTTTACAACCAGAGATTACAGTTTTAATCGCACCAATCATCTTGCCCTCTTTACCAATAAGCTTACCAATGTCAGCTTGATTAGCATAGAGTAGAATTTCAGTAATTTCGTCGCCCTCTTTTACTTCAACTCTTACATCATCAGGATTAGATGCTATAAGTTTTGCAAATTGTGCGACAAAGTCAGCTATCATCTTAGCGACCAGTTATCTTTTTAACACGACTACTCATTTGAGCACCAACACTCAACCAGTAATCTAGTCTTTCATTGTCTACAACTGTAGTTTTCTCAGCAACCATAGGGTTGTGATGACCAATTAGCTCAATCCAACCTCCATCTCTACGTTTACGTGAATCTGTTACCGCGATACGGTAAAAAGGTTGTTTTTTTCTTCCCATTCTAGTTAGGCGAATTACTGTTGCCATGTTTTGTCCTTCTCTGCACTAGTCATATTTCAACTAGCTGAATATATTAAATTTTTTGCATAAAATGCAAGTCTATAAGCTTCTAAAAGTTTATAGATTTACATTAATTTTGCTTATCTTGGAATTGCTCCAGCTCCACCCATTTGACCCATCATTGCCTGAAGGTCTTTCATCCCATTTTTACCTGAAAATTTCTTAGCCATTTTGCCAGCATTTTTAAACTGTTTAATCATACGATTTATTTCTACTATTTCTAACCCACAGCCTTTTGCGATTCTTGACTTACGTGAGTTGTTTAGTAAATCTGGATTTTCACGTTCCTTCATAGTCATTGATGAAACCATTGACTTAATGTTTTTAAGCTCACTTGAATTTTCCATATCGAAATCTTTAAGAGCTTTTGACATGTTGCCCATACCAGGAATCATACCCATTAATGACTTCATGCTTCCCATCTTTTTCATACTTTCCATCTGTTCTAAAAAGTCATTATAGTTAAACTGACCCTTTTTGATTTTTGATGTAAGTCTTTTTGCCTGCTTTTCATCTATAACAGATGCAGTTTTTTCAGCAAGTCCTTCAATATCTCCAAAGCCCATAAGACGATTTACAATTCGATCAGGCAGGAAAACTTCCAAGTCTTCCATTTTTTCGCCACTACCGATAAAGCGAAGTGGAACCCTAACTTGACTTGAAAGTCCTAATGCTACTCCACCCTTAGAGTCACCATCGTATTTACTTAAAATTACACCATCAATACCTATTTTCTCTTTAAAAGATAAAGCAGTTTTAATAGCATCTTGCCCAGTCATTGAATCAGCTACATAAAAAATCTCATCAGGGTTAGCTGCTTTTTTCACATCTTCAAGTTCGTTCATTAACTCATCATCAATTGCTAAGCGACCTGCTGTATCTATTAGAACTACATCATAAATACCATCATTCGCTTTTTTTAATGCTGCTTTTACTACTTCTACAGGGCTTTTAGTGCTTTCATCTTCATATAATTCCACTTCTATTTGAGTAGTAATTTGACGAAGTTGCTCAACTGCTGCTAAACGCTGTAAATCGGCTGCAACAACTAAAACTTTTTTCTGTTTATTTTTTAAGTAATTTGCTAGTTTTCCAGTAGTCGTTGTTTTTCCAGAACCTTGAAGTCCTGTCATAAGAATAACTGTTGGAGGATTTGGAGCAAAAGTAAAACCTCTATTCCCACCAATCTCTAAAAGTTCATAAAGAGTCGCTCTAAGAGCATCTAAAAATTGATCTTTACCAATCCCTTTTGCTTTAGTCTCTATTTGAACTTTTTCAATTAATTCTTTAACAACTTTATGGTTTACATCAGCTTTTAAAAGAGATTTTTTAAGCTCAACAAGAGCTTTAGTGAGGGCTTTTTCATCGTCATGAAAACGAATTTTCTTTATTGCATTTGTAAACGAATCTGTTAATGTATCAAACATAAGCCCTCCTCTTTTAAATTATATTGGATGTAAAAAGTGGCGAATTGTAGCGGGAATTTACTTTAAGTTTGCTTTAAAATTAGCAATACTTAGTTAAAAACTTATGCAGTTGATTTGCAAACTGATGTGTATCTTTTTGATCAAACGCCTTTGGACCTTTTGTCATCTCTCCGCTTTCACGAATTTTTTCCATTAGATTTCTTATTGCAAGATACTGCTTAATATTATCAACAGTGTAAAGTTCACCTCTATGATCAATTGCATGTGCATTTTTGCTTACAACTCTGTCTGCAAGTGGGATATCTGCCGTTATTACTAAATCACCCTCTTTAACTAACTCAACTATATGGTTATCTGCTTCGTCAGCACCTTGTTCAACAATAAGGTAGGTAATTAATTCAGATTTTCCAATAGTTATAGGTTTATTTGAGACAACAAAAGTTTCCAGTTTTAATCTCTCTATTGAGCGAAATATTATTGGTTTAAGCAGGTTTGGAAAAGCATCACCATCAACAAAAATTCGTATCATTTTATTAGCTCTAACTTTTGATTTCTGGAGAGTTGTTTAATCTCATATTCTCTCTTAGAAGCGCTGCTTTTATTTTCACAATTTTCAGAGTAGATTAGTTCTACAGGTCTTCTAACACGGGTATATTTTGCACCTTTTGGTGAATCGTTATGTTCATGAACTCTTCTACATAAATCTGTCGTAATGCCGGTATAAAGAGTACCATCACTACATCTTAACATGTAGATAAACCATGAACTGTTGGAGCTACTCAAAGTTGATGAATGTCTTTGGTTCAGGTGATACAAATTCCATTCCTAGAAGTTTTACTTTATAGGCATGAAGCATCACTCGTTTTGCTCGTCTTCCACCATACTGCTCATCACCAACTATTGGGTGTTCTATATATCTCATATGAGTTCTAATTTGATGTGTTCTTCCATGATGAATAATACACTGAATTTTTGTTTTATTTCCACTTACTATATCAGGTGTTATCTCTGTTATTGCAGGCTTTCCTTTGCTTGATACATTTGAATAAGCTTTATTGTTTTTCTTTTGAGTAAGGATTGGTTTATCTATGACTATAGGCTCTGTTACAATCCCCTCAACCCATGCAATATACTCTTTGTAAACTCTGTCTTTTTTAAACTCTTGAATTGCTTTTTCACGAAACTCTTCATTCTTAACAAGCATTAAAACACCACTCGTTTCACGATCAAGTCTATGTAAAAGTCTTGCACCTTTAAACTGTCTCTCTATCTCATCTGAATTAACGTGTGCTGGTTTATCTACCACAATAAGGTCATTATTTTCAAATATAGGTTTTGTCTTCTCTATCTTCTCAACTCTAAATATAGTTTTTTCATCAATCTCTCCACGAGCTATCATTACCTTCTTGTTCCCAACATACACTAAGCCACGGTCAATCATTGACTTAGCTTGCGAGTTTGAAATACCCGTTTGAATTGATAAAATTTTATACGCTTTTTCTGTAGCCATAAGTGACTCCTTAATTTTATTTCATAAAATGAAGGATAGCCTTCATTAATTTATTAACGGCAGAGGAACTAGTTCCTCTGCCTACACTTCTAATATTTTCTTTATTACTGGCCTTAAGTTTATCTCTTGCTCAAGCATACTTGGTGGTAATACTCTACTTGTCAATAGTGCCCTATGTATCTCATCTGGTTCAACATACTGAACATGATGTACATACTTAAAAAGCTCCTTTTGATGAAAGAAGTTCTTTCCAGTAATTATTTTACATCCAAAATGAGCTGGCTCTAGCGGATTGTGTCCACCTACATCATCTTTAAATGCCCCACCTAAAATAGCAATATCACTTATCGCATAAATATTATTTAGCTCGCCCATTGCATCAACTAATATCATATCAGCTTTAAACTCTTGGTTATTTGAGAAGCGATCAAGGGATAAGTCATATCTATTTGCATAAACTTTCATAAGCTCATAAACACTATCAAATCGCTCAGGGTGCCTTGGAACAACAATAAGTTTTGCTTCGCCCTGCTTTATATACTCTACGAATGATTTAAGAACCATCTCCTCTTCACCGTCATGTGTGCTTCCAGCTACTAAAACTTCGCAGTTTGGCTTTTTATACTCTTTTGTTTTAATTATCTCACCAGCTAGTTTAATATTGCCGATAACTTCAATATTTTTTGCACCAATAGCAATAAAACGATTTTTATCAGCTTCACTTTGAGCATAAACAATTTCTACATGTGAAAGTAGTTTTTTGTAAAACCAAGCCATCTGTAAATATTTTTTAGCACTCTTTTCAGAAATTCGAGCATTTAAAAGTACAATTTTTGCACCTTTTGCTTTTAAGACTGTAAAAAGCATAAACCAAAATTCAGCTTCCAATACTACTAAGACCTTCTGTTTCTTAGCCCAAAAAGGCAAAAACATCTCATAAGGCAAGTATCTGACTTCTACACCATATTTTTTAGCCTCAGAGTGTCCTGTATGTGTTATGGTAGTTATTTTTATATCACTATCATCTAACAGCTCTAAAATTGGCTTTAGAGCTCTAGCTTCACCAAGAGAACATACATGGAACCAAATTCCGTCACTGCTATTAAATCTTGAGTTGTTGAAAAGAAAAAAACGAGAGGGAATTGACTCTTTGTATTTTTGTTTAAATGAGAGGTACACCAAAAGTGGTAGTGCTGCTACGTAGAGCAGCACACTTAAGATAAAGTATAAAAGTGTAAACGGCTTCAAGCCTACTCTTCAGTATTGCCCATATAAAGAATACGACCACAGTGTGGACATGTAGTAATCTCTTCAGCTTTAATAACATCTGCGTAAATTTTGTCATTAATTAGCATATTACAACCCATACAAGCCTGCTCTTCAACAGTTACTACAGTAGTGTTTTTAGCCCATCTGCGGATTTTTTGATAAAAAGTTAAACCTTTTTGATTAACTTCAGAAAGGAGTTTCTCTTTTTTAACAAATACCTCTTGACGAGATTTATTGATAATCTCAAGCTTCTCATCAACCTCTTTTTTTACTGATACTAAGCTTGCATCAAGCTCTGATAGAGACTCTTTTGCAGCTTCTACCTGCTCAGTTTTTAGCTCAATGATTTTTTCAAGTCTTGCAATCTCTTCATTTGCAAAAGTTACCTGCTCTTTTGCAATCTCTTCTTCTAGTTGAAGAGACTTCATCTCACGTTCTGTCTTGATTTCAGCACTTTTTTTAGAATTACTCTCTAATTTTTGAGAAAGTTCTGCTAGGTGAAGTTCATTTTTATGCTTTTTAACTTGCTCTTCTTGAATCTCATTAGTTAGGTTTTCAATATCAGAATCAATACTCTGTTTTTTTGCTAACGCTGCTTCAAACTTATAGTTAGCCTCTTCAATTTGAGGCTCAAAAGCATCTATAGCTTTATCTACATGTGATAGGTCAATCAGTTGTTTAAGGTGTGAGTTCATTAATCTCCTTTGGATTAAGTAGTAGTACCAATTGCTTAAATATAAGTAAAAGGATTTTTTGATGATGCAATTATAGCTTCTAAACCTAAAATTTTCAAATGTTTAAGTAAAATCTCTGCGAAAAAGTGCTCACTTTCGTAATGCCCTATGTCAATTAGTGACAAATTTATACTTTGTGCCTCCATAGCATCATGGTATTTCACATCTCCTGTTAAGAAGCAATCAGCGTCTATAGACTTAATTAAAGAGCATCCTGAACCTGTGGTTAATGCTGCTCTTCTTACAAAGTTTGCTCCTTTTACACATTTTGCGTGTGGAAGTCCAAAAGCAGAGGAAACTTTTGTAGCAAATTTATCAAAATCTTCATTTACATCCAAATAAGCAACAAAACCATCTTTATGAGAAACTTTATAACCTAAAACTTCAGTTGCTACATATTCATTTAGATGGGTCTGGTCGAAATTTGTATGCATCGCTATATTTGAGATATTTTTCTTTATCATTTTTTGAATAAGGTTCGCTGGATATTTACTGAATTCCAACTGTTTTAATCCACCAAAAATAAGAGGATGGTGTGTTATTAAAAGAGCATTATTTTCCATAGAGTCTATCAAAGCTTCATCAACATCTATACTTAAAACAATTTGTTTTATCTCTTGTGAAAAATCTCCTATTAAAAGGCCTGAATTATCCCAAGTCTCCTGAATCTCGAAAGGGGATAAGTTGTCCAGTAAGTTATATATTTCTGATATTTTCATCTATTTCTCCTAAGAGAGTTTTTGCAACTCTTCTTTTGCTTCATCAAAATCTGGATTTATCTCTATTGCCCTTTTATACATCTCTATTGCTTCGTCTGGATGATTCATATCTACTAAAAGATTTCCGTAATTGTAGTACGTTATTGCATTTTGAGAATCTATAGCTAAAGACTCATTTAGGTGCATTTTAGCCGATATGAACTCACCATTTGCTCTATATATACTTGCAACAGAGTTATGAATATAATCATTCTTCTTATCTAATTCTAAAGCTTCTTTGTAATACTTTAATGCTTCATCGTTGTCATTTAGTTGTTGAAGAATATACCCTATTTTAAAAAGAACATCTGGATTGCTTTTGGCTTTTGCATTAGCCTCGGTAAGCAGTGCTAATGCTTTTTGCATATCACCCTCTTCAAAAGATTCATCTGCTCTAAGAATTAACGATTCTGGTGAAAAAACAGAAAAAGCATCGGCACTTCTTGTTTCTTCAGGAGTTTCTTTATTATCTGCAGGTTCAGGGTCTTGAAGCGTTTGAATATGCTCATAAATTTTAAATGCGAAAAAAGCAGAGGCTCCTAGCATCAGTAGTTGAAAAGTTGTCATTATATCTATCCCTTAATTTTGTTTCACAAAATGAAGGAAATCCTCCATATTTTTATAACGGTAAATGCAATTTTATCATTTATTTAATAGATTGTTGTTTATTAACTCAATTAACTGAAGGGGGTCAACTTGTTCGCCGCCGACTCTAAAACTAAAATGAAGATGAGGACCAGTTACTCTTCCGGTATCTCCAGATAGGCCTAATAATTCGCCTTTTTTAACTAAACTACCTTTTTTAACATCAAACTTACTCATATGGTAATAGCAAGAGTAAATACCCTGTCCATGGTCAATTATAACAGAACCGCCAGAGTAAAATCTATCTTTTGCTAGAACTACCAAACCATCATTACATGCAACTAAAGGAGTGCCTATCTTTGCTCTAAAGTCTGTTCCGCTGTGGTAACCCTTCAGTGAATCATTATACACTCTTGCTTTTCCAAAATCACTTGTTATTTTTGTGCTTAGTGGTACTATAAAACTTTTTGACATATAGATTTTTTCATTAGTTGTTTTATATATTTGCATTGCCTCGGCATACTCTTTTGCAGCTCTTTTAGTATCTTCTTTACTAAGGCTAACTTTTGAGCCATCTACTTTTATTTTCTCTTTTTTATACTTTCCATCTTCGACATTGAAAAACAGAACTTTAGTTTTTTCTTTTTTTGCTTCTTTGTAAAAAAGCTCTACTTTTTTTTCACTTGGCTTTTCATAGTAGCTAATAGGGAGCAAAACATAAGATTTTTTGCTATTTATCGGGTTATCAAATATTTTATATGTTTTTTTATCAACAACTATTTTTTCATAGTAAATATTTTTTTCTTTTTTAAACTCCATAAGTGCTGTTTTCCCATTAGCAATAGTAGTATTTGAGATATTGATATTTAAAGCAAAAACGCTACATGTAAAAAAAAGTGAAAAAACAAGTAACCTCATCATAAATCTTTCATCGCTCTATCAATATCCCGCTTCATATCTTTTTCTTTAAGGTCATGTCTTTTATCGTGAAGTTGTTTTCCTTTTGCAATAGCAATCTGAATCTTTACAATATTTCTGGCATTGAAGTATAACTGCAGAGGCACAATCGTGTAACCGTCTCTCTCAACTGCTTTTATCAACTTAAGAATCTCTTTTTTATGAAGAAGAAGTTTTCTGCTCCCTCTCTCTTCGTGTGAATAGTAATGGTGTGTGGTTTCTAATCTTCCAATATGAGCATTAAATAAAAATGCTTCACCTTGCACAAAACGGATAAAACTATCTTTTATATTTACTCTGCTTGCTCTTACACCTTTTACTTCACTACCGGCAAGAACCATTCCCGCTTCAAATTTTTCTTCTAAATAGTAATCAAAATAGGCTTTTTTATTTTTTGCTATTGTCTCGCCCATTAGTTATTTTTCCTTCTCTTTAACTTTAAAAAAACTACTTCCGCTACCGCTGAAGTAATATCCTTGTTTATAATAATTTTTCAATTCTCTATACTCTTGAAGTGCTGGCTTGAAAAGATCGTTTGCCTCATCAATACTCATTTTTTTAAGTATATCATACGATGTTGTTGTTTTCAACTCGTTTGTTTTAAATCCATCTATTGGAGCAAAAAAGTTTTCTCTATAAACAGCATAAACTTTTGGTGTACTTATCTCTATTTTTGGAGTGAACACTTCAAAATCTAAAAGAGGCTCTCTAAACTCCTCTACAACTTCACCTATCCCGCCAACATTTGCGCTGTCAAATCCATAAACAAAAAATGGAACGTCTGCTCCTACTTTTAGACCTACTATTGCTAGTTCGTTTTGAGAAAGTCCTAAATGTAAAACCTCATTGCACATTTTTAAAAATGTAGCTGCATCACTACTTCCACCGCCAAGCCCCGCAAAAGCTGGAATATTTTTCTTTACATGTACAGCATATTTTTGCATTAAATTTTGCAATGAGACAGATAATGCTTCATCCAAAGAATCTAAAAGATATATATATGCTTTGTATATTGTATTTTGCTCTGTAGTACAAGAGAAGTCACCGATGATTTTAAACTCTTCGCTCTCTTTGGATACAAAAGATAGTTCATCATACAGAGAGTCAACTCTCATAAACCTAGAAATTATCTCATGATAATTAGCTCTAATACCAGTTATTTTTAAAAAGATATTTACTTTTGCATAAGCTTTGTATATCTTCATAGATTATCTCTTATTTTTTTATCAGTGATCTAAGTAAACTAACATCATCCAGACTTACCTCTTTTGAGGAAGCGATATTTGAATCTTTAACATCTTCAAGAAGTTCATTTCTCATTATAGAGATACTTTTAGGAGCATCAATCCCTAGCTTTACTACTCCCTTGTCAATAGATATTACTTTTACTACTATATCATCACCTATGACAATTGACTCATTTAATTTTCTAGCTAGTACTAACATTCAATCCTGCCTAGTTCATATTTTACTTCTGCTTTAACCACATTTATAATAGAGATAAACTCACCACTATCAAGCCAGTAATAGCCGTCTTTTTTAATCTTTAAATCATCTAAAGCAAGAACTCTTCCATATTTTAGATTATCACTATCGCCATTATAAAAATTCTTCTCCATATTCAAAGAGTTTTTAATATCCAAGAGCTTTTCATCATTATACCGAAACTGCCCCTCACTTAATCTCTCTAAAGCGCTAAGACTTCCAAACTCTACTCCTAATCCATTTGCGATTATAAGACCAAGAGAGCGTATGTATGTTCCCTCGGAAACTGTAGCTTCAAATGTTACAAAAGGGTGGGAATAGTTTATAAGTTTTGTCTCATATATAGATGAGTTGATTTTGTTAAGGGTAAACTCTTTACCAGCTCGAGCCAAGTCATAAGCTCTTTGTCCGTTTATCTGCTTTGCACTAAATATTGGCGGTTCGTACTCCAACTCGCCTTCTAAAGATTTTATAACCTCTAAAACATCTATTTCACTTTGCTCTTTTAAAATTTCTACATGTTGAATCAATTCTGTATCCAAACTGTCAGATTGTGCACCGAGCCACAAAGTTGCTCTATAAGTTTTTGGAGCTTTGTTTAAAAAGCGAAAAAGCTTAGTATATGAACCCATCCCAATAATTAAAACACCTTTTGCAAATGGGTCCAGTGTTCCTGAAAATCCAGCTTTTTTAGTGTTATATTTTCTTTTTAACTTTGTTAGAAAAAAGTTTGAGCTGATGCCTGTTGGTTTATATGCTACAAAGAGCTTATTCATAGTCTCTCTACGAACGAAGCTAAAATATCCCTTTTTGTACCGGCAAAGTTTATACTGAGTTTAAACTCTCTTCCAGATTTACTTACTCCATTTACCCTTCCTGTCCCAAAAATTTTATGACGGACCAAATCACCTTTTTTAAAAGCAGTGTTTTTCTCAACAATCAGTGAACCCTCACACAATCCAGCCTCATTAAAGAACCTACTTTTTTGCAAATCACTTCTTCTACCTTTATAAAATCTGCTAGAAGCATGTGAAAGTGTTAAGGTCTCTTTTGCTCTTGTAAAAGAGACATATCCAAGACGTCTCTCCTCTTCAAGGTCGCTTCCATCACCGACAAGTGGTAAAAATCCCTCTTCAAGTCCAATAACAAAAATATGGTCAAATTCTAAGCCTTTTGAGGCATGAATACTCATCATATAAATAGACTCACCCTCTACTTGGTCTTGTTCACTCTGAAGAGTTAGTTCATTTAAAAACTCATCTAACGAAGCCTCTGGAGTATTTTTTACAAAATCACGAAATAGTCCATAAAATTCATCCATATTAAGAACTCTGTCCGCTTCATCCTGCATCCCTTTATAGATATCCTTTAAATGAAAAGTCTCTTCCAATACATCTATAAAATTATATGTAGACTCACTCACAACCTTTGCAACGTTTTGAATGTCTTTAATAAACCTCTTAAGTGTCTTGGCATTTTTAGTTCTAACCAGCGACTCTAAATCTGCAACTGGCACTTTTTTAATATACTCAAATATTGATGTATCATTAGCATGTGCAGCTAATTCTATTTTATCTACACTTGCTTTTCCTAAACCTCTCTTTGGTTTATTTACTATGCGTTTGAATGAGAAATCGTCATGAAAATTTGTAATAACTCTAATGTAGCTTATAAGGTCTTTTATCTCTGCTCGGTCATAAAACCTCAATCCACCAACCAGTCTATAGTTAATACCCGAACGGTTTAAACCCTCCTCGATTGAGCGGCTCAAAACATTTACCCTGTACAGCACAGCTATATCTTCTGCTTTTACTCCAGATTCTAAAAGTTTTCCAATCTTTAACGCAATCTTTCTTGACTCCTCGTTTTCATCATTGGAGTTTAAAATATTGACATCTTCACCACTTCCGCGAGTAGGTATTAGTTTTTTTCCAAGTCTTGAGCGATTATGTTCAATTAATGAGTTTGCAACCTTTAAAATTGGCTCACGAGATCGGTAATTCTCTTCAAGTTTAAAAACAGAAGTACCGACAAAGTCTTGGTCAAACTCCATAATATTGCGTATATGTGCTCCACGCCAACCATAAATACTCTGATCATCATCACCAACAACACAAAGGTTATTATGTGTACAGCAAAGTTTCTCAAGAAGCTTTAACTGCAGTTCATTTGTATCTTGGTACTCATCAACCATAATATAGCGATACTTCTCAGATGTTACACGTGCAAGTTCTTCATTTTCATTTAAAAGTCTAAAAGTAAGAGCAATTAGGTCATCAAAATCAACTAGATTATTCTCTAGCAAATATGTTTCATACTCTTCATAAACCTTTGCTATCTGCTGATAGTTGAAAAGTTCAGCCTGCTTATATGCATCATCAGGGGTTAGCAGTGAGTTTTTGTATCTTGATATTTCACTTGCAATCAACTGTGTTGGTATCTCTGCATTAATTTTTTTAATAATTCGTTTTTTATCATCAGTATCTATAACTACAAAGTTATTTTGTCTGCTTAAGAGATGAATATTAAACTTTAAAAACAGTAATCCAAACTTATGAAAGGTGCATAAAAGTGGAGGATAAGCGGCATTCTCCATCATATCTGATGCACGCCCTTTCATCTCTTTTGCCGCTTTGTTAGTAAAGGTAAGCGTTAAAGTATTTGATGCTGGAATACCCAACTCTTCAACCAGGTAGGCAAGACGAGAAACTATGGTAGTCGTTTTTCCACTCCCTGCTCCAGCTAAAATAAGAACCGGACCCTCCGATTGCTTTACAGCTTTTGTTTGTGAATCATTTAGTTTGTCAAATATTTTTTTCATTTATTGCCACTATGTTGTATTTGTTAAATTATTATAGCTAAAAAGAAATAAATTATTACAAACCTATTGCATTAATTATAATTTTGAGTTATAATTTTGACTATTATTTAAGCTTATAGGAATTATTATGTTAAAAGATTTTGCGAAATTACAAACCTTCTTGATGGTTATAAAAGAGAGAAGTTTTTCAAAAGCATCTGCAAAACTTGGAATCTCACAACCTGCTGTTACTCAGCAAATAAAATTTATTGAAGACTACCTAGATACGAAGATTGTTGATAGAAAGAAGAATGGGATTTTGCTAACAAAAGAGGGTGAAGACCTTTACAGAATTGCTTCAAGACTTGAAAAAGCAATAGCAGGAAGTGAAAAAGAACTTTTGAAAATTATCAACAAAGACTTTACTTTTGTTATGGGTTCATCCAACGCAATTGGAAACTATATCTTACCAAACTACCTTTGTGATATCAAAAAAAGAATTGATAACAATGTTTATATGAATGTTGCTCTTTCAATTGATATAATTGACCAACTACAGGACAAAAAAATAGATGTTGCGCTTATTGAATCTCCTGTTTTTAGAGATGGTATTGTATATAGGGAATGGGTTTTAGATGAACTAGTTGTATTTTCAAATCAACCTATAAAAAAACACTTAACTGTAGAAGATATGATGGCCTTTGATTGGATCTGCAGAGATGAACATTCTCACACCAGAAAGTTAACTTCTGAAGTTTTTGAAGAGATTGGTGTTCAGTGTAATAACTTCAGTGTTCTTGGTGTTCTTGGAAGCCCAACTGCTATTAAAGAGTCTATCCTACATGCAGATAAAAACTCTGAGCGACCTGTCGTATCTGTCATGTCTCGTCATGTAATAGCTCAAGAGTTAAAAGATGGTAGACTTTTTGAGGCTAGACTTAAAAATTATAAAATTGAGAGAAATTTTTATATTGCTTACCTTAAAGAGAGAAAGCATGATGCTTTTGTTGATAATGTAGTAAACTATTTATTATCTTTGAATATATCATAAACTATATTTAGAAATTTTAAAAAGATGGTTTTTCTAAGTTTTAAAATTTATTTTAAAAACTTAGAATTTTCAGGGTTAGACAAAAATGAAGCCATTGAATTCTCAACGCCACCACTATCTACTTTTTTATCGACCTTAATCTTTTTGTTGTAACTAGCCAAGTTTATAAGTAATGGTGTTTCATCTACTATAACTTGTATAATACTCAAAAGTGGGGCACTGACCAAACTTCCAAAATTATCTGCTCCAAATCCTGCTTCAAAAACTAAATTATCACCTATTATTATTGCTGTTTCAAATGTATAACCTGCCAAGAAAAAGAGTGTCATCTCTCTAAACTCTTTATTTATTTCTTCTGGAAGAGGAGGCTCAAAAGAAACGTCAGCTATCTTGCAAAGAATTCCGAAATTTTGTTCTTTTTCAAATAGGTGGATTATCAAGTTATGTATATTTGTTTTCATTAAATCTGCAAAATCTTTATTTTCTATTACATTTTCTAGCAAGTATTATCCTTTTTTCGAAATTATATCAAAAACTCACATCTATCTAACACATAAAAATCAATCATTGCATTTAAAAGTGCTACTTTTGAAAAACTTCTAAGATCCTGAACTTTTATATCAGCTTCTACTATCTTTCCTTCATCTAGAAGTCTAGCTCTTGTTGTCCCTTTTAAAAGTGGGCTTTTTGGAGTAATCCACTCTCCTTTACTAAAAAAAGCAATATTAGCAATACTTGTATCGCTAACAAGCAAGTTTTTTATAATAAGTATATCATCACCATCATCTCTTTTATTATATAAAGCATTGATTTCATCTCTACTGACAGATTTTATTGCGTATTCAATATCATTACTAAAAACAACTTTTAAAGAGTTAATATCTCTTTGTTTATACTCATGATATGTAATATCTATTAGATGTGGTATCTTAGATATATCATATGTTAAACGACATCTACATGTACTTATTTTTGGAGGGTTTAAAAGAGCTTCTAAATTCATATACTCACTAATACCAAAAGATTCTAAAACACTTTCATATCTTTTTTGATGATATGAAATATTTAAAATCTCACCATCAACTGCCCTAATAGTTTCTAAAAAAATCTTATTCACTAAAAAGTGCCGTACTTAGATATCTCTCTCCCGTATCACAAAGAATTGTTACCAATGTCTTACCTTTAAACTCTTCTCTAGAAGCAATTTGCATTGTTGCATATACATTTGCGCCAGCAGATATTCCAACAAGCAACCCTTCCTCTTTTGCTAACATTTTTGCTGTATTTATAGCATCTTCATTACTAACTCTTATAACTTCTTCATAAACAGTTATATCTAATGTTTTAGGTATAAAACCGGCACCAATACCTTGAATAGCATGTGGACCTGCTTTATTTCCAGATAATACTGCTGAATCATTTGGTTCTACCGCAAATATCGCTATATTTTTTACATGTTGTTTTAAAACTTTTGACGTACCACTCAAAGTTCCACCTGTGCCAACTGCTGCAACAAAGGCATCAATATTGCCACCAGTATCATTTAAAATTTCATTAGCTGTTGTTAACATGTGAATTTCAGGATTTGCCGAATTTTCAAACTGTTGCAGAACTATAGAGTTTGGAATCTCTTTGTGTAACTGATCTGCTTTATTGATTGCACCATTCATACCCTCCGAAGCGGGTGTTAAAACAAGCTCTGCACCTAAAGATCTTAAAAGGCTTCTTCTTTCCAAACTCATAGATTCAGGCATTGTCAAAATTAGTTTTATTTTTTGCGATGCACAATTTGCTGCCAATGCTATCCCCGTGTTTCCGCTTGTTGGCTCAATGATTGTTGTACCCTTGATTATTTTACCAGCTTCTTGTGCTCGTCTAATCATATTAAAGCCTATTCTATCTTTCACAGAGCTGGTAGGATTCATAAACTCACACTTTCCAATAATAGTTGCATCAGTTAATCTTGATGGTGTATTTAATACAATCATTGGGGTATTACCAATAAGTTCTGTAATGTTTTTTGCGATTTTCATTAAATATCCTTTAATTTATCTATGCAAGTTTACGAATAACTTTGTTTCTACCATCTTCTTTTGCTCTGTAAAGATGTTCATACGCTAATTTATAAATCTCTTTTTCATCACCTATATTATCACTCATAACAGAAACTAGACCAAATGATGCGGTTAAAACTTTATATATAACATTTCCCTCATGTTTAATACGGATCATCTCTATATTTTTTCTGAGAACTTGCGTATATAAATACCCCTCGTCCTCATTAGCTGATTTAAATATAATACCGAATTCTGCTCCGCCAAGCCTAAAGCAGAAATCATCAGGACGTCTAAAAGACTTTATTATAACATTTGATATATCTACAATAGCCTTATCACCATTATCATGCCCATAAATATCGTTATAATTTTTAAAATCATCTATGTCTAAAACTATAAGATTAAAACAACCACCATTTCTTTTTATACCCTTAGCTGTTCTTGGAAAAAGATCATTAAAATATCTTCTGTTGTACATGTTGGTTAGTTCATCACCAAGAAGAAGATCTTCATTTATTTTTTTATATGTGACATCATGCATAATATGATTGAAACATATTAATTTTTTATCTTTTATTTTTGACTCTGTTTTGCTACTAAGCCAATATATTTTTCCATCTTTAGTTCTGTTTTTTAAATCACCGCTCCACTCTCCATCTTTTTGTAAGCTTTCTTTAATACTCTTGTTTGTTTGTTCTGCTATCTCAGAATCCATTATCATCTCAAATGGTTTACTAATCAATTCCTTCTCTTTATATCCACTTATTTCACAGAATCTGTTACTAACTCCTACAATAGTACCATCTGACGAGGTCTCGACAATAATTATGTTATCATCCACCATATCTTTATGTTCACTAAAATCATCGTAGCTATCTTGCAGATTTTTCAGGCTTCTTTTAAGTCCAAAACTGACAACAAGCAATGTTAAAAAAACCATTCCAGCTAAAAGCGTAGATATAATTTGTTCATCTTTTTTAAACTTATTTGCCTCTTTTGTTATATTTTTGAAAAAATGAATATTTGCTACAGATATATTTTCACTGTTTTTTATACTAAAAAAGTAGCTTAAATAGACACTGCTTCTTGTTTTTATGATATCACTAAACTCAAATATATTATCAAGTATTTCAATGTTTTCAATAGTTTTATATGTTAACTTATTTTCAATAAACATAACACCTTCTATATTTGAATAATGTTTCATATCTTTTAAAACATAATCTATATTAATACCCAATTCCAAAACTCCAATATACTCTTCAGAATAAAATATAGGTTGCATAATTCTATATGCCAAATAATCTTCATCTTTGTAAAATCCTGCAGCCGCCTCTTTACTTTTATGTACTTTTTCCAAAAGACTTCTATTTTTGTACATATATGTCTCATGAGGTTGATTCATTTTCAACAACAAAGTATTGTCCGGAAGGTGAAAATTCATAATAACTAGATTTGGATTCTCTTTTTGAAGTCTTATGAATGTGTCAGATGAAAGTTTATATAAAAGCTGTTTATCTCTACTTTTAATTGCTTCTTTCACATAAAAAAAGTTGGAGTTAAATAAAATTTTATCAGAGTAAAAATTTTCGTATTTTTTATTAATTTTTTCATATAAATTTTTTGTATTTTTTAAATACTCTGTTTGAAGTATTTTCATATCTTCTTCTTGTTGCACCTCGATAATAGTTAACAGAGCAAAAGAAAATATTGAAAGAATAAAAGTTATAAATAGAAGGATTTTATTTTTTATACTCATTGATTTTCTCTTACATCATGCATTGCGATAGCCTTAATAGTACTTAATTTTTTTGTTAATTTTAACATAAAAAACTTCATATGATGTTTTATATAGTAAATATAGTATTGATTATTTTAGAGAAGGTTGTTTTATTATTTGATAATGGATTTGTTTGTGGTGCGATTGGAGGGATTTGAACCCTCACACCTTGCGGCACAAGCCCCTCAAGCCTGCGTGTCTACCGTTCCACCACAATCGCATATAAAAATAGAGTGTTGGCCGAAGCCAACGGAGGTATATTTAAGTTGATTAACCTAAATATGGGTTCGCATATAAAGCGATAAGTGCGATTACAAGTGCATAGATAACTTGTGCTTCGATCATTGCAAGAGCGATGAACATTGTAGTCATTAGTTTAGCACCTAAACCTGGGTTACGTGCAGTACCAGCGATTGTTGCAGCAGCAGTATGACCCATACCGATAGCTCCACCAAGAGCAGCAAGACCAAGACCAAGACCAGCAGCGATCATTGAGTAAGCTTTAAGAGTTTGATTTGCAACATCTCCATCAGCAGCGAATGCAGCAGTAGCTAATGCTACCATTAAAAATAGAACTTTTTTCATGTATTTCTCCAATATGTTTTACAAAAATTTTCGGCTAGCGTAACCATATTCTAAAGAATACAGCAATCCAAACATAAATGCAAAGATTTCCCTACTAAAATTTGATGGGCGATTATACATAAAAAGTGCTAAAAGGTAGTTTAATATTTTAAAATATTGTATGTAAACAACTCTACATGTAGAGTTGTTGTAAATATGCAGATAGTAGTTTACGCGCGGCCTAAAGAAATTTTATTTCCTTTAAATTCCAATATCTCAACTGTTATTTTTTCACCTTCACTTAATACATCCGATACTTTCTCCACTCTTTGGTCTGAGACTTTTGAGATATGTAAAAGTCCGTCTGTTCCATCTGGAAGTTCTATAAAGGCTCCAAAATCAACTATCTTTTTTACAGTTCCTTCATATTTTTCGCCAACTTCATATTTAACTTTTTCAACCTTTGGTGCATTTACTATGCCATTTATATGTTCTCTAGCTCCAGCAACTCCCGTTTTATTTTTGCCTGTTATTTTAACTTTTCCATCTTTTTTATCGATATCAATCGCCACTTCAAACTTCTCTATCATTTCACGAATAGTTTTACCTGCTTGACCAATAATCTCGCCTATAAAGCTAGGGTCTATGTGAAAGAAGTCTGTACTAGGAAGAACCCCGTCATTAAATTCTATTTTTTCTTCAGCGTCTATCATTATGTCTATAATATGACTTCTACCCTCTTTGGCTTGGTAAAGTGCTTCTTTTAAAACATCTAAACTAATCCCGCCGAGTTTAATATCCATCTGCATTGCAGTAATTCCATCTTTTGAACCAGTAACCTTAAAGTCCATATCACCATCATGATCTTCTAAGCCCATAATGTCAGAAAGAATGGCATATTTTTCACCTTTGGAAACCATACCCATAGCAATTCCAGCTACTACATCACTAGTCTCAACATCCGCAGCGCGAAGTGCCATATACCCTCCACAAACTGTTGCCATTGAAGATGAACCATTTGATTCCAGTATTTCAGAAACTAAACGAACTGTTTGTCCATCGAGATTTATAATAGGCTCAAGTGCTCTTTTAGCTAAATTTCCATGCCCTAGTTCTCTTCTTTTTGTTCCCATAATAGGAGATGCTTCACCAACACTAAAACCAGGAAAATTATAGTGAACCATAAAGTTTTCATTTTGTGTTCCCTCATCTGTCAAGGCCTCAAACATCTGTGCATCTTTAGGTCCGCCCATTGTGAGAACAACTAATGCTTGCGTTTGTCCACGTGTAAACAGACATGATGAGTGAGCAGAAGGGAGTACATTTGTACTAATAGAGATAGGTCTTACTTCAGTTAAAGATCTTCCATCTGCACGAGTTCTATCATTTAAAATTTGAGCTCTAACTTGCTCTTTTTTTACTTTTTCTATTGCATCTTTTAGCTCTATCTCTTCCCACTCAATATTGTTCTTTATTATTCTTTTTCTAAGTTGTCTTAGAGCTGTTGAGCGTTCTGATTTTGCCATTTGATTCATAGCATCTTTAATATCTGACATGTGATTATCTTTTACAAATGAAACCATCTCTTCATTGATTACATGTGCTTTGTACTCAATTGCTAATGTGTCTTTTTTAAAAGGTTTAAAAGAGTCTTCAAGCTTAGTATTATTCTCAAAAAGTACCCTCTGAGTTTGCTCAAAAACCTTTATAAGTTCATCTTCACTTATAGCATTTGAAGTACGAGTTGATAATATAGGAGCGCTCATCGTTGGATCCATTAGTGGGTCAACAACCAAAGTGTTATCAAATTTCTCTGAACCAATAGATCTCATCTCAATCATAAGAATATCTTCTTTAGTCCCAGATAGATATAGATCTAGAGTAGAATTTTTTAGCTGTTGCAGAGTTGGACTTAAAACTATTTCTCCATCAACTTTAGCAGCACGAACTGCAGATACAGAAGTATTTATATCTATGTCACTAATATATAGTGCAGCTGACGCAGCATTAAGTGCTAGAACCTGTAAATCACACTCTTTATCAGCACTTAATACTAAAATAGTTATCTGCGTTGGGTGTCCAAAGCCTTTTGGGAATAGTGGACGGAGTGAGCGATCAACTATACGAGAAGTAAGTGTTTCAAAATCACTCGGTTTAGTCTCACGTTTAAAAAATCCACCAGGAATTTTACCAGCTGCATATGTTTTTTCTATATACTGAACAGTTAGTGGCAAAAAATCATCTTTTACAATCTCTGTCTCATCAATAACAACTGTAGCAAGTATTACACTATCACCACTTTTTACCCATGCAGAGCCATTTGCCTGCTTTGCTATATCACTAAAATTATACTCTTGCTCTGCATTTAAAAGCTCTACTTTTACATCATACTTCATTCTTTTCTCCTAATAATTTTTCAATTTTTTCTTCATCTATCTTCTCTAAATCTTCATAGTAGAGTGATGTTTCAACATAATCATCTATATTATGTAGAAAATATATATCATCCGCAAATGGTTCCAATAGCTCTAGCACATCACTTGGTATAACTGGAACCGCTATATAAACGGCTTTTGGCTTTTGAGCAAGAACTGTTTTTAGTGCTGTCATAAATTTTAGCCCAGTTTCACTTCCCTCATCTACCAATAAAACTATTTGATCTTGCATCGATGAGAAGTGTTTTCCTTTTCTGTACTGGTATATATAACTCAATATTTTCTCTTCATGTTTTCTTTGAGCTTCACCATATATATAATCGTACTGTACCTCAAAGGCAGAGACAAGTTTTTCATTAATCACTATCTCTTCTCTTTCACTTACTCTTGCTATTTCACACTCATCGTTATTTGGTGCCATGATAGCTTCTGAAAATAGAAAATCAATACTGTTAGAATATTTTTTTCTTAAATAGTGTGCAAGTTCCAAGCCACCTCTTGAAACAGCAACCAATTTCCATTTTTCATCTTTAAATCTTTGCATTGGGATAACATCAGTTAGTTTATGTGCAGCATCTTCACGATTTTTAAGTATATGTTTATATTTTTTCATATAATCAATTCCCCTCTGAACTATCTGGTATTCTATAAACGAAATCAGATGATCTATTATCTGATGACATTATTGGCTTAAGTGCTATTGTTAAGTATATGTATCTATCATATATTGAATCTGATACTCCATTTTGATCAAGTATAGGTCTGTTGTTTTCAACATATCTAAGTCCGAAATCCCAACATCTTTTCTTGTATAAGAAACCAATCTCCATACTCTTTTTATAATCTTCTTGCAAGTCGTAATCATATCTAAAATTATAAGAGTAGTGCTTATTATAATCATATTTCAAACTAGAAGTCATATAGTTTGTCTTAGTAGCTCCTGGCAAAAAACTATTTTTGTACATGTGTGATAACGCTATATTGAAACCATAGCCATGAAAAGACATTTTATTGAAGTTTTTAGACACATCTCTCTCGTTATAGTTATAAAACATATTATTATAAAAATTAATGCTATCAGTAATCTTATATTCTAGTTCATTTTCAAGCTCTCCAACTCCGCCATTTGCATCTTCATACGAGATGTTTTGTGATAATCTATGATAAATAATCTGTTGTCCATCATCTGAATAGACATACTGTGAAAAAAACAGGTTTAAATTTTCTTCTATATCAGAAATATTATAGAATTCACAAATATCTTCACTTTTATGAATATTTTGAGAACAGTAATCTTTTTGATCTTCATAATAACCATCTCTTGTCTCGGTTCCACCAACAATATACTGAGAACCAAAATCTACTACGTGAGTAAATTTATCATAAGCTCGTGTAAGCTGAGAAGAAACAGATAGTGAATGTGAATTTCTTGCATATAAACCATTATTATACTCATCGCTTGTTGGTATCTCCTCTTCACCTTTAAATCCTGTATGTTGAGCATACAGATATGATTTATATGAGATATTTATATACTCATCAAAAAGTGATGCTTGCAATGTTATAGGTATATTTATATCTGTCTGAATAGCACTTTTACCGACTGATCTTGAATAATTATTTGTTTTCACATCTAAATTGTATAAAAGATGCTCCTTAAGAAGTGTGCTTAAGTAACTGTGATACTGAAATGATGGAAGATTTTGAATAGTTTTTTCATTGCTCTCTTGTGTTAAATCTTTGTAGTATTTGAAATATGCACCAAAGTAGTCTGTGTCATTGTTATAAAAAATATTAATTCTTGAAATCACCTGTGTCGCCGTTGAAGTTAGTGTAGTATCGCTTGTTGATAAATTTATATATTCAACATCATTCATATCATTTATATCTACGTATATACCCGACTGACCTTTTAACTTAGCTGAGAACCACTCATTTATAAAGTCACTGTTGTCATAATTAAAATTAAATCCGTAATGAGTTTCGTTTGCCAAATTGTTTTCTAGAAAATAGTTCTCTTTTTCTTTAAAATAACCAGTTACCAAACTTCCTTTTGAGACTTTGCTGTCTACAAATCTAAATGTAGAATATATCCCTGAACCACGCTGATTTCTAATCTGAGGTTTTAGCTCTAAATCCCACCAATTTTGTTCAGCAATAAAGAGTGACTGTTCATAGTAAAAGCCCTCATTGTTGGAATATCCAAATATAGGTGGTAAAACCCCAGTTCTTCTGGTTGTATCTAATGAATATCCAAAGTAAGGAGTATAAAAAACTGGTATATCATAGATATACAATCTTGCATTATAAAGACTAAGCCACATTGTATTTGTGTTGTACTCAGATGATGTAAATTCCATTTTCCAAAGTGGATTGCTGGGATTACAACCACTCATCACACCAGAAGTAATCTCTATATTATCATCTTTTGCATAACTTTTAGATCCGCTCAACCATACATTTGATGTTTGCTCAGACATATAAAACGGCTTAAATGTTCTCTCTTTATTTGCTATATTTAACTTCGCATAATCTCCAAGCAGCTTTATGTCACTACCTTGTGTTGCACGAATATTTCCAAAGAGTTCCAACTCACCACTATTTCTGTCATAGACTGCCCTTTGGGCACTTAAATGAGACTCTTTATAAACTACTATAACCTCTCCGTAAGCTTTTACAACATTATCTTTAGTATCCATTTTAGTAGCATATACTTCAACTTTATCATCACCGCTAAGGTAAGGAATAAAAAGTATAAATAAAACGAGGACTTTAAGCATTTACAACCAAAGTCTTAGCAGTTTTATCGTGCCATGTTTGACGTGAAGAGTCCATCATACCCCAAACAAATCCAAGGTAAAAAAACATTTCACTAATTACTCTAACTATGGCACGATTAAGAGCGATTATTACATTTGGCGTTTGAAGTGTTTTTATATCTACAACTCTTATTTTCATAGCAATTTTACCAAGAGTTGCTCCATACTGAGTAATAAAAAAAGCTTGATAAAAAACCTTCATAGCCATATATTCTAAAACAAATGTATTTGTTAATATTATCATCTCTTCCATTGTTTTAGCCTCAAAGAAAGAGTCTCCAAGAGCTATAATAAGTAAAAAAGAGAGTAGCATCTCATCTATTAAAAAAGCTAAGCTTCTCTTTTTAATTGATGCAAGTGTTATATTTTCTCGATGAAGTATATCCTGAATATCGTCGTTCACTTTTTATACTTCCTAAAGAGCTTGATAAGCTATGTCTGTTCTTATTTTTTTACCTGCAAAATGGACTTGACCACATCTTAAATATGCTCTGTCTCTTGCCTCTCTAATACTATCTCCAATCCCAACACAAACCAGGACTCTTCCTCCATCGGCATAAAGCTTCTCATCAACCATACTAACACCAGCGTAAGAGATATGAGTATATTTTTCTATCTCTTCATGGTGAACATTGTCTACTATTATCTCTGCAGGAATTGAGCTTTTATATGGATAATTTCCACTCGCCATCACAACGCCAACAGCATACTGCTTTGAGAACTCTACTTTTATCTCGCCTAGTCTGTTTGTTGCAGCTTTATAAAACATGTCGCTCACACTTGATGTCATAAGAGGCATAAGTATCTCACACTCAGGGTCACCAAAGCGAACATTAAACTCTAATGTAATCGGCTCACCGTTAACAACCATAACTCCAATAAAGAGTACACCTTCAAAAGGAGCACCCTCTTTTTTCATTCCATCTAAAGTTGGACGAATCACCCTATCTCTTACTTTTTGATACAACTCTTCATCCACTAAAGGTGTTGGGGCATATGCACCCATTCCTCCTGTGTTAGGTCCTTCATCGTTATCTAAAAGTCTTTTATGGTCTTGTGCTGCTGGAAGTAAAATATAATCTTCTCCATCACAAACTGCAAACATAGAGAGTTCGTAACCATCCAAAAACTCTTCAACAATAACTTTCAGTCCTGCATCACCAAAACTTTTTCCGCTTAACATCTCGGAGATTGCAGTTTTTGCTTCGTCATGGTTTTGTGCAATTATTACACCTTTACCACCACATAACCCATCAGCTTTTACAACAATTGGAGCAGTTAGAGTCTCAGTAAATTTAAAAGCATCTTCAATAGAAGCAGTTTCAATATAACGTGCGGTTGGGATATTATACTTTGCTAAAAAGTTTTTCATATAAACTTTTGAACCCTCGAGTTGAGCAGCCTCTTTGCTTGGTCCAAAAATAACAAGTCCATTAGCTTTAAAAATATCAACAACACCATCAACAAGAGGAGCCTCAGGACCAACTATAGTCAATTCAATCTCATTATCTTTTGCAAATATCACAAGTTCATTGTAATCTTTAATATTTAAGTTTGTTCCTAAATTATTTGTTGCGCCATTTCCAGGTTGAAAAAATATTTCATGACCATCAGCTTCATTTTTTATTGCACGAGCTATTGAGTACTCTCTGCCACCACTACCTAATATTAAGATCTTCATTCACACACTCCATACTGATTAAAAAACATTTATTTAAATTATAAAAAATAAACTAAACAAATACTTCATAAAATAAGCCCGAGTAGCCGTCTCGCATTTGGCTTGGTTCTAAAAGCCGTATTTGGGCGAAGAGAGAACTCTTTAAAGGCGGCATTATCTCGACAGAGTTAACGTATCTCAAACGATAGCACCGACACATAAGAGAACTACTAGTTCGCGGTTTGAATATGTAGAACCCTCATTATTGCGATATGTCGAACTACCCAGACTATAAATATATTATACTAAAAATTACTTGATTTTTTTATGAATTAGGCTTTTGGAAGAGTTATTTTGAATATTGCTCCATCTTTATCATTAGAAGCATCTATATCTCCTTTTTGGTCAAGCACAATTTTTTTAGCTATGCTTAAACCTACCCCCATTCCTCCTTGAGGTTTACTTGAGACAAACGGCTCAAAAATATTATTTAAAATTTCTGCATCAATTCCACCAGCATTATCTCTAAAAGTTACAATAATTTTTTCATCTTCTTCTTTACAATCTATAAATAGTTCTCTATCATCGTAAGACTCTTTTTTCTGTAGTTCATCAAGTGCATTATTTACCATTACAACCCAAACCTGCTCTATTCTCTGTTCTTGAACATTAGATAAAAATACAAACTCTTTCATATTAAAACCAAGATTAAATTCTTTTTCATTTAGATATATTTTACTTATATATTTTGAGCGATTATAGGCCATAACCAAAGATACCGCAATCGTATTATAAATATTTACAACCTCAGAACTCTCTTTTGTATGCTGAGACATTTCTCTCATAGACTCAATTATTGTAGCAATTTTTGCAACTCCACTGCTTACATGTGCAAAATCTTCCAAAAGGTTTTTCTTTGTGTTTGAATCTTCCAGATCTTCTAAATCCATTTTCATCATCTCAACATTACCTTTAATATAAGTTAAAGGAGTGTTTATCTCATGTGTTATTCCTGCTGATAGCTGCCCAATAACACTGAACTTAACATCTCTCATTCGAGCTTCCTCATGCTCTTTTGCTAAAGTCATATTTTTTATAACCTCATTATTTAAAAGGGGGACTAGTTCTCCAACCCTTCGCTCTAAATATGCCTCTTGTTCTTCATGTCTTGTTACGTTAACCATGGCACAAATATAGCCATTATATTTTCCATCTTTTTTTAAAACTGTTTTAAAAAATTCATATATAACCGTTTTGTTATCTCTAGAGTTATATATCTCTTTATAATGAATATTGTCACAACTTAAAAGTTCTAAATCTTTTTTTGCGTGAACTTCGGCTAAATATTCTGGTAAGATATTATCTGTTTTATGGTTCAATATTTCATTTCTGTCTACATCGGTAAGTTCGACATAGGCGCTATTACACTCAATATATACATTATGTTTGTTTTTAACAAATATAGGTAAAGGGACAGCATCCAAAACTATTTGTAATCGCTCTAGGTTTTCACTTAATGTCTTATTTAATTTTTTTATCTTTTGTGTATGCTTTAGCGCAATATTGAGTAAAATCAACATTGTCAACAGCACTGCTAAAAGCATAATATGTGAAATTTGTTTATTTTTTTCTAAATCAAGTACATCCTCAGAGATTGACAATGAAACTATATATTTTTGAGTATTATTCATCTTTATAAATGTCAAAAAATACCATAATTTGTCTATATTCACTTGATTTACAAAGATATCTTTGTCTCTAACGTTGTTAGAAATTTCTGCTTGCTGCTTTTTGTCTATTTTATCTTTGAGTTCAATTAGAGTATACGATTCAAATATATTTAATGAATTTTTTTCAAAATTAACTAGCATATATTTATCTTTTAATATCTGTTGCATTTCTTTTAAAAGATTCTCTATCCCCTTGTAGTTTTCAGGATGTTTAACATTTAAAAGATCAAATATATTTTTCTTTGAGACCCTTTCGTGTTCGATGTACTTTTCAAGACTTAAGCTGTATACATGATTGATAAAAAGGGAGGTTGGAACATAAAAGAGTATTGAAAATACAAAAAGTATGCCATATCTTCTAAATTCACTCATATTATTTAGCAAGTACCTCGTCAATTTTTTTACTTATAGCATCAAGAGAGCTAAATGGTTTCATAAGGTAGTGTTCTGCTCCTTGACGATGAGCTTCAAGAACCTTATCCAAAGTAGAATATGCAGTCATCATAATAACTTTAACATCTGGGCATTTCTCTTTAAGCTTTGGTAAAAGCTCAAGTCCATTCATTTGCGGCATCATTATGTCAAGTAAAACTACATCTGTTGAGTTACTTATGCTACTAAGTGCATTCAATGGGTTATTATAAGTTTTAACACTGTTGTTCTTATCTCGCGACAAGTACTTATCTATCATCGACAAAATTTCTATTTCATCATCTATTACTGCTATATTAATCATTTTTTATTCTCCTGATCAAACAAATTAACGACTGCTAATTTCATCTGAATTTTTGATTTTTCTACAACCATCTCGTCAAGATATTTAAATACGTCTAATGAAGCATCTTCAATCTCTTTAACCATATCCTCAATTTTGCCCATAGAGCAAATAGCTTCACTGCCAGTACACTCTTCTGCCAATATATTTGCAACTGAATGAACAATAGAATGAGGCTTCTCAAGCTTAGAGTAGGCATTTGTTTTTGAAAATTCTTGTTTACCTGCACCTTCTGTGTACCACTTACCTAATCTACAATTATGGTGGTCAACTTTTTTAAAGCTGTTCTCTTCACCAAATAAAAGAGCAAATACATTGTTTTTATAGATTACATGATCTATTTTTGCTAAAGACACAAATATTTTATCACTTATATATTCTACTTCATAAACACTTCTTGAAGCGTTTTTCTCAAAAGAAATTATTTTATCTTTAAGAGCTTCTATTCTCTCTTTAGTTTCATTAACTATTGTGCTCGTAGATTCTGCACTCTCTTGAGCCGAAGAACTTTCTTGTTGCATTGCACGAACTACTATAGATATATCTTTTGTTGCAACTTGAGTTCTCTCTGCTAGTTTACGCACCTCATCTGCTACTACAGCAAAGCCTCGACCGTGTTCACCAGCTCTTGCTGCTTCAATAGCTGCATTTAAAGCCAATAAGTTTGTTTGGTCAGCTATATCCTCAATAAGGTTTACAACACTTGATATTTCATTTGACCTTGTGCCTAAAGATGAAGTACTCTCTCTAGTGCTTTCCATATTTTGAGCAAGTGCATCCATATTCTCAACAGATTCTATAATCAATCCTAACCCATCTTTTGATTCAGTAGCAATTTGTGATGATTCTTTTCTCATCTGTTCTAACTCTGTCAACATACCTGCATATGTTTTTTGAGAATCAGCAAGAGCATAGCTAATTGAATGTTGACGTTTAGCCATTACTGTGCTATCTTTTGAATTTCTAATATCTGTTTTAAGTATACTGTATATAGTTTCTCCGTTTGAAAGAAGCTTTGACGCTACACTTCCACTGCATCCACTTACATCTATACTGTTTTGACCTTTTTTCAGTTCAGCCAAAAGTTCTCTATCAACTTTTATCATTTTGTTTGCAAGAGCATTTCTATGTTTAATCTCTCCACTTTTACAAACAGATATAATTATCTCTTCTTGTGAAAATCCAAAACTTTCTTTATAAAATTCTAACTCTTTTTTCATAGATGAAATTTCTTCTTCTAAAGCTTTTATCTCTTCATTATGCTTTTTGCTTGGTGAGAAAAACATTCAATAACCTTTATTTTTGTATTGGACTATAAATTTGAGCCATTATATTAGAATAAATTATAAAAGTTTCTTAAAGTTTGTTAGAATATGTTAGAATGATAAAGCCAACTCTATACAACTTTCAATAGAAGTTTCTTTCGATACTTTATACTCGATATTTTTTGGAATTGACTTTGCCGTAGTTTTACCAATTACTATAATTTTTGAGTCTGAAGCTATTGTATGAGTTTTCAAAAAACACTCCACTGATGATGGTGAAGTAAAGATAAGAGTTGCACTATTTTCTACATGTAGATTTAATGTTTCTTCTGAGCACTCACTTACATAGAGTATCTTTTCATCTATTTTATAGTCGTTTTTTTTAGCTACTTGTGCAAAATCTGAAGCTACTGTTTGCGCTCTTAAATATAACCATTTAGTCTCTTTTGAAAACTCTTCTATTTTTTCAAGTAAACCATCTCCATATCCTTCTCCTGCAACTAAAATATTGCCACCAATATTTTTATATTCTGTAGCAGTATTAGAGGATACACAAAGTGCTGGGAGATGAATAAAGTCTTTTATATTGTATTGATTTAGAGCTTTTATAGCTTGTTTTGAGGTTATTATCAGATAGTCGTATTTGCTAAAATCAATATCTGGATTTAAATATCTAATATTTAAAGAATTGATACATGTAGCTTTGGGATGAGAGGAAGTTGAGAAAAGATAAATTTGTCTTGCCATGAAAATAGAGATTAAATCTCTACTCCCACTCAATAGTTGCTGGTGGCTTACTACTAATGTCGTAAACTACACGGTTTATTCCATCTACTTCATTTATGATTCTTCTTGATATTCTCTCTAGTAAATCATGTGGAAGATGAGCGAATGTTGCTGTCATTCCATCAACTGCTTCTACAACTCTTACACAGACAGTATTGTCATAAGTACGATTATCACCCATTACACCAACAGATTTTACATTTAATAAAACTGCAAATGCCTGCCATGTTTTAGCATAATATCCACTAGCTTTTAACTCATCTAGCAAAATAACATCAGCCTCTCGTAAAATAGTTAAATCAGGTACATTTACATCACCCATAATTCTAATAGCTAACCCTGGTCCAGGGAATGGATGACGGTTAATCATACCTTCTGGAAGACCAAGCTCTAGTCCAATTTTACGTACTTCATCTTTAAATAATTCTCTTAAAGGCTCTATTAGTTCAAAATCCATCCAATCAGGAAGACCGCCAACATTATGGTGAGACTTGATAACTTCAGAGGGACCATTTACACTTATAGACTCAATAACATCCGGATAAAGTGTCCCTTGAGCTAAAAACTTAATGCCATCATGCTTTTTAGCCTCTTTTTCAAACTCTTCTATGAAAGTATGACCGATTATTTTTCTTTTCTCTTCAGGGTCTGAAATGCCTGCTAATTTTCCTAAAAAGTTATCAACAGCATCAACAGTAATTAGAGGTGTTTTTAAATTGATTTTAAAAACCTCTTCAACCTGCTCTCTCTCTCCTTTTCTTAAAAGACCGTTATCTACAAATACTGGAATTAACTGGTCACCGATTGCTTCATAAAGCATAGCAGCAACAACAGAACTGTCAACACCACCGCTTAATCCACAAAGAACTTTTCCAGTTCCAACTTTTTCGCGTATGATTTTTATTTGCTCTTTTAAGAAGTGCTCCATCTTCCATTTTTCAGTTACTCCACAAATATTTCTTGCAAAGTTACGAAGCATTAAGTAACCCTCTTCAGAGTGTTGAACTTCAGGGTGATACTGCATAGCGTAAACACGCTTTTCTTCATTTGCGATTGCTGCATAAGGTGAATTAGCAGAAGTAGCAATAGGAGCAAAACCATCTGGAAGCACATCTACCTTGTCGCTATGACTCATCCAAACTATGCGACCATCATCGCAATCAGCTAAAAGAGGGGAACATTTTTCGTCAATATTATTTATAGTAAGTTCAGCTTTACCGTACTCATGGTGACTTGAACGGATAACGCTACCGCCAAAATCAACTGCTATTCTTTGCATACCGTAACAGATACCTAAAATAGGGATACCCATAGAGTAAACGCCTTGATCAACCACGTAAGCATCTTTGTTATAAACAGAAGATGGACCACCGCTAAGGATAAGCCCTTGAGGATTTTTTGCTTTAATCTCTTCTACGGAAGTGTGGTAAGGGAGAATTTCACAATAAATTTTATCTTCACGAAGACGACGAGCGATAAGTTGTGTGTACTGAGAACCAAAATCTAATACGATAATGCTAACATTTGTCATGTAAATGCCTTTAATAAGAGTGTTTTGAAGTGCCAAAAACGGCTTTGAGGGGTATGTACCCTTTCGATAGTGAAAGGATACAATAAGTTAGATTAATATTTGATATATAGACCTAAAACATCAAACTGAATATACCAAACAACAATAGATACAATATATCCAACTAGAATAGCCCAAGCAAATTTCATATGCGAGCCAAAAGTGTAAATACCGTGAAGTTTACCCATAACACCAACACCAGCAGCAGAACCAAAACTAATCAAAGAACCACCAACACCTGCTGTTAGAGTAACTAACATCCATTGAGACAATTCAAGAGTTGGATTTGATTTTAAAACAGCTGACATAACTGGAACATTATCTACAATTGCAGATAAAAATCCAACACCAATATTTACATAAGTTGGATTAAACATATCATAAAGCTGTACAGCATGAGCCAAGAAACCTGCGAAATGTAATGCTCCAACTGCCGCTAATATACCAAAGAAAAACAGTAGTGTATCATTCTCAATTTTTGAAACAGATTTATATATTTGAATATCGTGATCATGATGTTTTTTAAGTTTAATAGCGTAAAGCTGAAGAAGAGAAAGACCAAACAGCATTCCCCACATAGGAGGTAAATGCATAACCTGTTTTCCAATTACTGCTAAAGCAATAGTCAATATACCAAGTCCTATAATAACTTTACCACCGTGATGAATATGAACAGGTTCAGCATTTTCAACTCTTTTAGGATGTCCCTCTGGAACAAATTTGCTCAACAAGAATGCTGTAATTCCCCAACCAATAATAGATGCTGGGAATAAAAATAAGAAATCTATAAAGTGACCTTTACCTGATGACCATGCCATTAGAGTTGTAATATCACCAAATGGAGACCATGCACCACCTGCGTTTGCTGCAACAACAATGTTTATAGCTGCTGGAACCAAGAAAGCTTTATTATCTTTTTCTATTGTTATTAAAACTGTAGAAAGTATAAGGGCTGTTGTTAAGTTATCTGCTACTGGAGAAATAAAGAATGCTAAAATACCAGTTACCCAAAAAAGCTTTTTATAATCATATCCCGATAGAATAAGCTTCTCTTTTAGTGAATCAAAAACATTTCTCTCTATAAGTGCTTCAATATATGTCATGGCAACAAATAAGAAGAAGAAAATTTCTGCTATTTCTAAAATAAGGTGTGCTATTTCTGTATCAAATGGTTCAAAATTCAAACCATTATATGCATAATAAACACCCAGCAACATAAACATAAATGTACCTGTAAATAAGGCTGGCTTAGCTTTATTTATATCATACTTCTCCTCTGCTGCAATAAAGTAATATCCTATTACAAATATTGCTAGTAAAAACCAACCAAATGGTTCTACTGCTAGGTCAACTGCGTGTGCTCCTATACCTGGTCCTGTTGTCATTCTTTCTCCTCAATCATTATATGTACTCCAATAGACTTATCTCTAGAGAGTGCGTGAGTAACCATCTCTCTTGCCGTAAGTAAACGAAATTTCAGAAGTTTACCAATATTTTCATTTAAAAGAGCATTAATTTGCTCTAAAGCTTTTGTTAATCCCTCTTTTGTCCTAACAATAGAGACATTTTCCCACATTATTCGACGTAGCTGATTTTTTTTCTCTTTATCTCCTTGAAGACTCATTACATCATCAACAACATCAAACTCTATAAACTTTTTTCTACTAGGTAAATCTAAAATAGTAAGAGCAGCTCTTTTAGAAAATACCAACCCCTCCAAAAGAGAGTTAGATGCCAATCTATTTGCACCATGAACTTTTGTGGAGGCAACTTCACCGACGGCATAAAGACCTTTTACATCTGGAACCCTACCGTGCAAATCACTCTTTATACCACCAATAGCATAATGAAAAGCTGGAGATATTGGTACTCTTTGGGCTGGAACATCAAAACCTAAATCTTGCAAACTTTTAAATATATTTGGAAACCTTAGTGTAAAGTAATGATATTCAAAATTACTAAGGTTAAGGTATGTTTTAAGACCTGTTTTTTTACTATAATCATATATTGCTTTACTTACTATATCCCTTGATGCAAGCTCACCTCTCTCATCATAATCAAATAAAAATCTTCTTCCATACTCATCTTCCACTGTTGCACCCTCACCGCGAAGAGCTTCTGTCAACAGAAGCTTTTGTGCATATTCACTCTTTACAAATACAGTTGGGTGAAACTGCATCATCTCCATGTGCTCGAGTTCTATACCCTTCATTACACAAAGACCTTGCATATCAGCACTAATACAAGGAGCATTTGTATGGTACTCATAGAGTGAGCCCACTCCTCCACTTGCAAGTATCACACTATCTGCATATATATTTCTGCTTTCTCTATGGTCAAGAACAGTTACTCCGTAACATTCACCATCTTTTATAAGCAGGTCAACTACTCTAGCGTCTCCAAGCATTGGATGTGGGTTCTTTGAGAGTAAAAAGTGGTGCATACACCTTCCAGTTGCATCTCCACCAGCATGCAAAATACGATTTTTTGAATGTGCAGCCTCTTTGGTATATAAAAGATTCCCCTCCTCATCGCTATCAAATTCAAAGCCAAGCTTTATCAGATTATCTATAGCTTCTCTAGAGTTTTCACTCAGAGTTCTTACAGCTTCTTCATCACAAAGACCTGCTCCAGCATCAAGAGTGTCTTTTACATGTAGAGGTATATCATCACTATCTACTGCTAACGCTATGCCGCCTTGAGCATAAAAACTATTGCATTTAAATGTTTCTCTCTTATTTATTATTAAAACTTTTTTATCTCGTGGTAGGTGCAACGCAGCATAAAGACCAGCTACTCCAGCACCTACTATAATTACATCATATTTCATCTATTTTTCATTACTTTTATCGTTTGGCTTTTTAATGATGAACTTTACATTTTCATCGCTTTGCGGTGCCTCTTCTAAATAATATGGATCTGCTTTGTACCCACATCCACTCAAACTTAACAAAAACATTGCTATAATTGCTATATGAAAAACGCTAGTCAAATTATTAATTCTATTCAAAGTAGACCTCAATTTTCTAAACTATCTTATTATAAGTGCATTAACATAGTAAAATCTATGTTTACTCCGCCCGTACAGAAGATGATAAATTTTGCTTACATAAAGAATAATACTCTATTTTTTGTATTTAATCACCCTGTTGGAAAACAAGAATTTGATAATAATATACAAAGTATTAAATCTGCTTTAAATTTTCATATGCCAGAGGAATGTAAGAATTGTGAAGATAGTTTATTCACAGATATTAAAGCTTTTGTAACACATTCTCCGAAAAAACCAATGCAAGAGTTTAAAGAAGTAAAACAAGTTTACAAAGAACGAGCATCTGGAAACCTACATGTAGAGATAAAAAATGAGAAATTAAATGCTCTTGTTCGCAGTATTCAAGAGATAATAAAAGCTAAAAATGAATCTTAAAGAGACAATAAAACAACTTCCTGATTCCGCTGGTGTTTACCAATATTTTGACATAAATGGTCACTTACTCTACATTGGAAAAGCAAAAAGTCTATCCAAGAGGGTAAGAAGTTATTTTAGTTTTGAGCCTATTCTAAAAGCTAAACAAAACTTATCTCTAAGAATCAAAAAGATGATAGATCAGACAGCCTCTTTAAACTATATAGTTGTAAACAGTGAGCATGATGCACTTATTTTAGAAAACTCGCTTATAAAACAGCTAAATCCAAAATACAATATTTTACTTCGTGATGATAAGACATATCCATATATATATGTAGACAATTCGCTGGATTTTCCAAGATTTGAGATAACGAGGAAAGTAATTAAATCTTCAAATATTAAGTATTATGGACCATATTCCACTGGTGCCAAAGATATTCTAGACTCTGTCTATGAAATCTGTAAACTAGTGCAAAAAAAAAGTTGTCTGAAATCGAAAAAACTATGCCTCTATTATCAGATAGACAAATGTCTTGGGCCTTGTGAGCTGGATGTTTCACCTGCTGCATATAAAAAAGAGCTCGATTCAGCAACAGAGTTAATTTTAAACAAAAAAACTCTTATAAAAAAACTTCAAGAAAGAATGTATTTTTATGCTGAGGAGCTTCGCTTTGAGGAAGCTGGAGAGCTAAAAAACCGTATAGAAACAATAGGTCGTACCGAGATTAAAAGTGAGATTGATTTTGCAAGTGATGAGAACTACGATATTTTTGTCCTTCAAAACACAACAAACAGAGCCGTTGTTCTTAGAATATTTATGAGAAACGGAAAAATTATCTCATCATCACATGACTATATACAACTAAATGAAGGTTATGATGAGGATGAAATCTACCAAAGAGTTTTAATGGAGTTCTACAAAGATGAAAAACCGCCAATAATAGCTCCTATTTTAGTGGCACATAAATTTCTACATGTAGAAGTAATTGAAGAACATTTAACTAAAGTTTTTGGACAAAAAGCACAAATAAAAGTGCCTCTAAGAGGTGACAAAAAACATTTAGTTGACTTGGCAATAATCAATGCGAAAGAGTTACTAAAAAAAGAGATTACTGAAAACAACACTAAAATATTATATGATATGAAAGAGCTTTTTTCTTTGCAAAGAGTTCCAAACCGTGTAGAAATTTTTGACAACTCTCACATGTCAGGAGTTGCAACAGTTGGTGCTATGGCAGTTTATGAAAATGGCAAATTTGATAAAAAAAGCTATAGAACATATCACCTTCGAGCAAAAGATGAATACTCTCAAATGAGAGAAACACTTACCAGGAGAGTGGAGAGCTTTTCTAAAAACTCTCCACCAGATTTATGGGTTTTAGATGGCGGTTCTACACTCTTAAAGTTAGCTATTGAAATTGTAGAATCAAACGGAATATACTTGGATATCATTGCTATCTCTAAGGAAAAAATAGATGCCAAGGCTCATAGAGCAAAGGGCAAAGCCAATGACATTCTATACACAAAAGATGATATCTATAGACTAAAAAATAGCGACGTTAGGCTTCAGTGGGTGCAGAATTTAAGAGATGAAGCTCATAGGTGCGCCATAACTTTTCATAAAAAGACAAAGCTAAAACTTGATAAAGAGAGCAAGCTTTTAACTTTAAAAGGGATATCACAAGCAAAAATCGTAAAACTGCTTAAGTTTTTTGGAACATTTGAAATATTAAAAGAGCTAAGTATTGAGGACATTAGTTCTGTATTAAACCAAAAAGACGCAGAAATCATTAAAAACATTTATAACTAAGTTTTTTTTTAAACTATTAATGATATATTTAGTGCAATTTATGACATTTTCCATTACTAAAGGTTTTTAATGAACAAAGTTGTACCAATAGATGAAGAGTATATCTTCGAAGGTAGAGTCGCTATAAGTCAAACAGACTTAAAAGGTGTTATTACTTTCGTAAATAGAAAATTTAGTGAGATATCTGGTTATGAAGTTGCTGAACTAATAGGCAGTAACCACGATATTATAAGACATCCTGATGTACCTAACTCTGTCTTTATCAAAATGTGGGAAAATATTAGTAGTGGTCAAGTTTGGACTGGTCTAATAAAAAACATGCGCAAAGATGGCCAATTTTATTGGGTTGACATGGAACTAGCTCCTGTTTTAGATGAAAACGACAGCATAATAGGTTATATTTCAGTAAGTAAGCCTGCATCGAGAAAAAACATTATTGAAAATGAAAAACAATACAAACAAGAAAATAATAAAAAATAAAAGGTCGTATGTATGCTAATTTATAATTATAAAAAAGAATTTTTAGGGATTGACGCTAGTGATTTAGAAACACTTGGTCTTTCAAATCTAGCAGACCTTCGTAACGAAGCAGCTGACTTTGCAGATTTATTTGTAAAAACACCTGGCTACATTCACAACTTTAAACATGTTCATTGGATAGACTATATCCTATGTGAAGATGATGGTGTAGGTTCTAAAGCAATAATACACATCAAAGGGAAAAATTATACGACGATGATAGATATTAAGTCTATCTACCTAGTCGACAATCCGTCCGAAAGAGCATTTATAGTAAACTTATCTAACGTAAGACCTCTCTCTCAGGCTCAAAGTGAAAAATTCTCTGCTGACATACTTCAAAAACCTGCTCCTGCTACAGCCACAGGCTCAACAGAACTCATAACAACTCCAGGCTCTATAGTACATGATGAGAATTCCGATGTAGTACATGAGAAGATTACTAAAGCCTCTTTTGATCCTTATGAAACATACTCTCCCGAAGCAGAGCCTCATACAGTGGTCGACATATATGAAAGTCAAAATTCAACAGAAGACTTAAATTTGGATGCACCTTTGGATATTGATTTTGAAGAGAAGGTTGTTGTTGATGAAGCAATTGAGACAGAAACAAGTCAAGAGCCAATACAAACTTTAACAAAACAACCACCTGAACCTGAAAAAACTTCTGACGAAGAAGAAGATAATGGTGAATTTTCAAAATATCTATATACACCACAGGTAGCCTCTGAAGAGCTTGGCTTACCTATTGATTTAATAGAAGAATTTATTCAAGATTTTATCGCTCAAGCGCAGAGCTTCAAAGATGATTTGTACAAATCTGTAGCAGATGAAGATACTAATCAGTTAAAAATTCAATCCCATAAACTAAAGGGCGTAGCTGCTAATTTACGAATAGAAGATGCGTTAGATGCGTTAACAATAATTAATAATTCTTATGATTGGAATGAAATTAAAACAAAGATAGACTCACTATATAAAATAGTTGCTAAGTTATCAAATAAAAGTCCAAATATCCCAGAAGAAATACAAAACAGTGCAGTAGAAGAAGATGAGGAAGAAGATTTTGTTTTATCGTTTAAAGAAGAGTCTATTGCAGTTCCTGAAGTTGAAAAAATACAGGAAAATACTTTTGTTAATGATTTTTCTACTGATGCAATTGTCGACTCTGATGTTCCTGATAGTATATCAGTGGCAGAACTTGCCGATGATGAGTTTTTCAAATCGGAAATCAGCGATCAAAACAATGAACTGATTGATGAGGACCTTTCAATTTTAGACAATGGAAGTGATAGCGATGATGAAGATATTGACAAGGAAGCTTTAGATATCGCAATTACATACGACATGCAACGGATTGCAAATGACATTGGACTAGACATAGATAGTTTTAGAGAGTTGTTTGAAGATTATCTAAGTGAGTCTCATGAGTTATCTAACACAATTATTGATTCAATTGAAAAAAACAACCTAGAGAGTTGTAAAAATGCAGCTATTAAGCTAAAAGGAATGAGTGACAATATGAGAATTCACAAGTTCGATCATGAGCTAGATTCTATTATAAGTTCTACTGATATTAGTAACGTTAAAGGATTAATTGATAACGTAACATTGAAGTTAAACCAAATTTCTAATTTGGAGAATAGATAATGCAATTTGGATTAAAAAATAGACTAAGACTAATTAGTCTTTTACCAATCTTAGCGCTATTTGCCATGACTAGTTATTACGTTTATAATTCATATGTTGATTATCAGTCTGCACAACAGTTACAAAACAAACTAGACCAAAATAGATATCTCAATGACGTTATTGGCAATATTGCTCGTGAACGTGGTATGAGTGCCATGGAGCTTGGTAATAAAACTGGAAATATTTTAAAATCTCTTAATAAGCAGAGAAAAATTGTTGATTTAAAAGTAGCTAAATATCTATCGCACGCACAAAATAATAAAATTTTACATACACATGATGATGTGAAAAGTCAATCCATTTGTGTTGCATGTGCTAACATAGAAACTGTCACTGACTCAATGGCTAGAATAAATCTAGTAAGACCTCTAGTTGATGAGGGGAAAATAGAATTCAATGAAATGTTTATAGATACGTATGTTGCTGTACAAGAAAAATTCATTATTCTACTAGAACAAATAACTGAAAATCAAGTAGATAAAGAGATAAATGAACTATACTCTCTCTATATCGCAATGGTTAATGCAAAAGAAGCAACCGGAATTGAGAGAGGATATATATCCTATATAATTTCCCGTTCTGCTGAACTAATAGAAGACGACTTAAATAAATGGGTCTCTCTTATTGGAAAAGCTGATTCATTACATTATGATCGCATGCAAAACAAAGATTTAATAAAAAGCATGGATAGCATATTTAAAGATGAAGAGAGTATAGAGTTATTTGAAGATATAAACACAGAGAGAACAGCAATTATTTCTGTTGCTAATAGTGGAGAGTATGAAATAACATCTGGTGTTTGGTTTACTATGCTATCGGAAAAAATTAACCTAATTTCTAAAGCAGAAGGCTTACTTCTTGATTCGATGGTTACAAGGTCTAAAGAAGTACAAGATGAATCTTTACAACTTTTTATTATTTCACTTACTATTTGGATTATAACAATTGTACTTGCAGCTATTGGTTATATATTAGCAAATGAGATTGCTAGTAATATTAAAGAACTTGAAAATGTATTAAAAAGGGTTGCAGAAGATACTGAATCAGAGAATACAAAGATTAACCTTCATACTTCTGAAGGTACAAATAGAGCCTATGAACTACTTGAAGAGATTATTAAGCAAACAAAAAAAGATAAAGAGTCAGCTCAAGAGGCAAGTGAAGCAAAATCTATGTTCTTGGCAAATATGTCACATGAAATTCGCACACCTTTAAATGGTATTGTTGGATTTACGGAACTGCTAAAAGACTCTGGCTTACAAGAGGAGCAAAGTGAATTTGTTGATATAATTGAAAAAAGTTCTGAAAACTTACTTGAAATTATTAATAATATTCTTGACTTATCTAAAATTGAAAGTAATAAACTAGAAATTGAAAATATTGCCTTTAACCCAATCGTAGAATTTGAGAGTGCTGTTGAAGTTTACGGAGTCAGAGCAAGTGAAAAACATATTAACCTTGGTTGTTTTATAGACCCACAACTTGAATTCCCTTTAAAAGGTGATCCTACTAAAATTAAAGAAGTTGTTATAAATCTTCTATCAAATGCCGTCAAATTTACAAATAATGCCGGTTCAATCAACGTGAATATTAGAAAAGTTAATTCAGACAACATTGGTAAAACAAAAATTAAATTTGAGATTCAAGATAGTGGTATAGGTGTTACAAGTGAACAAAAGTCTAGAATTTTTGAAGCATTTAGCCAAGCTGATACTTCTATTACTCGTAAATATGGAGGTACAGGTCTAGGGCTTACAATTTCGAGCAGTTTCGTTGACTTAATGGGTGGAAAACTTGACCTTGAGAGCACACCAGGGCAAGGTACAACTTTCTTCTTTACAATTGAGCTTGAAGATGTTGAAACACTTAATGAAAGTTCACAAAACAGCTTCAACCATTTAAATGCCCTTATATTAAGTGATTCCTTAAAAATTAAAAAACAGGATAAATATTTAAGAGAATATCTTGATTATTTAGGAGTAGGATACACAACATTTAAAGATATCAATAAAGTTTCTCTTCTTCAAAAAGATACAAAGTATAATCTTATTTTCGTTGATTATGACTATGTAACAGATGATATTCTTAGAGAATTTGCAAAACTTCCTCAAGAGCTGATAGTCCTGACAAAATCTAATCTTATGAAAAAGATTGATAATATGGGCCTCAATATATTTAAAATTCTATATGAGCCTTTACACTCTACAAAGCTTAAACTAGCACTTGAAAATTACTCTATATTAAATGTAGAAACGAATGTATTTCAAAAAGTATCTCGTAAAAAATTTGATTCCGGTTCATCAAAATTTGTTGCAAATGTTTTAGTAGCTGAAGATAATATAATTAATCAAAAACTAATCCAAAGAACATTGGAAGATTTAGGGCTAACAATAACAATTGCTAATAATGGTCTTGAAGCATTTCAAAAAAGAAAAGATGAGAAATTTGATTTGATTTTCATGGATATCCAGATGCCATTTTTAGATGGTGTAGAAGCAACTGCTGAAATACTAGACTATGAAGAAGATTTTAATCAGCCGCATATACCTATAGTTGCCCTAACAGCAAATGCATTAAAAGGTGACAGAGAAAGATTTTTAGCGGCTGGTCTTGATGAATACACAACAAAACCTTTGGTTCGTTCAGAGATTATATCCGTACTTAATCAATTTTTATTCGATCACATAGTTGAATCCGAAGATGAAGCTGACATCGAGACCAACATAAAAGAGCTAAATCTAGAAGAAATAGAAGAAGATGAAGTAATTCAAGCACCAAAGTACAGAGCAGATATACTAATTGCTAAAAAAAGCAACTTTGAAACAAGACTCTATACTAAAATTATTGAGAGTATGGATGGCTTAACATACGAAGTTGCATCTTCAGCAATAGACTTTCAAGAGTTAATTCAAAACTACTCTTATAAAGTTGTTTTATTTGATAAGGAGTATGATGGCCTAGACGTAGAAGAGGTCTCTTCAGCTGTTAAAGGTTTGATAAACTCTAGTGGGATGGATTCACATATTGTACTTATAGATGATTCTGTTGAAAAAAATGGTGCTGTTCATGATAAACATGTAGATGAAATAGTTAAAAATGCAATGGATAGAGAGTTGTTAAAATCTTTATTTGTAAAATACGTATAAAAGGTAAAATATGTCAAAAGAATTAGTTATTTTAGCAGTTGATGATGATTTAATAAATCTAAAACTACTCAAGTCAATGCTTATGAAAAACCAAGATGTAAAAGAAGTTATTGAAGCAAAAAATGGATCAGATGCTATAGGTCAAATAAAATCTAGAGATGATATTGATTTAGTACTGCTTGATATAATTATGCCTGTTATGAATGGGCTGGAGATGCTTAAAGTAGTTCGTTCCGATGATAATATAAAGCAAATGCCAATAATAGTACTGACTACTGATGAAACTAAAAAAACAGAAGCACTAGAGCTTGGTGCTAATGGTTTTTTAATGAAGCCAATTAGAAATAATGACCTAGTTGAAAAAATAAACTCTTTAATAATTTAAACAAGAATATGATCTAGCACTTCCTCTACTCTACTTACTCCAATTATTTCTAAAGAGTCTCTGACCTCTTTGGGAATATCTTCTAAATCTCTATCATAATTTTTTGATGGTATTAATACTTTACTCATTCCAGCTTTATGTGCAGCGATAAGTTTCTCTCTAAGTCCGCCAATTGGCAATACATCTCCACTTAGTGAAACTTCACCCGTCATAGCAATTTCTGAACGAATTTTTCTAGAACTTAATATAGATGAAATTACACTTACCATAGCTATTCCAGCACTTGGTCCATCTTTTGGAGTTGCTCCATCAGGTACATGCACATGTAAGTCATAGCGCTTATATACTTCGCTTGAGTCCACTCTTATAGCGTCTTCAGCCTCTTTAAATGTAAGTGGAATATTTGGAGAATCTATCTTTAGTTTTTTGGTGTCTATTAATGTTTTAACAACACTAAAAGCTATTCTTGCTGACTCTTTCATTACTTCACCGAGACTACCAGTTAGTTGCATTGTCCCTTTGCCCTTGATTCGGATACTCTCTATTTTTAAAACATCTCCACCAACTGCTGTCCATGCAAGACCGTTTACTACGCCAACTACAGGAATTTTTGTTGTTTTTTCTATCTCAAATACAGTCTTGTCAAAATAATCTTTTAGGTTTTTTAGAGTTAAAGAGACTTTTGTTATCTCTGGATTCTCCAAAATTTCTCTGGCAATTTTTCTACACATATTGGCAATACGTCTACGAAGATTTCTCACTCCAGCTTCACGTGTATAACTATGGATAAGTTCTTTTAGCGCTGGATTAGATATGCTTACTTCACTCTTTTTAAGTCCATGTTTTTTAAGTTCTTGAGGAACAAGGTATCTTAAAGCAATCTCAAACTTTTCCTGAGGAGTATATGAGCTAATTGTTATAAATTCCATTCTGTCACGAAGTGGTGCCGGAATCTTACCAACATCGTTTGCTGTAGCAATAAAAATAACTTTCGTTAGGTCAATATTGAAATTCAGATAATAGTCACGAAATTCTTTATTCTGTTCAGGGTCTAAAATCTCCAAAAGTGCTGCGGTTGGATCTCCTCTTCCTGTTTTTGACACTTTATCTATCTCATCCAAAACAATTACAGGGTTCATCTTCTTTGCATCGATAAGCCCTTGTGTTATTCTACCGGGCATTGCACCAACATAAGTTCGTCTGTGTCCCCTTAACTCATTAACATCTTCTAAACCACCAAGTGCAATTCTCACAAGTGGACGTTTGAGTGCTTTTGCAATAGAGTTGGCAAGTGACGTTTTACCAACACCAGGAGGTCCTGAGAAACATAAAATTGCTCCAGAATTACCTTTTACTCCTCTCAACTCCATCAACTCTTTAACAGCAAAAAATTCTGCTACTCTCTCTTTAGGTTTCTCTAGTGAGAAATGGTCTTTATCTAGTTGATTTTCTACATCACTAATTCTAAGCGCTCTTTTACTCTCTTCACCAAAAGGAATAGCTAAAACCCAATCAAGATATGTTTGTGTCATTGATGCATCAGATGAGTCAGGATGCATACGTGAGAACCTCTCTATCTGCTTGCTAACCTCTTTATAAGACTCTTCGCTCATTTTCTCTTTTTTGGCTGCCAGCTTGCTTCTGTACTCATCCATCTCTTCATCTCTTGAAGTATCACTGCCAAGCTCTTTTTGAATCTGCTTTAACTGCTCTTTTAGGAAGTACTCTTTGTTCACCTGTTCTATATGCGTATGAACTTTTGAACGGATCTCTTTTTGAAGTTTATTTGCCTCAATTTCATCTATAAGGTGCTCAATTAAATCCAAAAATCTCTTCTCAGTATTTGACTCCACAAAAAGACCATACGCTTGATCTTTTTTTAGTTTTATTGTTGAACAAATAAGGTCAATTATACGATTATGGTCATGATTTTCTTCTATTGTTCTTAGTAAATCCGGTGGAAAATAGTTACTAACACTAGATAGTGTTCTAACCTTTTCACGAACTATCTCTAAAATTGCATCAATTTTAAGGGAGTCTACACTTGTTGGCTCAATAATATCTACATCAACGACTAGAGGATTGTCTCCTACTTTGCCAAATACCTTTGCTCGCGCAAGACCTTGGAAAAGAACTTTCACCCTACCATCTGGAAGTGCGACTTTTCTCATAATAGAGCCAACAACACCTGCATCATAAAGTGACTCGAACTCACGCTCACCCTCTTTTGAAGGTTTAGTTGGACATACTATAACTAAAGTGCTCTCCTCTATCGCCCTCGTCGCTGCTTCGATATTATTTGCATCACTTAAAAAAAGAGGTGATATCATAAATGGATATAAGAATAGTTCATCCTCTGCTATAACTGGTATACTTGCTGGAAAACTTCCATAATCACTTAGTTTCATTATTTTCTCCTACTATTTTATCTTCTTCTGATATAGAATTTCTTGAGACAACACTTTGTGTATCTGGTATTAAAAACTCATACCAGCTAGAAGTGCCATCACCTTCAAACCACTCACGATACCAAGATGTATTTGCTCTTTGAATATCATTCCATACTATCCAATCTTGTGGCTTAATGTTTTTATAATACTCAGCACTTTTTGGTTTATCAAGTCTATTATAAAGGTCAACTATTGTCTCATTAAGTGCAGCTTGTGCAAGTTCTAATCTAATAAGCATAGAGTTTATAACTTCTATATACATAGAGTTTGGATATTGTAACTTAAATGTTTCACCCTCTTTGATTGCTAAGTCTATCAAAGCCTGATCACGTCTTGGGTTTGGAAGAGCCATATATTTCGCTTTTATTTTTAAAAACTCTGCTTCTTCTTTTTCATTTTGAGTTGCATATCTTTTTATATACTCATCTAAAAAATGCTCACTTAAAAGATACTCTTCGTACTGCATGTGAGTTATTGCTAAAATCATGGTTGCCTCTGGCAAGAGAGGAGAACCTATGTGCTCACCCTGCAGAGAACTATAATAGCTATCTGCTTTTTCTAAATCACCTTGAGATATTTGCTGAACGATCTTAGAGTACCAATACATTGCTGGTTTGTTGTACTCTTCAACCTCTTTTGCACAGCCTGTAAATAACGCAATTAATATAACCGAACTGGCTACTAAATAACTTTTTAATTTCATAAAATAATTTCCTACTTGTAAATAAGTTGATATTTTATCCAAAAGATATATAACACTCATTAAACTAGGTACATTTTATGCTTTATTTATCCGTTAAGTGATACAATCACAAAATTACAAACTGGGGATTTTTATGCAATTTGATATATGTGCGCCTATCTTAGGCTTTGAAGATTTAAAACAAGTAACATTAGAAAAAATTGATGATATTTTTATGAAAATGCAATCTACTACTGATAAACATATCTCCTTCACTCTGATTGACCCGTTTATTTTGAGAGATTATGATTTTGAAGTGACTGAAAACACCCAAGAGTTGCTGGGAGCAAACAAAGACTCAAACCTTCTTATTTTAAATATAGTTCTTATACAAACACCTATAGAAGATTCTGTCGTAAACTTTATAGGTCCAATCATCTTTAATACCGACAACAACAAAGCAACACAAATAATTTTACCAGAATCTACTAGATATGGCGTTGCAGAGAAAATATCTACTTTTTTACAAGCTAAATAAAACAAAATTTATTTGGCCTTTGCTATCACTTCTTCAAACAACATCTATGCTAAAAAACTTTTATATAACTATAACTTTAATTGGAGTACAATCAAGGATTGATAACTAAATTGTGAGTGAGCCTAGGCTTTTGGTGCACTTATTTTTCTGCTTTACAAGGGGCTTATTGTGAAAAATTCTAATAACAAACAAATGATTTTCATTCCACTACTAAACATCATTTCAATATTTTTAGTAATGGGTAGTTTTTTTTCAGAACTAAAAGCAGACACTTTTAGTGATACAGCACTTGTTATAGATACTAGTGCACCAGTAACACAAAATGGGACAGTAAAAGGAAATGACCACGACAGATATACTATAACAATAAATGAAGATGGTAATTTTAGCATTTCTTTAACTGGTGATGCCACAGTTAGGTTTGAAGCAAGTGGCACAAGTATGCCAGACACCCAAGCTACTGATGCAACAATGACTAATTACAACCTTATCGTGTCTCAAAATGATATTATTTATGTAAGCGTTCAAGCCCCAGGTCAAAATTCGAACCAAAACTATGCTATAACATTTGCATTGGCTTCTGTTCTCCCTCCAGTAACTGCACTAGGAGTAACAGGGATAGAAGCAGAAGAGTCAATTTTACTAAGAGAATCGTTTGATATTTATGGTGACACTAAAGTAATTGGTAATGGTATTTTATGGAAAAATACAACAGGTTCTCCAACTGACCGTAACAATGCTTACAATATGGTTTTTAATGATATTGATGCTGATGCGACTACGTTCAATTCCTCTAGTGCAGATTTAGACTTAGGTAATGTAGGATATGAAATTGTTTACTCAAGACTATATTGGCAAGGTCATATTTGTGATGACACAGGTGCCACAGTAGGTGGAACATGTCAAAATACCAATATTACTGGAGGAGCACTAGGAACGGATGATGATAAGTTTAACAATGCCGTTTCAATAGCACATACTATTAAATTCAAAGCTCCCAGTGGTGCTTATCAAAGCCTTTCTTCATCTGATTTACACTATGTGCCACAAGATAGCAATAACAGAATATTATACTCTGCATCCTATGATGTTACAAATATTGTTAAAAGTGGAGGAGAAGGTACATACACAGTTGCTAACCTTGTAGCCTCAGAAGGTCAAATAGATGCTTGGGGTGCTGTTGGTGCATGGTCTTTAGTTACAGTTTACAAAGATTCGTCAGGGCAGTTAGCCCTTAAGAATGTCTCTATCTTTCATGGTTTTCAAGTTGTTGACAATGGTGAAATAGTAGATGTTCCGATAACTGGCTTTTTAACTCCTAGAAGTGGGCCTGTAAACTCAACTGCATCATTTTTCACTGTTGATGGTGATAAACTTGGTTGTTGTAGTACTGGTGAACTTTTTCAAATGCAAAATGCTAATAATAGTGACACTCTTGAAAACATCACAGATTTTCTAAACCCGGCGGGTAATCAATTCAACTCAACTATTAGCCATCTTGGAGTAGATACTCTTGTTAGAAATCCTAATCACGCAGATAATCTAGGAGCTGATATTGACACTATGGATATTAGCTCTTTTTTAAAAAATGCTCAAACCTCAACAAGTTTTCGTTTTAGTAACAATGGTGACTTATACAATTTGGCTTTTATTGTTTTTTCAACCACACTTTATGAACCTAAGTTTTGTTATGACTATGCCTATAAACAACAAAATTCCTATTTTACAGAAGATAATAATGGAACAGAAAATCCAAGAATTTCAGGAACTATTATATCTGGTGAACCTATTGAGACAACAATTTTTATAAGGAATCTCGTTGACTCAGACATAATTGTCTCAGATATGTTTGTAGATATTGCAGATATTAACACCTCTCAAGCTAACTATATATCAAATTCTACTAAACTAGCGAAAATAGGTGATATAACTCCAAATAACTTGGCAGACGGTACTGATGTAACAATAGGAAACGACTTAGGTGGTGATAACATAAAAAATATAGATATTGGAAGCATTAATTCAAATGAACATTTCTATATTTATTACAGTATTGACCCAACGACATCAACTATTGATATTCCTATAAATGTTCAAGCTAGATATAACATAACTGTCGCTGGAGTAACTACACCATATACACTACAACTTGGTTCTCAAATGTCAATGTGTTCTGAATCAAACTTCAACTATGAACCAACTAGTGGAAGGTTCAATGTAGTTCATAATGATTATTATGACTATGATGCTGGAGGAACAAACAGGTACTATAATTTACCTACTCAAGTAACAAGTAGAGCTGGTAATTTTAAAGTACTGTCAATGAATAAAAATAATTTTGATGAATTAAATGCTACGTCCACACTTGTTGCTGTTGAGCTCATAGACGCAGGTGTTTTTCATGACACTTATGCGTCTTGTGAAGAAATAGAGAGTTCTATAAGTGAAAAGATTTGGGTTTTTCTAAATGACAGCACTTCTACAATGTTTGACTCTGCAGCACTGGAAGCTGCTATTGGACTCAATAATACTATCACTTCTAGTGCGGAGTTTTATCAAAATTCTAGACAAAATGCAGCCTTTAGATTGTCTTTTCCTGTCAGTAATGATGGTAATGATTCGTTAGTACAACTAAGCTGGCCACCAAATGCACAAAATGAACAAAAAATAGAAAACTTTTCGGAAATTGTTCAAGTTGTTGGTGCTTGTAGCAAACCTGTTGTGTACCCACTAAACGCAACTCAAACTAGTATTGCAACTCAAGCTGCTCAAGCATGTGGAAATTCAGGCAACTTTATATCCCAGAAACATATTCAAGCTTGTATGGAATGCATATACGGTACCAATACAAGATTCATATGTTCAAGAGACAACTTTGCTCTGCGTCCTGAAGCATTTATGATTAAAATAGATGATCAAAACCAAACAAATCCAGCTTCCCAACTTAGAATTGCTGATGATGTATCTGGGGTTGTGACACCATCTACAGTTCAAACTGAACTTGCAGCAGGGTATGACTATAGCTTAAAAATCAATGCTACAAACCATCTAAACAACAACTCATCATCTGGGTACACAAAAACTTTTGACTCTGCATTTACAGACAGTGTTAAGTATGCATGGTCACCTAGTGGGGCACCAACAGGGTGTAATGATGATAGTAATGTATCGATTCCTATGAGATTTGTTAATGGTTCGGTTGATATTAACTCATCCCTGAATCAAGTTGGAGAGTATGGATTAAACATTACAGACACTACATGGACAACAGTTGATAATACACAGCCAGCTCATCACGCTGGAACATATTTTCTTGGTGGAGCTGACTGTGTAGTTAATAGCTCAGCAACTAAATCAGTAGCTGCTTCATCTACAGCTCTTACCCCTCAAAATGGGTGTAATATCAGCAGTAACCATGACAGTAGCGGTTCAACCCTAAAATACAGAGACTATAATCTAGAATTTCATCCATATAAATTTGACATGTCAGGAGTTACACAATCACATGGAGAAAATAACAACACACTGTTTAATGCAAATACTTTTATCTACATGTCAGACATGACAGGGTTAGATAATGATGAGGAGATGTCTTTTCACTTAAATGGCACTATAACTGCAAGAGGTGAGAACAACATAGGTCTTAGTAATTTTGTAAACAACTGTTATGCACAGCCAATAGATTTAAATATCAGCAAATCAGCAATTTCAGGGGCAGTTGATTACAAATATATATATCACAATTCAGATTTACCGGCAAATGACCAAAATGGCACTATGAACAATATAATTGGCACTATTTCTATTTTAGCTAGTGACTTCAACCAATCAAATAATGGCAGTGTAAACACAAACTTAAATCTAAATTTTGACAGAACAAGAGATACGGTAATGAATCCTGAAGAGTTAACATTCAGCTCATACAACGCTGATTGTACTACTCCGGCAAACTGCACCATGAATGCTGATTTAACAGCAACAAAAACTACTCAGGGTGTTAAAGATTTAAATCAAACTATCAAACACTATTATGGTCGCTCACATGCTTCAAGACAGAGGTATGAGGGAGATAGTGGAACAGCAAATATCTACTATGAAGTTTATTGCTTTGATACTATAGGTATTAATACATGCGATAAAGCTTTACTTCAACAAGGTTTTAACTCTAGTAGGACTGATGATTTAAGATGGTATATAAATGAGGAGCATAATACTACAAATAATGGAAATATTGGCACTGTTCAACAAAATGATGCCACTCCGCTTAATGCAGCCGATGATATAGTAGATGTTACAGCACAAAACGATGTTTTTCCACCGCCAGCAACTGCAACACTTGAATATGATGAAACAAAAGGTTATCCATACAAAACAACGATGCATAACAATCCATCCGGCTGGTTAATCTACAACAAAGATGACCCAACAGCTACAAGAAACCAGTTCTCAGTAGAGTTTGAAAAAATAGGTGGAGAGTGGAGCGGTGCACATGATACAGATACAGTCACAAAAGATACAAATGCAACTAGAACAAACAGGAGAATCATGTGGTAAGAAATAGTATTAAGAGATTTGCTTTTACAATGATAGAGCTTATCTTTGCTATTGTTATAATCGGTATTGCTGTACTATCTCTTCCTATGATGACACAAGTAACATCAAGGGGTATTGAGAGCAATATTCTTCAAGAGGCTATATTTGCTGCCTCTGCAGAGCTTATGGGTGCAGCTTCTGGATATTGGGATGCAAACTCGATGGCGGATAACGCTTTGAGTCAATTCTCAAGAGTTATTGATATTGGCTCTACATGTGTAAACAACACGGCAAGTGATAGACATAGACTAAGACCTGGACATATAGTACAACCCCTGCATAGAAGATGTGTTGATGGAAATATTACAGCAGTACCACCATTAAATGTTTCAAGCAACACTTTTTTCAACTTGGACAATGCAGAACTTGGAGAACAAAATATTTTTATAGACGATACAGCAAATGCTTCAGGGTATAAGGCGAATTACACAAGTATAGTTACTGTAACACCTAGCGCCGCCGATGCAAACATAAAGCTTATAGAAATCACGGTGAGAGATTCTGAGCCAAAAGATATTGTAGTTCTTAGAATGCAAAGTGCTAATATTGGTGAGATTGATTACTATAGGAGGAGATTTTAATGCGTCGTCTTGGTTTTACACTAATAGAGCTTATCTTTGTTATAGTTGTTATGGGGATTTTAAGTAAATTTGGAGTTGAGTTTTTGGCTCAGGCGTACAATAATTTTATATACTCAAGCGTAAATAACTCTCTTCAAGCGAGAAGTGCTACAGCAGTTGAGTCTATTGCCTCAAGACTGCAATTTCGTATAAAAGACTCTATTATTGCCAGAGAGCCGGGAGCAAATCTAAACAATTATCAGGCATTATCAGGTTCAACATATGGTGACACTGCAACTATTTTAGAATGGGTGGGAAGTGATATAGAAGGGTTTAGAGGGGAATCTTTGCCAAACTGGAGCGGAATAATAGATTTACAAGCATCATCAACAAGCAGTCTAAACTCACCTGAGACGAATACCACAGCTCTTGATACACTAATTGGTGTATTGTCCCACGGCAGTGGTACAGGCATAAATAATTCAGCCATCTATTTTGTAGGTTCTGATAGTGATATAAATAATTATGGATGGAATGGTGCCGCACTAACTGACCAAACCACAAGCGTTATGCATCCAATAAGAAGAAGTCCTAATCCCGGTGAAGAACATCTTCTTATCCCAACAAACGGAGCTACTGGAGCTGACAACAACTTCAGTGGAGTAGATGTTTTCGAATATTATCAGCTTGCATGGACAGCTTATGCTGTTGAACTTAGAGACTATGACCCTACAACACAAACCGGAAATCTCTGGCTTAATTACGATTACCAACCTTGGGAGGGTGAAAACTACATAGATGATGGAAAAGAGTTTTTGTTGATGGAAAACGTAAGCACATTTAGATTTAAAGCCATTGGCTCAGTTGTAAAAGTACAGGTCTGTGTAGGGAGTGATATAATCAATGGTAATGTAGCGGGAGGTTATTCAATATGCAAAGAAAAAACTATATACTAAAAAATCGTTCAGGCTTTGCTATGATAATGGCTATGGCTGTTATTGTTATAATAGCAACTATTATGGCACTTTCTCTAGCTATGACAGCTGAAACAGGGAAAAGAACAACAGACTTATATCTTTATGAGCAGTCTGTACTTTATTCTAAAAGTGCTGCTGAACTTGCTCTATTAACAATTGCTCAAAATGGCTCTTGTACAACAATTCCTTCATATACTCTAGGTAGCATATATGATATAAATATAAGTGTTAGATATGTTTATAGAGGTCTTGCATGCGGTGGTACCGGTGACTACTTTACAACATTAACAACGGATGAACAAAACGGCTCAGTACTTATGGATATAACTGTTACTACAACTGAAGGTACAGAGCCTATCAGGTATTTTAGAAGAAGTATTCAAAAGCTCTAGTTTATAAATATTTCTAAACCTTTTAATGCTATAATCACAAAATTATAATTTTAAAAGGATATTTTAATGAATATTTCTCTAACTGGAAGAAATGTAGAATTAACAGAGCCAATCAAAGCTCATATGAATACGTCAATAGAAACACTTAGCAAATACAATGTGGATATTATTTCTGTTAATGTTATAGCGTCTACTCAATCAAAAAAAGGTAAAGAACACTCTACTGTAGAGTTTGTTATACACCTTTCTCACAAAAACTCTATTATTATTAAACAAAATGATGATGACATGTATGCTGCTATTGACATGGCGACATCAAGAGCTCAAAAAGCTATGCGTCGTATGCATGATAAAGAGACTAATCACCATAAAGATGGTATGAACGAAGCTAAGAATGAAGCTAATACTGCAATTGATTTGCATGAGGCTAGTGAAGCTTTAGAAGATGAAATCGTACCAGTAGAACTAGACCTTTACAAACCTCGTGAAGTTGAAGATGTTTTAAATGACTTAAAAGATGGTAAGAAAGTATTTGAAATCTTCTTAGATAACGAAGGTAAAACTCGTGTTCTTTACAAAAGAAATGATGGTAAATTCGGGTTATATTAATAGTCCCGCAAAGGGAAGTAATTCCCTTTACTCCGCTGGAGCCGCTGTGGCTACTGAAGCTTGTCTCAATGAGACAAAATTTAAGTCATATTTCACTTGCTGAACTATCTCTTCATCATCTGCCAAATCAATCCACCTAAACTGTTTTCCGCTCTGATTAGAACCTTTTAACAAATCACCACTTTTTCTAAACTTTAAATCAAGGTTTGCTATATCAAAACCGCTAGTAGTTTTAGTAAACTTTTCTAATCGCTCAGATGATTTTTGGTTTGTATATAAAAAACAGTAGCCTTTTAGTCCTGTTCTACTTACACGACCTCGTAGCTGATGAAGCGTAGACAACCCTAATCTCTCAGCACCGACAATTACCACAGTACTAAGCCGTGGTAGAGATATACCTACTTCTACTACTGTTGTAGCAATTAAAATGTCCCCTTTTTCACTAAACTCTTTTAGCACCTCTTCTTTCTCTTTATCTTTTCCATGAGTCACGTAGACATTCTCAAAATTATTCTCCCAATATCCTCTCGCTTCATCAATACTCTGATACTCAATAACTTCACTCTGCTCAACCAAAGGGTAAACTAAAAGAACTTGATTTTTTTTGCTTATCTCACTTTTTATATGCCCAAGCAACTCTTGAAAATCACTTTTATGGATTACTCTGCTTGATATATCTTTTTTAAAAGGTGTTGATGTAATTAAAGAGACATCAATATGTGCTGTCTCTATCATAGCTTGAGTTCTGGGAATTGGAGTTGCAGAAAACTGTAAAAAATGAGGTTTTGCTTGGCTTATGACATCTGTACTACTAACTAACTTCTCTAACATGTTTCTCTGTACAGTTCCAAAACGGTGTTGCTCGTCAACCATAACGAGCCCTGCTTTTGGAAGCTCTCTATATAAAAGTGCATGAGTACCAATAATAAAATCAAACTCACTCAAATCTATATTTTTTGTTTTGTTGGTGACTAAAACGATTTTAATATTAGGTATAAATTTACTGGCTTCTTCAAAAAGTTGGTTTGCTAGTATAGTTGTTGGTGCCATTAAAATAGACTTATTAGGCAGCATCATTACTGCAGAAGCTAAAATAACCATTGTTTTACCGCTTCCAACATCCCCTACTATCATTCGCCTAGCACTTACATCTTTTTGCAAATCTATTTTTATATCTTCTATAGTATCAACCTGCTCTTTTGTAAGTTTAAATGGCAAGGTTTTAGCCCAATCTTTATAATCACTACTTCTACATGTAGAAGATTTAAAGTATCTTCTTTTGGCAGACAGCTTCTTCATATAAGAGAATAGTTCTATATATTTAAGAGCATCAACACTTTTTGAATCTAGCTCTTTTACGTTAATTGGTAGCTCTGTCGGAAAATGTAATTTTAAAACCTCATCTATGATATCTTCTTTTAAACCTTCTTCTATTAAATTCTCTTTTGTTAAATTATTTTGAATAAAACGTAGCATAACATCGCTTCTTAGAGCTGATTTGTATTTTGGAGTTATGAAACCTACATTGGTTACTTTTCTTGGCATACTAATACTGCAGTGTCCTGTTTTACACTCAATCATTCCATAGTAATAATCTCTGCTACCGGCTGTAAACTGGTGTAACATGTATGGTTTTGGACGAAACAAAACGCCGGTAACACTATGTCCGAAATTATGGGCAAAAAAAGTTATCTGTATAGAGTTTGCAGAGCGGTAAACGGACTCTACAGTTGCGTCTATAAGCTGAAATGTGTGTGTTTGAAGTTTGTAATGAAGTCGTAAATCTTCGTAAGAGTGAGGAATAATAAGTGCGAGTTCACACCAAGAGTTGATACCTAATTTGTTAAATTTCTCTTCTTGGGCTTTTGTGAGGTTCATATTAATTCCTTAGTATCTAATACTATCTCTTTTTATAAACCTCAAGCATAAACATTGCATTTTGCAATATTTACTTGGTGACTATTGCAAAACTCATATTTAAAATCTCTGTATGAGCTTTTATGAACTCATTTAAATCTTTTAATTTCAATTCCTTAATAAGCTCTAACTCTCTGTGTGAGTGTCCAAACTCTTGACCCTTATAGTACTCCATAAAAGTACGGTTAAGTCTTTGGCTCATAGTCTCTACTCTAAGCGGCTCACTTCCAAGCAAAAACTTTTTAGTCTGCTTGAGCTCATCTTTGGTAACACCATTTTTTACAAACTCAGCTATTACATCTTTAACTGTTTTTTTCGCTTCATCCATAGAGTCTAGTTTTGTTTGAAGATAACCACTCATAAATGAACTTGATTTACTTATATCTGCTCTTGCATAAGCAGAATAAGCAAGACCTCTTTTAACTCTTATCTCTTCCATTAGTCTTGAGCCAAAACCGCCTGTTCCTAAAATGTAAGTAGCTACTCTAGATTTATAGTAATCTGGTGAATTAACACTTACATTGTATGGTGAACCAAAGTATATATATGCTTGTTCTGTCTCTTTTTTGAGAACACTCTCTTTAGATTTATCTGATGTAGCATAACTTTTAAGAGCAGACGCTCTACCTTTTGGCATAGCTTCTACAACTTTACTTATCTGTTGTTTCATCTTCTCTAGTTCAATATCTCCACCCGCTACAACTATGAGTTTAGAGCTAACCAAATGTTTTTTTATAAACCCTTTTACATCCTCTAGTTGAATACTTTTTACACTCTCTATTGTTCCAGAAGCTGGATTTTCCAGTGGAGTTCCCTCGAATAGAACTGATTTTAGTTCATTAGAAGCTACATAATCATAGTCATTTGCTTTTGAACTGATTGAACCAATAGTTGTAGTTTTTACTTTATCAACTGCTTCTTGAGTTAGATTTGGGTCTTTTAATAAATCACTAAAATATTTAAGAGCTGTTTCAAACTCACCTTTTAGACACCCAACCTCTATAACAAAAGTCTCTTTACCTGCTGATGCAGATATATGAATAGCTCTAGCTTCAAGAGCTTCAGCAAATGCGTTTGAGCCCAAAGCTTTTGTTCCTTCACCCATAACTCTAGAACTTAGCTTTGCTAAGCCTGCTTTTGTAGCATCTGTTATAGTTCCGCTGTTAGTGAAAACAAACTGCATAGTTACTAGTGGTAACCTTTTGTCATCTTCAAAAATCACAGGTATCTTTTTACCGTTAACTTCGATTTCTTCTATTGTTGCTGCCATCATAATTTGTCCTATTATTAGTAAAGTAACTATTATTTTTTTCATTTTATGCGAATTTCTCTAATGTCTCATAAGCAGTATTTCGTACTGCCGGTATTTCACCTATATCTCTTATAAGAGAAACCATCTCTTCTTTCGCCATGGAGTAAGCCGCACCGGCACTACTTACAACATTCTCTTCCATCATAGTTGAACCCAAATCATTCGCTCCAAACATTAGAGCCATTTGACCTATGTATGGGCCTTGTGTTACCCATGAACTTTGAATATTTGGCACATTATCAAGATAAAGCCTAGCAACTGCTAGAAGTCTTAAATAGCGGTTTGATGATGGCTTATCCATATCTGGAATTAGTTTTAACAGCTCTGTATTTTGCCCTTGAAAACTCCACATTATAAATGCTCTAAAACCACCTGTCTCATCCTGAAGTTCTCTTATCATGTCAAAGTGCTCTACTATGTCCTCATCACTCTCTACTGTACCGTACATCATAGTTGCCGTTGATTTAATATCAAGCTTGTGGGCTTTTCTATGAATATCAACCCATACATCAGAGTCTATCTTTTTTGGTGCGATAATATCACGAACCTCATCGGAAAGTATCTCAGCTCCAGCTCCTGGAATAGAGGCTAAACCTTTTGCTTTTAAACGCTCCAACACTTCTTCTACAGTTATGCGAGAAACTTTTGCAATAAAATCAATCTCAATAGAAGAGAATCCGTGAATTGTAATCTCAGGGTATTTAGTATGAATATGCTCAACTAAGTCCTCATACCACCCTATTTTTAATTTAGGATGAACTCCACCTTGAAAAAGAATCTGTGTTCCGCCAATCTCTAAAAGTTCATCAATCTTTGCATCTATCTCATCAAAAGTAAGTACATAAGCATCTGCATCTTTTTCATGTCTGTAAAAAGCGCAAAACTTACAATCAACCCAACAAATGTTAGTATAGTTTATATTTCTATCTATTACAAATGTTGTTATACCTTTTGGATGTAGCTCTTTCTTGCGAGCTGTTGCCATTTTTCCTAGTTCTTTTAAGTCTGCATTTTTGATTAAATACAGAGCTTCTTCTTTTGTTAATCTTTTCATCTGTACTACTTCCATCCTTCGTTTCGTGGATTATTTGGTTTTTTCTTAAAAAATGTTATGTATATTGCAAGCAGGACTATTAAAATAAAGACTAGCACTGTCATTACCTGAACCCAAGCTCCTAGATTTAGAAGCTTATTGAGTATGCTATTGTGTTGTACTCTATCAATTTTATACTCTGCCATTTTTGCAATGTGTCGCATAGCCGAGATAGCTAAACTTCCTTCTGGAATATCTATATGACAAGAGAGACAAACTCCTCTTCTGTCTAGTTTATCTCTCTGCTCTTTGTTTAGAGGTTGTGAGAGTTTAAAGTGATGACCTACCGTCATAAGCTGAGTACCGTTTTCATCTATAAACTGGGAGTAATCATGTTTTAAGTTTGGTATAGCAGGAATTTGCTCATCAGTTTTTTTTGCTAATATTTTTCTATCGGCACTCATCAAATCAATGATAGTCGTTTTACTTGGATCAGCGTTTAGTTTTCCATCGCCGATACCAAGACCTAGCGCTTTGCCACTTGAGTGACAAGACTCACATGTTCTTGCCTCTTTTTGGATAGTGTGGGGCTGAACAGGCGACATATCTAGAGCGCTTTGTCCATCTTCGCCTGCACCTTCAACATTTGGTATCTTAAAAATATGATTTTGTAAAAGTGCTTTGCCGTCTTTGCCTATAACTGTAATTGTCGTCTGGCATCCAGGTATCACAGGGCTTACACGACCTTCTCCATTTTGTGCTAAAGCCGGATCTTCCCAGCGAAGGTAACTTCTGGTCTCTGTAACTTGCCCATCAACCAAATACTTTTTCAAATCTCTCATTCCGCCGGTAGTTCCGTGAATATCTTGGTCATGCGAAGCTTTTAGATAATCAGGGTTCTTTTTCCCGCCGGAGTAGTCAACTTTCACGTGGCAACCATAACATTGAGGTGCCCAAGTTGCGTGACAAGAGTAACACTCCATTTTGGAAGTATGAGCAGAGATTGTATCCATGGCAAGTAGACCAGAGGCTGAGAGCTCTTCTGTCTCTTTTAAAAGCTTAAGTGGTTTTAGCTCTATATCTTTTCCTGAGCTCAAGTGCATAATAATTTTATTGCCCTTTTTAACAGCCTTTGGAAGTGGGTTTCCACGAGCAGTTAAAATGTAGCCATCTTCTTTTTCCGGTACATAACCCTGCTTTAGATACTCAGCTAAATCTGAAGCTACACCTCTTGGCTTTCCGGTTGCCGCTGTTGTATTAAACTCATCAGAGTAGCCAATAGGGAGTTCCCATGGGTAAGACTTTGTTGTACCGTGGCAATCCTGACACTCTACCTCAACCGCAGCTAAATTTGCCCCACCTAAAAAGCCATCACCATGAAGGTCGTTTGATGTGTGACAATCTTGACACAACATCCCTTTTTTATAGTGAATATCCTCTTTCATATGAAGGTATCTTTTTGTGTGAAGCTTTGGCTGTCCATTTCCATCAACGTCAAACGTTGACTGATACTCCGTCTCCATCAAACCTTGGTATGATACACCTATTCGTTTTCCTCGGTTGTGGCATGTAGAACATGTCTCAACAGGAACACCGGAGTAGTTAATATCATTAACTTGAACTTTTACTTTTCTGGAACTTTGAATTTGGTGAGTTAGAAGATGTCCACTTTTCTTAGAGATTGTTTTATCATTCCCCTCATAAAAGCCTTCGTTAGAGTAAGGAATATGACAAGATGCACACCCTATTCCGCGATAGTCGCCTCTTTTATTTCTACCTTTAGAACCAGTATGACATCTTAAACACTCTTGTCTCAAATATGTATAAACAGCTAATGATGGGTCTTTGTGAATCTCTTCTACTGTAGGTGCTTGAGGAAGTGTATGCATCTCTTTTGGAAAAGCTTGAGGCTCCATAGTTGCAAGTTTAGCCATATATTTTTTATATACTTGAGTTCCGAGTCTTTTGTCTGGATTGTCAGGATTTTTAGTATTGTAGTTACCAACAGTATGTTCATAACCCTCTTTAGCGCCAAAACTCCAGAGTGCACCCTGTATTTTTCCCTGCTCTGTCATCATAAGAGAGTTCATCTGAGCACCGACTTGAGCTGTATGACAAACTCCACATGTATTCTCATTTATCCAAGAACTTCCCGGTGCTGGGTAAAACTCTTTTGGACCTTTATTGGTTTTAAAATACTTTATCGTTCCCTTGTGAGCATATTCTATACTTTTATTATATGGATTACCACCATGACAGACTATGCAATCGTTGCCCTCATGTCCAGCTTTTTTTGCTGTTTTTAATATAGCTTTCATCATTCCTGAATCTCTATCTCTAATATCTTCTATCCCCTTATGGCATACGATACACTCATTTGCAGCAAAAAGAAAAGATGTTAAAAATAAAAACAAGAAAATGATTTTGTTCATTTTTTTACTCTGGTTTATCTTTTGAAATAGCGTCAAGAACACCGTTTATAAATTTAGGAGACTGTTCTGTACCAAATGCTTTAGTTATCTCAACTGCTTCATTAATAACAACAGCAGAATCAAGATCACCAAAAAGTATCTCATAACATGCAAGTCTAAGTGTTGCTCTCTCGATACTTCCTAGTCTCTCAAAATCCCAATCTTTGAGGTGTGCTATTATTGCTTTATCACAAGCCTCAAGATTTGCCATAACACCGTCAAATAGTGCTAAAGCGAAATCTTTTTGTTTGTTACGAATTTTTTTCTCTTCTAAAATCTCATCCGTATGCTCAGCAATGTTTCCATTTCCCAAGTCATAAGCGTATAGCAGACTTACAACTGCCATTCTTGCGTGGTGTCTAGTTGCCATTAGATATTCTCATAAAGATCAAGCATTTCAATAACAGTAGTCATCGCTTCAAAACCTTTATTTCCAGCTTTAGTTCCAGCTCTCTCTATTGCTTGCTCAATTGTATCAGTAGTTAAAAGACCAAACGAAACAGGTTTTTGGTACTTAAGACTCATAGTAGCGATTCCCTTAGTTGCTTCAGCAGAAACATAATCAAAGTGAGGAGTTGCCCCACGAATAACTGCACCTAAAGCACAAACAGCATCGTATTTACCACTTGCCAAAATTTGATCAACCACCATAGGAAGTTCAAAAGCTCCAGGAATTAGAACATGAGTTACATCTTCTTCTACTCCACCATGACGTAGAAATGCATCTTTTGCACCTTCAACTAAACGATCAACAATAAAGTGATTCCACCTTGTACTAACAATCGCTATTTTTTTACCATTTGTAACTTTTAATCTGCCTTCTACTACGTTCATTCTATCTCCTTAAATTTCTTGTATTTTTTTAATTCTAACTATTAAACTCTCTAGCTCGTCAAGTTTTAGCATATTTGGCCCATCGCTAAGTGCTACACTTGGGTCAAAATGTGTCTCAAAAAAGAACCCATCAACACCAACTGCTGCTGCTGCAGAAGCTAAATATGGAACCATTGAGCTGTCTCCGCCTGTTTTTCCACCAAGAGCTCCCGGCATCTGAACAGAGTGAGTTGCATCAAACAAAACTGGTGCGAACTTTCTCATAACAACTAATGAACGCATATCTACAACCATGTTCCCATAACCAAAAGATGAACCTCTCTCGGTTAAAAAGATGTTATGTTTTTTAGCGTTTTCATAACTAACTTCATCACATCCTCGAGTCTTTAGTACTTTCATAACTGAGTACTGCATATCTGGCGGATTAATAAACTGCCCTTTTTTAATATTTACAATCTTATCTGTATTTGCACATGCAACAAGCAAGTCAGTTTGACGACATAAGAATGCTGGTATTTGAAGCATATCTACAACCTCAGCCACCGGTTTTACCTGAACTGATTCATGTACATCTGTAACTATTTTATAACCAAAATCATCTTTGACTTTTTGAAGGATTCTAAGTCCCTCTTCGATTCCTGGTCCACGAAAACTATCCAGTGATGTTCTATTTGCTTTGTCGAAACTAGCTTTAAAATAAAAATCTATAGTTTTATCTTCATGATATTTTTCTAAAGATTTAGCAATTTTAAAAATATTTTCTTCACTCTCGATTACGCAAGGCCCCGCAAGTAATGTCATAATATACCTTTTAAAAATAAAGTAGAGATTATATCATAATGGTTTTAATCTAAAATTACTTTTCTCTAGCCACCATAATTCCGGCAAAAACAATCAAAACTATTCCACATGTAGTTATTAAATTTGGAAGTGCATCACCAAGTAAAAGACCCACTAAAATAGCAAACACGATGTTTGTGTAACTAACAGCACCAACAATTCCGGCCTTTGTCTCTCCGTAGGCTTTTGTCATAAAATATTGAGAAAATGTTCCTAAAACACCAAGTCCAATCACATAAAGCCAAACTACACCTTTTGGCATAACAAACTCACCCAACATAAAATCTAGCTCTGACATGTAGAAATATTTTGACAACACAAAAAGAATAATTGGACCAATAGTTCCTACTAATGTGAAGGAGAGAACTATCGCTCTCGTGTCGTAATATTTTCTAAGTTCTCTAACTGAAGTGTATGCAAGTGCAGCACCAATACCACTGAATATTCCTAAAATATCATACTTAGTAAATCCAACTGCACTTGGCTGAGTGATAAGCAATATTCCCATAAATCCGACAAAAACAGCTAGCCATGCTTTTGGAGAGAGCTTCTCATTTAAAAACAGCCATGCAAAAATAGCTGTAAATATTGGAGCAGTTTTTGAAAAAGTAACAGCATCACCAAGCGGAATATGTGCAATATTATAAAAGTATGCAAGAAGTGCTGAAAAACCCATAGCACCACGAAAGAAAAGTAAAAATGGCTTTCCACCCTGATGAATCATAGGCTTTTTATACACAGCATATGTTATTAAAACTACACCAAAAACATTCCTAAAAAAAACAACCTCAAGTGAACTCATATGCTCACTTGCCAGCTTAGCAAACGCACCCATTATTGCGAATGTTAATGATGCCAAAAGCATATATTTAACGCCACTGTTTAATTGTTTGATTTGTTTCATAAGCGCCATTATACCCATCTAAATTTAATTAAAATATTGCTATAATTAACGAAATAACAAAAGGAAATATTTTGTCATCACAGTTAATATCTACTTTTCTTTTTTTGTTTTTTGCACTTAATTTAAGTGCTGAGACCAACAGTAGCAGTAATTTTTTTGAAACTTACATAGATGATAGTCAAAAAACGATTTCTAAAAAAGTCGTTAAATGGTCTAATGGTATTGATAAAACAGTTAGTAGCTTGTTAAACTCTTCTGATGAGAATATGGCTTGTAATGAGGAAACAATACAAAATTCAATTGACGAATTTTTTCAAAGTGAAAAATTTATTAATGAAACAGAAAAGAGCTATCTTCATATTCGTATAGGCTCTCATTTACAATCAAAAACTTCAACTACATTTAATTATAGAGTAAGTGCTCAGCTACCGTTAAGTAGAACTAAAAAGAACTATAAACTTTTTATTGATGACATTGAACAAAATTATTTTGATGACACTGCTTCTAACACTTCTGATGAAACTACTACGCCAGATATTGGGATTAACTACTTTGCCAAAGAGTTTCATAAGATAGAATCAAAGTACTCAATTGGTTTCAGAGGTTTCTCGGCTTTTATTCGTGCAAGATATAGTAAAACTTTCAAGGCAGGCAGATGGGTAATCGAACCAACTCAACAGTTTAAATACTCAACAAGGTATTTTAGCGAAGAAGAGACAAACATATATTTTGATAGAAAGCTAGATGATCTATCAATGTTTAGAGCCTCCCTTTATCGTAAAACAATGGCTCACTACAATGGCATGGATTACAGAGTTGCATTTTCTTACTATTTAACCCCAAAAACATATAGAGGAGTTAGTTTAAGTCAGATATTTTGGGGAAACACTAAATATAGATATACAATTGACAGCACAACACCTGCTACTCAGTCGGAACCTTTTGGAGGGATAAGTGACTATGTAACCACACTTAATTTCCGCAGAAGCATTTGGCGAAAATGGATTGCATATGAGGTGCAGCCGGCCATTAGTTTTCATAGAGAAAATGACTATAAAGTAAACTATATGTTACAATTAAAATTAAATTTTTATTTTGGTTCTATATAAAATTACCAAAACATATTAATATTATGTTAACCATTTTGTAGATATAATAGGAGATATAACAAGGAGTTTGCAATGAAGATTTTAGTAATGATGTTTTTATTTATAAACTTTTTATATGCTCAAGGTTTTTCAACGAGATATGATGTAAATGTTGGAATGTTTGGTAGAGTTGGTTATGCTGATTTAACCCTAAAAGAAAATGCTGAAAGTTATGAACTTAAACTAGTGGCAAAGACTGTTGATGTAGCAGCCTTTCTTTTAAACAACAGGGTTGAGATTTTTATAAGCAAGGGTAAAATTGTTAATGGAAAATACATCCCTGACACTTTTATAAAAACAAAAACAAAAACACGAAGCAATAAAGTTCAGAGCTACTATTTTAATCACGAAGAAAAAGAGATTACATTCGTAGAAGAGAAAACAAATCTAGTAAGTCAAACCGACTTTAATCCTTCGACCTTTGAATTTACAACAAGAGATGTTAAAGAGAGTTCAAAAGAGGAAATTACACTTGATGATTATATAGCTGATGATGTTCTAAGCTCTTATCTTAATACAAAATCAAGTTGTATAGATGGGCAAAAGAGCTATAATTTATTTGCAATTGGTGCACATAATGACGAAAATAGAGTTATGTTATCGTGTCTTGATGATACAAAAAAAGAGGCTACGGCATTATTGTTTTCTGATGGAGTTAAAAATATATATAATCTACATGTAGAGCCAATGGATAAAGATGAGACTACAGTAGATGTACTTGTAGCCTATGATAATGATGGTCTTTTAAAAGAAGCTGTGATGGACGAAGTTTTCTGGATTGGAAAGATTACGGCAAAACGTGTCTACCATAAAATCAGTAGAAAATAAATCTATATATTAATTTATACTTTCTATAATTTTACAAATAATAAAGGAGTGTTATGGGCAATTTGATACTATTGGCGATTTTAGGCGGATTTTTTTACTGGATATTTAAGAGCTACTCTCAATATACAACTTATTCACAGGAGGCTTTTAAAAATTTCTCTGTAAGTTTAGACTCTATAAGAAAAAGTGATTTAGGTCTTTTTGTAGCACTAGCTGCAAAGGTTGCAAAAGCTGATGGAAAAGTTGATGCTTTAGAAGCACAGCTTATTGGGATAATGTTTGACGATATCTCAGCTGTTTTCCCAGAACCTGAAAAAACCAAAGATATTTTAAAACAAATTTTCAATGAAGAGAAAGATAGATTTGACAACTTAGAAGATATAGCTCACACTTTAGGTCATGCTATTAAAAGAGATAGAGCTAAACAGCAACATTTTATGGGCTTTTTAATTCAACTTGCGTTTATTGACGGTGAAGTTAGTAAGAGTGAAGATGAAGTTCTTATAACAATTGCTGAAGCTTTTGAGTTTGACCCAAATGCTTACCATGCTATATTTGAGCAATTTGAAAAAATGATGGCAAACGTTCATCCAAAAGCAAACATAAATGATGCCTACAAACTCTTGGGTGTAAGTGAAAATGATGATTTAAGTGTTATTAAAAAAGCGTATAGAAGCTTGGTTCGTAAATATCATCCTGACATTATTAAATCTCAAAACAAAGATGAAGCTTATATGCAAGAAGCAACTGCAAAAACTCAAGAGATAAATCAAGCATATGAGATGATAAAAGAACATAAGAAGCAATGATTAATTTTAAAATAACATCGCTTTTCATACTTTTTGCTAGTTTAGCAGAAGCTAACGACATGAGTTCTTTGTTATTTAACGGAAACTGTATAACCTGCCATAAAGAGACACAAACTATATCAGCACCGTCTGTTGTAAAATTTAAAGAGGTGTATAAAAGTGCATTTCCTGTAAAAAAAGAGTTTGTCAACTATATGTCAAGTTGGGTATTAAACCCAAAAGAAGAGACTTCGCTTATGCACCACTCAATACAAAAGCATGGACTTATGCCAAACCTTAGTTATGATTTAGACACCTTAAGAGAAATTTCTGCTTATATATATGAAACAGATTTTACCAAAAGAGGCGGAAAGCACTAGAGTAAGTAATTAAGCCATCTTGTCAACAAACTTATCTCTAACTTCTAAAAATTCATCCAAATTATTAAAAAATATATCTACTAAATTTGGATCAAAATGTTTACCGCTCTGCTCTTTAAACATCTTGAATATTTTCTCATCATCCCAAGCTTTTTTATAGACTCTGTCACTCCCAAGAGCATCAAACACATCTGCCAGAGCTGTGATTCTTCCATATATAGTAATCTCTTCACCTTTTAAGCCATTTGGGTAACCTGTACCATCATATTTCTCGTGATGTTCATGAGCTACTGTTGCTGCAATTTTTAATAGCTGCTTGTCTGAATGTTTTAACATCTCATACCCCAGTTTTGCGTGAGAGTCCATTATTTTCTTCTCTTGCTCATCAAATCTTCCAGGCTTATTTAAAATTGAATCAGCAATTCCAACCTTCCCTATATCATGCATAGGACTAGCTTGTTTTAAAAGCTCGGCTTCATATTCGTGCATTCCAGAGTGAATAGCGAGTAATTTTGAGTATTCAGCAACTCTTTTTACATGGTTACCGGTCTCTTTACTTCTGCTCTCACCAATAGTACCCATAGTGAAGATAATCTCTTTTTGCGTCTCTTTTACATCTTTATTTAGAGATACTATTTCTATAATTTTTTCATTGACCTGATCTTCTAAATAGTTGTTTATATTTTCGAGTTCGCTTTTTAGCTCCTCAACCTCTTTTTGTGCTGTAATATCATGTCGAACTGCAGTGTAGCCAATGTGCTCACCATTATCATTATAGTCCGCTTCAATATTAGCAAGAACCCAGTAGTATCCGCCATCTTTTTTTCTGTTTTTTACTTCTCCTGACCATTTTTGTGTATGATGAAGGGTATCCCACATTTTTTTAAAAGCTTCCTTTGGCATATCAGGATGTCTAACAATGCTATGAGGTTTTCCTATAAGTTCATAATCTTCGTAATCACTTATTTTACAGAATGCTTCACTTACATGAGTGATAATACCTGTTAAATCAGTTTTAGAGAATATTACATTTTTATCAAATGAATTTACATAATTTTCTAAATCTTTTACTTTTTTCACAATCTCTTTTTTCAAATGATAGCGCTGTTTGATATTAAGGTAAAGTGCAAATAATAGAATAAATGTAATAACAGCTGTTATTATAAATAAATTTGTCATATCTAGTGAATACATGCATCGCTCCAAGAAATAAATAGTATATATTTAACAAAAATTATAACAAGAATTATCAGAATAAGCTTTTAATAAGATTAAATTTCAATATGACTCTTTTATGAAATCTCTCTCCCAAAAAAAGTCTATCCAGTCATCGGCCTCATTTACCCAAAAATCTGGCTCATAAATGGATGTTTTTTTATAAAAAAGAGTTGCAGACTTAAACTCTACTTCCTTAAAACAACCTCTTAAATGTTTCATTACTGCATTCAATGTGTCGCCGCTATCTGCTATATCATCAACAACCAGCACTTTTTTTATATCTGTAAAGTCAGCACTTCCAAATATAGTCAACTCTTCTCTTTTACATGTTTCATCATAAAGTTCTGTTCTTATGCTTTGAACATCTCTTATATTTAAGCCCTCTGCCATCACATGTGAAAGAGCAAGTCCACCTCTGGCTACTGCTACTATCACATCAAACTCAGACTTCTTAACCTGAGAAATCAATTTGTTTGTATCATTTTTAAAATTTTCATAAGAGTAATATTTCATAATCGTATTATACTAGTTTAAAATTATTTTGATAGAATTCTTTCAAAACAAGGACAATATATGTATAAAAATATTATATTAGCGCTTATAATAGCACTAATTGCAGGTTGTTCTTCGCAACCAAAACCAGAGCCTGACAATATTCCAACGTGGTATACAAATATACCAAAAGACAATCTACTTCTTTATGCTGTTGGAACATCTGACACTATTGAAAAAGCAAAAAAAGTTGCTGTCTATTCTATGAGAGTCTCTCTGAGCACCGAGCTAGATGAATCTTTTAAAAGCTCTTCTCATCTACTTCAACCTTTAGATGATGATACACTTAAAAAAATTTCAGAACAAAACTCTGACATTTCAAAAAAATTGTACCTTAATCATATAAAACTAGTAAAATCAAAAAATTATAAAGGTGAGGTTCTTGTTCTTATAAGCATATATAAGGAAGAAATATATCAATCACTAAAAATAATTTCTGATGCAAAAATGTCACGAGTTAAACAAGAAAAAAGTTTAATTACTGCAAAAACAGATATAGAAAAATTCGTTGCACTTGACCCACTTATGTTAGAGTACCATACTCTTGCATCACTCACTGGCTATAAAGAGTTATTGAAATATACATATAATTCTGATGATGAATTTAGATTTTTAAGACTTATGAAAGATGAGTATGATGAAATAAAATCAAATCTAAATATATATATTCTAGCCGATGGAAACTCAAGGTTTTTCTCATCAATTATAAAAAATGCCATAGAAGAGAAAGGCTTAAATGCAGCAAATAGCACAGACAACAAAAACTCTTTTAAGCTTCTAATTACATCAAAAACTGATGAATCTCAGGAATACAGTTTTAATAAATCTAAATCTCTTATCAAATTTACGCTCTTTGATAAAGAGAAAAAGGAAGTAGCATTTAGACAGCATACATTTATTGGAAAATCTAGAAAAAACCTAATAGAGGCTAAAGAACAATCGGCAATCAATCTGAGAAGTAAAATAAAGCAACTTGGTGTCTTTGACTTTATCGGAATTAAAAAGCACTAGCAGAGCTTAGTTAGTAAATATTATTTAAGATTAAAGCTGATACAATGATTTCAAATAAAAGGAGAGATATATATGACTAAAGTTATTTCATCAATTGCATTGGCAGGTCTATTGGCTGCTACTATTACAGGATGTTCAAAGAAAGACGTTAAACCAGAAGAGGTTGAGTTCAATAATATTTGTAAACAAGAAAATGTACCAGCTCCTGATTGGACATGTAGACCGTCAGCGGATGGTGCCTATGCTGGTGTTGGTGTTGCTCAAAAAAGCGCTGCTGGAATGGGTCATATGAGACGAGTTGCAGTAGCTAACGGTCGCTCAGATTTAGCTCAGCAGATTAGTACACTTGTAAAAGATAAGATTTCTTTATATACTGGCACAACTGGTGTTGCTGGAAGTGAAACTGTTGATCAAACAACAGAAACTGTAACTAAACAGGTCGCAAAAGTTGACCTAATTGGTTCAAAATCTATTGATACGTGGAATGCTCCATCTGGTGCACTATACATGTTAGTGACTGTATCAAAACAATCTGCTAATGAACAAATCAAAAATAATCTTAAAACGAGTTTCAAAAATGATCAAGCTCTATGGCAACAATTTAAAGCCAAGAACGCTTTAGAAGGTTTAGAAAAAGAATTTTCTGATAACTAGTGACTAAAACTCCCCACAAAGAGGGAGTTTCCTCAAGCAAGATTTTAACTCCTAAAATTTAACTCTTTATTTTAGATATAATTCCAAATAAACTACAAATATTTCTTCACTTAAAGCAAGGCAACAAACATGAAAAAAATTGCAATTATTGGTCGTCCAAATGTTGGCAAAAGTTCACTTTTTAATAGACTGGTTAAAAAAAGAGATGCTATAACATCTGAACAAGCAGGTACAACAAGAGATGTAAAAAGGCGACCGGTAACAATCATAAACAAGCAGGCTCTACTGTTGGACACTGGCGGTTTAGATAAGGGTTGTGAGCTATTTGACAAGATTAAAGAGATGTCACTTAAAGCAGCCTATCAGGCTGACATAATTCTTTATATGGTTGATGGCAAAGGCTTACCAGAAGATGAAGATAAAAAACTTTTTTATGAACTTCAAACTATGGGTAAAGATGTAGCTCTTATTGTAAATAAAATAGACAATGATAAAATGAAAGAGAAACTTTGGGATTTCTATGAGTTTGGAACAGATGCTATCTTTGGCATATCTGTAGCTCATAATAGACATACAGTTGAGCTTCTTGATTGGGTAGCCAGTAAGATTCCAGATTCTGACATTATAAAAGAAGCTTTTGAAGAAGGTAATGAAGAAGGTAATGATGAAATCACCATAATTCGTGAAGATTTAAGTGATGAAGATTTCTTTGCAAATACACAAGACCAAGATGAAGAAGATGATGGATTTACATATTGGGATGAAGATGAAATGGATGGTGCCATTGATGATGAAAACTCTATTTTTGCCCAAAATGACAAGATAAAAGAGTTTAATGAAGATGATATAAATCACATTAAAATCTCTATTATCGGTCGTACAAATGTTGGTAAAAGCTCACTTTTAAATGCTCTTTTAGGTGAAGAGAGATCTGTTGTCAGTAGCGTAGCAGGCACAACAATTGACCCAATTGATGAGAGTATTGTCTACAAAGGAAAACAGCTTACTTTCGTAGATACAGCAGGTCTTAGACGTCGCGGTAAGATAATAGGTATAGAAAAATTTGCTCTAATGAGAACAACAGAGATGCTGGAAAATTCAAATATGGCACTTGTTATTTTAGATGCAAGTGAGCCTTTTTTAGACCTTGATGAGAAAATTGCCGGTCTTGTAGACAGTAATAAACTCGCTTGTATAATCGTTCTAAATAAGTGGGATATATCAAAAAGAGATGAGCATGATAAAATCATTCAAAGCGTAAGAGACAGATTTAAGTTCTTAGCTTATGCACCAATTATCACACTATCTGCAAAATCGCACCAAAGAGTTGATAAACTTAATGATATGATTTTAGAGATAAATGAAAACTACTCACAACGAATTACAACTTCACAACTAAATGATGCTATGGAAAAAGCGATGAGAAAACATCATCTTCCAAGCATGCATGGTCAAGTTATTAGAATCTACTATGCAACGCAGTACGAGACTAGACCGCCTAAAATAGCGATAGTCATGAATAAGCCTAAAGGTCTTCACTTTACATACAGAAGATACTTAACAAATAAACTAAGAGAGTCTTTCAATTTTACAGGAACACCTGTTCTTTTTAAAGCAAAAAAGAGAGGCGAGAAGTAGAAACATTCTCTACTCTAACCAAGAATGTTTAGTGTAGTCGCGAATGCGACTAGCATATAAGTACTAAAATGGTTTAAAAATCACCAACGCAACAATAGCCAACAACAGAAGAGTTGGAACTTCATTATAGACACGGAAAAATTTTCCACTTTTTGTACACTCATTATTTAAAAATTTATTTCTATAATAACCCATTGAAAAAAAGTATCCCATTAAAACTACAACCAAAAATATCTTAGCGTGCAACCAACCGCCAGTTGACATTATGTTAACTCCACCATAATGTGAAGTTGATAAAAATATCATAGCCACACCACTAACTACAGTTGCCCACATAGATGGAACACCAATATATTTATATATTTTCATTTCCATTACTTTTACAACTTCAACAAAACCTTCATTATCAATATTTTCTGCATGATATACGAATAGCCTTGGCATGTAAAACAACACGGCGAACCATGAAGTAAATGACAATATATGGAACCAAATAATCCAACTATACATTAGTTATCTAATGTTTCCAAGTCTTTTACTGAAGTGCTTTGGTGTGAAACTACTTTTTCATGTAAACGGCGAAGTGCTTTTGTAGCTCTGTCAATTGCTAAATCAATTGCAGCATCCAAGTTATCGTCTACTTGAGAAATAACAATTGGCTGAGCGCGGGCAACATGAATATCAAATTCTATAGAAACACCTTTTTTTTCAGCTTGCAGATGAACATTTACTGACGTAATATCTAACGAATATTTTTTGAAGCTCTCAATTGCAGATTCGATGTGAGCTCTTGTGCTCGACTGTAGTGTAATGTCCTTCGCGTGTACTTGTACGTTCATAATAAATCCTTTAATATTGCAGCCTAACTGCTCTGTATAACTTATATGATAGCGAAATAAAGCTAAAAAATGTATAATGTCATAAATTTATAAATTATTTTGGAGTCTTACATATGAGAGTTTTAACAGGTATTCAGCCATCTGGTGACTTACACATAGGGAACTATTTTGGTTCTATTAAACAGATGGTAGAAGCTCAGAAAACAAGTCAAACTTTTGCATTTATTGCTAACTATCATGCAATGACTAGTGGTGGTAAAGATTTATCGAAATTAACAATGCAGTGTGCGACAGACTTTTTAGCACTAGGTATTGATCCAAATAAATCTGTTTTTTGGGTTCAGTCAGATGTTAAAGATGTGCTTGAGCTATATTGGGTTTTATCTTCATTTACTCCTATGGGATTACTAGAACGAGCTCACAGTTACAAGGATAAAACAGCTAAAGGTATTGCTGCAAACCATTCACTTTTTTCTTACCCTGTTTTAATGGCAGCAGATATTTTACTATATGGCTCAGAAGTTGTTCCAGTGGGGAAAGATCAAATTCAACATGTAGAGATAGCAAGAGACATAGCAACTAAATTTAACAACCAATATGGTGATATTTTAGTTATGCCAGAATTTCGTGTTCAAGAAGATGTTCAAACTGTTCCAGGAATAGATGGCCTAAAGATGTCTAAGAGTTATGGAAATGTTGTAAATATATTTGGCGAAGAGAAGAAACAGATGAAAACCATCAAAAAAATTGTTACTGAAAATGTAGCAATGGAAGAGCCAAAAGAGTATGCAAACTGCAACGTTTACAACATGGCAAAACTATTTTTAGAGGGTGACAATCTCTTGGCGCTTCAAGAGAGGTACAAAAGTGGTGGAGAGGGTCACGGCCATTTTAAAATTTATCTTGGAGAAGTTATGTGGGAGTACTTTAGAGAGTTTAGAAATAAACGTGAATATTTCCAAAACAATCAAGATGAAGTTAGAGAAATTTTAAATTTAGGGGCAAATAAAGCAAAAGAAATTGCAATGCCTACAATTGAGAAAATCAGATCTGTTACAGGGGTAAGATACTAAAAAGTATCTTACCTATTTTAGCCTTATCTTTTTTGCGGCTACTAAGCTCTCTTTAGCCCAAATCTTATCTTTAAGCTTTAAGATAGAACGAACCTCATCATTAACCAATCTATAATATAGCTCAACCTTAATACTTTTAGCACCTTTAACATTAGGAACTTTAAAAACCTTTTCTCCATTAGCCGGAATACTCATATCTTCTGAAGCTTTTTCAGCCGCATGAGGAATTGTTGGCCTACCGCCCCTTCTTGTATAATGTGTAGTCAAAGAGATTCTTTTATTTTTAATCTCTTTTACACCATTTTTATATGTCACATCTACTATTAATTCTCTTGCACCAAAACCACTTGGAATATTATGAGGCTGTGGATTTGATATAACAATTATTATATTATCTTTTTTCTGAGTTAATTTTATATCTAATGCATCTTTCCACATACTAAATACATGTGCACCTTCAAAACCATGTTTTCTTACTTCTCTCTTTTTTGGTTTTCCATTATCTATAGGAAGCGTTGAAGCAGCACCTGTTTTTCTAGGTCCCATGTGACAATCGACACAAGATTTTTTACCTTTTTTATATTCTGAAAGCATATCTGTGAAAACTAGACCTTTAACAGACTTATCATTCGCATGGCATACAAAACAGAGTTTATCTGAATTTGTATCCATAAAATCACGATATTGTGTTTTGTGATAAGGTGAATTAGCATCTTTGTACGGTCCTGCCATTATTCCTGATTTCATCCATTTTACGCGGTTCATACCTCTTGCTGACTCATCCTTATTTGTATGTATTTTATCTATATTGTGACAAACAGCACAGTTTATTCCCTCATTGATAGAGTCCGAATTTACAGCTTTGTTTACGGCAGAATCTTTGTCTAAATTCATAGCCGCTATTATTTCATAACTTTCACTAGTACCAGTAACAGAAATTCTTGGATTATGACAAGTTGCACACTCAATCTTTACGCTATTTAGACTTTTTCTTGTTTTTTTACTTATGTAATCAATAGACGCTCTAAAGTATTCGTCATTTTTATAATGACTTTTAGCGTGTTGAGATTTTTCCCACTCTTGTACTATAGGCATATGACACGCCTGACATTTATCAGATGTTTGAAATTTTTCATCAACTTTTACTACCGTTGCAGCACCTAACGACACAATAAAAGTTATAATCACTAATAATATTCTCATTCTTCTAACCTTTTTGTTTATTTAACCAAACCATCAAGCCCTTTTGAGCATGGAGCCTATTTTCAGCCTCATTAAAAACTATCTCAGAGTGTTTATCAAAAACTTCTTCACTCACTTCAAGACCTCTATAAGCAGGAAGACAGTGTAAAAACTTAGCACCACTTTGTGCCAAACTCATCATCTCTTCATCAACCATAAAACCACTGAATACTTTTATACGTTCTTCTTTTTCTTCTTCCTGCCCCATTGAGGTCCAAGTATCAGTTGTTACAACAGTTGCACCTTTTACAGCAACTTGAGGATCATTAGTTGTAGTAATAATTGCTCCACTCTCTTTAGCAAGTTCAAGAGCTTGAGTTAAAATATCACTATCAACTTCATACCCTTTTGGAGTAGCGATTCTAAGTTCAAACCCTAGTTTTGCACAAAGCATCATCCAAGAGTGTGTCATATTATTTCCATCACCGACATAAGCAGCAACTATATTTTTTTCTGCACTATATTCAACTAAGGTCATATAATCTGCTAAAAGTTGGACAGGGTGATAGGAGTCTGTAAGTCCATTAATAACTGGTACTTTTGAGTAACGTGAGAACTCTTCTATCATTGAGTGTTCAAAGGTTCTAATCATTACCATATCACACATACTTGAAATTACTCTTGCAGTATCTTTTATTGGCTCACCACGACCTAGATGAATATCACGATTAGACAAAAACAGAGCATGTCCGCCTAGTTGAAACATTCCTGTTTCAAAACTAACTCTTGTTCTTGTTGAACTTTTTTCAAAAATCATACCCAAAGTCTGGTTTTCCAGTTCTTTTTTGTAAATTTTTAACTTCAAATTTTTTTTAATTTCAAGTCCGATATCAATAATTTCTAAAATCTCTTCTTTCGTAAAGTCTTTTAGTGTCAAAAAATGTCTCAATATTTTCCCCAAATTTTTATTATATAACTATATTTATGTTGCCATTCTATAGGTAGTTATCTTTAAAACTACTTATTAAGCAACATCTTTGCAACTTCTTTTGCATGATAAGAGATAATGATATCTGCCCCAGCACGCTTAAAACTGACCATAGTCTCCATTACAACTCTATTGTAATCAATTAAATTGTGTTTACCTGCAAGTTTTAACATAGCATATTCACCGCTCACATTATAAACAGCCATTGGCAAAGATGTACTATCTTTTATTTCACGTACTATGTCTAAATATGCAAGAGCAGGTTTTACCATCAGTATGTCTGCACCTTGTGCTTCATCTTCAATACTCTCAGCAATCGCTTCTCTTCTGTTTGCTGGATCCATTTGATACGAAGCACGGTCACCAAAACTTGGTGTTGATTCTGCTACATCTCTAAACGGTCCATAGTATCCCGATGCAAATTTAGTCGAGTAGCTCATGATTGGTAAATTCTCAAATCCTGCACCATCAAGAGCTTCTCTTAGAGTCTCAATTATTCCATCCATCATTCCAGACGGCGCGATCATGTCTGCTCCAGCCTTTGCGTGAATGACAGCCTGCTGTCCTGATATTTCAAGTGTTGCATCATTATTTACAGTTTCATTTTTTTCGTCAATTATCCCACAGTGTCCATGGTCTGTATATTCACAAAAGCACAAATCAGTTACTACGAACATCTCTGGATGAGTCTCTTTAATAGCTCTTATTGCAGTAGCAATAATTCCGTGTTCACAAAGAGAATCTGAACCAATAGAATCTTTTACATCAGGAATTCCAAAAAGAATAATAGAGTAAAGTCCAATCTTTTTCAACTCTTCGCACTCTTTTAAAATTTCATCTAAACTCATCTGAAAAACACCAGGCATAGAAGCCACTTCTGTTTTAATCCCTTCACCTGAACGAACAAATAGTGGATAGATAAAATCAGTTATATTTACATTTGTCTCACGAACTAGTGAGCGAAGATGTCCATTAAGACGAGTTCTACGAAATCTTTGAAACATAATTAAGTCCTTAAAAGTTTTTTTTGCTATAATTTTTAAAAATTTATTTTATCGTTTTAAAGTTAAAAGTAGGGTACATTAATTGAATATAGATATTTCTGAAGTAGCAAACTTACCATCTAGATTTGGAGACTTCAAAGTTAAAGCCTTTAAAGAGGGCAACAAAGAACATCTTGTAATTTATAAAGACGCTCTTGATGAAATTCCAATAGTAAGAGTTCACTCAGAGTGTTTAACTGGAGATGCCATTGGGAGTCTTAAGTGTGATTGCAGAGATCAACTAGAGTATGCTCTAAAACTTGCTGAAGAAACTAATGGAATTGTTATTTATCTTAGGCAAGAGGGTAGGAATATTGGTCTTTTAAATAAGATAAACGCTTATGCTTTGCAAGATAAAGGTTTAAACACCATAGAGGCTAATCACCAGCTTGGTTTTGGGGCTGATGAGAGAACATATGAGATGGTAACATATATACTCCATCACTTCAACATTCATAAGATTAAACTGCTTACAAACAACCCTGACAAAGTAAACTCCATAAGCGATATAGAAATTGTTGAGCGTATTCCTATTATTATGCAATCAAACATACATAATAAAGATTATTTAAATGTTAAAAAAGATGACATGGGTCATCTACTCTAAAGGATACTATTGGATTTAAAATCAGCACTTCAAGATGATAATATCAACTTGCCGGACAACTTTTTCTACAACATACAAAAATTTAAAGAGCAGCTTTTCAAATGGAATAAAATCCATAATCTAACTGGTGCAAAAGATGAAAAAACAATAGATGAGTTTATATATGATGCCGTTTTCCCAATAAGTTTTTTACCAAAAACTAAAAATCTTTTAGATATAGGCACCGGGGCTGGTTTTCCTGGTATGATTTTAGCCTTTGGTCTTCCTGACACACAAGTTACTTTAGTTGAACCACTCGCAAAACGTGCTAGTTTTTTGCAGTTTATAAAGGCAGATTTAGGACTGGATAATGTTAGAGTTGTAAAAAAACGGGTTGAAGACATGGAGAGTGAGATTTTCGAACTTGTAACTTCTAGAGCTGTTACAGACACAAATATGCTTTTAAAACTAAGTGAAAACTTTCGTGATGAAAACTCAAAACTTCTTTTTTATAAAGGTGAAAAAGTTTATGATGAAGTAGGAAATGATTTAAAGCATAAAATAATAAAGACCAAGAATAGACACTACTTACTTATTGGAGAAGATTAATGATACTAAAAGTTCTTTTACTTGTTGGGGTTATCGCAGTAGTATACTTTTTTTTCATCAAGAAAAAACCTGCAGTTACGCAATCAAATAAAAACAGTAAAAAAAATAAAGTTAAAGATGAAGTTCAAAGCAGTGATATGGTTGAGTGTTCTACATGTGGGATCTATTGTGCATTAGACGACACACTTCTAAGCAACAACAAATACTACTGCTCAACTGAGTGTTTGGAGAAAGCATAATGCTTTTTTTCGGACATAGATTTATAACTAGTGAAAACTTTTATCATATTCCAAATATAGATGCCATAAAGAATACTCCACCATCTTCAACTCTATATGTTGAGTTCAGTGAAGATAATCTGGACATCATAAAACACACCATTCAAAACTCAATTTCTCTCGCTGTGGAAGTTATTAATATCACCCAAATAGTATACGCTTCTGCCTTAGGGGTCGCATTTATTATAGTTCCCAAAGAGTTGGCAAAAACTGCCCAAAATCTGGCAGAAAACTATCTCTTTGATGCAAAGATTTTAGTCTATATAGAAGAAGAAAGTGAGATTGAAGAACTCGCTATTTTAGGAGTTGACGGTGTTATTTGTTCTAACGCTATTATAAAAATAAACTCTTGAGATTCTAAACAATTTTTCTAAAAATATCAGACTTTAAAGATGTTAAAACTTCATAACTTATAGTGCCGGCATAAGGAGCTACTTGTGCAGCATCGTCAAATATTAAGAGCTCATCTTTATCGCTTAAAAACGAACTGTTATCCATGGAAATTCTGCCGACTAGTTCTTCATTATCTGGTGTTTTATATCCGTTTGCGCAACTTCTAAAAAAGCCGTCACCATAACCAAAATCATAATTACTGACTTTGCAGCTATCATTAGCTTCGTAGTCACCACCATAACCAACCCTTTGCCCTTTTCTCAACTCTCTTGATGATACTTTATTTGCATAGAGTGATAAAACAGGTTTTAAATTTTCTACATGTAGAGATTTTGGAAGTTTCATACAGCCATAAGCGGCAATTCCAACTCTTGCCATATCTTCGTCAAACTCTACATGTCGAAATAACGAAGCTGAATTTGATGAGTGAAACCTAAGATTAGAAAATCCAAATTCTTTAGCCAACTCTTTTGAATTCTTTTTTACACTTTTAAAGTTGTCATTTTGCCAAAACCACTCACTTGTAAGTTCATCTGCACTTCTATGGTGAGTAAATACGGCTTCGAAAACCAGTCCTGCTTCTTTTATTTTCACAAAGGCTTCTTGAAGCTCACTTACATCAATGCCGTTACGGTGCATTCCAGTATCTACTTTTAGCTCTACTTTTGTGCCAGAAGGAAATTTTGAGATGCTTTTTAAATCATTTATTGTGTATCTTATTTTATCACTTTTGTTTTTAGGAATTTCGCCCAATACCAGAATATACTCAAAAAACTCTTCTATAAATTTTGCCTCTTTACATGTACGGACAACTGCTTTTTTAACTCCATACTCTTTTGCCAAGGCCGACATTTCTAAAAGTCCGTGCCCGTACCCGTTATCTTTTAAAACTAATGCTATTTTATCTACGCTTTTGGTATGTTCTGCGATAATATCGAGATTATTAAAAAAGTTGTTTTTATTTAAAGTTATATAAGCCATAGGGGAATTATACCAAAGAAATACTCTCGCCACTAGGCGTAGCTTCAGTGAGGGGAATTTTTTCGGACTTGTTAGTAAAAAAGGAGAATAGAGTGAAAAGATTGATTGCAGAGTTTGAAGAACAAAGTTTTACGCAAATTATATTTCCACATGCTAAAACAGACTGGGTAGAGTACTTGGATGAAGCAGAAACAACATTTACTAATATTATTAATGAAATAATTAAATACCAGAAATGCCTTGTTGTCTGTTCAGATATAGAAGATGTGAAGAGCAGATTTGAGCATAATGTAAACCTTTACTTTGTCGAGTACGAGACTAATGACACTTGGGCTAGAGACTCCTCTGCTCTTTGCATAGAAGATAGTTCACATGTAAAACTATTGGATTTTAATTTTACTGGCTGGGGCGGTAAATTTGACGCTTCAAAAGACAACGCTATGAGTCAGGCACTTCAAAAAAACTATAACAAAGAACTTCTACATGTAGAGTTGGATTTAGAGGGTGGAGCAGTTGAGAGCAACGGTATAGACACTATACTTACAACATCAGAGTGTATGCTAAATAAAAACAGAAATTCCTCTTTAAGCCCTTCACAAATCACTCAAATACTGCAATATGAGTTTGGGATGAATAAGATTTTATATCTAAATCACGGCTATCTAGCAGGTGACGACACAGATTCACATGTAGACACTTTGGCAAGATTTATAGATGAAAAAACAATAATGTATGTTACATGCAAGAATGAGAGTGATGAACACTTCAAAGAGTTAAAGCTTATGCAAAAAGAGCTTTTAGAGTTTTCAAAAGTTTATGGTTTGCAGCTTATCGAACTCCCAATGACAGACGCTATCCACTTTGAAGATGAAAGATTACCTGCGACTTATGCCAACTTCTTATTTGTTAATGGTGCAGTTTTAGTCCCAACTTACGGAGTCACACAAGATGAAGAGGCACTAGATATTTTTAGAAAAACTTTCACTGACAAAGAGATAGTTGCCATTAATTGTATGGCCCTAATAAAACAACACGGTTCACTTCACTGCGTCACTATGAACTTTGCCAAAGAAGTTGATATTATCTAAAATAATATACATTAAATTTATAATTATAAATTATATGATAGTATGTAAAAAAAATTATATAAGGTTCAATAAATGAGAGTGACTACTAAATTAACCACTTTACTTTTAGTTGCAGGTTTATTTCCATTTGTTGTTATGACTTACGTAAATTACACCTCTTCTGTAAAGGATATTACACAAGATGCTGTAAACAATTTAACAGCATCTATTAAATATAGAACCAAAGTTATAAATAGATACTCTCAAAATCTTAAAAAAAGTGTAGAGGTTGATTCCATTGATCCTCTCCTAAGCTTTAGACTAACAGACCCAAATAATTTTTCTAAAAATTTAGAAAACAAAAAATTACTTCAAAATTTTCTAGCCCATCAAGTTAAAGTGCACAGCCTTGCTAATACGTTTCTTATTTCATTGTCAGGGGATATTATAGAGAGTGTTATACCAAATATTGACTTTCTCACAAACTTAAATGATGAATCTTTCATAGACAGTGAACTTGCAAAAAGTTTTCATAAAGCTTTAAAAGAAGGAAAAAGTTATATTTCAGATTTTAGTTATCATAATACTTCCAAAAAGCCTTCAGTATTTATAGTCTCTCCTGTTTTTAGTGGTTCTAAGATAGTCGGGGTTCTTGGTTTTGAGATGCACCTTGATGAACTATACTCGATTCTGGGAGACTATGACGGCTTAGGTGAAACAGGTGAGATTATCATTGCATCAAAAGTTGCAGATAGAGCACTTTTTTTAAATCCTCTCAGAAATGATTCCTCAGCCCAATTTAAACGCTACGTAAAAATAGGTTCAGATGATGGATTTCCTATACAAGAAGCTGTAAATTCACGCAGTGGCAGTGGAGTATATAATGACTACAATCATCATGAGGTTATAGCATCATGGGGGTATATTCCTGAACTTAGAATAGGGATGGTATTTAAAGTAGACACCAAAGAAGCATATGAAGAGATATTAATATTAAGAAACAGCACCATTTTACTTGGCTTTATTGCACTTTTCATCTTTATTTATGTTGTATGGTTTATTAAAAAAATGATTTTTAAATTAGAGTCCAAACGTGAACAGTATGAATTTGGCATAATGGGGACAAATGATGGTCTATGGGACTGGAATATAAAAGATAATAAAATTTATTTTTCACCTAGATGGAAAGAGATAATTGGATATAAAGATGATGAACTCATAAATGAGTTCTCTTCTTGGGAAGAGAAAGTCCACCCTGATGATATAAAACAGGTTTTTAAAGATGTTGAAGCGAGTCATGCCAAAGAAGGCGTTCCCTACAACAACATACATAGACTAAAACACAAAGATGGACATTGGGTATATATTCTTAACCGTGGTAAAACTATTTTTGATGAAAATGGAAAAGCTGTTCGTATGGTTGGCTTTCATACTGATATAACAGAAACTAAAACAAAACAAAGAGAACTCCAAAAGGCAAAAAACCTTCTCTCGAATATTATAAATTCTAGTGATAATTTAATCTTCGTCAAGGACGAAAACTTTAAGTACATAGAGTGCAACAATGCATTTGAAAGATTTGTGGGAAAAACAAGGGAAGAGCTTTTAGGTAAAAGTGATTATGAACTGTTTGACAAAGAGGTGGCTGACTTTTTTAGAGCTAAAGATAAAAAAATGATAGCTTCAAATAAAACTCAATACAATCATGAGTGGGTGACATATCCAGATGGTAGAAAAGTTTACTTGCTTGCAGTAAAAACTATACTTCACAATGAAAAAGGTGAGTCAGTAGGTCTTGTTGGCAACTCTGTTGACGTTACAAAAGAGCATGAAACACAACGTGAGATATATAAACTAAAATCAACAATTGAAAAAAGTCCTATCTCTATAATTCTGACAGATAAAGAAGGTAATATTCAATATGTCAATCCAAACTATTGTAAAATTACTGGCTACTCCATAAGTGAACTCATAGGGAAAAACCTAAGAATATTTAAGTCAGGCTACACAAGTGATGAAGAGTATGCAGATATGTGGAATCAGATTAACAATGGTAAAATATGGTCTGGAGATTTTAAAAACATTGCTAAAGATGGCTCTATATTTTGGGACAATTCAACAATAATGCCATCTTTCAGTGAAGCTGACCTAGTAGACGGATTCATTGCTATTAAACTTGAGACAACAGAGAAAAAGTATATGCAAGAGACTCTAAAAAATCAAGAAGAAATTATGATTGCCCAATCCAGACACGCTGCAATGGGAGAGATGATAAGCATGATAGCACATCAATGGAGACAGCCTATAAGTGTGATTGCTATGGGAGCAAACAATATTTTAGCTGATATAGAACTAGATTTGCTTGATGTAGACAATCTTGCAATTGGTGCAAAAGGGATAGTAAAACAAACTAAAGAACTATCACAAACCATTGATGATTTCAGAGACTTCTTTAGACCTGGAAAAACACTAGAAAATATCTTAGCAGAAGATATTTTTAAAGATGCATTCGGTGTAATTGGAAAATCATTAGAAAATAGTAATATTGAAGTTATATCAGAGGTTCACAATGCAACTAAAATAAATATTCACTCTAGGGAATTAATGCAGGTTCTTATAAATATACTAAATAACGCTAAAGAAGCACTAGTTACAAGCGATGTTAAAGAGAAGAAAATATTTATATTTATATATGATAAAAAAGATAGTGTCTATATAAAAATCTGTGACAACGCTGGAGGGATAAAAGGTGATATAATAAAAAAAATATTTGATCCTTACTTTAGCACAAAAGAAAAAAATGTTGGAACAGGGTTGGGTCTGTATATGAGTAAAACTATCATTGAAAAGCATCTAGGTGGAACAATAGAGGCTCACAATAAAAGTGACATTAAAGGTCATATCATCGGGGCATGTTTTATTATTAAACTGCCGTACAGCAATAAATAAAGGGGAGGGAACTATGGTTGATACGATTGGATTAGAACTTAAAAATATTATCGAAGCTCTAAAGAACTCATCTGGCCAACAGTTTTTTGAGAGAATTGTTCTTAGTATGGCTTCTTCTATGGATGTTGATTATGTTTTCATTGCTCGCCTTGATAGTAAAAAAAACAACTCCACAACGATTGCCCTTACCGCAAAAGGCAAAATTGTCGATAATTTTTCCTATGAATTAAAAAATACTCCATGTGCAGATGTCAGCGAAAACTCTGTTTGCTGTTTTACACAAGATATAACCAAACTTTACCCTAAAGACCAACTTCTAATAGATATGAATATTGAAGCTTATATCGGTACTCCATTGCACGACTCTCAAGGTAATGTAATGGGGATAATAGTAGCTCTATCAGAGAGAAAGATAGAGAATGAAGATTCTATTAAAACACTGTTTGAAGTTTTCTCAGGACGAATCGCTGTTGAGATGGAGAGAGAAATACTTGAGACTAGTAACCGTCAATATAAAGAAAGATTAGAGTTAGCATTGGAAGGGAGTAGTGACGGTTTATGGGACTGGGACTTAACCACAAATGAATTATATCTATCTCCTAGATGGAAAGAGATGCTTGGATATAAAGATGATGAACTTTCTAATGAGTTTTCAACTTGGAAAGACAACATCCATACTGAAGACATCGAACAAATTCTATATAAAGTTGACTCTTATCTAAGCCATAAAACAACTGTTTTTGAACACACTTTTCGAATGAAACACAAAAATGGCTCATGGGTGTGGATATTAGGACGGGGAAAAGCTCAGTTTGATAAAGATGGGAAACCATTTCGTATGCTTGGTTATCATACAGATATAACGCAGAGTAAAACAAAAGAGCAAGAAATAACTAGAATAAAAACTCTCCTTAATGACATAATCAACTCTGCTGATAATATCATATTCGTAAAAGACGAAAACTTTAGGTATATAGAGTGCAACACTGCCTTTGAAAATTTTGTTAGTAAATCGCATAAAGAAGTTTTAGGTAAGAGCGATTACGAACTCTTCGATAAAAAGAACGCTGACTTTTTTAGAGAAAAAGACAGACTTGTGATGTCTGAAAATAAAGCACACTCCAACTATGAATGGGCAACTCGTCCAGATGGTACAAAAGCGTACTTTCTTACAATAAGAACTATCCTTCGCAATAGCGAAGGCAAAACCACTGGCATTGTTGGAAACGCTATAGATGTTACTAAAGAGTACAAAACACAATATGAAATATCTAAACTAAAATCTGTACTTAATAGAAGTCCTGTTTCAATAATGATGACAAATAAAGATGGGACTATTGAGTATGTAAATCCAAATACCTCTGCAGTCAGCGGTTACTCGAGAGAGGAACTCATAGGCAAAAATCCAAGAATATTCAAGTCCGGCTATATCAGTGATGAAGAGTATAAAAAGATATGGGATCATATCAGCAGTGGGAAAGTATGGACGGGTGAGTTTAAAAACATTTCCAAAGATGGTTCTATTTTTTGGGAAGACACAACTATACTCCCATCCTTCAACGAAGAGAATGAAGTAAACGGATATATAGCCTTTAAGCTTGAGATAACAGAAAAAATACATTTAAAACAAGAGCTGAAAAACCAAGAAGAGATTATGATTGCCCAGTCTCGTCACGCTGCAATGGGTGAGATGATAAGCATGATAGCTCATCAGTGGAGACAGCCAATAAGTGTAATCGCGATGGGTGCAAATAACATTTTAGCAGATATAGAACTAAACATGCTTGATGAAGTCAGCCTTAAAGTGGGTTCAAAAGAGATAATAAACCAAACTCAAGAACTCTCAAAGACCATTGATGATTTTAGAGACTTTTTTAGACCTGGGAAAACACTGGAAAATATTTTACCTGAAGATATTTTCAAAGACGCATTTAGTGTGATTGGAAAATCTATACTAAATAACAATATTGAAGTTATACAAGAATTTAATAATGGCAAAGAGATTATAACTCACTCCAGAGAGTTAATGCAGGTTCTGATAAATATACTTAATAACGCTAAAGAAGCACTCATTGAAAGCGATGTAAAAAACAAAAAAATAGTTATATCAATAAACGAGATAAGTGATGGTGTAGAGATAACGATTTGTGACAACGCAGGTGGAATAAAAGAAGATATAATAAACAAAATATTTAATCCTTACTTTAGTACTAAAAATCAAAATGTAGGGACAGGGCTGGGTCTGTATATGAGTAAAACTATCATTGAAAAACACTTAGGTGGTGTTTTTCAAGTTTACAACAAACATTATGTCCAAGGGGCAGTTATTGGTGCATGTTTTCTTATAAAACTGCCATATTACAAAAATGAAGGTGGGAAGTCATGAAGGATATTAAAGAGTTAAGAGAGCATGTAAAAGATTTAAAAGTGCTATTTGTTGATGATGAGGAGATGGTTAGAAATGGTACTGGCATTTTTCTTCGTAAGTTTTTTGACAATGTAACTATCTGCTGTGATGGTGAAGATGGGCTTAATACATTTAAAGAATCTAAAGACATTGATATAGTTATAACAGATGTCGTAATGCCAAAGATGGATGGAATTACTATGATTAGAAAAATAAAGGAAATTAATCCAGATATTTTCACTATATTTATAACCGCTTCAAGAGAGGTAGAAGACGAACAGGATCAACTAAGTAATATAGCTATTAAAAAACCAATTTCATTTGAAGATATAATAATGATTATGGAGACTGTAGGAAAGCTAAAGTGAGAAGCCTGAAAAAGCTTAAAGAGTTGAGTGAAAACTTTTCAGCTCTTTATGTTGAAGATGATATTGAAATTCAAACAACAATGATGCGGTATCTTAAAAAGTTTTTCCATACCATTGTAGTTGCTAATGATGGAGTCGATGGCTTAAACTCTTACGAAAAAGGGAAGTTTGACATAATAATTACTGATTTATCAATGCCAAAAATGAATGGTATAGAGATGATAAAGAAGATAAAAGATATGGATGAAAATCAGTCTGTTTTAATTACAACTGCTCACAGTGAATCCAAATATTTACATAGTGCATTCAAAATGGGTGTAGATGGGTATATTCTTAAACCTTTTGACTTGGAACAGTTAAATCAAGAACTTTATAAAATAGTTTATAAACTTAAAAAATTTAAAGAGAACGAGATATATAAAGAGCACCTAAAAGAGATGGTAGAGCAAAAAACATCAGAGCTTAATGCTACTATTAAATTTCAACACCACAACTATGAAAAAACACTTTTATCAATGGTAGAGATGATAGAAGAGAGAGACACTTACACTGCTGGACATAGTAAAAGAGTTGCTGAGTATTGTCAGAAAATAGCTAAACAAATGGGATATGATGATGCTGATTGTACAAAAATATATCAAGCAGGGATACTGCATGATATTGGCAAGGTTGCAACTCCAGACTCTGTACTTTTAAACCCTAAGCAGTTAAACGGTATAGAGTACAAACTTATTCAAGAGCATGTAGAAGTAAGCTATAAGCTTCTTAGCCATATACCAATGTTTACATATCTTGCAGACATTGTTAAATCTCATCACGAAAGATATGATGGACACGGTTATCCACACGGATTATCAAAAAATGCAATACCAGCACTCTCTAGAATAATGATAGTAGCAGATGCTTTTGATGCCATGACAACCAACAGAATATATAAAGCAAGAAAAAGTGTTACTGAAGCCTTAATAGAGCTAACGCAATTAAGCTGTAAGCAATTTCATCCAGAAGTAGTTGAGAGCGCGCTAATAGCACTCAAGGACATAAATATTGATGCAAATATAAATCAACTCCCTAAAACTAAATTGGAGAAGGAGAGATTTTCATATTTTTACAAAGATACCCTTAGCGATGTATATAATCAAAATTATTTAGATATCTCATTGATGAAAAATAAGATTAATAAAGAGTTCAAACACCTATACATATTTAATCTAGAAAATTTTTCTCAGTACAACAAAAAATATAGCTGGAAAGATGGAGATATACTATTACGTGACTTTGCTAACTGCTTAGATAGACATTTTTTACACTCAGATGTATTCAGAATCTTTGGTGACGATTTTGTAGTTATGAGTACAAAAGAAGAGGATATAGCTGAGCTACTGCCACTTCTTGATGAAATCATTAAAGACAGCGAGGTTGAGTACACTTTAAAAGGGGTAGATTTAACTAAAACTAGTATAAATAATATTTCTCAAATAGAAAATATCTACAATATCTAACTTAAACTCAAAATCTCGAAGCCACTGTATATTAAATAAGCCGATAGGCTTAACCCTAAAATTATCAATAGTATCTTTTTTATTTTATTCATTCCGAAATTTTATCATATTTGATACAAGATAAAATCTATTCTTCCTAATTTCATATCTAATTTTGCATCTTCAATTACTAAAGCACCCTTTTATACCAAAAAAGATAAAATCTCTTTATGATAAAAAGAGTCCAAACTAAACAAATTTTTGTAGGTAATGTAGCTGTTGGTGGTGATGCTCCTATAAGCACACAATCTATGACATATTCAAAAACTTCTGATGTTGCAACAACTGTTGAGCAGATAAAAAGGCTCCACTTTGCAGGTTGTGATATAGTTAGAGTAGCTGTTCCAGATATGGAAGATGCTCTTGCACTTAAAAGCATAAAAGAGCAGATATCTCTGCCTCTTGTTGCAGATATACACTTCAACTATAAACTAGCGTTAATTGCTGCCGAAGTGGTTGACTGTATACGAATCAACCCTGGAAACATTGGCTCACGTGAGCGAGTAAAAGAGGTTGTCAAGGCTTGCCAAGCGAGAAATATTCCAATAAGAATAGGCGTTAATTCTGGAAGCTTAGAAAAAGAGTTTTTAGACAAATACGGTCAAACCGCAGAGGGGATGGTTGCATCTGCAGAATACAACATAAAATATCTTGAGGATTTAGGCTTCAGTGACATCAAAGTGTCATTAAAAGCTAGCGATGTTCAGAGAACTGTGGATGCATATAGAATGTTACGCCCTAAAAACAACTACCCTTTTCACATAGGTGTTACAGAAGCAGGAACTCTTTTTCATGCAACTGTTAAAAGCTCAATAGGTCTTGGCGCACTACTTCTTGATGGAATCGGTGACACTATGAGAGTCTCTATAACAGGTGAACTGGAAGAGGAGATAAATGTTGCACGAGCTATTTTAAAAGATAGCGGTGCAGTAAAAGATGGGCTAAATATTATCTCTTGTCCTACATGTGGAAGAATTGAAGCTGACCTAGTTACTGCAGTTAGCGAAATAGAAAAAAGAACTGCCCACATAAAAGCTCCTATGAATGTTTCAGTTATGGGATGTGTTGTAAATGCCATTGGTGAAGCGGCTCATGCTGATGTAGCAATCGCTTATGGTAAAGGAAAAGGTCTCATTATGGTAAAAGGTGAAGTTGTGGCTAATCTAGATGAGTCTGAACTTGTTGACAGATTTGTAGAAGAAGTTGAAAATGCAGCGAGGAATCAGAATGATTAATTTCTCACCGACAGGTGTAGCTTCAGTGACTGAAGATAGTCTGGACTTGTTCAGACTATCTGAGAAAAGGTAATAGATGCAAGATAATTTATACAACCTAGCTTTTGAACGTTCAATACTTAGTTCAATTGTTTTTGAACCTCAGCAGTTTGATGAACTAAGCGTTGCGCTTAGAGAAGATGATTTTTACCTTCCTGCTCATCAAGATATATTTAAAGTTATGACTCAACTTCTTCAAAAAGACCACCCTATTGATGAAGAGTTTATAAAAAAAGAGCTTATAAAAATCAAAAAATTTGATGAGCAGGTTATGCTTGAAATTTTATCAGCAAACCCTATCTCAAACACAAAAGCGTATGTTGAAGAGATAAAAGACAAATCTCTAAAGCGACACCTTCTAACTCTAACTACTGAGATTAAAAGAGTTACAGTTGAAGAGGAGCTACCAAGTGCGGAAGTTATTGATATTGTCGAGAAAAAGCTTTATGATATAACGCAAGACAACCAAACAAGCGACTTTAAAGACTCTCCAAAGATGACCTTTGACACAATGGAATATATCAAAGAGATGAAAGCCCGCGGGAATAATATTTTAGTTGGTGTTGACACAGGCTATCATGAACTAAATAAAATGACTACCGGTTTTGGCAAAGGAGACTTAGTAATCATAGCGGCACGTCCTGCGATGGGGAAAACCTCTTTTATCTTAAACACAGTAAACAGTCTTATTATGCAGGGTAAAGGTGTAGCTTTTTTCTCTCTCGAGATGCCGGCTGAGCAACTTATGCTTAGACTTCTCTCTATACAAACTTCAATTCCTCTGCAAAAATTACGTGTAGGTGATATGAATGATGACCAGTGGGGTTCTCTAAACGGTGCAATAGACAAGATGAACGATGCCAAACTGTATGTTGATGACCACGGCAGTATCAACATAAATCAGCTTCGCTCAAAACTTAGAAAACTAAAAAACAAGCACCCCGAAATAGAGATTGCAGTAATTGACTATCTGCAAATTATGAGTGGCGTTGGGAACCAAGACAGACACCTTCAAGTATCAGAGATGTCTCGTGGGTTAAAGATGCTTGCTCGTGAGCTAAATATGCCCATTGTAGCACTTTCACAGCTTAACCGTGGACTAGAGTCAAGAAACGATAAACGACCGATGCTAAGCGATATTCGTGAGTCTGGTTCTATTGAGCAGGATGCAGATATTATTTTATTTGTTTACCGCGATGATGTTTACCTCTATAAAGAAGAAAAAGAGCGCGAAAAAGCTGCAAAAGCTGATGGTAAAGAGTTTATCTCAGAGTATGTGGAAAAAGAGGAAGAGGATGCTGAGATTATTATTGGAAAGCAGAGAAATGGTCCTACTGGACACGTCAAACTTGTTTTTCAGAAAAAACTCACCCGCTTTGTTGATGCGCAACCTTTTGCAAAAGGAGTTGAGACAGTTTATGAAAACGTAGATACTCGCTCCGCAAATATTAATGTTGCTAATGATATGGTTTCAATGCCACCGCTTTAAGTGAAAAAACCTTAAATGCAAGCTCCTTAAATGATAGAGAGAGTCTCACTTTTTAACACAAAAAGAGAGTTTCTCCTATTTTTACTTACATGTACACTTGTCCTCTTCTACTCACTTCTTATAGAGTACCAAAACTATAAACAACTAACACGCTTCGATTCGCAGATAGTATCTGCAGCAGTTATTAAACAATATGAAAAAATAAAAAACGGTAAAACTTTTCAAGTTCTAAAACTCAAGAGTGAAGAAGGTTTTATTTTTTACAGTAGTGCTAAAAAGTCGTTTGAGCATGTAGAAGGTAAAAAGTTAAAACTTGAAATCTTCGCAGGTAAAATAAATTTTTATGAGTATCTAACAAGCTTTTATGCCTACTCTAAAGTGAAATATATTGACAGAACACCTACTCTAAAACAGGAACTGAACACTTATATTTCATCTATTCATACAAGTGAGAATTCCAATAGCTCACATGTAGATAAGAATATTGCTAATATCTACCAAGCTCTATACACGGCAACTCCATTAAATAAAGAGCTACAAAGTATATTTTCTACTCTTGGAGTCTCACATCTATTGGCAATAAGCGGTTTTCATTTAGGTGTACTTAGCGCCCTGCTCTTCTTTTTGCTAAAACCAATTTATAGCTATTTTCAAAATAGATATTTTCCATATAGAAACTCAAAGTTTGATATCTTTATTATTGTATCTTTAGCACTACTTACTTATCTACTCTTCTTAGACTCCCCTCCTTCACTACTTCGTGCTTTTGCTATGCTTATTATTGGATTTATACTTTATGATAGAGGGATTAAAATAGTCTCAATGCAGACTCTGCTTTTAACAGTTTTGCTTCTCTTGTCATTTTTTCCTAAACTATTTTTTGCTCTTGGTTTTTGGCTATCAGTTAGTGGAGTTTTTTACATATTTTTATTTCTTATACACTTTAAAGATTTAAATAAAATATGGCAATTTATTATAATTCCATTTTGGGTATACATTTTAATGCTTCCCTTTTCACTAACTATTTTTGGAAACTTTAGCATTTATCATCCGCTTTCTATTGTCTGGACAACACTCTTTACTCTATTTTACCCGCTAAGTATATTGCTACATGTAGTTGGATATGCGGATGCATTTGATGGCTTACTAGAGAGTTTAATATTTCTAGGTCAAGAGGGGCTACATGTAGAGCTAAGCTATAAACTTCTAGCTCTACATGTAGTGATTTCGCTTCTTAGCATTTATAAGAAAAGTTTTGTATGGCTAATGCTCGTTTTTAGTTTCTTTGTTTTTATATATGCGGTTTATCATGTAGCATAGCTTCAATCCATATATAAAAATAACCCATGACACATAAATCCATAAAAACAAAAACATCAATATAGAAAAAGAGCCATACATAGTCGCATATGCCTTATTGTAAAAAGCATACTCAATAAAAGCATTCTTGGAGATACTAAATACTATAGATATTACGAATGAACTAATCAGTGATGCTTTTGGATTTATCTTTGTATTTGCAGAGATTTGAAATATGAGAAAAAAGAGTGCCCAAATAATCAGATACGGGATAACAGGAAGTATATTTATAACAGAGGTCATTTCATTTGACTTTATAACCGTAGCCAGCATAGCCGTTATATAAAAAGAGACTCCAAGTGCAATCGGAGTTAAAGTAAGGAGTGTCCAGTAAGTTGTTACAGACTCCCAGAGTGTTCTCTTTTGTGCGTGAAAAATTTTATTTGCAATATGTTCAAAATCTTGAAAAAATAGAAGTGATGTAACTAAGACCATAACAAGACCAATAACGCTCATTTTTGCAGAGTTTGCTAAAAACTTATCTATATGCCCCATCATCATGTCAGAATTTACAGGCATAAGGTTTGAAAATATAAATGTTTTTATACTCATATAATGTTCTGTAAATGACGGTAGAGAAGTAAGAAGTGTTAGCATAATCAAAAGCAGAGGGATAATAGTAAAGATAGTGTAAAAACTGAGGCTTGCAGCATAAAGAGAGAGATCTTTATCTGCAAAAGCAGATAAGAAAAATTTTGTATGTCTATAAAGTTTATATAATTTTTCTTTTAACATGTAGCTTGACTCCTAATCAGTTAAGCCCCATCTTGGCAGGATTTAAAATATTATTTGGATCAAAAGCCATCTTAATAGACTTAAACAGATTCATCTCTTCGTCAGTAAAAGCCATTTTCATATATGGTGCTTTTGCAAGACCGATACCGTGCTCACCTGAAAGTGTTCCGCCTAAGTCTATTGTAGCTTGAAAAACCTCTTCTATAGCTTTGTAAGCTATTTTAACCTGTTCAGGGTCTTTTCCATCAACCATTACATTTGTATGAACATTACCATCACCGGTATGTCCAAAACATGGGATATTTATATTGTACTTATCAGCAATTGCATAGAATCTTTCTAGCAGTTCTGGTAATGCAGAGCGAGGAACTGTTACATCTTCGTTTAGTTTTTTACTTCCGTAAATACTAAGTGATTGAGAAGCATTACGGCGTGCAAACCATATGTCTGATGCTTCGGCTTTATCTTTTGCAATTTTAAATTCAATACAACCGTTTTCACGAAAAACCTTCTCAATTTGAGCAAGCTGAAAATTCAAATCTTCTTCTAAATTTCCATCAACATCTGTAACTAAAAGTGCACCCGCATCAACCGGCAAACCTTTTTTAAATGTCTGTTCAACTGCTCTGATGGTCAAGTTATCTAAAAACTCCATAGCAACCGGTGTTATACCACTAGCCATAGTCTTATAAACTGCCTCCATAGCATCACTAACGCTAGAGAAAATCCCCATAGCCGTTTTAGTCATCTTTGGCTTAGGAATAAGTTTTAGTGTTATCTCTGTAAGTACTGCGAGAGTCCCTTCGCTTGCTATCAAAATTCCGCTAATGTTATAACCAGCCACATCCTTAATAGTTCTTTTTCCTGCTTTAATGATATCGCCGTTTGGTAAAACTGCGCGAGTTGCCATTACATAATCTTTTGTTATTCCATACTTCGCAGCTCTCATACCACCGGCATTTTCACTAACATTTCCACCTATAGTTGAGTAGTCTTGAGAAGCCGGATCTGGAGGGTAAAATAAACCTACCTCTTCTACAGCACGTTGCAAGTCCATATTTATAACTCCGGGCTGAACAATTGCCACCATATTTTTCATATCAATCTCTAAGATTTTATTCATATGTTTTTCCATCGCAAGGACAATTCCACCACTGCTTGGAAGTGCTCCGCCGGTAAAACCACTTCCGGCTCCGCGAGGGACAATTATAACTCTATGCTCGTTACAATATTTTAAAATATTGCTTACGTCCTCTTCATTTCTTGGAAAAATCACCGCATCAGGCTCAAAATGCTCACGTGTTGCATCATAAGAGTAAGCTATAAGGTGAGCCTTGTCGCTATAGATATTTTCCTCACCTACGATACTGCTAAAATGTTTTAAATGTTTACTATCAATCATCATTACTCCTTCGTCTTAAAAGCTTCAAACTTCTCTCGTAATTTATTATTTTCAGGGTTAGCATTAACTAAAAGTTCATAGTAGTAAGGCTCATAACTCTCAAGTTCACTACTACCCTCTCCCCACCAATTTGCATCTATCTCTGGAACTCTTGTATAAAAAGGGAGATTAGTGCTACCTTGTGGCAGTTTAGCCTCTGACACCGCTAAAATTTTAAAACTTCTAGCATCTGCAGTGTATACAAACTCTTCTAAAAATATAAAGACTAAACCAACAGAGGTTGTTTCACTCATCTTTGTGAAGTCTTCTCTAAGTGGTGTTGGGTGTCCATTAAACGAGAGTATAGTTGCAAATATATCAGGATGTACCCATTGAAGTTTTGTACTTTTAGTTACCCTATAGTATATATCTTCATTTGGAGCTATCAGCAATCCTCTGGTGTAGCCAAATGCCAAGACTACATAATCTCCAACTTCTACATGCCATTTTCCACTAGGAAGCGCGCCGTTTGTCAACTCAGTATATTCACTAAGCATAAGTTTTGCTACTTGTGTATCTTTGTCATAACTTGCAACAATAGCATTTTTCAAGATAGTTGTACGATTTTGAGATATTTTATGAACTATGAAACCGCTCATACCAACATCTATCTTATCTATTTTGATAGTAACTTCCGTTTCATCATTATTCACCGTCACTACAGGAGATTTAATAACACTTCCAAACAACTCTATTGCTAAAATAAAAACTAAAACTATATATTTCATTCTCTTCACTTTTCTTTATTTAAACGCAAAAGGAAGTAATTCCTTCTGCTATGCTAACCGCTATGGCACTAAAGCTAACCCCATTAAGGGGTAGAATATTAAAATTTTTCAATTTTATATAATGCGATTATAGCAAACAAACCTCATACTAAGCCAAATTTTGTTAGAGTTTCTGAATTATTTTAAAAAATTTAATATTTATGGTTATTTTATGCGACACTTTTTAATATTCTTTTTACTTATTACATCTCTTTTTGGCTCCAAAGTTGAGACTTTTCGCTGGGCTAACGGTGAGAGTTATCTTGTATTTTTAGAGAAAAACAATCTTCCTATCAAACCTCTTTACTATAACTTGGACAAAGACGACCAACTTCTCACAGAAGAGATGCGCGCCGGTATCCATTGCCACATGTTAAGAGATGAGAAACAAAACATTAAGCAGATATTACTTCCTCTTAATGATGAGCTGCAAATCCATATATATAAAGATGAAAACTCATATGGTTTTGAAGCTATACCAATTATAAGCACTACAAAAACAGAGGCATTTACTTTAAATATTTCCCACTCCCCTTATTACGACATTATAAAAGCAACTGGGAGCAAAAAGCTGGCAGAAATATTCGTATCTAGTTTTAAATACTCACTAAATTTTAAAAGGGACCTAAGAAAAGGTGACACTTTAATTATGATTTATGATCAAAAGTACCGTCTAGGAAGACCTTTCTCTATGCCGGTTCTACAAGTTGCAATGATTGAGATGAAAAAGAAAAAACACTACATATATCTAAATAGCGATGATAGGTTTTATGATGAAAATGCCAATGAAGTAGAGGGTTTTTTACTAGCTTCTCCAGTTAGAGGTGCACGAATATCCTCACGATTCACTAAAAGAAGATTTCATCCAATTTTAAAAAGATGGAAAGCACATCTCGGTGTAGATTATGCAGCAGGGAGAGGAACTCCTATAGTAGCAGCGGGGAGCGGAAGAATTTCATATGCAAGTAGGCTTGGTGCGTATGGGAACCTTATAAAGATTAGCCATAATGATGGCTATGAAACAAGATACGCTCATTTAAAATCATTTCGCAGAGGTATAAAAAGAGGTAAATATGTTAAAAAGGGTCAAACAATAGGGTACGTTGGAAATACAGGGCGCTCAACCGGTCCACACTTACACTTTGAACTTAGAAAAAATAATGTAGCCACAAACCCTCTTAGAGTTGTTCAAGTAACTACTAAAAAACTAAAAGGCAAAGAGAAAAAAGCATTTTTAAAACTAAAAGAGAACTACAACGAGAGCATAGGACTGCACCTTAAAAATGAAACAAAATTTGTAAAATTATCCAGACCTGATACAACTTGCTATTTCTATAATGGGGGACAATGTGCACAAGATAGACTCTACTGAAAAACTAAAAAATCCAAGATTTATAAAACCTATCATGATTAACTACTCCCATTTTGGGGTAGAAAAAAAATGGGAAGCTGTTTTAAGTCATGACAGTGTTGCCGTACTGATTTACCACACACAAAGAAACGCATTTGTTCTAGTAAAACAGCTACGTGCTACAGTTTTAAACAAAAACAAAGACAACGGGATGATGTATGAACTCTGTGCAGGAATAGTCGACAAAGAAGCAAGTAACGCGCAAATAGCAAAAGAGGAAATTTTAGAAGAGTGCGGGTATGATGTGCCTGTTGAGAATTTAGAAAAAATCAGCTCTTTTTACACAAGTGTTGGCATTTCGGGAACTCACCAAACTCTTTACTATGCTGAGTGTGATGATAGTATGAAAGTGAGTGAAGGCGGCGGTCTGCACGATGAAGATATTGAAGTTATATATGTCCCCGTTGAAGAATCACGAGAGTTTATGTTTGATGAGAGCTACCAAAAAACTACTGGTGTTATGATGAGCTTTTACTGGTTTTTTGATACAAAACAGCACCTGATTTAAAATCTACATGTAGACTATCCAAATTCAATAGGATCCATATCTATTTCCGCAAGCCCTACTCTGCAAGCTTGTATTGCTTTTATTATATCTGTACTCTTATCAGAGCGCAGAAGTATCTCAAACCTATACTTATCAGCTACTCTCTCTACTCCACATTTTCCATAACCTACTATCTCAATATTTTGTATTTTAGATAGTTTCTCTTTCATTTCATTCATTTCGCTTTGAGCTTTTAGTCCGTTCTTATGAGAAAAAAGGATGCGGCAAAGTTTCTTATATGGAGGATAGAGCTCTTTTCTGTACTCTTTTTCCTCTTCTAAAAAATTCTCATAACTGCCTATGTAAGTTTTAAAAAACTCTTCATTAAAAGTTTGAACTAAAACTTTGGCATTTTGCTTTCTCCCGCTTCTGCCCGAGACTTGTATTAGAGATGACAAAGCCTTCTCTCTTGCTCTGTAGTCACCCATATTTAGCATATTGTCCATCCCAAGAACAACTGCCAAAGTAACTCCATGATAGTCATGCCCCTTACTTAGCATCTGAGTTCCTACAAGTATATCGCTCTCTTTGTCATTGAAACGTTTTAGTGCTTTTTTCAGTTTGTTTGAAGTGGTTATAACATCTCTGTCAAACTGCTCAACCCTAGCCTCAGAAAACTCTTCGCCAATCACCTTGACTGCCTCGGCAGTTCCAAGTCTGCTACTCGTAAGTGAACCGCCACCACACTCACAGCACACTTGAGGTATAGCTTGTGAATAGTTGCAGTAGTGGCACTTCAGTGCTCTGCTTTTTTGGTGAATACTCATACCAACACTGCAAAACACACACTCATAAGTGTGTCCGCAATCTTGACAAATAAGATACTTAAAATTTGCACGGGTCGGGAGAAAAACTATAGCCTGCTCTTTTGCTTTTAAACTCTCACTTAAACTGTCAAATATCAAAGGGGATAGCTTTTCTGCTGAACGCTCATAAACAAACTCTTTTTGTGAGCTGAAGTGGCCACCTTTGAGCCTTACATGTGCAAACTTTGTATAAGAGTTTAAAGATGGTGTTGCACTCCCTAAAACAACAGGTACGTCATAAAGTTTGCCCATATATATGGCTATATCTCTGGCGTTGTATCTTGGGCGTGAAGATGATTTATAACTGTCATCGTGCTCTTCATCTACAACAATCAGACCTAACTCTTCAACAGGGAGAAAAAGTGCGGAACGGGGACCTGCTATGATATATGCAGTGCCGTCATAAATTTTTTGCAGTGCAATCTTTTTTTGTTTTGGAGTGAGTTTTGAGTGCCACATAACCACTAAGTCACCAAAGTGTTCCTCCAATCTTTGCCCCATCTGCGGAGTCAAAGAGATTTCAGGCATAAGAAAAATAGAGCGTTTTTTCTCTTTTAAAACGTCATAAAAATATTGCATATATATCTCTGTTTTTCCGCTGCCGGTATCACCAAAGAGAAGAGAGGTTTTATGTTGTTTTAAAAATGTAAGTGCCTCTTGTTGTTTTTGTGAAAGAGTAATATTTAAAGTAGTCTCTTCGTCTAATTCAAGTAAAATTTGTGAGATAGAAAAAGGGGTCATAACCCCAAAAGCCTCACCCAAAGATGAAAAGTAGTATGTGCTTATAAATTTAGCAAGCTGCATCTGCTCTAAACTATACTTAAAATCACTTACTTCTAAAATTTCACTTGTTTTAAACTCTGGCTCATTACACGTAGAGACAATAACACCATCAACTAACCTGTTTCTTACTTTTAAACTGACTTTTGTACCTACATGTAGATTTAGCAAACTTTGGTAGGTAAATGGCTCAAGAGGAGAGTTTAAAAGTGAAATATTATAATAATGCAAATGTTTTTATTATCCAATGTTAGGGGTATTTCTTTTATAGTTCCCAAATTGTATTTGGGAGTTTATACTTGTGAATGAATAAACTTTATTAATTTACAAGATCCGCACACAGCTCTTTTTGAGCAGTTGTTCCCGTTGTAGTGCTGCAATTAAATATTCCAGTTGAAACAGTATATGTAAAAGTAGTTGTGACTCCATTGATTGTAATCGTGTAAACATCAGTTACACCAGCATTGACAGCACCCTGAGTCCAGGCACCTCCTGCAGCTATACCATACATTAAAAGTGTTCTATTTGCATCACTTCCTGTAAAAAGAATACCAGCTCCCGTACTTAATCTCGGCATATAGTCATTAAGCCCCCTGATAAGTCTACCTTGTCTCTCAGTAACAATAGCAGAGCGGATGGAGCCTATATCTGCACGAGCTCTAGTTATCTCTGCATCTGTACGGGTAGCCGCAAATCTAGGTATAGCAACTGCTGCTAAAATTCCCAAGATTACAATTACAAATACTAGTTCCACCATTGTAAAACCGTTTTTTGATTTTTGCATAAAAATTCCTTAAAATACGTCATATTTCATATATTTATTATATTAACATAATGTTTAATTATTTAAGTTTAAAGTTTGTTTGATTTTTTAAAAGAGAAAGGGACGCTTGCATGCATCCCCAAGAAAAATTTGGGAATGAGTAAAAAATAAATTAACGAGCTACTGCAGCACCTAGTAATGAAACATTTCCATCTCGCACATTAGCAAACAGTATACAACTACCTGCACCATTAAGTTGGTCAATTATCAAGTTATTACCAACAACTGTTGCAGTTGCACAATTAGTAGTACCAGACACCGCTGTAATAACGGTAGCAGTAACAGTAAGAGTATTACTTCCGTCAACAATAGTGTCTAGATTTGGAATAGCTCCTGTTGCAGTAACAGTTGATTGAACCTGATTTAAAGCACCTTTCCAGTTTGCTAAAGCTGCAGTAGCAGTCGCATCTTCACGAGTTGCAGCAAGTTTTGGAATAGCCACAGCTGCCAAAATACCTAAAATAACGATAACGAAGATTAATTCGATCATAGTAAAACCAGCTCTTTTCATAAGAGACTCCTTAGTAGATAAAAAATTTGGGTTACTCTAATAACCTTAGCAACATTATGTAGCAGTTATGATTAAACTTCGCTTAATATATATAGATATATATTTTGGAACTAATATTGCTTAGTATATATATAATATAAAAAAGGAGTATAAAATGAGCATTCAAACATCTAAAGCAAATACTCTTGTTGCAGCTGCACTTGACTACAGAGCTGCTCGTCAAGATATGATATCTTCAAATATTGCCAATGCCGATACTCCTTTTTACAGACCAAGAGATATAAGCTTTGAAGATGCTCTTCGTGCAAAACAAGCTGAAATATATAAAGATAACTCATCAAAGCTTGCTCTTGCAAAAACAGATGGTGCGCATATAGAGTTTCGTGATGAAAAAAGCTCATACAGACCAAAAACTTTTTTCAGAGATGGACATATGGCTAGAAATGACGGAAACAGTGTAGATTTGGATGTTGAGACAACAGAGATGAGTAAAAACTCTGTAATGTTTAATGCTCTTGTTCAAGCTAAGAAGAAAAATGGTGCTATTTTCAATAGTGTTATTGATTCATCTTCAAAAATAAGTTAAGGTAGGTATGAGTTATGAGTAATTTTTTAAATAGTTTTGATAAGTGTTTTCAGATTAGGTTGTGCAGATGAGTAACTTTCTCAATAGTTTTGATATAAGCGGTTACGGTTTATCTGCTCAAAGAGTTCGTGTAAATACTATATCTCAAAATATTGCCAATGCTCAGACTACAAGAACTGACGAGGGTGGACCATACAGAAGAAAAGAAGTAGTATTTAAAGCTATCAACTTTAACCAAGAGTTCAACAAAGCACTAAACTCTATGACCGACAGTGCAAAATATTCAGACCCTTTAAATGAAGGCGATTTTGGAAAAAAGGTGAATCCTGCTATAATGAGTGTAATAGTTGACAAGATTTCACGTGACGACAGAGAGCCAAAGTTGAAATTTGAGCCAAATCATCCAGATGCAGATGCAAATGGTTATGTTGCATACCCAAATATTAATCCTGTTATCGAAATGGCCGATTTAGTAGAAGCGACTCGCTCTTATCAGGCAAATGTTGCTGCGTTTCAAAGTTCAAAAGATATGGCAAACAGTGCAATATCTTTGTTACAATAAATAAATTTAAAAATGAGGGGGCTGTATTATGAGTAATATTAATGGAATAACTGGCACATCCACAGCCGAATTACTAAAACAAAAAAGTAAACTAGAAAATCCAAGTGGTGGCGAGGCTTTTGCCGAGCACTTAAAATCTGCTATAAATGAAGTGAATGAACTTCAAGACAAAGGCGATAAAGCACTTGGAGACATGGCTACTGGTCAAGTAAAAGATTTACATCAGGCCGCACTTGCGATTGGCAAAGCAGAGACAAGTATGAAATTAATGCTTGAAATAAGAAATAAAGCTCTTAACGCTTACAAAGAGTTGGGCAGAACACAATTATAACTAGTTTGTAAAAGGAATAAAATCCCTTTTACTTCGCTTATTCTAATGCTACCGCTAAAGTTCAAAATCTAAAAATTAACAACTTCATCAATATAAAATGTTATAATCTTTTTTAAAAAGAACATATGATAAATCAAAATAAAAGCAAAAAAATACTTCTTCTTTATGTGTTAATAGCTCTTGGCTTTTTAATATTTTTAAGTGTAATGCTTTTAACCACTCTAAAATTCCGTGATCTTCCCTCTTTATACACAAAAGAGAGTTCAAAAGCTGTAAGAGGCTCTATTATAAGTGCGGACGGCTTTCATATTGCAAGTACAAAAAAACTTTATAAAGCCATTGTAAATACTTACTACATAGACCCTTTAAAAAAAGATTTGTTTATTGAACTTTTCAGTATATATTCCGGTATAGACTCCCAAGAGATAACAAAGAAGCTTAACAAGAAAAGAGGAGTGGTAGTTCTAAGCTATAACATAGAACAAAAACAGGCCCAATACCTAAAGAGATTAGCTTACGAACTTAGACGATTAAAAGTCTTTATAGAACGTAAAAGCCCTACTACAGGACGAACTACACTTCATGGGCTAAGCATAATTGAGAGCGGAGAGAGTAGAGAGTACTCTTATGGAGACTTACTAACACCAATCATAGGATACCCACATAAGATTGAAGAAGAGGGCTATACTTATGTAAAAGGTGTAAAAGGTTTAGAGAGACGATTCGAAGATGATCTTCAAGCAAAACAGGATGAACAAAGCCAAGGTCCAAGAGATGTGAACAGCTATATTATTTTAAATAAAAAAAGCTTCTCAAAAGCAAATATTAATGGTTTGGATATAAAACTAAGCATTCCAATATCTCTTCAAATCAGAGTAGAGAGAATGCTTGATAAAATGAAAGTTGAACTCGCCGCAAAACATATAATGCTGGGCATTATGAATTCAGCTAACGGTGAGGTTATCACCTTAGCCAGCTCAAACAGATTCTTGCCTAAGGCAATTAAAAAAAGTGACTATCCATCTCTAAACAGTGGTATGATTGAGTATAGTTTTGAGCCAGGAAGTGTTATTAAAACAATCACGTTTGCACTACTTTTAGACAAGGGACTAATCAACCCTTATGACTTAGTAAATGGGCATAATGGCCGTTTTAAAATTGGTAATAAAGTTATAACTGATGAGCATAAATTTGACTGGCTCTCTGCTGAGAATACTATAGTTCACTCATCTAACATCGGAATAGCTCAACTTGCACAAAAGTTATCTGGAGCAGAGTTTCACGAAGGGCTTAAAACATTTGGTTTTTCTAAAAAATCTACACCTGATCTTATCTATGAAAAAGCGGGCTCAATCCCAAGTGCTATAAAACTCAATAATGAGATATACAAAGCTACCTGCTCTTACGGATATGGAATGAAAGCAAATCTAATGCAGCTTTTGCGAGCATATAGTGCATTTAACAACAACGGAAGAATGATTACTCCAAAAATAGTCACTAGTTTTATAGATAGCTATGAGAGAGAGACAAAGAGTATAGATGAGGAGCAGATTCAAGTTATAAAAAGTTCAACTGCCCATAGAGTCAAAAAAGTTCTCATAAAAACCGTAAATGAAGGGACTGGAAAAAAAGCTAAAACAGAAGGTTTAGTTATTGGCGGAAAAACTGGAACCTCCCATATAGTTGAGAAAGGGAGATATGTCAGGAAATACAACACTGCTTTTATAGGTTTTGTGAATGACAAAGAACAAAAATATACAATTGGGGTAGTCGTTGTTCAGCCTAAAAAAAGCCAATTTGCAGCTCAAACATCAGTACCTGTATTTAAAAAAGCTGTTGAGATAATGATTGAAGAGGGCTACTTAACACCCTCAAAGCCAAATATTATCAAGTAGTCTAGTAGTGCCAACTCTCACTTCAACTAAAATAATCGTATTTCCTATCTCTACATGTAAGAGTTGTTCAAAATCAAGATTTAAAACTTCTACATAAAAAATCTCCAAATCTCCAAGACTCTTTCTCATCTCTTTGACAATCTCTTTTGAATCCAAGATATTTTTTCCCACCATAGAGCTTGCTGCACGTAAAGATGACGAAACCTTAAGTGCTTCGACTCTCTCTTTAGAACTGAGATATACATTCCTGCTGCTTAGAGCCAAGCCATCGCTCTCTCTAACTGTGTCTACTGGAACTATCTGTGTATTCATAAAGAGCTGCTTCACCATCAAAGAGATTAGATTTAACTGCTGTGCATCTTTTTTACCAAAGTAAGCTCTTGTAGGTGTAACTATGTTTAAAAGCTTCATAACAACAGTTAAAACACCATTGAAATGTGATGGGCGGCTATTACCCTCCAGAACATATCCTCTAACATTAGGAGCACTTAAGGTTACTTCATCAGTGCCGTAAATATCTTCTACATGTGGAAAGAAAAGAACGTCCACACCGCTTAGTTTACATATCTTCTTATCAGCTTCATCTTTTTTAGGATACTTATCTAAATCTTCACCTTTTAAAAACTGCGTAGGGTTTAAAAAAATAGAGACAACGACTAATTCATTTTGCTCTTTAGCTTTTTTTATAAGTGAAATATGCCCTTGATGCAGTGCGCCCATAGTTGGCACAAAACCGATACTTTTGCTTCCTTGAAAACCGATAGAATTATTTTCACCCTTTAAGTACTCTTTTAATTCTAATGGACTAGAGATAATCTTCATTTTAAGCCTCAATTTAATATAATCACAATTATACTACAAAACATAAAGCTTTAGTCGCCTAAGGGGCGTCAGCGGAGTAAAAGGGATTTTATTCCTTTTAAGGGACTTATAAATGGACAACTACGAATATACAGAACTTTTAAAAAACTTAACAATTAAAATGGATAACATTACTGGTGTTGTTGAACCTGATAAGCTTAAAGCCAGACTGAACGAAATAGAAGAGTTGGAAAATAATCAAGAGTTTTGGGATGACGCAAGTAATGCTGCAAACGTACAGCAAGAAAAGACAAAGTGTCAAAGAAAGCTGGATAAATACTATGTAGCTAACAATGCAATACTTGATGCAAAAGAACTTTATGAAATGGCAAAAGAAGAGAGTGATGAAGAGTCTATAAATGAATGTTTTGATAGTGCCCAAGAGCTAAAACAACAAATTCTAAATATGGAGATAGAAGTTCTTCTCAGCGGAGAGATGGACTCAAAAAATGCCATACTATCCATCCATCCTGGAGCCGGAGGTACAGAGTCACAGGACTGGGCTGAAATGCTGCTTCGTATGTATAAACGTTTTGCTGAGAGACGCGGTTTTTCAGTAGAGGTACTTGACTACCAATCAGGCGAAGAAGCGGGAATAAAAGATGTTTCCATCCTTATAAAAGGTGAAAATGCATATGGATATTTAAAAGTTGAAAATGGGATTCATAGACTAGTAAGGATATCTCCTTTTGATTCTAATGCAAAAAGACACACCTCATTTTCTTCTGTAATGGTTTCTCCAGAGGTTGATGATGATATAAATATTGTAGTAGAGGATAAGGACATTCGTATAGATACCTACCGTTCTAGTGGAGCCGGTGGACAACATGTAAATAAAACTGAGTCTGCTATTAGGATAACCCATATAGCAACGAATGTAGTTGTTCAGTGTCAAAACGATAGAAGTCAGCACAAAAATAAAGCAACTGCAATGAAGATGCTAAAGTCAAGATTGTATGAGCTGGAGCTTGAGGCACAAAAAGCTGAGCTTGCTGGTGTATCTAAAAGTGAAATAGGTTGGGGACACCAGATTCGTTCTTACGTTATGCAACCGTATCAGCAAGTAAAAGATACAAGAAGCAATGAGGCTTACTCTAATATCTCAGGTATTTTAGACGGTGATATGGGAGAGATGATTGAGGGAGTGCTTATTGCTCAGAATCGTTCTTAGCATTAACAAAGCTGTAGCCTAAAAACCCAATTCCAAAAATAATAGTTACAATTGTCAAGTATTCTCTCTGCTTTGCTTGGGTATTTTTCAGTTCCTCTAAAATTTTTGCACTGCTGGATTTTGAAGATTTTTTAGAATTCCCAGTTGAGCGCATGGCATGTGCTTCCATCCTTGCTACATTTGCAGCTGCTATCTCATTTTGAGTAAATCCTTTTTTTGGAGTTGTCCAAAAATATACAATAAAGCCTACAATGAGAAATAACACACCTAAACTTCTGAAAATTAATTTTTTATTTTTAATAAATATTTCTTTCATTATATACCTTTTTATAAAGCAAATTATGTCAAACTTCGCATATGAATATACTTAAAGAGTTTCTTACAGATGACAAATGTTCATATTTGCAAAATAAGCACCAAACAACTTATTATAAAGTAATAGAAGAGTGTTCCACGCAAGAATGCCAAGATTTTATAGAACGTGGCTATAGACGATTTGGGAAGATGTTTTTTAGACCGATTTGTTCTACATGTGATGAGTGTAAAAGTGTAAAAATAGATGTAGATAATTTTGAGTTTTCAAAATCACAAAGAAGAGTCATAAAAAAAGCTTCACATATTAAAAGTTATATACAAAGACCAACTCTAAGCAGAGCTCATCTAAAACTATTTGAGAAATATCACATAAGTATGAAAGATAAAAAAGGTTGGGAATATTCACAGTCAACTCCAGAAGCTTACTATGGCTCATTTGTAGATGCACATAATGACTTTGGTTATGAAGTTTTATATTATGATGAAGATAAACTAATTGGTGTTGATTTAATAGATATTTTGAACGATGGAATTTCTTCTATATACTTTTACTATGACCCAGATTATATAAAATATTCTTTGGGGAAGTTATCTCTATATAACCAAATACTACTTGCAAAAAAATATAAAAAAAAGTGGATTTATTTAGGCTATTATGTTAAAGAGTGCCCGTCTCTTTCATACAAATCACACTACAAACCATATCTAACCCTTCAAGGTAAGCCCGAAATCAATCAGGACTATAAATGGATATAGTTCATAGACTTAATCGTCTCCCAGTTCTTTTCTTTGGTTTTCACGAATCTCATGCTTTGTTTGTATAGCATTATCATCAAGCAACTTTTCTAATGTTTCTTTCTCAATTCTGTCTTTTTTTCTTAATCTTTTAATTTTAGCATTTTCAATTTGCTTTTTAGTCAGCCCTTGTTTTACATTTTTCTCTTTTTTTTGTTTTTTATTTTTATCTAAAATAGTTTTTATTATTCCCTCTTCTTCTATCTCTTCACTGTGCTTAAGGTAGTAATCTAAGATATCTTTCTCATGCTTCTTAATATTTATAAGCTCTGAGTTAATTATTATTATAAAAAGCTCACTATTTTCATCTTTAATTGATTGTTTAAGTTTTACTTCTACTTCTCTTACATAACTATTGTTTTGTTTAAACAATTCTCTTAAAGTTTTTAGATACTCATACTTATCTATTTTTATATTCCCAGACTCTATTTCAAAGCCTTTTTTCTTAGTTTCTTCAACTTTTTTAATATATTTGTCTATTTTTCTTTCTATTAGAGAAAACTCCGGTACGGTTTTCAACTTTTGTATTGGTTCTGCATTATCATACACTATATCGCCTATTGTAGAGTATATAGTCGGGTTCTCTAAAGAAATCTTGCTTTGAGCAAATAATACTGTTGCAAAAAGAGCTAAAATTACTAATTTATTCATAATCACACCTAATTTTTTTTTATTTTTTTAACTATAGAAGATATAATAATAGTATGATTAAAAAAATAAAAATTGAACTTTTATATTTCTCAATAATACTGATAGTCTTGGCATTGTTACAGCACCCAGACCTACTTACCTCTCCGCTAAAGAGAATTGACATAATGGTTGAGAAAGAGAACTATTTACACCCTCTACTTTGGACATCAACGGTTTACTTTGCTCTAGGATTTGTAAGATTAGTAATCAAATACCTGCTGTATTTGAAAAACAGAATCAAAAATCAACTCTAGGTAATATCGTCAAATTTTGATTTGTTTGTAGGGAAAGACAATACTCCATAAATGGAGTATTAATGTTTTAGCTTAGCCGTTTCTCTTTTTCTGAATCTCTTCAGATACATTTCTTGGAACTTCTTCATAATGATCAAATTCCATAGAGTATGTTGCGCGTCCTTGAGTAGCAGAACGAAGGTCCGTTGAATAACCAAACATTTCAGCAAGTGGAACAAATGCATCAACAATTTTGTTACCTGAGCGGTCGCTCATATTGCTTACTTGCCCACGACGACGGTTAAGGTCACCGATTACATCACCCATATAGTCTTCTGGAACTTCAACTTCAACTTTCATCATTGGCTCTAAGATAGATGGTCTAGCTTTACGACAACCCTCTTTGAAACCCATTGAAGCAGCAAGTTTAAATGCCATTTCATTTGAATCCACATCATGGTATGAACCATCATACAAAGTAATTTCAATATCTTCCATTGGGTAACCAGCAAGTACACCATTGCTCATTGTTTCTTTACAACCTTTTTCAACTGCAGGAATAAACTCTTTTGGAATTGCCCCACCTTTGATTTCATTATTGAAAACAAAACCAGTTGCTGCAGCACCTGGCTTGATTCTAAGATAAACATGACCGAATGCACCACGACCACCAGATTGCTTAGCATACTTGTATTCTTGCTCTACTTCGTCTTTAATTGACTCACGGTAAGAAACCTGTGGAGCACCAACTTCAGCTTCAACAGAAAATTCTCTTCTCATTCTATCAACAAGGATTTCAAGGTGTAACTCACCCATTCCTGAAATAATAGTTTGACCAGTCTCTTCGTCTGTAGCAACTCTGAAAGAAGGATCTTCAGCAGCAAGCTTACTTAGTGCGATACCCATTTTTTCCTGGTCAGCTTTAGTTTTTGGCTCAACAGCAACAGAGATAACTGGTTCAGGGAAATCCATTCTCTCTAATACAACTTGTTGACCGACAGCTAAAGTATCACCAGTAGTAGTTGCTTTAAGACCAACAACCGCACCGATTTCACCAGCGTAAATCTCTTTTACTTCTTCACGCTTGATAGCATGCATTTTTACGATACGACCAATTCTCTCTTTTTTGTCTTTAGTAGTATTATGAACAAATGAACCTGATTCTAGTGAACCACGGTAAACACGGATAAAAGTCAATACTCCAACAAATGGGTCTGTCATAATTTTAAATGCCAATGCTGCAAAATCACCATCATTTGTAGATGGAACTTCTACATGAACTTCTTCATCGTCCATCATCGTACCAGTAATAGGTGCACACTCTGTTGGAGCTGGAAGGTAAGCACAAACTGCATCAAGTAAAGTTTGAATACCTTTGTTTTTAAATGCAGTACCACAAGTCATAGGAACAATTGCCATACCAAGTGTAGCTGCTTTTATAGCCGCTGCAACTTCTTCTTCTGAAATCTCTTCACCATCTAAGAATTTTTCTGCAAATTCGTCATTACCTTCAACATCAGCTAAAGATTCAAGCATTTTTTCTCTATATTCATCAGCTTTGTCTTGTAATCCAGCAGGAATCTCTTCAACATGGTAGTTAGAACCCATTGCTGCATCTTTATCCCATACTATTGCTTTCATTTTAACAAGGTCAATAACACCGTCAAATTCAGCTTCAGCACCAATTGGTATTTGAATAGGAACCGGATTACCTTTTAGTCTATCACGAATTTGGCTTTCAACTTCATAAAAGTCTGCACCTGTTCTATCCATTTTGTTAACAAAAACAATTGATGGGACTTTATAACGGTTTCTTTGTCTCCAAACTGTTTCTGATTGTGGCTGAACACCACCAACAGCACAGAATACTGAAACAGCACCATCAAGAACACGCATAGAACGCTCAACTTCAATAGTGAAGTCAACGTGACCCGGAGTATCAATAATATTGATCTGCTTACCTTCCCACTCACATGTAGTAGCAGCAGAAGTAATTGTAATACCACGCTCTTGTTCTTGCTCCATCCAGTCCATGGTTGCAGCACCATCATGTACTTCACCTATTTTATGCTCAACCCCTGTGTAAAATAGGATTCTTTCTGTTGCTGTAGTTTTACCTGCATCAATATGAGCAGCAATACCGATATTTCTTACGTCTTCTAATTTATGTGATCTTGCCATTTTTATAATGCCTTAAAGTGATTTATTTATAGAGTTGGACCTCTTTCATAAATAGACTTTGTCTATTTGTAAAAGAGGTCATTGAGGATTCCCAACCTTTATGGTTAGGAGACTCCGCTTAAGTATGAAAAGATTACCAGCGATAGTGAGCAAATGCTTTATTTGCTTCAGCCATACGGTAAGTATCTTCTTTTTTCTTAAATGCATTACCTTTATCAGATGATGCATCCATTAATTCATTTGCTAATCTCTCAGCCATAGTTCTTTCGTTTCTCTTACGAGAAGCATCAATTAACCATCTTATAGCTAGAGAAAGTTGACGTACCGGGCGTACTTCTACTGGAACTTGATAAGTAGCACCACCAACACGGCGACTTTTAACTTCAATAATTGGTTTGATATTTTCAATAGCATCATTAAAAGTATCAATACCTGTTTTCTCACCGCGAGAGCTAACGATATCCATTGCACTGTAAATGATTTTTTCAGCTGTTGATTTTTTACCATCAAACATAACTTTATTTATAAACTTCGTTAAAATTTTGCTTCCATAAACTGGATCTGGCATAATTTCACGAACGGGAGCTTTTCTTCTTCTCATTTAGAATTCCTTCTTCAATTTTTTCAAATTTACTCAAAATAAACTACTTAAAATTTATCCTGTAGCTATTTTTGAATATTCTCAGCTATTCACTTTTAGCACTGTTTCTAAATAGAAACTAGTTTGCATATTAATTAATAGTTGTTTCTAAAAAATAATAAAAAATTATTTTTTAGGACGCTTTGTTCCATATTTAGAACGAGCAACCTTACGATTAGCAACACCTGCAGTATCTAGTGCACCACGTACGATATGATATTTAACACCAGGTAAATCTTTAATACGACCACCACGAACAAGAACGATTGAGTGCTCTTGAAGGTTATGACCCTCACCACCGATATAAGAAATAACTTCAAAACCTGAAGTTAAACGAACTTTTGCAACTTTTCTTAAAGCTGAGTTAGGTTTTTTTGGTGTTGTTGTGTAAACACGAGTACAAACACCACGACGCTGTGGACATGATACAAGAGCTGGTGATTTTGATTTTTTAATCACACGTTTACGCTCATTGCGAATCAATTGATTGATTGTAGGCATACAATTCCTTTACTTTATTTTTCCAGTAGAATTTAATTCTCTAAATTTCAGAGAATTATAGACACGTGATAATACATAAAGAGTAATTAAAGTAAGCTTATTTTAAGTGTGAATTTAGATTTAGGTTTCAAAGGAGGAATATTAGTAACTACGCTTAGCGTAGTTACAGCAAAGAAAGTTTAAATTATATTATGCTTCATCATTATGAAACATGATCTCTTGATTTTTATAGATACCTGTTCCAACTGGTATAGTTCTACCAATAATAACATTCTCTTTAAGATCATTAAGATCATCAATTTTTGCAGAGACTGCAGCTTCAGTTAATACTTTTGTAGTATCTTGGAATGATGCAGCGGATATTATACTATCAGCTGAAACAGCTGCACGAGTAATACCAACCAAAAACGGTTCTGCTATAGCTGGACGACCACCAAGTCTAGTGATTTTTTCATTCTCAAGTGCAAATTTAGCTTTTGACACTAAATCTCCTTCAATAAATTTAGTATCTCCAGATTTAACAATCTTAATTTGTCTAAGCATTTGAGTAAAGATTACTTCAATATGCTTATCAGCAATATTAACCCCTTGAGAACGGTAAACTTGCTGTACTTCACTTACTAAATAGTTATAAAGTGCTTTAACACCCATAATACGAAGTAGTTCATGTGAAGAAATAATACCAGAAGTAAGTCTCTCACCAGCATGCACAAAGTCACCTGATGCAACAACTGCTACATGTGATTTGTCTACAAAGTACTCTTTTATAATCCCGTTGTCACTGCTAACAATGATTCTAACTTTTCCACGAAGTAGTTTACCAAAACTTACTGTTCCATCTATTTCAGAAATAAGTGCAGTAGCCTTTGGACGACGTCCTTCAAAAAGTTCAGATACACGAGGAAGACCCCCTGTGATATCGCTAGATTTTTGAAGTGCTTTTGGTGTTTTTGCAATTATATCTGCTACTTTTACTGTTGCACCATCTTCTACATATATAGATGATTTTGATTCAATTTGATATCTCAAAAGCTCACCATCTTCACTAGCAAGTACGATTGTCGGTTTATACTCAGCAGATAAGTGATCGTTTATCATTAAACGTGTTTTACCTGTAAGTTCATCATATTGCTCACTAGCTGTTGTTCCAACTATGATATCTTCAAATTTAACTACACCATTTGTCTCAGAGATAACTGGGTTAGAGTATGGATCCCACTCAGCAATTACAGTTGATTCATCACTCTTTGGTTTAGCAATAAGTGTAGTTGAGTCAACAGCAGCATCATCAGAAGCTACAATAACAGATCCTCTAGCTACATAATGTCTTACAGCTTCACGGTTATTTACATCAACAACAGTTGCAAAAAGACCTTTTTCAACTACTTCATAACCTGCTTCAAGACCTTCAAATCTCTCAAGAAAGTCACCTTTAAGTAAAAAGTACTTAACAGTACCTACTTCTTTAGCCAATATTTTTTGAGTAACTGGTGCGCCATCTTTTACTAATAATTCTGAAGCATACGGAACGCGACTTGGGACATTCCACCCATCTTTAATTGTTTCAACAATAGATTCAGCTTCAGCTACCTCAGAACCATTTTCATATGGGAAGTAGTATTTGCCCTCAATCTGTCCACCTACACCAGCAAGTTCGTTTGGCTTAGCTATTTCATTTTTACGAAGTGAGTATCTAACAGTATCACTTTTAGATGCTATACTGATAATAACTTCATCATGAATAGTTTGAATATTTAACTTTCCAGCAAAAGGAGCTTTAATTTTTGGTTCAACTAATAGTACAGCTGCATTTCTACGATTTGCAACTATATTTTTCCCTTCTTTAGAAGAGTAAGTTTTAACATTATAATAACGTATAAAACCCTCTTTTGTAGCTACAACTTGTCTCTCTTGAGCAGTTGAACTCGCAGTTCCACCAACGTGGAATGTTCTAAGTGTAAGCTGAGTACCAGGTTCACCAATAGATTGAGCAGCAACAATACCAACAGCCTCACCAGTACGGACAATATGACCTGTTGCTAGGTTAACACCATAACATAGAGCACAGATTCCCTGTTTACTTTTACATGTAGTAGGTGTTCTGATGTGTGCTGTTTTTATACCAGCTTCTGAGATTACTTGCGCAGAAATTTCATCAAGTAAAGTTCCCTCTGCAAAAAGAATTTCATTGCTTATAGGGTCAATGACATCATCAGCCAAAACTCTACCATTTAGTCTATCTTCTAAAGACTCAATTAATGTATTTTGGTCAGATATATCTGAAATTTCAATACCTTCATGAGTGTGACAGTCGTGTTCTACAATCTTAACATTTTGAGCAACATCAACTAGCTTACGAGTCAAATAACCCGCATTTGCTGTTTTAAGCGCTGTATCGGCAAGACCTTTTCTAGCACCGTGAGTTGAAATAAAATACTCAATTACATTCAGACCCTCTTTAAAGTTTGAGATAATTGGTGTTTCAATAATATCGCCACTTGGTTTAGCCATAAGACCACGCATACCGGCTAACTGACGAATTTGTGCAGCTGAACCACGAGCACCAGAATCTGCCATCATATGAATAGAATTGAATCCATCCTTATCTGTTTGAACCAAGTCCATCATCTGAGTTGCAAGAGTATTGTTTGTATCTGTCCAAACATCAATAATTTTATTATATCTCTCTTGTTCTGTTAAAAGACCAGCTTCATACTGTTTTTGAATTTCAATAACTCTGTTTTTAGATTCAGTTATTTTAGCAGTCTTAGTTTCAGGAATAATAATATCAGCTATTGATATTGATACTCCAGATTCTGTTGCATGCTTAAAACCTAAATCTTTAAGATTATCAAGGAATGTTGCTGTTATGCCTATTCCACCATGTTTTTGAACATAATCAACAGTTTCATTAATAGCTTTTTTCTTCATAACTCTATTCCAAAGTTCAATTGGAACAAACTTAGGCAATACAGCTTTAAGAAGCATACGACCAGCTGTTGTATGAATGATTCTTCCATCAACACGTGTTCTGATTTTTGCATGTATATCAAGTGCATCATGCTCAATAGCAATTCTAATCTCATCTACATTTGCAAAAAGTTTATTTGAACCTTTAACACCATTTTTTTCTAATGTTATATAGTAAATACCAAGAACCATATCTTGAGATGGTGTAGCTATCGCCTTACCAGATGCTGGAAGTAAGATATTCATAGATGCAAGCATTAGAACTTTTGCCTCTGCTATAGCTGCAGAGCTCAAAGGCACATGCACAGCCATCTGATCCCCATCGAAATCGGCATTGAACGCAGCACAAACCAATGGATGAAGCTGAATTGCTTTACCATCAATCAGTTTTGGGTGAAACGCTTGAATCGATAGCTTATGAAGTGTTGGTGCACGGTTAAGAAGTACAGGATAACCATCAACAATCTCTGCCAGACACTCCCAAACTTCATTCGTTTTCTCTTCAATCATGTTTTTTGCAGCTTTTACTGTTGTAGCATAACCTTTGTCTTCAAGCTTAGCAATCAAATGTGGCTTAAACAGCTCTAAAGCCATTTTTTTAGGTAAACCACACTCATCCATACGAAGATTTGGACCAACAACAATTACAGAACGGCCAGAAAAGTCAACACGCTTACCAAGTAAATTTTGACGGAAACGTCCTTGCTTACCTTTAATAATTTCACTTAATGATTTAAGTGGACGCTTGTTAGCACCTTTTACAGCATTAGCGCGACGACCATTATCAAAAAGAGCATCAACTGCCTCTTGAAGCATTCTTTTTTCATTTCTAACAATGATTTCAGGAGCTTCAAGTTCAACTAAACGCTTAAGTCTTTGGTTACGGTTAATAACTCTTCTATATAAGTCATTTACATCTGAAACAGCAAATTTACCGCCATCTAGAGAAACAAGAGGTCTTAAATCTGGTGGAAGAACAGGTAAAACTGTTAACATCATCCAAGCAGGATTATTTCCAGAATTTAAAAATGACTCAATAACTTTCAATCTTTTAGCAATAGTTTTTCTTTTAGCTTCACTTTTTGTAAGTTCAATATCTTCTTTAAGTTGTGTAAATGCATCAACTAAGTCAATTGAATCAAGTAAATCACGGATTACTTCTCCACCCATACGAGCAGCAAAGCCTAATTCACCAAATCTCTGAACTAAAGTACGGTATTGCTCTTCATTTAAAACATCATATTTTAAAACTGGTGTTTTTGCTTCAGCATCATAGTATGCTTCTCCACCAGACTCAACGATATATGCTTCATAATAAAGTACACGCTCAAGGTCTTTCATTTTAATACCGAGAAGAGTACCAATTCTTGAAGGTAATGAACTAACATACCAAATGTGAGCTACTGGTGTAACAAGTTCAATGTGACCCATACGGATACGACGAACCTTAGTGCTTGTTACTTCAACACCACATTTCTCACAGACTACACCTTTATAGCGCATCTTTTTGTATTTACCACAAAGACACTCATAATCTCTTACAGGACCAAATATTTTAGCACAAAATAGACCATCACGTTCAGGCTTAAGCGTACGATAGTTAATAGTTTCCGGCTTTTTTACTTCACCATGACTCCAAGACATAACTTTCTCTGGAGAAGCTAGGCGAAATTGTAGCTGCTTAATATCTTTTGGTCTTTTATCTTCAGTTACTTCTATTGGTACTAATTTACTCATCGTCTTCAACCTCGTCAAATAATTCTACATCAAGAGCTAATGATTGAAGCTCTTTGGTTAATACAAATAGTGTCTCTGGAATACCAGAAGGTGGCACTAATTCACCTTTAGTGATTGCCTTATATGCACGAACACGGCCATCAACATCATCAGACTTAATAGTTAACATCTCTTTTAAAACTGCAGAAGCTCCATAGGCTTCAAGAGCCCAAACTTCCATCTCTCCAAATCTCTGTCCACCAAATAGTGCTTTACCACCAACTGGCTGTTGAGTTACTAAAGAGTATGGTCCAGTTGAACGAGCATGAATTTTCTCATCAACAAGGTGATGAAGTTTAAGAATATACATGTAACCTACATTAACACGCTCTTTTATCTTCTCTCCCGTCAAGCCATTATAAAGTACAACTTTACCATCACTATCCATTTTAGCCAGTTCAAACAATTTTTCAAATTCGGCAACATTAACACCTTCGAAAATCGGAGTTGCAAATCTTACACCATTTGACCAGTCACGAGCATATTTTAGAAATTTCTCATCACTCATCTCGCCGATAACTTTAACAGCGTTCATCATACCGGCAATATCAGCAATAGATATCATTTTTGAGCGAAGATTTTGTATAAAATCTTTTTGTTTAGTCTCAAACTGTTCTAAAATCTGGTTACCAAGCTCACGTCCTGCCATACCTAAGTGCATCTCTAAGATTTGACCAATATTCATACGAGAAGGAACACCAAGTGGATTTAGACAAACATCAACACTTCTTCCATCTTCCATATACGGCATATCAACTTCTGGTACGATTATTGAAACAATACCTTTATTTCCGTGACGACCAGCCATTTTATCACCAACTTTTAGTTGACGCTTAGTAGCTATATAAACTTTTACATACTTAACAACACCATTAGGTAAAATGTCATCTTTTTCTAAAATAGTCAGTTTCTCTTCATGTTCATCACGGAAAAGTCTTTTCTCTTTTTGAAAATAGTTTTTAGTTTTATTATACTCATCCTGAATCGCTTCGCTGAATGACTTAATAATTGCATTCATAGCAAAGCGGTTTACTTCAACTAAATCATTACCATTGATAATATCTCCAGCTTTGTAATCAGTATCACCTATTTTAATATCAGAAACTAAAGCCTCTTTAGTTAAAAGTTTAGTAACTCTTAACATTTCCTCTTTGTCTATCATAAGCAGTCTATCATAGTGTTCACGCTCTAAGTAGTCACGCTCTTCTTTTTCAAGCTCTAGTGCACGAGGATCTTTGTCGTAACCTTTTTTTGTAAAGATTTTAACATCAACAACAACACCTTCCATACTTGGAGGGCAGTAAAGTGACTTATTTATAACATGACCAGCTTTTTCACCAAAAATTGCACGAAGAAGACGCTCTTCTGGAGTTGGTTTAACTTCCCCTTTTGGAGAAACTTTACCAACTAAAATCATACCGCCAGAAACTGATGTACCTATTTTAACAATACCGCTTTCATCCAAGTGAGACAACTCATCATCTCTAACATTTGGAATATCACGAGTAATCTCTTCTACCCCATGCTTAAGCTCTCTCGCTTCAACTTCTTTTTCATAAATATGAACAGATGTAAAAGCATCCTTACGTATAAGTCTCTCTGAGATTACGATTGCATCCTCAAAGTTATAACCATTCCAAGGCATAAATGCAACCATTGCATTAACACCAAGTGCCAATTCACCTTGATCCATATTTGGACCATCTGCGATTATTTGGTCTTTCTCAACTCTTTCACCAACATTAACAATTGGTTTTTGAGCAAAAGAAGTATTTTGGTTAGTACGAAGATTTTTTTGTAATGGGTAGTAATCTATATATATTTCTCCATCATCGTCTCCCATAACATAAATATGTTTTCCATCCACTTTTTCAACAATACCAGAACGTTTAGCTTTCACACACTCCCAAGAGTCTCTCGCAACAAGCTTTTCAACACCTGTTCCTACAATAGGCGCAAGTGGTCTCAAAAGTGGGACAGCTTGGCGTTGCATGTTTGAACCCATTAATGCACGATTGGCATCATCATGCTCTAAGAATGGAATAAGAGAAGCTGCAACACCAACAACCATGCTTGATGACAAGTCAGCATACTCACACTCAATAGATGGACGAAGTAAAATCTCACCATCCATTCTTGTTGTAATTAAGGTATCTATAAATTGACCATCTTCATCATATTTATTTGATGCAGCAGCAATCTTTTTACCCTCTTCTTGAGTAGCAGTCAGATAAATAATTTCAGATGTCACTTTGCCATCTTTCATTACTTTATATGGTGCTTCAATAAATCCATGCTCATTAACTTTTGAGTAAGTTGCTAAAGTATTGATAAGACCAATATTTTGACCCTCTGGAGTCTCAACTGGACATATTCTCCCATAGTGAGTTGGATGAACATCACGAACTTCAAAACCAGCACGTTCTTTAACTAAACCACCCTCTCCCAATGCAGAAAGACGACGCTTGTGAGTAACTTCAGATAGTGGATTGGTTTGATCCATGAATTGTGAAAGCTGTCCACCAGAGAAAAACTCCATAATTGTTGAAGTTATCATTTTTGAGTTAATTAAATCATGAGGCATTAGCTCAGACATAGGTCCACTCATCGTAGACAACTTGTCACGAATAGCTTTTTGCATTTTAACTAAACCATTATGTAATTCATTTCCTAAAAGTTCACCAATAGAACGAATACGACGATTACCTAAGTGATCTCTATCATCAATGTGACCTTGACCATTTTTTACTTTTATTACATATTTTACAGACTCAATAACATCTTCATGAGTTAAAACAGTCACATATTCAGGAATAGTAAGACCAAGTTTATGATTCATTTTCATACGACCAACTTTAGTTAGGTCATATCTCTCTGGATCAAAGAAAAGTTGATTAACAAAAGTTTTAGCAGCCTCTTTGGTTACAGGTTCTCCTGGTCTCATAACTTTATAAATACGAATAGCAGAAAGATCATTCTCATCTTCAATATTTTCAGTTTGTTTTAGTAATTTAAGTGAATCAGCATCAGCATTAAATGCGTTAATAATAGAACCATCCACACCTTCAGCTAAGTCATTCGCAATTTTAAAATTACTTACGCCTAATTCAGCCATCTTTTTAAGTTTGCTCTCATCAATACGAGTCATAGTGTCAAAAAGAATTTCACCTGTTTCAGGATCAATAATAGGCTCAGCGATATTACGATCAAGTAAAATCTCAAGTGGATATTCAACTTCTTTAAGGCCGTCATCAAGGAATTTTTGTGCTTTGTTAGCTGATAATCTTTTCCCAGATGCTACTAGAATTTGACCATTAGTATCAACTAAATCATAACTCAATCTTGTTCCATAATCACTTGGATTGAAGCTCATTGAGAATTTATTATCTACAATATTAATTGTTTGAATAGGGTAAAACAGTTTTAGAATATCTTGTTTAGAGTAACCAAGTGCACGGAACATAATAGTTACAGGAACTTTACGGCGCTTATTAATTCTCATATATAAAATATCTTTAGGGTCATACTCAAAATACAACCATGATCCGCGATCAGGAATAATCTGTCCAGTATAAATAAGTTTATTTCCTGAAGTAGTAGACTCTTCTTCTTTAAAAATTACACCAGGTGAGCGGTGAAGTTGATTAACAACAACCCTCTCAACACCATTAATAATAAAAGATGTTCTTTCTGTCATTAGCGGAATATCACGAACAAAAATACTTTGTTCTTTGATATCTTTAACCCCTAATTTTTCTTTTGTATTTTCATCTCTGTCCCAAAGCACAAGACGTGTTTTCATTCTTAATGATACAGCATAAGTAAGACCACGTTCCATGCACTCTCTAACTGTATATTTAGGTTTACCAACTTCTGAACCAATATATTCTATAGTAAGTCTATTTTGAGTGTCATGAATTGGGAAAACTGACTGAAATACTGTCTCAACACCGCTATCTGATCTATCTTTATCATCTAGCATTAAAAATTTATTGTACGAACTTTGTTGAAGTTGTAATAAATTTGGTACTTCTATCTGTTGAGGAGTTTTAGAGAAGTCTACACGAAGACGATTTCCGGAGTATAAAGTGTTTAACATAGGCTACCTCGATGAGTTGTTATTAGGACCCAATCCTAGATTGGGTTTATCGTATCCAAGCGTCCTTAGATAGATTTTGAGCTCTCTATAAGAGCCCCATTTTACAGTGCTTATAAACGACATAAGGGCACTTTTACGAAGTGATAAAAATCTCTTCGTAAAAGCGCCCAGAAATGCAGGGCAGATGCCCTGATTAGTTAAAAATTATTTAACTTCTACTGTTGCACCTGCTGCTTCAAGCTCTGCTTTAGCAGCTTCTGCAGTCTCTTTATCAACACCCTCTTTGATAGTTGATGGTAATGCTTCAGTTGCGTCTTTAGCCTCTTTAAGACCTAAGCCTGTAAGAGCACGAACAACTTTAATAACACCGATTTTTTTAGCACCAGCATCAGTAATAATAACATCAAACTCAGTTTGTGCTTCAGCAGAAGCACCAGCAGCAGCGCCACCAGCAGCAGCTACTGGTTGAGCAGATACACCGAATTTTTCTTCAAATTCTTTAACAAGCTCAGAAAGTTCTAAAACAGAAAGTCCTGAGATAAATTCTAATACGTCTTCTTTAGTTATAGCCATAATTTTCTCCATTATGTAAATTTAATAATGACAATAGTCATTTTAGTTGTTAAAAGCTATTAAGCTTCCTCTTTTTTTTGTCTAAGTGCATCAAGTCCAATTGTAAAGTTTGCAACAGGTGCCATCCAAGTAGCAGCAAGCATTGCAAGCAACTCGTCACGACCAGGAAGTTTAGCAAATGCTTCAACCTTAGCAGCATCAGCTGGCTCTCGGTCAACATAAGCAGACTTAATTACAAATATATCATTAGCTTTAGCGAAATCAGCAACTACTTTAGAAGTGGCAACAGAATCTGCACCCCATACTAAAATGTTAGTGTCTTTTAATTCAACACCTGTTAACTCTGCATTTGAAAGTGCAATTGTTGCTAAAGTATTTTTAACAACTTGTACTTTTGCTTCTTTTTCACGAGCAGCGTTTCTTAAACCTTCAAGAGCAGAAACGGTCAAACCTTTGTAATCACAAAAGATTACACTTTGAGCGCTTTTGAACTCATTTGAAAGTACTTCAATAATTTCAGCTTTTTGTGTTTTTGTCATAGAATATCTCCTTTCCAGACAACACTTCAACAGGAATACTACAAATGTAGTATATTAAGCATTCGCTCCTATATCTCTAGTCCATAAAATGCAGTTACGAAAGTAGTAACTTTATAGTGTCTTAATCTTTTTAAGACACTAAAAATTACTAATTATTTTATATCCATCAATTCCATAACATCAAGCTTAAGAGCAGGACTCATAGTTAACGATAGTGCTCCAGTCTTTATGTAACGACCTTTAGCAGAAGCAGGCTTTTGCTTATTGATAGCTCTTACAAGTGTAGTAAGATTTTCAGCTATTTGTACAGCTTCAAAATTTGCTTTACCAATACCAGCATGAATATTTCCTTTTTTATCAACACGGAAATTTACCTGACCACCCTTAACATTTTTAACAGCTGTTGCAACATCTGGAGTTACAGTACCTGTTTTAGGATTAGGCATCATACCTTTTGGCCCTAGAATACGGCCAATTTGACCAACAAGTCCCATACAATCTGGAGCAGCAACAACTACATCAAAATTGAAGATTCCTTCTTTAATTTGCTGTACTAAATCATCAGTACCAACTATATCAGCACCAGCAGCTTTAGCTTCATCAGCTTTAACACCTTTAGCGAAAACAGCAACACGAACTGTTTTACCTGTACCATGAGGTAATACAATCGCCCCACGAATCATTTGGTCAGCATGTCTAGGATCAACATTTAAATTAAGTGCAATTTCTACAGTTTCGTTAAATTTTGCACTTTTTAAATCTTTTAGAACATTTGAAGCGTCTTCAACACCATATGCTTTAGTTAAATCAATTTTCTCTATTAATTGTTTGTATCTTTTACTCATTTTCAAATTCTCCTGTGTAATTCTGCCACAAAATTTTACATCATTGTGGTCGATGATTTATGTAAATATTAATCTACTACTTGAATACCAATTGAACGAGCTGAACCAGCTAAAGTATTAGCTGCCATTTCTCTATCATCTGTATTTAAGTCTTTAATTTTTTTATCAACAACTTCCATTAATTGTGCACGAGTGATTTTTCCAACTATGTTTTTAAGTGGATTATCTGTACCTTTTTTAAGTCCTGCAGCATGCATCAATAAAGCTGATGCTGGTGGTTCTTTAGTGATAAAAGTAAAACTTTTATCAGTGTAAACTGTGATAATTACAGGAACTTTGAATCCCTTTTTATCTTTTGTTTTTTCATTGAATGCTTTAGTGAATTCCATGATGTTAACACCACGTTGTCCTAAAGCTGGTCCTACTGGTGGTGCCGGTGTTGCTGCACCTGCATTAATGTGTAGCTTTATATAGCCTGCAATTTTTTTTGCCATTTTGTTTCCTTTTTTTGATTTAAATTATTTTTTCAACTTGAGTATAAGAGATATCAACCGGAGTTGCTCTACCAAAAATTAAAACGTTTAGCTTTAAAGTTCCATGCTCTAAGTCATACTCATCTACAGTTGCCGTAAAGTTTGCGAATGGACCATCAGTAATACGTACTGTCTCACCATTATCAAAAAATACTTTAGGTTTAGGAGCAGCACGGTTGTTAACACGGTCAAGTATTACATTAATATCATGTTCACTTAAAGGAGTAGGCACATTTGCTTCGCCAATAAATCCAGATACTTTAGGAATACTTTGAACAATATGCTGAATTTCAGTATTTAAGTCAATTCTAGCAAAAACATAACCTGAGTATAAAGAACGCTCAGATATTTTTTTCTTACCATCTTTTACTTCGATAACATCTTCAGTTGGAACAATAACATCAGTAATAAATTCTTGTAGTCCCATCTCTTCAATTATATTAAGTAAAGCAATGCGAACAGCTTTTTCGCTTCCGTATGTTTGTATAGAGTACCATTGGTGGTTACTTGTTGTATTTTCCACTATTATCCCTTAACCTAAAATCGCTGACATAAATGATGACATTGCTAAATCAACTAAAGCCAAGAAAGCAGCTATAACTGTTACTACTATTACTACTGATATATAAGCTTGTTTAACTTGACCTTTAGTAGGAAAAATAACTTTGCTTAGTTCTAGTCTTGCATTTTTTATATGTGTATTTAAATTCATTAAACTTTCCTAATAGTCATTAATTACAGATAAAGCTCTAAAGCTTTACAAATAATTAATGTGGCAGGCGTGGAGGGACTCGAACCCCCAGCACCCGGATTTGGAATCCGGTGCTCTACCATTGGAGCTACACGCCTATTCATCAAACAATAAAGTCAAGCCAAAAGACTTGAGCTTAAATTGCAACTATATTACAGCTTCATCTCTTTGTGAACAGTATGCTCACGACAAAACTTACAATATTTATTTACTGAAAATTTTTCAGTATGAGTTTTTTTATTTTTAGTTGTGTGATAGTTACGACGAGTACACTTTTCACATCCTAAATGTATTGCTTCTCTCATATTATTAACCTTTTAGAGGATTTTGCTTATTCGGAAAATCCGAATTAAGCAAGAATCTCAGCTACAACACCAGCACCAACAGTTCTTCCACCCTCACGGATTGCGAACTTAGTACCTTTTTCCATAGCGATTGGGTGAATTAAATCAACAGTTATACCTACATTGTCACCTGGCATAACCATCTCTGTACCTTCTGGTAATGTGATAGCACCTGTAACATCTGTTGTACGAACATAAAATTGTGGACGGTAATTAGTGAAGAATGGTGTATGACGACCACCCTCATCTTTACTTAGTACATAGATTTCAGCTGTAAATTTAGTATGAGGAGTAATAGTACCTGGCTTACAAAGTACTTGACCACGCTCAACATCATCTTTACCGATACCACGAACTAAAATACCACAGTTATCACCAGCAAGAGCTTCGTCCATTTCTTTACGGAACATTTCTATACCAGTTACTGTAGTCTCTTGAGTATCTCTAATTCCAACAATTTGAATTTTGTCAGAAATTTTAATAGTTCCACGCTCGATACGACCTGTAACAACAGTACCACGTCCAGATATTGAGAAAACATCCTCAACTGGCATTAAGAAATCTTTATCAGTCTCACGAGGAGGCTCAGGAATAAACTCATCAACTGTTTTCATTAGTTGTTGAATCTTAGCTGACCACTCACCTAAAGTACCACTTTTTGCTTCAGCAAGAGCCATAGTTGCAGAACCTGCAGTAATTGGAGTATCATCACCTGGGAAATCATACATATCCAAAAGTTCACGAATTTCCATCTCAACTAATTCTAGAAGTTCTTCATCGTCAACCATATCTTCTTTGTTCATAAAAACAACAAGTGCAGGAACACCAATTTGCTTAGATAAAAGAATATGCTCACGTGTTTGTGGCATTGGGCCATCCGCTGCAGAAACAACAAGAATAGCACCATCCATTTGAGCAGCACCTGTAATCATGTTCTTAACATAATCCGCGTGACCTGGACAATCAACGTGTGCATAGTGACGAATATCTGTTTCGTACTCTACGTGTGAAGTAGCGATAGTAATACCACGCTCTCTCTCTTCTGGAGCGTTATCGATTGCATCGTAATCCATAAGCTCTGCACCGTTAGTTACTGCTAATACTGCAGTAATTGCTGCTGTTAATGTTGTTTTACCATGATCAACGTGACCAATAGTACCAATGTTTACATGCGGTTTATTACGCTCAAACTTTTCTTTTGCCATAGTGTCCTCCGACTTTTATTGTGAATTGAAATGGAATTATATCCAAAAATCATTCAATTATTGCTTAAACTTTTACTATTATTTATTAAATGGAGCTCACGAGCGGATTTGAACCGCCGGCCTCTTCCTTACCAAGGAAGTGCTCTACCCCTGAGCCACGAGAGCATCTGGTATAATTGTAAATTTAAGTCAAGCAATAATTGCATAATTTTTATTATTAGTTTTTTTGATTAGATTTAAAGCTGTATAGATATTTGATATACAAATATTATATATGAAGTAATTTTTGTTGAAATTGTACTTCAGCTTCCAGAAGTTTTTGTTCAATGGAGCGGGTGAAGGGACTCGAACCCTCGACCCTCAGCTTGGAAGGCTGACGCTCTAGCCAACTGAGCTACGCCCGCATGTGCCATTGAAATGGTGGTGAGAAGAGGAGTCGAACCTCTGAACCCGTAGGGAGCGGATTTACAGTCCGCCGTCGTTGGCCACTTGACTATCTCACCATTTACATTATATAAATGTCTTTTCTGGTCTAACACTGTTTCTAATATTCTCGCATTCAATGGTGCCGACACGAGGATTCGAACCCCGGGCCTGTTGATTACAAATCAACTGCTCTAGCCAACTGAGCTATGTCGGCATCGAATTTGAGCCAGAATTATAGTGCAAAAGATATTCAATGTCAAGAGTAATTTATCAAAAATACTTAATATTTGATTTTTTACATAAAACTGATTACTATTTACCCTTATTTAGGGATTCTATATATCATATTACTTCCAAACTTTTTTGTTTTATGTGATTAATTTATTGTAAAATATTTTATTTCTTTCTTTTTATACTATTTATATTGCTACAATTAGAAAAAATTTCATTCAGTTATCAAAGAAGGTTTAAAATATGTTAAAAATATTATTTTCTCCCGCCGAGGGAAAAGCAAGTGGTGGTAGTGAATACGCAAAAGAGATACTTGGATCAAACAGCGCCAGAGAAAATATTTTAAATGAATATAACAATATACTTAAGCGTGGTGATGAAGAAACAATAAAAGAACTATTCGGATTTAAAAAGTTTAGTGACTGTAAACCTTATATTAATGATATCTTTAACTCACCTCTTATGTGTGCGGTTGAGAGATATCAAGGTGTTGCTTATGAGTATCTTGACTTTGATTCACTTGATGAGAAATCACAAGAGTATATAAAGTCAAACACAATAATTTTTTCAAACCTTTATGGTCCTATACTTGGCGGAGATACTATAGCTAACTATAAAGTTAAACAGGGGAATGATGTCGGCAAATTTATACCAGACAGATTCTATAAAGATAGATTTTCATATCAACTAGACTTATATCTTGCAAAGAGTGAGATTTTGGACCTTCGTGCAGGTTATTACGATAAATTTTACAAAGTCACAAAACCATATACGACTATGAAGTTTTTAAAAGGTGGTAAAACCGTAAGTCATTGGGCAAAAGCATATAGAGGTTTAGTTTTAAGAGCAGTTGCGCAAAACAATATAAACTCGATGGAAGAGTTTATGGCTCTGGAGATAGATGGACTAAGCGTTGAAGAGATTACAGTTATTAAAAACAAAACTGAAATTGTTTACAACATAACGAACTAACAACTCGCTCTTACTTATAGTTTCACTCCTCTTAGTCTGAGTGAGTTTGCGATTACAGAAACTGAACTAAAACTCATCGCTGCTGCTGCAATCATTGGCGAGAGGAGTATTCCAAAAAACGGATACAATAATCCGGCGGCAATTGGAATTCCTGCCGTGTTGTAAAAAAAGGCGAAGAAGAGATTTTGTCTAATATTTCGCATTGTCGCTCTACTTAATACCCTTGCTCTAACTATGCCTCGTAAATCACCCTTTATCAGAGTCACCCCGGCACTCTGCATAGCCACATCAGTTCCCGTTCCCATTGCAATACCAACATGTGCCTGAGCAAGTGCTGGAGCATCGTTTATCCCATCACCAGCCATAGCAACAATATGACCTTGTGATTGAAGCTCTTTAATAACTAAGGCTTTTTCATTTGGCAACACCTCTGCATGTACATCATCTATCCCTAATTTCCTTGCAATAGCTTCTGCCGTCGCACGGCTATCACCTGTTAGCATTACAACTTTTATACCTTCAACATGTAGATCGCGGATTGCTTCTGTTGTAGACTCTTTTATGGGGTCAGCGACGGCAAAAAAGCCCGATGCTTTTGAACCAACAGAAATTAGCATTACTATCTTTCCATCCAAGCGTTCATTCTCTGCTCCCTTGCAAAGCTCTTGTATATCAATATTTAGACTCTCTAAGAGTTTTATATTACCTACTGCAACTGCTTCTCCATCAACTTCGCCTGTTATACCCATTCCGCTTATGGAGTTAAAGTTATTCGCCCTAACAAGTGTAATATTTCGCTCTTTTGCACCATTTACTATTGCCTCTGCTAAAGGGTGTTCACTAGAGAGCTCTAAACTTGCTCCAAGTCGTAGGAGTTCATTTTCGCTAAATCCCTCTTCTACATGTATAGTTATAAGTTTAGGTTTTCCCTCTGTTAGAGTCCCTGTTTTATCTACTACCAAGGTGTCTACTTTTTCCATTATCTCTAACGCCTCGGCATTTTTTATTAAAACTCCAGCCATAGCACCACGTCCAGTTCCAACCATAATAGAGATAGGTGTAGCAAGACCAAGAGCACATGGACATGCGATAATTAAAACGGAAACTGCACTAATCATTGCATATGCTAAACGTGGCTCAGGTCCAAATATCCACTAAATAACAAATGTAATAAGAGCAACAGCCAGTACGGTTTGTACAAAATAACCTGCAACAATATCAACCAATTTTTGTATAGGTGCGCGCGAACGTTGTGCCTCTGACACCATATCTATTATTTGAGAAAGCAGCGTATCTGCACCAATTTTTTCTGCTCTCATAAGCAAACTGCCATTTGTATTAACCGTTGCACCTATAAGCTTCTCACCTTTAAACTTTTTAACTCCAACGGGTTCACCCGTAACCATAGACTCATCAACATTACTCTCCCCCTCTACGACCGTCCCGTCAACAGGTACTTTTTCCCCTGGACGGATACGCAAGATATCTCCGACTTTTACTTTATCAAGCTCTATATCTTCCTCTGCTCCACTATCTCTGATAATTCGTGCTATGTTTGGAGCAAGCCCCAGCAAAAGCCCAATTGCCATATTCGTTTTTGAGCGTGCTTTTAACTCTAATACCTGCCCTAAAAGTACCAGCGTAGTTATTACAGCTGCTGCTTCAAAATAGACATGCACTAAACCATCATTCATATGCATAGTGAGTGGGAAAATCTGCGGCATTAACAGAGCAGCTACACTGTATGTCCACGCAACCAAAACCCCAAGTGTTATAAGGGTAAACATATTTAAGTTGTGAGTCAGTAAAGATTGATAGCCGCGAGTAAAAAATGGCAAACCTCCCCATAATACAACAGGTGTTGCCAAGAAAAACTGAGTCCACTGAACAATCTTCATGCTTACTCCATTAGGTAAAAGATTTAAGAACATATCAGCACTCATCGCCAATACAAAAACAGGTATAGAAAAAGCAAGACTAAACCAAAAACGGCGACTCATATCTATGAGTTCTTCATTTTTTTCTTCTACTTTTGCGTTTGTCGCTTCAAGCGCCATTCCACATTTAGGGCAAGAGCCTGCATAGTCTTGGAGTATTTCAGGGTGCATAGGGCAAGTGTATTGTGTACTCATTTTTATACCTCACTAATTAAATAAACATAATTTATTGTTATAACTATTTAACACTATAACATATTTTGTAGTATGTCTCGTGTTTTAAGCAAGGCTTTAGCAAAGTTCCAGTCAAATACCTTTATGAAAAAACTATACATTATAAGACATGCAAAATCGAGCTGGAAAGACTCTTCATTAAGCGATTTCGATAGACCTTTAAACAAAAGAGGCAGAGTGGATGCTCCATTAATGGGTAAAGTACTAAAAGGCAAAAAGGTATCTCCAGATGCAATAATATCAAGCCCCGCACTAAGAGCAAAAACAACTGCACAAAATATTGCAAAAAATATTAATTTCACCAAGCCTATTACTTATGATGAAAACATATATGAGGCTAATGACGACACTCTTCTATATGTAATGAAAAAACTGAACAAAGAGGATAGTGTTGTTTTCATTTTTGGCCATAACCCAGGACTGAATATGCTAGCTGAAAGCTTAGTCGGCTTAGATGAAAACATTCCTACATGTGGAATTGTTGAAATTGAGTTTGATTGCAAAAAGTGGAGTGAGATTAGTTCTAAAAATGCAAAACTTATATCTTTTGATTATCCTAAAATGTATAGTTAATTTTCTACATACGCCGTGAGCGATAGAGAGTAAATAAAATATTCCAAGTGAGATGGCTTAAAAATAGTGTAAAATTCTACTTACATAATTAAAAGGCTTAATTTGCAAGATTCAAAAGAGTATTTAGATAAAAAAGCATATTTCGATAAAATCATAACTCTGTATGGCAGAAATGTAGTTATAGAAGTTTTACAAGATGAAACTATTGAAATTCATAAACTTCACATGTCAAACTCAAACAAAACGGATGGTGCCGTAGAAACTATATTGTCTCTTGCTAAAAAAAGAGATATTACTGTAACTTACCACGACAAAAATGCACTTAGTAGAATTAGTAAAAACGCAAAGCAAGACCAAGGTGTTGCAATTGACATTATCGCAAACTCTTACAAAAATGCTAAAGAGATAAAAGATCTAAAAAGCTTTAAACTTCTGGCTCTTGATGGCATACAAAACCCTCAAAACCTTGGGATGATTATTCGTTCATGTGCGGGTGGGTATGTTGATGGAATAATTCTTCCTAAAAAGAGTTCTGCAAAAATATCTCCACTTGTTATAAAAGCGAGTGCCGGAACGCTTTTTAAACTTCCAATATATTACTGCAACACTCTTGATGAGATTCTCAAAGATTTAGAAGATACAAATATCTATCTCCTCTCTTCACATGCAAAGAGTAGTATATATGATGTGCAAAAGAGCGATAGGTCAATATTTGTTTTAGGAAATGAGAGTGACGGCGTTTCAAAAGAGGTTGAAAAACTTTGTAATAACTCCATCTCTATCCCTATGAACAGAGGAGTTGAATCTTTAAATGTTGCAGTTACTGCTTCACTTATAGCTTTTATGAAATAAAACTCAGACCTTGATTTAAAAGTGTTTTAGCTCTATTTTCCTATGCACCTAACGGTAATCCCGTCTGCTCGATTAAAATTACCAATATCAGCATCATTTGAGCTGAAGTGAAGAGCGCCAGAGTAAGCACCACTTGCACTGGTTGACCACACAACACCGTACGAACCACGACCATCCAACGACCCACTCTCACCACTTCTGTAACCAGAAGATGGTATTTTTAAGAAGTTAGCATATGCTACTTTATTGTTTAACATGCCTTTTGAACTCCCTGTTGTTTCAGCTTCTATCTCAGTAATAGTTGGCACACGATATCCAACTGGACAAATAGAATGTCCATCCGTTGCAGACCAATTTGCACTTCTCATACTTCCATCACTATCTAGTACTGTCCAATCAAAACTATGTTTCCCGTTATCAGTAATAAAATTATTACCTGCACTCTTTAAATCAGTAGACATAAGTGATGTTTTAAAACTTTTGCCTTTTTGATGTCCATCACTATTTCTCCCCCATTGATAATAGTCACCGTAACACGATTTGTCATAAAGAGCTTTACACACTCGAATAGCACCCAAGTTTCTATCAAGCCAAACACGCTTTGTATGTGGGGATAGTAGGGTTTTGTATTCTAAATCTTTATGAGTAATTATCTGTGAAATAAACTCCACTACTGTTACAATAACCCTATCCGAGGAAGAAGTCCCATCTTTATAAACAACAGTTAAAGTTATATTGTGAACCCCCAATGAAAAGTTTGATTTTGAAAAAGATTTCTTGGTAGACAACACTTTTGCATTTTCTTTCCATGTATAGTTTGCGATAGTTCCTTTGCTGTTACTGCCTCCTGAAGCAATTAGCTTGACTGTTGTTCCGTCCATAACTGTTTGATCAACTCCGGCATTTGCTGTTTTAGATGCAGTCGGTAATGTCTTATCTTGGATGCAACGAACACTAAAGCCAAGTGCACGAGCATCATATCCAATGTAAGCAGTGCTAGAACTAAAGTGCAGAGCCCCTGAATTAGAGCCATTAGAATCACTTGACCATACGAAGCCACTAGAACCGACATTGCCTGATGAGCCTGCACCGTAAAAGCTATTTCCAGAAGACGGAAACTTTAGGAAGTTAGTATAGGCTGCTTTATTGTTTGACATACCCTTTGAACTTCCTATTGTTTCAGATTCTAACTCAATAATGGTTGGCACACGATACCCAACCGGACAAACAGAAGTACCATCTGCTTTGGACCAGTTTTTAGCTCTTTGCTTCCCGCTATTATCTGTCTGTGTCCAATCATAAGGAGAGGTTGATGTAGTTATAAAACTGACTCCTGCCATATTTACATCTGTAGCCTGTTCTGGTGCTGTAGTACTAGAGGCATTTTGATGTCCATCGCTGTTTCTACCCCATTGATAGTGGTCTCCATAACAAGCTTTATCGTCAAATGATGAGCATACTTTATATGCACCCAAATTTCTGTCTAACCAAATACGTTTTGTATATGGTGATTTCACTGTTAAATATTTTTTCCCTTTATGGGTTATCTGCTTGGATTTGAAACGTGAAGTATTTTTAACTGCTTTTTTAGCCACTTTTTTTATTGGGGGGACTAACCTGGTAGCTTTTACAAGATCGATATTTGTGGTTTTTTTTGAAAGTGTAGTGTTATTTTCTTTGGATATTTTTTTAAGAGATACAACTTCTACGGAGGCTTCAGTGATACTAACATCCTGCATGCGGTTGACTTCCACTTCTGTCAAACTACTTGTAACTGCAGCACTACTACCTTTACTAAAAAATATAGCAATTGCTAATAGGCTAAGAAGTAACAATACTCCAATGAGAAACTTTTCTATCTTCAAAACTAATCCCTTTATTAAGTCTAATTAAATTACGAAGTCATTATGTCGTAGGGGCGCTTTATCTCTCTTACAATCTCATCAACGCTCATATGTCGTGACTTTCTTAAAAACTCTCTGCCGTCTAAAAAAATCAAAACTGTTGGAATAGCAAAAACACTAAAATGGGTTGATATCTCTTGATCTAGTGATGTATCTACACTCACAATTTCAAACTTTGCAAAATTAGCATCAATTGCCTCTATCAGTTTAGGTTTTAGTGCATGGCACACATTACATGTAGGCGCTGAGAAATAAACCATCACCGCCAAATTTTCTTCTATGATTTTTTTAATATCTTCAATTGTTTGCATAGCGGAATTCTACTATAATACTGCAATGAGTTCAATAATATATTCAATTTTAGGTATTTATATTTTTATAGTTATGGGTTATATTGCAAAAATGAGCTTCAAAGACGCCATTGATGACAAAACCATAACACTTATAAATGTCTATTTTTTGCAAGTTTTTTTAACATTTTGGGGACTTTTAGTCCGCCCTGTTGATGCAACACTTCTTTATGCTCCATCTATCTACCTAGTAATCATTCTAATAGTTTTATTTGTCTCAGTAGTTGTTGCGAATAAACTTTTTAAAGACCCTAAAGAGCACTCAATAGCAACAGTTGCAGCAATAATCGGAAATACTGGCAACTTGGGAATCCCTTTAAACATAGCTATCTTTGGAGAACAGTCTATTCCATATACAACAGTTATAAATCTTGTGAATGTATTTATAGTCTATACTATTGGTGTTTACTTCTACTCACGTGGAACTTTCGATGCGAAGACATCACTTATCAATATAGTCAAACTTCCTGTTCTTTGGGCAGCAACAATAGCTATAATTTTAAGTGCTTACAGCTACAAACCAAGCGAAGTTGTCATGACTACACTAACAATGGGTGCTTACGCCTCTATGACTATGCAACTATTTTTATTTGGTATCTACATGTATGGAACTAGAATAAAAGAGATTAGTAAATCTTTGGTTATCTGGGTTATGTCATTTAAGTTTTTGATTTTACCAGTTATCACCTTCTTAGTACTTTACTCAATCCAGCTAGATTCGATGATAAAAGGGATAATCTTCTTAGAGCTAATGATGCCTTTAGCTATTGCAAATGTAAACCTTGCCTCACTCTATGACTGCAAACCAAAAGTTGTAACTGCCCTTGTATTTATCTCTTCTGTTATTTTTCTCGGAGCAATTTTTGTAGGCGTTAGAATTTTAACTTATCTATAATTATACGTATTAAAACCCCTCTAGCTCATTACTCTGTTTCTACCCATCTCTTTAGCCATATAGAGCGCATCGTCACTTCGCTTTAAAAAAGCCTCTATCGTATCGTTCTCCTTTGCAACCGCTACACCCAAGCTTACAGTTTGTCTTACAATATCTATAAAATGAAAGTTGCTAACTGCCAAACGAATTTTCTCCGCCAAGTTTAAAACACCTTCAAGGTCTGTAAATGGACATATTACAGCAAATTCCTCTCCTCCCCATCTACAAAATGAGTCACTCTCCCTAACACACGATTCTATTATCTTAGCAGACTCTACAAGAACATGGTCTCCGGCTTGGTGTCCATAAGAGTCATTTACATTTTTAAAATGATCAAAGTCAACCATAATCATGGCAAGTTCCTTTTTGTATCGACCTCTTTGAGCAAATTCATAATTTAATACATCATCAAATTTATTACGGTTGTATGCTCCTGTTAGCTTGTCTCTTATGGAAAGCTCTTCAACTCTTTTCTTATCAGTAATATCAAAACGAATAGATTGATAACCCATAAGTAGACCAAAGTCATCATATATTGGCTCAATAGCGACACTTACCCAGTAAAAATCTCCACTTTTTTTTCTATTTTTAAGTTCACCGCTCCAAACATGCCCAGCTTTAATTGTCTCCCACATCTCTTTATATATGCTGGAGTCCATATCTGGATGTCTGACAATATTATGGTTCCTTCCAATCAGCTCCTCTTTTGAGTAGCCGCTCATCTCTGAAAATGCATCACTTGCGTAAACAATAACACCTTTTTTATTGGTGATGGAAACCAGCACATATTTGTCAACAGTTTCTATATAAGTATCTAAACGCTGTTTTTGCTTAAGTATCTTCATCATACTCATAATATGGGTGTTAAATCTCTCTTTATCAATTGATTCACTAAAAAAATCGGTCACTCCGCTTTTAAAAAATTCACCCTTTAGCTTCTCTACTCTTTTAGTGTCTCCATTTATTACAGTACCGCCAAAAAGAATCATGTCACGCTTAGGATAACGATTTTTAATCTCCCTACATAGTAATAATCCGCTCTTATCTTCCAACTCTTCGTCCACGTAAACAATCTTTATGCACTCATCATTGCGCATAAGTTCAAGAGCATCTTTTTTTGAGCTTGTTATAATAGGCTGAAACAGAAGTGAACGAAACACCTGCGTAATTGACTTAGTAGTTAAAGAGGAGTGGTCTTTACTGCAAATGAGTACATGCCTGTTATAAAAAGATTCCAAACCCTGAAGCAAATCTGCCAAATAAGATTTCCCGGCTAGATTGTTTTTAATGACATAATCAATAACAGGATAATTAGTCACCTCAATATACTGCTCATCTGTCAGTTCATCAAAGGTGGCAATAGTTGGTATCTTTTTCTCTAGTACATAATCAATAACTTTTTCACCAGTAATATTTTGCATCTCAAAATCTACAATCGCAGCAAAAAAAGTCTCACTCTCAAGCAAAGAGACAACATACTCCATACTTGTTGCTAGAATAAAATGAAATTTTTTGTCTTTAATTCGTTCCTGTAAAAAAGCAGTAATTTGTATATCATGATCCGCAACAAGAATTTTTTTAGTATTTGTCATCTGTTATATCCAATATATTTATATTGTAATTCTAACTTAACTCTACTCCAAATTAGATTAAAAAATATTATTCCTTTTTACTTATTCTATTATGACGAGCAGCTTAGCTTGAGGTTTTTTGACTGCGCAGGAGCCGACTTACTAAGGTATTCAAGTTCTGAGTGTTCTTCAAATGGACTCAGTGCAACTGTAAGCAGTTCCTCTATCATTGAGAAGTCATGCATCTGCGCCTTTTCTATTGCCTCTTGCAAAATATGATTTTTTAAAATATATTTTGGGTTTACATCTAGCATCTGCTTGTGTCTATTCTCATTTGATAAATTCTCTTTTTCTAAGCGTTTATCATAAGCATCTAACCATTCACTCATTGGTTTTTGAAGTTCCACAAGTTCTAATATATCTGTTTTATCCCCATTATATCTGGAGAATAATCTGAAAAACTTTGTATAGTCTATAGGGGAAGCACCTAAAGCTCTCAACATCCATTTGAATAGTTCAAGGTCACTCTCAAACGAGTTAACAAGACCCATTTTTTTATACATAATTGCCAAGTACTCTCTCTCATAAATATCACCAAAACTCTCCAATACTTCTAGGGCACTATCATGGTTTACAATTGCCGACAAGGCAACTGCCAACTGTTGTAAATTCCAGTGAGCAATTCCTGGCTGGTTTTTAAAACTGTAACGACCATCGACATCTGTATGATTACAAATATAATTAGAGTCATAGTCATCTAAAAATGCGAAAGGGCCATAATCAATGGTTCTTCCATCAATAGACATATTGTCAGTATTCATAACTCCATGGTTAAATCCTACACTCTGCCATTTTGCCACTGTTTTAGCTGTATTTTTTACAATCTCTCCGTACATTTTCAGATAAACACCCTCTTCCCCTTTAAGATAAGGAAATGATTCATCTATGACATAATCTGCTAACTTTTGAAGCTTTGCATGTTCACCTATTGCGTTGAAATATTCAAAAGTACCAAAACGCACCCATGTTGGTGAAAGACGAAGTACAATTGCACCCTTCTCCCAGCGTGAGCGTGCAACATCGGTGTCACTCCCAATAAGAGATAAAGCACGAGAGGTCTCTATACCAAGACCATGCATTGCCTCTGACATAAGGTATTCACGGATACTAGAGCGAAGAACAGCTCTTCCATCACCTTGACGTGAATAAAGAGTTAGCCCTGCCCCTTTTAGCTGTAGGTTTTGTCCATTTACTTTGCCTAGATTGATTGCTCTGCCATCACCAAGACGAGGAACAAAGTAACCAAATTGATGACCTGCGTAACACATGGAAAAAGTTTTTGAGCCTTTTAGTTTATGGCTACCATTTACAATATTAACAAGATTTTCATCTAGACTTATATCATCTTCAATCCCTAAAAGTTTTGCTGCATCTTGTGAGACAGATATAAGAAAAGGTTTTTTTAGTGGTGTCGGTTCAACCTCGTCAAAAAAAATAGAATCCAAATCCATATACGGTGTTGCAAGTTTTAGTTGTGATAATTTCATAATTAGCTTTTAACATGTGAGATATTAAAAATAGCTACAATAAAAAAACAAACTTTTTTTTAGAGCTTAACTTAAGATAAATTTCTTTAAACTGCGTGCATGAATAAATCACTACAGATAGTTTACGAATACCACGAAACTACAAAACATGCACAACACCGTTATGCCCGTTCACTTGGCTATATGGACTGGAGCACTCAGCCAGACCCGTTTAGAATTTACAAAGGAGCGCAAATAATAAAGCTCCCATTGGCACTTAATCATACTACCCCGCCATATCATCTTCTTGATGAAGAGTTGCCATCTGCCCCTCTTGTTAAAGAGTCACTATCTCAACTTTTACAGTTCTCTATGGGAATTGCCGCATACAAAGAATCTGGTGGAAGTTCTTGGGCAGTCAGATGCAACGCCTCAAGTGGAAATTTACACCCAACAGAGTCCTATGTTATATTACCACCAGTTTTAAAAGAGCAAAACGAAAATAGTACAATTTACCACTATGCTCCTAAAAATCACACTTTAGAAATTCTTGCAGAAGTTGAAACAAATTTTTGGGAAAAACTACCAGAAAATAGCTTTATTATAGGTCTCTCAAGCATATCTTGGCGTGAAGTGTGGAAATATGGCGAACGTGCTTTTCGCTACACTCAGTTAGATGCCGGACATGCATGGCAAGCATTTGTAGTTTCTGCAAAAATGCTTGGTTGGAAAATAACAAGGCTTGACAGCGTAAGTGATAGTGATATGTCAACACTTCTGGGATTACAACAAAAAGATAGATTTTTTGAATCTGAAAATCCTGATATGTTATTTGTTGTATCAAGTACAGAAATAGAACCATCCTTGTCTATAGATACTCTTGTGGAATCTGTTCCTTTAGCATTTGAGGGAATTGCGAATAAACTAAGTCCAACTATGCAAAAGTGGGATATCATTCCTGCAATTGAAGATGCAACGTCATCTAGTGAAATAGCTCAACATAAACTACATGTAGAGAATTTTAAAAAAACTCCAACAAAAGAGTCAAAAGATGTAGTACTAAATAGACGAAGCGTACATGTAATGCAAAAAGATATATCTAAAATTACAAAAGAGCAGTTTCACACAATCCTGCAAAGTGTAGTTTTATCTCAAGATGGCAAAGAAAACTCAGCTCATTTAGCTCTGTTTGTAAACCGAGTAGAAAATTATGAGTCTGGTCTGTACATCTTAGTCAGAGATGAGAGAGATAAAGAAAGCTTAGTTAAACAGATGGATGAAAAGTTTAAGTGGGTGGAGACAGAACTAAAAAACTTATACATGTTACAAAGTGGAGATTTTACGACAACTTCAAAGGCAATAAGCTGCAATCAAGATATAGCGGCTGATGGAGCGTTCTCTCTTGGAATGCTATGTAATTTTTCAGACCAACTTAATAATCATGGAGCACATAGATACAAAGAACTCTATTGGGAGTGTGGGGCTATTGGACAACAGCTCTATTTAGAAGCAACCTCTCTTGGGCTCTCAGGAACAGGGATAGGATGCTTTTTAGATGATGTAATGCACGATTTAGTAGGACTTAAAGATAACCGTTTTCAAATCTTATACCATTTTACTGTTGGTCGCGGATATGTTGATAGTAGAATCACTACAAAGCCTGCCTACGATTAATAACCTTTAATGACAGAAGTAAACAAACAATATTGTAAAATTATCAAACACAATTAAAAGGGATTATTATGAGTAAAAATATAGATATGGATACACTCTACAAAACTGCAGATAAGTTTATAGATCTTGCAAATATACTTGCACAAGAAGACAAGTCAGGTACAGTTGGTTCAGCTTTTAGATTTGCAGCAGCTAGATATAGTGCATTTGAGCTATCACTATCTAACAGAGATTTAGCTAAAGAAAAAGAAGAGTTAAAAGAGGAGCTTTTAAAGGACTACGCTTTGATGCTTGATGAAAACTTAGATGTATACATTCGTCACCTAAGAGAAAAAGCTCAGCAAGAAAAATCTCAGTCAAAACTAAAAGTTTTTTCATAAACTAAGCTATAGACCTACATGTAGAATAAGCCTACATGTAGATAGTAAATTATTTGATTTTTTCTAAGATGCTATCTACAGAAAAACCAAACTTCTCAAACAGCTGTCCAGCTGGAGCTGAAGCACCGAAGCTATCCATTGCTATTATTTCATCAGCAAATTTATACCATTCTAAACCTCTGGCAGCTTCAATAGCTATTTTTTTAGTATCTGGCTTAATTATTGAATCAATATATGATTTATCTTGCTCGATAAGAATGTCATAACAAGGAACAGATACAACATTTACTGGCACATCTTTCTTATTAAGAGCCTCTTTTACCTTAAGAGCAAGTTCCACTTCAGATCCAGATGCCATTAAAGTCATAACAGCATTTTCATCACTTGCTAAAAGGTAACCGCCCTTAGATGCACTACCACTTACAGCTTCTGGAAGAAGAGCAAGATTTTGACGTGAACAAACGAATGCAGATGGAGATTTAGTCATCTCTAATGCTGTTTTCCAAGCTTCAATATTCTCTGCTCCATCGGCCGGTCTCCAAACATAGAAGTTTGGAAGTGCACGGAACTGACTTAAGTGCTCAATTGGCTGATGAGTCGGTCCATCTTCACCAACACCAATAGAATCATGAGTCCAAATAAAGAACTGTTGGATTCCTGTAAGTGCTGCAATTCTAGCAGCTGGTTTTAAATAATCTGAAAATACAAAAAAAGTTGCTGAAAAAGGCATAAGTGGACCGTAAAGAGCCATTGCATTAACAATTGAAGCCATTGCATGTTCACGAATACCAAAGTAGATATTTCTTCCCTTTGGAAAAACGCCCATATCATTTAGGTTTGTTTTGTTTGATGGACTCAAATCTGCACTACCACCCAAAAAGCTCGGAACCGCTTTTGCGATAGCGTTCATAATTTTACCATTCGTATTTCTTGTAGCATCAGCTTTATCAAAATCTGGCCACTGAATTCTTGAAAAGTCAGGATTTTGTAAAGCAGCAAGTGCCTCATTTTGTTCCATAAGTGGAAGAGTTTTTTGTCTATGAATCCACTCACGCTCGAGCAGATCACCATCTTCTATTGCACATCTAAAGCGAGTCATTACATCTTCATCAACAAAGAATTTTTTCTCTGGGTCAAATCCAGCAGCTTTTTTTGCCTCTGCAATTACATCCTCACCAAGAGGAGCACCATGAGAGTGATGAGAACCTTCAAGTTTACCGGCACCTTTTGCGATGATAGTATTTGCAATAATAATAGTTGGTTTTTTGTTTGATTTTGCTGTAGTTATTGATGAATTAATCTCATCAAAATTATGACCATCACACTCTAGAACATCCCAATCTTGAGACTCAAATCTCATGCGGATATTTTCAGAGATACTTAAATCAGTTGAGCCTTCAATTGTAATACGGTTTGAATCGTATATAAGGATTAAATTATCAAGTTTATTATGTCCAGCAATTGAACAAGCTTCGTAACTAATACCTTCTTCTAAATCTCCATCACCACATAAACAATAAATATTATGGTCAATTAACTCCGCTGTTTCAGAGTTAACTTGAGCACCTACAAATTTAGAAGCCATTGAAAAACCAACAGCATTTGCAATACCTTGACCAAGTGGTCCAGTTGTAATCTCAATACCAGCAGTATGACCAAACTCTGGATGACCTGGTGTTTTAGAATCTAACTGACGAAAGTTTTTTAAATCATCTATCCCTAAGCCATATCCCCAAAGGTAATAAAGTGAGTAAATAAGACCTGTTGCATGTCCACCTGAAAAAACTAATCTATCGCGGTTTATCCAATTAGGATTTTTAGGATTATGGTTTAAGTGCTCACTAAGAACAACTGCTATATCAGCCAAGCCCATAGGTGCACCAGGATGTCCTGAATTTGCCGCCTGAACCATATCTGCAGCTAAAAATCTTATCGAATCTGCCATTTTTTGACGCATTACATTACTCATCTAGTTTCCTTTAGTTTTTATGTCTATTTATATATTTTGTAAGAAGTGGTGATAGTTCATTTTTTAAACTTTCATCAAAGCCATTTAACTCTATTGTTAGCTCAGCTGCTAAATCATTTGCTTGCTTTAATGCTTCATCTAGCCCTAGAAGTGTTACAAAACTGTTCTTAGCTTCATCATTATTTGTAAGCTTTCCAGCTTCTTCTGTACTCTGAGTAACATCTAAAATATCATCTTGGATTTGAAAAAGCAAACCAAGTTTGATTCCAAAAGCGTATAGCTGCTCAGCAAGTTCCTCTTTACCAACAATTATTGCACCCATTTTAAGTGAAGCAGCGATGAGTTTAGCCGTTTTATTTGTATGAAGAATCTTTACATCTTCTATACTCAAGGGCTTATTTTCAAAGTAGCAGTCTATAGCCTGACCTAAAACCATCCCGTTGAGTCCACCGTTACTTGCCAACTCTCTAATAAGCTGAACTCTCGTATAGTCTGAAAAAGGAGCATTGCTTAAAACTTCAAAAGAGTAAGTGTTTAGAGCATCTCCAACAAGTATTGCAGTAACTTCATCAAACTCTACATGTAGAGTTGGTTTCCCCCTACGAAGAGGTGAATTATCCATTGCCGGCAAATCATCATGTATAAGAGAGTAGGTATGTAAAAGCTCTATTGCATAAGCAGCATGACGAGCGCCATCAAGCATTAAGGAATTGTAAGAGTTTACAACACCAAGTAAAAGGGCAGGACGAAATCTCTTCCCACCAGCACAAAGCATCTTTTGCAAAGCATCTTGATACGCTGGATGAATACTTTTTGATACAGGTAAGTGGTTTAATAAAAAATTCTCAAAGTTTTGCATATGGAATTCTACCTAATTTACAGTCACAAAAAACTGAAATTCTTCCCTTTGAAAAAGAAGTTTTACTGACTTTTGGGTATTGGCTACTATCTCTAATATATCTTGTTCATTTCTGATTTTTGTCGTATTGACTTGAAGAAGTTGATCACCTATTTTAAGCTTATAATGTTGGGCTTTTTTTTCTATTTTTACAGTGCATAAATTCTTATCAAATGATATTCCTAAAAACTCTAAAAATGTATCACTAAGATAACCACCACCATATCTTTTTTGACTTTTTACATTTACAGTAAGTATCTTTTTACCACGTTTAATTTTTAGTTTGTGAGTAGAACCGATATCGCTAAATAAAATATTTCTCATTAAAGTTGCACTGTCTATTACATTTTTACCATCAAACTCTAATATACGGTCATCTTTTTTAAATTGGTTATTTTTCATAAATGGGTTACTAGAATCCACAATAACAGCTTTTTTTACATTATGGACTCTTATTCCAATATCTGAATAAGAGACTTCTTTTATCTTTAAGAATCGCTCTATAAACTCTTTTTCAATTATCCCATCTGGAGTAACCAAGCCCTCTAAGGTGCAACAGCTGTTAACAAGAATACTTGGTATAGATAGCGGCTCACTGTATGTCGCAAAACTATTTAATCCAATCTGATGTTTCAAAATTTTACCCTCGGTCACCATTTTTCTGTTTACAGCAGCAGTTCCTAATGTAAGATTATTATTTATCCTAAATGGGTATTTGAATTTATTCTTATCTTCTATAAGATATAGTGATAAAAAAGGGTCATGTTTAATGATTTTAGCATTTGGAATTTTTTTTGAAAATATTAATAGTTTATTTTTTTCTACTGGAATTTGAAGTTGTTGATTTTTTATTGCATTTGTGTCATTGACTTTAAGCTTACAAAAGTCAAAGCCACCATCACATGCAAATAGATTTAAAAAAAGAAGGTTTAGAGCTATAAAAAGCCTAAACAACTACTTATTTCCAAATGGGTTTAAGCCACCAATACTACCTAACATGCCCATTGCACTACTTTGTTTGTTTTGTTCTACCATTTTATTAGCATCATTTATAGCACCAATAAGCAAAATCTGAAGTGAGCCCTTGTCTGATAATAATGAATCATCAATATTAATATCAATAACCTCACCTTTACCGTTGATGGTAATATCAACTATTCCTCCGCCACTTTTAACATTAAAAGTTTTAGACTCCAGCTCAGCTTGAAGCTTATCTGCATTTTCCTGCATTCCCTCAAGCATTTTGCCCATATCGCTAAGGTTTCCGAACATTAAATACTGTCTGCTACGTAATCAATGTCGTTATTATCATCTAAGATAACAACTTTAGGTTTATAAGTTTCTAAATCTTTCTCGTCATAAGTTGCATATGCAACTATAATGACCTTATCTCCCTTGTGAACTTTTCTTGCAGCAGCTCCGTTTAAACAGATGTCTCTTTTGCCGCGTTCACCCAAGATTATATATGTTGAAAATCTTTCACCATTGTTGACATTTAAAATTTCTACTTTTTGCCCAATTCTCATCTTTGCAGCCTCTAAAAGCTCCTCATCTATTGTAATTGAACCAACATAGTTTAGGTTAGCATCAGTTACAGTGGCGCGATGGATTTTACTGTACAACATATCAATTAACATAACTACTTCCTACATTCCCATTTGTTTTTTAGCATCAGCTGGAGATATTGCGGTATCCCACATTTCAGAGTCTATAACATACTCTTCAACTACATTTCCACCAATAATATGCTCTGTAATGATACGGTCTATTTTTTCTTTATTTAAGCCTACATACATAGTATGACCTGGTTCTACTAGCATTATTGGACCTTGTGCACAACGATTCATACATGAAGTACGAACTATTGGTGCAGTCATCATGATACCTTCTTTCATTAGCTTTTGTGCTGTGTACTGAAATAAGTCTTGTGTCTCTGGTGTAACACATGATGGTTTTGGCATACCTGGTGGAGCCGACTGCTCACACTTAAATATATAAAATGCTGGTTGTGGAATACCCATTATATTATCCTTATTATTTTTCTAGATTATATCTAAAATAAGTTGATATATCTTTAAGCTTTCAATTTAAATTTAAAAGCTCCCTTACAATTTCTCTATCATCAAAAGGAAATTTTTCATCATATATTATCTGATATGATTCATCACCCTTTCCCAGTATAACTACTACTTCATCATTTTCTTGATCATTAAGGGCCATCTGAATAGCTTTTTTTCTATTTAACTCTACACTAACTATGCTTCTATCTTCAATACCCTCCAAGATATCATCTACAATAGCTTCTGGATTCTCATGTCTTGGATTATCACTTGTTATATAAACTTTTTTTGCCAAACTAGCAGCTACTCTGCCCATTATAGCTCTTTTTGACCTATCTCTATCTCCGCCAGCACCAAATACAACCAATAGCTCTTTCTCTTTTAGAGCATTTAAAACCTGTTGCATTCCATCTGGTGTATGTGCAAAGTCTACTATAACATTTGGCAACTCACTAACTTGTTCCATTCTACCGCTTACACCTGCAAAATTATCTACAACATCAGCAACCTCTTCAAGTTTTTTTCCAGTTACTATATGCGTTGCTGAAATAGCTGCCATAAGATTATAAAGATTAAAGAAGCCATGAAGAGAAGCAGTAAAGGGAACTACTTCTTTAAAATGCTGAATAATTCCACTCGAAGCATCATTAAGAGAATATGCCATAAGCCTATATGTTGCTGGGTTTTCTATGCCATAAGTGAAAGTATTTTTTATATTAAATGAAGCCTTGGGCTCATCTTTGTTTATAAGCTTTTTTCCCTCGTCCTGAAAAAAACTATTTTTTACAGCTATATATTCTCCGATTGTTTTATGATAGTCTAGATGATCTTGTGTAATATTTGTAAGTATTTTTAACTCAAATTTCAAGCCTTCAACCCTCTTTTGAACTATAGCATGTGAACTAACTTCCATTATAAAAAACTCACACCCTGCACTAACTGCTTGATATATGTGTTTGTATGTATTTAATACAGATGGTGTTGTAAGAGTTTTGCCCTCAGCCACTTCATCATTCATAAAGAAGCCGCGAGTCCCCTGCATAGCTACTTTATACCCCATATCTAGTAAAAATGAGTATATTGCACTTGCTGTAGTTGTCTTACCGTTTGTTCCTGTAATTGCAATAATTTTTATTTTATCTGTTCCAAAAAGTTTTGCTACGTCTGTAATGTTTATAATTGAATGCGCTGAGTTGTCTCTTGCGTTTTGAAGATATTTTTCATTTTGGTTTGTTAAAACAAACGCTGTATGTTTGTCGCATTCCAAAGAGTTCTCTGTTATATATTTAAACTCTTCATTTGGAAGTTCAATTCTCAATCTTTTTGCCTTTGGCTAATTTTTTGAGCAATTTTCGAAGAAGCTCATCACTCGGATAAATGCTTAATGCATTTTCAAGATATGTTAATGCCATATCTGCAAACCCATTCTCAATAAGATTGTCTAAAAAATCAACAAAATCCTCTTTTTGAGTTATTATTACGCGGGTTGAAAACATTATGTTTTCAAAAGTCTCTTTAAAACTTTCACCTTCGTCAATTATAGCTTTGAAATCTTTATAAAGTATTCCATCTTCAAACTCTAATCTGTCACGGAGTGGCTCTGCAAATACCTGACTAAGTTTTTCTAAAGAGCCATCCATATTTTGAAGTATATCACTCATTATAACATCTGCTTGCTCTTTGTCTTCTTCTTTTAAAATTTCATAATAGTCAAAAAGAGCTTCTGCACCACCCTCTCCGCTCATGGCCATCTCTGATAGAATCACACTATTATATGCCTCTTTTGAGTTTGGAAAATTCTGTAATACTACTGCAAACTTCTCTAGCGCATTTTTAAAATCACTCTTCGAGAAGTAATCTTTTGCCTGATTTAATATTTTATATTTACTAATGCTCATAAATTTGTTCACTTATTTTATAAATTATCTATTTCATTTTCCATGCCAATAGGCACATTTATAACAACCAATTCAGGATGAATATCCATCTTTAATTGTCTCTCTACACCATACTTAAGTGTTGTTCCGCTACTTGCACATCCTACGCATGCGCCTTTTAACTGAACATACACCTTAGAATTTTTCACTGTTAAAAATGTTATATCTCCGCCATCAAGCGCTAATGACGGACGTACCTTATCTATTACAATCTCTACTGGGCTCATTAACTCTTCATCTGTAAAGGGAATCATTCCTATCCTTTAATTTTCTCTATTTTATATCTTGTAAGATATGACAAAATCGCTTAACAAGTAATAAAATATATAAGTTATTCTACCAAAGCAAGAATTTGACCAACATAAGTTGGTTTTCTCATTCCAACTAAAATATAATCTATGTTATCTCTTTGCATTAAAAACTTTAACGCACAACCTTGCATTAATATATCACACTCGCTAAATAGCTCTTTTAATTGAATTTTTGTGCTTTTAGAGCACTCATATGCTACCATTTTTCTATACTCTTGAAGATATAAGTCTATGAAACTTAACATTACATCCCTGTTTTCTCCATCAACTAGTTCTAAAGTTTTTTTCATATGTGGCACAATTTGAGAGAAAAGAAATAAATCATAATCACCTATCCAACCAAACTTATGTTTTGAAGCATCTAGTTGTTCTAGTAGATTATAAAAAGGTCTTAATGCGTTATTATCACTAATTTCCATCAATTCATTAAGATAATTATAGTACTCTCTACTCTCATCGTAATCTGCTAAACGAAACATAAGATTATCCATTTTGGCATTAAGTGGTCTGTTTGCCAATACTCTTAATCCATTTTCCTTTGCCCATGTTGCACATTTTAAGCCCTCTTGTTCAAGCATATTTATTGGCAACTCAATTGTTGTAAAACTATTTGTATCATTTCCAACAATCTCAGCTGCATTATCAGCTAAAACTATTAAATCTTCATATGCTAGAAATTCATCGCTAGAATGTGAAACCGAAAAACTGTTTGAACTTATCCCATATGAGCGAATTCGCCCTTTTTTAATCTCTTCTTCAAGTCCGACAAACGCAAGTTCTATTCTTCTATACATCTCATCAAGTCTTTCATTTTCATCAACTCCATTTTTAATGGCATCAAGTAGATAATACTCTGGATTATGAATAAGATAACAATCCAATGTTTGCATCTCTAATCTTTTTAAAGATTCTGTTAGTTGTTGATGTAAAAACGATTTTGATATAGAGTGAAAACAATCTTCACTAAACTCAACTACTTCCTCAAAAGGTTCTTCTTTGTGAGTCAGCATATTAGCACCTTGAATATACCCAAATTTACTTACTATCTCAACAAAATTTTTTCTATCTTCGTCGAAATCTCTAAAGGCAAGTGCAATAGCTCTTTCAGCACCACCATCCATATAATTAGACGATGTGTCTATCATAGCTATTCCAGCATCAATAGCCTCTTTTAAGCTTTCTATATGTTGTGGGTTTAAATCACTGATTCTGTATGTTCCAAATGCGAAATTACTCATAATGCTTGTCTCTCTTTAAAGTATTTTAGAATTTGGAAGTTTTGAAGAAGCACTCTTTACGGTGTGTAGGCATTGTGCCGAGCAAAACTCAGCGTTAGTGTAGCAAAAAGGGGCTTTTGCTCCTTTTTGCATACTAACTAATAGTAACTATACTAATTCAATAAATGCCATAGTAGTAGCGTCACCACGACGAATACGAGTTCTAATAATTCTAGTATAACCACCAGTACGATCAACATACCTTGGAGCTATCTCGTTTACTAAAGTTTTAGTTGCTTCTTTACTTTGAAGCGCCGCGAATACTGCTTTATGAGCATTTGAATCATTCTTACCAGCAATAGTGATAAGTTTTTCAACATAAGAACGTAGCTCTTTTGCTTTAATAACAGTAGTTTCAATTTTACCATGTTCTATTAACGAAATACTAAGGTTCATTAGCAAAGCTGCACGGTGTGAGCTTGTACGACCTAGTTTACGGTATCCATGACGATGTCTCATCTATAATTCCTCTATTTAAAAAGCTTATAAAGCTTCTATTTTCTTTTTTAATGCACTAACAACATCATCTGCGATATCACCACCAACTTCAAAACCGAACTCTTGAAGTTTTTCAATAATTTCATCATATGATTTTTTACCTAGGTTCTTCACATTTTTAAGATCATTTGTACTCATTAATGCTATTTCGCCTACTAATTTAATGCTTGAGCGGTCAAGACAGTTAAAACTTCTTGCACTTAAACCTAAATTATCAATATGTGTAGTTAATTTTTTAAGATCAGGGCTCTCTTCAACTCTTTCTATAGTAGTTGGAGCTTTAACACTAATCTCACTATTAAATACTGCTAATTGAGCATACATAACTTCCAATGAATTTCTAAATGCTTCTAATGGAGAAATTTGTCCATCAGTTCTAATATTTAGAATTACTCTTTCAAAGTTAGGATTGTCCTCTACTAGTACATTCTCTATTTTATAAGTTGCACTACGAACAGGAGTAAAATAAGCATCTAGTGCTATATACCCATCTTCTAACTCATCATGAGTGTCTTCACTTGCCACATAACCAATACCTTTTGCTATCTTGATGCTAAAGTTAAGGGTAGAGTCTTCATTTAATGTAGCAAGGTGAGAATCTGGAGTTACTATCTCTACTTCATTATTTGTAAGATCGCTTCCCTTTATAGTACAAGGACCAGCAAAGCTGTAGTTAATCTCTGTTTCTGCAACTTCATCATTTAATTTAAAGCGAATCTCTTTAAGATTTAATATGAAGTCTGAAATATCTTCAAGCATACCACGTACTGAGTCAAATTCATGCTTAGCACCCTCGATTTTTATAGCTATCGGAGCATATCCAACTGAGCTACTTAATAAAAAACGGCGAAGTGGGTGAGCCAAAGAGATAGCATACCCTGTTTCAAACGGATATGCTATAATGTTAGCTTCATTCTCACTAATCTGTTCTACCTCAAACTCTTGAGGAGCAAGTGGAGTAGTTTTTATTTTCTTCATTCTCTAACGCCTTTTATTAACTATTATTTCGAGTAAAGTTCAACGATTAAACGCTCTTCTACAGGGATAACAACTTCTTCACGCTCAGGTAAACGAGTAAATATACCAAATACTTTTTCAGCATCGATGTCAACCCATGGAGCTAAACCAGTTTGGTTAGTTAATTCGATTGCACGAACAATTTGAACATTAGTTTTGCTGCTCTCACGAACTTCTATTTTCTGACCAGGCTTAACGCGGTAAGAAGGGATATCAAGTTTTTTGCCATCAACTAAAAAGTGGCCATGAGTAACAAGCTGACGAGCGAAACGACGAGTTGAAGCAAATCCCATACGATAAACAACGTTATCTAGTCTTTGTTCAATTAAAGTAATAAGGTTTGTACCTGTATTACCTTCTCTTCTTTTAGCTTCAACGAATAGTGCGCGGAATTGCTTCTCAGAAACACCATACATGAATTTTGCTTTTTGCTTTTCATTTAATTGTAAACCATACTCAGAAACTTTCTTACGACGTTGACCATGTTGACCAGGACCATAAGGACGTTTTTCTAATGCAGATTTACCTGCCAAGCGACGCTCACCTTTAAGGTTTAAACATACACCAAATCTTCTTTCGATTTTTTCTACTGGACCTCTATATCTTGCCATCAGTAATCTCCTTAAACTCTACGACGCTTAGGTGCGCGACAACCGTTGTGTGGTAATGCAGTAACATCTTTCATAAATGTAACACGAATACCTTCGATTCCACCTACAGCTTTAGTTGCTGTTTCACGACCTGAACCAGGACCTTGAACTTTAATACCAAGTTCTTTTATACCATGTACTTGAGCTTTAGCTACAGCATCTTCAACAGCTGCTTGAGCCGCGAATGGAGTAGATTTTTTACTACCTTTGAAGCCAAGGCTTCCAGCAGAACTCCAAGCAATCATGTTACCCATATCATCTGTAATAGTTACAAGCGTATTGTTAAATGATGCAGCAATGTGGCAGATACCACGTGCAATATTTTTCTTTACTACTTTTTTTCTAACAGCTTTTCTTTTTGCCATCTGTTATCCCTTACGCTGCGCCGACAGTTTTACGTTTACCCTTACGAGTACGCGCATTTGTCTTAGTTTTTTGACCACGACATGGAAGACCACGACGGTGACGAAGACCACGGTATGAACCTAAATCCATAAGTGCCTTAATATCCATAGCTACTTTTTTACGTAAATCACCTTCAACCATATGGTTGATACGAATTTCGTTAGTAATTGCTGCTATATCCTCTTGAGAAAGTTCAAATATTCTCTTGTTATAGTCTATACCTGTCGCGTCTAAAATTAGACGAGATGCATGTAAACCAATACCATAGACGTATGTTAGACCATACTCTACTCTTTTTTTCTTAGGTAAATCAACACCAGAAATACGAGCCATGATTATCCTTGTCTTTGTTTATGTTTTTTGACTTTGCAGATTACTCTTACAATGCCTTTTCTCTTGATAACTTTACAATCATCACACATCTTCTTAACTGAAGCACGTACTTTCATAGAAAGCTCCTATAATTAAATCTTTGCCGCATGTAGGCAGATATATTATTCTCGTAAAACCTGAATAATTCCAGTTTTCACTCAGTCACTAAAGCTACACCTTACGATGAGAATATTTACCTTACCAATACTTTTATCTATATATATGTATATAAAGATAGAAATACTCAACTATTATGTTAAAACAGCAAAGCGGATGAGGATTGTACCCAAATAAATGTAAAAGATTTATTAAGTTTGCTAAATTAGTTTGTTTTATTTATCTAGTCCCACAAAACAGTAACTCCATACTCTTGGCTTAGAGTTATATATTTATTGTAATAAACTTTTTTTCCATATTTTTTACTTAGCAACTCTACTTCTATGCTCTCATCCTCAATCAGTTCTCTTACCTCTTTATATGAAAGCCACTTTCCATATCTAGCTAGTGAATTCTGCCAGATTTTAAAGTCACATGTAGAACTCTCTGTCAATTCAAACATCTCTCCATCTTCTGTTTTCCAATTTGCATTTGAGCAGGCATAAAGTTTTACTTTTTTTCCACTTACTTCTTTATCTCTAACTTCTATATTTCCATCATTACAATATGGGCATTTTCCTAAAGTCATTTGATACTCTTTTTTATTATATGTTATTACAAAAATAATCTAAACTTTAAAAATATGACAAAATGTAATATTAAATCGATTAATTTATATTTTTAAAGATTTAGATAAAATTCCATCATGAATTCATATTTAGATAAATTTAACGACTCTGTTAAAAATACCATTTATTCCAAACTTCCACTTTCCTGCCAAGAGTTTATACAGAATAAATCTATAGAGCATAAGTTCACATTTTCTGAGATAAAGCAGATTGTTGATATTGCCAGAGATCTTGACATGTGGAATGAGAGAAATATCATAGAGATATTTCCTGAACACGAGCAGAAGAAAGTTGTTTTTGCCAGACTTAAAAAAGCTTACGAAGAGTTGCGAAGTAAACCTAACTCATATAAAGAATTTGAACTTAAAAATATTGCCAAAGAGCAGAAGTACACTTTTAAGACAGAAGGTAAAGATGGTTTTGGGCTTGGGCTTTGTCCGGTTGCAAGTGAGAAGACTAGATGTTGTAATCTTTTAACACTTGATGCAGTAGAGAGTTGTGGATTTGACTGCTCTTACTGTTCTATTCAATCTTTTTACAACCAAAATACTATAACTTTTGACAGCAATTTTGCTAATAAGTTAAAAAATTTAAACCTTGATAAAAATAGAACTTACCATATTGGGACAGGTCAGGCTTCCGACTCACTTATGTGGGGTAATCGTGAGGGCATTTTAGATGCTCTGTTTGAATTTGCTCGAAATAATCCAAATGTAATCTTAGAGTTTAAGACAAAGTCTGACAATATAAAGTACTTTTTAGAGAATGCAGTGCCAAAAAATATAATCTGTACATGGTCACTTAATACTCCAACAATTATACAAAACGAAGAGCACTTGGCGGCTTCACTTGATAAGCGGATAAATGCAGCTAGAAGAGTGGCGGACAAAGGTGTAAAAGTCGGTTTTCACTTTCACCCTATTGTGGAGTATGAAAACTACCTTGATGAGTATAAGAGTGTTTATGATAGACTTATTAAGGAGTTTAAGACAAGTGAAGTTGCACTTGTGAGTTTTGGCACACTTACTTTTATAAAACCAGTTATAAAACAACTCAGAGAAAGGGAGTTTAAAAGTAAGATAACTCAGATGCCTTTTGAGGACGCTAGTGGTAAAAGTTCATACCCACATGTAATAAAAGTGGAGATGTTTAAGCACGCTTATGAAAGTTTTACTCCTTGGCATAAAGATGTTTTCTTTTATCTTTGCATGGAAGAGCATAAAATGTGGAGTGAAACATTTGGTTATCAATACTCTACTAACAATGATTTCGAAAAAGCAATGCTTAGTTCTTACAGTAAAAAGCTAGATATGGAGTTTTTATTATGAAAAGAAATTTACAGAACCTTATACTAATAGCTCTACTTCCTCTATTAATATTTTTTATTTATGATGCAGGAGAACCTGAAGAGGTAAGTACTGATACCGTTAAAGCAAAAATAGCTGAAAAAAAAATAGCTGAAAAAAAGATAGTTACAAAAGAGCAAATAGTTGAACAAACAGATGTAAGAAATAAAAAAGAGCTATTTCTAGACTTAATAGTACCTGCAGTGGACCTAGTCTATGACGAACTTGATTTGCAATACAAAGAGACAATTAACCTGCTTGAGAATAACAGCTCAATAGAAAAAATTTTAGAGCTAAAACAGATGTATAAAGTGACCAGCGATGAAGAGTTACTTATGGCTCTAAAACCACACCCTAAAAGCATTGCTATAAGTCAGGCTGCAATGGAGAGTGCTTGGATTACATCAAGATTTTACAAAGAGGCAAATAATTTGTTTGGCGTTTGGTCATTTAACAAACATGAGCCAAGAATTGCAGCACTAGAAAAAAGAGGCGATAAAAAGGTTTGGCTTAAAAAATACTCAACTGTTGTGGACTCGGTGAGGGACTACTATATAACATTAGCCCGCTCATCTGCTTTTAAAGAATTCAGAGAGTTAAAGATGAAAACTGACGACCCTTATAAACTAGTCAAAGAACTTGATGATTACTCCGAACTTGGAGAAAAGTATCCAAAACAACTATCATCAATGATTAAATATAATAAATTTTACCTTTACGATGAATAAACAATTTCAATAACTTTTTATTATGCACAAAAACTAAATAATTAAAATTACCTATAATTAATACTTATCAATATATCATTGTTATGTATAGATATTAGGGGTTTTGTAATGACTATAGATAATAATGTAAAAAGCATATTTTTTTTGAATTACATTATACTTTTTTCTGCTATTGTGTTAAGTGTATATTATGCGCATAACCTTTTTGTTGAGTTAAATGAAAAATATGCCTACAAAAATCTACTTACAATTAACTCTCTAGCGGTAAAAAATGTCGAAACTCACTTGCAATATGTCAGCACTAGTGTTGAATCACTTGGAAAAAGCTACAAAAAGCTATATTCACAGAAGAATAAACATCTTAACAGTCCCTCAACCTATCAGTATAAGGCTATTAAAAACGACAAAATAACTTTTTACAATACTTCCATAATAAAGGAAGACTACCTATTTCAATCTGACCATGCATCTATAATACTTTCAAATTTAAACCAAAATAGCGAAACTATAACTAAAGAATTAAATATTTTTCATCACCTATCCCCAGCTCTTGAATCCATATATAACTCCTTTAATTTTTCATGGATTTACTTTACAACAGCAAACAATTTTTTACTTATTTACCCGTATGTGCCATTTATAAATGCAAGTGAAGCTTACAAGCCTACTGAGCAGCATTTTTATAATGCAGCCAATTTTACAAATAAAAGCGTTGGCTGGGAGGAGCCCTATTATGACTTAGTTGGTGGTGGAATTCTTGTTACTGCTTCTTATCCTGTTTATGATGATAGTGATAACCTATTAGGCGTGGCTTCACATGATATTACCCTAGATAAAATGCAAGAGTATGTCCTAGACGCTACAAGCGTTTATGAAGGAAGCGTATCATTTTTAATATCAAAACATGGAAAAGTAATTTCATCAAGTGACAAGCTTTACCAGAGTGAAGTAGAGGAGCAAAGTGCGCATAAGTATAGAGGGAATTTTTATTATAGAACACTTGAGAACTCTAAAAAAATAGCTTAAAAGATATTGTTGTTTCTAAGTACAATTATCTCAATGAATTTGGTGATGAACTTATATCAAGCGTAGATGTATTAAAAAATATCAACACACAGATGTGGAGCAGTACCATTCCATTTTTCAATGACAAGTTACTACTCGTGTCAAAAATTAAATCTAATGGCTGGCTGCTAGTCTCTTATGTACCAAAAAAAAGTATTTTAGGCGAAGCTAAATCTATTTTTTATCAAACCATGCTCATTCTAGTACTATTTGTAACTCTCCTCTTTGTGATAAGTGGTTATTTGACTATGAGACACTTTATTATTCCTCTAGACATTATTAATAAGGCATCCCAGAGATTTGGTAATGGATTTACCAACGCAGCAATAAGTTATAATCACAGAAATCTTTTAAAAAATCTTTTTGACACTTTTAACGATATGGTAAAAAGAGTCAACTTAAACAAGCACTTGCTTGAAGAAAAAGTACATGAAAGAACACAAACATTACAAGAAGAGATAAGAAGAAGAATAGAGGTAGAAAAGGCTCTTCGTATAGTTTCACGCACAGATTCTTTGACAGAAATTTGGAATAGAGGATATTTTTTTGAGCTTCTAAAAAGGGAAATAGATCGCTGTCAGCGCTTCAACACAAGTATGGCACTTATAATGATTGACATAGATTTCTTTAAAAATATAAATGACTCATGGGGACATGATGTAGGGGACAAAGCACTCAAGCATATTGTTGCACTAATATCTTCAACTATAAGAAAAGAAAATATTTTCGCTCGTATAGGTGGAGAGGAATTTGGTTTAGTCCTGATTGAGACAAAAGAGAGTGATGAAGCGCAGAATATTATTGAGCGTATTCGAAAAACTGTTGAGGAGAATCCACTTAAGATAGGTGATAAGTTAATTCATATTACTATTAGTATTGGTATGACAAATATGTCTAATGATGATGATGCGAACAAGCTTTATGTCCGTTCTGATAGAGCTCTCTATTTGGCCAAAGAAAATGGCCGCAATAGAGTTGAAGAGGTTTAGCGGTTTCCCTAGTGGGTACCACATCCTCCGCCACAACAGCCATTACTTGTTGACTCAGCAAAAGCTATAACAAAGCTATCTCCAGCTTCTTGAACTTTAAAGTTGTGTTTTCCACAAAACTCATCGTTCATATGATCTCTCATCTCTATTGACTTCATAAGAGCATCATCTTTAGATCCAACTTCGATACCATTTACTAGGTTACTTCTCTTGAAACACCCACACTCTTCTTCTACGATTACTTTAAACATAATATATTCCTTAATTTGATATTTATAACGGTATACTATCCTAGTCAGCTTATTTTGATACTAAGAATCAGGATAAATTAAAAAACTTAAGAAAAGAGTTATTTTTATATATCAATATATCTTGATATATCAATTATTTCCTGATATAATTTCTTTAATTTAAAAAGGAAATTAAACTTATGGACATATTTCTTAAAACGATCAGCTCCATAAATGACAAGACAAGGGTTGAGATACTTCACTTCATAGCACTTAATGGTGAAGTGTGTGTATGTGATATTGAAAACTCATTTGAGATGATTCAATCTCGTATATCAAGACATCTGAAAATCTTAAAAGATGGTGGCTTTTTAAAAGTAGATAGACGTGGAAGATGGGCATTTTACAGTATAAAAAGTCCAATGGATGAGTTTAGACAATCTATTTTAAAAGAGATTAGTTTTTCAGATATAAAAGTTCCTAAATTAAATAAAGGGTGTAAAAGTGAATAAAAAAGTTCTAATTCTTTGTACAGGCAACAGTTGTCGCTCTATCATTGCAGAGGCTGTGTTAAACAAATATCTTGATGGTGTTGAGGCACAGAGTTCTGGTGTAAAAGCAAGCGGAAAAGTAAATCCAAATGCAAAAAAAGTCTTGCAAGAGGATGGCTCTTGGGATGATAAATATCACTCAAAAACATTAGACAAAGTTCTACATGTAGATTTTGATTTAGTCGTGACTGTTTGCGATAATGCTATGGAGTCATGTCCTGTATTTCCGAAAAATACAAAAGTCATACATGTAGGCTACGAAGACCCTGATGGGAAAGATTACTCAGCATTTCTTAAGACACTAAAACTAATCAAGATGGAATTAACTCCAATTGTTAGAATGGAACTAGGTCTATAATGTTAGTAGCTTCTATAATCTTTCTTATAACCCTGCTTTTTGTAATCTGGCAACCTCGCGGCCTTCAGATTGGAACCACTGCTGTTATTGGCGCTGTTGCAGCACTAATTGCCGGTGTTGTCAGTGTTAGTGATGTTTGGATAGTTTATGACATTATATGGGATGCCACACTAGCTTTCATAGGGATAATTATTCTATCTATGGTTTTAGATGAGATAGGCTTTTTTGAGTGGGCAGCACTTAAGATGGCTAAATTCTCAAATGGTAGCGGACATAAGATGTTCTTCTACTCTATCATACTTGGCGCAATTGTATCTGCACTATTTGCAAATGATGGTGCGGCACTTATTTTGACTCCTATTTTACTCGCTAAAATGAAGATTTTAAGACTAAACACAAAAACAATCTTGGCCTTTTTACTGGCTGGCGGATTTATAAGCGACAGTGCCTCTCTCCCTTTTGTATTTTCAAACCTTACAAACATTGTTACAGCTAACTACTTTGATATAGGATTTGCTGAGTTTATCTCAAATATGATTTTGCCATACTTTGTAAGTGTAATTGCGAGTATGATTGTTCTTTGGGTTGTTTTACGAAAAGATATCCCCCTACATGTAGATATCCACCTTCTTAAAAATCCTGAAGATGTTATAAAAAGTAAAGCACTGTTTAACTTCTCTTGGTTTTTCCTTGCAATACTGCTCGCGGGGTATTTCATAGGTGACGCATATAACATTCCGGTATCTGTTTTTGCTCTTGGCGGTGGTGTGATATTTTTAGCAATTGCAAGTTTTGCAAAAACAGTAGAACCAAAGAAAATCATGAAAGAAGCACCGTGGCAGGTCGTATGGTTCTCTCTTGGTCTTTACATCGTTGTTTACGGACTTAAAAATGCAGGACTAACTGACTACATAACAGAAGTGTTAGTTTACCTCAACTCTCAAAGCGAAGTTGTTGCGGTTGTAGGAACTGGATTTTTAGCAGCATTTTTATCAGCGTTTATGAATAACATGCCCACTATTATGGTTATGGACATAGCACTGACAGATATAGCGAACGAAGCGATGATTTATGCAAATATAGTAGGATGCAACCTTGGTCCTAAAATGACACCGTTTGGCTCACTAGCAACTCTGCTTTGGCTTCATACACTAAGCAAAAAAGGTGTAAATATCAGTTTCTGGTCATACTCAAAATTTGGGCTGATAGTTACTCCGCCTGTTCTTTTGGTTGTATTGCTTTCGCTGACTTAATTTAGCTACATGTAGAAGTCCTCTTTAGTTGAGGGTAGGTTTTCTACATGTAAATAATACAAAGTGTAAATTTACCCTCCCTATATTTTTATTTTTTATTTGCTGTGAAATGGCAATTTTAACAAGATAAAATTTTTTCTAGATACAATTGGGCAACAATATTAATTATTGTTAGTCACCATTAGTAACTCTTACTGTTAATATGCTACTTGTGGCTTGTTATTTAAGGTTAATAAATCACTATTGCTGATATATTAACAAATCTTTATTACAAAAGGAAAAAAATGAGAAAAGTTTTTATTTTAAAAGCTGTGTTATTAATTGGACTAGTTCTAGTATTTACAGGATGTGGCAAGAAAGCTTTACCACCAGTAGATGTAATGGAAAAGGAGGTTGCAGGGTTTACTTTACCTAAATTACCAGAAGAAGGTAAAGCCTTAGTATATGTGGTTCGGCCAGAATTTCTAGGTATGGCTATAAAATTCAATGTATACATTGATGATAAAATGGATTCTAGTGAAATGGGATACACAAAAGGGCAAGAGTATATTTACTTTAATGTTACTCCAGGTAAGCATAAAATTTTATCTTTAGCAGAAAATTGGGATGCAATAGACATTGACCTTAAAGCTGGTGATATTGTATTTTTAGAACAAGAACCTAAAATGGGTGTGCTGTATGCTAGAAATAAGCTTTACGGTGACATAGGTATTCTTGGTGGTAAATATAGAGTGAAAACACTATCTATAGGTAATATTAAAAAATTAGACAAATAACATGAGAATAATTTTAATATTCTCTATGCTAAATAAAAAAATCAAAGGAAAAAAATGAAAAGATTAATCGCAACAGCACTATTAGGAAGTAGCTTATTGGCTACACAAGTTATGGCAGAAGAGCCAAGTACATATATCGGTTTAGATATTGCAAGCAACAGTAACTCATTTACTCTTGATGTTAATGGTTTTGGTTCAGCTGATTTTGATGACGATAGTTCTGGCTTTAAATTGAAATTTGGTACTGTTAGTAATAATGGCTGGAGGGTTCAAGGTTATTTTCAAAGAGAAACTTATGATGAAACACTTTTTGATAACACAAATGATGCGTTAAATGAGATAGGTTTTGATGTGATAAAAGGTTTTGAAGTAACACCTGAATTTTCTCCATTTCTCCAAGTTGGTTTAGGCTATGGTTGGATGAGCGTTGAAGGGTATGATGAAAGTTCAATAGCAGAACTCAGTTTGAAAATTGGCGGTGGTGTTATGTATAAAATAGTTCCATCTTTTGAAATAATTGCAGGTGTTGATTTTCAATATAGAAAATGGCAAGATATCCAAATTATTGGGGTTACTGTATCAACTACTGAAGATACAACAAAACTATATGTTGGTGCAAACTTTCATTTTTAGTAAATAACGGCACTTCTAAATTTAGCTAACTTTCCTGTTTTTGTTAGCAAATTTCTTTGGCTCACTAACTTAATTATCTACATGTAGAAAGCCTACATGTAGATATTTTTCAAAACATCTACTAAATCTCTAATGTTCTAAAGAACTCCATCTCATGCTCTCTTAAAAAGCGGATTGTATTGGTTGAGCCGGTGCCACCTACTGGGTCTCCGGCAGTAAGTATATAGCTTTTTTTAAGGTCTAATATTTTATCGTCTAAACCTTTTTGCATAATATCTTTGATAGTTCTGCCTATTGATATATTTTCTACTGAAAAAGCAGGAATAACGCCCCAAGAGAGTGTAAGCTGGTGCCTAACTTTGTCATCATGAGTCACTGCATATATAGTTGATTTTGGTCTATATTTTGACAAACTCCTTGCTGAACTCCCAGTTGCAGTCACAGCGAATATAGCATCTACTTCTAAATCTTTTGCTAATTTTACAGCAGATTCATCTATGGCATTTGTAACATCATCATGCTTTTGGTCATACTCTCTGTGGTAAGCATAAGACTTTTCCGTCTCTCTGATTGTCTCAAACATTGTCCTTACAGCCAACACAGGATGATTTCCAACTGCACTCTCTTCTGAGAGCATTACAGCATCTGTTCCATCAAGAACTGCATTTGCAATATCACTTATCTCCGCTCTTGTAGCCCTCTCGCTGTGTGTCATTGAGAGTAACATTTGAGTAGCGGTTATAACCGGCTTTGCTGCCAAATTTGCCTTGTGGATAAGCATTTTTTGAAGGTTCGGCACTTCATAGTATGGAACTTCTATCCCTAAATCTCCACGTGCTACCATTAAGCCATCAGAAGCCTCTAATATTGCATCAATATTTTTTATTGCATCAAACTTCTCTATCTTAGCTATAAGCATCTGATTACCGCCGTGCTTGTTAACTATCTCTCTTGCGTTTGTCATATCTATTGCATTTTGAACAAAAGATATAGCCATAAAATCGACATCGTTTTTTACGCCCCACTCAATATCTGCTCTGTCTTTTTTTGTTAATATATCTATGCCCAGCTCAGTATTTGGAAAATTAACACCTTTTTTTGATGAAAGAGTTCCATTATTTTCAACTATTACTTCAACATTTTCATCGTTACATGTAATAACTTTTGTTCTGATAATACCATCGTAAAGATAGATATAATCTCCTACATGTAACTGTGATAAAATTTCAGGGTAGTTGATTGAGACTTCATATCTTCCTATGTCAATACATCTGCCGACAATAGTATCTTTATGAAAAAGTATTGTATTCCCCTCTTGAAGTTCAAAGTCACTTTCAAGTTCGCCTATACGAATTTTAGGACCGCTAATATCTTGAAGTACCCCTACAATCAGCCCTGTATTTTGCATCACTTGTCTGATTTTACTTAAAACACCAAAGTGATACTCGTATGTCCCATGACTGAAATTTAACCTAAAAACATTTACACCTGCACGGACCAATGCTTCTATTTTTTCTAAACTGTCAGATGCTGGACCAACAGTAGCTAATATTTTAGTTCGTTTTTTCACCAGAAACTCCTTATTTGCAAGTAATAATAGCACAAAATTCAATAAGAAGATATAATGTCATACTTAATTTAAAATGACGGAAATACCATGAAACAAGACTACTTCCTAGAACTAGGAAAAATAAACACACTCGTAATCGATAGACTTACTACACCTGGCGCATATATGATGGCACAAGATGGTAACGATGTCCTACTCCCTGGCCCATACTTAACAAACGATATGAAAGAAGGTGACCTTCTTGAAGTTTTTATTTATAACGACTCAGAAGACAGACTTGTATCAACGACACTTACACCAGTAGCTAAACTTGATGAGTTTGCTTTTTTTGAGTGTGTAGATGTAGCTCCTTTTGGTGCATTTATGAACTGGGGTCTGAGTAAAGACCTGCTTGTCCCAAATATGTTTCAAAAAACGCCTTTTAAAGTTGGCGATAGAAGATATTTAAGAGTTGTTTATGATGAGAGAACTCACCGTTTAGTTGGAACTGAAAAACTAGGTGACTTTTTTGAGCGAAGAGTAAAAGGTCTAAAGCCTAATCAAGAAGTAAAAATTTCTGTTATTTCTAAAACACCACTAGGGTTTAAGTGTATCGTTGAAGGTAAATATGAAGGTCTTATTTATCATAATGACATCTTTGAAGAGATTAAACTTGGCGATGAGAAAACTGCATTTATAAAAACTATTCGAAGTGATGGAAATATTGACCTTAACCTTCGTAAGCCTGGTGCAAAACAAAGTGGTGGTTCTTCAGATAAAGTTATAGCACTTATAAAAGAGAACAACGGAAGTATGCCCTACAACTATAAAAGTGATGCAGAACTTATAAAAAGTGTTTTTGGATTAAGCAAAAAAGATTTTAAACGCTCACTTACGACATTAGTTGATGCTGGGAAGATAGAAGTAAAAGATACCGGAATCTACTTAAAGGACTAAGTTATGGCAAAAAAGAAAAAAAGCGTAGAACTATCTGACCAAAATATAACTTTTAATATAGAGAAAATCTCTTATAGAGTTATAAGGTTTTTACCAACACTTATGACGGTAGACGTTATGGTTGTTGAAAATGGAGTAAAAGCAGGCATGCAAAGCCTCCCTTTTGCCCATATTCCAAGAGAGACAAAAAAAATAATCAAAGCTAACTAGAGGAACGACCTTTTGACACTCAACCAAATAAAAATGGCAATATATTCAATAATTGTTACAAACTACTATGGGTTTAAACTTACAAAAATAAACAATTCTATAGATAGAAAAAAAATTCGTATAGATTATGCAAATAAAATATTAGGCAAATTAAATATTAAAGTAAAAGTTATAAATGAAGATAAGATTCCAAAAGATGGGCAATATCTTCTAACTTCAAACCATAGGACTATTATAGATCCTCTTATTGTTGAACTAGCAACACAAAACAGCACTATTTTTGGTCACTGGATAGCTAAAAAAGAGTTATACAATTCAGTTTTTTTTGGTAAGTTTACTAGAAATGGTGGAACAATTTTGCTTGACCGCGAAGCCTTGCAGATGAGTGACTTTTTTAAAGATATAAAAGTTTGCGTGAAAGAGGGCAACTCTATATATATTTTTCCTGAGGGAACTAGAAATAAAACAGACTCGCCTATAGCAGAGTTTAAAGAGGGTGCTCAAATTATAGCAATCAAAAACAGACTTCCTATACTTCCTGTTTTTATACGCTCAAAAGCAAACGATATACTTATGGATGCTGTAAAAAATCCTAAAGAGCAACGCATTATTGAGATAGAGATAGGCGATTTGATAGACTACAAAGACAGAACCTTATCATTTGAAGAAGCTTATAAAAAGCAGTTTAATATAGTTCAATAACTATCAAGACAATGAAATCAGTTTTGTTCTAATCTCATCGGCCGCCACAGGGCGTCCATAGAGATAACCTTGTACATCATAACACCCTCTAGAAACTAAAAACTCTTTTTGCTCTACAGTTTCTACACCCTCTGCGATAATACCAAGTTTTAGGCTCTTTGATACAGCTATTATAGCATCAACAATCGCTGCATCGTCATTATTTGTTGTAATATCTATAATAAAGGAGCGATCAATTTTAATCTTATCAATAGGAAGATGTTTTAGGTATGCCAGAGATGAATACCCAGTTCCAAAATCATCAATTGCTATTTTTATTCCAAAATCACTAATCTGTGTAAGAACAGAGATGGCGGTATCCGCATTGCTCATTAACTGCCCTTCGGTTAGCTCTAAACATATCCAGTCTGGACTACATCCTGTTTTTAATAGCATGCTTTGAATGAAACTTACAAAGTCTTCATTTTCAATCTGCTCAATAGATATATTTATGGAGATACGGCCAAAGTCAAGATTTTGATCATGCCACTCTTTTGCCTGTATCATAGCCATATTCATCACTTGTCGATTAATACCTACTACCATACCGAATTCGTCCGCTAAATCAATAAAGTCCCCTGGAAACACTAGTCCTCTTTCCTTGTCCTGCCACCTAACAAGCGCTTCCATGCCAATAAGAACATCAGTTCGCATATCGTACTGTGGCTGATAATAGACTATAAACTCTTTCTCTTCCAATGCCCTACGAATTCTAACCTGCATATCAACACGATGCAACACCTCTGTAGTCATATCTTCTACATAAAAATTATAAGCATTTCTTCCATCACTTTTTGAACGATACATTGCAATATCTGCATGTCTTAATAGCTCATTTGGATCAGTTGAATCTTGCGGGTACATACTTATACCAATGCTACAGGTAATAAAGAGTTCTTCTTTTTCAACTTCTATTCTAGTTCCAAATATATCAAGTATTTTTTGAGCAAGAACTGAAGCAGAGTGAAATTTTTGTATATCATTCATGATAATTATAAATTCATCCCCACCGAGTCTAGCCAATGTATCATCTTTTCTCATTATATTTTGTAAGAGATTAGCGACTTTTATAAGTAGTTTATCACCATATTCATGACCATATGTATCATTTACCTCTTTAAACTGGTCAAGGTCAATAAAAAATATGGCAAATTTTTCACTATTACGACTAGCTTTATATATGCTTTGGTTTAGTCGATCATAAAAAAGTGTTCTGTTTGGAAGTTTTGTTAATGAATCGTAGTTTGCCTGATAAGACAATGTGTCTTTTTGTGCATTAATCTCATTGTTATAATTGTTTAACTCACTAATCATATGTTTGAAATTTTTTGCCAAATCACCTATTTCATCATTGTTAAAAGCTGGAATATCATGATTTAAATTTTTTGTTTTAATAATTTGCGTAGTAACCTCATCCAATCTGGCAATTGGTTGAAGAATAGACTGTTGTAAAATAACTCTAAACCTTGATGTACTCAATAGTGCAATAATAATAATAAAAATAATCACAGCATAGTGTTTAACAATTCTGACATAAAACTCATCCAATGAAGATACAATTACAAGATGTCCTAACTTAATGTTACCCGCTATAATGGGAACTACTGAATAGAAAAAACCATCTTTCCATAAATTTTGATTTTCTATAATTATAGGAATAATCTTATGCTGTTGTACAAAATTATTACCCTTATGAAAGGCACCTAACATTTTCCATGACTTATTCAAAGCAAATGCCTGATTAATTTTATCGTTATACTCTATAGATGCAAGTGTATTTGAGATGGCTATGACATCATCTTTAATTACCGATGGAGCAATATTATCCGCTAGAATCTTAGCAAATACTTTTGATTGCTCAACCGTCAAGTGTCTCTCACTTGTGTACTGAAATATAAAAAGTAAAGATAAAACAACAGTTGAAGCAATGAGAGCTGATGAGTAACCAAGAAACTGAAGCTTCTTAGCGATACTCAACTTATTATAAAAAAGCAACAACGATTTAAACATAATCTCTCTTATTTATAGCTATTTAGACTTCCCTTTCCCTGGATTGCTGGGATCAATGCCATCAGGGTCATTTCCGTGACCGTTATTTCCATCATCAATAGAAGTCGGGTCCTCTACAATCTCGCCTTGTTCATTTACAATAGTACCTTCATTTATATTATTATCTTCTATAATAACTGCATTATTCTGCTCAACACTATTTTCATACACACTCTCTTCATTTAAGCTGCTTTCCTCTTTAGAATTTTTCTTATCATTTTTGGCAATTTTAACTTTTTTAAAGCCTTTAACTACTTTATTTGCGCCCAATGATCCTACTTCTAAAATCATTGACTCCCCGGCATTAAGCTCTATAACTCTCTCTTTATTATCATTAAAAGAGAGCGTTATTTTCCCTTCATTAACGATATATTCTTCACTGTTTTCATCAACTTTTACGCTCCAAATTGTACCGTTTGGTGTAATCTTGGTTGTAGAAGTCTCAAATACAAAGAGCTCTGGCATCATTTTTCCAATAGCACCAGTAATTGTTTTAACAAACCCCTTTTCAATCTTAAAAGTCGCAGCGACTCTGTTGTAATCGTTTACATATAGATACTCTTCTATTATAAAACGGCTCTCTTTTCCCAGACTTATTACACTATTGTCATTAAAATGCATCTGTAAACGACCATCGCCAGTCTCAACAATATCCTGCTTAAAAAGTCCCATATCATTATTCACTTTAATAACCTTTACATCACGCTCAATTGATGCTTCACCATTTACAACAATTACCTTACCAATCTCAGCCAACAATAATGTACTCATTATCGCTATAAGTAATAAAAATTTCATCACATCCCCTTTAAATTTTAGTAGTATAAATACAATCCAGCAGTAATTACCTCTTTAGCGTAGTCTGATGGAATGTAGTTTGTTTCGTTATCATAATCAGCATATTGCATCATTACTCCAATATTATTTGTTATGTTATATGACACATACGCTGAATACTTTTGTAATGTATCTTCTCTTCTTTGTTCGGATAAAAACTTTGCAGCATCTTTATAAAGAGATGTCGCATATAGATACCCAATTCCAAACTCTATAGATTTCGTAACTCTTCTTGTGTAATTAACCTCCAATTCATTAATGTTTTTTTCTATAAAAATACGCGGAGAATCACTGCTATGTTTTTCAACCTTCGTATAATGATAAGCAGCCCTCAAGTAGTTTTTTCCAAACCATCTACTTAAACTGAGAGAAGCAAAATATATGTCTTTATCGCCATAATCCCAGTTAAAATATTTTTGGTATTGATATTCTGCTTCTATTTTTAATAGAACTTTGTTAGCAAACCTTTTCCTTACCTGAGGTTTAAAAGAGAAAACTTCTGCATAATCTTCATAACTAATAGCCATATATGTGTAACTTACTGGTAGCCAAATATCAAAATCACTAGATGCCCACCCTGGACCACTGTAAAACTCTCCTTGAGTAAAGTCTTCTGTATCAAATTTACTATAGTTCTTGTTATAAATATGTAATTGGTTTTTATAGTAAAAGGAGGAAAATGGGTTACTGTCATAAGTATGTGTTAGGCGAACATACTCCTTTATAAATGTGTCAGATTCTGGTTGCGTAGGATAATTTGTTATACTGAACCATTCGTTCATGTCAGAGATATCAGCATTATATTTGACATTATCATCAACACCTACGCTAAAACGTGCCAGGAGAGAAAAGGTGTTGGTCTTGTGTCCCGTTATAGTTGAACGCTCAACAACTTCATTACCAAATTTGTCTGCCTTGTCATACTCCTCATTAGCAATCTCTATATTGCCTATATAAGCATGTAAATCGCCTAAATGTTTATGAACCGAAGAATCCTCTTCATTTATTATATCTGCACGATCATATGCTGCCATTGCACCATCTATGTCACCTCTATAATAAGCACACTTTCCGTAATAAAGATTAGCCTTAAAATCATAAGGGTTGTTCTTATAAAACACATCAACTAATTCACAACTATTCTTGTACTCATTTTTATTTAATAGCTTTTCAATAGTATCAATAGTATCAACTGATACATCTTCTCCTTTTGAAAAAAGTAGTGATGAAAAAAATAATATGATTAACAGATACTTTAAATACAAAATAACCCTTTTTAATATTTTTACCTAGTATACAATATTTTTTTTTAAAACAATATAACTTATGCAAAGACTAAGCCAAAATAACTATAATTATTACAAATATTAAAAGGAACTACTTTCATGTCTAAATCTTACCTAGAATCTTATCCTGATGAAAACGGATACTTTGGAAAATTCGGAGGTTCATACATACCTCCTGTACTTGAACAACCGTTTGCAGATATAACAAAAGCTTACGAAGAGCTAAAGCATTCTCCTGAATTTATAAATGAATTAAAGTATGTTAGAAAACACTACCAGGGTCGCCCGACTCCTATCTCATTTGCTAAAAACCTTACAGAGCTTTGCGGCGGTGCTAAGATTTACTTAAAAAGAGAAGATTTAAATCATACTGGTGCACACAAACTAAACCACTGTATGGCAGAAGTTATCTTAGCCAAGCACCTAGGAAAGAAAAAAGTTATCGCAGAGACTGGTGCTGGTCAACATGGTGTTGCTCTTGCAACTGCAGCAGCATATTTTGGTTTAGAGTGTGAAATACATATGGGTGAAGTAGATATTGAAAAAGAACACCCAAATGTTGTTCGTATGAAAATACTTGGTGCAAATGTTATTCCTGCTACACATGGTTTAAGAACTTTAAAAGAAGCTGTTGACTCTGCCTTTGATAGCTATGTTCCTCAAGCTGACACGGCTATCTACTGCATTGGTTCTGTTGTTGGTCCACACCCTTTTCCAATGATGGTTAGAGATTTTCAATCTGTTATTGGTTTTGAATCAAAAGAGCAGTTTTTAGAACATGAAGGAAAACTACCAGACAATGTTGTGGCTTGTGTAGGTGGTGGTTCTAATGCCATGGGGATTTTTGCTGGTTTTATTGACGATAAAGAAGTAGATTTAATTGGTGTTGAGCCTATGGGTGTAGGTGAAGAGCTTGGTAAACATGCAGCAACTCTTACTTACGGTGAAGAGGGAGTTATGCACGGTTTTAACTCTATAATGCTTAAAGATGCTGATGGTGAACCAGCTCCTGTTTACTCTGTTGGTTCTGGAATTGACTACCCATCCGTTGGTCCTGAGCATGCACATTTAATGCAGACTGGAAGAACTACAGTTGCTCTTTGCAACGACGAAGAAGCAATTGATGCATTTTATAAACTATCTCAACTTGAAGGTATTATCCCTGCACTAGAGTCTGCTCACGCTGTTGGGTATGCCATGAAACTGGCAAAAACTCTTGGCAAAGATAAAACAATTTTAATCAATTTAAGCGGCAGAGGTGATAAAGATATAGACTTTGTTGTACAAAACTACCCTATTCCTAACGCAAAATTCTAATCAATTTATTTCTACATGTAGAACTAATCTACATGTAGAAATATTCGTTATCTCTTATTTTCTATTTTTTTTGCATAAACTAGAAGCAGTATCCCTACAAAAACTATAAATGCTGTCAAATAGAGTGTAGAGTTATAGTCTCCAAAATACTCAATCAAAGCTACACTATAAAGTGGAGCACCAACCTGACCTACTCCGTAAGCAGCTGTCATAGAACCCATCAAAACCACCGGATTATTCCCTGCGAGTCTGCCGCCTAGGTGCATAAAAAGTGCTACTAGTGCTATAAAAGTACTCCCGTAAAGAGCACCGCTTAGTAAGTTAAGATAGATATTTGTACTCAGTACAGGTATAAGTATCCCTACAATTTGCAGAGCCATTGCTAGAATAATTATATTTACACTTCCGTAGTTATGCGCCAATCTCATGAAAACTATAGAGGATGGTATACCTGCGATTCCAACCATTAGCCAACCAATACTTCCGTAGCCATCCAGACCTTTAAGAGAATTTATTATGTCCGGCAAAAATGTCCCTTGCACTACAAAACCGACACCCTCTGTAAAGTAGGCCAGTATAAGCAAAATAACATATGGAGTAAATACAGATTTTGAAAGTTTATGTTTTATTGCCTCTTGCTTTATCTCTTTGTCAAACGACAAAATATATACTGAATAAAAAGATATTATAAAAGCGAATATCGCTAAGGCAAGCCAAGCATCGGCCCAACTCCCATCTTTTAATATATATTGACTAATCAGTTCGCTTATAAGTATCGCAAAACCTATACCGCTAAAGTGAATCCCCATCGCTTTTGTTTTATCTTCAAAGTTTAGCTTGACCATAACCAATGCTCCGCCAACTATCAAGACCATTGCAGAGCCAAACCCTGCGATAACTCTTGATGCTATCCACAGAGTCTCATTTGTTGTTGTTGCAAGCACTAAAGTAGTAATAATACTAAGAACCATACCTATTCTAAAGTACTTTACTTTTGTGTTTATATCTTTTATAAAAATAGAAAATATCGCGCCAGATAAATAACCAGCAAAGTTAAACGATGCCATTATCCCGGCATTTGTAAGTGATAAAAAATCTTCGAGCATAAATGGAAGAAGCGAAGTAAAAGCAAAGCGTGCTACACCGACTCCTACAACTATCGCTATAATTCCAGCCACTAGTATTGCTACATTATTATTTTTGTCAAACAAACTATTCATAATATTTCTCTTTTAAAAAACATCCTTGAGCATAAGGCTGTTTAGAATAAAACTCTTTTGAGTGGTTAACTATAAGAGCATGAAACTCCTGATAAACTATCACTAACTTTTTCTCATCGTTTATGCACTCTTTTAAAGAGTCTTGCATCAGTTTTTTTATATCTTTGTATTTTAACTTCTCGTCAATAAGTCCAAGTTCTATAAGCATTCTTTTTGTGTAAGCATCGACTTTAAATTCTGCTGTGTTATATCCATATAGTAATATTGAGTCTGCTGTTTCTTCTCCAATACCAACTACATGTAGAAGTTCATCTCTAGTTGGAGTTACTCCATTTAAGCCTTCAAAAAAAGAGATATATTCCAATATATAACGAGCTTTTTGATTAAAATATCCTGATGGTTTAATAGCCTCTTTTAACTCATCAATATCCATATTTTTTATAGCTTCTGGAGTAAGTGCATTTTTGTCTTTTAAATTGTGCAGTGATTTTACAACAGATGTAAAAGTTGTGTTTTGAGTCAGTATTGAACCCAGACATACTTCAAAAACCTCATCACTATTTCTAGGAAAAGAGTAATCCTCTATATGATAACCATCAACATTTCCATTCTTGCTTTCATTTACTCCATTATAGTTTATAAAAGGCCACCAACCTTGTGGACCATAAGTACCATAAAGTGTTTTGTAAATCTCATATATTTTATTCACTCTTTGACGCCTCATATGCTAATAATATTTTTTTTCTATCTACTCCCCATCTATAACCACTTATAGCGCCAGATTTTGCTATGACTCTATGACAAGGTATAAAATAAGCTATATTATTTGAACCAATTGCATTCGCTACAGCTCTTACTGCTTTTGGTTTACATATACAATCAGCTATATCTTGGTATGTAGCCACACATCCATACTCAATATTTAAAAGAGCCTTCCATACATTTACCTGAAAATTTGTCCCTTTTACAAATATATCTACTTTTTTTTCATTAATTAAAATATTTTTTAAATACTCTTTTACTTTTTCATCATCTTTAGTTACCTTGGCATTTTTCCAAGTTCCCTTAAGCTCACTATGAAGCTTCTCTTCATCATCCCCAAAAGCTAAAAAGCACATACCTTTTGTACTAAATGCTAAAAGAGCATCTCCAAAGGGAGTATGTCCATAACCATAAAATATCTCTAAATCTTTGGCTAATTTTTTATATTCTTTTTGGTCTACTTCAATAAAATTTACATACAAGTCATATAAAAGAGTAGAGTTTGATTGAATAAGTTCTAAAGATCCATCCAAGCTAAAATCATTTTCCATATATAGCTCCTTTAAAACCTAAGTATAAAAAAGTATAGCTAAAATAATATTTACATGCATTCAAAATATTGCTTAATACAAAGTAACTTAGTTATTATCTATTTTTGGATAATATATCATAAATTATGGAGAAAATATATGTCAAATATAAAAAAATGTAACTCACTAGAAGAGGTTAGACAAGAGATAGATATGCTTGATGACAAAATTGTTGAACTTATATCTGATAGAAGTCATCTAATACGCCAAGCAGCGGCATTTAAAAATAGTGTTGATGAAGTAAAGGCTGAAGATAGAATAGAGTATATTCTGCAAAAAGTTCGTCACGCTGCGATAAAAGCGGATGTCTCTCCAAATATGGTCTCAGAGCTTTTTCAAATAATGATTGATGAAATGGTAGAGACTGAAATTTCTGAATTTAGAAATTCAGAAATATTTTAACTTTACTTATATTTTATATAGGCTGAATAACTATAAAAATATTTTTTAAATTGGAGTCTTTTTGACATTTAAGCAACAAGAAAAGAAAGAGAGTTATTTTCTTTCTCAGCCTCATCAACCATTTTTTGTTCTAGGAATTGTAAATTCAATTCTTGTTCTTTTATTTTTTGCACTTAGTTATAAAGGGATTATTCAGCTAACAACCTCCTCAATCAATTTTCATGTCTACTCACTTATATATATTGTCTTTACAAATTTATTTACAGGGTTTGTATTTACTACTTATACAAGATTCTGCTCTGTAGAAGCCATCGAGAAAAAATATTATAAAAATATTTTATTGATAAATCTAGCTGGTTCATCACTATATATTTTAGGCGCATTTTTTAAATTTGAAATCATGTTTGCTGCTATGTTAACCTTAGCCTTGGGTCATTTTTTAATAGTATTAAAACTTAGAAATATTTACAATACTTCTAAAGCAACAAACTTACAAGACGCTTTTTGGATACTCAGTGCTTTTAGCTTTGGTCTAGTTGGAAATATATTGATGATTATTTCACTACTTATTCCTGAGCTTTCAACCTTTGCTATACTATTTTCATTTTTTTTGTATCTAATTTTTTTGACATTTTCTATAGCGCAAAGAATGGTCCCATTTTTCTCACATTCCCAGCAAGAAAAAAATGAAAAATTTGTAAAAAGAGTGTTTGTTTTATTTGTACTCAAAACTATACTTGGTACATTTAATTCATATGAATATATAAAGTTAGCAGAAATTTTAATTGATTTAGTATTAGGATTCTACCTCTCATGGGAATTCATAAGATGGAAAATATATAAGTTTAATACTCCATCTATACTTTGGGTGCTTCATCTTGGTCTATTTTGGCTTCCAGCAGCTTTCTTTATTGATGCAGTATCACTTGTCGGTGAAATTTATTTGAACACATCGTTTTACTTCTTAGGTATACATCTAATAGCAATAGGTTTTTTAACAACAATACTAATTGGCTTTGGAACTCGTGTAACACTTGGCCATTCAGCTCAAAGTCCACATGCTGACACCTTTGTAACAGCTCTCTTTTGGTTCATACAAGCCGTTGTTCTTATGCGTGCAATATATAGTCTAAGTGTAGGTTTTGGATGGGGAATGAACTTCTTGTTTGATATATCATTTAGCGTATGGCTATTATTGTTTATATTGTGGGGCGGTAAATTCTTACCTACGTTAATCTATGGAGCAAAAAAAAATAGTCCCTGATAATCAGGGAGACTATTATTTGTATCTATAAGTGATACGACCTTTATCAAGTGAGTAAGGCGTTAGTTCAAGTTTCACTTTGTCACCTGGAAGTATTTTAATATAGTGCATACGCATTTTTCCTGCGATATGACATAAAATAATGTGTCCATTTTCTAATTCAACACGAAATGTTGCATTAGGCAAAGCTTCTATAATTTTGCCATCTACTTCGATAACATCTGATTTAGCCATTTATAAGTCCTTCAAACTTCTCTAAGCGAGAGATAAAATTTCAGCTTTACCGTTGATAATTGCAACAGTATGCTCATAGTGTGAGCCGCGTAAATCATCGGCACTAACAACATCCCACTTGTTACCTAGGATAACAGGTTTAGAATCTTTTTGACATATCATAGGCTCAAGACAAAAAACCATTCCGTTTTTAATCTTTGGACCAGCATTTGGATTTTTACCATCAAGGTAGTTTGGAATTTCAGGCTCTTCATGAGGCTTTTTACCAATACCATGACCACAAAAGTTGTAAAGTGGAACAAAACCTCTTGAACGAATAGAGTTCTCTAATACTAATGAAAGCTCTTTAAAACGCATACCTACTTTTATAGCAGATATTGCTTCATAAAGAGTATCTTTCGCACAAGCAATCAGCTCTTCATCTTTTGCACTAACTTTACCTACTCCAACCGTTATAGCTGCATCACCAAACCAGCCATCTAATTCAGTGCCAATATCATAACCAATCAAATCACCCTCTTGGAGTTTATAATCTGTTGGAATACCGTGAATAATAACTTGATTTAATGAGCAGCATACTGCATTAGGAAAGCCGTAGAGACCTTTAAAAGATGGTTTAGCGCCATGAGAGAGAATAAACTCCTCAGCCATAGCATCTAACTCTTTTAAAGATACACCTACTTTTGTGTTTTGTCTTAGTAATTCTAAAGCACCGCCAACAATTTTGTTAGCAGCACGAAGCTTCTCAATCTCTTGAGGTTTTCTAAGCGCGATGGCCATTATTTAAAGTCCAACTGCACTTAGTGTCTCATATTTACTCATGTAAACTTGTGCCTCAATTTTTCTCATTGTATCCAGTGCCACTTGAACAACGATTAAAACCGCTGTTCCACCAAAAAAGAATGGTACACCCATCCCTTTAATAATCATAAATGGCAGAGTTGCAACAAGTCCAAGATAAAGAGCACCAGTAAAAGTTAAATCACCAGCTGTCTTATTTAAAAACTCTTTAGTCGCTTCACCAGTACGAATACCAGGAATAAAGCCACCTTGTTTTTTTAGATTGTCTGCAATGTCTTTTGCATTAAAAGTAATTGATGCGTAAAAGAATGCAAAGAAAACAACAAATACAAATGTCAAAAAGTTAAAGAAATAACTATTTGGATTTAGATAATCAGCAATCATAATCATAGTAGGATTAGTACTACTTGATAAAACAGTCATTGGAAACATTAATATTGCAGAAGCGAAGATAACTGGAATAACACCAGCTAAGTTAACTTTGATAGGAATGTAATTCATAACTCTTTTATTCTGATTTTGCATCATAACTTTTTTAGCATAAGTAATAGGTACACGACGCTCACCAAGTTCAACATAGATAATTACAGCAACTGTTCCAAATATAAGAGCAAGAATTGCTATTACAGTTAAGAAGCTCATAGCCCCTGTATTTACCATTGTGATTGTTTGACCAATCGCACTTGGAATAGCTGAAACTATACCAGCAAAAATAATAAGTGAAATACCATTACCGATGCCACTTTGTGTAATCTGCTCACCTATCCACATTAGTAACATTGTTCCCGCTAGCATTGAAACAGCAGAAAGTATTATAAATGTATTATGATCAGCAAGAATAGCACTGTTTCCATTTGGTCCAGTTAAACTTTGAAGTCCCACACTAATACCGATTGCTTGGATTATTGTAATAACAATAGTTGCATAACGTATAATTTGCATATACTTAACCATACCATCACGCTCTTTTTTCATTTGACCCAAAGGTGCAAAAGTTGCAGCTAAAAGTTCCATAATAATTGAAGCAGTGATATAAGGCATAATTCCAAGTGCAATAATTGACATACGCTCAACAGCATTACCGCTAAACATATTAAATAATCCTAGTGCATCGGCTTGGTGAGAATCGAAGAATGAAGCTATGACAGCAGTATCAACGCCTGGCACTGGCACGTATGCCAGTAGACGATAGATAAATAAAAACCCGATAGTAATAAGTATCTTATTAACTAGATTTTTATTCACGACTATTTACCTGTAGTAGTAATGTTGTCGTCTTTAATTTTTGATGCTAAATCTTTAGCAGATGCACCAACTAACTTAACTTTAGTTACCGAAGCACTAAGTTTATGAACACTACGGATTGATTCTATAGTTATTTCAGCTAACTCAGCAACTGCAGTGATTTTCTCTACATTAACAATGTGTGGTTTTACTACGCGAGAAGTAAATCCAATTTTAGGAAGTCTTTTTGCAAGTTGCATTTGACCACCCTCGAAGTTTCTTTTTCTACTGTAACCAGAACGAGATTTTTGACCTTTACTACCTCTTCCGGCAGTTTTACCTGTTCCAGAAGCATGTCCACGACCTACACGTTTACGATTCTTTGTAGAACCTTCTGCCGGAGTTAAATTTTCAATTCCCATCATCTATCCTTTCAAGCGACCTAGTGCTTCGACTGTAGCGCGCACTAGTGTACCTGGATTGTTTGAGCCAATTGACTTTGTAAGTACATCTTTAATACCTGCAAGTTCAAGAACGTGACGAGTAGCTCCACCCGCAATTACACCCGTACCTGGTGATGCTGGCTTTAATAAAATGCGACTTGCATTGTATTTATGCTCAATATCATGTGCAATTGTAGTACCTTTGATACTAACTTTAGAGATGTTTTTAAATGCATTATCTACCGCTTTTTTAATAGCATCTGGAACTTCTTTCGCTTTTCCAGCACCATAACCGATAGTACCTTTTTTATCACCAACAACTACAAGTGCTGTAAAACGAAAACGACGTCCACCTTTTACAACTTTTGTAACACGACCTATATTTACAATTGATTCTTCAAAATCTTCTCTATTGATTTCCATCTTAACCCCTAGAACTTAATTTCGTTTGCACGAAGTGCGTCACCAAATGCAGCTATTACGCCGTGGTATTGGTAACCATTACGATCAAATACAACTTCAGAAATTTTAGCAGCTTTTAGTGTTGCAGCAAATGCTTCACCAAGTGCAGCAGCACCTTCTTTATTTGATTTATGACCAGTTATTTTCGAGTTAAGTGCAGCTAAAGTTGTTGCTGTTGCATCATCAATTGCTTGTACACTTAAGTAACGATTTGAACGAAATACAGAAACACGAGGAAGTGAAGCACATCCAGATATTTTTGCACGAATACGACGCTTACGCTTTAAACGGTTAGCTACTTTATTTTTTAATACTTTTGCATTCATTTTTTAATACCCTCCCTTACTTCTTAGCAGTTTTACCGGCTTTACGCACGATATGCTCTTCCATGTATTTAACACCTTTACCTTTGTAAGGCTCTGGTGGACGGAATGATCTAACTTCTGCAGCAACTTGACCAAGCACTTGCTTTTCATGTCCTTTAAGAGTTATAACATTCTTCTCAACGCTAGCTTGTATACCTTCTGGTAACTCATAATTGATATCATGAGAAAAACCAAGTTGAAGATTAAGTATTTTTCCATTAACAGAAGCACGGTAACCAACGCCATTAATCTCTAACTGCCTAGTGTAGCCAGTAGTTAAACCAGTAACAATATTTGCAGCTAAAGCACGATAAGTTCCCCAAAAAGCTCTATGAGCTTTTGCATCCGTTAATGTAGCAAAAGTTAAAGTATTTCCTTCTAACGTGAAAGAAACATTTCCTTTTGTATCTAAATCAACACTATTTTTGCCTTTAGCAAAAGTTATAACATTTCCATTTGTACTAACATTAATATCAGCAGCAAAATCTACAGGTAATTTACCAATTCTTGACATGTTATCTCCCTACCAAATCGTACACATAACTTCACCACCAATGCCAAGCTCATATGCTTTGTCATTTGGTAGAACGCCATGTGATGTACTTACAATAATAGTTCCGTAACCATTTTTGAAACGCTTAATATCTTCTTTGCCTTTGTAAACACGTCTACCAGGCTTAGAAACTCTTTTCATTTCATTAATAACAGTTTTTTCACTCTCATTATATTTTAATACAACTTTAATTGTTTTCTTAACGCCATCTTCGATAACGTTACAGCTTTCAATATAACCTTTGTCTACTAAGATATTTGCCATAGCTTCAACACTCTTAGAGTGAACTAAAGTAGTAACAGGTAATCTTCTCATACCAGCATTACGAATACGAGTTAACGCGTCCGATACTAAATCATTTATCATTTATTTTCCTTAGTTGTGACTATTTTATAGAGTAATTTAATTAACTATAAAATAATTACTAATAATTAGAAGTTTCCTCTTGGAAGGCAGAGCCTACCAAGAAGACTTTCTAACACCTGGGATTAATCCCTCATTTGCCATTTTTCTAAAACATATACGGCAGATACCGAAGTCACGAAGAACAGAGTGTGGACGACCACAAACCTGACATCTTGTATAACCACGAACCTTGAATTTTGGAGTTCTTGCCGCTTTAGCAATCATCGATTTCTTAGCCATTAGTTGCTCCCTTTACTAAAAGGCATACCAATTTTCTCTAAAAGAGCGAATCCTGCCTTATCTGAATCAGCAGTTGTTACAACTGTGATATTCATACCATGAATTTGCATGATAGAATCATAACTAATTTCTGGGAAAATTAGTTGCTCTTGTAATCCAAAGTTGTAGTTACCACGGCCATCAAAACCATTTCTTGGAACACCACGGAAATCTTTAACACGAGGAAGTGCTATAGCAACTAGGCGATCAAAGAAGTTATACATGTTTTCACCACGAAGTGTAACACGGATACCAACTGGCATACCTTCACGAACTTTAAAACCAGCAACTGATTTTTTAGCTATTACAGTAGTTGCTTTTTGACCAGCAATTTTAGTAATAGTGTCTTCAATGTTTTGGATAAGTTTGTTATCTTTCATTGCAAAACCAGCACCAACAGAGATAATAACTTTATCTAACTGAGGAGTTTGCATAGGATTTTTAATTCCTAAGTCTGCTTGTAATTCAGATTTTAAACCTAAATATTTTTCTTTTAAACGAGCCATCTACTTATGCCTCCACTTTACGAACATTTGAAACATCTATTGGCATCTCTTTATTGATATGTCCGCCTTTAGTGTTCTCTTCAGTTGGTTTGATAGCTTTCTTAGCAACTTTACAACCCTCTACTATTACCTTATTTCTCTTAGGTAATACTTCAAGCACAGTAGCTTTAGTTCCGCGATCATCACCAGCGATAATTTCTACAGTATCGCCTTTTTTGAAATTAAACTTTGCCATTAAACAACCTCCGGCGCGAGAGATACGATTTTCATAAATCCAGCATAACGTACTTCACGAGCAACAGGGCCGAAAATACGAGTACCAATTGGCTCTCTCTTGTCATCAAGTATAACAGCTGCATTATCATCAAAACGGATAAGAGAACCATTTTCGCGCTGGACCTCTTTAGCTACTCTAACGATAACAGCTTTTACAACTTTACCTTTTTTAACTTTAGCAGTAGGTGTCGCCTTCTTAACAGAAGCAACGATAACGTCACCAACTGTTGCGTAACGACGCTTAGAACCACCAAGTACCTTGATACACATAATCTCTTTAGCACCTGTATTATCAGCTACATTTAGACGAGTAAAACCTTGGATCATTATTCTGCTCCCGCTACTACTGTTTTAAGTCTAAAAGATTTAGTCTTTGAAAGTGGACGACATTCGATTGCAACAATCTCATCACCAACTTTTACTTCATTACGCTCATCATGTACTAGGTACTTTTTGAAACGTTTTACAACTTTGTGGTAACGAGGATGCATTACACGGCGTTCTACAAGTAAACTTACTGTTTTATCGCCTGAAATTTTTACAACTTTACCTTGAATTTCACGTTTATGTGTCATTGCCAGCCCCTATTTCGCTGCACTAAGTGCAGTGTTGATTCTAGCAACATCTTTTTTAGCGACACGAAGTTCGCTTGTGTTTTGTAGTTGCATCATCTGTTTTTTTATTTTTAAAGTAAAAAGCTCAGTCTTTCTAACTTTAAGCATTGCTTGAAGCTCTGCTACACTTTTATCTGCTAAATCAGAATATTTCATTGCTCATCTCCGCAGTAATTATTTTAGTTTTGAAAGGTAATTTGTGTAATGCAAGAGTTAATGCTTCACGAGCAAGTTCATGCGGAACACCGGCCATTTCAAATATAATACGACCTGGCTTAATATTCATAACCCATTGGTCAACTGCACCCTTACCTTTACCCATACGAGTTTCAAGAGGTTTTGCAGTTAACGGTTTAGCAGGGAATACACGAATCCAAATCTTACCATTTCTTTTAATATGACGAGTAGCTGAAATACGAGCTGACTCAATCTGACGAGAGTTAATACGACCAGCTTCAACCGCTTTTAAAGCGATATCACCAAATGCTAGCGTAAAACCTGAACGAGCATAACCACGGTTACGACCCTTCATTACTTTTCTATATTTTGTTCTCTTTGGCATTAACATAATTAATCAGCCTTTCTCGGAGCACGCTTTGGACGACGCTCTTGTTTCTCTTGTTTGTCTTCTTGAACTTCAGCAGGAATACCTTTAGTAAGCACTTCACCTTTGAATATCCATACTTTAACACCGATACAACCATAAGTAGTATGTGCTTCAGCAAAACCATAATCTATTTTTGCACGAAGTGTATGTAAAGGAACACGTCCCTCTAAGTACCACTCAGTACGAGCCATTTCAGCTCCACCAAGACGACCACTTACAGACACTTTAATACCTTTAGCACCGCTTCTTTGTGCATTTTGCATAGATTTTTTCATTGCTCTTCTAAAAGCAACACGACGCTCTAGTTGAGTAGCTATGTTTTCTGCAACCAACTGAGCTGAAGTTTGAGCTTTCTTCTCTTCTTTGATGTTTACAGATATCTGCTTACCAACAAGATTTTGAAGAGTAGTTTTAAGCTTCTCAATGTCCGCACCTTTTTTACCAATAATGATACCTGGGCGAGCAGCAACGATAGTTACGCGAAGTCTCTTAACTGTTCTCTCTATAATGATGTTAGCAACACCAGCATAGTAAAGCTCTTTTTTCAAATATGTACGAATTTTGTGATCTTCACCTAAAGATGCTGGCGCAGTCTTAAAATCAGGGAACCAGCGGCTCTCCCAATTGCGGTTAATACCAAGACGTAAACCAATAGGATTAACTTTTTGACCCATACTATTTACCCTCTACTTCTACTAAGATATGTGCTGTTGGTTTTCTGATTCCAGACGCCATACCACGAGCACGTGGACGGAAACGCTTAAGAACAGGACCGTTGTCAACACGACACGATGTTACTGTACAATCTTCAGCTTCACTACCACTATTAGCAACTGCAGATGCAAGCACTTTATAGATGATTTTTGCTGCTTTGTTTGGTGTAAACTCTAAAGCTGCTAGTGCTGCTTCAGCATTCATACCTTGAATCTCTCTTGCAATAAGACGAGATTTGATTGGTGAAACACGGATGTATTTTAATAATGCTCTAGCCATGATTAACCCTTCTTCTGTACAGAGCCCTTATGGCCCTTAAATGTACGAGTTGGTGAAAATTCACCAAGCTTATAACCAATATGGTTCTCTGAAATGTGCACAGGAATAAATTGACGTCCGTTGTGAACGTTAAATGTTAAACCAACCATTTCAGGTATAACCATTGATCTTCTTGACCATGTTTTAATAGGTTTTTTATTGCTTTCAGCTTTTGCTGCAACAACTTTTTTCATTAAATGGTCATCAATGAATGGACCTTTTTTTACTGAACGAGCCATTATCCTACCCTTTTCGCATTTGGTTTACGGCGAGTAATAATAAGTTTATCACTAGCTTTCTTACGGCGAGTTTTAGCACCCTTAGTCGGTTTACCCCAAGGAGTAACCGGGTGACGTCCTGAATTCGTTTTACCTTCACCACCACCATGCGGGTGATCAACTGGATTCATTGCTGAACCACGAGTTTGAGGACGGATACCCATATGACGACTACGACCAGCTTTCGCTATTACTATATTGCCATACTCTTCATTTCCTACTGTTCCAACAGTCGCTAAACACTCACCTAATACTAAACGCATTTCAGATGAAGGCATACGAAGTGAAACATATTTACCATCACGACCCATAATTTGAGCAGAAGTTCCAGCAGCACGACACATTTGTCCGCCCTTACCAGTCTTTAACTCAATATTATGAATAACTGTACCAACCGGGATACTTTTTAGTTTCATAGCATTACCAGGTTTAACATCTAGTCCAGATTCAGCAGACATAACCGCATCACCGACACATAGACCTTTTGGTTGTAATATGTATCTTTTTTCACCATCAGCATATGTAACTAACGCGATACGACAGTTACGGTACGGATCGTACTCAATAGTGCTAACTGTACCTGGAATACCAAATTTATTTCTTTTGAAATCTATGATACGGTAAAGTTTTTTAGCACCAGCTTGTTTATGACGAGATGTGATACGACCATTATTGTTACGACCAGCGTGAGCAGGAAGCTTAACCAATAAAGAACGGACACTAGCTTTCGCTGTGATATCACCACTGTCAACATTAGTATAAAAACGACGAGACGGAGTTACCGGCTTATAAGTTTTAATTGCCATGTTAAACCGCCAAACTTTCTATTTGTGCACCCTCAGGTAATTGAACATAAAACTTTTTGAAGTCATTTTGTTTACCTTGTACACCACGGAAACGTTTTGTTTTTCCGCTTTGATTAAGTGAGTTAACTCTTGATGGAACTATTCCAAAGTACTCACGAAAAACCTCTTTAAGACCTGTTTTAGTCATACGAGGAGATGTTTGAACAACTATAATTCCATCTTCTTGCATACCTAATGTCTTCTCTGTATATAGTATAGATTTAATATCTGTAATATCTGCCATTATTTAGCCTCACCTACAAGATTTTCCCATACCGCTTTTTCGATCACAAGTGAACGATAATTAGCAGCTAAGTAAGCATTTAATTCATTTGCTTCAACAACATAAGTTTGTGAAAGATTCTCAAATGCTAAAAATGTCTTCTCATCTAAGATAGACTTAACAATAAGTACATCTCTTTGATTTAAAGCTTTAAACATTGCATTTGCATCTTTAGTTTTACCAGATGCAACTTCAAAGTTGTCAACTATAAAAAGCGTACCGTTTTGTGCATGCTCGTTTAGAGCAAAGTTAAGAGCAAGTTTCTTTTGCTTTTTATTAACTTTAAGATCATAATTACGGTTGTTATTAGGACCAAATGCCTTACCACCACCCACAAAGACAGGAGAACGACGTGAACCAGCACGAGCGCGACCGCCACCTTTTTGAGCCCATGGTTTCTTACCACCACCTCTAACTTCTGCACGAGTTAAAGCTTTTGAGCTATTTGCTCTCATAGCAGCTTGTGCCGACTTTACATACAGGTATAAGTTATGAGGATTAATACCAGAAAAACTCTCTGGTAATGCTAACTCAGATGCTTTTTCCATTTTTTCATTTAAAACGATTGCGCTCATTATTTAGCTACCTTTACACGACCTAATGAACCATTAGCTCCAGAAACTGAACCAGAAACCGCAATGATTTTGTTTTCAGCATCGTAAGAAACGATTTCATTTTTCACGCTATTTTGTACATTTCCGTATTGTCCAGGCATTTTCTTACCCTTCATTACACGACCTGGCCACTCTGCCATACCGATTGAACCTGTTCTACGACCAAATCTATGACCGTGTGATGCAGGACCGCCAGAGAAATTCCAACGCTTCATAGCACCAGTAAAACCGCGACCTTTAGTAGTAAAAGTAGCTTTTAAAACTTTAGCTTCTGCCAAAGGAGTAAAATCTAAATCTCCAGCTTCAGTGTTAGCTACTTCCATAGTAACTAAACGGTTAAACTCAGATGAAAGGTTATATTTCTTTTGCTGACCTTCAATTGACTTATTCATTTTTTTACCGCGATTGTAAGCAACAATTGCAGTACCCTCATTAACTTCACATACTTTAGCATCTAAAACTCTTAAAAGAGTAACAGGTTTACTAGGAACCGTGATAGTACGGCTCATACCGATTTTTTCAACAATATATTCCACGATGACCTCCTACTTGTCCATAGAGCGAACTTCAACGTCCACTTCAGGTGCAAGATCTAGTTTCATAAGAGAATCTACAGTTTCTGGCGTAGCAGAAACGATGTCAATTACTCTAGCATGCATACGAATTTCAAATTGCTCACGAGCTTTTTTATTAACGTGAACAGATTTTAAAACAGTATATTTACGAATCTTTGTTGGTAAAGGTATTGGACCACGGATTACCGCGCCAGTACGTTTTACAGCCTCTACGATTGATGCTACAGATCTATCAAGTACACGATGATCATAAGCTTTCAATTTTAAACGAATTTTTTCCATGTATTTCCCTCTAAAAGAACTCGTCAGGTCTAGCCTAACTATATTAGTGAAGTGGAATTGTACCCAAACAAGTCTCTATATTCAAGGAAATAAGGGGTAAATATTGATTTTATCTCAAATTTATTTCCTTTTAATAAGGAAATGATAAAATTGCAATATGGAAATATTCTTGGAAGAGTTATATAAAACAGAAATTAGTTTAGATAAATTTCACTATAGAAAAGTATTTTTGGATGATTTGAGCTATCAAATAAATGGTATTTCTCAAAGTGGAAAAACTAAATTAGTAAAAAATTACCTATTAAGCCTAAAAAAGAGCAGTTACTTATATATTGATTGTAGTGATATACGGATAGATATTGATGAATTAAATAAAAATCTATCAATTTTCTGCAATAAAAATAAAATAAGCACCTTGGTTTTAGACAACTATACGCAAAATATTAAAATTGTTAATGTTCCTCAACTAATTACATGTAGTGAAATTAACTATACTATTGATTATTTAAAAACTCTACAGCTTTACCCTCTTGATTATGAAGAGTTTTTAGCTTATGAACATAAATATGATTCTACTGCACTAAACCACTTCTTCCAGCTTGGTGCATTTCCATCAATGCATAAAGTCAATAGTGATGAGCGCAACTTGTATATTCAAAAAACACTAAAGTATGCACTTGATGATATGGAACTTGATATTTTAGTATTTTGCGCAAAGATGATTGCACAAAAGATATCTCCTTTTTCTATATATGAGAGACTCAAACAGACAAGAAAGATTTCAAAAGATAAACTCTATAAATCTATTGAGACCCTAAGTTCTAAAAAATATATTCATCAGCTAGAAAAAACCAACCATGCGAAGGCAACGAAAAAGATATATTTATGCGATATATCTTTAAAGTCTGCCCTTACAATAGATAAGAACTTTGCTAGACTTTTTGAAAATATGATATATTTGGAGTTACTAAAATCAGACATAGAGTGTTTTTATGATGATGGAATTGATTTTTATCTTCCGCAAAGTGATGAAGTTATTTTAGGTATGCCATTTGCGGATGAGAGAACACTATTTAAAAAGATGGAGGCTATTGAAGCTTTTATATTTACACATCAGGTTAAGAGCGTGACTGCAGTTACCATGAGTAGAGAGGGAAGCGTTAGCCATCCACTTTCACATGTAGAGATGATTCCATTTGATATATGGGCCATTGGGGATTAGGCTATCTTTAAATATTACTAAAACTAAAAGGGCAAATAAATGTTTGGAAAATTATGCGGAATTGATGAAGCTGGTCGCGGGCCGATAGCCGGAGATTTAGTTATGGCTGGGTGTATTTTAAACCTGCAGGTAGAAGGCTTGAATGACTCAAAAAAACTGAGTGAGAAAAAAAGAGAAGCTCTATATGAGTTAATTATTAAAGCTGCTTCTTTTCATATAGTTAAGTTTTCCCCTAAAGAGATTGACGATAATGGTATATCAATATGTCTTAAAAGAGGGCTTCAGGAGATAATGAAAAATCTAAAATGTGAAGAGTACCTTTTTGATGGAAACTCCAACTTCGGAGTTAGTGGGCTTCCCACAATGGTAAAAGCGGATGGCAAGGTGGCCGAGGTTAGTGCTGCTTCGATTCTTGCAAAAGTTACACATGATAGAGATATTTTAATAGAAGCTAAAAAGTATCCAGAGTATCAGTTTGAGAAACATAAAGGTTATGGAACAGCCCTACATGTAGAGATGATTAAGAAGTATGGGTATTGTGAAATTCATAGAAGAAGTTATAAGCTCAAAGCACTCGAGCCTACATTATTTTAGTCACTATATGAGCAAAAGCCCATATAGTTTTCGCTAACCGCTATGGTACTAAAGCTAGCCTCTTTGAGGCAGAATATTTAGTCACTAGATGAGCAAAAGCCCATATAGTTTTCGCTAGCCGCTATGGCACTAAAGCTAGCCTCTTTGAGGCAGAATATTTATTCACTTTAAAAGCAAAAGTCATATAGTTTATTTAGTTTTACTCTGTTGCTTCTGCTAAAATAGACTCAAATTGCTTTTGAGCTTTTAATAAAACATCAGTAGCTTCTTTATTTTCTACATGTGCACTGCTTATCCAGTTGTGAACAGCAGGAAATCCAAGAACAATTTTGTCTTCATCTTTTTTCTTATATAACATAAGGCTACATGGAGCAAATGCAGCAGCCTCTGGTCTTGTCAAAGATACAGTATAAATAACTGGTAGTTTACATATTGATATTGTTTCATAAAAATCGTATGGGCTCTCTTTTAAACTCTCATTTACATTCAACTTACTTGGGATAACAAAACCATATAAATCAAAGCCATTATTTAGACTCAACATAAGGTTCTCTCTAGACTCTGCCCAGTCTTCACCATCTAACTCAAGTTCATACTTTGTAACAAGTGACTTGTCTGCTTTAAGAGCATCTTCACTAAGTTTATTATTAGAGTTTGGTAAAGCTTTTTTCAAAACGGCTAAAACTTCTTTTTCTATACTTTTAATAAGAGGATCATCAAATCCTAATATTTTAGCCTGTGCATCAGCTGTTAATACAGATACATGTAGAGTGTCTTCACTTTTACTTTGGTATATTCCAACACCCATTGGCATAAATACTCCAAAATCAGGATATTTAGTAACTAAGTCCATAGACATTTGTTTATGGTAAACAGTAAGAAGTGTAAATACTTTATAACCTGTCTTTTTAAACTGTATCATAAACGGTTTATTCATATTAGAATTTACGCCTATACCGAAGCCTGCATCTACAAATGCTTTTTCAATTTGTACAGTTGTTATAGAACCATCTTTATTATCTACATCAAATAGATGCAAATCACCTTTTGCTGACAACACAGAAACACTTAAAAGTGCAACAATTAAACTTATGATTTTTTTCATTTCTTTTCCTTTGATTTTTAATTTAAGTAAATTATTGTTTATGGAACAATATTTACCCAACCCTCTTTAACGCGCTCTATCATCTCTACAATACCTGCTGTAACTATCTCAGTACCATCTACAAGTTCGTCCTCTTTTATACCCTTAGTTCTCATAGTATTGCCACATGCAACAAACTCTACATTTACTTGCATCATTGCATCTATACGTGCAGCTATTGCTTTTTCTTTTTTAAGTAAAGCTCTAATTCCATGGTAGTAAGCGACAATTCTCATATTTACATTTTCAGGTCCGTAAAATTTGAGCACATTATTAGCACTGCTTAACACATGGTTTATCTCTTCATCATCTGCACTCTTTATGGACAACACTACTTTTCTTGGCTCTACTATTGAAGGGGCAGGTTCTGCGAACTCGGTATCTCCAATTACAAAAGAGGTACTGAGTAACAATACAAGTATATATTTAATCATCTACTCTCCTTTGATATTTTTAGTTAAGTCTTTGAAATCCTCTATATTCCAAGAGCCAGGTATAGTTTTCACTATATTATTATTTTTATCTAAAAAATAAAAAGTCGGTGTCATTTTCACTTCAACATCCAATGGCATCTCCTCGTTATCTAAATTTATCTTAACTGGTATAAAGCGTTCTTCCAACCACTGAGACATCTCTTCATTATAAAAGACATTTTTATCCATTTTTATACAATATTGACACTCTGTTCTTATAACATCAATCATTATTACCTTAGAGCTTTTTTCTTGCAATTTTAGAGCATCTTTGTAAGTATGCCACTCCAATGCAGACAAGTTAAAAAAACAAAATAACAAAACCATAGAAATTTTTATCATAACTCTACTTTCACTCTATATAAATTAAAAAAACCACTATACATAAACTTTATAATTTATATCATTAAATTGCTTATATTATTTTAGTGGCTATTGCAGTTACTAACATTTTTATATAAAACAGGAGAGAACTATAATAAATGAACTAACAGCAACTACAATAACCACTAACATAATATTTTAACTACCTCTTAAAAGAAGTAGTTTAATTCAACACGATATTCATTGTATGAAGTATCTTTTCCAGCTTTTACATCTGCATCCACAAAACCTAGTCTTACTTTAAGTTCTAAGTCTTTACCAATGTTTTGACGAGCATCAATATGGATAATATTACTGTCTGCAGCTACTCCAGGTTTAGTCTCATCGAAATCTTGAACAGCATATCTTGCCATAAGGCTAAATCCTGGGATCATATCTGCTTTACCAAAGTCATACCCAAGTCTTAACATATATGTTTTAGTATTTGCATACCAGTTATACTGAGCCATTGCACGAGTAAATCCACCAGTAGGAAAACCTCTCCATGGAGCTACGATATCTGCTTCATCAGCAATTTTAGAGTAACCGATACGACCTAAAAATGCTTTGTTTTTAACATCAAGTCTAAGAGCAAGTAAACTAGAGTCTAAGCTATTTGGATCTGTATAGTTGTCTGTTTTTTTACCCAAGTTTGCAACCGCAGTAGTAGAATCTAAATCATCCATTTGATTCATATATCTAATACCCGGTGCAATTTTCCAATCACCGCTTACTGGAATAGTGTAGTGAGCCTCTAGAGTTAAGTTACTAATAACATCAGGAACCCTCGCATAACTAATATTTGCTTTTAAGTTTTTGATAGATTTGTTTGTAACAGATGCTATTTGCAAAGTATTATCAATTCCAACTTTTGCAACATCCAAACTTTTATTTACAGCAGAGTCATCATTTTGTGACCACTTCTGTTCACTTGTAGAACCGCCTCCAAATGCAATTACATCATGACCTGAAGTATGGTCACGCAGTTTTTGTGCGGTAAAATACGCTAATTGTATAGTAGTATCTGGAATGTCTTTAATAGTAGCTGTTACACCATCAAAAGTATTTGGTATCATTTTTGTGTCGTTAGATTTTGTAAAAACAGTCTCTAACATTTGTCGACCAACTTTAATGCTTGTTTTAGCTGCATCATATTGTAGATAAGCTTGACCTAACACAGTCATTCCATAGTGACCACCAGTTAAAACATCACGACGGCTAAATGTATCTTTACCTGCCTTTGAACTTCCAACATCCTCTTTATCCATACGAAAGAAAGGGTTTTGTGATGTGTACAGACCTACCGTACCGCTTAAGCCATTAAGTGGTGCAGACTTATATATTAAACTAGCTCCTACACCAAGGTTTCTATTGTCTTTGCCTGCAGCAGGATCTTTATCCCAGTCCCAATAAAAAGCATTTGCTCTTAAACGACCATAAAACATACCCTCAGTAAATGCTTCTTTAATTGTATTTACTGGAGCTGGAAGTTTAGTGTACTCTACAACCATATTACCTTTTAAAGTAACTTTGTCTGATTTAAGTGTTGCCTGAGCTGACGAAGCCAAAGCAATAACTGTAAACGCTGCTATACTTAATTTAGATATTTTCATATTAACCCTTTTTATAAAAATTTATTTCCATATTAAATACGGAATAACGAAGCTTATGAACAGCTTCTTGAGCCCTCAACTGGGCAACCGCAGTCGTAATCAACCAAAGTAACATTACCGTCGTTACTTACGTCAACAACTTTTTGTTTTTTAATATAATCTCTTGTAACATCGTAAACTGCTCTGATTTTATCTTTTTGAAGATTTTCACCAGCATTTTGTAAATTCCCACCCCAAGAAGAGACAATATAAGTCTTTTCTAAATCAATTGGTTTACCACCAACTGTAAGCTTAGAGATTCTCTCTCCAGCTTTGTTTGCTACGGCTATACTATATGTTATACCGCCAAGACGGCTCATATCACCACCTTGTTGGTAAAGTGGATTTGCATTGAAAACATTATCTGCAATATCTTCTAAAAGAGTAGCAATCCTTTTACCTTTTAGCTCAAATGTATACACATTCGGATATGTTATTCCACACATCTCATATACATTATCCATTAAAATATCATCACCGGCTAAAACAGTTGTTCCCCATCTATACCCAGGTGTAAATGAGATATCACACTTCATCTCATCCATAATTGCATCATTTATCAACTGATCGAAAGTTGAGAAAAATGTATCTCTTTTATAAAGTGTATTTTTAGTTTTACCAAGCACTTCATTAAACTCTGAAGCAAATGGAGCATAAAGCTCATCTACCAACTTAACACCTGCTGGATCAGCCGGTATCATATTTGATGCTATTGGGATAAGTTTATACTCATAATCAATAACTTTACCATCTTTAGCATCAACGTCTAAACGTCCGATATACTTACCATGACTTCCCGCAATTACAATAACAGTTCCGTTAATTGTAATAGGCTTAGGAGAAGGGTCATGAGTATGTCCGCTTAAGATAAAGTCTATACCATGAACCTGACGTGCAACTTCTTGATCAACACTAAATCCGTCATGTGATAAAACAACCACACAATCAACTTTGTGCACTTTTCTAAGCTCGTTAACATACTCTTGAAGTGTTTCAAGTCTAAGACCAAAACTCCACCCTTGCGTAAACTCTTTAGGGTTTGCAGTTGATGTAAATGGAAAAGATTGTCCAATAATACCAATCTTAGCTCCACCTTTTTCCTGAATCGTATATGGCTCAAATATCAACTCTTCATACTCATCCGAAAATGAATCGTCACCGACTATATTTTGCGAAATAAACTTAGCATCAAGCATCTCTATAAGCTCTTTAACACGCTCTTTACCGTAAGTAAATTCCCAGTGTCCAACCATTACATCAACACCTAAGTAGTTTTGCGCTTTTACAATAGCTTCACCCTTAGTTTTTAATGCAACGCCTGTACCTTGCCAAGTATCTCCTGAGTCAAGAAAAAGAACATTTTCTGCTCCTCTCTCAGCTCTGATATGCTCAAGAACAGTTTTTATATGAGCTATACCGCCCATCTTTCCAAACTTTTTAGCCAGAGTGTCAAAGTCCATATGCGTATCAAAATATGCGTCTAATGAACTTGGCTCTAAACCATAATGTTTTGCAAAAGCTTCTCCACATAAAAATCCCGGTGTTCCAACTAAGTTTGGAGCAGAGATTAAAGTAGATGGCTCTCTCCAATACAACGGCTTAATATGTGCATGTAAATCACACATATGAAGCAAAGAAAAGTTACCAGTTGCCTTAAAATCATAAATATCTTTCAGAGATATTTGAGCTGGTGTTTTTGCTGATGCACTAGTACATCCTGCAGTTGCTGCACCTAAACCAAATATCGCTGCTATATGCATAAAGTCTCTTCTAGAAATTTCCATTATGCATCCCTATCTTTTTAAACCAGGTATAGCAATAGTTTTACCTTTTGCTTTATCTGTAATATAAACTTCAAGTGCAACCATCTCAGGTGAACCGATTGGAATAACAGCTAAAAGTGCATTTTTCATACACCCTTGAAAACGGCGCTGAAGTGTTCTTAAAGATGACTTAGTCATTCTGTATGCCGGCCAAGTACCACCTGCATTTTGAGCACCTAAATCCGGAAGTGGCTGAGTTCTTAAAACAGAACCAATAACATCTGGACTGTGACAACTTAAACATGCCAAACCTCTGCCACCTCTTTTAGTATCAAATGTTTTTTGACCCAAAGCGAATGCTTCTTTCATTTGTTTATTTGCATTTACATCTATATTTATTGCTTCATCATTTGCTAAAGATTTTACATATGCAAGCATATTAAACATATCTTTGCTTTTTAACTTATATGGTTTTTTTCCTGCATCAAACATCATAGCTTGAAGTACTTGGTCTATTCCAACAACCATATCAAACTTCTCTACATAACGGGGAAAGCCAGCTATATATTTTGGTAACTCATCTTCGCTCATACCTAAGTATTTAGCAAAAGCTGAATCTCCACCAATTTCACCTAGTAATTCACTACCACTTTCAACCATTATATCTGCTGGATTATTCTCCAACATCTCTGCATACATTGCACGGTCAGCATCACTCATAGCAAACTGTTCACCACCAAAAGAGAATGATGATAAAAGTGCTACTGACAATACTATTTTAGTTGCTATTTTCATCGATTATCCTTTTGGCTTTATCTTTGTACTTTTTTCATTTACTTCGCCGCTGCTGTCAGTATATGTTACTTTTAGCTCTCCGCTGCCGTTAATCTTCATGTATGTTGTAAATACTGGATTTACAGATAATGTCTCCCATACTTTCATTGTAGTGATTACTTTACCGTTATACTCAAACTTTACATCATTGATATATAGAGCAGGAATAACTTGTTTTGTTTTTTTATCTTTACGTAATCCTGTTTCCATAGGATGCATAACCATAAAACTTACCTTAACAACTTCGCCATCTTTATATTTTTTTGGCTTAATCTTAATTAGTGCTTGACTTTTTCCCATTTTTTATCCTTTATTACTGTTTTATACGTCTATCTGAGTAAGAACCCAGTCAGACTATGCTAGCCGCTGTGGCGCTAAAGCTAACCTCTTAAGAGGTATAACAACTTTACATTTATCTACTGGTTTAAAATCAACCACATCCACCGATAGTAACTTTTACACTTTGAGCAGCACTTAAAAATGTTCCATCGCTTAACTCTACTAAAGCTGCAACTTCTTGAGTTTGACCAAGTTTAATACGTGTTGCAAACATAGCCTTACCGTTATCAGGAGTTAAAAACACATCAATACAACGAGTGTTACCATTTTTAGTTGCAAAAATATGTATAGCTTTTACATAATCAGAATCCGTCATTGGGCTATCAACTGTTACTGTTACAGGAACAACTGCACCATTCTCAGCTATCTCTGGAACTTTTAACTCAACTTTTGAAGATACAACAACAGGTTTACCGCCTGTTATAACCTCAACTGCTTGCTGATATGAAAAATCATTCGGCCCTTTTGTTTTTTTAGCATCTGCTGCAAAACTCATAGCTGGAGCAACAGCAGTAACAGCTGCAACCGTACCTAGTTGTTTAAAAAAGTCTCTTCTTTGCATTTTTTATTTCCTTGTATTATTTTGGAGATACGATATATGAAGTAATATCACATATTTCTCTTTCGTTGAATAACTTAGTAGTTAAATTAACTGTCATGTGTGTTTGTGCATTGTCAACTCTAGGGTCTGCAATCTTTTGATATACAAACTGGTTGTCTCTAACATTTGTTGCCATAAACATAGCGTTGTAGTTACTTAAATCAGGACCGATATTTCCAGCACCTACTGCGTCTTCTATATTGTGACATGCTACACAGTTACCATACTGCTTATTGTTGCCTTTTTCATCTTTTTTACTTAGACCTGCAGGAGCATCCCCTTTAACTTTTCCACCATTTAGATTATGGAATATAAAAGCACCTCTAGCAATAGCATCTTTGTCGGTTGATATACATCCAGCAGGCATTGTGTAAACTGTTGCTGGCGCCAGTAGATCTTTATCTATTATTTTACTCGCGTTTGGACTCTCTATTACACTGCTGTAATCAGTAGCTAATAGTGAAGCTCCAACTAGTAATGACACCATAATTGTTTTCTTCATTTGTCTTACTCCTTAGTTGTTTCAGTGGTAAGTTTAACTGCTAAGTGTAAAATTTGTATAAAATGTGGGAAGTTTTTAAAAAGAATGTTACTTAATTCAATTTAGTGTAACAATTGCTGCAGGAAACTTATATGTGAAAGTGCTCCCTTTTTTCGGTGTAGAGTCAATAATAAGCTCAATACCAGCCTTGTCTATGATTGATTTGACAATATTCAAACCTATACCAAAGCCGCCAGTCTGGTTACTCTCACGATAGTAACGGTTAAATATTTTGTCCACATCCTCTATCCCGATACCGTAATCCTTAAAAGATAAAAAGCAAATACCATCTTGTACAAATAAGTTTACCTCTATTGTACTTTTCTCATAAGAGTACTTGATTGCATTTGAAATATTGTTATCAATCACCCTTTGAAACTGTTTTGTGTTCATATACAAAGAGATATTATCCTGAATATCACTGCTGAGTGTAATATTTTTCATTTGAGCAACTTCTAAGAAGTAATCTATCCGCTCTTGTAAAAACTCCGCCATGTTAATTGGCTCTTTTTCAAAATCCAATCTGTCGTACTTAATAAGGTAGTCCATGTCATTATAAATATTAGACAGAACTTTAGCTGCGGCTTTCATTCTTTGCAAATATTTGTTAGGGGTATGCTTTCTGTTATAAAGGTCAATATTTACATTTATTATAGACAGAGGGGTATTGATCTCGTGAATAGAGTCTTTTATAAAATTATCCAGTTTTTTATTTACCTGCTTAAAAGGTTTTGCAAAGCGATTTAAAAAAAGAAAGCTTAGAGCAAAAACCAATATAGCTATTGAGAGTAAAATAAACATAGACTTTTCATAAACTTCAAAATATGACAATCTGTTTTTTATAACTAAGTAATCGGCACCAAAATACTTTCCTGCCGGTAGTTTTGTTATAAGATATGCATCTTTATCATCAACATGGTACCCCTCTAGAAAATATTTTATCGGTTTTTCTATTAGAGAGAATATTGGTTTTTGCTGATAATCGTAAAGACCCGACTTAAATGTTTGAAATCTCGGATACTCAAAATATTCATCATCTTGAGTATGCTCCTGCATCATCTGCACAACAAGATATGATTGATTTTTCAAATGCAGTTCGTTCTGTACGCCATACAAATTTTTCATATGAACAGTGTAAAAGAACAGTGGTGCTAAAAGAATTATTGTTATTAAGACAGTATAGATATATGCATACTTTAGTCCGTATCCGTCATCGTTCAATTATATACCCCAACCCTCTTCGATTTTGCACTATTGACTCTGGTAGTTTTTGCTTTAAGTTATTCACCTGAACTCTTATTGTTGCCGGTTCAACATACTCTCCCCATATTTCATCCTGAAACATCTGCATTGACACAACAGAGTTCTTATGTTTTATCAAAAGCTCTAAAATATCTTTTTCAGCTTTTCTAAGAACTATCTCATCTTCCTTGCATGTAAGCTTACCTTTTGTCATATCATAAGATATATCACTATTTAAAGAGATAATTTCGCTATCATCAAGATAGTGGCTGGTATATGCCTGATTTATTCTAAGCTCTAGCTCAAGCAGATCAAAAGGTTTACGAATATAATCACAACAGCCTCTTTTATACCCCTCTTTTAAATCATTCATATCTATCATGGAGGTTAAAAAAATTGCAGGTGTTTTATTACCATCTTTTCGTATAGATTTTAAGAGATCAAATCCGTTCATAGTTGGAACATTAACATCTAAAAGCAGAATATCGTATGACTTGGAATAAATGGCATCGTAAGCTTCTAATCCGTCAGAGAAGTCATCCACCTCATACTCTAAATCATCTAAAAACTCTTTAATACTCATTCTCAACGAGTACTCATCTTCCAGCAGTAAAATTCTCATCTTATTTTCCCGTCAACTTTTTTAATAATTTTTTGTTCTAAAATTATTTGTATTAGTTCATCTTTAGAATATTTATCTAATTTTTTTTGAACTATCTCCAAATACTTTTTTTTATCCTCTTTTGAAATAATATCTCTTAATGACAAAAGTGACTTTATTTCAATATTATCATTCAAAGCATCTTCATAATTATGTTCTTTGATAATATCATATAGGTTGTTTCTAGTCATGTTTATAAGAAAAGATACATCATCTTTTGGCTCTTTGAAATATTCTAAATACTCTTTATCTAAAACGAAGAGAAACATACCAATAGATTCCCCATCGCCATTTTTCATATTTTCATAAAATATATACTTATCACCTCTGTGCAGTATGCGGTTTATTTTAAGTTTTTTAAAATCTATATTATTGAGCATTTTAATATTGTTATGATTGTAGTTTCTGTTTGAAAGTATATACTTGTCTACGGTAACGTTCTCTTGCATAAAAACAGATATATCAAAATACTTGTCATCCATTAATACATATAAATCAATACCCATATTTTTAAAAAAATCAGTAATTGAATCAAAAAAACTAATTATTTCTACAAACCCAAGGAGTGTCTCATCTTTATATACAGGAACTGTTGTTTTAATACTCAACATTCTCCCCACTTCTATAGAAGTACGAGGAGTCTTGTGCGTTTGGAAATATTTCAGGTCTGTTCTATACTCCTGCAAAGGCATACCTGCATATGTATTATCCCAACTTCTAGAAAATATATTGTAATCTGTGGTAATTATCTGCGTTCTAATTACTATATTTGTATTTTCTTTGATTGTATTCATAATATCTGAAAGGATTTCATAGCCTAAATCTTCATCATCATTTTCAAGAGCATTTATAAGAGCCTCATTTTTAGACAATGAGATTGCGATATTTAAAGAGTTTATTTTTTCATTTTTTAGCTGAGATTCTAGTGTTAGGAGAGATTTATCAAGGATGTAGTCAATTTTTTGCTCTTTAATCGTATCTCTAAAATAGATAATTAGTAGTATTATGACAACAATAACAAAAGTAAATATTGGTACTAATTTTTTTAACATGTAAAGAATTATTTACTTGACTGGAACATAAGCAGAACCGTTGTTTTGGGTATCAATCAGTCCTATCATAGCATTTGGTATAAGCTCCACAAAATCATACATATCTTCTTTTTTTATTAAGTGCTTATCCATACCAGATTTACAGATTAAGAATTTTACGTTGTATGTCTCACTAAGAGATTTAACCCTTATGGCAAGCTCTTTTTGCTCTTTTATAAGTTCTTTGTCCTCTTTGTATTTAGAAGAGGCTACATCTTTTAAAAAGAATTTATAAGCGCCGCCATGGATAACCGCTACTACTTCGAGCTCTTTAAACTTACCCTCATAGTATGCTTTATTTTTCGCTACACCACTTATGACACTCTGCTTAAACTTTCCTATGTCAGAGGTAGTTACATCAAGAACCAGCTTATATATATCTTCATCAGCTCTGAGTAAACCTAAAAAAATGGTAACTATAATAATAAATTTTTTCATTTTCAACTCTTTAATATAAAATATTTTTAACGAGTATATCAATATAATGTAAAATAAATATAAAACTAAAAACTATCCAGTAAAATTACATTTACAAAAGTACCTTCTGACAAATTACCATCTTCTTCACCTGCAACCATTAAAGCACTTGAATCTAACAAGTTAGTAAGTATCGCAGAACTTCCAACCTTCTTATTTTTAAAATTTACAAAATACTCACCATCTTCTACCACTACATTACAGGCGGTAAACTCTGTAAGTTTGCTTCTTTTGTTGAACTCTTCACTAAGTTTTGCCTCTACAGTTTTATAAGCAGAGTCACGTCCAAGCATTTTAGCTATTAGCGGAAGTACATAAAGAATTGATGTTACGGTTGAAGAGTATGCAAAACCTGGAAGTGCTAAAACAAATTTGTCTGCTCTTTGCGCCACTAGGATATGCTTACCCGGTTTAATAGCTACACCCTTGTAGATTACTTCTGCACCAAGGCGAGGCACTATATCTTTAACAAAATCATAGTCTCCAACACTCACTCCGCCTGTACTCACCAATATATCAGCACACGAGAGGGCATTTTCAAATGTTTTCATAATTGAATCTCTATCATCACCAACAGTTCCAAGCTGGATAACATCTGCTCCCGCCTGTTCAAAAAGAGCACACAAAGTATAGTTGTTTGAGCTTCTTATTTGTGATGGATTAGTGCTGTTTACGCCAAGGTCTAAGATTTCACTCCCTGTAGATATTACTGCTACTCTGGGCTTGAGTGCAACTTTAACCATTACTTTATTGAGTCCTGCCATAACACCAATCTGAGCAAAACCAATCTTTGTACCTTTTTTAATAAGTACATCTCCGGCTTTATACCCTTCGCCAATCGGTCGAACAGATGAGCCAAGAGGGACTTTTTCATCTATTGTAATTTTGCCATCATTTACAGTTACATTCTCAATTTGAATAAGTGTATCTGCACCTTTAGGCATCATAGAACCTGTAAAAGTCTTGATGCACTCTCCACTCTTTACAACTCTTGTCTCAGCATGTCCTGCAGGGTTACTCCCTAGTATGCTTATACCATCACAATCTAAATCAGCGTGAATAACAGCGTAGCCGTCCATTGAAGCTGTTGGAAACTGAGGATCATTATACTCTGCAACTATATCTTCTGCCAAAACTCGTCCAAGAGAAAAACTCAGTGGCAAATTTTCATGTCTAGCTGAGTTAACCTCAAGTAAATCTAACATATTTTGGCTCGTCTCGTATGATAAAAGACTCATTTTAATTTATCCTTAATTTTATTACATAAAATGAAGGGAACCTTCATATATTAATCCCATTAAGGAACAAAGTCCCTTAACTCCGCTTACGCCGCTGTGACGACTAAAGTTATTAGCTTAAGCTAATAAACCGCTACCATTTATAGCAGTTGAGCGATCAAGAGCATATATTCTCTCTCCGCCTTTTAGGTCATATTTCCATATAGGGGCAGACGCTTTAAAATCCTCTACAAACTCATCTATAAACTCCAAAGCGACTCTGCGCTTTGGCGAGAAAACTGCCGCTATGTAAGATGATTCATGGAGCATTACGTCTCCCTTAGAGTGAGCCATTTTTATAATAGCCCCTTTAGCCTCTGCTTTTTCTTGCCAAGCTTTGAACCAAGAGTTTAAAATAGGTTCATACAAATCAAAACTTAATCCGTCAATATCATCTTCGCTTCTAACGGTTCCAACAAAAGGGATGTACGCTCCGTAATTACTTGTAGCCTCTTGTTCATACCACTCTTTTAAAATTGTTGGTACATCTAAAGGTCCGTCATATAAATATAACACTTATCAACCTCCGCAGACTGGTGGAAGCAGTGAAACTTTATCGCCATCTTTTAGTGTAAAGTCACGAGAGCTTACTAGTGTGTCATTTACAGCTACAGCTGAATTTTCCAACCACTTTTGCATCTCTTTATCGTCTTGAAGTATTTTTGCTAATTCGCTTAAATTTGTTATCTCTAGCTCTAAAGGCTCTTTTTGTATTGGTCCTAAAAATTCTACTCTTACCAAAATATCTCCTTAATTTTATTTCACACCCTCAAGGGGTACCTAGTAAAATAAAGTAAACTACCTACTTTATTTATCCGTAAAAAGAACATGTCCCTTTTACTTCGCTAACGCCGCTGAGGCGACTCTTCGTGGATAATGCCAAATGTTAGCATTCCTTAAAGTTAATTTATTAGTGCGATTATATCAAAATAAGCTAAGGCATGTATAATTTCAATAATATAATTTTGGAGCAAAATGTGGTTTTTGGCAAAATAGAATATCTAAATCTTTTACCATTTCATGTGTTTATGAAGCGATTTACAAAAAGTAGCCAACAGAGCATGAGTATGCACTATAAACGTGGTATTCCTTCAAAGATAAATAAAGATTTTATTTCACGCAGAGTAGATGCTGCTTTTATCTCTAGTATAAGTGCAAAAAAATATTTACATGTAGATTTGGGAATCATTGCAAAAAAAGAAGTTTTAAGTGTTTTGGTTATTCCACATGTAGATAGTGTTGACGACACAGCATCAGCAAGTTCAAATGTCTTAGCTAAGGTTTTAAATGTTCACGGAGAGGTTATTATAGGAGATAAAGCTCTTAAATATTATCTGCAAAATAAGCCACATGTAGACTTAGCGCGAGAGTGGTACAAAAGATACAATCTCCCCTTTGTTTTCGCACTTTTGTGTTTTCATAAAGATAAAAAACTTTACAAAAGTATACAAAATAATTTCCTAAAACAAAAGGTGAAAATTCCACAATATATCTTAAAACAGGCATCTCTGCGAACGGATATCTCTCAAAAAGATATTTTAAACTATCTAAAATATATCTCTTACGAACTTGATGCAAAATCTAAAAAAGGACTTATGAAGTTCTACAAAGAGGCTAAGAACTCCTAGCCTCTTTGTACATCACTTAATTATTTATCAATTACTTTAAGGTAAATTACACCCAGTGGTGGAAGCGTTACATGTAACATATGTTTACGTCCATGATGCTCTTTTGCTATCGTTTTTATAGGGTTTTCATTGGTAATATTCCAACCATCAAACTCTGCTGATTGAGAGTTGAAAATCTCTTTATAAACTCCCTTTTTAGGAACTCCGATAGGATAACCTTCATGTGTCTTGTCTGAAAAATTACAAATGATAATAATAGGCTTATCTTTTTTCTTCCCTTTTCTAATAAATGAGATAACATTAGCCTGATAATCATTTTCATCAATCCACTCAAAACCTTCGACTTGCACATCATTTTTATGTAAAGAGGGCTCCTCTTTATAGAGTTTATTAAGACTCTTAACAAGAGTTTGCATACCTTTGTTTTGTGGGTTTTCAAGAAGGTGCCAATCTAGACTTTGCTTATAATTCCACTCTCCAAACTGGGCAAATTCCCCGCCCATAAAAAGCAGTTTTTTTCCAGGGTGGGCAATCATCAGGGTAAACAGAGCTCGCAGGTTTGCAAATTTTTGGTTATTGTCTCCAGGCATTTTGTTTATCAAAGAGCCTTTAAGGTGTACAACCTCATCGTGACTAAGCGGTAGAGCATAGTTTTCGTTATACATATAGACAAAACTAAAAGTGAGTTGGTTATGGTAATGTTGGCGGTGAATAGGGTCATTTTTCATATACTTTAATGAATCATGCATCCATCCCATATTCCACTTGTAACCAAACCCTAAACCACCCTCGTTAACAGGGCGACTAACCATAGGAAAGTTTGTAGCCTCTTCTGCAAAAGTCATAATATCACTAAACTCACCGTAGAGACTAGTGTTGAGTTGTCTTAGAAACTTTATTGCGCCTAGATTTTCATTGCCTCCATGCTCATTTGCCAACCACTCACCATCTTCTCTTGCAAAATCTAAATATAGCATAGAAGAAACAGCATCAACACGGATACCGTCAATGTGGTATTTATCTAACCACAACATTGCAGAACTGATTAAAAATGCACGAACTTCATTACGCTCATAGTTAAAAATTGCACTTTTCCAATCTGGATGATAGCCTAAACGAGGATCTTCATGCTCATATAGACATGTGCCGTCAAAGTTCATAAGACCATGCCCATCTGTAACAAAATGTGAAGGGACCCAGTCAAGGATTACCCCGATTCCATAAGCATGCATTACATCAACAAAACTCATAAAATCTTGTGGCGTACCATAACGTGCAGTTGGTGCGAAATAGCCAGTAACCTGATAACCCCACGACCCTTCAAAAGGAAATTCAGTAATGGGCATTAACTCTACATGTGTAAAGTTCATCTCACATAAATACTCTGCCAACTCTGTAGCTGCCTCAGCATATGTTAAAGGGCGATTTGACTCTTCAACCTTACGTCTCCATGAACCTAGATGCACTTCATAGATAGAGATAGGTGCTTTATGAGAGTTTTTTTTATAACGTGATTTCATCCATTCTTTATCATTCCACTTATAGTCATCTATATTCCAAACTCGAGATGATGAACTAGGAGCAACCTCAGCATAAAAAGCGTATGGGTCAGCTTTATCTGGGTTTGCATTATCACCATCAGTTGAGATATGATACTTATAAGTTGTTCCCGGCTCTACATTTTCAATAAAGCCTTCCCAAATTCCAGACTCATCATCACGAACTCTTAGAGCATGTGAATCTATATCATAATTATTAAAATCACCTCGAACTGTTACCCAATTGGCATTTGGTGCCCATAGCGCAAAGTAAGTACCGTTTTGTCCCTCTCTCTCCATCATATGAGCACCTAAGCGTTCATAAAGCTTTACATGTGTTCCCTCTTTAAATAAATAAATATCAAGAGTGCTAAAGCGGCTTATATCATAATAAATAGGATATGTCATTGTCTACTCCTATAGTAGTTTAGTGTTTGCGACGGTTGGCAATAGTATGTCTATATACATCTTCATACGATTTAGCGGCATCATCCCAGCCGAAGTGCATCTGCATTGCATGTTTTTGCATTGCTTTAAAGGCTTTTTTATCACTGTTGTAAATACTTACAGCCCAATGTATAGTCCAGTAAAGCGCCTCATGAGTAGGTAAATCAAACTTAAAGCCATTACCATGTTCATGGTTTTCATCAAAGTTTTCAATAGTATCATCCAACCCACCGGTAGCACGAACAATAGGAAGAGTTCCATAGCGAAGACTATATATTTGATTTAAACCGCATGGCTCAAAAAGAGATGGCATTAAAAAGAAATCACACCCCGCTTCAATTTGGTGAGCTAAAGCATCAGAATAACCTACATATACACCAAATTTACCACCATGTCTTGCTGCTGCATCACTAAAGTAACGTTCTGCCCATTTTTCTCCAGCGCCAAGCATAATAATCTGAATATTTTGCTCCATTAGACCATCGAGTATCCCAGATATTAGACCTATACCTTTTTGTTCTGCAAAGCGTCCAACAAACCCGATTAGTGGTATATTCTCATTAATTTCAAGACCAAAATACTCTTGCATTGCACGCTTACATGTAGCCTTCCCTTGCATATCATCTACATCAAATGTTTGAGCAATTTTAGTATCTATAGAAGGATTCCATTCATCATAATCCACTCCATTTAAAATACCGAAAAGTTTTCCTGAATGTGCTTGGATATGACGCTCTAATCCAAAACCGAACTCTGGTGTCTGAATCTCTTGTGCGTAGCGCTTAGACACAGTTGTAACAGCATCTGCATAGGCAATTCCACCTTTTAGCATATTTATACTATCAAGGCTCTCAAAACTTGTTGGGTCAAAGTGATCCCACCCAGACTCCATAACATCCATAGCACCCTTGTAGAAGTTCCCTTGATGTTGAAGGTTATGAACTGTTAGCACCGTTGGAACATTTCCAAAATCATGCCAAAAGCGTGTTTGAGTCAGTAGTGGGAGTGAAGCAGTATGCCAATCATTTGCATGAATTACATCTGGTACAAAATTCAACTTTTTACAAAGCTGGAGTGCTGCTTTTGAGAGAAATATAAATCTATTATCATTATCTTTAAAAGGCTCATTATCATCATTGTAAAGTTCTTTACGTCCAAAAAACTCTTCATAATCTATAAAATAAACAGGGACATTACTGTTAGGAAGAGGTGCTGTATAAATACCTGCCCATAACTCACCAATTGGCCCCATTGGAACACCTAAAGCACCTTCAAGGTGAGTCAGCTTAGCTTTATCAACCTGGTAATAACGAGGCATCACAACAATAATGTTGTGACCTAATTCACCTAGTGCTTTAGGTAAAGCTCCAGAGACATCAGCCAACCCTCCTGTTTTAGCAAAAGGAACCACTTCGGATGCCACAAATAAAATATTCAATTTTTTCTTAATCATTATAATCCTTCAATAAAAGTGCCCCTTGAAGCGGTGCATCATCTATGTTACTTATGCAAATCTCTATATCTTTTAATGATTGAGGAAGAGCATATTTATCTATATTTTTAGTTATTAAATCTTTAAGATACGGATTTGCTGATACTATGCCACCACCCAATACTAAAACATCGGGATTGAAAATAGTAATAGCTGTAGCACTTGCATATAAAAGAGCCTCTTCAAACGTATCAGTAATTCTTTCCTCAGATATTTTTTTTAGCTCACTTAAACTTGGGTTGCAATCTAGCGCATAATGTTGTACCCAATTTTTCAAAGCAATGCCAGAAGCAAAAAGCTCTATACAATTAGAACGTCCACAGCCACATCTAAACGGTGCTTCTTTATATGGAATATGTCCTAATTCAGCGGCTATGTTATGAGAACCTCTAAGAATTTTCCCTGATTCAACAACACCAAGACCAAGACCTGTTCCAAGATACAGCGCACAAATGTTTTTACTATTATGGTAATTTGCTTCAGCCATTACCGCACATGTTAAATCATTTTCTATCTTAAGAGTGACGTCATAGTTTGACTCAAAAAAACTTTTTATATCTTTTTTATCTATGTTTAAATTTGGTGCGGAGATTATACATCCATCTTCGACCTGCCCTGCATAAGCAATTCCTATAGTGCTTATCCTCTTGTGTTTGTTTAGTATAGACTCAATCCACTCAGCAACTCCAATGGTCTTACTTTTTGTAGTCATAGAGTCAATATGTACATTTGCATCCCATATTTGAGCACGAAGATTACTACCGCCAACATCTATTGCTAAATTCATGCTACCAGCTCCTTGTAGTGATGAATATATGATAGGGCACTTTTATCAAAAGAGAAATCACACTCCATATTAAAGCCGATTACTCTTTTCATCTCTTTGGTATTGTTTCCGAGTTTTAAAGCCCTATCAACTGCATCAAGAAGCGCATCTTCTGTTGGGTGTGAAAACACAATACCTTCTCCGCACTTTTGCTGATTCTCATGTACGGTATCAAGAAGACCGCCAACTCCATGAACTACTGGCACTGCGCCATAGCGCATAGCTATCATCTGGCTCAGCCCGCAAGGCTCATAAAGTGATGGCATTAGCAAAAAATCTCCTGCTGCGTATAAACGATGAGACTTATCTTCGTTGTATCCAAATTGCAAAAATAAATTTTTAAATCTCTTGGCGATAGATACAAGCTTTTGTTTGTAAGAGTTTTCGCCATCAACCTGTATTACTAAAATTAAATTTTTCTTTAGTATCTGCTCTATGGAATCAATAAGTAAATCAAAACCTTTTTGCTCTGCTAATCTGCTAACCATAACAAAGAGAGGTTTTTGAGAAATTTCAAGACTAAGCTCTTTTAAAAGTGCATTTTTATTAAGATATTTAGAGTTTATATTTGTTGAACTAAAAGTAGCTCTGAGTGCTGTATCTGTTTGCGGGTTAAACAACTCCAAATCTATACCATTAATAATGCCAAATATTTTCTCTTTGTGAGTATGTAAAAAAGTGTGAAGACCGCACCCAAATCTCTCACTCATTATCTCTTTAGCATACTGAGGGCTAACGGTTGTAACAATATCACTGTAAGCTATACCCGCTTTTATAAAACTAAGCTGATTATGAAACTCTATCCCCTGCATTGTAAAATACTTTGTATCTATACCGAAATATTTTAGCATTGATGCATCAAAAAGCCCCTGATAAGCAAGATTATGAATTGTGAAAACAGTTTTAATCTGTGGCGCAGACTCTTTTATCCACAATGCGGCCAATGCAGTATGCCAATCATTAAGATGTACTATATCTACATGTAGCTCTTTTGCCAACAAAACAATAGCGGCACAAAAGATTCCAAAATTAGGATTATTGTTAGCATATGAACCACTGCTGCTGCTATATAACTCTTGGGAATCGCTTAACATTGGTGTTTGAATAAAGTACGTTGTTACGCCTTTATAATTACTCGTATAAAGAGTGATAAGATGAGTAATATCACCTAATATTACACTAAAGCTAAGTTCACTTTTTTGCAATAATGATTTATCCATAAAGTCATACAGCGGCATAACACAAACTATATCAACATGTTTACTTAGAGAGTGTGGTAGTGCTTGAGCCACATCTGCGAGACCCCCAGTTTTAGCAAAAGGGAAAATCTCACTTGCAGCAAAAAGAATTTTCATAAAGATTCTTGAGTATTAAATAGCTTTACACACTCTTCGGGAGAAACGGGATTTATCGCCATGCCTGTAGCAATTTCGAAACCGCCAATACGGTAGATACGTGGAGTTATCCGTATTGTAAAGCGATAGTTTTTATCCATGTATGGCATATATGACTCATTTTCAAAATTCGAGTTTAGTGGTGCTAAACGAAAATAAAGGTTATAGTTAAAACTGCCAAGTTGCTTTGAGAGTTTTTGGAAAATCTCTTTAATAATCACTGCCAAATCACTAATCTCATCGCGTGTACATAGCTCAAGAGATGAAATATTGCGTTTTGGAGCAATCATAATCTCAAAAGGAAAACTGCTGGCATATGGACAAAAAGCTACAAAACTGCCTATTTCTGAGACTATACGATCTTTAGCAGATATCTCATTTTGTAAGATATCTTCCACCATTCCGCGTCCATGTCTTTGGTAATATCTCATATTTCGTTCTAAAAATACTATCTCATTTTGCGGCATAATAGGCAAAGCCAATATTTGAGTATGTGGATGTTCTTGTGTTGCCCCAGCTACTGAACCAAAGTTTTTAAAGATACTAATATGTACTAATCTATTATCATTCCTTAAATCTTCAACGCGTATTATCATACTTCTTAGCCAATTTTCAATACTTTGTGTGTCAGCTTCTTCAATATCACACTCATGACATGGTGAGTCAATTAACACCTCATGAGCCCCAACACCTGGAATTGACTCAAACATACTCTCTCTTTTGGATTTATCTTCTAACTCAATTTGCACTGCTTTATATAAGTTTGGTATTACACGAGTTTTCCAACCTGCAGAATTTGGTGAATTATCACGCATGGCATAGAGCTCTGGTGGAGTTAGCACTTCATTCCCCTCACAAAAAGGACAACGTTGATGTAATTTTTTTAATTTTATGGGCGCAAGCAAGTCTGGTCTTCGAAGTCGCTCTGGTGCAATCAATACATACTGATTATGCATTCGATCAAGACGGATTTCAGACATTAGATACTCCAAGATTTATTTGCATATTTAAGCTAGACTCAAACCCCAGTGAAAAGATTAAAGATATCTGCTGTGCAACTGTGTCAAATCCGCTTTCACTTTGTGAGACAGTATTTAAAATATAAGCGTGTAAATTACACTTTTGGCTACATGTAAGAGTAATCTTTTTTTCTGTAAAAGTATCTACAATCGTAAGTGTGTCAATATCATTTATACTCAATCCATCCTCAACTTTTTGACCATTAAGTGTAGCATGATGAGGGTGAGCCAGATGAAAATTACACTCCATTGCGTAAAATAATTTTTTGGTATATTCACTGTTGCATATAAGGTCTAAAGTTACACTTTCATTATCAAAGGTGTAGATTTTTTCAACTTCATTCACATAGTGCTTATCCAGATAGATACCGCCTTTGCGCCTAAATGAATTGGTTTTTACATCTAGCTCAAATGGTTTATTGGCAAAATCACCAACTTCACAAAACGAGAGTGTTCTAAAACTCTCCAGCTCAAAAGGCTCAGCTGTAAAATGGTCTATAAATGAATGTTTTGGGTGCCAGTCATAAATAAGTTCAGCTTTTAGACTCTCATCTATATCCTCAGAACTATTATGTATTGTTTCAATCCCATCTCTATTTTCATCGCTGCTTGCTACTTTACTCTCTATTGGATTAAGTATTTTTCCATGATATGCCTCTTTACGTCGCATAAGTGTATTTTGCCAGTTAAAGAGCTTATCAAGTGAACCAAACTCAATCATCTGTCCGCCCCAGCGACTTGAAAAAACGGTTGAGAGTGATTTACTTAACACTTTCAATTCATCATACCCATCCATATCTATATCTTTACGCTCAAAAGAAATCTTGTTTTTAGCCTGTTCACGTTCAATCTCTAGTAAATGTCGATAGGCATTATCGCGTAAATTTGGGAGATATATACCCCCAAAGACACCATGCCAAAAAACATCGTTTGTCTGCATTTTATAGAGACTCTCCAATGAGGAAGCTTTAAGACTCTCCTGCTGAACACTGTGAGAAAGCATCCGTTTATGCAAATAATTGCTCTCATGGTATTTAATAAAAAAATTTTTCCAGATACCGCCTTTAATAAAAGCTACACCCATCTTCTCTATATACTCACTACCAACATGTGATTTCAGCTCTTCTAGTACAAGAGTATTCTCACTGCTTAAACTCCACTCTCCCATTTCAAAATAGGATGTATCATTAAGATACGCGAGGCCTCGCGAGTGCTTCTGTGTAAGATATTTACTATAGTGCATTGTCTCAATATTTTCATGGGCTATAACAGCTTCTACAAAACTTTTTAGCCATTTTTCCTCATAAACCCACTTATGCGTCTTTGGCCATAGTCCAAATTTTTCAGCATCGTCAAATATAATAGCAGCAGAATCTTCTTCTTTAGAACAATCAAGTATCGCATCAATAGCACGCTCTACACTAAAAAATGGAAGTGCATAACGAAGTGACTGTGAAATAGGAAAAAGTGCGAGAGGATAACCACCCTCTTCTGTCATATAATATCCATCCATCTTTGATGCGCTAAACCCGCTGCTTAAAAAGTGATAATCATCAACAATAGCGTAATTTATTCCTACTTTATGCAAGTCTGGAACTATTGATGATTCCCACACTCTCTCTGTTAGCCACAAACCCTCTGCTGTTGCATCTAGATGCTCTTTTATATAATCATTCAGCTTATTAACCTGAGCTTGACGATCACGAGAGGGGATAGAACTAAGTACCGGTTCATAATAACCAGCACTTACCCATTCAATAGCACCTTTTTTAGTCAATTTACTCATATTGCTAAATATTTTTGGATGCTTAGTGCGGATTTGGTCCAGCAACCAACCACTACAATGCACAGCAAATTTGAAATCAGGGTACTTAACCATCGTCTTAAAAAATGGTCCATAACAGAGCTCTATCGCTTCATCAACTGCCTCGCCAAAATTATCTACTGGCTGATGCATATGTATACCAAACAACAAAGAAACTTTTTTCATACTAACTCCTAAACATACCAGTTTTCACTATAATCAGTTGTTAAATCAATCTCTAGTTCACCAAAACCTGGAAGTGTCTGAATAATAACATCTCCTTGTGTGAGTTCAAAACGAATCTGTATCTGATCAACTTTTATTGAGCTTTTTTCGATACGAAGCTCTAAGATATTTTTAGCCGCAATTTCAACTTTTATATCTCCAAAATACTCTTCATTATTTAACTTTTTTAAAGAGTTAAGCTCAATATTCTCATTAAACCCTATTGGTTCTATAATAATCCCTATTGTATCACTCTCATACAGTTTAGTAATATCAGCATCAAAGGCAAAATAGACAGATGTCTCATCTTGACCATAGAGTATTTTACTAACTGGTCCTCTGACTCTATCCATTGTAGAGAAAAGTTTGCTCTCGTCAACAACACCACACCCTATCCACTCAAAAAATGAGTCATGGATACCATTAGTTGTAGGCGAGATATGAGACTGAGGTCGCAACCAGAAATTTTGAGAACTTCTATCGCCAATAATTGTCTCAAAAAGGTCTGATGGTGGAGCGATATTCATTAGATCATAGATGGAGATTAGGTGTGAGCGAAACAGCATATCAAACTCAGCACCAAACTCTGTAAAGTGATCATCACCATACCACCAAAACCAGTCAGAACACTCAGCCGCCAAGAAGTGATTGGTTATCTTCTCTTTTGTCCCACTGTCGAGTGTTGTTTCATGGTGATTATAATCGCGTTTTGTAAGATAAATCAGTTCCCAGCCACGTGTTTTTTCATTATGCCCAACCCAGGTATTAAATTCACCATGAATCCAACTCCCAGGAGATAGATTGTTTAAAGGCTTAGTTGGAAGTTTAGCAACATCATCCATGTGAAGTGTTTTGCACCATAAAGTATTATTGATTTTTGTATAAAGTTCATCAAAAAAGTCAAATGCGTTATTATCAAAAAATTCCCAAGCATTTTCACCATCTAATATAATAAAAACTGTCCCTTGTGGATTTGATTCATTAATGGAAGAAAGAGAAGAGATAAAATGGTTAGCTGCTTTATTAGCGTCCCAATACCTATATGTAAATCCAATATGATCGCTTAGTCCATGATCACGAAAACCTATACACATGTCACTATAATTGTATGGTGTATAGAGTGTACTTCTATCTGCATTTCCTAGTGACTTAAATAGTATTGCTTCATCTGTAGCAATCCATTTAATCCCACACTCTTTTAAGAGTGCCACACTTTTTTCATCTACAGCACCCTCAGCTGGCCAAAAGCCTTCTGCTACAAAACCAAAAGTCTCTACAAAGAGGTCTTGAGCTCGTATTACTTGAAGTAAGGCATCATCTTCAAGAGAAGTGTGCTGCTTTGGGATTTTTGTTGAGTGGTTAGCCTTAACAGCGTTTTGCATATCCATAAGAAGTGGTAAAATAGGATGATTAAGTGGTGTGGTAGAGATAGATATACGTCCATCTTTATATAGTTTTGTGTAGTAGTCAAATATCGTTGCTACAAATTTAGATAGCTCACGCAGCAGCACTCTTTTATCTTCACAGTTGTAATTGCGCTCTTTTTTAATCAAACGACCAATTAACTCATTGTTTGAACGCAGATATATTCCACACCAGGAGAGTATAAACAGTACCTGCATGTCAAAAAGCTCATTATCATTATAATGCTCTTTTTTATGCAGTACTGCATAAGATGGCAATACCAAAACCATTGTTTCAAACGGAGTACTTTTGCATAATTTTATCATCCAATTGCGATCCGTTTCGTTTAGTAAAACAAGATCTTGCATCCATAGATTTAAAAAACGATCATGTTTCTGAGGCTCTTCATAATAAAGTTTAAGCTGCTCTATCAATGGAGGTGTAATATTAAAGGTAGCTTTTAATCCTTCATGACGTGCAAGCATCCACGGCATATCATAGTAGTCTTTAATAGCATGTAAAAACACCCATGGCATCTGCATAACACCCGATCCATCACGATAGTCAGGCTGATGCATATGCCACATAAAACTAATGTTCATAAATTTCCTTTATAATGCTGACCATTCTTCTATTTTGGCACTATAATTATCGTATATTATATCTCCAGCTGCTTTGTTTTGAGCTTGAATATAGATATTTAGATGATCACTGTAGTTATCTGGAATCATTAATATCCAGTCTGTATTATTTTCCCAAATCTTAACGCCATCAATAGATGAGGATTGTTTATCTTTTGAATGCTCTAAAAACTTTCTCATCATCTTACCCTTAAGCGCCTGAGTGCACTCGATTTGTAATGAACGATAATCAAAAGAATCAATTCTACTTGATAAATCAGAAAGTTTCACACCATGTAAATTTAACAGTTGCATTATTTTAATGCTTGCGTACATAGCATCTCTTGTAACACTAAACTCAGTAAAAGCGAAATTACCATCAACTGTAGCGACAAGAGCATACTCTTTTAGTTTAACAGCTTTAAAGTTATAGTAACTACCTCTCTCTATTTCCAAGTTATCAAATTTAACTATATCTGGAGCCCAAGTTGGTAAAAATACTTTTTTTCTCTCTTGTGATTTATCCATATTCAGGAGATGCAATACCACGAGCAGGGCATTAACTTTATCAAGAACTTCACCCTTGTCTGTCACAATACTGATTTGCTGTTCATTTGGATGTATTATAATACCCATATCGTAATTTAGGCTTTTTACTATACCTGAAATATCATCTTCAGAGCGTTTCTCAATCGCTGCAAGATTAAATAGCCTCTTCTCGTCATAATAAGCATTTAGGACAATGTTTTTTATACCAAGATTATTTATTATACCTGGAAAAACATCAGCTGTTGTTCCATACATTAAATCTATCGAAACACTGAAGTTGGCATTATTAATTGTGCCTGCAAACTTGTCCTCAACAGCCTTTTTATATAAACTTGCCTCTCTGGCATTTACTGTCTCATAGATAGAACCTATTTTAGAGTGTTCAACACGACGAAATTTTTCAATAAAAAAAGCTTTCTCAATCGCTTTGGCCGAATTAGAATCAATACGAAGTGCCTCTTCATTAAATAGTGTAATCTGCGAGCCAGTAGCATCCATAAGAGACTGCTCAACATACGCACCACCAATAAAGTTATCATCATTTACTAGAGCGTATCGCAGTACTGACGGAGGAGTTCTTCTAAGGTCAACAACATTTATTCCAGCAGAGAGAAGACCACTTAAAAATGCTCTCTTGAGCATTCGTGAGCTCTTATCGTAATCACATGCTATAATCACCTTTGAGCCGATTGGGAGTTGAGCAGCAAAAGCTTCTGCTAATTTAGTAGCCATCTCACATGAAAGCTCAACATTACTTTTACCTGATACGCTTCCGTTTTCAAAAATTGAGTTTTTATAGCGGCTTCCCCACACTACATTGTTACTAACAATAGAGGCTGGCTCAATTTTTTTATCAGGCCAGATTGTAACATCTTGCTCAAAAGTCGTCAGTTCACCAATCTCACAACCCTCAGCTAATATCAATCCTGCTTTAACATTAACATGTTTATTAATTACATTGTCATTACATATAACGCTGTTATTTAGTCGCACATTTTTTTCAACAACTATATTTTCCCAAAGAACACTATTGAAAATACTACTGTCGCTTCCAATCTTTACGTTATCACCTATAACAGCATTATTAAGCTTAACACCCTTTTCAATCGTTACATTTTTACCAAGTACAACATTACCCATAATCTCTATACTTTTATCGAGTTTATACGGTTTGTCGCTATACAATACACCACTAGTGTAGAGTTCTTTATTCCCAGGGATTGGAAAATTAACTCGATTTCCTAAAATATCTGAATATACATCCCGATAACTTTCAGGATTACCGACATCACGCCAGTATCCCTCAAAGTTATAACCCATAAGCTGAATCTCTTCTTTCATAATCAAAGGAAACAGATCTTTTCCAAAATCAAAGTTTTTACCCTTAGGTATATAACTTAGAATTTCAGGTTCAATTATATAGATGCCAGTATTTATAGTATCACTAAAAACCTCACCCCAACTTGGCTTTTCAAGAAACTTTTCTATCACATTCTCTTCATTTGCGATTACAACACCAAACTGCAATGGATTCTCAACAGATGTCAAACCAATAGAGAGTTTTGATTTTTTATTTTCATGAAAGTCAAAAAAGCCCTGCATGTCAAAGTCAGTTACTAAGTCACCGCTAATTATAATAAAATTATCATCACCTATATACTCTTGAGCTAATTTCACCGCTCCTGCTGTACCATAATCATCATCTGGTATAACATATGTAATTTTAATTCCAAAGTCACTACCATCTTTAAAATAGTCTTGAATTATCTCAGGCTTAAAATATAAAAGTATTATAAACTCTTCAATGCCAAGATTTTTCAACGTCATCATAGTATGTTCCATCATCGGACGATTTACAATTGGCAACATTGGCTTTGGTCTAGAATTTGCAAGTGGTTGAATTCTTGTACCGAATCCACCTGCCATTACTACTGCTTTCACTATTAACTATCCTCTCAACTAAACAAAAATTGGTTTTGTATATTATACTTTATTAATTATTAATTACTTATTGTTAAATGTTAATTAAAGTTTTAATAAAGTGTTATGAGAACCAAATGGTGATAGAATATTCCCTAACTCACTGTCACACTCCCATCTATTTTCATTTATGCGATAACCAAATTGATAATCGTTATCTAAAGGAAGAACTTTTGTGATATAAAATTCACCGCTTTTCTTAACCTTCATAGGCTCATCTTTCCAATCACTCCACTCACCACAAATAGCTACACTATCTCCGTCATTTGGCATAACACTAAATGTAACCCAAGCTTTTTGACCTTTTGCTGTAATCTTTACCATGTTTTATCCTTTTAATCTAAATAGTTTATAGCATCTAAATAATGCTGGGGCATCATATATTTATTAGATACAACTTCTTTTATATCAAGTAGTTTAAAATCACCTTTTTGATAAACTACAACCTTGCTAGAATCAGTGTGAGTAAGGAGATGGTCAACAGCTATGATTGTAAAATCAAATGCCATCATACGGTCATACACAGTTGGATTACCACCACGCTGAATATGACCTAGAATACTTACACGGGTTTCTAGACCAAAACTATCCTGCAACCAGCTATGAACTTCGCTTGTCTTTTTTGTTCCTTCAGCGACAATAGCAAGGATATAGTTTCGTCCCTCTTTGACCTCTTTTTTAAGTCTTTTTTCTAGTGACTTTGGATTAAACGGTACTTCTGGAATTACACATACCTCAGCACCACTAATCATAGATGATACAATTGCTAGGTATCCACAATCACGCCCCATAACTTCAACTAAAAAAGCACGGTTAAAAGAGGTTGCCGTATCACGTATTTTATCAAGAGCATCACGTATAACATTTAGTGCAGTATCAACACCTAAGCAATATTCTGTTCCATATATGTCATTATCAATTGTTGATGGGATACCTACAAAGTTGAGATCAAACTCTGAACTAAACTTCTCCATAGCCCTAAATGAACCATCCCCACCTAAAACAACCAAGCCTGTAATATTGTGAGCTTTTAGGTTATCAAAAGCTTTTTGTCTGTACTCATGCTCAAAAAATCGCTTGGAGCGTGATGAACGAATTATTGTGCCTCCATTATGGATGATACCGGCAACAATTTTGTGACTTGCTTTTTTAATCTTATTATCAATCAAGCCCTCAAGACCATCATAAATAAGATAAGACTCTTCACCTTTTTTATGGGTATAATCAACAAACTTTTTAATTGCCGGATTCATACCAGGTGCATCGCCGCCTGAACTCATTATTGCTAAAGCCATTATCTACTCTCCTCCTTGCATAAAGTTTAAATTTGAGCTCATTTCATCAACTTTTATAGTCATACATATGTATATAGTATTCCGCTACCATACGGCCTGAATTAAACTCGAACTCAACGTCTGTCATAGCGCTTTTCATGATTTCTGTCCATTTAGCTGGCTCATCATAATAAATTGGAATAATCTTATTCTCTAAAATATCCATCAAATTTTTATTATCTATACGGTCCTGCTCTTCAATAGGAAGCTTATGGTCAAGTGCGGGGATAGTAAATGCGTTTTTACCATCTAGAGCAAACTCAGGATGCCAGCCATCATCAATAGACAAGTGAACTGAACCATTCATACTAGCTGTCATACCACTTGTACCACTAGCTTCACGTGTAATACGAGGTGTATTTAGCCACACATCACTTCCCTCTTTCATAAGACGTGATAGATACAGTTCATACCCCACAAGAACTGCCATGTTTTTATAATAATGGCTCATATGTACAAGTTCATTAAATATTTCCATAGCCCCTTCATCAGTTGGATAAGGTTTTCCTGCCCATATTATCTGTACTGGTCTGTCTGTATTTTTAATAAATTTTATAAATCTGTCAATATCATATTTTAATAGTCCTGGTCGTTTATACTCTGCAAAGCGTCGTGCCCAGACTATAGTTAATACTTCAGGGTTGAATATTTTTCCTGTTTGATTTGCTACTATTTCAAAAAGAATTTTTTTAAGATGCTTTTTTCGTGCTATGACTTCATAATCTTCATGTTCATCAAGTGCACGTATCAGTGCTTTATCAGTCCAATACTTTTTATTCTGAGCATTTGTTATTGAAATAATTTCACATTTATTTTCAACATTTGCCCACATCTCATTAGCAACTATACCATGAATCTTAGATACCCCATTTGCTATTTTAGAAGCTCTCAGTGCACCAACAGTAAGACTAAAATTATCATCATTGTTGTAGCCGGTAATTTGACGAACTTCAGCAAGTGAATGATTACTAAAGAAACCCATCTCATGTAAAAAGTGAATATTGTGCTCTTCATTACCAGCTTTTTCTGGAGTATGTGTTGTAAAAACAACATGCTTGCGCACTTCATCCATATCTTTATATCGTGAATATAGTTCATAAGCCAGAGGTAGAGAATGCCCTTCATTCATATGATAAATATCTATTGATTGATTTAAAGCTTCAAGAACTTTTGTACCGCCGATTCCCAAAACTATCTCTTGTGCCACACGGGTACGCTCATTTCCATCATAGAGCTTATGAGTAATAGTTTGTGCAAGATAATCATTTTCAGGAATATCTGTTGAGAGAAGAATCATCGGTGCTGTACCAAAAATATCTGGACGTACCAAAAATGCTTTGATCATAACATCTTCACCATGAATTTTTACAGTTACTTTAACGTCAAGCTCTTCTAGAAAATAGTAATGTTTTCGTGTATATTGCGGTCTAAGAGAGCGGTTTTCATTTCGTGATTGGTCATAATAGCCAAAACTCCAAAGCATACCTATACCGATAACGTTTTGCTTAAGATCAAAAACACTGCGCATATGTGACCCTGCTAGAAACCCTAGACCACCAGAGTATATTTTTAAAGCCTGATCAATTGCGAATTCCATAGAAAAGTATGCAACTGATGTCTTGTACTTTTCGTTAATATCATATGAGAATAGATTCATAAAATTTCCTTTAATTTTTTTCTAAATTTTTATATAGAATTTCTTTACCAAGCTCTACACCTGGTTGATTATAGGTGTTAATCATAAGCATCGCACCCATAAGTGAGGTTAATAGCTCATAATAGATAATAATTGCACCAATATTTCCAGGTGTTACTTTGTCAAAAGAAATAGCATCAACTGCTATATCAGACTGAATAACACTCTGCATTGTAGCATCGCACTGGGCATTGATAAGTGTGTTGAAACTTTGATTATTGATAAAGTCTGTCTTCTCAATACCATAAAGTGAAATATCTGGAATTTTAAGATTATTTCCGGCATCCTTAATACTTATAAAGGTAACACTTTTATCGTGAGGTCCTTCAATAATAAGTTCTAAAAACGAGTGCTGATCAACTGAACCAATTAATCCGATAGGTGTTAGTCCTACTCTATTGCCATTAAAATCTATTTTACCGAGTGACTCACCCCAAAGCTGTACATACCACTTTGTTAAACCTTCAAGATGGTCAGCATAAGAGAAAAGAACATTAATGCCATGATTCTTAGAATTAATGTACATGTAGCACGCTTTTTCAAGTAGATGATTCTCACCTCCTTCAAAAAAACTTGTTATAAACTCTTGTGCACCTTTTAAAATATTTTGCACATCATAACCTGCCATTTGAAGTGGCACCACACCAACTGCACTAAGCACAGAAAAGCGTCCTCCAACATTATCAGGTATATTAAATTCCTTAAGATTGTGATGTTGGGCAAATTTTGAGAGTGCAGAGTCCTTATCGGTAATAGCAAAAACACGTTTACGGTCAACTCCATCAAGGTCTAACTTACATGTGGCAATAACAGTTTTTAAAATTGAAGTTGTTTCAATGGTTGAGCCTGATTTTGAGATTATAAAAAATGCAGCTTTGTCTTTTTTAATTTTAGTTAATGTTTCAGATATTGTTATAGGGTCAGAATTTTCAAAATACAAAACCTCTTTAGCATTTGGTGTGTAGGGGCGTAAAATTGAATCAATCGCTTTAATTCCAAGTGAAGAGCCTCCAATACCGATAATTATAATTTGCGTAAATACACCACTATCTATCTCCTTTAATCTCTCAAGAAGCGATAGTGAATTTGATGGCAATTTATAATAACCAATTTGATTACTCTGCATTTCATCTTTTACAACTGCCATAGCACTTTGCATAATACTCGCATTCTCTGGAGTATCTTCAAGAGGAAAATATTTTTGAAATGTCAGCATTACTTACTTTCCGACAAGCACACACATATCAACAAGTCGGCTGCTGTATCCCCACTCATTATCATACCAAGCAAGTACTTTTAGTGTCTTGCCATCAACTAGGCTAGTCATATCAGGTATGTAAGAAGAGCTGTAAGTAGAACCGATAAAGTCACTAGAAACACGTTTATCGTTATCAATTTCTATTAAACCTAAAAATTCTCCTGCTGCTGCTGCATTAAAAGCTGCATTTACCTCTTCAACGGTTGTCTCTTTTTTTAGATTAACTGTTAAATCAACTACAGACACATTTGGAGTAGGAACACGCATAGCATAACCGTTTAGTTTACCTTTAAGGTGTGGCATAACTTTAGCTATTGCTTTAGCAGCTCCTGTCGTAGTTGGAATCATGTTTATAGCCGCTGCACGTGCACGACGCTTATCAGAGCTATGTTTTACATCAAGTATATTTTGATCATTTGTGTATGAGTGAATTGTAGTCATCAAGCCATTCTCAATTCCAAAAGTATCATCAAGAACTTTACAGATTGGAGCTAAACAGTTTGTAGTACAACTAGCATTAGATATGATTGCTTCACCTTTATAATCATTTGTATTAATATTTAAAACAAAAGTAGGTGTATCATCTTTGGCAGGTGCAGACATAACAACTTTTTTAACACCATTTTTCAGATAACCCTGTGCTTTTTCTGTTGTCAAAAATGCACCAGTACACTCAATAACTAACTCAGCGCCAGCAGAACCAAAATCAAGCTCATCAAGGCTACGAGTAGAAAACAGTGCTACTTTCTTACCATCAATTTCTATTGTTTTATCATCAATTACTTTAGCATCAATGCCTTTATGAACACTATCAAACTTAAAAAGATACTCAAGCATATCATGCTTTGCAGTTGTGTTTATTGCTACTAGCTCAACATCATCACGAGATGCTATGATTTTAGCTACACTAATTCCTATACGACCTGTTCCATTTATTGCTACTTTAAGTGCCATTTTTTATTCCTTAGCGTTTATTATTATTTTTTATATATTTGCTGATATTGTATAGCAATAATTATAATAATAATATAAAAAATATATAAAACATCAATATAGCTTTATATTAAAGCAAATACTTCGGTAATCTGTCTTGATTTTTATTGGTCACATAAGTTTCTTTGGGGTCAGTTAAAAGTCTTTTACATACAGTATATTTATTCCCTGCCCAGTCTCGTGGAGATTAATATCTAATCTAATAGATTTGCTAAAACTGTATTGCAATATTATGCTCGAAATTGTATCGTTCTTGTATATAACTCTTAACTTATCGCTAAAACGCGCCCCGATTTCATACCCCAGAGTACCCTCTTCGTTTGTCAATACATTTAATGTGTCTATATTCACCCCTGCCGTGTCATTAAATATCTGCTTTACTCCGGTTGCCAAAAGCAGGGAGCTGACAGAGGTTTTTGCCCCAGATGAGCTATCAAAAGCTGAGGCTGCCGGTTCTCCAAAGAGTATGTATGACATTATGTCGTTTTGGCTTAAATATGGTGTTGACTTAAATATCACTATAGGTGAAGCGAGAGTGTTTGTAATATATATCTCTATATCGATGTAGTTCAATGTCTGATAGTGCATGTTCAGGCTCAGATGCGGGTTTATCGGACTTGCTCCATTAAAATAAACCTCACTCTTCTCAAATGTAAAGAGTTTGTCGCTTGCCGTCACTCTCCCCTCTTCAATTGTTACCATTCCTAAAAGAGCCAAAGGTCGTGACGGCTCCTGCCAAAGAACCATATCGGGAACAAAGCGCAAATCAATATTTTTTGTTTTATATGCAATAGGCTTTAGAGAGTTTACATGTATATTTATAAAACGCTTACTCTGCGCTTGCGGTTTGATATCCTGTATAATTATTATGTCGTCTGAGATTGTATATTCAACTGGTGGCTCATACGTTATAACACCATCAAGCAGTGTTATATCCCCCTCTATTTTTTGTGTACCGTTGCCATCCAAGGAGATATCCACATCGGCTTTTAGTGTTACGCTTGCTTCTTTACCCTCATATTTAAACATATCACTTTTTATCTGCAAATCCCCTTTCATTTGAACAGGGTTGAAGAGACCCGTCACAAGAAGGTTATCATATATCCAAAACTCTTTTAGTTTTAAAGTTGCATTGTTGTCAAAACTTATTTTTGACTTTTTTTGAGAGTTAAAATTATGATTTTTAAAGTCCAGAGTATATTGCTCAATAGTTATATCTCTATTTGTCGTGGTTGCCTCAAAATAAATGTTTTCTACCGTGTATGCCGTTTTAGTATCAACTCTTGCGATAGACCAAGGGATGTGAAGACGGCTTTTTATCTGCATATTTTCTGAAAAATCCACGGATGCCTCTATTTTTGCCTCTGCATCAAAGAAAATGCCATCTTCTGGTTTTACCAAGCCAAATTCACTCAACAGTGTGTTGAGTGATGGTATGTTTGCGCTAAGTGTTATATTTGCATCATTTTTATCAGAGATTCCCCCTTTGACATCAAAACTCTGTGAACCGAAATTTCCAAGTCCGTTAAGAGACGTGCCACTTTTAAAAAGAGTAAGGCCAAACATATTTGCATCAAGATTTAAAACAGCTTTTTCATCTTCGTTGTAATATATAAACTCCAAAGGTGAGAACATATCAGCAGGGTATGATTTGAAAATCTCCAACTCCAATTTTGGATAGAGCTGTGCAAAAAAAAGCTGACTGCTGCCATCTAGTGCTATGTTTCCCTCTGCACTGCAATAAAGCCCTTGTGTGTTGAACGTTCCAATCAGTGAAAATGGAGATATCGCTATAACGGCATCTGCATTAACAGTGAGAGTGTGTTTTTTGAGCATATCTGGAAGCTGCGAGATAGACGATAAGGCAAGAGCTTTACTGTCTACATGTAGCATAAACTCTTTATAATCTTTTGAGTTTATATTAAGATTAAACTGCTCTGTCTTTATCTTACCTGCAAGACTCTCTGTATCTCCGGCAAACTCCGCACTAAATCTTTTAAAAGGGAGTTGCTGTGGGTATTTTGTCAACTCTGCACTTAACTCAGAGAAATAGGCTCCAAAATAGCTAAAGATTCCGTTTTGTTTTACCTCTGCTTCAAACTCTTGATAAGAGAGAGTGTAGGAGCTATCAAGAGAGACGTACTCCTCTTTTGTGAAATATGTTAGATTCACATCTGCATTGCCAACTCTTATGTTCTGGTCTGCACTGAAGCCTAATCGATTAAAATGTGTACGCATAAATATTTTTTGCAGCGATGCATCAACATCTATAGCAATTGTTTTAGCAACTCCCTCTAAAAATCCTAAATATTTTTTTGTAACTGATGCCTTAGGTGTAACTAAAGTTTTTGCATAAAGCCTGCTTGAATCTATTTTTCCATCTATGGTCGCATCTGCATATGGGGTAAATAACTCTATAAAAAGTTTTCTCACATCCAAGGTTTTACCGTAATCAATCCTTGATGCCTTTAGATTAAAAACAAACCGCTCATCCTCAAAAATAACACTCGCATCTCTCAGCTGAAGTTTTCCTATGGCAAAAGCAAAAAACTCATCACTGCCCTCTTGATTTTTTGGCAGCTTGTCAAGGTTTAACACTACTTTGTCTGCTTTGATTTTTCTAATAACTGGAGTGGGATTAAAAAGCATAAAAAAGTTGTATCCCACTTCAACTCTTTTGGCAGTAAAAGTATCCGCATAATTGATGTCATGAAGAGTCACCCCCGTAAGAAGAGAACCTTCGACTCTGCTATACGCAATTTCGTTTTCTTTTAAAAACTTATCTGCAAGATACTTTACAGAATCTGGATGTACAAGTATGGTTGCAACGCCCAGAACAACAACCGTTATAAAGATTGTCAAATAGTAGCTAAACAGATAGGTTCTTACAATCAAAACAGTTCACCTATATGAAAATGAAAAGCGTACTGCTTTGTTGGATTCTCTGCGTCAAATCCGACATCGAGTGCTATTGGACCGATAGGGGTAGCATAGCGGACACCCACACCAAGAGAATAGTAACCCCTCTTGTACTCTGGAGTTTCATTCTCCCCTATAAAAGTGGTGTCATTAAAAACCACTCCTCTGAAATTGCCGCTTATTGCAAATCTGTATTCTGCCGTCATCTCCAATATCGAATGGAGCCCTATTGGATTACCGTGTTCATTAACCGGACCTAGTTTTCTATAATTGTACGCGCGGTTGCTGTTCATCCCCCCTGCATAAAAACGGTAAGATGCCGGAATATTACCCTCATAAAGTCGTAGTGAACCAAAGTTTGCTTTTAATGCCAAAATAGAAGGTAGCAGCGGGATTATATACCCTCCGGATATATTATATTTGTAATAACTCGCATCCGATATTTGCGACTTTATCGAGCCGGTTAGCTGAGGACGGAGGAAATAGCCTTTTTTAGGATTAAGAATATCATCTCTAGTGTCATAGCTCCATTGAAGCTTTGCAGATGTGACAAAGAGCTGACCTTGCGGGAACAGACTCTCATCCTCACTCTCATAGGTAGTCACATGGTCAAAAAGAAGCATCTCTTGAAATATATGCGGGGTCTCGCTCTGCTTAAGAAAGATACTTCCAAAATATCTATCCTCCTTAAAACCTATAAACTTTTCTTTCTCAAAACCAATCTCTGCACCTGTTGAGTTTCTATTTTTTAGAGGCATAAAAAAATTTGTTTTGATTGTCTGTTTTATCTCTGTTAGTCGTGTCTCTACGGCAGCTGTTTTTAGATTGCCAAATATATTTCTATGCTTCACTCCAAGAGAGATCATAGCCCCTTCATCACTGCTCGCCCCAATACCTGCTTGAAATCTAATCGGCTTTTCAATTTCAGTTACAGAGACGCTTACTGGTGCAATATTTGTGTTTTTAACAACAGTATCTATCAATACTTTACTGATTCCTTCATTTGCATAGAGGCTCTGATAGCTTCTGCGTACCTTTTGGGGAGAAAATGGATCGTTTTGTTTAATGTGAAGCATTGAACTAATAATCTGAGGGTCAATACTTTTAGGAGCGTTTATCTCTACCTCTCCGAAATAACATAACTTATTTGGAGTAACATCATACATAAGATACGCATTGTTTGTTTCTATATCTATCCACGCTTTGGAGTCAATTTCTACATTGCAGTAACCCCTGTTTGCGTAAAGAAGCTTTATGTCTTTTTTGCTGACATCAAATTTGTCGGCATCAAACAACATCCCTTTTTTAAATGGTATTGCGGAATGAATCTTCAGCTTTGATATTGTTGAAATAGCGGCTACAAGTACAGGAGATTTTTCAGAAATTGTAATATTCACATCTTTACTACTCTTAGTGTGCGTAACTTCCGCATGAAAGTACCCTTTTGAACGGTAAAAGTTTTTAATAGTTTCACTAAGTAAAGTAGCTGTTTCAGGGCTTACAGTTGGTTCTTTTTTCCAAAACTCATACATGTAGGGTTTATAGAGATTTAATGCTTCATATAGTTCCCGCTCTTTTATCTGTTGGTTGCCTTGAAAGTAAATAGGTACAAAATCTCCATGCAAAAGCGAAGAAAACAATAATAAAAGAAAAGTTAATTGCTTCATCTTCACCCCCTTGCATGAGTTATGTACTTTGTAGATATTGTGGATTATTTGTTTATTCTGATAACCGGTTTTTGCAATAAGAGGTTGTTAGGGTATAAAATTAGTATTGACCACTGTGCAAACATCGCAACACCAATAATGGCAAAAATTGATGATGCAAAAACAGAGGCACCCTTTAAGTCAACGCTCCAAACAAATGACATAGCAACCATTGCTATGATAAAAAACAATATCTCGAAAACTTTTTGAATATAAAAAAGTCTTTTTATAGCGACTGACTTAGTTTTTGCAATCTTGTTTAAAATTCGTTTAAAAAGTCTAAAACTAATATATGATACAAGGATTACAACAAAAGTCCATAAAATACTTAAACCCATTAATTAACCTTCCTTCCTTCAAGCAAAAATAGACTTGTATTAAGTTTGGTATTATATCGAATAACTAGGGATAAATTAACTAAAAACTTTACGCTGTTACAAAAAAAATGTACTGTTTTTCTTCATGGTTTTCACCAAACTATAATGCCCCTAAAAATCAAGACAACCTAACAGCTTAATTTATTTCCCTCTGCAACTGCTACTTTATCCTACATTTTTAAGATATTCAAGATAAACATTCATAGGTTTTTGATAATTCAAACTTGAGTGAAATCTCTTGAAGTTGTATTTGTGTATATAAGCTTTAACTCCTTCTTTTAAATCTTTGATTGTTAAATAATCGTTTATGTAAATATTGCCATGCTTTAGAGTCCTAAAAAATCTCTCAATGACAATATTATCTATACTTCTGCCTTTGCCATTCATTGATATTTTTATATCATGTTTTTTAAGTAGCTGAGTATGTTCATGACTTGTGTATTGGCTACCCTGATCTGAGTTAAATATTTTAGGTCTAGGATATTTAGCAAGTGCATCTTCGAGAACATCGGTAGCCAGTGTTGCATCCATTGAGTTTGATATTTTATATGAAAGAATAGCTTTACTATGCCAGTCTATAACTGCTGCAAGATACATAAAGCCACCATTGATGCGAATATAAGTAATATCGCCACTCCACACCTCGTTAGGGGTTGGTACATATACAGTTTTTTTTCTGCCAACTTTAGTCCAGTATTGTTTAAGTAGATACTCATAAATTGGATGTGCTTGGTTTTTAAGGCTTGTGAGTTTTTTTTTAGTAGGGTATATAGCTTGAGTGCCAAGTATTCCCATATATTTTATGAAGTAATTTTATATTTTCTTGACTCATTGGCACTGGTTGATAGTAGTAACTACTTCGACTAATACCAATAGTTGCACACTGCTCTGACACAGATATTTTTTTATGCTTAGACTCAATCAGAGACTTTTTGTTATCAAAGTCCAAGCTCTTTAACTTTCCCGCTGCCCACTCCGCTTTGATAGTTGCTTTTCCAAGTGCTTTAGCTAACCCATCATTTTCAGTTCTCAACTCTTCTATCTCATCTCTATAAGATTTAGTCGCACCACCAACATCAAATGCTAAAGATGCATTTTCTAAAAACTGTTTCTTCCAATTCTGGATAGTTTTAGATGTAATCTTATATTTTGTGGCTATTTGACTAATAGTCTGTTCCTCTTTGAGAAGTTCTAAGACAATTTTAGTTTTTTGTTCTGCTGTGTAAACTTGACCTTTTTTGCGTGCCATTTTTTATCTCCATATTTGTTATTAAAATTTTAACATTTAGGAAATAAATCTTACTAAAGAGTTGTCTTAGATTTTAGGGGCATTATAGTCAAGAATATTAGGACATAAGAATCCAAGAATAACTTTAGAGAAATATTCAAAGTTTATACCTACTAATTCAAGAAAAGGTACTATATTTGATAAGTTAGCTTCTTAAAGATGGAACATTTTTGGCACAGTTTTGGAACAATGAATTTTAAAGAGTCTTTGAAGTAACGTGTTTCAGGGGTTTTCGAGTGAGTGGTGCGGATGAGAGGACTTGAACCTCCACGCCTTGCGGCACCAGATCCTAAGTCTGGCGTGTATACCAATTTCACCACATCCGCATGTGATTTGTGTTCGACATTGTATCTTTTTATTCTTAAATAAAAAGAAAAGTGGTACGCCCTTCAGGATTCGAACCTGAGACCGATGCCTTAGAAGGGCATTGCTCTATCCAGCTGAGCTAAGGACGCATACATATAAAACATGGTGCGCCCGATAGGATTCGAACCTATAACCGTCGGATCCGAAGTCCGAAACTCTATCCAGTTGAGCCACGAACGCCACAATAATTTATTATTAATTTTTAAGTTTTTATATTTATTTTATGGGGTGGGATACGGGATTCGAACCCGCGACCCCCGGCACCACAAACCAGTGCTCTAACCAACTGAGCTAATCCCACCATGCAGTAAATATAAAAGAGTGGTCGGGGTGAAAGGACTCGAACCTTCGGCCCCCTGGTCCCAAACCAGGTACTCTAACCATACTGAGCTACACCCCGACCTATTACAAAAACCGACTTTACAGCTGGTTAATGAGGCGAAATTATAGTCAATAAATTTTCAAATGTCAATAGTTTTCTATCACAATTAATAAACTTTGCTACTATTGACACAAAATGAGATTAAGATTAGTTTGTTACAATACTTTTAAATAGTTTTGAAGGGCATTTTTTGAACGAATTTTTTATTAGTATTAACTCTTTTCTAGAGGCATTGTTGTTTTTTGACATACTTTTTGGAACAGTTGATGGCGTAAGCTTTCCTTTTCTCGTTGCTTGGCTTATTTCTGGTGGCATTTATCTTACATTTTTAACTAAGTTTATAAATGTAAGAGCATTTACTCACTCTTTTAACATATTAAGAGGTAAATATAAAACCATAGATGACGAAGGGCAAATATCTCCTTTTGCAGCTTTAACAACTGCTTTAAGTGCCACAGTTGGACTTGGTAACATTGCAGGAGTTGCACTGGCTGTATCTATTGGAGGTCCTGGAGCTACTTTTTGGATGATTGTTGCTGGCTTCTTAGGTATGAGTCTAAAGTTTACAGAGGTAACACTTTCACTTCAATACAGAGAATTTTTAAAAGATGGCACTATTATGGGTGGTGCTATGGAGTATCTCTCAAAGGGTCTTGCAAAAAAAGGGTATGTGAGCCTTGGCAAAGTCCTAGCTGTTGTATTTGCATTTTTAATGATTGGCGGAGCGATTGGTGGAGGAAACATTTTTCAAGTTTCACAAGCTTATAGTGCTATTTCACATGAAGTTCCATATTTCTCAGAAAACCCTTTAGTATTTGGATTTATTATTGCAACTCTAACTGGTGCGGTTATCATTGGTGGAATAACACGAATTTCTGCCATCACAGAGAGACTTGTACCTATTATGGTCGTTATATATCTTAGTGCATCTATTTGGATTTTAGGCTCATTTTATGACAAAATCGATGATGCCTTTGTACTTATATTTGAAGGTGCGTTCAGCACAAGTGCACTTTATGGTGGAATGATTGGAGCACTTATTCAAGGTTTCCAAAGGGCTGTTTTTTCAAGCGAAGCCGGGCTTGGCTCTTCACCGGTTGCGCATGCACCAGTTTTAACTAAATACCCAGTAAGACAAGGTTTTGTTGCACTTTACGAACCGTTTATTGACACTGTAGTTATATGTACCATGACTGCTTTAGTTATCATCATTACTGGTGTTTATGAGCCAGATGGTGTTCATGCATCTCTTATTGCAGCAAAAGAGGGAGCAGCTCTCACAAGTGCAGCTTACGGAACTGTTATTTCTTGGTTTCCAACTGTGTTATCTGTCAGTATATTTCTTTTTGCTTTTTCTACAATGATATCTTGGTCTTACTATGGAGAGCGTGCTTGGGTTTATCTTTTTGGCTCAAAGTTCTCAATCATCTATAAGATACTATTCTTATCCCTCTCCGTAATAGCAACGGTTGTAAACACAGGGATAATGGTAGACTTTAGTTTTATGCTTATGCTTACAATGGCACTTCCAAATATCCTAGGACTGTTTATTCTAAGCGGTGATGTTAAAAAACAACTAGAAGATTATCTAGTAAAACTCAAAAGCGGTGAACTAGATCGTGAGGCAATAATATGAATAATATTGAACAACAATGCAAGCAGATTTTAACAGAGCAAAATATTGATATATTTTCTGAGATAGACTTTGATATTAACGGAAAAGTTCATACGCTATCTTTTAACTATATAGTAGAGACTTTTATGCTGGCTTCCGATGAATCTCAACTAGTATTTATAACAGCTCTTAAAAAGGCAATAGAGGCTAAAGAGATGGGCATAAACAAGTTTTTTGAGGGAATGGGTCAACTGCTACTTATGACCCACCTCTCAGAGAAGATGTAAGCTAAATTATTCTATCGCTTCCACCGTCTATTGCAACTTGAGAACCAGTAGTTTTTGAAAATGGCTTTCCTGCCATAGCGCATACTAACTCTGCAACATTATCTGACTTTATCTCTGTTTTAAGGACATTGTTAGTTTTATACTCCTCAACACTCATTCCGTAAGCTTTTGCACGATTTTCCAAAACCTCATCAGTCCAAATTGCTGTGTCAAACACTGCATGAGGATGAAGAGTATTTACTCTTACGCCATATTCACCAAGCTCTAACGCAGCTATTCTAGCAAGCTGAGTCTGTCCAGCTTTTGCCACTGAGTATGCTGCTGCACCTTTTCCTGGAGCTGGAAAGTTTTTAGAAGCGACCATAACTATAGATGCATCGACCCCTAGTTTTAAAAATGGTGCTGTTTCTTTGATAAGTTTTTGATGTGAAGTAAGGTTAATATCCATACTTCTTTGCCAATTTTCATCACTTAACATGTCAAGGTTTTCACTAGGTGTAAAGATACCTGCATTACTTACAACTATGTCAATTCCGCCAAAACTCTTAATAGCTATGCTAACAGCGTTTTGAATATCATCGCTACATGTCAAATCACACTTCACACCAATCGCATCACTTTTAGCAAATATTGTCTCAATGTCAGGGTTTATATCAAGTGCTATAACTGCAGCACCTCTTGCATTTAACATCTTTGCAATTGCCAACCCTATTCCACTTGCAGCTCCAGTTACAAGAGCAACTTGTCCATTAAACTCCGGTGCAGAACCACCCTTTTTAAGTTTTGCTTGCTCTAGGGACCAATACTCAACCTCAAAGATATTAGCAGCACTTAACGCCTTATAACCACCAAGCTTTTCGGCTTTTAAAATCGCTTCGAAGGTATGGTCATTTATATCTTTGATAATGTTTGCTTCTTTTGCATTTGCTCCAAAAGAGAGTGTCCCATTATTTTTAAGGATAGCAAAATTAGGCGCAGGGTTCAAAAGTGTTTCGTTCGTTTTATTATCCCCAAAGTATTGTTTATAATCTTGTACATACTTTTCTAAATCTACTTCAAAATCAACTCCCAATATAGCAGGAATTCGTTTTGTTCTTATAACATGGTCTGGCGTTAAAGGACCTTGTGTTGAAATTTTTTCTATATCTTGTTTAGAAAAATAGATTGCTTCATCACTATCATTTAAAATAGAAATAGTCGCTTTACCTTTAATATTGGAAACTTCACGTCTAATTTTTGCAAGCTCTAAAAGTTCTACATGTGACTCTTCTTTTTCTACATGTAGATTTGCGCCCTTAGACTCTAAATACTTCTCAGCCTTATCAACTAACTCAATTGTTTTTTCATAAGATTTCTTAGCATCGTCATTGAATGTGAAAAGACCATGATTCATAAGAACTAAACCCTCTAGCTCACTCCAGTTTACATCTCTGGTCATATCGTAAATAAGTTTTGCAAGAACAAATCCTGGCATAATATAAGGAATAATAAGAACCTTATCTCCATAAAGTTCTTTTATTTTATCTTCACCACCCTCAGTATTTGTAATAGTCACAACAGCGTCAGTGTGAGTATGGTCTACAAATTTAAAGGGAATAATTGCGTGCAATATTGCTTCGACTGAAGGGTTTGGTGCGGATGGATTTGTCATGGCGAGTCTTTGGTACTTAACCATATCTGGGTCATTAAGCTCTTTTAACTCTGCCATTTTTAAAAGCATATCCATTTTAACTGGGGCAAAGCCCTCCGCTTCAATAGTCGCTAAATCCCAGCCACTCCCCTTAACGTATAGTATATCTTCGCTCTCACCAAAAAGGTTTATTGCAGTTGATTTTACAGAAGTATTTCCGCCACCGTGAAGAACTAAAGATGGGTCACGTCCTAGCAGTCTTGATGTATATACTCTTAAATCTAAATCTGTTTTAAACTCTTGTGCCTCTAAATCATTCCATAAACTTTTCATATATTTTCTCTTTTAAATTTTTCTTGAATTTTATCAAAGTCTGCCTCGCAAACACCTTTGTTTGTTATAAGACCCGTTATAAGTCGGGCAGGAGTCACATCAAAACCGTAGTTAATTGCCGGTGAATCCTTTGGAGTTATAAGAACTTCTCTTACAATTCCCTCATCATCAACACCCTTCATATATCTCACTTCGTCTGGACTTCTCAGCTCAATAGGAATCTCTTTAACACCATCTTTTATACTAAAGTCAAATGTGGAAGCTGGTATAGCTACATAAAAAGGGATATTGTTATCATATGCTGCGAGCGCCTTTAAGTATGTTCCTATCTTGTTTGCAACGTCGCCACTTGCACTAACTCTATCTGCCCCGACTATAACCATATCAACTTCTCCGTGCTGCATAAGGTGTCCACCTGTGTTGTCTGCAATGATAGTATGCTCAATTTCACTTTGTGCAAGTTCCCATGCTGTTAGGCTTGCCCCTTGGTTTCTTGGCCTTGTCTCATCAACCCATACATGTACATCTATTCCTCTTCTTTTTGCCTCATAGATTGGTGCAAGAGCTGTTCCCTCATCTATAACAGCTAACCATCCAGCGTTACAGTGTGTTAGTATATTTATTTTTGTCTTGTTTTTCTTTTTTAAAATCTCTTCTATAATGTCACACCCATACTGAGCTATTTTTTGACTCTCTAACGCCTCTTCATCATTTAGTTGTATAGCAAACTCCAATGCAGCTTCTGCTAAAGCATCTGAATCTTCCGGATCTTCTGAATCCTTTAAAAGCTCCATCATCTTATCAACCGCCCACATAAGGTTTACAGCAGTCGGGCGTGACTCTCTTATAAGATTAGCTTTTTCTTTGAGCTTTTCATAGTCTCCCTCTACTTCGATAGCTGCTATGTATATTCCAAACGCAGCAACGCTACCTATAACTCCGGCACCGCGAACAGTCATATTTTTTATAGCCCTCACTACCTCATCTGTAGTTGTAAGAATTTTTGTATCATACTCAAATGGAAGTTTTGTCTGATCTATTACCTCTAAATACTCATAAAAGTCATCATCATTTAACCATAAAGCTTTATATTTACCTTGCATTTTTTATAATCTCCAATATCTCATCACTTGTATTTATCTTGTCGTAGTTCATAACAAACTCTCTTGCGATTTTAAGGGCTAGTTCTTCAGCCTCACCCCTTAATGTTACATCTTGTATACCTCGTATCTCTGCTACACCTGCTACACCGTAGACTCTTCTAGCCATCTTGCATCCGGCAAATCCGACACTATCTCTAATGATATTTTTAACAAATCTTTTTTTATATACTTCAGATGTGCGATCATCCAAATAGCCTGAAACACAAAGAGCAGAGTCTTTTAACTCACGCCAGTACTGCAAAAATTTTTCACTGAATTTATCCAAAACCTCTTTTATTGTTTGGAGCAACCACTCCTTAAACTCTTCATCTTTAGTCACAACGCAGTGGTGAATATAATTATTTACTAGGTTTGCCAGAAGTGCTCCTACATCAAAACCAAAAGGACCAACAAAGGCAAATTCTGGGTCTATAACATAAGTTTCATCTTTGTTTATCATAATAGAGCCAGTGTGCAAGTCACCATGAAGAAGAGCATCACTTTGTGTCATAAACTTATATTTCAAGTCCAATACCTTCTCTTTAAATTCAAAATCTTCAAAAAGTTTTTTGGCATTTGGATTACTTGTTACATTCTCATTGTCATTTGTCTCATGTTCCATAAAAGGGAAACTAAAAACTAAATCTTCTGTTAATTTGCACAGCTCTGTGTTGCCGTTAAACTTATCCATCAGTTCTCTTTTGTTTGAGCTGCTTAAAGCAAGAGATGAAGTGTAAAAAAGTGTAGCTGACATGTAAGTCGATATATGTTCGGAAAATTTAGTATATTTAACTCCGTTTATAAGACCTTCACGCATAATGATATGATTACCTAAATACTCCATTACAACAAGGCTCATCTCTTCACTTGAGTGCTGTACTTTTGGTATAAAATTTGGAAATATTTTGTAAAATTTATCTAAAGCTCTTATCTCAAAAGTCATTCGCTCACGAGAGAGAGGAAACTCCTCCCCAACACATCTAAGATATGGAACTGCCTGTTTAGCTATAAGAGCTTTCTCAGGGTCTTGCTCTGAGCTTACTTTATAAACATAGTTTAGGTTTCCATCTCCAATTTCCTGAGCTTTTATAGTGTCAGAACCAAAAAAAGTCTCAATCGCTTTAATTGTTAAAAGATATTCGATTACGCTATTTACATCTAATACTTTATAGTTCATAATACTCCCTACTGTTCGTTTAAAAAATTGTATCATAATTAGCTATATATAATAAAAATCAGAGGTCTATTATGGGTTGGACATGTCAACATGACCACAAAGGTTACTGCAAACTTCTAAACAAAGATTGTGTACCAGGTATAAAAGGGTGCATACTAAATAAGTGTGACGGGATTATCTTTAGCAGTGGAAGTTTTGAGGGCGACAAGATAAAGAGTGAAACAAAAGAAGAAGAGATAGACTTTGCAAAACTAGCCAGAGAAAACTAAACTTTTTCACTCCACATGTAGAGAGGGTCTGGATACAAAAAGGTGTAATGCAACTCTTCTATAATCTTGTCTGAATTCACTATACGACAAGTATTACCCTCAAATTCTCCAAGCTCAAACCCTAACTCTTCACTGTTTTTTTTATGTACCTCTGAGCGCAGGGGATGTTTAGGAGCGACGAGATTGTAAACCCCTTTTGTAATCTTTCCCTCAATCAACTCTTTTGTAATATTTATAACATCATCTTTGTGAATATAGTTCACAAACCCATCACTAAAAGATAAGCTATTTTTCCACTTACCGGAGATTCTGTCTTCGCCCATCAAACCTCCAAGTCGCAGAACGATAACATTCTCTTTTAGAGTTTGCATTAGCTCCTCAGCCTCTTTTTGCAAAGATATTTTTGTTATACATGTAGCCTCATCAACCTCTTTGTCAAACTCCCTATAAACAGAAGTGGAACTCATTAAAATTATTCTACATGTAGGCTTGGTTAATGAAGCTATTTTGCTAAGTGTTTGAAGGTAATTCTGCTTTGGATTAATGGCAATAATCATAATGTCACATTGGTAAAACCTTGAGTTGTCTTGTGTTATATCACGCTCATAACACTCTACATGTGCATCAACTGAAAGTTCTTGTGAAAGTGGCTTACCCAACCAACCACACCCAATAATACTAATATTTTTGATTGCTGTCTCCTAAAGTTCGATAAGATTATTTAATAACTATATGTTATTATGTCATAAATAAATATATGAAAGAGACGCATGAGTTATTTCCCTGCATTTTTAAAATTAGATAATAAAAAAATTCTAATTGTTGGTGGCGGGAATATAGCTTATGAAAAACTAGAGCGCCTTTTAGACTTCACCTCAAACATATCAGTTATATCTCCTAAAATCTCAGAGATTATGAATAAAACCATAAAAGAAAAAACTCTACATGTAGAAAATAGAGAGTACAAAACTGGGGACATTAAAGATTTTGCAATTGTAATAGTTGCTGTTGATGACATCTCTCTTCAAGAAAAAATATTCAGTGAATCAAAAAAATACAAATGTCTTTGCAACGCTGTTGATTCGGTCGACTATTGTGATTTTATTTTTCCTTCTTACATAAAACAAGATGATTTGACAATTGCCATTTCAACCTCAGGGGCTTCTCCTGCAATGGCAAAACAATTAAAATCTTATATAAAAAATCTGCTTCCATCAGGTCTCTCAGATTTTTTAGCTCAAATGAAAGCTTTACGAAAAACTCTTCCCAAGGGGAGAGAGCGGATGAAAATGCTAGAAAAAAAAGCGGCAGATTATATGAGGTTGCACTCTGATGGGTAAAGTTTATTTAACAGGTGCCGGGCCTGGAGATATTGAACTGCTGACTATAAAAGCACTTAGGGTAATTAAAAAAGCAGATGTGATAATTTACGACCGTTTAGCAAATCCAGATATTTTAAAAGAGGCAAAGAGCGGTTGTGGTTTTATATTTGTCGGCAAAGAGGATGGTCGCCACATTATGCCTCAGGATGATATAAACGAAACTATTTACCAAAATGCTCTAAAGTATGAAAATGTTGTTCGCCTTAAAGGTGGTGACCCTTTTGTATTTGGAAGAGGAGGCGAAGAAGCTGCATACCTCTTTGAGAGAAATATTAAATTTGAGATTATCCCTGGTGTCACTTCTGCTATTAGCGTTCCTGCTTATGCTGGGATTCCTGTAACTCATCGTGGTATAGCTGTGAGCTTTAGAGTTGTAACTGGACATGAATCTCCAGATAAAAAAGAGACCCAGACCGATTGGAATAGTCTAAAAACAGATGACACAATTGTGTTTTTAATGGGGCTACACAACCTTGAAAAAATCTCCAAAAAACTAATAGAGGTTGGAAAAGAGAGTGACTGCCCATGTGCTGTAATCTCCAAGGGAACTACAAAAGAGCAAAAGGTAGTGACCGGTACACTTATGGATATAGCAATGAAAGCAAAAGGCCTAAGAACTCCGGCTATGATTATTGTTGGAAAAGTTGTAGCGCTTAGAGAGCAGCTAAAATGGTTTGAAAATGATAAATAGAGATATAAACACTCAAGAGGCGGTAGAGATAGCTCCTAATATCTATTGGGTTGGAATGCACCTCAAAGACGACCCTTTTCAGTGCCACCCATATATTATACTTAACAGTAATGAGTCTATTTTAATTGACCCAGGTTCAATGATTGAATTTGATGAGACAATCAGAAAAGTGAAAACACTAACTGATATGAAAAATATAAAATATATTGTACTTCATCATCAAGACCCTGATTTGGTTGCAGCAGTTCCTGAGATTGAAAAACTTATAAACAGAGACGACCTGTTGGTTGTTACGCACTCAAGAACTTCCGTATTAATTAAACACTATCTTATTAAATCAGATTATTATGAGATAGATAAAAACAACAACCAATTAGTGACTTCAACCGGTTTCAGACTTGATTTTCACACTACTCCATATTGCCACTCACCTGGTGCATTTGTATCTTATGACCCTGCTTCTAAAGTTCTATTTTCGGGTGATATTTTCGGAGGATTAGATGACTCTTGGGATTTTTATGCCGATGAGACATATTTTCATAAAGCTAAACTCTTCCATCAAGAGTATATGCCAAGCAAAGATATATTTAACTATGCTCTAAATAAAATAGAGAAATTGGATATTAGCTTAATTGCACCACAGCATGGCTCAATAATAGAGAAAAAGTACATTAGTGGTTTGATTAGCAATATGAAAAATCTTGATTGCGGATTATATATAGAAGAGAAGTATAACAAGGAACTAGTCGACACAATAAAAGAGCTTCAAGAGAAAGAAGAAGCTTTAAAAGAGCGTGATATGCTGTTGTTCGAGCAAGCTAAAAGGGTAGACATTAGCGAGATGCTTGGTAATATAGCACATCAATGGAGGCAACCCCTCGCAATTATAAATACAACTGTAGCGATTCTCCAAGAGAAAAACAGTGCAGATATACTGCAAAAAGATGATGTTAACGCTAAGCTACAAAAAATGGAAAAATCTATAATCTACATGTCTGATACAATTGAAGACTTCATGAACTACTATCGTCCAGATAAGGAAAAAAGTTGGTTTAAAGTTAATAATTCAATAAAAAAAGCACTTAATATTGTGCATTTATCTGGCAACGATGAAAGAGTTAAACTCAACCTTTATCTTGATGATAATATTGAAATATACGGTATTATGAATGAGTTTGTTCAAGTTATAGTCTCTATTCTTTCGAATATCAACGATATCATAGACAGCAAAAACTTAGCAAATGTCAATATAACTATCTCTCTAAAATCAGATGATTATTACACAACTCTTAGTATAACTGATGATTGTGGCGGGATTGATGATAAAATCATAAGCAAGATATTTGATCCATACTTTACAACCAAACATAAGTCTATGGGAACTGGACTCGGCTTACATATAGCAAAAATGATTATTGAAAACAATATGAATGGCTTTTTAAGTGTAAAGAACAGTAATGAAGATGATGGCACACAAATAGGTGCTAAATTTATTATAAAGATGAAAAATGAAAATTGATTTAATCAGGGATATTTCTATCCTTTTAGCTGAAGATGAAGAAGAGTTACGAGAGTCAACGGTTGAGTATCTCCAAATGTTTTTCTCTAGAGTATATAGTGCGGCTTGCGGCAAAGAGGCTTATGAGATATATAAAGAGAAACGTCCAAATATAATACTTACAGATATTAATATGCCAAACCTTGATGGACTAAGCCTAATCTCTAACATAAGAGAAAAGGACAAAGAGACAAAAGTCATAATTATGAGTGCCCATTCTGATCAGGAAAAACTTCTTCACGCAGTTAAACTGCATCTTGAAACATACCTGATAAAGCCCATAAAATCTGATGTTTTAAAAAAAGTTTTATTTGACACAGTAGAACAAATCAGAGTTACCAACAGACGTATATATTTCAGTGACAACATCTATTGGGATAGTGACACATATACATTTTGGGAGAACAATGCAGAGATACAACTTAGAAAAAAAGAGACTTTACTGCTAAAACTGTTATGTTCAAAACCAAACCATAACTTTACATCAGAGGATATATTTAATTATCTTCACCAATCAGCAAGTGAAAATGAATTTTCAAACGATGCCGTCACCTCTTTGGTAAAACGCACAAGAAGTAAACTGCCAAAAGACACTATTAAAACTGTTTATGGCTCAGGATATAAAATAGTTCCTATTTAAAACTTTACTTTTTAGGTATAACAATACTAAAGCAGACACCTTTTTTAATATTGACTGCACTAATTGTCCCATGTAGGTGCTGTTCTACTATAATTTTGCTCATATACAGACCTATTCCAGTGCCTGAGTGAACACCCTTAGTTGTAAAATACGGGTCAAATATTTTTTGCATTATCTCTTCTTTAATCCCATTTGCATTGTCTTTGATTTCACAAACCACACTATTCTCATCTTCATAAATATTTATAATTACTTTAGCATCTTTAATCTCTTGCTCAACAAGTGCCTCTTTTGCATTTTTGAGTATATTAATATAGACTTGCATAAGCTCTCTTGCGTGTATACTTATAGGAGTATTACATGTATAGTTTTTTTCTACATGTACATTGCTGTTTTGTAAGCTTTTTCCAACAACACCTAAGCACTCATCCATTACATCTTGTATCAAAACTTTTTCTTTAGCTTTATCTGGTTTAAAAAAGTTTCTAAAGTCGTCTATTGTTTGGGATAGATACTGAGTTTGTTCATTGATATTTTTAGCATATTTTTTAAAGTCATCATTATGAACTTCATCCATATCTATATCTGCTATTATATTATTTGCCCACATAGATATGATTGCTATTGGTTGTCTCCACTGATGAGCTATCATACTTATCATCTCTCCCATTGCCGCGTTTCTTGATTGAGCAAGCATAATCTCATCTTTTTTTCTGTTCTCGTCAAATAGCTTCTCTTGTTCTAGTAAAGAGGCTTTAAGCCGCCCGTATGTATAAATCATACCGACTATAGCAATCATATAAAAAATAAAAAACACACTGATAATTCTAATGATTTCACCATACATCTCATTATCGTACTTTTCCATTGGTATAACTACAGAAACTCCACCTCTGGTATCACCTATCTTATAACCTTGATGTGCGTGACATTTCAGACAAGACTCTTCTGTCACCAAAGCTTTCATATAGTATATGTACTCTTTGCCATCTTTGTTTAAAAACTCATAAACTTCTTCTTTTTCACCTTTATCAAACAACTTGAGTGCTTTAGTCTCCCAATCGCTTGGTTTATTCTTGGGATTTAGCAAAATTAAACTTGTAATATGCCCTTTTGCTCCATACAGGCCCTCATTTTCTTCCATTAGCTGTCTTATCATATAAGCCGGATTCATAAGTGTTAGCTTTTTACCTGTTGTTGTAACTACATCTTTATCTTCTACGTTAATCAAGTACTGGTTTGAGGGTGTCCTTTTAGTAGGAGGAACATATACTCCTCCATGACTTGCAGCCCACTTTCTAAATATTAGATCTTTATCAAAAGAAATTTTTGCATATTCTAATGCCAAATTTTTATAATGCTTTACTTCGTTATCAATGCTCCATGCTAATAAAGAAACAATAGTCAGAGTTGCTAAAACCAAAATATTGATATAATATTTTTTTATTTTTTTTAATCTTTTATAGAATATCTCATTCTTCATTATTATCTCTTTTCATCAATTGGCAGAGCTATAGTAAACATTGCACCCATATAATGTTTCCCCTCATACTCATACTCTGAGTTTTCAGCAGTTATCTCTCCATGTAAATGTTTAGTAATTATAGACTCTGTCATATAAAGACCTATCCCCGTCCCTTGTGATTTATGCTTCGTTGTAAAGTATGGCTCAAACACTTTATCTATAATATTGTCTGCTATCCCGCCACCGCTGTCTTTTATCTCTATAATTGCTTTGTTATCTTTTTTATATACATTTATAAAGATTAGTTTTCTACTACCATCAGGACGTGTTTCTAAAACATCTTTAGCATTTTTTATAATATTTAAGATAGCCTGCGTTAGTTCATTTTCTAAAGCTACTATCTCTATATCTTCTATATCTTCTATAAGTTCAATACCGTGTGTTTTAAAGGCTGCACTCAAGAGGCTCATTGTTTTATCTATGCTGCTCTTTATAGTGAAGATACTTTTATCTTTGTTTGGAATGAAAAAGTTTCTAAAATCATCTATTGTTTGAGATAAGTGTTGCGTTTGTTCGTTGATATTTACGGCATATTTTCTTAACTCTTTATTCTCAACATCTCCAATATCTATATCTGCTATTATATTGTTTGCCCACATTGATATAATTGTTATTGGTTGTCTCCACTGGTGTGCTATATTTCCTATCATCTCACCCATGGCCGCCATCTTTGATTGCTGGAATAAAATTTGTCTCTCTTTTTCCTGCTGTCTTTGAGCTTCTTTCTCCTCTATTAATGCTTTTTCCAAATAATCATTTAATTTTTTCATACTTCTGTTTTTAGATGAGATTGCAGATATAACCCTTCTGTTTGTAAGATAATAAAAGATAGATGCAGATAAAATAAGTAAAATTACAATATAGTAAACCATCTCCTCTTTCATCCACTCTATATCTGACATGTCTATTTCATTTATTGGTTTAAAGAGTATGATGTAGCCCAAAGGGTCACCTTTAATATCAGGCACCGTATATAGTGTTTCTATATTACCTCTCTCTATATCTTCATTATAAATTTTTTCAAAAGTTAAAAAGTGTTCTACTGTTTTTTCCTCAATTATGTCCATATATTTAGGATTTGCATTTAAATTGGCTACATAATAATTGCCTATAAACAGTTTTGTAAACGGGTATAGAAGTTGTTCTTTGTACTTTTTATCAGCTAAAACGACAGGTTCAATCCCTTTTTTAAGAAGTTTTATAGTGATCGAGTTAAAATGTGTAATGACCTCTATTATTCCTAGTAGATTTTTTTCTTCATAAATAGGAATCATTACCTTAAATGTCATATCGTAATTGCCAACACTGATGGTTGTCATTATTTTTGGATCTTTAAGCATCTCTTCAATATCAATTCTATTATTTAAAACCGTGTCACACCTTCTATCTGTCCAGCTTCTATAAAAGCATTTTCCCTCTCCTGTAAGAACATGGAACCAAACATTTTTAAAGTCACTATTTTTTCGCAAGGATGCTGAGAGTTCACCTAATTTTATTAGCTCTACTTTATCTTTTTTCAATGCCTCTTTTATAGTTTTGTCAAACGACAGGGAGACACCAATAGCAACAGTTGCATTTTTCTTCTCTTCCACTAATATATTTGTTTGTTCTTGTATCTCTTGCGTGACTGCTATATATTTTTCTTTTTTCAGCAACTCAATCTTCTCTTGCCATACTTTATTTAAGAGTACTGCAGTAAGAATCAGTAAAAAAAGAAATATTAATTTTTGGCTAAATTTCAACTTTCACCCTTTTTCCTCACTAGTCGGCAAGCTTATAGCAAACACTGCCCCTTTGTAATGTTTCCCTTTATACTCATACTCTGAGTTTTCAGCAGTTATCTCTCCATGTAAATGTTTAGTAATTATAGACTCTGTCATATAAAGACCTATCCCCGTCCCTTGTGATTTATGCTTCGTTGTAAAGTATGGCTCAAACACTTTATCTATAATATTGTCTGCTATCCCGCCACCGCTGTCTTTTATCTCTATAATTGCTTTGCTATCTTTTTTATATACATTTATAAAGATTAGTTTTCTACTACCATCAGGACGTGTTTCTAAAACATCTTTAGCATTTTTTATAATATTTAAGATAGCCTGCGTTAGTTCATTTTCTAAAGCTACTATCTCTATATCTTCTATATCTTCTATAAGTTCAATACTGTGTGTTTTAAATGAAGCAGTTAAAAGAGACATTGTCTTATCTACACTACTCCTTAGAGTAAAGATGCTTTTCTCTTTATTTGGAGTGAAAAAGTTTCTAAAATCATCTATTGTTTGGGATAGGTGTTGAGTTTGCATATTAATACTGTTTGCATATTTTCTTAACTCTTCATTCTTTATATTTCCCATATCTATATCTGCTATTATATTATTTGCCCACATAGATATGATTGCTATTGGCTGTCTCCATTGGTGTGCAATATTTCCTATCATCTCTCCCATAGCTGCCATCTTTGATTGTTGGGATACTAATTTATCTTTTTCTTTGTTCTCTTTTACTTCCTCTTTTACTCTTTTCTCTAACTCTTTACTGAATTTTGACAGCTCATAAGTAGCTTTTTCTAACTCCATGTTTATCTTTTTTAATTTTATACTCTTTTTCGCCAATCTATCATTTAAGCTCTTTACATGTTTATTATAAATTATTAGTGATAAAACACCCAATAAAAGAAGGAGGAGAGTATATTTATACTCTTTCCATATTAGTTCCAAAGTAATCTCCCCATAATTTTCATAGGGGAAGACTTTGAGTTCTTTTAAAGTATCGTGAACTTTTCCATACTCAAGGGGCGTAGTCCAGCCGGTATAGTTGCCTTTTACCGCAGCTTCATCATTTGGTCTTATCTGCAACAAGGCTATAGCTATTTTATTTGCAAGGTCAAATTGTATATGTTGCAGTGAGGCAAATGCCCATTCTGGGTAAGTTGCGGTGCTATGAAGAAGTGGAAATCCATCAACCTTAACGTTGATTACTTTTATTTCAGATGTTAGAATTTTTCCATCTTTTATCAATCTCTCCATTACTCCTGTTCTAACTGTTCCTAAATCTGCTTTACCATTTAGCACAGCGTATACAATCTCTTGTTGGCTAGAAGCCAAGTTGAATTTAACGTCCAGATCTTCAAATGGATCAATACCGCTATCTAAGAACTCTTTATGAGCCATCTGCCAAGCACCAAATGCTTGTTTCTTTAAACCCAGTATAGATTTGCCTTTGGTATCTTCTAAAGAGTTTATATCATCTCTATCTGCTTTGGTAAATATAATAGATGAGAACTTAGCTAGTCCACCTTCATCTCTGTGATTTATAAGTGTGGCAATTCTTCGTACATTATTTCTTGCTTCAAATGCAACATATTCACTCGGGTTTGTTAAAATAAAATCAATCTCTTTATTTTTAACGGCATCTTCCATCTCTTTAAAAGAGACTATAGGAACCATTGAAATATTATATTCAGGGATTGCTCTCTCAAGAGCTTTTGTTGTCTCTTCCCATCTCTTTACGGAAACTTTTTCACTGTTATAGGCTCTCACACCTATCTTAACCTCTGCTTGTGCAAAAAGTGAAGTTGTCATCATAATGCTGACTATTAACAAGTAGAGCCTCATATTTTACATCCCTTGTGATTTAAAAGTCTATTTTGATAAGTTAAATTTCTTTACAATTTCTTGCAAAACCGTATTCATATCATCATAAGAAATTGGCTTTCTGTAGTATAAATCACACATCTCTTTAATATCTTCTAATCTTACTTCAGAAGCTGTTAGCGTCACACAGAAAACATCATCATCAATCTCTTTAATTTTCTCAATCATCTCTTCCCCGTCCATTCTTGGCATCATAACATCGGTGAAAATTATATTGTGTCTGTTTTTCTGAAATTTTTCAAGACCATCTTTCCCATCTTTAGCAGTTTCAACAAAATTAAAAAACTTTTTTAAAAAAAGTTCACTTCCCATTCGCATCTCATCTTCATCTTCCACATAAAGTATTTTCAACTCATTAACCATCTCTTTTAGTACTTTTATATCTTTAATCATCTTGCTCTGCCTTTAATAGTGCTTCTTCCAGTTCCCGTTTATTTGATATATTCTTTTTTCTTAAGTCGAAATGCATAACACTTATATTAACATTAGCATTTTGTATAAAATCTAGCGCTTCAAACTCTTTTACATCAATCTCTATATGCTCTTTATTCATTAATACAAAATCATCGCCATTGACTCTAAAAACTGTTGATAAAGGGTAGCTTTTGTGTAAATAAGTAACAAATTTATTTAAAAACACATCACCCTCCTCCCAACTGTTTTTTTGATTATATTGATTAAAGTTATGAAGATATAACTTATTAACACATACATATTCTTTTAGGATATTACGCTCTAATATAAAATCAAGATACTGTTTATTATAGGCATCTGTTATTTGGTCACGGAAAAAATAGGAGAAGCGCTCTTTTTCAATCTCTGTTTGAGGTAATTGCGTTATTAAAGTATCTATATCTATTTTTGAAAGAACTTTTATTGCACTTTTGACAACATCTGGATGAAACTGCATACCAGAGAACGTATCAAGCTCTTCTACTGCTTTGTCAATATTTTTACGCCCTTTATAAATACGATTTGTTGTCATAGAGTCAAAGGCATCCGCAACAAGTAAGATATGAGAGAGTAATGGAATTTCTTCACCTGCAAGACCTTGCGGATAGCCTTTACCGTCATATCTCTCATGGTGATGTCTAACTATCTCTGCATGTTTCTTATACATAGGAATTTTATTAAGAAGTTCATAACCAACCGTTGCATGTTCTTTGATTAATTCATACTCTATGTCATTTAGTTTCCCAGGTTTAAGCAGTATTGTATCTGGTGTAGCAATTTTACCAATATCGTGCATCATACCAGCCACATAGAGAAGTTCACAATCTTCATCACTTTGACCCATCTCTTTTGCAATTAGTTTAGCATAGCTAGCTACACGCTGAGAGTGTCCACCGGTATATGTGTCGCGGTCTTCAATCATCTCAACAAATGATAATATTGTATTTTCAAAGTTTCTTGTTCTCTCATCTTCCATAGCCAAGATTTTTTCTGTTCGCTCTGTAACCATATCTTCAAGGTGTAGTTTATAGTTTACATTTTCTTTGAAGCTAACTAGTTTTAACGTTGACTTATATAGCTCTTGGTTCATTTGCATGTAATCAATAGGCTTTATAATATAGCCATTAACCCCTATTCGGATTGACTCAAGGAAGTAAATGGTCTCCCCATATGCAGAGGTAATAATAATCTCCTGATTAGGATTAATCTCTTTTATCTTTTTTGACATCTCCAAGCCATCCATAAGTGGCATCTGTATATCAGTCATTACAATATCGTATTGACCATTTTTGTAGTAATCCAACCCTTCTCTACCATTTGTGGCACAAACAACTTTAGCAAAAAGTTTACTTAAATAACCCTCTACTGATACTCTTAAATCATCTTCATCTTCTACATAAAGAAGTGTTAGATTTTTTGTAATCTCTTTTAGTTCTTTAGCATTTACCATAGGTTACTCCTAATTGAAATAATTATAGCATATTGATTTCACTATTTCTCTTTTATTGTCGTTTTTTGAATCTGGTCAATAATTTTTACAACAACTAAATCTGAGGTAACATTCAAAGATGTTCTTGCCATGTCTAATATTCTATCCACTGCGACAATAAGTGCAATATACTCAACAGGTAGTCCTATTTGATTTAAAATAACAACCATCATAACCAGTGATGCACTTGGCAGTGCTGCGACTCCTACACTTAGTGCGACCACAGTTACCCCTAAGAGGACTTGGTCCATTAAGCTCAAATCAACACCGGCTAAATGTGAAATGTATAAAACAGCCACAGTAAGATAAGCTGCTGTTCCATCCATAGAAACTGTAGCACCAAGTGGTAAAACGAAAGATGCATGTTTTTCATCAACTCCGCCATCTTCTTCTGCTATGCGCATTGACACAGGTAGAGTTGCTGCACTCGAAGCTGTTGAAAAAGCCATAATTGGTGCTTCGCGAACATCACTTAAGTATTTGAATGGATTAATCTTTGCAAAAATTGCTAACAGAGCCGGAAGAGTCACAACAGCATGAATAAGTAAAACCGATATAACCATTAATAGATACTTCCAAAGACCCAAAACAACATCAACACCCTGCTCTGCAATAACATATGAGATAAGACTAAATACCCCAATAGGGGTAAGTTTAATAACCCACTCTGCCATCGTAAGCATTGCATTAGTAACAGCTGTGAAAAAATCTAGCATCAGCTCTTGTCTCTTTACATGTAAGTGCATTGAGGCTATGGCAAACAAGATTGAAAAAACAATAATTTGCATCATTGAACCATCTGCTAACGAGTTGAAAATATTAGTAGGGATAAAGCTTAGTATCATTGCTTCAAAAGTAAATGGTGCTACTTGCGATGCTTTAACATACTCTAAACCTTCAACAGAAGTGGGCTCCCCTATTGGCACTAAGTTCATTACGGCTATAGCTAACAAAACAGCTAAAGCTGTAGTCAGAAGATATAAACCAATTGTTTTGAGTCCAATTGATTTTAAATCATTTAAACTCCCAAGTCCCATTATTGCGATATATATACTTGAGAAGACTAAAGGGACTACCAGCATTTTTAAAAAGCTTATAAAAATCTGCCCGATTACCTGCTGTTTTAAAGCCAGTTCCGGAAAAAGAATTCCAAACAAAACACCAAAAATAATTCCAAAAATTACCAAGGTGTTAGTTGTGGAGTATTTTTTAATTTTTTGAATCACTTAGCTCATACTCGCCTGAATAAATTTTTTGTATATATATTCCTGATATTGCAAGAAATACACCCGCAACAGCACAAATAAATGCCAGTGATGCAAACCAGACCAAGGCTACCAGACCAACTGTATCACGAGGTACTTCTATAGCATTCTCTTTTCCACTAATGTATGTTGCTACACGGTACACCTGATTTTGATTTACAAGCTTGTTGATTCCATAGTGAATCTCACGTTGTTGCTCAATGAGTTTAAATATCTCCTCATCATAAGCTTTAACTTTAACTTGAATATTTGCGTATTCCTTTAGGCTGTTGTTTCTATCATTAGCTGCTTTTCGCACTGTAGTTTTTCTGTTTTGAGAAGCATTAGTAGTAAAAGTATTTAACTCACTTCTGTACTTATTTTCCAAAAATTCATTTGCCTCTTGGTGACTTTTTATCTTTTTATTTAAATAGTCTATTCTATTTCTAACAGTGTCTATACGTGCTTGATAATTCTTTGCAACAACAATTAAATGCTCTTGAAGCTGCTCTTCAGATTTTGTTTGTTGCTCAATTGCTTTAGATCCTACTGCATAATCAGTTACAGCATATAGCCTCTTCTCTTTTTTATCTATTAATGCTCTGTATTTTTGCTCAATTCCAAGCCTTGTCAAAAAGTTAGAATCATCCAATTCTCTCTTCATCTCAGCCTTTAACGCATCTAATTCCTTTGCCAATTTTACTTTATCAGATGTAGAACCTTCAATATTTTGATTTATTAAGCCTCTTACACGACCTCTTAACTCTGTTCTCTCGTTGTCCCATGATTTATATATTTCACTCTCTTGCTCTGAAAGTTTTGATATCTCATCATTAATTTTTTCCATGTCATTTTTAGACAAAGAGTTGATTTGGGCTTCAATAAACTCTCTTTGCTTACTTACTCTTGTGTTGAAACTCTTATTTGCCATTGATATTCTTTGGTTCCAAGAAGATTCAACTTTCTCTGGGGATATAACATCAATTTTATTCTTTTTATCTTCTAAAATATCAATCTTATGCTGTAATAAAAGCTCATCATTCTTTCTCTCATCTATTGTTAGAGTTAAGTTAGAAAAGTTTCTCTCAAAACCGTTAATCATAGTCTCAAAGGTAATAGTTGCTAATAACAATAGTCCGACAAAAAGTATTATTCTCCAACTTCTATGTTTAGCATACATCAAAGCAGTTGCAACCGGGATTTTAGTAGCTTCTACAATTGCCACAAGAAAAAAGGGCAAGCCTGCCACCAATATTGTTGAGTAGTCTCCAAATGTAAATGCTTCATCTGCTCTATTTATCTGAAAATAGACAGAGTATGAAACAATTATAGATATTAAAAAACCTATTAATACTGCTACAATCTCCACCAGCCATGCAAACCTGACTAGATTTACACCTACTTTAAACAAACGCTCATTTCTCATTATTTAAACCCTTAATTTAATTAAGTATGATAATATCAAGTTTTTACTTAAAAAATAACATTAAATCATAATCAAAAGGTTTGTATGAAAAATATAAATTTCACCTATTTATTGGTATTATCTATGCTCCTATGGGGTGGCGGATGGAGCGCCCTTAAAATTTTAACTTATGATTTATCAATTGAAGTAATTATATTTTGGAGATTTTTTATTATGAGTCTCTCTTTTATTCCAATACTTTATTTCATTAAAAAACCAATAATACTAAACAAATCAACGCTAACATATATAGTTGGAAGCTCAACTCTAAATATAGCCTTTATGGTCTCATCATTTTTAGGTATTAAATATGGTTTAGCTGGAGCGGGTGGCGTAATAATCACTACAATGAGTCCAATTATGACCTCTCTTTTAGTTTTAATAATATTCAAAAGTAAACTTAACAACAGACAGTACTTTGGACTTTTTTTAGGCCTAATCGGCGGAGTAATAATGTTAGAGTTAGGTAGTTTAAGCCAATTTTTAAATGGTTCAAATATCTACTTTTTACTCTGTGCAATAATTTGGGCCGGAGTGACAGTTCTCTCACAGCACTCACAAAGAAATATACACCCTGTACACTATAGTTTTTTTATCTCTATTGTTGCTACAGTAGTGACATTTTTGTACGCTTTTAATAGCGATTTAATGTCTGTTTTTAATCAAGGTAGTAAGTTTTGGATAGCTCTTATTTACTTGGCTGTTCTTGGACAGAGCGTTGCTACAACCATATTTTTTACAGCATCCGGTAAACTTGGTAGTGAAAAAACAAGCTCTTTTATGTTCCTTGTTCCTCTTTTTGCCCTTTTAATTGCCTGGGTTGTGCTCGATGAGGAGATTCAAACACATATAATTATAGGGGGAGCACTTAGTTTGTTTGCTGTATATTTTATAAATAAAAAAGTGATTAATTAGTTTTTAACATCTTACAGTGTAATATTTCTTATTATATTTATAAGGTTAAATTATGAAAAATGCACTTATCCTTGGTGGCGGTTTTGCTGGCCTAGAGGCTGCAATATATTTACGAAAAGCAAACTACAAAGTTACTTTAGTTAGCGATAGAGACTACTTTTATATATATCCTACATCAATCTGGATTCCAACTAGAGAGTCTGAATTTAGTGATGTTTGTGTAGATATGAATGAGTTAAAAAATGCTCATGGATTTGAGCTTATCATTGACTCAGTTTCTAAAATAGACGCAAAAAACAATACAGTAACGCTCAAAAGCGGAACTGTATTAAGTGATTATGATCACTTAGTTATTGGAATTGGCGCATCTAAAATGAAACATAAGGGGATTGAGAATACACTCTCAATTTGCGGTGCTCCAGAGCAGTCACTTATGATACGTGCTAAAATAGATGAGCTTATACAAAAAGGTAGTGGTAAAATCTGCTTTGGTTTTGGCGGGAACCCTAAAGATACATCTGCTGTTCGTGGTGGTCCCGGCTTTGAGTTGCTTTTTAATGTGCACAATCTTTTAAAGAAAAAAGGGATTAGAGACAAATTCGAGTTAACATTTTTTGCACCAATGCCTGAGCCTGGAAAAAGAATGGGTCCCAAAGCACTGAAGATGATGAATAAGTTTTTTAACATGTTAGATATTAACCAACACTTTGGAAAAAAAATAAAAATGTTTGAAAAAGACGGTATTATTTTTGAAGATGACTCTAAACTAGAATCAGATTTTACCATGTTTATTCCGGCGGGTGACGGACATGAAGTTGCAAAATTGTCTGACCTTCCCCTTAATGAAGCTGGATTTATAAAAACAGATGATTACTCCAATGTGATTTTTAAAGACCCTGCAATGCCTACTAACATATATGCAATAGGAGATTCAGTCGCACTTGAAGGCTATGAGTGGAGAGCAAAACAAGGTCATATTGCTGAAGTTATGGCTAAAAATGTTGCCCATAATATTCAAGAAAAAGACAACAATAACACAAACTTCAAAGGTTACCATGAACATCTAAACATCCTTTGTATTATGGACAGTGGAGATGGTGCTTCATTTATCTACAGAGATGAAAAAAGAGCTTTTATGATTCCGCTGCCTGTGATTGGTCATTGGCTTAAAAAAGCATGGGGCAGCTACTGCAGATACTCTAAGCTTGGCAAAATTCCAAGAATTCCTGGAATGTAGTTATGAGCGAAGTTTTAGAGTGGATTCTCTTTCACTTCGCAGTTTCTACTTTCAATATCTTTTCTCTTTAGTTTCATTTGCATCTTCGCAAGCTCACGCATATCATCAATAGAGTCACTCTCATCTACTATCTCAACACCTAATATAGTCTCTATACAATCTTCGAGTGTTATAATTCCATCTGTTTGATGGTAGCTGTCTACAACCAAGAACATATGGTCTTTTTTAGTTATAAATAGGTCAAGTGCCTTACTAACTGGAATATTTTCATTAATAGTAAAAATATCTTTTTGGATAGAACCTACACTTACAGCATCATCTTCTAATGCTTGTCTGAATATTTTTTTTGTTAAAACTATACCTGTTACATTCTCTAAAGAGCCTCTGTAAACCGGTATGCGGGAGAATTTAAAAATATCACTTTGCGTATCAATAACCTCTTTTATGCTCATATTTTCTTCAAGTGCAAAGACAACACTTCTAGGTGTTAAAACCTCTTTTACTTTTATCTTATTGAAGTTTAGTATGTTCTCTATAAAGTCGGACTCTTTTTCATCAATAACACCATCATCTTCGCTAAGAAGCATACTGTGGAGCAGTTCCTCTTTAGTTAAACTATTTGCAAATTCATTGCCCTTTGAGATTCTGTTGGTTACAAAAAGTGTTGTTAAAATAATAGGATAAGTTATCCAGATAAAAAATCTAATGAATTGAGCTGCCGCAGGGGCTAATTGCTTCCAATATACTGCACCGATTGTTTTAGGAATAATTTCTGAAAGAAAAAGAATAGCAAAGGTCATAATAATTGAGATAATCACAACAGCATCATTCCCAAACAAAGCAGCAGCTTGTGCTCCAACAGCGGCAGCTCCCAAGGTATGTGCGATAGTATTTAAGATTAAAATAGCGGCTATAGATTTATTTATATTTTTTTTATGGTGTCTTAAGAGTTTTCCGACTGATGGTCTCTCTTGTTCCAAAACCGAGACATATGACATATTTACTGATAGAAGCACCGCTTCTAAAATTGAACACAAAAACGAAATACCGACCGACAAAACGAAAAATAGAATTAATAAATCCATTTATTTTTAAATATCCTTTAAAATAATATAACAGTGGCTAGTGCCAAAAAGCTAAAAAAGCCTACAACGTCCGTTACTGTTGTTAAGATTACAGTACTTCCAATTGCTGGGTCAATGTCCATCTTCTTTAAAAAGAGTGGTATCGCCGCACCAAAAAAACCAGCCATCAGAAGATTTATAATCATACTAAGTGCAATTACCACACCAAGCATTTTCATATCAAACCAGATAGCTGCTACTATTCCCATAATTATAGCAAATAAGATTCCATTCATTAATGCAATCGTAACTTCTTTTTTTATAATACGCATCGCATCACCCTGAGAAATATCTCCAAGTGCCAACTGTCTAACTACAACTGTTAGACTTTGAGTTCCTGCATTACCGCCCATTGAAGCGACAATTGGCATAAGCACTGCAAGTGCTACCATACTCTCCAATGTATCGGCAAAAAGACCAATAACTAAAGAGGCAAAAATTGCAGTAAACAGGTTTAAACTTAGCCAAGAAGCTCTCTTTTTTCCAGCTTTGAAAACCTCATCATCCTCTTCTGCTTCATCATCCACACCGGCGAGATTATACATCTGTTCTGTTGCGTGTTCATTAATAATATCATAAATGTCATCCGAAGTTATACGACCAAGCAAAATACCATAGGCATTAACAACTGGCATTACAGAGAGGTCATACTCTTCAAAATAGTGTACTACATCTTTAATACTCTCTCTATCTTCTGCTTTTTTAGGCTCAAAGCTATCTTCACTCTGCTCAATATTTTCTAATAATGTTTTATCAAAATCAAATACAAGAAGGTCATCTAGCCCAACCGTAAAACGAAGTTTTTTATCACTTGAGACAATAAAAAGGTTTTGAACATTCTCAATAGTCTTAGCTTTTCTAAGTTCACCAAACCTCTTAATTACATCATGAACAACTTCATCTTTAGCTGCTGTGAAGACTTCAAGCTGCATGTAAGCACCAGCTTCATCCTCATCATAGGTTTGAAGCCTTGTAATCTCTTGTTTATCTTCCTCATCAAGTGTTTTAAAAACTTCTAAAGCTTTATCTTCATCAAGCTCTCCAAGTTCATGCATAAAGTCAACTTGATCATCTGACTCAAGCTCAGTTACAGCATGTCTTAACTCATCTACACTAAGGTTGCCTACTACGTCATCAAAATATCTGTCAGGGAGTGCAAGAGCAACATCCCCTAGTAAATCTTTAGGTACAAGTTTTAAGGCATCAGCAAACTCACTATCATCTAGCTGCTTAAGTATTCTTGCTATATCCGAGGGGTGAATCTCGCTAAGTTCATAAGAATTTAGGTACTCTTGTAGTTTATTCATTATCTCTTTATCTTCTTTATGGAATTATACCCTAGTTAAGGCTAATTAGAAAAAATTATAATATAATCTATTAATTAAAATCTTGCAAATAAAGACGTACCACAGTTGAACTCATTTAATAAAAATTTTTATACTTCTGCCATACAAAAATACGGCATAACAGCCAAAGGTGTAAACTGGTTATCCAAAGGGACTCAAACGCTTAGATTTGATGTTATACTTGATATGCTCCCTAATGATTTATCTTCCTACTCTATCGCTGATGCCGGCTGTGGATTTGGTGATTTTTACCTCTATGCTCAAAAAAATTCTAAAGAGCCTAAAGAGTATATTGGGATAGATTCACTTATTGACATGTACGAAATATCTTCAGAGCGTACTGGCTGTGAAATAATACTGGCTGATATTTGCAGAGATTCTCTTCCATCAGCAGACTATTACATATGCAGCGGTGCTATGAATACACTAAAACTATTTGAATCACATCTATTTATTCAAAACTGTTTCTCCGCATGTAGATATGGGTTTATATTTAATGTACTTCACGGGGATAAAAAAAGTGAAACATACAATTATGTTACAACTGAGCAGATTGAAGATATTGCCAATAACTTAAATGTTGATAAAGTAATACTTAGAGATGATTACTTTAAAAATGACATAACTGTCACATTTTTAAAGGCTCGTGACTAATGTGTGGAATTTTTGGAATCATAGGAGAATACGAGGAAGAAAAAGCAAGAAAGGCACTCTCTTCGCTAACTCATAGAGGTCCTGATTTTTGCGGAATCACACAAAGTAAAAATCTTTTTTTTGCTCATCATCGCCTAAGTATAATCGACGCTCACTCCCATTCAAACCAACCTCTACATGTAAAGAATATTTTGCTATCTTTTAATGGAGAGATATATAATTTCAAAGAGCTAAAACAAGAGCTAACGTGTGAGTTTGAATTTAAAACACAAAGTGATAGTGAGGTTATAATAGCCGCCTATCTGAAGTGGGGGGTAGAGTTTGTAAATCATCTAAGAGGTATGTTTGCAATAGCTCTTTTGGACGATGACACACTTTATCTTTTTCGTGACAGACTTGGTAAAAAACCTCTCTTTTATCTCGATGGTAAAAGCTTTATATTCGCCTCTGAAATCAAAGCGCTTACACCGTTTTTAAGCAATATAGAGATGGATGATGATGCCCTTATGAGCTACTTGTCTTTTTTAGCTCCGACACCTCCCTTTACTTTTTTCAAAGGGATTAAAAAACTCGCTGCCGGGGAGTATCTCACTTTTAAAGATTCACATGCAGAGGTGAAAAGATACTTTGACCTGATGGATAACAAACCAAACGTTATAGCTAACAAAGACGAAGCCGTTTATATGTTAGAAAACTTACTTCAAGAGTCTATAGACATAAGACTAAGTTCCGATGTCCCTATAGCTTCACTGCTATCGGGTGGAATAGACAGTGCAACTATAAATGCTTATGCTCTTAAAAATGGTGTTAGTCTGCAAACTTATACTCTTGGCTACAAAGAGTTTGCAAAGTATGACGAAAGAGTTAATGCCAAAGAGTCTGCAGAGTTTTTGGGACTTAAAAATCAAGATATAGAGATATCACAAGATGATTTCATAGGTGCAAGTGACAAAGTTTTAGATACCTTGGATGAACCGCTAAATGACCCTGCATCAGTCCCACTTTATCTACTGTTTGAAAAAATAAAAAGAGATGGGTATAAAGTAGTTTTGAGCGGTGAGGGTAGTGACGAATTATTTTTAGGATATAGACAATATTTTGAGTATTTAGATATAGAGAGTTTATCCAAACTAAACAACAAAAATTGGCTGAAAAAATACTTCCGCTCGAACTTCTCTAAGAATAGAGAGTGGGAGCACTATAAGCGGATTTTTGATGAGACCCTTCTCTTTAGAACTTCAGGAGAGAACTTTACAGACCTTCAAAAAAATGAGCTTATGAAGAGAAATGTAAAAGACAACCAATCATTAAAATACCTCAAAAGCTATAGAGATAGATTTGAAAAATCTCTACATGCAGATGAGAGTATTTGGTATAGCTATATTGATTTAAACCTTTTTCAAGCAGAGCATTTTTTAACAAAACTAGACCGAGTAAGTATGGCTCACTCCATAGAGTCCCGCACACCTTTTTTGGACCATAAGCTCGCTTCTGCTATTTTTAGTATTGACCCAAAACTTCGGTATGAGGATGGAGTTACAAAGGCTCTTCTTAAGAAAATTTCCAAACCGCACTTGAATGAAAAAATACTGTCAAGAAAGAAAAAAGGATTCTCAAATCCATATATGGAGTACCTTATAAATAGCAAAAAAATAGAGTTGATTCATGAGGTAAATAAGCAAAGTGGGCTCTTTAAAAAAGATAAACTTGATGAATATATAAAAGGTTCAAACAGTGGAAATTTCAAACAGCACATTTGGGGTCTTTATGTGCTTAGTGTTTGGATAAAAAAGTGGTTATTGTAATCTACTCTTCAACTTTTAGTGAACTGATTGGAAAGAACTGTGAGTTCTCTGGGTCATAATACTCTATCTCACCACTCTCTATATCGTAAACCCAGCCATGGATAGCTATCTCACCGCTATCCACCCTTTTGCTTACAGATGGGTATGTTAAAAGGTTTTCCAATTGAGAGATTACTGAAAGTTTTTCTGTGAGACGATAAAGAACCTCTTTATCAGCTTTTGAACCTAAGGCTAAAAGAGCCTGTTCTTTTGCACTCTCACCAAGAGTAAGCCATGTATGTGTATGAACAAGTTCTGGGTCATTTGAAGAACTTTTATTATGAATTGCTGCAATTGCTCCACAATGTGTATGTCCACAAACTATAATATTTTTTACTTTCAAAATACTTACTGCATACTCTATGGCTGAGGCAGTAGAGTGGAAATCTTCATCTGGTTGATATGGAGCTACAAAGTTACCAACATTTCTAACAACAAATAAATCACCCGGAGTACTACTTATCATTAGATCTGGTACAACTCTAGAGTCAGAACAGCCTATATATAAAGCTTTTGGATGCTGACCTTTTTTAGCCAAAGAGAGAAACTCTTTTTCATGAGCCTTAAAATAACTCTTTTGAAACAGTTCATTTCCTTGGATAAGGCCAAAATTATTCATATTAATTTCCTTGTGAATTTGACATAGAGTAGTATATCTCAGAACAAACAATACTAATTATAACTTCACCACTTATTTCTTTCTAGTTTTTGAAACTCTAGCTTTATTTACCTTGTATTTTTTATTTTTAAGTTTTTCGATAATTTTAAAAGAGAGCTCATGTACTTCACTGATTTTACACTCATCATTCTTTTCAAAAGATTTTCTGTTGGATTCAAATTTACCTATCAAGTCTAAAAAGTTTATCTCTTTTAAAAATGGATATAAGTTTACAGATTTTTCCTCTTCTAAAATCCAATCTCCAAGCAGACAAACAACTAAACACTCTGGCAAGTATGCTGGCTTATCCGCATAATATTTTGATACTTTTTCTGCCATTACATCATAGTAGTTAATTAAAGGCTCTTCAAGTTTGGCTAACGATCTAAGTTCTGGGTACTTTTTAGCACCTTGAACTAGATTGATTGCATAATCTACATTAACTACACACTCCTGGAGATTAACTAATAACTTTCTTAGAGTGTCATATACGTAAATTGTATCTTCATCTGTCCCAACGCTAGGTTTATATCCAGCCTCATCTATCTGCTCAAAATATCTCTCAAGAGCCGTTCTTGAAAAAACGAGTAAAGCTTCAGTTTTAACGTCTCTTAAAAGAGTAGGTTTTATTCTCTTCTTACAATTGTCATCTAGAAGCTTAGTTATTGGCATAAATATCCTTTTTAGAACTCTATATGGCTATGATTGTCTCTATTTCTAAAGAATCTTTTTCAACATTTTTAGCTTTTGTTACACGGTCTTCTTTTAATTTTGCAGCTAACTCTTCATCATTTAGTGCAAGTATTTGCATAGCTAAATAAGCAGAGTTGATAGCCCCAGCTTTTCCTATTGCAACTGTGGCAACTGGCATTCCAGCTGGCATTTGAACCGTTGAGAGAAGAGCATCTATTCCACCTAGTGCAGAAGCGCTCATCGGTACACCTATAATCGGCTTAACTGTTTTTGAAGACAAAACACCAGCTAAGTGTGCAGCCATTCCTGCTGCAGCTATAAAAACTTGTGCACCTTTGTTCTCTGCACTCTGAACATACTCCGCAGTTCTTGCTGGTGAGCGGTGAGCAGAAGATACAATCATCTCAAATTTAACGCCAAAAGTCTCTAGTGTTTGTGAACACGACTTCATTACCTCATAATCACTTTTAGAACCCATTACAATTGATACAAATTTCATCTGTATTCCCCTTTATTTTATTGCTTGAAATTTAACATTTTATTGAAAAACCACATATGTTAATTATGCTGGAATTATACCTAAAAAAGAAGAATTATACTAATTATTTATTATTTTTATATGATTTACTTATAATGAGGGGTGGTTTATTTAAAATTAACGTTATTATACCTAAACTATCTTTCTTGCAGTCAAAAATAGATAATCTTTACCAGTAATCGTTACTCTATACTTTTTTTGTTGTAAATACTTCTTACAAAAGTGAATGTCTTTTAAAACTAAACTCATCTCATTAAAGCTATAGTTTGGTGCTTTCGCCCCATAAACCATCTCACCGTCAATCCATCTGCAGTTTGGAAATCCAAGTATTATAGAGCCATCTTTTTCTAAGTGGTTTTGATACAGAGACATAAATGTAGCGTTAAATTCTATATTTGAACTTTGCAGTGTCCCTATGGAGATTATTAAATCGAATCTACCCAAGTCAGACGCTTGGAGTTTATTTATATCTTGACATGCGAATGTTACATTAGTATCTTGTGCGAACTCTTGTGAAGCGTACGCTATGGCAGAAGCAGAGTAATCTATGCCAATAAATTCTTTACTCTCAAACTCGTTACATGTAAGCATATCTTTTATAACTTTAAACTCATCGCCTTTGTTTACACCAAGGTTCAGAACTCTCTTTTTACTATCTATGTTTATAAATTGAAGTGCTTGTTGATAGTGGTATAAAAAAGTAAACTGTTTTGTTTTATCAACACTAAAAAACTGACTCTCTACGCCGTATTTTTCACTACTTGTTTGTGCTTTATGAAAGGAGTTTTTTTGATTTAATTTTTGAAACTTCAAGACAATAGTATCATTTTCTTTTTGAAATGGAGTAAGCATTTTCATAAAAAATATTTGTGCCAAATCTACAAAAGCTTTATATCCAATTGATTCAATATCAGACTCTAAAACTTCTACATCTATAACTTCACTATCTTCTACATATAGCATCTCAAAATACTTAAGTATCTCTGATGAGGTTTTCCCTTTTAAATCAATTGTCATGCTTATTTATTACTCTAGAGTATTGTACGAACGGTCACCAGCATCGCCTAGACCTGGAATAATGTATTTATCACTATTTAGTTTTTCATCTATCTGTGCAATGTAAATATCAACTTCAGGGTAGGCTGAGCTGACTGCTTTTAAACCCTCTGGTGAACCTATTATATTGAGTGTTATAATTTTTAGAGGCTCTCTGCTTTTGAGAAGCTCTATTGCATCTCTTATAGAACCGCCTGTAGCAACCATAGGGTCAACTAAAAGAATGTTCTTACCTTTACAATCAGGTAGCCTGTCATAGTAAAGAACACTTTCGTGTGTAGTCTCATCTCTTTTCATTGCCAAGAAGCCTGCGTGAGCTTCAGGTAGTAGTTCCATAACGCTGTCTAACATAGGCATCCCAGCTCTTAAAACTGTAACAACTACTATATTATCTTCATCAATACCGCTAAACTTACCCTCGCCCTGCCATGGAGTTATCTCTTTTTCTATTAAAGGAAACTCTTTTAACGCTTCATAAACAAGTTGCTTTGCAATCTCTGCTATAGTATGTCTAAAACGAATAGCATCTCTTCTTTGATCTCTTAAGTGTGTAACTAAAGTTTTTGTAACGGGATTGGATAATTCAAATATCACTCTATTTCTACTTTATTTGACAGGCTTTAGCTGATGATGGGGGACAAGCTTTTACCAAACTCATCTCAAACTGTTCCTCTTCTATACCTTCTTGCTGACGCTCGTAGTGACGCATAGCTGCACGAAATGAAAGCATGACCATGTTGGCATTATCTTGATGTTTCATTATTGAGTGGTTATACTCATCCGCAGTGTTATTTGAGTTTACCATCTCTCTAATTTCATCTTCCAAAGCTTTTACTGCAATATTTGCACTCTCAATATTATCACCCTTAATCATCTCCGTAAAAATAGAGCCAAGAGTTGTAATATCTTCAGGGTCATTTGTTCCAAACATAACATCCAAGATTGTGTTTTCATCTCTTTTTATATACATAATAACATATGCCTTACCAGCGTGATCCACTGCAACGCCTGTGCAATTTGCACCTTCAAGTTTTCCATAGTTTTCTGGCTGTATAAGATGTTTTCCTATCTCAGCAGCTAACTCTTCTTGTTCATTCATAAATTACTCCTTATAAGTGAGTTTCTCAATGCTCACTCCGTTATCTTCGATAAATTTTGAGATTGTATCTGAGTGTGTGTGCTCATACGGCTTTGAATATACTATTCTTATAATACCGCTGGCGATTAAGTTTTTACTGCACTCACTGCATGGCTCCAAAGTCACATAGATTGTAGCACCTTCTACACATATCCCTTTTCTTGCTGCCCAGATTATTGCATTCATCTCTGCATGTATCTCATATGTTTTCGACCATTCATGATGGTCTTTTGTGTACTCACCATCCCAATGATCGCAACAGTTTTTATAACCTGCAGGAGTACCATTGTAACCAGTACTTAGAATTCTTCCATCCTTTACAATAACTGCTCCAACCTGCTTGGATACACATTTCGAAGCTGTTGCCAACTCTAATGCAATTTTTATAAAGTTTTCATCATTTAGCATCTATTTAGCTTCTCTTATAACTTTTATATCTGCGCTATCACGAAGTCTTGCAAAATAGTCACTAAGAACCTGTTCTCTTTTATTACCCATAATCAAATTGATTATCTGTTGTTCAACACTTTCATAAGTCGCTTCTTTAATATTATCAATCTCTTTTATATAAAAAGACATGAACCCACCTTTTCCATCAGGAACAATGGGGCTGAAGCTTTTTACTTTTTGCTTTTCTAAAAATCCTGCTAATTCTGGTGAAATTCTTTCATATTCAAGCTTCTGTTGATCTTCTTTGATGTTCGCTGAGTAGAACATTGGGTTATTTATTTTCTGTTGAAGTGCTGCTTCATCTTTAGTGTTATAAATAATAACATCGAAACTGCCTGGATGCGTAAACTCATTTTTATGAAGTTCAAAATACTCTTCTGCTTCCTCTTTCGTAGGCATAGAAACCGATGAATAAGATATTGCTGAGTATAGTTTTTGAGAGAGTAATTTCTCTTTGGTTTTTTCTTTGAACTCTTCAGAACTCAATCCGTTAGAGTTTCTAACAGCCTCATAAAACTCACTTATACTCATGTTGTTTTTAGCCGCTGTTTGCTTTATGTGATCATAAATTTCACTGCTGTTTACACTTATTTCTCTCTCTTTTGTCTCAACTTCTTCAAGTTTTTTTCTTATTAAAACATCAGTAGCATCACTAATGTTTAGCTTGGAGATTCGCATCTCTTCTCTTATATCGTGAAGAGTTACCGCTTCACCTTTTACAACAATCGCAACACCGTTAATCAGCTCAGCATTTAAAATTGCACTAAACAGAAGAATCAAAAATATTTTATACATATATATTCCTATTAATTAAAAGAAGTATTTTACCCACCTTTAACAAACATTTGCCTAAAATTCCATTAACTATAATAAAAGGTTTTTCATGGTTGTTACTCGCTTCGCTCCAAGCCCTACTGGCTATCTACATATTGGTGGTTTAAGAACCGCTTTGTTTTCATATCTTTGGGCTAAAAAAAATGGTGGCAAGTTTCTTCTGCGCATAGAGGACACGGATAAAGCCAGAAATTCTCAAGAGGCTACAGATGCTATTTTAAGAGCATTCGAGTGGTTAGGTTTAGAACATGAGGGCGAGATAATATACCAATCAAACAGAGATGAGATTTATGCACAATATATAAAGCAACTCTTAGATGAAGGAAAAGCTTACAGATGCTATATGTCAAAAGAGGAACTCACAGAACTTCGTGAAAGTCAGATGGCGAATAAAGAGAGAACAAAATACGATGGAAAATATCGTGACTTTGATGGAACAGCACCAGATGGCGTAGAGCCTGTTATTCGCATAAAAGCACCACTAACTGGGGAAATTTTAGTTAGAGACGGAGTAAAGGGCAATGTGAGTTTTCAAGCTGAAGATATCTTAGATGATTTTGTTATAGCACGTGCTGACGGCTCTCCTACTTACAATTTTGTTGTAGCTATTGACGACTATTTAATGGGTGTAAATGAGGTTATCCGCGGGGATGACCACCTATCAAACACTCCAAAACAGATAGTTGTGTACGAAGCTCTTGGTTTTGATCTGCCAATGTTTTACCATGTACCAATGATTCATAACTCTGAGGGGAAAAAGCTAAGTAAGCGCGATGGTGCGACTGATGTTATGGCTTACAAAGAGATGGGTTATACTCCGGCTTCACTTTTAAACTTTTTAGTTCGTCTTGGCTGGAGTCATGGCGACCAAGAGATATTCTCTATGGATGAGATGCAAGATCTTTTCAACCCTAAAGACATAAACAAATCAGCATCTATCTACAATACTGAAAAACTTGATTGGTTAAGTTCACACTACATCAAAAATACTTCAAATGCAGAGCTTGCAAAGCTTCTAGAGCAGTATGGACTAATCTTAACTTCACATGATAAAAAAGAGATACTTTTAGATGCACTAAAAGATCGTGCAAAAACTTTAAAAGAGTTAGCAGAGTTAACAAATGAGATTATTGTTGCTCCAATCTCATACGATGAAAAAGCTGTCAAAAAAGCTTTTAAAGAAGACTCTATTGAAGTTTTAAATGCTTTTGGGGCAAAAATCAGCTCATGTGACGAGCTACATCTTCCAAGTGATTATCACCATTTAATGGAAGATGTGGTTAATGAAATGGGTATAGGTTTTGGCAAAATTGGACAACCTCTTAGAGTTGCACTTTTAGGAAAGATGAGTGGTCCTGGACTTGACAACGTTATGGCGATTATAGGCAGAGATGAGACTATGCTTAGAATTGCAAATGCAATAACAGTTCACTCTTAAACATCATGGAGATAGTTACTCTTTTTTTTACGGCATTAATTGAGCTTAGCAATGCTATGGCTCCTTATATTCTCTTTGGACTAATCTTTGCGGGTATTTTACACGAGTTAGTTCCAGACACAATTGTTACAAAACATTTAGGCAAAGAGACTATCAGCTCAGTTGTCAAATCTACACTTTTTGGAATACCTCTTCCCGTATGCTCTTGCGGTGTAATTCCTCTTGCTACAAGTATTAAAAAAAGTGGTGCAAGTAAAGGTGCAACTCTCTCATTTTTAATCTCTACACCCATTACAGGTGTTGACTCTATTTTGGCTACTTTTGGTATGTTTGGCTGGGTTTTTACTATATATAGAGTTATTACATCTATGGTTATTGCTATGTTTGCAGGGATAATGACTAATATTTTAGACAAAGAGCCAGAAAAAGTTGTTGCTATGAACAAGTTTAGCATCCATCCTCAAAACTTCAGCATTGAAGTTCCAGATGAAGAAGGAGAAAGCTGTTGCTGCGCAGGGGAATCATCTTGCTCAACAGATGAAAAGAAGATAAGATTTTCATTCAAAAAAGCAATCAACTACGCTTTTTTAACACTCCTTTCAGACATAGCAAAACCTCTCTTTTATGGTCTGCTTTTGGGTGCACTAATCACAATAGCTATTCCTCAAAACCTGAGTGATGTTTTAGTTGAATACTCTTGGCTCTCCTATCTAATTGTTATCGCAATTGCAGTACCGATGTATGTTTGTGCGACAGCCTCTCTTCCGATTGCAGCGGCACTTATGCTAAGTGGAGTAAGTGCTGGAGCTGCTTTTGTATTTTTAAGTGCCGGGCCTGCAACAAATACAGTGACAATCGGTGTTGTTAAAAAGATGCTTGGCACAAAATCTTTGTATATCTATCTAGGAAGCATAGTTTTTGGAAGCGTTCTGTTTGGACTTGGTCTAGACTATATATTTGACATCAACTCAATTGACCCAAAATCATTAGTGCATTTTCATGAAGAGGTAGGTATTTTAGAGATAGCAAGCTCTATTATACTCTGGGGCTTTATGCTATTTTTTATACTAAAACCGTACTTTAAAAAATGAGAACATATGAGTAAAAAAGTTTTACTTATACACGGCTGGGGCGGAAGCGATTTTCCACATTGGCAGAGTTGGTTGGCTAGTGAAATTGCAAAAAATTATGGAAAAGTAAGTTTTTTGAGGTTTAGCAATATTGATTTTCCAAATAAAAATGATTGGGAGCAGGAGCTGAAAACAGAGCTCGAAGAGTTCAAACCAGACATAGTTATTTGTCACTCCATAGCGAATATCCTCTGGTTTCATATTTCTAATGATCTACATGTAGAAAAAATAGAGAAATTATACATAGTAGCTCCACCAAGTTTAAAGTGTGATATAAAGGAGTTAAAAAGCTTCTTTCCTTGTGAAATACCTACAAACCTCCACGCAAAAGAGTCTCTTCTAATCACCTCAACAGATGACCCTTATATGACACTAGATGAAGCAAAAGCACTCCAGAGAGCTCTTGATATTCCTATGAAGGTTTTAGATGCTTCTGGGCATATAAACGCCGACAGCGGTTTTGGTGAATGGCCTTGGATGCTAGAAGAGATAAACAAATGAAAAAAATCTACATAGCTGGTCCTGATGTTTTTGAGCCTAACTCGATAGAAATTGGTAAAGAGTATTCTGCTTTGTGCAAGGAGTATGGTTTTAAAGGACTTTATCCTTTAGATAACATTGTTGACTTTAGCCAGGAGAAGAAAAAGATTGCCAAAGATATTTTTGTTGCAAATGTAAACCTAATAGAAGAAGCAGATATAGTTATAGCGAACCTTAACCCTTTTAGAGGCAAAGAAGCCGATAGCGGAACTATCTGGGAGTGTGGTTATGCCAGTGCTTTAGGTAAAAAAGTTTACGGCTATATGGATGATACTTCTGAGTACATCAACCAGTTTTCTAAAGATGAAAAAAAACTGGTAAATAATCTACATGTAGATTCAAATGGAAAGAGTATAGAAGATTTCAGCCACCCAATAAACCTAATGATTGCCTGTTCTTGCTATGAGATAATAAAAGGCAGATTTGAAGATGTCTTGAGTAGTTTGGTTAATAAAAAAATTTAGTGAGTCTTTATCTCACCTCTTGGTCTCTCTTTTTCATAATACTTTTTGCCCCATTTTTTATCATCTGAAGATTCAGGTGTTTTCATCTCAGAACCGCACTTTCCTGCTCCACACTTCATGTTTTCTTTCTTAGCTTTAGGTGTTTTCATCTCAGAACCGCACTTTCCTGCTCCACACTTCATAGCTTCTGCACTAGCCGTTGTAGCACCCACACTTAAAAATAAAACCGCCCCTAAAATAAGTGTTGGTAATTTGATAGTTTTCATGAATATCCTTATAATTGATTTTCATTATTATACTCAAAAGATTTTTTATAATTTCAAAACTTTATTGACTAGTATTAAAGTTTAAAAAAACAGCTAAGTATCTATTAGCTGTTATTCTAAACACGAGGCAACCTAGCCTATTTTTTTAACGAAGCAATATGAGCTGACACTGCTTTAACATCATCCTCTGAAAGACTTGCAACTTGACCTTTCATAAGACCTTTCATTGCTCCACCATAAGTACCAGCTTTATAGCCATTTATCGCTATATTTATCTCATCTTCACTCATATTCGCAATAACTTTTGACTTACCAAGAGCAACTTTTTCACCTGTAGTACCGTGACAACCTGCACACTTGTTGTAAAGTGAAGCACCATCAGCAGCAAACAGAGCTGATGAACCAATAATAGCACTTGCTATAACTAAAGATTTTAATGTTTTTGTTATTGTTGTAGTTTTCATTTGAAACTCCTTTTTTGATAGAGTAAGTTTAACAATTAATTGTGAGGCAATTGTGTAATGAGATATTTACTATTTTAACTTTCCAAAGACTTTATACTTTTGCCAGTAAACATCAACAGCTTCTTTTAGTTCAGCTTCACTAAGTTTAGTTTTTTTCTTTATACCAAACTTAATTACAAATGCATCTGACATAACAGTGGTCTCTTTTGCTGGATATTTCAAGTAACTAATAATCGCATTTTTCATATCTGTCTCGCTACTATATATAAGTAAGTATTTATAAAAATATTTATCTATGCTTATAGGGAGTTGCTCATGACACTTTACACAATTGTTTTTATATACATCTGCGTTTGCAATACAAAACATAAGACTAAGAATTAAAACTGTTTTTTTTACCATGAGACACTCACTTTTGTTCCAACTCTCTCTTTGGAAGTTATATCAATTTTCAGGTTATACTCTTTAGCGATTGCAGATACTATACTAAGACCTATTCCAAACCCACCGCTACTTTTGTTAAACCTTTTGTATCTCCCTTGGATTTCTGAGATGTCCTCCTCTGCTATACCAATGCCAGAATCCTCTACACTAAAGACTCTACTCTCTACAGTGACTATAATCTCTCCACCAACTTTATTGTACTTTATCGCATTTGATAGCAAGTTATCTAAAAGTTTTGAGATTTTAAACTTATCTACATGTAGAAATGTTCTCTCTCTAATATTTGTACAGATTTTTATTTTTTTAGCAAGGGCAAGTGAAGTGAAGTACTCTACCCTCTCTAGGACTAACTGCTCTATATCTATATCTTCATTATTGGAGGCTATCTCATTACCAAGTGTTAGATAGGTTAAATCTTGGTAAATATTTGATACTGTTTTTGCACCTATGTCTATTCTATTTATCTTTTTTAACAGCTTCTCATCAAGAGACGACTTATCTATCATCTCTATATTCGCGACTATAGTACTAACAGGTGTATTTAACTCATGGGTGGTATCTTTTATAAACTCATCAAGAAGAGTGATTGCATCACGCATTGGTTTCAAAAACAGCCTAAGCAAGATATAGCCAATAACTAACATAAACAAAAATGTTATAGCTCCAAAAGTTATAATCTCTTTTTTGGTTTGCTCTAGCCAGACCTCATCATCTTTTACTTTGACTATAATATATCTAGCGCCAAGATAGTAAGACTCAGGAATGTTGACTAAGTGAATCACTCCACTTTCAAGATATAAAATCTTATCTAATCTTAATTTAGTATCATTCGTTGAAAAAATCAGCTTTTTTTCATTATCAAAAATTGCAGAATCAAACTTGTCGCTTCTTGGATAGATTTGTGTTTTATCAAAATATACATGTAGTTGCTTGAGGTCTTCTATAAGCTCCTTAGAATACTTTTGCAGGGTTGATTTTTTTTCTTGCAGCATCAAATCTTTTTGAAGTTCAAAATAGATAAAAGAAAATACCAATATTATAATAACCGTTAGTAAAATATACAGAGCTAAGAATCTAACTAGAGTCTGTTTTTCACTGCGGGGAAAATCTATACCCAAGCTTTTTGATGCTAACAATTTTTTCCTTTCCTATAATTTTTCTAAGATCTTTTATGTATGTTCTCAAAGCATTTTCACTCGGTGTCTCGCCGTAACTCCAAAGAGCATCGTAAATCCTCTCATGTGAAATCACTTCCTCTTGATTCTGTAAAAATAGTTTTAAAAGCTGAGATGTTTTTGTATTTAGCCCAACATGTTTAGAGTCTACAAAAAGCAGATTTGATTCTGTATCATACTCTACATGTACATCTATTTTAACCCTTGAACTACTCTCATGAAAAAAGCCTCTTTTTAAGATACTTTCCACTCTAAAGAGAAGCTCTTTTAAAACAAAAGGTTTTCTAATGTAGTCATCACAACCACTTTTGTAGCCATTTTCAAGAGAGTCTATTGAGTTTAGCGATGTTATGTAGATAGCAGGAGTTTTAATGCCATCGTCTCGCTTTTGTTTTAAAAGCTCAAACCCATTAAGAAGAGGAACATTTACATCAAGTAAAAAAAGGTCAAACTGTTGCTCATAAATAAGCTCCGAAGCTTCTTCACCATCGTAAGCAGTTATCACTTCATAGTCATTCTCTTGTAAAAACTCAACTACAGTTTCACTAAGAGTTAAATCATCTTCAAGTAAAAGTATTTTTGCTTTCATATTAGTTATTTTATCTTTTTTATGTTTTTTTCATAAGTTTTTTTCTCTGATTGGCTCATACTTGAGACTCTTGATTGAAGCTCTTTTTTAAACTCTTGAACATTCTCTTTTTTCACATAGCCCATTATAGAAATAAGCTCTTGTGTACTCATTTCACTAAAGTTCTCTTTGGCATACAAAAAAGAGATTAACAATAAAGATGAGAGCAATATAGTGAAAAATTTCAACATTTCATAACTTTCTTATTAGCTTTAATCAGACGATTATACACTAACTATTTTTAGTGATTGCATATGGTATTAAATAAATGTGTGCTAATCGTGAACTAACTGCAATTTCTATATCTCAACCAAAAAAGCAAGCTTATCTGGATTTAAACTTAAGTAAGTGTTGAAAGTATTATATATATTTCTGCACTCTTGTTTTGATGAATTAGAATTTTGCACCCATTCCAATAACCTGTTAAAAACTTCATCTCCCTCAATATCTTTGCCTAAGAGGATATAAGCAATGTATCTTTCACACAATAGCATAGCATAACGTTTTTTTGCACCATTTTTTTCTAAAATACTGCAAGCTTCTTTAGTCTCATCCAACACCTCCTGCAATAGTGGTTCAGATGGAGATAGCATATATTCTGTCAACCTGTTTAAAGCCTGATTATGCAATGCAATAGGAAGTTCATCCTCATCACCAAGCATACGTTTAAGCTTGACTCCCTTTTCTCCGTATATCTTACTAAGTTTCGCTTTTTCTTTTGCTTCTTCAATATTTTTACTATCAGCTAAAAGACGGTAGGATATACCCATATTTACAAATGTACCTCCATACTCATAATAGCCTACACCTGGCATAAGAAGACACTTTTCATAAGCCTCTATAGCTTTTATGTAATCACCTTCCCACTCTGCATAATTAGCCTTAGTGTTATAAAGATGCCAAAGCATTTTTGTATCCCGTATGCCAATATTTGAAGAGTTTAATACTGATTCAAACTCCTCAAGGGCTTTTTGACCCCATTTTTTCTTTTCCTCTTCACGAGCACTAACAATAAACCAAGCACGATACTGAAGATACTGTAGATATACAGGGCTCTCTTTAGTAAAAAAATCTAAATATTCTGCACTTTCAAGTTCTTTTATTGCTTTTGTAAATTCCCCTTTTCTCTCATACAATCTGGCAATACCTATATGGTATTTAAATGGTTCATAATTATATAAAAATTGTGACAGAAGAAGTGCTTCGTCAAACATACCTGCACGTTCAAACAGTGTCTCTAATGCATCTAGACTCTCTACATTAAGTTCTCTGTATAAAGTTGTTGAATTAACTGAAAAACTTTGAGCAGGCTTTTTGATATCAGGTATATTCCCTGCAATATTATGCCAATACCTTGAAACAAGAAAATACTGTTCATTCTTATAAAGCTTGTCAATTAGCAGAGAAATCAATGGTTTTTTATAAGATGAAACTTGACGCATTGATGGTAAAATAGCATATATAATCATAAGTCCTATTGCATCACTTTGCTTATGCAAAATCTCATGAGGATGACTATGAAGATAATTATATAAAGTAACATAATCATTCTCATATGAAGCAGGTTTGTGCTCCAATCTATTTAGATACCACTCTCCATCTTCAAACTGACAAAAACCGTAGTCTTGTGAGCATCGCTGCAAAAAATGTTCAAAAGATACTTTATTTTTCCATTTATCCTGTTTTTCAAGTATATCAAAAATAAAATCTGCAAAAACAGTAGATATCCGTTCCATGGAAGATAGCTCTGTCTCTTTTTCTTTTTTCCACTCTTTAGGAAGATTATACAATGAACAAAAGTAAAGTATTCCCAGCAATCTCTGCTCGTCTTTAAAAAGCATCTCTATTCTTATTGGCTCTTTAGAAATCTTTTCATCTTTAAATATTATATTTATAGATAATGAGTTCTCTTTAGCAATTTGCTCTAACTTTTTACTAAATTCATTTTTCATATCATGACGTACATGTAGAATAAGCGAATTTGGTTGTTTAATAACAGAAGGGATTAGCACAGTCCATATCCAGCTTTTTTCACAAAACATATCCACATTGTATACATGTATGGAACTATTACTGCGAAGGAGTGTTTTAAGTAAAAACTCAAGCCTTTTAGTAAGTCGATATTCATGATTAAACCAGGAACGAACTTTTTCTTCAAAATGCCCATTTTCTCCAGCAATAAGAGCAGGAAGAAAAGCTATCATGCCTACCGTGAACAATGATATAATGACAGCTATTGTCTCTTTTGAACCAAAGGTTTGTGGAAATGAAAAGAGCAGCTGTTTAAAAGTGTCCTCGTAAATAGAAACGGAGGCAAAGCCAATAGCAATAACCAAGGCAGGAACCATAACTACAATTAAATGTCTCCAATACTCTAAAAGTTTATAGTACAGTTTCCCTTTTTTGCGTAGTGCTAGAAGTGTTCTCTCAAAAGTCTCAAAATCATCATCTTCTAAAAGAGAAATTTCAAGTTCTGTCTCTGATTTATATACAAAATTTTTTTTGCCTGAACGCTTAGAATTGTGAAGTGAAAAACTTTGTATTACTATATTTTTTATATTACTAGTATTCATTATTATACTCAAACATGTTCTTGCTGTTGAGCATCAACAAACCTGTAAGGCCCTTGCATTAATGTAAAATTCATATCTTCTGTCGTGCTCTTATAACTATTTTCGAAATCTTCACCCCATGTGTCAAAAGAATCTTGTAAAATATCAAGGTATCTTGCAGGTATATATGCATTTGGCATTCCTGTTTTTGCCTGACGCTCCAAGGGTGTGATAAAAGTAAAAACTGAAATATTTTCTAATGATGTTTCTATTTTGTTTGTAACATCTACACAGTCGTAATTCTTCTCTCTCTTTTTCATATGCTCTAGTTCTTTTTCAGAGATAGGTATCAGTACTCCGTTGGTTTTCTTGTCCACTTTCTCACTAAGGTTTAAGAACACCCCTGTTGACTCTTTTTGAGTTTGCTCAAAAAACAGTAATTCTGCCGCCGTCCATGTTCTTATATATCCGTTTAAAACTACATGTATAAAATCATCTTTATGCAAAACTTTTTTCATCCCACGTGAAGCACTTTTTGGACTCATGATAGATCCATACCCAAAAAGATAATAATTCATTTTTAAATCCTTTATTAATTTTTGTTAGTTTTATTTTCATTTATTATATCCAGCCTAAAATAAATTCATACTAAATAAGAAAATATCTTAATTACATGTCATAAATCAGAAAAACCCCACTTTCATTCTATTACTGTATAATTACAAAAACAAACTCCAAGGTCATTCACATGTCAAAATACAACAAGTACAAAAAAAACCCTACAATTTTAGAACAGTTTCGCTCTTTTTATTTTCAAAACAACCCTAAAGACCTTGAGCAGGCTATAAAATACTTTGCTGTATTTGGTGGTATGAGTTGGAGTGTTGACATGGAGAAACCTCTTCCTGAGATTATAATAAGTAAGGTTTTAAACAACTACCGCTACATTCATGCGGACATTACTCAGCTTACAGAGAGTGATAAGCACAGTCACTCTCTACTTAGCGGTATTGCTACTGGTGACCGTCGTACTCACTCTGCACTAAAAAGAGGACGTATCTCTAGAAATGATGGCGAATACGCTATGGAAAAGATGTTTGACAGAGGTATGCTAGAAGCTGAGTACTCTCTTGAAAATCCTCCAAATGAAGAAGAACGAGTAGATGAAAAACTAAACTTTACTAAGCCATTCATGCGCTTTTGGTTCTCATTTGTATCCCCATATTTTAAAAGTATTAAAGATGGCGATTATAAAGAAGCAAAAGAGAGTTTTGCTAACCGTGAACAAGAGTTTTCTGAGCTAGTCTTTATGAAGTTAGCACAGGAAGTTATGAAAAATAGTTTCAAAGATGACCCTATTACTGAGATAGGAAGTTATTGGGATAGAAATACAGAAATAGATATCTTAGCAAAAACAAAATCAGGCAAAGTCGTTGCCGGTATATGCAAATATTCTAATTCAAAAGCGAAAAAATCTGAGCTTACTAAACTAAAAGAGCAATGTGCTTTAGCAGAGATGACCCCTGATATCTGTGTAGTTATCTCAAAAAGTGGTTTTACAAATGAGCTTAAAAGTTTAAAGGGAGCAGATGTAAAACTGCTTGCTCTTAAAAACTTTAAAAGCCTTGTTGAAGACCTTAGTGAAAGAGACCTCATGGAGTGTGAGGGAAAAAGATACTAAGTGTTAAATAGGTCTTTTATTTAGACTTATTTTCCTTATGCTTTTTTTTATCAATATACATCTGCTCATCAGCTTTTTGAATTAGTGTATGAGCTCCATAATAATCAGTCGGTCCTGCATCAACAATACCAATACTTAAAGTTACATCTTTAAAACTCTTCTTTAACTCAGTTCTAAGACGGTTCATATAAATATTATGCGCCTCTTCTTTAGAGCAATTTGGTAAAACTATGCAAAATTCATCACCGCCGTAACGATAACAGTTATCCACTATACGAGATACCTTTTTTATTGCATCACCTACTGCCCGTAAAATTTCATCTCCTTTTTGATGTCCGTCTGTGTCATTTACTATTTTAAAATCATTAACGTCAATGTAAACAATGCTTACTAATTCAGAACGACGCTCAGCTGACCTGAGTATTTTTGTAAGCGTTTCTGAGAGACTTCTTACATTTAGTAAACCAGTTAAAGCGTCAGTTGTTGACATAATCTCAAGTTGATGCGTACGCTCCATTACTGTCTCTTCCAATGCTAAAGCATACCGTTCTGACTTCTCTTTTGAAGATTCTATCTCTGCCACCAAACTTTTAATATATGTCTCAAAGACCAGAGTTATATCAAATAAAAATAGTTTATCCAGTGATGACAGTGTATCTACTAGCTCTTGTGAGTCTTTCATCTCTTCTCTAATAACTTTAAATAGGAGGTTTTTTAGCGTACCTATTGCTGAGAGATAGAGCTTTGGTTCAACGCCAATACGCTTGTGCACCAATCCGATTCTAAGTCTATTATTAATATATTCAAGGTCGTACACTCCGCTAAAAAGATCTTGCAAATATTTATGCTGTGCATTTTTAAGCCTAAATAGAGTATCAGAATCACCAATCAACAGTGCAATCTCTATAATCGATGTCTGCATCTCATAAAATTCATCAACTAGAGAATTCATTCTTGGCTCTATAAAAGTTTTACATTTTTTTAAAAGGTTAAAATCAACATCTTCAAGATAAAACAACTCTTTTCGATTTGCCATTTCAAATTCTGTAATTCTCATCTGTTCCAATAAAGTCTGGTCTGTTTGCTTCACGATAAAATCCTTAACAATCTAAATTTAACATAAAAAAATTACATTGATTATAACTTAAAATTACTGTTAAATTTGTATTTAACGACTAATATCTAAATAAGAGACTTAAAACAAAGTGAATATAAGATAAAATCTCTCAAAAATACAATCATTAAAGAAGCTGCATTTATGACAAATCTAATAACGTTACTAACACAAAAAACTCCACTAAAAAAAGAGCACATCGCAAACATTTTAAAACTTCTAGATGAGGGTTCTACTATCCCTTTCATTGCACGCTACAGAAAAGAGATGACTGGTGGTGCAGATGATGAAGTTCTTCGTGAGTTTGAGACAATCTACATAAGTAGTAAAAAAATTTTAGAGAGAAAAGAAGAAGTTGCTAGACTTATATCCGAGAGAGCAACTTTAACTGACTCTATTAAAAAAAGCATAGAAGAGGCTGATACTCTTAGAGTTTTAGAAGATATTTACCGACCTTTTAAAGAGAAAAAAAGTTCTCGGGCAACAACTGCTATGGCAAATGGTTTAACACCTCTAGCCAATACTTTGCAAAGTGCCAGATTAACTACTTCTGAGTTTAAACAAGAAGCTAAAAAGTTTATAAAAGGGGTTGTTTCCTCCGTTGATGGAGCCGTAAAAGGTGCACAAGACATCTTAGCAGAGCGTTATGCCGATTTGCCGCGTGAGCGCGAAGCCATCCGTAATAATATGCTCCGTTTTGGTATTTTAGAGGTTAAAAAGAGTAAGAGTTTTGATGAGAACGGTACTTTTAAGAATTTTGCAAACAAAGACGCAAAGGGTGAAAAAGTTGCTTATATCCCTTCCCATCGCTACCTTGCAATTATGCGCGGGGTAAAAGAAAAAGAGCTCTCGGTAAAGATAACCACAGACATAAGCCATATAGAAGAGAATATAAAACGGTACAAAATCCCATCTCATGCCTCAAGCTCCAAAGAGTTGCTGTTTGAAGCTTACAGAGATGGGCTGAAAAGACTTCTCCTCCCCTCGCTTGAGAGAGAGCTACATGTAGAGCTAAAAGAGAAGGCTGATATTTCTGCAATTAATACTTTTGGCAAGAATCTAAGCCAACTTCTTATGACACCTCCGGTCACAAAAAGGGTTCTTCTTGGAGTTGACCCCGCTTTTGTGAGTGGATGCAAACTAGCTGTTATTGATGAAAACGGAAATTATCTAGAGTCTGCTGTAATCTACCCTACCGAGCCAAAAAAAGATTATGAGAACTCTAAAAACAAGGTACTAACACTAACAAAAAAGTATAACATAACAGGCGTTGCTATTGGAAACGGGACAGCTTCTCGTGAGACACAGGAGTTTTTTGCCCGCTTAAACAAAGAAGAAGATGCCAAACTAAATTACACGGTTGTCTCTGAAGCTGGTGCGTCTGTTTACTCTGCTTCAAAAATAGCCGCTCAGGAGTACCCAAACCTTGATGTTACAATTAGAGGTGCTATCTCTATTGCCGGAAGATTGCAAGACCCTATGGCAGCGCTAGTTAAAATAGACCCGAAATCTTTGGGGATAGGGCAGTATCAACACGATGTTGACCAAAAACTTTTGGAAAAAAAGCTAACAGATGTAACCCAAGACCTTGTAAACCGCGTTGGTGTTGACATAAACTCAGCTTCGGCTTCTCTTCTTGCTTATGTTGCCGGAGTCGGCGCTAAAGTTGCTCAAAATATAATTGCCTTTAGAGAGGAGAATGGTCTCTTTAAAACGAAAGAACAACTTTTAAAAGTCAAAGGGCTCGGAAAAAAAGCCTATGAGCAAGCTGCAGGATTTGTACGTATAAAAAATGGAAAAAGTGTATTTGACAACAGCGGTATTCATCCTGAGAGTTATGATATTGCAAAAAAATTGAGCGCTTTAGAGTTAAGCTCGATAGATATAAAAACAAAATCTCAGGAGCTACATGTAGGGGAAGAGACATTAAAAGATATCATTAAAGAGCTAAATAAGCCTGGTTTTGACCCTAGGGAGGATTTGCCCCCTATTCCTTTTAAAGATGGCGTTACAGATATTGCTATGCTTAGTGTTGGGAGTTTTGTATCCGGTGTTGTCCGAAACATCGCTGACTTTGGTGCATTTGTAGATATTGGACTCAAGAATGACGGGATGATTCATATATCCAAAATGAGTGAAAAAAGAATTTCCCACCCCCTTGAAATTCTTGCACTAAACCAGTACCTTCCTCAAATAGAGGTAATATCGATAGATAGCGAAAAGGGGAAAATAGGGCTTAGTCTAGTTTGAGATTTTGAATAGCTTTTTTAGTTAAATAAGGTCTAAAAACTCCATTGATATGGTTTATAGTCTCTCTAACGCTATCTCTATCAATCTCTTTGCCTAAAGTTTTTGAATAAGAGAAGTAAAATTGCTCTGTCATTAAAACATAGTCTGCAACATACCCCGTACTTTGTCCGTTGTGTAGTTCTAATTCACCATTTTTTATAAAATTCTCAATACTCTTTATAATCCTTTGACGATGTTTTAAATTATCCTCAACACACATCTTTTCTAGTTCGGAGTCACGTGAAAATAAAAAAAGTAACTCTTTATAAAAAAATCTATACTCCCATAGTATTTCCAACAAATCTTTTAGATGCTTATTTAACTCTAAAATAGTAGTTGGAAGTTCTTCAATAGGTAATGATGCTTTACTCCTCATCTGCTTATACAAAACTCTTATAATTTCTTCTCTATTTTTATAGTGATAATGCAGATTACCTGGACTAATATTCATGGCTTTTGCAATATGGTTTGTCGTAGCCATTTGGGTATTTCCACTATTAAACAGCTCTAAAGCCGTCTGCAAAATTCTCTCTTTTGTGCTCATATCCACTCTTATTTTATAAAATTTAAAAACTCTTTTTTATTCATATATCCAAGTCTTTTATCGTAAACTTTTTCTTGTTTTGGTTCTATCAAATATGTAACTGGACTACCCGGAACATCAAACTTTTTTGGAAATTTCTTCTCTTCTTTATTTAAAATAAGAGGTACAAACTTAGCTTTTAAAGTTTTATCTACATCTAAATTTGAAAGTATTCTTTTTTCCATCTTACTACACCACGGGCAATAGTTTGTTATCATGAAAAACATTATATTTTTATTCTCTTTTTTTGCTTTTTCCACAGCTGTCTCATATGATGTTTCGTAACCCATTTTTTGAGCAAACTCCCTATACCCCTGTGCAGATAATATTGTTGTAAATAGTAATAGTAAAACTAGATTCTTCATAGCTGATCCTCTTTGTATTGTTCAGCAAACTCTTCTAGCAACTCTTCTACGTTATCCATCAAGTCTTCTTCTAGATTTTCTACAACAAATATACGACTCTTTGCATATGCGAGAACAAAAATTTCATCTTTTGTATCTAAACGCATTACGTCTTCGCCCAAAACAAGAGATACTTTTAAAGCAAGAATATCTCCGACACTTATATAGTTTATTAAAAAAGTTAAAGAGCGGGAAGAAAAGTTTTTTGTCTCAATACCCAGCTCATTTGACATCTCTATCAACGAGTCTAAAATAATTTTTTTATATTTTTTATCTATTCTATCGCTATGAAGCTCAACCACAGGATAGTAAGATTTAACGCCGGTGAGGGTAAATGGTGATTTGGAGTATAAGAGTGTTGTTAGCGCCGATACAAATAAAACTGCTTTTATAATTTTCAAAAAAATCCTTTTTTAGCCCTCTTTAGGAGGGCTATTATACATATTATTTAGTTAAAATTCCCTCAGCTTCAATGATGATTTTAACCTCATTTCCAACCATAAGGGCACCAGTTTCAATTACTTTACTAAACTTAATATTAAACTCTTGTCTATCTATTTTACCCTCTAAAACGAAAGCTGTACGAACATTTCCCCATGGGTCTTTAACCATACCGCTTATATCTTCAACATCCATCTTGATTGTTTTTGTAACATCTTTAATAGATAGTTCAACCAATGCAGTATCGCCGTTATGCTCCACTAATTTTAGTTTCATCTGGGGGTATTTTTCAACATCAAAAAAATCTGCACTTTTTAAATGTTTATCTCTATTTTCATTTTCTGTTGTTATAGAAGCAACTTTTACAATGCCATCAAGCTTTGTGAACTTCTTTGTTGAGTCGTCTATAGAAAATGTCCCCTCAAAATTATTAAACTTACCGTTAACATTTGAAATCATCATATGTTTTACTTTAAAGCCTACATTTGTGTGTGACGGATCTACATTAAAACTTGAACCGAACAAACCTGAAACACCTACAATACTTGCTACTACCAATGAAGTTAATACTTTCATTTTCTATCCTTTTATTTAATTAGTGTAATTACTCTAAAAGTATAGCTAAGAAAGATATTTAATGTCAAGAGCAATTGCTCTAATTTATTTTACTCTCTTGATAAAACATATACAAAGGTTAAATTATCAATGCAGAAGTAGGCGGATTTAAAGTATGTTGCAGACGAGCGAAAATATTTCTCGCTCTTATATGTCTAACTAATAATAAAGTCTATTTTAAAGAAGGGTCTAACTCATGAACAATACCATCAAGAATACCAAAAAGTTTTTCACTCTCTTTTTCCATCTCTATAAAATTATTAATGATTGCATCTTCATTTACTTGATTCAGTGCCGTACCATGCTTAACAAACTCCATATTCTTTAGTACATTTTGATGAACTTTAGAATGAGGAGTATCAATCAGAGCGTAACCATTTGTATTGCCATACTGTTTTTTACCATCATTTTCGTACCACTTTCCAAGGCGACAATTATGGTGATCAACAAATTTTGCATCACTATTGCCTGCAACAATTGTTGCATAAGCATTTGATTTAAATAAAATATGATCGATTTTTATAAGTACCATAAACAGTGAACCACCTATGTATCCTGTGTAGTCAGCGGACTCTTTAGCATCAACTTCAAAACCATCCAATGTAGTAGAAAAATCATCTATACTGTTGGTTGCATTTTGAGCAATTGTTGACATCTCCTCTGAATTTGATTGAATCTCTTGTGTCTCTTGTTGAAGAGTTGAAATAGTAATAGATATCTCTTGTGTAGCTTTTTGAGTTCGCTCTGCAAGCTTTCTGACCTCATCAGCAACTACTGCGAAACCTCGACCATGCTCACCTGCACGTGCAGCCTCAATAGCAGCATTTAGTGCAAGCAGGTTTGTCTGCTCGGCAATATCTTTGATAAGGTCGGCGATAGTGGAAATCTCATTAGAACGTGCAGTCAATGCCCCTATGCTGTCATGGGATGAATCAATTTTTTCAATCAACTCTCTAAAAAGGGCTGATACATCCTCCATAGAACTACTACTATTACTTGCTTTATTTGATGTCTCTTTGGACATGTCAGTTATCTTTTTAACTTCTTCTAGATTACGCAAAATACTATCTTGAATAACTTTTAAACTTTGTGACAAACCACCGCCTAAGCTATGAAGTTTTTGTGTGAATTCACCACGTACTTGAAGTTTATAACTTTTTTCAATATCTACAACTGATTTATTTATAGACTTTACAGCATTAACAAGAGCTGGATTTAAACCGTCAGTTTTTGCATAATAAGAGGCATTTATGTCTACTGCTACATCAATAGCTTTCATTGTTTCTTTCATATAAAACGTAAATTGTGCCAAAAGTGAGTTGAACTCAGTCGATAGTTCTTTAATTTCGCCTTCACCAACGATTTGTGCTGCAACATCAAAGTCGCCTAAAGATGCCTTCGTGATTGTTTTATTTAATTCACCAATAGCACTCTTTACTATCATCAGCTGAGACCTTAAATAGAGTGCCAGTGAAATATGTACTGCTGTTAGTGCAACAACAACTATTGAAAAGCCGAGGAAAAAGGTCTCTATAGCAAATGATGCTACAAAAATAACAAGTTGCCATAAGTTAGAGAGTGCAACATTTTGAAGAGTTGAAGTGTTCATTAATTGTCCTATTAATCATAATTTTCTTAACAAATAAAAATAAGGATTGAATTATATGAAAACTTAACTTAATTAATTTCAAATACCAAATATACTTTGTTTATAAAAACAACCTGATATAATACAAAAAATTTTAAATAGCAAAAGAACATTATGATACAACTAATCAATATCTCAAAAAGCTTCTCTTCTCAAGAGCTTTTCAGCAACCTGAACTTTAAACTTAACTCCGGCAACAGAGTTGGATTGGTAGGTCGAAACGGCAGCGGAAAATCTACACTGTTCAAAATTATATTAGGAGAAGAGAGCCCTGACAGCGGTGAGGTTGTAATACCTAAGGGTTACAAAATAGGTGCGCTTAAACAGCATTTAGAGTTTAGCGAGAGTACTCTAAGAGAAGAGGCTGCATTGGCGCTTGAAGAGGATATGAAGTATGATGTTTACAGGGTTGAGAAAATTCTGTTCGGACTAGGTTTCATTCAGGAAGATTTAGAGAAAAACCCTCTCTCTTTTTCGGGCGGATTTCAGATACGGATAAACCTCGCAAAGCTTCTAGTAACAGAGCCGAATCTGCTACTCCTTGATGAGCCTACCAACTACCTTGATATTCTCTCTTTGAGATGGTTGAAAGCATTTTTACGAGCTTTTGAGGGTGAAGTCATATTGATAACACACGACCGCAATTTTATGGATGCTGTTACTACACACACTATGGGGATAGTACGCAAGACTCTAAGAGTTATACCCGGCGACACCCACAAATACTACGAGCAACTCCAAGCCAACGACGAGCTGTATGAAAAACAAAAAATAGCTCAGGATAAAAAAGTAAAAGAGCTCGAAGATTTTATCGCTCGTAATAAAGCACGTGCATCAACAGCTGCGCTTGCCCAGTCTAAAGTAAAGCAATTGGAGAAGATGGAGCTACTCGATGACTTGGGATTTGATGCAAGTTTGAAATTTGATTTTAACTTTAAAGAGACTCCTGCTAAAGTTCTCCTTGATGTAAAAAATCTGAGCTTTGGCTATACGCCCGATAACATTCTTTTTAAAGACATCTCTTTTACCCTTGAAAAAGGTGAGTGTCTTGGAATTATCGGAAAAAATGGCAAGGGAAAATCTACCCTTTTAAATACGATTGCCGGTGAGCTAAAACAGCTTCACGGCGAAATCAATATGCACACCAGCACAACTTTTGCCCATTTCGGTCAAACAAATATCTCCCGTCTCCACCCAGAGAGCACGGTCATGGATGAGATTCACTCAGCAAATACCAAGCTCTCAACGCAGGTGATAAGAAGTATTAGCGGCGCAATGATGTTTAGCGGAGATGCCGCAGACAAAAAAATCTCACTTCTCTCGGGCGGGGAGAAAAGCCGTGTAATGCTAGGGCAGATATTGGCTCGTGACGTAAACCTCCTCTTTCTTGATGAACCTACAAACCACTTAGACATGGACTCTATCGAGGCACTGACAAATGCAATTAAAAACTTTAAAGGGTCGGTTATTATTGTCACTCACTCAGAAGAGCTGCTTCGACGTGTTTGTGATAGACTTATTATCTTTGCAAAAGATGGTGCAGAGTATTTTGACGGCGGCTACGAACTCTTTTTAGAGAAAATAGGATGGGAAGAAGAGGAAGCCGTAGAGAGTGCAAAACAAAAGCCAAAAGCGAACAACAAAGATAACAAAAAAATAAAGGCTGAACTTGTTCGTGAGAGAAATGCCATAACATCGCCTTTGAAAAAAAAGGTTAAAAAGCTAGAGAGCGAAATTATAAAGATAGAGGAGCTTTTGGATATTAACCATAAAAAGCTCATTGAGGTCTCAAACAGCGGTGAAAGTTCTAAGCTTATTGATCTTTCAAAACTTGTCTCAACGCAGGAGAGCGAAGTAGAAGAGAAGTTTGAGCTTTTAGAAACTGTGCAATCTGAGCTTGATGAGATAACTCTAGATTATGAACAAAAAATAGAAAAGCTAGAATCTTAGGACCACGCCTCTATTTTACCTTTTATATCAATTTGCGTTAAATAGAGTCTTAAATCAAACTCTACCTGATGATAATTAGGTTGCATATACTCACACAGTTTATAAAATGCCTTGTTGTGCTCTTTCTCTTTAAAATGTGCTAACTCATGAACAGCTATCATTTGTAAAAACTCTTCAGGCACACTTTTAAACATCGAAGCTATGCGAATCTCATTTTTAGATTTTAGCTTCGAACCCTGCACTCTGGAGACAAAGTGATGAGTACCCAAAGCGTTGTGAATAACATTTATCTTCCCATCATAAAGAACTTTGCTAAGAGGAGCTACTTTTTTCATATGAGTGTTTTTTAAATCATTCAAATAGGAAAAGAGTGCTTTGTCTGTTTTTTTAACATGTGAATTTGGATATTTTTTTAAAAGATGGTGAGTTAACTTATCTTGTTTAATTAGCTCATGCACCTGCTTCTTTGTATCTTCAGAGTAGTGATTTATATATTTTAGAGAATCCAAACCGAAAACTTTTTACCTTTGATTTTTCCATTTTTCAGCTTATCATGAGCCTCGTCTATTTTTTTACTTTCAATTGCTACGTAGCTTTGTCTCTCATAAATATCTATCTTACCGATTGAGCTACCATCAAGTCCGGCGTCTCCTGTTAAAGCACCCAGTAAATCTCCGGCACGAACTTTGTCTTTTTTACCGCCCTCTATAACAAGTGTTATATATGGTGGTTTCATTGTAAAGCCAACAGCAGCTTTTAGCTCACCCGCATCCTCAAAAAGACGAGTCTCATTTTTATACTCATATGCTTTGTCTGCCTCATACGCCGTGAAGAGCGTAAAAGCCAAGCCCTCTTTTCCAGCTCGTCCTGTTCGACCAATACGGTGAGTATAAGTCTCTTCCCCATGAGGAACATCATAGTTTACAACCATTGAGAGCTCTTTTATATCAAGTCCTCTTGCTGCTACATCAGTTGCTACTAACACAGGACAGCTTTTGTTAGCAAACTGAACTAACACATCATTTCGCTCATACTGTTCTAAATCGCCGTGAATTGCAAGTGCATCAATTTTCTTTTTCTGCAGAGTCTCTGCGATCTCTTGAACTTCTACTTTTGTATTTGCAAAGACTATAACGTTTTCAGGTTTAAAAGTGCTGAAAATATTTACTAAAGTATCTAGTTTTTGAGAATTTTGAACCTCATAAAATCTCTCAACTATACTGTTTGCAATTTCTGTAGAGATAGTTTTAACATTTACAGCATCTTTTTGTAAAGTTGCACTTATGTTCATAATTTCATCTGTATAAGTAGCTGAAAAAAGAAGAGTCTGTTTCTCTTTTGGAGCAAACCCTAAAACTTCATTTATCTCTTCACTAAAGCCCATGTCTAACATTCTGTCAGCTTCATCAAGAACAAGCGTATCCATATTTTCAAGGGAAAGTGTCTCTTTTTTTAGATGCTTTAAAATTCTCCCAGGAGTTCCTACAACTATGTGTGCGCCATGACGAAGTGAACCAAGCTGCGGTCCAAAAGCACTTCCGCCACATAATGTTAAAATCTTTACATTGTGAGCAAATCTCGCCAATGTACGAAGCTCTTTTGCAACCTGATCAGCTAGCTCTCGAGTCGGACAGAGTATAAGAGTCTGAACTCTAAACTTTTTTACTTGAAGTTTGTGAAGCAAACCAATCCCAAAAGCAGCTGTTTTTCCGCTTCCTGTTTTAGCTTGGGCAATCACATCTCTCCCTTCTAAAATAAAAGGCAAACTCTCCGCTTGAACAGGAGTCATCTCTGTGTACCCTATTTCGTTAAGGTTATTAAGCATCTCTTTCGATAAAGGAAGGTTTGAAAAATCTGTTTTGTTCATTAGTGTATTACCTTTACTCTTCCAACTTCACGACTCATAAGACGGACTTTAATCCCATGAGGGTGAGTTGAAGATTTTGTTAAAATATCACGGACAATACCATCTGTAAGACGTCCGCTCTCTTGGTCCTCTTTAAGAACAATTGCCACACTCATTCCGCTTCTAATATTTACCCGTTTTGTACCGTCCATATTTAACCTTTATATTGAACAAAATGCATTTTCAAATGCTGTTACTTCTCTCATGCTATCAAACATTAAGCACTCAATTGTATTATTTTCTAAATTATGTTTTTTCTCAAAGAGAGATATGCTTTTTGTATTAAATTGCTCAACATCTAGCACTAAAGCATATATCTCACCTAAGAGACCATTATCACTAATAAGAGCCTCTCCTACAGCTGCATCCACATTCATATCATCTAAAATTTTATCTAGCTTAACGCCGAATATAGTATCTATAAGAGACAATACTCCGACAAAATATGCTTGTCCTAGAACATTACTTCTAACATCTGGTTCTATTTTTTTTAAAATAGTCTGCATCAACTCTGTGCGGTGCTTCACCATTAACAGTAAAGGTGATACTTCACCTTTTTTAGCAACAGACTTCGAATAAATCATAAGCATTAACCACTGAGCAAGAGGAGTTCTGCCAACAAGAGTCAATATATGGTGAATTGAAGAGATTCTAGTTCTAAAATGAAATGCACCTGAGTTTATGTACCGAAGTAACTGAATAGTAAGGGCATGATTTTTTTCAAACTCTGATGTGATTTCGTCTATATTTGTGTCATCCATAAGTAAGCTATAGAGTTTTAATACATTCATCTGTGAAGAATCATACTTTGCACTTTCAAAAATTTTTGGTTTTGCGAAAAAGTAGCCCTGGAATAGTTCACACCCTAAACTTTTAGCTAGTTCATACTCTTCTTCGTTTTCTATTTTTGTAGCAACAACTTTTATATTATTATCTTTAAGACCTATTATTATATTTTTAACATACTCATCGTCTTTAAATGTCTTATCAAAATTCATTTTAACAAAAGAGAGTGTAGATAGTATTCTTAAATAATTATTTAAATTATCTTCATTGAATGTTACATCATTTATTGCAAGTTCATAACCCTTCTTTTGTAACTGTTCACACCTCTCAATAACTCTCTCATTAACATCAGCTTCAACTATAGAAAATATGAAAAATTCTTTTGGGATTGTGAAGATCATATCACTCATTAAAAATTTTGCATCTACTTTTGCAAATGCTTTACGGTTTCCAAGTACTGCATGTGTTCCAAATTTATTTAATACACTACTGATTACAGCAGCACTTACAAAGCGATTGCTGACACCCTCTTTTGATTCACACTCTTCTCTATATAAAATTTCGTAAGAGTCTAGAGTGCCCTTTGAATCAAGAATTGGCTGACGTCCTAAATATACATTTTGCATAATACCATCCTATACATTAGTAGCTTCAACAGATTATATTAGATTTGTGCTATTTTTAAACTGATACATTAGTATTGATGCTGCAATACCGACATTGAAACTTCTTACATCATCCATCATCTCAATTTCTACAATTTCATCACACATCTCGATAACCTCTTCGCTCAGCCCTTTTCCCTCATGACCCATCAAAAGTACCCATTTTTTAGGAATTTTCACGTCCTTAAGTGAAGTGGAATTTTCTGTTACTTCAGCTCCAAATATTTTATACCCATCAGCTTTTAAAGAGTTTAGTGCGGAAAATATATCATCATAAATATGTACATGTAGCTTACTAATATGCCCCATTGAAACTCTAAGTGCTCTGCGTGAATAAGGGTGTGGAGCCTGTTTTGGAAGCATATATGAAGTAACTCCGAGTGCGGCTGCACTTCTAGCAATTGAGCCGACATTTTCAGTTGAAGTTATCTCGTCTAGCATTATTATATTCTGACCCATATTCTCAAGCGAAGTGTCATCTGGACGAATTCCGTGCATCATACAGTTATGGTGTATTTTGTGTCCGATTATTTTCTCCATCTCCTCTTTTTTTATAACAAAAAGTTTAGGGATTTTTTTTAAAGATATCAACTCTTCAAACTCATCATAATACTCCTGTGTGGCAAGTATACTCTTAACCTCTATCTCTGTCTTTAAGAGTATATTTACCACCTTAGGAGAGTCTGCTATAAAGCTGTTGTCCTTTGTAAAAGCGTTCTCCCTTAGTTTGTGGTAAATCTCTAAGGATTCTCTATTTGAGTCATTGATTGCAATTAGTTTAATCTTATCCATAGTGCAATTATACACAACACACACTGAACTCTACACACTCTCTGCACATACAGTATGGTACAATTCAAAATACTTAAAAAAGGATACATGATGAAAAATATTTCAACTATTTTACTGACTTTATTACTTAGTCTTAGTTTCTTGCAAGCTGCAGCTTTTGAAAAATCTGCAAAAAGTAGAACGACTGAAGTAATTATCAGTTCTGACAAACCACTTACTACAGGCTCAAATACTATTATTCTTGATATTACACCAAAATATAAAGATGCAAAAGTAAGCGTAAAAGCTTTTATGCCTGCGATGCCTGGAATGCCGGCGATGGAATCAAAAGCTGATGCAAAAGATTTGGGAAATGGAAAATTTGAAACTACTGTAAACCTCTCTATGGGCGGTACATGGCAGTTGCATATCTTTATAACGCCTACAGTTGGTAAGAAATCACGTGTTAAAACCTCTTTGAACTTTTAAGGAAAGTAAATGAAAAACATATTTTTAACCATCTTTGTTCTTGCTTCAAGTCTTTACGGCTTAACTCTTGATGAGATAATAACAAGAGCCTTAGACAAAAACCCATCGCTAGAATCTATAATACACCGTATCGAGGTAAATGACTCAATCATAGATATTTCAAACCAGTTTTCCAACCCTACTTTATCTTATGCACAAAATACTTTAGATGATGCTCAAGCGATGAGTCAAAAGATTTTAACACTGCAACAAAAACTTCCATTCTATGGGAAAAGAGAAAATTTAAAAAAAATCTCTTTAGCAGAAAAAGAAGTCTTAACTACTTCTCTAGAACAAGCCAAAGTAAACCTAGTAAATAAGATAAAAAATCAAGTTTACACAATATGGGAGCTTGAGAATCTTTATAAAATAATCAACTCATATGAAGAACTAACAAAACAAAATATTGAACTTTTCCAATCTTACACAGCCACTTCTGACAACCAACATATGGGGATAATGTCAGCTGAATTAACTCTATCTGATCTTCGTATTCAAAAGAGTACTTTAAATGCAAAAATATATTCATCGTATGCAAAACTGTCTTATCTTTCTTCTTTTGAAGTAAAAAAAATAGACCTGGAACTTAGTGTTGGAAATATGCCGGGTATACAGAGTTTAGAAGCTGGTTTAGTAAACAATAATAGCATTTCTCTAAGAGATAAGCAGATTGATAAGAGTAAAGCGGTTTTAGAGAGTGCAAAAACAAATAACTATCCAGATGTAAATGTTTTAGCTGCATACTCATCTAGAAATAATTTTGATGACTTTATGACTTTTGGGGTAGGGATAAACCTCCCAATATACTCAACCGAAGATTACAAAGAAGAAAAAGCAAGAAAATCAACACTAGTTGCTAAAAGCTTAAAAGAAGACACACAAATAGCTGTTGATTCTGAGTTTAAAAATGCTTACTCACAGATGAAGTCTGCTTACGAAATTTATCATATTGTTCACGATGAGGCTCTTCCTCAGATAGAGCATATGTTTGAATTAACTTCATCATCTATTGCTACAGGTGGAGATTTGTTTAAATACATAGATATATTAATAAAAAAACTAAAACTAGAGCAAAAAAGTATAGCTGCTATAGCCTCTTACAACCGTTATATTGCAAATATTTCATCACTTTCAGGAGAGTTAAAATGAAGACAAAAATAAAACTGTTTTTACTGGTATTACCATTGATACTTGTTGCAAAAGAAGCAACCGTAAAACAACTTTTCAGCGTACAAACAATAAAAGTGAAAAAAGAGACTAAAAGCCAACGTATTAAAAACTATGGTTATGTAATGACGGATGAGAGCCGCAAATACGATATCTCTCCACGTTTTGGTGGCTATATTGTTGAATTACATGCAGATAAAATATATAAAAAAGTGAAAAAAGGCGAGGCACTAGCCACTGTATATTCTCCTGAAGTATTCAAGGCAAAGGATGAATATCTAAATACATTTAAGTATATAAAACAACGTCCAAATAAAGGGATGTTAGAGAGTGCAAAACTCAAACTACAACTCCTTGGAATAAGCAATGAAGAGATAAACGAGGTTATTGACGGGACAAAAGTCTCACCAAATACTACTATCTATTCCCCTATAGATGGTTATGTATTTGTTAAAAGTGTTGACAAAGGGGCTGCTTTTAATGCAAAGCAAAAACTTTTTCAGATAGTTAACCTTGATGAAGTTTGGGTGGAGACAAAGCTATTTGAAGAAGAAAGAGCAAGGCTTTCAACAACTTCTAGCTATGAGCTTACTTTTAAAGGGTTAGATAAGGTTTACAAAACTAATAATAAACTTCTCTATCCGCAACTTGACCCAAAAGTAGCTACGCTGACTCTACGCTTGAGAGTAGACAACCAAGATCACAACCTATTTCCTGGAATGTACGCCAACGTTATTTCACTCAAAGATGAAAAATCACAGCTTGTCTTACCAACAACAGCAGTTATTCGTAAAAGCGGAACTCACTATGTCTTTATGGTTGGCGAGTACGAGGGAGAATATGAGCCTCTTGAAGTTACTGCAAAGATCATTGATGCGAATACATACGCAATTATAAGTGGTCTTAATGAGGGTGATGAAGTTGTCAACAATGCTCTGTTTATGATGGATTCAGATGCACAGATAAACTCGTTATATTAGTACGCAAAATGAACAAAGTCCATTTTACTACGCTAGCCGCTGAGGCACTAAAGCTAACTCCTAACGGAGTAGAAAAGAGAAAAAAAGATGATTGAAAAATTAATAGAATTTAGTATTAGAAATAAATTTTTAATACTAATGATGACACTGTTCCTTTCGATGGGGTCATACTATTCTTTAAAAAACACTCCGCTTGACGCACTCCCTGACTTATCTCCTCCGCAAGCAATTGTGCAGATAAATTGGCCAGGTCAATCTCCTGAGATTATTGAAGATCAGGGAACATACCCGTTGGTCTCTCAATTTTTGGCAATTGCTGATATTGACACAGTACGTGGATACTCTACTTATGAAAATGGTCTTATATATATTATTTTTAAAGAGGGGACAGATCTGTACTGGGCAAGAAGCCGTGTGCTTGAACAACTATCTTCCATACAGTCCCAACTACCTGCTTCAATGGCCGTTTCACTTGGTCCTGATGCTTCAGGCGTTGGCTGGGCCTACGAGTATGCACTAACTTCAAAAACAAAAAATTTAGCCGAGCTTAGAAGCCTGCAAGATTACTATTACAAATATGCACTTATGGGGGTAGACGGAGTCTCTGAAGTTGCTTCGATTGGTGGTTTTGTACCTACATATCAAGTAAGTGTAAACAATGACAACCTTGTCAGATATAACTTAAGCATAAACGATGTTGCAAGGGTTCTGAAGTCAAATAATAACGATACTGGTGGACGGATAGTTATTGAAAATGGTTTTGAGTGGATGGTTCAAGCAAAGGGTTACGTTCAAGATTTAGATGATATTAGAAAGCTTGTTGTAACTCAAAAAGGTGGCGTTGCCATTACTATTGGAGATATTGCACGAGTTGAACTAACACCTGCAGCTAGGCGTGGTGTAGCAGACTTAAACGGTGATGGTGAAGTTGTTGGAGGTATTGTACTGCTCCGCTATGGTGAAGATGTTTACTCTGCCATAAAGCGTATAGATAAAAAGATGAAAGAGCTAAAGATTGATGATGTTGATGTTATAACAACTTATGACCGTTCATCTTTAATAGAAAAAGCAGTAGATACACTTACAACAACACTTATCGAAGAGTCTATTATTGTTGTAGTTATTATTGGACTATTTTTGATGCACTTTCGCTCATCTCTAATTGTTTTAATAATACTCCCTCTAACTGTCGGTGCAACTTTCTTACTGATGTACTTATTTAATATTGGCTCAAATATTATGTCTTTAGGCGGAATTGCTATTGCCATAGGAGCGATGGTAGATGCCTCTATTGTTATGATAGAAAATGCTCATAAAATGTTACATAAGTTTGAGACAAAACAGGGCAGATTGCCAACAAATCAGGAGAGAATTGACATCATCTTAAAGTCTTCTCAACTTGTTGGTCGCCCAATATTTTTTGCTTTGGCACTTATTGTTGTCTCATTTTTTCCCATCTTTGCTCTCTCAGGTCAAGAGGGTCTACTTTTTACTCCTCTTGCATTTACAAAAACTTTTACAATGGGGGCAGGAGCAATTTTAAGCATCACTCTTGTGCCTGTGCTTATGATCTATTTTGTAAAGGGGAAAATCTTACCAGAAAACAAAAACCCTTTAAATAGATTTTTTATCTGGCTATACCACCCTATAATTGTTTATGGACTGAAGCTCAAATATCTTGTTATTATTCTTGTTGTCGCTTCACTTGGTTACATGTACCCGCTTTACAAAAATTTAAAATGGGAATTTATGCCTATGCTTAATGAGCAAAGCTTTATGTATATGCCTGTAACTCCCTATGGAATCTCTATAGACCAGTCTAAAGCTTTAACACAAAAAACAGATAAAATAATCAAGTCTTTTCCAGAAGTTGAGACTGTTTTTGGTAAAGGTGGACGTGCGAGTACGGCAACTGATCCAGCACCTTTAGGAATGCTGGAGACTATTATAACTCTTAAACCACAGAGTGAGTGGCGAGAGGGAATGACCTATACAAAATTAAGAGAAGAGATGGAAGCGGCTCTCCAAATTCCGGGACTTATCAACTCGTGGACTTACCCTATTCGTGGGCGTATAGATATGCTTTTAAGTGGCATTCGTACACCTCTTGGGATTAAACTATACGGTCAAACTCCAGACGGACTTCAAAAATATGGAAAAATAATTGAGGAAAAGCTTCGCGGTTTCAATAAAACTCTATCGGTTTTTGCTGATCAGGCAAGTGCTGGATACTATGTAGATATAGAGATAGACGAAGAGGCTCTTCAACGTTATGGTTTAGCAAAAGATGCACTACTTGAATACACATCTCTAGCTATTGGCGGTATGAAAATTTCCACCATGTATAAAGGTCTAGAACGTTACCCTATTACTCTTCGTTTGGATGAGAGTGAGAGACGAGGGGTTGATAGCATTAAAGATATTCAGATTAAAACTAAACTGGGCTTTGTTCCACTATCAACTTTTGCAGAGATTGGATACAGGCAAAGTGCTTCTGTTATTAAGTCTGAGATGGCAACCCCTGTTACATTTGTGTATATCACACCAAATGATGGTATTACCGCATCAGAGTACAAAGCAGAAGCTCAAAAACTAATCGATGAGATTAATTTTGATTCTGGCTATTATGTAGAGTGGGCTGGGCAGTCTGAGTATCTAGAGTCAGCTATGGCTAAAATAGTTTGGATTATACCTGCTGTTTTACTTAGTATTTTAGTTCTTATATATTTCGCGCTTAAAGAGATGGTTCCGACACTTATTGTATTTTTAACCCTTCCTTTTGCTCTTTTAGGTGGCTTAATATATATAGACATGTTGAACTTTGCCATGAGTATAGCCGTAATTGTCGGCTTTTTAGCACTCCTTGGTGTGGCGGCTGAAACTGCTATTGTTATGATTGTTTACCTGCAAGAGAGCGTCCATGAGTCTAAAGAGAAGTATGGCATTGAATTTAATCTTATACACCTAAACAAAGCGATATACGAGGGGGCGGTACAAAGAGTCAGACCTAAACTGATGACAGTATTTTCACTTCTTGCCGGACTTGCCCCAATCATGTACTCACATGGAGTAGGGAGTGAAGTTATGCAGAGAATAGCTGCACCAATGTTAGGCGGAGCCATCTCTTCTGCTATACTGAGCTTGATAATTATCCCTATTTTATATGAGCTATATGCAAGAAAAGAACTCTCAAATAAAAAAAATGAACTTGAAAATATCGAGGAGTAAGAATGATAAAAATTAAAATACTTTTATTGATTACACTAACACTGCTTGTATTAAGCGGGTGTGGTGAGAAAAAAGAAGAGAGCAAAGCTGCTCCTGGCATGAAATGTGGTGCTGGAAAATGTGGCGCAAATATGTTTGATGGAAACTCCGCTTTAGCTAAAAAGAAAAATAATATACTCTCTCAAATGCGTGAAAAAGATTCACGAAAAGATTGTGTAATGAAAGCAAAAACAACAAAAGAAGCATACGATTGTGTCCGAGATCCTAACGGTAAGAAGCTTATTTTAAAATGTGGCACAGGCAAATGTGGAGCAGCCCCTGTCATGAAATGTGCTGCTGGCAAGTGTGGTGCTTCTATGAACGAGCCTAAGCCTAAAAAAGAGGCTCCAAAAGAAGCTGCCATGAAATGCGCTGCTGGTAAATGCGGTGCTTCAATGAATGAGCCTAAACCTAAGAAGGAAGCTCCAAAAGAGGCTGCAATGAAATGTGCTGTTGGCAAATGCGGTGCTTCTATGAATGAACCTAAATCTAAAAAAGAAGTTCCAAAAGAAGTTCCAAAAGAGGCTCCGAAAGAACCTGCCATGAAATGCGCTGTTGGCAAGTGTGGTGCAATGTAGTTTGCTAAACATAAGAGAGCTAAGGCAGAGTGAACTTGTATCTTTTTTCAACTCTTTTAAACTTGAAGGATTTACTAATAATGTTAGTCACATAAAGTGTCTTAACAAATCTTATCCAAATGATTTTTTTATAGCTTACAAAGATAAAGAATTGGTTGGTTTTGTCTTAGCTATAAAAGAGAGTGAAAAATTTGGAAGACTGAGTAATCTCCTTATTCTAAAAAAATTTCGCTCACAAGGGTTTGGCAAGGAGCTTCTAAATTTTGCAAAAAAACATTTAGATGGATGCCAGATTGCTATTGACTGCATTCAAGGCAAAGAACAAATCTATGAAGCTGTTGGTTTTAAAGCCTACTTTGAAACATCTCTTTTCTCTTTTAATTCAGGACAAACACAAGCACCTAAATCAAATATAACCGTTAGCAATGTTAGTGAAAGCTCTTTTTTAGAGCACAATCTAAAACTAAACTATTTAAAAAAACAGTCTTATACATCTTGTTTATTTAAAAAAAGCACTCTATGCAAAGGGGTCTATAATGAAGACTCCCTTTCATCCTATGCAATTTTACTGCCCTACAAAGATGGGTATCAGATTGTTTTATCCTCAAATGAAATAAATGAAGCACTTGCTCTTATATATCACCTCTCTAAAGATTTAAACAAAGCAACTTCTATCTATATAGAAGTTCCACAAACAGAACAACTTCTCCTTAGAATAGTTAAGCTACATGACATGGAAATAGTTTCTACAACAACAAATATGTATAATAAGATTTTAAATTAGGATATATATATGATAGAAACACTTTACTTACTTATTGGAATGATTTTTGGAACACTTGCTACTTGGCTTGTAGCAGTAAAAAGTATAAAAAACTCTCTTAATGAAGAGACTAAAAAAGTTGCAGCACTCTCAAGTGAAAATGCTGTTTTACACGAGCGAATAAGTGGAATAAACCAGATGAGTCAAGAGAAAATAGATTTACTTGAGAGAAATAAAGAGCAGATGAAACTAGAGTTCAAAGATTTAGCAGACAAAATACTCGAGTCTAATTCACAAAAGTTCTCTACACAAAACCAAGAAAATATAAATAAGATGATAAACCCGATGAGAGAGCAGTTCAACGAGTTTAAAAAGCAGATTGATGATGTTTATATAAAAGAGGCGAAAGACCGCTCTATGCTTCAAGCAGAGATAAAAAGTATCAAAGAGATTAACCATCAAATGAGTCAAGATGCTAAAAACCTCACCAAAGCATTAAAAGGAGAGAGTAAGACTCAAGGTGTATGGGGTGAGATGATTCTAGAGAGTGTTCTTGAAAACTCCGGCTTAAGGCTTGGAAAAGAGTATAAGCGTGAAGTAAGCTTAGAACATGAGAGTGATGGAAGTCGTTATAGACCTGACGTAATAGTTCACCTGCCAGACACTAGAGATATTATAATTGACGCAAAAACTTCACTAACTGCATATGAGCAGTATACGTCATGTGATAATGACAAGGATAAAGAGACTTTTTCCAATCTACATGTAGCATCTATGAAAAAGCATATCAAGGAGTTAAGCGACAAAGATTACACCTCTCTTAAAGGTGTTGAAACACTAGACTTTATCTTTATGTTTGTCCCAATTGAGTCTGCTTTGCTGATGGCTATGGAGTATGACAGCACACTTTTTGACCACGCCTTTAAAAAAAATATCATCTTAGTTGGTCCAACTACACTTATGGTCTCCCTTCGTGCAGTTGAAAATAGTTGGAAGTATGAGCATCAGCAGAGAAATGCCCAAGAGATAGCAAAGAGAGCCGGTCTTTTATTTGATAAGTTTGCAGGGTTTGTGGAGAGCATTGAGAGGCTTGGAAAACAGATAATGACTGTGCAAAAAACTTATGATGAGGCTTACTCAAAAATGCATCTAGGTGCAGGAAGCATTACAAGCCAATTTCAAAAGCTGGAAAAACTTGGAGCTGCTGCAAGCAAAGAGTTACCTGCACATGTAAGCAAAATGGCAGAAGAGGAGTAGCCCTCTTAGCCTTCCAGAGAGCCAAGTATAGCATCTGCAACTCTAAAAGAGTTTGCATAAATAGTCCATGTATATGGGACACTCCCACCTGTTGGCATAAAACTAGCATCTGTCACATAAAGATTATTCAGCTCATGAGCCTTACAGTTTAAATCCAAAACTGATGTTTTAGGATTTATTCCAAACCTGCATCCGCCAGCCACCAGATTTGGAGGGGGAGATGCTGAAATATTTACGGATATATCTTCTGCCCCCATCATCTGTAAAACAATTTTTGCTTTTTTTGCTAAATACTCACCTACCTCGATATCCCTAGGATGTGAGTAGAGATTTATAGCTCCAACTTTTACACCATACTTGTCTTTTACTTTATCATCTATGGTTACATTGCAGTAATCAGTTGGCAACCAATCGTTAAAAACTTCAAACGTCAAAACTCTTGAAGTTGTAAGATTTTTGTGTATCTTTTCTTGAAGTTCCCTGCCCCATAAAAGATGTCCGTTGTCACCATACATCTCTCTGCTGGCACGACTTATAATATTTGCATGTTCAAATAAAAAGTCTATAGTCCCGCCTTTGTACTTTTTCTCTCTGTGTTCGTACTCGTACCAATCCTGCAAAGAACGGTTAAAAAAGAGTCCTGGTTCCATTAACTCTTTGCGTTGTTCAGCTGTAAGTGATTCGAATCTTATTCTACCTGTTCCGCTTCCACCTGCAGAAAAAATAAGATTTTTTCCAACCTCTCCACTGTTGTTTGCCAATCCTTTTGGAAAGTAGACATTTTTAGAGTTTAAAAGAAGTCTTGATGTCTCTATTGCCTGCGCAGCAACTACAAATATTTTCGCCTCAACGGTGTGACTCTTAAGATTTTTGTCATAATAGTGTGCTTTAGTTATTTTACTTTTATTGCTATCAAGTTTATACACAAACGCATCTGTAACTATTTTTGCACTGCATTTTTGAAGTAGTGCAGCCCTAGCACTCCCCTTAGCTCCAGTTGCACAACCATAACTTCCGCAAAAGTTAGAATATGAACAACCATTTCTACCTAGTGCATTATGTGGTAAAACAGCTCTTGGCGTTGGTATACTTTCATATCCCAACCTTCTACATGTATGATCAAACCATTTAGTAGCACCATTGACCTCCAGCATTGGATATGGAAAATTTTTTGTTGAGCGAGGCTCAAGAAATTTATGTTTTTTAGCATCTCCAGATACTCCAATAATCTCTTCAACCTTTGTATAGTATGGTTCTAAATCTTCATAGCTTATAGGCCAATCAACAACATTTGCTCCATCTATCTCACCAAACTTGCTTCTTAGACGAAAATCATTTGGTTTCATCCTATGGAAATAACCGCTCATCAGATTTGAGGAACCGCCAACCATTGATCCGTTCCAAAAATTCCAGTTATATTCACTCCCCACATATCTCGTAACAGAGCCATCTTTTTCTCTGTCGTTTATTACATGTTGTTCATCTTTTAAAAGTGGAGTGAAGAGAGACCTTCTACTAACAGCTATCTCATCTTTAGAGAAATCTTCTTCTTTATAATTAGAACCTTTTTCCAAAACTATTACTTTATAACCGGCATTAGACAGCTCATATGCTATTGGTGAACCACCAGCGCCACTACCTACTATACATATGTCAAACTTCACAAAAGTTCCTTTTTTGGTCTTGGTAATCCAGATTTGTGATTTAGCCATTTCCAGCCTATCTCACCTTTGTTGCCGCCATAAATTGGATCGCCAAGCATAGCTTCAAAGATATAACCCATAATTGTTTTAATCCAACTCTCTCCCCAATCTGTATCTGCTATATCTTGAAGTGTCTCTTGCCGTTGTTGCCATGAGAGTGCTGAGTATAGTTTTTTATATTTAGTAACTGCCTCTTCATTGAGCCACTTAACTCCATCTTTTATAAAAGCTTTATCTTCGTCTGTTACACGGGAGTGAGATAGTATCTTAGTTAAGCAATACGTTGCGTTTATATCTTTTACATGTGGGAACAATGGAGTTGACGGAAATAAGTCACGCTGTACCAAAGAAATGGTTTGCATGGGAGTAACCACGCCAAAGAGTTCACTCCCATAAGTAACAAATACAATTGAGCTAAGAAAGCTATTTTTTAAAAATAGTCTGCGTGAATTAAAAATCATTGTTTATTATACTAATTTTTCTCACCAAATATCAATCTATCTAAACTATATTTCCCCGCTCCATTGGAAACAAAGATAAATAAAAATATCATATAGTAGAGTGGTATCTCAAATCCATTCTCTCCTGCTGCAAATCCATGCGGTAGATGTACTGTTACTATTGCTACAATCATAACAACGATAAGTGGTAAAGAAATGGCTCTAGTAAAGAGGCCTAAAGTAAGTAACACTACCCCGACAATCTCTGTTGTAGCTGCCATGTAAGCATTTAAAAGAGGAAGAGGAATCCCCATTGAACCAAACCACTCAGCAATTTTTTCAATACTTCCCCATTTCATCATAGCCGGCTCATAAAATCCGTAAGCAACTATTAGCCTTGCTATAAGCAAAGAAAGTGGTTTAAATAAATCGCCAACATGTGAAAAATTCATATATAATTCTTTGAGTTTCATAATAAACTCCTATTTTTAATATCTGTAAAATTATACTACTAGCGTGTGTACTCTCTGTGTAGTTAGTGTGATAAGTTTTATTTATATTAAACAACTGAATATAATACTTTAAGTTGAGTGTACCTGAAATATACCTTAATGCCTTAAAAGTAAGGTTCTTTTTAGTTATTCTATATATAATGTAATAATATAATTACAAAGGGAGTGCGAATGAAAATTTTTCGTTTATTATTAGCCCTATCTGTTATTGCTTCTTTAGCTTTTGCAGGTGGCAAAGAACTTGCAGTTCAACTTGGTTTAAACCCTAGTTCAAAGGCAATAAAACAGTGGGAAAAAATCTTTACAAAAGATAGAAAGATGAAAAAACTAGGCATAGACAAATTGTCTGATGCAGATAAAAATGCTTTAAAAAAGTATTTAACAAGTCATGCGGCAGATTCTGATCATCCAGAAGCGGCGGGAATGTAATCATGGAGTATAAAATGAAAAAAGTAATAAAATTAAGTTTAGCAGCATCTATGTTAGCTTTAGCAATGAATGCAAATGCTTCAGACGATATAAATTCAAAAATAGATAGTCTTCAAAAGCAGATAAATGAACTAAAAAACTCTCAACTTGACACTAGTGATGCACTTGAAGAGCGTATTGATGAGGTTGAAACTGCCACATTAACTGATAAGATAAAGTTTGGTATTGAATTTCGTACACAAGTAAATAATTTTGACATAGAAGATGCTGCAGGTACTAGTTCATCAGATAGCAACATATGGTCAAACCGTTTAAGACTGAATATGGGTTCTGATATTACAGATGATATGAAGTTTACAGGCCGTCTTAGTATGTATAAAAACTGGTCTGATTCAAATATTAATCTATTCTCCGGAATGGATCCAATGCAGGGGAGAAGACCTTCAGACAGTGGTGTTTTTGTTGAGAGAGCATATATTGACTGGACTGTTGCAGAAGGTGCAGTTCCTGTAACTTTAACAATAGGTCGTCAGCCAAGTTCAGATGGACCTTCTCATCAGTTTAAAGACAATACTGTTCGTAAGTCAACATACTCAGCACTTAGTTTTGATGGAGCAGCAGATGGAATTGTTGCAACTGTTAATCTGCAAAAAGTAAGTGGCATTGACGGAATGGCACTTAGAGTCGGTTACGGAAAAGGTTATCAAGATAGCTCGGAGATGAGTTATGTAGGAAATCCTGGAGGAACTAACGATACTAACGTTCTTGGTATTTTCTTAGATACAGGCTTAGGTATAGAGGGTTCACTTCTGCAACTTAGTGCCGTACAAGCTACTGATGTTGTATCTAACACTACCAATATAGCAGGTGAAGATACTAATACTAATATCGGTGATGTTGCACTCTACACAGCAATGGTAGAGTTAACAGATATCGCTAAAAGCGGTTTTGATATTTTTGCCCACTATGCTATTTCACAAAGTAAACCAAATGGCGACTCTGGCTTAATGGCTACAGATACGGACAATAATGGTATTCCTGACACGAATGTACCGATGGGACTTTTAAGTCATGGCGTAATTGGTACTGATAAAAAAACCGGTAACGCTTTTTGGTTAGGTACTAGATACACTATGCCTATAGAGTCTATGAACAACCCTCGTATTGGTCTTGAATATAATCAAGGGAGTAAAAACTGGTTTAGCTTTACTCAAGGTTCAAACTCTGTAACAAACAAGCTTGCAACTCGCGGTAGTGCTGTTGAAGTTTACTATATTCAACCTATCAACCGTTATGCACATATTCGTCTAGGTGCGGAGATGATTGATTATGAATACACTGGAACTGGTTACCAAATAGGGGCTCCAATGGAAGTTTCTAGTATGGGTGCTATGGCTACAGATAAATTAAATAATTACTACTTATTATTTAATGTAGCTTATTAATAAAACGCAATAGGAGCAAAAGATGTTGATGGAATTAATAAATAGGCTAACTATTAAATTTAGAATTCAAAATATAGTTTTTTGGGGCTTATTTTTTCTTGCTGTTACTACTGCTGTGAGCTATAATGCTTTTAGCACTACTAAAGAGAATTTTGAACACTTGAAATCAAAGCAACTACGTCTTATTAGTATAACTAACAATGTAAGTGATTCTATCGCATCATTGCAAAATATCTTTTTAACAGCTGCTTCATCACAGCTGGCACTTCAAAGTGACTACAGAACTAAAAATGATAAAACTCAAAAAGATATAACAAACTCTATTTCACTACTTAAAGAGCTTTCAGCAGAAAATGAATTTTCTGAGTTAAAAAAGATAATCAAGAATATAGAGCTTAGAACAAAGGCACTAGGCACTATAGGTATAGGGATGGTTGAAGAATTTACAGATCCAGAGGCAGATTCTGAGGATAGAGTTGATGCTATTAGTTCTTATAACTCTGTTGCTCTAAAAACAAAAGAAGAGTTATGCCATCTTATTAGATTTTCAAATGATTCCTTAAATGGGCAGATAAAAATGTTTGGAGAATACTTAAGTAGCACTCAAACAGAAATTCTTCTTATTGCATTAATAGCCTTTATATTACATATCTCTATTAGTACGGTATTTGGTCTACTAATTCAAAAATCACTGGATGGCTTGCAAGTAGATGTAGAAGGCATAGAGAGAGATAAAGATTTTACATTTATTAAAGATTTACTAAATAACAATGAAATTTCAAATGTTTATTCAAAATTAAATAGCCTGATTTCATCTACTCAAGAAGCGATAAACGATTCTAAAGGTAGTGCTGATGACAACAGAAGAGTTGTTGATGGAATTGATGCTCATTTTGTTGAAATGACTACAAGCATGGACAACACGGCAAGCATAATAAAAGAAACAACTCAATTTGGTGAACAAACTGTTGTAATGATTAAAGAGGCAACGGATGATGCGGATGCTGTAAGAGATGATATTGCTAAAGTAAGCCGAATTTTAAGCGATGCGAGTAAAAATATTGTAAAGATGATAGAAGAAGTACATAAAAGTGCAGAAATTGAAATGAGCTTAGTAGATGACCTCTCAGCCTTAAGTAATGATGCACAGCAAATCACCGAAGTACTTAGCATTATAAGTGATATTGCTGATCAAACTAACCTTCTTGCTTTAAATGCAGCTATAGAAGCTGCACGTGCTGGTGAGCATGGACGTGGCTTTGCTGTTGTTGCTGATGAAGTTAGAAAACTAGCAGAAAGAACACAAAAAAGTTTAGTAGAGATTAACTCTACTGTTAGCGTTATAGTTCAAGCTATTAATGAAGCAAGTGAGAAAATGAGCTCAAACAGTGAAAACATCCAAAATATAACAGATATCTCATCAACTGCGAAAGATCAAATAGAAAATACTGTTACGACCATGAATGAAACAACAGTTGCAATGAATACATCGCTTGATGCTCTTACTAAAACTGGGGACAGTACGAATTATATTATCAATAAAATTGGTGAAATCAGTGTGGAGGTTAACAATAATGTTAATACAACTAAGGTAATCTCTGATGAGATGAAAGTTCTTGATAATAATGCAAAAGCATTAACTCAAAAACTATCTCAATTTAAAACTTAATTTCAATTTCTATCATATTTTATTCATTGGCGAAGATTTACCAATGAACAAGAATTATATAAATTTAAACTTATATATTAACTGTATCATTGTAAATTCAAAAGAACTTTATAATTAAACTTTTACTGAGCTAAGTTTAAAAAATAATAACTATAATAAACTGAATATAAATAAAATTAACATATTTTAAATACTTATAATAAATACACCAAAATATATCTAGATTGCAATACTACTTAAGTAAGAATATAATATAATTATGCATATTATTTATGTTATATATAAGGACAATCATGAAAAAGATTATAACTGTTCGTTCAAAAATACTAGCACCTTTTATATTTATCAGTATATTAGCAGCCATAGTAAATATATACTATTTCTCATCCAAACAGATTGAGCAGATAGATAAAACGTTCGTAGAGCGAGTTGAGAAAAGTTCTGCTTACCTAAACCTAGGATTAAGCTTATCACTGGGAACAGGCAATATGCTTGGAGCAAAACGAACAACAGACTACTATAAAGAAGATGAAGAGTTGGCTTTTATCTATATTCTTGACGAAGAAAATGAATTTTTCACAAAAATCAATGATTTACCTGAAGGGATAGACGAAAAAAAACTTCTAGAACTTAAAGACAATGCTATTGCTGAGATAAATGGGGTAATTATAAAACGTTCTCGTATGGAGTACGATAAAGAATTTTTAGGTACAAGTTTTATTGCCTATAAGACAGACAGTCGTGGAGGAAGTGTGCGCTCTACTATCCTTAGTGCTGTAATACTTATCTCAATTCTACTTATAATTAATGTAGCTGTGTTAATTTACATCATACGCCATACAATTTCAAATCCATTAAATATTATTCTTGAGAGAGTTAAGCTTATTTCAGAAGGAGATCTTGCAACTCAAAGTAATATAAAAGGCAATGATGAGTTTGCACAATTATCTGACTATTTCAATACTGCTATGCATAATCTTAGCACTATGGTAAACGATGCTAAATCTCTAAGTGATGAGAACAACTCTGTTTCATCAAACCTTTCAAATACATCTGATATTATGAAAAAACTGACTCTTAAATCTGCTACTTTAGTTGAAACTGCTGCAACTAATGGGTCAATTATTCAATCTAAACTTCAAGACTCCGTTTTAGCGTCTCAAGAAGCTAGAGATGAGGCTATAGAAGTTGGAAAAAAACTTGAAGAAGCCAGAGGCGGAGTACTGGACATGATTACACGAGTACAGCACTCAGCAGAAGTAGAAACAGAGATGGTTGGGCGTCTACAAGAACTTAGCTCAGAAGCAACTCAGGTTAAGGAGGTTCTATCAGTGATTTCTGATATTGCAGACCAAACAAATCTTTTGGCACTTAATGCAGCCATTGAAGCAGCAAGAGCAGGTGAACATGGACGTGGATTTGCAGTTGTTGCAGATGAAGTTAGAAAACTAGCAGAGAGAACTCAAAAAAGTTTAGTTGATATTCACTCTACAATTAATGTTATAGTGCAGTCAATCACAGATACAAGTGCAACTATTAGTCTAAATTCAAAACAGGTAGATGAACTTAGCAATGTCTCAATTAATGTTGAGCAGATGATTAATGAAACTTCACATATTATGCAAAATGCGATTGTAACAGCGGAATCATCTCTAAAAGATATTGTACAAATGAAAGAAGATACCGGTAGTGTTGTAACAGAAATAACACAAGCTAACGAGTCTGTTTCGCAAACCTCACATAATATATCAGAAGTTTCAAATGCAGCGGATACACTAGATAAACTAAGCCAAGACTTGAAAGATAAACTTTCTGCATTTAAAACTGACTAATACATCATCTCTGATATGTTGGTAGAAATACTCTTTATTTTCTATCTAGAATAAGCTATATTTTGTAATTTTAGTTGAAGGATTGAGAAGAGAAAGAGAACTAACACACCAAACTAATGATGTGTTAGTATTTAATTATTTAACTGTGTAAACAACTTTAACGTCAGCTGTAACATCAGCACTATCAGCATAGCCAATCATATTTTTATTGTTTTTGATTAGACCTACTACATCTGAGCTTGAACCAACTTTTTTAGGAGCTTCTGCTTTACCTGTAAAAGTAAGTTTTACCCAGTACTTATTCATCTTAACAGCACTTTTACCAGCAACTGCTTTATAAAATGCTTCGTAAGCTGGATTCTTTGAATCTTGATCAACTGGAACAGCACTCTCTCCATTTGGAAAGCTTTTTGTCTTTGCTAAGAAGATTTTTTTCACTTGACTTACATCTAAACTATCAACACCTGAGCCAGGGTTAACGATAACAACAGTTGAAGCTAAAACTGAAGAAGCTAAAACTGCTGTTGTAATAATACTTTTTATAAACATTTTTTATTTCCTTAAAATATAATATTCCATGCAACAGTGTAAAGATTTGTTACACCATATCCATCAGCACTTGTTTTTGCTTTTTCGTCTTGTCTTAACCACTCACCCTTAAGTGCTGAATGATCATTAATCTCATAACGAAGTCCAACAGATGTACTTGTTAAATCACGCTCAAAAGTTGGAATATAATTGTTTCCAGTTTTATCAGAAGTAGCTTCTTGAGCAGCATAAGTAATAGTTGGGGTGTAATCACCAAATCTATAACCGGCAGTTGCATACCAACCATCTACATTATCAGCGAATGGAGATTGTTTGCCAGTTTGATCTGCACCAATATCTCTATTTGCAAATTCAGCAACAAATAGATAGTTATTGTAATCAACAAAGACACCAGCACTAATAAATGTATTAATTGCATTACTTATTAAAAATTTTGGATTTCCATTAGTGCTATCAACAACACTTTGATTACTTCTTAAGTACCCTGCACGGATTTTAAAGTCATCACTTCCAAGAGAAACATCTATACCATAACGGTTGTCAAATTGAAAATCCAATGTAAAGCCAGCTTTAGTAAAAATATCAGTTGTTAAGTTACCGTAGTAGATATTTGCTCCAAGTGTAATCTCATCTGTGATTTCATATTGGTAATCAACATTTACACCGTCTATGTAGTTAATTGGAATCATACTGTAGATTTCTAATGGTGGTCTTGTCCAAACATAACTGTAACCAATATCTTGAGTGTTTGAATAGAGGTAGATTGCTGGTCTAAAACGTCCAGCTTGAACTGTTAGATGATCACTTAGGCTATAGTTGATATATGCCCACTCTAAATTAACTACTTGGTCATCAACATCGTTAAAACGACTTATAATTTGAACTGCAGCAGTCATTTTACTATCTATTTTAGAATTAAACTGAACACCAAAAACTGAATCTGGCTGAAATTTTATTTTGTCACCGTTACTTTCAGCATTTTTTTTAGTGTTTTTGTATCCGGCAACATTTGTATCTTTTCTGCTACTTTTTCCAGCTGCGATTGTACCGAAACCACTTACTGAAACATCAACTGCGTAAGCTGATGTAGACAGAAGTGCGGCACTCATCGAAAGTGCTATTTTCTTTTTCATACTTTCCCCTTGTAATTTTAATATTATACAAGGGGAATTATATCAAAGATTTATTATAAAGCAAACATTACATTATATTACTAACCATATATAACTAAATTTATTGACTCAACCGCACTTACCTGTGCCGCATTTCATTGCGCCTTTTTCACCGCCGCATTTCATTGTCCCTTTTTTACCATCTTCGCACTTAGTTCCATCACAGTCTTTAATGTCACAGTTCTTATCAGCACACTTATTTGCAGCTTTCATTGAGTCGCCACACTTGCCCGCACCACATTTCATTGATTCCTTAGGAGCTTGTTTTTCTGCTCCACCACACTTAGCACTTAGGGTTGTAACGCCAACGCCTGTAAATAGAACTGCACCTAGCAATAGTGCCGATAGTTTTAGAGTCTTCATTATTTTTCCTTATATTTTGGTATAAAAATTATATATTATAAGTGTGTAGTGTTTGTGTAAAGAGCAAATAGTTTTGTAGTATAATAACATCAACAATAATCATTAAGGACAATTATGAGAGAGCCCGTAGAAGAGTTAGAATCAAGACTTGAGAGAGCATTACTAAGTATAGAGAACATTGCTGAAAAGGTTGCTGATAAAAAGATGGATGCGTATGAAGGTTTCATGGAGACTGAAAAATATAGAGATGTCATAGTGGAGATTGGGTATAAGCTTAAAGAAGTAGGTATTGATATAACTACAAGAACTGAGTAGTTTTGAGCATAGCACTATATTTTCTCCGTTCAACAGAACAAAAAATTGCAGAGGATATGCTCCACTTTGCTTATCGCTTAGATGAAGTTGCAAAAACTGTAGATGATTTTTGTGAACTTGAAAAATATACCCAAAACTATGGACTAACAAACAGGGACTTGGGACTATATGCCCTCAAAGAGAATAAAATTGCCGGGGCAATCTGGCTGCGTCTGCTGAACAAAGATGATAATTCTAACGGATATATAAATGATAATACCCCCATATTGACCATCGGAGTTAAGCCAGAGTTTAGAGGAGAAGGGATAGGTTCTTCAATGCTTGAGCAACTCATCTTGGAAGCAGGCTCACTATATGAAAATATAAGCGTAAGTGTTTTGAACAATAACAAAACAGTTAGTTACTTTGAAAAATTTGGTTTTTGCAAGATAGAAGAGTCACGCGCTAAAAGTCCAACTGATGGATCTGAAGTCATAACTATGATAAAACAAATATCTAAAGAGTCAGTAAAACGACCTAGTGACGGCTATGACCCTAGGAAATGGATGGACTAAATATGAAAATACTTTTGATGGAAGATGATGCTGTTTTATCTGATATTTTACTAGATTATTTATCTGAGTCATGGGATGTGGATTATGCTTATAATTCCGAAGAGGTATATAAAAAATTAGACTCCATAAAGTATGATCTTTTTATATTTGATATTAATGTGGCTGGAAAAAATGGACTTGAGCTTTTAGCCGAACTAAGAGAGTTCAATGACACAACCCCAACTATATTTATAACTGCATACACAGATACTGCTTACTTGAAAAAGGCCTTTGAGCTTGGAGCTCACGACTACATAAAAAAGCCTTTTGAGCTTGAAGAGCTAAATGCCCGCATACTAAACACAAAAAAACTTTTTAACATTGACAATAAAACTCAAATTTTCATCTCTGAGAGCACCTTCTATTTGCCAGAGCTACGACAAGTAAATAAAAACTCAAATATCTTCTCCTTGGGTCAAAAAGACGGTGAGATGTTGTTTTACTTTTTAAAAAATCAAAAACGAGTAATTACCAATGATGAGTTAATTCAAAATATTTGGGATTTTGACCATATACCAAGTGATGCAACTATACGCTCTCACATAAGAACTCTGCGCGAAATGATAGGAAAAGATAAAATACAAACAGTAAGAGGGGTTGGGTACACTTATGAATAATATAACAAAAAAATCATTTTACTCTTTTTTAACCCTCTACCTTCTCTCTTCATTTATATTTTTACTTTTTGCAAGCTACTGGTTCTACACTTCACAAAAAACAATAGAGATGCAAAACAACTACTACAAGATGAACCACATTTCCGATAGAGTAAGCTCATCTATTATTAAAGCCCATATGATGGATAATAAGTTTGTTCTTGATAGCTTTGAGAATGCAACAGTAGCTCTATATGATAATAAATATAAATTGATTGATGGGCAAAACATACAAAAAGTAGATTTGTCAAAAGAGTACTACATGGAAGGTGATACATTTACTTTAGTATCAAAAAGGACAGCAGGACACCTTGGCATTGATTATGTTGCTGTACAGAGCAATGAGTTCACACAAAGTGTCACAAAATTAAGAAATAAAGTTATTATCACTTCCATTTTTGTCGGTATTATCATTATAATTATTTCTGTAATACTCTCATATATATTTTTGCGCCCCATAAAAGATAAAATGCAAGAGATAGAGGAGTTTGTAAAAGATACAACACATGAGCTAAACACACCAATCACTGCCCTTATGATGAGTACTTCAAGAGCAAAAAATAAAAAAATTTATGATGAAAAAATTATACAAAATATATCAATTAGTACAAAACAGCTCTATGACATATACTCATCATTAAGTTTTTTAAGTTTTGATGCAAAAAGTGAAGAAGCAGTAGAATTAAATTTTGCTTCTGTTGTAAATGAAAGTATTAAATATTTTAATGAGCTCTTGGAGAAAAAAAATATAATTGTAGAGTTTAAAAAAACCACTTGTACTCTCACTATTGCCCCAACTAAAGCAAAAATGCTTATTAATAACCTGCTAAGTAATGCAATAAAATACTCTCCTCCAAACAAAAAAATATATATAAGTGTACTTGAGAACAGCTTTGCCATACAAGATGAAGGCATTGGCATTGCCAAAGATAAACTTGATACAATCTTCAAAAGATTTACAAGGGCAAATAGCTATGCCGGCGGCTTTGGTGTAGGTCTTAATATTGTTGACTCTATTGTCAAAGAGTACAACTTTGGTATTGATGTAACATCTACAGAGAATGTAGGAACAACTGTTAATGTAAGATTTCACTAAGCTATATTATATTAATTATCTTGTAAAATACTTCAATCTAAAATAAACAGTGTATTTTAAAGGCTATAAATGGAACAGGATAATCATTTTGAATTTTCTGCAAACTCTTCAAGAGATGGAATCTGGAGCTATGATATTCTTAAACAAGAGTTTAATCTTAGTAAAGAGTGGAAAAAAAGGCTAGGGTTTGCTCAAGAAGAGAAGTTGGGGTATTTTGATTATTTAGGACTTATCCCAGATGAGAATAGATTTGACCATCATAACGCAATGCATGATGTGCTAGAAAAACACACTGGAGAACTTGAATATGTTCACTTCACTATCCAATATCCTCTTACAACCAAAAGTGGAGAAGAGCTTTTAATTGAAGATATTGGAGATATTTTTTTTAATGACGACAAAACACCTATAAGAATTGCAGGTTTCCATCGAGATATTACTAATAAAAAGAGCTCTTAGAAACGAAAAATAAGACCTGCGTAAACTCCTGAAAACTCAATGTTTAAATTTGAATCTACTGAATCATCTGTTTCAATTTTTTGCACTCTGTATCCAACTTCTAAAGCAGGTTGAATTATTGGAACAAAATCTAACGTATAATCTGCTTTTACTCTTACATCATACATAGTATTAGAATCAAATGAAATATATTTTACATCTGCCTCAATACCGATATCAGTTGCTGGAATTTCTACTCTTGCTCTAGCATATAAAAGTGGAATTGCTATCGTTTCGCTACCAATTAAATCACCTGTAATACCAGCAATAGGGGTAACATCATAAGATATATCAATCACTTTAATATCGAGACCTAAATCTAATGTAATCCAAGCCGTGTTATCTAGAATGTTATAATATGGGATAATATCATACTGCTTCATATCATAAGACATTGTCGTACTGCCTATAGCAACATCAAAGTCTTTAAACTTACCACTCACAACTCCCTCATCAGTAAGAGATGTATACTCTAATCTAAGGTTAGGAAGAACAGGAATTGGGTGTTTTATTAGTGCCCAAACATAACTTTCTGTATTATCGTTCTTACTAGAGAGATAACTACCGTCTGCACCACCGTCAGTGTAGGTTGCAGTGCCTTCAGGAGTTTGCATCCAAGCTCCAGCACCTAGCTCAACTCTTGTTATATCAGCCATTGCAGTTGTTGTTACTATTGCTGCGCATGTCAATGCTGTTAATATTTTTTTCATTTAAAATCCTTAATATATTTTGATGAATTATAGCAAATTGGTTTGTTCAGCCGTCTTAATTTTAAAAAGTGATTATGAAAATATTTAGAGATATAAACTCTAAAAAAGGGAAAAGGGGCATCAATAATGCCCCAGTGAAGCTAAAAAAGGAATTAAATAGCTTCGCGAAATTATCTTTTGGTTATCTTAAATTTATATATTAACTAACAGCAGCGATTGCAGCGTCGTAGTTTGGCTCTTCAGTGATTTCTGGAACGATTTCTTTATAAGTTACAATACCATCTTCGTTTATTGCGAAGATTGCTCTACAAGTTACACCAGCAAGAACAGAACCACCAAGTAATACACCGTAAGCATTAGCAAAATCTTTGTTTCTGAAATCTGAAGTCACAGTTAAGTTTGTGATACCTTCTGTTGAACAAAAACGACCAGCTGCAAATGGTAAGTCTAAAGAAACTATTGTTGGTTTAACGCCTGCTAAAGAAGAAGCTTTTGCATTAAAATTACGAGTCTCAGTAGCACATACACCTGTATCTAGTGATGGAACAACAATAATAAGTTGTTTATGACCTTGTGCACCACCAACTACTACATCGCCTAAACCATCTGAGTTTACAACTGTAATCTCTGGTGCTTTATCGCCAACATTTACCTCGTTTCCTAATAATTCTACGTCTGTACCTTTAAATTTTGTAGTTGCCATTCCAGCTCCTTATGTTTAAATTTAATTTATGTTAACAAAATAAACCTTCAATTGTATTTAAAAGTTTCTAACTTGTTTTGTTAATAGAAGTATATGTTAAATCGGTTAATAATGCTCTTATTTAAACTTTTGAGTAATTTATAATAAGTTTAACTTAAGGTTATAATTTACTTCTAGGAGATATGTCTAGTTCATCCATCGAACTAAACATACCTTTTTCATACATCTCTATAGCAACTCTTCCTATCATCGCCGCATTGTCTGAGCAATATTTCAGTTCACTTAAAAGCAGAGTGGCTTTATGAGGTTTTAACAACTCCTCTATCTGTGAACGCAAGTAAAGGTTAGCGCTCGCCCCTCCTACTATTGCAAATATTTCAGGTTTTACCTCTTTAAAGTACTTCTTTAACTTCTGAGTAAGATGTGCAGCTGCTATGTGCTCAAAGCTAGCGGCTATATTTTTATATTCACTCTCATCTTCTTTTTCAATTGCAAGTCTTACAGCGTTTTTCAATCCTGAGTATGAAAATGCTATTAGTTTTGACTGAGAGAGGGGAATAGTAAAGTTATACTTTTTTCTATCCCCGTCCTTTGCCAACTCCTGAATAAGTGGGCCACCCGGGTAACCAAGTCCCATCATTTTCGCACACTTGTCAAAACTCTCACCAAAACTGTCATCCATACTTTTTGCAACTGTCTCTATTTGCTCAAGACTTTTAACTTCCATCACCTGTGTATGTCCACCAGAGACTAAAAGAACTGTTAGCGGAAAGTGTGCTTCTTTCTCTATAAAAAGTGAGTATATATGCCCCACAAGATGATTTACACCTATAAGAGGTATGCCAAGTGCAACAGAGATTGCTTTTGCCATTGTCACACCCTCGACTAAAGTTACAGCAAGACCTGGAGTTGAAGTAACCGCTACAGCTTTTAAATCTTTAAAGTAAGGTTTACACTCCTCTAAAATCTTTGGGAGTGCTTCTGCATGAAGACGTGCTGCTAGTTCTGGAACAACACCACCGTATACAGAGTGCTCTAACTCTTGGGATATTTTTTTATGAAAAAGAAGTTTTTTTGTTGCTATCTCTGTAATTGCAATAGCGCTGTCATCACATGAGCTTTCTATACTTAGTATCATTCTCTACTTCTCCTTGCGACTTTTCATATCCCAGTAAGCTAAAAAACCTACTGCAAGTAAAAGCAAACAAAAAGTTACGCTCCAAATAAAAAAGTCTCCACCACTAGTTGCTTTATCAATACTTTCAGTCATTTATACTCTCTCCAAAATAGTTATACGCTGCACTCTTTTTATAATAATCCACTCGAATATTTTCTAACTTCCGCGTCAATAGCAAAAACATCATCAATACTTTTTGGTAACTCGGTAAATTTTTCAAAAGCATTTATTATAGTCTTGCTAATGTCCATAAAACCTATATCTTTGTTTATAAATTTCTTTATTGCTACTTCATTTGCAGCGTTTACAACAGCACCACGAGCAGGATTTTTTAGTAATTCTTCTCTTATCTGCCAAACAGGGTATCTATCGGTTGTAATCTCTCTAAACACCAATGAGCCTACTTTTAGTAAATCTACATGTGTGAGTATATTCTCCTGCATATTTTGGTTTAGGGCAAAAGCTATAGGGAGCTGCATACTTGCATGAGCGAAGTGAGCAGTGGTTGAACCGTCTTTGAAATCTATAAGTGCGTGTATAAGTGATTTTGTCTCAATTATTGCGTCATATTCACCCTCTCCAAAAAGCCATCTAGCCTCAAGGAGCTCAAACATCTTATTTACCATGGTCGCACTATCTATGGTTATCTTTTGCCCCATTGACCAGTTTGGATGTTTTTGAGTATCTGCTAATGTGGCGTTTTGAAGTTTGTTTAAATCCCAGTCTCTAAATGCTCCACCACTCGCTGTGATAATCATTTTACTCACAGGTCTATCTTGCATTAGGTACCAAAGACCGAAGTGTTCACTATCTATCGGCTGGATTTTACTTACGTCTATAAAAGCTCCACATGCAACTAGTGATTCTTTGTTTGCAAGAGCAACTTTTTTTCCACATGAAAGGGCAGTCAGAGTTGGACGAAGCCCCAAGAAACCAACAAGGGCATTTACGACTATCTCACTTTGTGAATCTTCTATAACTTTTAAAATAGACTCTTGTCCATAAAAAACACTCTTATGGTTTACTTTTGTCATATCTTCTTTATACGCAACAACAACTACTTTCGGATTATGTAAGGCAATCTGCTTGTTGAGAAGTTCTATGTTTTTTCCGCACACTAAAACTTCTACATGTAGAGAAAATTTCTTGGCAATTTCAAGTGTATTTACACCTATAGAACCAGTTGAGCCAAGTACTATCAAATTACACTAAACCTCTCAATAGAACTAACATTACTATAGCTCCAAATAGATAGCCGTCAATTCTGTCAAGAACACCGCCATGACCTGGAAGTAAATCTCCACTGTCTTTTACGCCCGCACTTCTCTTTAAGGAGCTCTCAAACAAATCGCCGAAGATAGAGCTTGTTGCAACCATAAATGAGATAATAAATGAGATGCCCAAATCAACTATACTTAGTCCCACAAACATACCGCCAAGAGTTGCGACAACAATTCCGCCGACAACACCTTCCATAGTTTTGTTTGGAGAAGTTTCGCTAAAAGGTGTTTTACCAATGCTTTTGCCGACTGCATACGCTCCAATATCTGTCATAGCAACAACAACTAAAAGCCATAGAAGCGATACTACTCCATACTCTTGATACATTGTGAAGATAAACAGCATTCCAGCTGTTGGATAGATGAAAGGGAGAAAGTTTTTCCAAGTTATATCTCTGTTGTATGCTGCAGCACTTGCATAAATAATACCAGCAAGAACAAACAAATCATCACCGTATGGGTAGATTCCGGCTATAGCCCAGATACCCGCAGCATATGTAAGCAAAGAGCCGCTCTCAACTTCAAAAAGTCTCATCGCCTCTTTAAAGGCCAAGATATAGATTGCACCAAGAACTAACCACATAAGAAAAAAGTTATCTATAAAACCAATAACTAAAACAGCTGCTACAAGTGCCAGACCAGTGACAATTCTCTCTTTTGAACTTGAAAATATACTCATCAGAAAAATCCTAAATATAATATTGGTACAATTATAGCAAGTCAGACTTTAATATCTAAGTGATAAGGATGAAACTCCTTCTCCTCTTCTTCATCTTTTTCTGATTTTTCTTGTTTTTTATTTCTTGCACTCTCTTGGTCGGCTTCATTTTGTTGGTGTTCACGGTCAGGGTCAACTTCGTGGTTCGCCTCTGCTGGACGAACTTCCAAAACTTTTGCCTCTTTTTCTTGAATTGCTACTTGAGCTGCCATATTTTGAAAATCAACACGGTTACTATGGGCATTAGCCACAGAAGCAACGCTGGCCATCTGCTGGTTGACATAGATTGCATTTCCGATAGGACCAATAGCCACAACTAACTCCTTAATTTTATTCTAAAATGAAGGATGCCTTCATTTGTTTGTCCGCAAAAGGAACAAGTCCCGTTTGCTTCGCTGGCGCCGCTGTAGCGACTGAAGTTAGACACTTTTTAAGTGTCAGATTAGATTACAATTCACTTCTAGTGTCTATCTCTATGGTTTTGTACTTATTGTAAAGCACGTTAGCACCGTTTTGAATAGTCACTTCTCTTCTAGGAGTATAATCGACCAAAAATCTATCTTTTTGAATTGTTGTAAAATCAACACAGAGTCTTGCGGCACTCTCAATAATGTGCATTGGGAGGTTTTGCTTATCAGTTGTGATAATCACATGTGCAGATGGTCTATCTTTGAGATGAATCCAAATATCTTTTGCTCTTGCATTTTGTAGCAGTTCTACATTTCCTTTTTCATTTTTTCCAAGCTGGACTTTATACCCCTCTATCCAGAAAACTTCAATACTTTCGTTTACTTTTACTTTTTTGGCTTGTACATTTTTTGGAAACAGAAGCTGAATTTTTGCTATATCTTTTGCCTCTTGAACTGTGTGAATAAAAAGTTTTATATGCTCTATTTTTGAGCTGAGCGACTCTTTTTCAATGTAAAGATGTAAAACTTTCTGTTTTGCTTTTTTACTTCTTGTAAAGAGTGAGTTTGCCATTTGAGAGACTGAAGAGAACTCTTTGTGCAACTCTATCTCAACACTTTTGCCGTCATAATCATCTACATGTAGAACTCTCTGATATGGATTAATATTATGCATATTTGCCAAAACCAAATTTCCATAATGCTGGCAATTTTCAACCTCTGCCTGAAGTTTCGCTTCATCATCCAACGAGGCATATAGTTTCTCTAGTTTTTTGAGTTTTTTATTTAAAAATGAGACTTTCTGCTTTTTGAGAGAGGAGAGTTTCTCCTCAATATCTTGGGCATACTCATCATATAAAAACTGCTCTACATCATCAAGTGGATACTCTTTTGCAATAAAAGGGGCAACAGGGACATCTAAAAGTTTCTGTCCTACCCTAACCTCTCGAAAAGATGAAAACAAATCTACATGTCGAAGTGCTTCAAGAACAACATCATTTTCATCCAAGATAATAACATTAGTATATTTTCCAGTAAACTCAAACTGCAAATAGGTAATCTCCTCTTTGTATGCAGATGCCACAGAGGTTTTAAACCTCACTATTTTATCGCCGTTTAAAAGCTCTACATGTAGAATATTTGAGCGGTTAAATCGCTTTGCCAAAAGTACGTCAAACGGGGCATTGTAAACTTTTGAACGTGCATAAGAAGAGCATCTGAACATTTTGGAGTTTGAGCGCTGCATATCAAAGTAGATTTCATCGTCCCTGTCAAAAGCAACCTTAATGACACTGTCGCTTACTCTGAAGATTGCGGATATTTTTTGGAATTTTTGCAAATAGGTAATTATCTGTTTTAAATGTGATAGTTTCATAAAAAGATTTTATCCTAGTTTTCAGTTATAATTGCGAAAAAATAAAAAAGGTTTGAACAAAATGATTCCTAAAGGGTTTGGTAGAAAATACTTCTGTCTAGCTGCCATTCAAGCCTATATATCATTACTAAAAATCTCTGCCTTAAGTGTGTCAGTTTGCACTCTTGATGGAAAACCACTTAAAGTAAAAAACAACTCTCCTCCTGTTAATTAGTTCGTGAAAGGAACAAAGTCCCTTTCACTTCGCTTGGACCGCTATGGTCACTAAAGTCTAGCTCTTAAGAGCTAAATTTATTACAAGATTACGACTTATACAGGAAAATTACATGAATAAAACAATCAAATTATCACTAATGGTTATTGCGTTAGTTAGTTCGCTTCAAGCACAAGAAAACATTATAGAGCTAAAGCCTCTTACTATTACATCAACTGCAATCAAAACAGATGAGTTGAGAGCAACTGAGGCGGTCGAGGTCTATACAGCAGAGGATATTGAAAAAGCGAATGTACAAAATGTTTATGAGTTTTTAAATCAACAAACATCTGTTATTGCAACTCCTGGCTACGGAAATCAATTTATGCAAAAAATAGATATGCGTGGTTATGGCATTGGCAATGGATACCAAAATATTGTAATAACAATAAATGGCAGAAGAATGAATAATGTAGATATGGTTCCACAACTTTTAGGCTCTATATCTCCATCTTCAATTGAGAAAATTGAGATTATAAAATCTTCTGGCATAGTCGTTGAAGGAGACGGTGCAAATGCTGGTGTTATCAATATCACTACGAAAAAAAATAGCGACAAAGAGATTTCACTTTATGCTGGAACCAATGGCTTAGTAGATGCTTCTATCTATCTTGGGCACAACGATGAGAAGTTATCACTCGCACTTAGTGCAGAACTTCAAAAAAGCGATGTTATTAGAGACATAGATAACAGTAGCCCAAAAGATGAAAATAAACTCTCAACTGGTACATTTAATCTAAGCTACTTAGCAACTGAGCAGTTAGAACTAAGACTTGGCTTCTCTGCTACTAATACTGATGTTGTTTACTCTGGTTATCTCTCTAAAGCTCAATATGAGGATAACCCTAAACAAGAGGGAGGCTCAACAACTATCCAAGAGTATAACACTCACTCTATTGACTTAGGTCTTAGCTACTACGTGAATGATGAAACTTCTATTAATATAGATACTTACACTGAGAAAAAAGAGTCTTTATATAATTATGTCACATGGAGCTTTTTATCAGCTGCCGACTATGACTACCAATCGGCTAAGACAAATATAACCTATGATACTCAAAACCTAAGGTTAAAGGCAGGTTATGACTACTGCAACAGCAAAAGGACTACTTCAAGTAATGAAGTTACAAAAGATAGCAATGCAGGGTATATTATAGGAGAGTACAAACTTGGTAGCGACTCCATTAAAGCTGGTCTTAGGTATGAGGCTATAGCATTTAAAAGCAGAGGCGGAGATAATCAGAGCGATACACTTTGGGGTGCTGAACTCGGATACAACAAAACTATCACTAATGATATATCTCTGTTTGTAAACTATGCTCACACTTATCAATCTGCCGATTTAGATAGACTTTTTAGTTACTCAACTGGTGCATTTACCGGCTATGTAAAACCATCTGAGGCAGATAATTTCAATATTGGGTTTAATTATATAACTAAGTCAAATAAGTTTAAAGCAACTGCCTACTATATAGATTTACAGAATGAAATATACTACTACTCTGATCCAACTTTTATGAATTCAAGAAATACAAATATAGATAAATCACACAAGTATGGTCTTGATTTGTATAACAAGTGGCTGATAACAGATAAGTTTGATGTGGTTATAAACTATAACTATGTTCAAGCTGTAATTGATGAAGAGATAGAAAATACTGATAACTACGCTAACAACGATTTACCTGGTGTTTCAGACCACAATATAAAAGCAACGCTTGAGTTTCTGCCAAACAAAAATACAACTCTTGCAATAACTCAAGTTTACCGTTCACAAGCTTACTCAGCAGATGATTTTAACAACAACTTTTCTCAAAAACAAGATGCTTACAACTCTACAAATATATCAGCATCTTATACCAAAGATACTTGGGAAGTTTTCGCTAAAATAAACAACTTGTTTAATCAAAAGAATGGTTTATGGGTACAAGATGATGCTATCTATCCTGTAAACTTCACAACAACTGCAATCGCAGGGTTTAAACTAAAATTCTAAGGAATAACGTGAGTATAAAAACAATATTTATTACACTGCTTTTTGTACTCTCTCTTGGTGCTAATGAGAGGATAGTCTCTCTTAGTCCATCAATAACTGAGATAGTTTATGCTCTTGAAAAAGGTGACAAACTTGTTGCTACGAGTGACTACTCTCTCTACCCGGAGGAGGCAAAAAAACTTCCGATTATTGGTGGTTACAGCAATCCAAATATAGAAAAGATTCTTTCTTTTTCACCTACTCTTGTTGTTGGTCAAGAGCATAATGAAGCTACGATGCAAAAGCTTAAATACTTTAAAATTAAAACACTAAAATTAAACCTAAAAACTATAGAGTCTATAAAAAAATCTATAAAAATTCTCTCTAAAGAGATTGCATCTAACTATGATACAAAACTAATTGCAGATATAGATGACGCCATAAAAAATGCACCTAAAAATAAAAACCCTCACAGCGTGATGATAGTTTACGGACTTCATGAAGACTTAAGAACGGGAATTTATATCGCTGGTCACGACATATTTTTTGACGATATAATTTCTACATGTAGAAATACAAACGCATACACAAGCGACACAACTTCCCAGCCTGTTTTAAATTATGAAAATTTAATTGCACTTAATCCCGAGCAGATAATAATACTTTATTCTAAAGCTACAGATCTACATGTAGATGTGCAAAAAGCTCTACAAGCTTGGCACTTACTTCCAACAAATGCTTCAAAAAACAAACGAATATCTATAGTTGATGAGAGCTATACACATATCCCTTCGCACAGGGTTGCTTTGACTATATCAAGGCTTTGCAAGGAGATGAATGATTGAGTTAAAAAACCTTACATGTAGCTATGACTCTAAACTAATTTTAGATGACATAAATATAAAAATCACTAATCATCTGAGTATTCTAGGAGCGAATGGCTCTGGCAAAAGCACTCTTGCAAAAGCAATATGCAATCTCATAGATTTTGATGGTTTAGTAGAGGTAGAGTCTACAAGCATAAAAGAGTTCTCACTTTTAGACAAAGCTAAAACCATCTCTTACATTCCTGCAAAACTTGAAGTTTATGACATGTTTATAACCGTAGAGGAGTTTGTTCTGCTTGGGCGATTTGCTTATAAAAAAAGCTTTTTTGAGTATTCTGCTAAAGACAAAAATATTACAAAAGAGACTTTTGAGTTTTTAAAAATAGAGCATCTAAAAGAGCACACCGTCAGCTCGCTCAGCTCAGGAGAACAGCAACTCGTCTTAGTGGCTCAGGCGCTTGCGCAACAGAGTAAGATTATCATCTTTGATGAGCCGACCGCAAACCTTGACCCGCATAACTCTAAAGTTATTGCCGAACATATTAAGGGGCTAAAAGATTACCATCAAGTCATACTTATTACACACGATTTAAACCTTGCTTCTTACGTAGAGAGTCCTGTTCTTTTTATAAAAGATGCAGAGGCGAAGCTATATGAAGATGGGTTTTTCAACAACTCCACTTTAGAAGAGTTATACGGAGTTGAGTTTGAGTCTTTGGCGGTTAAGTATGACTAAGTTTATTCTCTGGCTTCTGCTTTTTGGCATCTTAATCCTCTCCCCTTTTATAGGCGCAGTATCTCTACATGTAGAGAATATATTTGATCCTAATCATCTAAGTTCTACTATATTTTTTGACTTACGAGTGCCGAGAGTTTTGTTTGCATTTTTTGCTGGAGTTATCCTCTCTCTCAGCGGACTTTTGTTTCAAACTATTTTTCGTAATGCTCTTATGACTCCTTACACTTTAGGTATTTCAAGTGGTGCGGTGTTAGGCGCTGGAATTGCCATAAAACTAGGGCTTGGAAGCTTGTTGTTTGGTATAACAGCCATTAGTTTGTTTGGATTTTTAGGGGCTATATTTACACTTCTTCTGCTTATCTATCTCTCACAATTTTTAAAGAGTTCTCATCAAGAGTCGCTCCTTCTTTTAGGTATTGCCCTTTCTCTTTTTTACACCTCAGCTCTGATGATTGTTTTTTATCTTGGTGACGCTATGCAAAACGATATGCTTATTCGTTATACCATGGGTTCGCTCTCTGTTATAGGCTGGAGTCATCCTATTACTCTTGGAGTTATCGCCTTTTTACTCACAGCAATTATCTACATGTACCGCTTTGAGCTTCAGCTTTTAGCAATATCAGACGAGTCTGCCTCTCTTAAGGGTGTCAATACAAAAAAGACTACCCTTATACTTCTAATAATCTCCTCTTTTGGAATTGGCACGCTTGTTAGTATTAGCGGACCTATTGGTTTTGTGGGGCTTATAGTTCCTCATATTATCTCAAAAATGTACCCAAGCACAATAAACAGACGCATATTAAAAACGGCTATTTTTGGTGGACTTTTTTTAGTTTTTTGCGATACCATAACAAGAAGTTTACAGACTCAAAGTGAGCTACCAATCGGCATAGTTACAGCACTTATCGGCGGTCCGTTTTTTATATATTTGATTATTAGTAAAAGTAAAAAGTAAAGAGAGAAACTCCATGAACTTATTATCCAAAAACGCTCCACTTGAAGAGTCAATCAAAAAAATGAGAGCTGTCTTAGCAGATGTCGGGTGTGAGACCACATTTTCACAAGAGAAACATCCGCTTGAGTACTGCTTCTCTGTTAATCTAACTTCGGTTGAAGCACCTAACCATATCTACTCAAATGGAAAAGGGATACTCTCGGATGCTTCCATGGCAAGTGCTTTTGGTGAGTATATCGAGAGACTGCAGACAAATAACTTCTTTACAGACTTTTATCTTCCAAAGAGAAAATATTACCCGGATGAAGTGGCATTTGAATTTGGAGGAGAGTATCTAAGTGACGAGCTAAATGATATTTACAACCCCGATGGCGAACTAAGTGATGAAGATTTAGTTGATTTTAACAGCGACTACACAGACAAGATAGTAACCCTGCCATTTATAAAACACTCTAACAAAGAGAGGGTCTACATTCCTCTCAATATTTTAAACAACCTCTATGTGAGTAACGGTTTGGCAACAGGGAACACGCCGCTGGAGGCTCAAGTACAAGCCCTTAGTGAGATTTATGAGCGTTATGCAAAAATAGAGATTATTAAAAATGGGTATTCACTTCCAGCATTTCCGGAAGAAGTAGTACAAACATTCGAGAGAGTTCACAGAGATGTTACAGCACTTCGTGAGGCTGGATACATTGTAGAAGTTCTTGACGCATCACTCGGCGGTGAGTTTCCAGTTACTGCAATCTCTCTTATAAACCCAAAAAACTCTACCCTTTTTGTCTCCTTTGGAGCCCACCCGATTTTAGAGGTTTGCTTAGAGCGAACAATGACAGAGCTTATGCAAGGTCGCGGACTTGATAATCTTGATGCTTTTGAAGTTCCAACCTTTGACATGAGTTTAGTAGCCGACAGCTTCAACCTTGAGTCTCATTTTCTAGATTCAAACGGCAAACTGGGGTTTAATTTTTTAAGCTCTAAAAAAAGTTTTGAGTACACACCTTGGAGTTACAAAGGCAATTCAAGTGAGGATGAGTACAACTTTCTACTAAATATTTTAGATAAAACCGGCAAAGAGATTTACCTAAGAGAGTATGACTACCTTGGTTTTTACTCATGTCAGATGATAATTCCCGGCATGTCAGAAGTCTACCCGATAGAGGACTTGGTTTATAACAATAAAAACAGAGGCAAACTGCTTCGTGATATGGTTCTAAATTTTGCTGAGTATGACGCCGAAGATATTTTAGATGAGATTGAACAGCTTGAAGATACTCTAAACATTGAAAAATATATCGGTGTTATATTTAAAAACAACTTCACAATGGGAGAGTTCAAAGCGCAGATGTACCTACAGCTAGGAAGCAAAGAGAGCGCTCTTGAACTCTTAGAATTTGGGACAAACAAACTTGGACATGTAGTTGCCGAGCTGATTAGAATGGATGAAGAGGGGCTTGATTACGTGGACTACAAAGAGGCTCTTTTTAATGTTTTCACAAAAAAGAGAGTTCAAAAAGCTCAGCACATATTGGAAGAGGATGAAGCTCTAATAGATATAACACTTCATAACGATTACAATAACATGTTAGCGATGTACGACAGACTTGAGAGCAAAAAACAAGGAATGGTTTTATGAGTTACAAATCTTGGTTTGACGCTCACGCTGACAAACATAAAAAGATTGTAGATAAACTTGTTGCAAAAGGATTTAGTAAAGAGCAGATTATAGAGTACTTTGATTTTGACAATATGGTTCAACATGAGAGTGATTTTTGTCCGCTCTATGAAGATAATAAAAAGTGCCATGATATGTCAAAACTAAACTGCTACCTCTGCGCATGTCCTAATTTCCGCTTTAAGGATGATGGAATAGAAAAACAAGAAGATAAAACTCAATATAGTTTCTGTTCAATCGACTCAAAGGATGGGAATCAAGGTATCTACGGCGACAAAATCCATCAAGACTGCTCAAAATGCACAGTACCACATCACAAAAGCTATGTTGAAAAAAACTTCGACCTTGATTGGAAAAAAACAATGAAAGAGTGTGAATGGAAAAACTAAACTTTAAACTAAGCAGTGACAACATTGAGAATCTCGAAAACTTTAGCAGTATTCTAAACAAAGACACTAGCACCATTATGAACGAAGCACTTGAAGAGTACTTTATAAATGCACAAAAAAAGTTACTAGAAAAAAGTATAGAAGATGATAATGCAATGACAAATCTAGACTATGATGAATTTTGGGATGATGTAGAAATTGATTAAACAAAATACTAAATTAAACTCACTTAGTATATTTGGCACAAGCTCTAACGCTGGGAAGTCTACACTTAGCTTTGCTATAACTTACCTACTTAATCATAGAGGCATAAAAGTTGCACCGTTTAAGGCTCAAAATGTTTCAAATAACTCTCAGGTTACTGATGATGGCGGAGAGATAGCAATTCCTCAGTTTTTTGCGGCGGAGGCTATTGGACTTAAGACAACTACGAACATGAACCCTATTTTGCTAAAGTCAGGCGGAAAATCTAGAGCACATGTAATAGTTAACGGTAAAAGTGTCGCAAACAAAGATGTGCTTGAGTATTATAGGGACATCAACATATTAAAGCCACATGTGAAAAAAGCATTTTTAAAACTCCAAGATGAGTATGAGTGTATAGTAGCAGAGGGAGCTGGAAGTCCTGTTGAGCTAAACTTAATGGATAAAGATTTATCTAACATCTATATTGCAAACACATTTAACACAAAAATAATTATAGTGGCTGACATTCAAAAAGGCGGAGTTTTTGCTTCCATCTATGGCGTCTATAAACTACTGCCTAAAAAATTAAGAAAGAATGTTATAGGTGTAATCGTAAACAAGTTTCAAGGAGATATGTCTCTTTTTGATGAGGGCAGAATTATCATAGAAAAAAAGTTTGGTATCAAAGTTTTAGGTGTTGTCCCGTTTAAGCCTTTTAACCTCGGTTTTGAAGACAGTGAATCTATTATGAACTATGTTCAAGATACTACAAAAGCGATTATAAAAGTTGGTGTTATAAAACTTCCACACATCAGCAATTTTACAGATTTTGAGCCTCTAGTATCAGACAAAGAGGTGGAGTTAGTTTTTATCTCAAAGCCTGGCGATATACTTACATGTGACGTTGTGGTTCTCCCTGGGAGCAAAAGAGTTGTGGATGATTTAGAGTGGCTAAGAGAGCGAGGGTTTTCTACACTTCTAAGCTCAAAAGAACAAAAAGTGGTTGCCATTTGCGGCGGTTACGAAATGATGTTTGAAAAGATTTTAGATCCGCTCGCGATAGAGTCAGAGCAACAAGAGGTCTCAGGTTTTGGACGTATAAAAGGTGAAGTAATATTTGCCAAAGAGAAAATAGTTAAAAAGGGTTGCTACCATCTTTTTGGGTGTATGGTTGACGGGTACGAGATACACAACGGGGTTGCAAAAAAAAGAGCAAAAAAGAGAAAGAGCCTCTATGGAACTTTTGTGCACGGGCTTTTTGATAGTGATGAGTTTCGCCATAAACTATTTTTTAATATAAATCAAAACTACAAGGGCTACAACTTTATAGAGTACAAAGAACGAGCCATTAAGGAGTTTTCAGAGCATATAGAGCTACATGTAGATTTGGATTTTATTCAAAAAGAGTTATATAAATAATATTATGATATTATATAAAGAAACATTTTTTAATAATATTAGTTAATAAGGAGCAATTTTGATATCAAAACTTATTCCTAAAACAAGTAAATACCACTACCGTTTTATTCTTATCTTACTATTTGTTTTTGTTGGTTTTATTATCTCAGCTGTCTCTATATTTGTAAGTGGTTATTACCAACTAAACGCAATTCATAAAGAGTTTGAAACTTCTGCAAAAAATACTCTTTTTTATAAGAAAGAGTTTATACGCTCACAGACTAATAACTTTAAAAACTATCTTACTGCGGTGGAACAAACTTCAGAGTTTGAAGCTTTTATACGTAATGATTTACAAGATATAAACCAGACAAAAGAGCATATTACCAGTATTATGATGGCTATTACCCACTCAAACCCAATAATAATGCAGTTTAGATTTATTGACAATAATGGATATGAGTCAATCAGAATTGAGAGAGACTCATCTGGTAGTGTGCCTTATGAAATAGATAAAAAAAATCTTCAAAATAAAGCAGAGCGCTATTACTTTAAAGAGACAAAAAATATTGAAAAAGATAGAGTTTGGTTTTCAAATGTAGACCTAAATATTGAACATGGCAAAATTGTGCAGCCAATTGTTCCAACACTGCGAGTAGCTAAAGCATACTATGTCAACAATGAGTTCAAAGGTATTTTAATCATTAATATTTTCATGAAAAAGATTTTAGAAGAAGCTACTGCGTCAGAACTTTTCAATATGGCTATAATTGACAAAGACTCTTATACCCTGTACAACAACCATAATGGATGCGATGAAAGCAAAAGAAAATGGACAAGATACCTTTATAACGATAAAGGCATCAGTTGTTCAATAAAAGAATACAAGAATAACTTTTTTTTAAATTTGTTTTTTCAGACAAAAGAGTCTTATATTGAAATATCTGACATAATTGAGAATGGTGAAGGGTTAAAAATCGTACTAGAAGAGAAAACTCAAAAGCTTATTGAGCACACAAAAGATATAATAGATTATATTTTAGTTATGAGTATAATAGTTTTCGGCATATCTTTTCCAATTGCCATAATACTATCGCGATATCCGCTAAGGCTTCATGAAAAGCTGGAGAAGTTTAAAAACAATTTAGTGAATAAAATAGATATTATAGACAAGTTTGTATGCATGTCTAGAACCGATATTGACGGAAATATCATTGAAGTCAGCACAGCCTTTGCAAAGCTAACAGGCTACAGCAGAGATGAGCTTATTGGAAAAAACCACCGTATTTTAAAGAGTGAAGAGACTCCTGTATCATTTCATCAAAATATGTGGCGTACTATTTTGCATGGCAAAAATTGGACGGGCATTTTAAAAAATATACGCAAAAACGGAGATGAGTATTGGATAAGAAACAATATTACCCCGATAATCGAGAATGAAAAAATAACCGGCTTTACCTCAATTATAGAAAATATAACCAGTCAAAAACTCATCGAAGAGATCTCTATAAAAGATGAACTGACACAAGCTTATAATCGCCGTTTCTTTAACCAGATGTTCCACAAAGAGCTCAGACGTGCAAGACGTAACGGCAAAATGTTTTGTGTGGCAATGTTTGATATAGACTATTTTAAAAAATATAATGACACCTACGGACATATAAAAGGGGATGAAGCATTGCAAAAAGTGGTTGCTCAGGTCTCTCTTAAACTGCAACGCCCAAGTGACTACCTTTTTAGAATCGGGGGAGAGGAGTTTATTGTCATCTATTCCGATGAGCAAAGCTTTGATGAGGCAAAAATATTTTCTTCAGAGATACTGATGTCGGTAAAAAACCTTAATATAGAGCACACTTCGAGCCTAACCGACGATGTTCTCACCATATCTTTGGGACTTTTAAATGTAACACCAGATTGCAAAATGGATGAGAGCGCAATTTTAAAACGTGTTGATGAACTTCTCTACATTGCAAAAAAGGCCGGACGGAATCAACTTGTATCCGAGGAGTGCTAGAGTGAAAAAAACTCTTTTTATAGGTGGTATAAAAAGCGGAAAATCACTTAATGCGCAAAAATACATATTGCAAAACAGCCATTTTCCTAAGCCCGTCTATTTGGCAACAACTGAGTTTATAGATGAAGAGATGCGAACAAGGGTAGAAGCTCATAAACTAAGTAGAGCAGATGAGTTTGAGACCATTGAAGAGCCGCTAGAAATACTAAAAATTGTCTCTACATGTAAGAGTTCTGTTTTAGTTGAGTGTGTCAGCATGTGGATTAATAATATGCTACATCATAAAAGAAGTTTTGAAGATATGGTTAGAGAGTTAGAGTCTGTTTTAAAGCTTGATAAAACGATAGTTTTTGTTTTAAATGATGTTGGTTGTGGCATAATACCTGACAATAAACTAGCACGTGAGTTTGTAGACATCAGCGGGAAACTATCTCAACTGATAGCTTCTGATTGTGATGAAGTCTACCACACCATCGCCGGCATATCAACGAGGATTAAATGAAAAATATTTTCAGAGGTTTCGCACTCGCACTCTCAATGTTAACTACTCTCCCTTTTTTCAAAGTTCACAATTTCCACAAAGGTATAAACGGTCATGCGGCTATGTTTTACCCTCTTATTGGGGTTTTACTAGGTTCAATCTTGTGGGCGGCTTATTTACTTTTGTCTCCATACATATCATCAACCCACTTGGGAATTCTCATTTTTGCTCTATGGGTAGTTCTCACGGGAGCTCTTCATCTTGATGGTTTTAGTGATACGATAGATGGGCTTTATGTAGACAAAAGCAAGGCTTTAGAAGTTATGAAAGAGCCACATGTAGGCGGTATGGGGATGATTTTAACAGTAACTTTTCTTATACTAAAAGCCTCATCTCTCTCTTTGTTTCTTACAGACTATGAGGAGCTGCTCTATCTTTTACCGGCAATTTTAATGCTCTCAAGACTTAATGCTGTTTTAGCAATTTACAACTACCCTTATGTAACTCCAAGCGGTATGAGCACATTGGCAAAAGAGGAACTTAGTAAAACACAAATGTTTATAGCACTGTTTTACTCTTTAGTTTTAGTCCTTATGTGGAAGGGCTTTATACTTCTTCTCGGCTCATTGTTAGTTTTGTTTGTTATAAAAAGATTTTTCATAAAGAGATACGGTGGTTTTACAGGCGACACATATGGTTTTACAATCGAAGTGACAGAGTTGGTTCTGCTTAACATTGTACTCTTTGGAATATTGTCTTAATGCAAATAACCTTAGTTCGACATGCAGAGGTGGATGAGGCATATCATAGTTGCTATAACGGACATAACAACATAGGTTTATCTGTAAGAGGTCATAAGCAGGCAAAAGAGTTAGCAAAAAGCTTAGACTCTATAAACTTTGATGCTATGTTTTGTTCAGACCTGTTCCGTGCCAAAGAGAGTATCAAATACTCTGTGCATAAAGAAAATATTATATACACCGACAAACTAAGAGAGAAGTTTTGGGGAAAACATGAGGGGATGAAGTTTGATGATATTATTGCCCAAAAAGAGATAAAGTATATAGATTTTTTGCAGTGGATTGACGCCCTTGACGGGGAGCCATACGAAGAGTATATCAAAAGGGTGAGAAAGTTTTTTTTAGAGTATCTTCCAACTCTAAACAAAGAGCATATATTGGTTGTAACTCACGCAGGCGTTATACGAGTTCTTCTGAGTATAATAAAAAACATAACACTAGAAGAAGCATTTAGCATTAAAATAGATTACGGAGATTTGATAATTGAAAACATATAATATTTTTACAAATGAAGAGGATTCTCTGCCAGTTGGCAAAGCAGACTTTCTTTTAGCTGCCTCAGTTACAAGGACATGTGAGATAGAGGGGATAACTCAGGCTGGAATCCCCGGTATGATTCCTCTTACGCCGACACTAGATGCAGAGTTTATAACAAGCCAAAAAGTTTTCTCTTTAGGGGAGCTTGCGGAGACTCCGACAGGTGTTCCAACTCCGGCTATTATTACAAGAGCGGTTCATAACCTGACACCTTTTAGCTCCATAGAGATTTTAAATCTAGGTCTTAATATATCTCCTCAAAATACTACATGTCAAAGTTTTGGCATTTCACCATCAGACTCCATCGTCACTGGTGCAAATATAGATGCAAGAGATATTTTTCACAAAGGTATGAAAGCTGGAAAAAGTTATGAACTAAAGGGTAGCTACCTAATACTTGCAGAGAGTACTCCAAGCGGAACTACCACAGCCACTGCAACTGCCTTGGCTTTGGGATATGAATGCAAGAATGACTTCTCTTCTAGTTTTTTAAATGTACCAAACTCCATCAAAGATGAAACTATCCAAAAAGCCCTCTCACTTATAAATGAAGATATGGACAAATTTGAGAAACTCTCACATGTAAGTGATAATATGCTTATCTTTTGTGCCGGTTTTTTGCTTGAAGCTTCAAGAAGATTCCATATAGTTCTAGCAGGAGGAACTCAAATGGCAGCCTGTCTGCTTGTAGCAGATGCCCTTAGAGAAGATGTTTTAATGCGGGTAAAAAGTGACAATATCACTCTAGCAACTACCTCTTGGGTGGCAAATGACGAGCACTCAGACATAGCTCATATCCTCTCTCTTCTAAGTTATAAGCCTCACGCCGTTTATACAAGCTTTTCATTTGAAAAAGCTGCCATACCAATACTAAAAAAATATGATGATGGTGAAGCAAAAGAGGGTGTAGGAGCTGGAGCATCACTTGGCTACGCTTGTGCAAATAAAACCACAAATGAAGAACTTTTAGAAGCAATTGAGTATATTTTATACACTCAGTAATCACAAATTGCAAAATAACATAGGTATATAATGTGATTTTTTATTAATTATGGTACAATAGTTTCTTTTAATTACATTATATAGGCAAGGATGATTATGAGATACATTTTACTTTTATTTATAACTACTTATCTTCTTCATGCAAACATTGTTATAGTTACCAATAAAGACTCCAATATAAATAGTTTATCCAAAGAGTCAATAAAGTCTATATACTTAGCTAAAATCAATAAGATAAATAATATAACCATTGAACCTTTACTATGCAAAAATGAAAAATTATGTGAAAAATTTGTAAATAAAATCTTAAACAAGTCAATGTCTCAATATAATAGTTACTGGACTAGATTGGTTTTTAAAGGTAAAAAAGCAATCTCTCGAAAATTTAATAACGATGAAATTGTGAAAAAACTTAATAATTTAAATACTATAGCATTTATTGAAAAAAAAGATTTAAAAGAGAACTGGAAAGTAATATATGAGGCAGATTAGCTAAATTATGAAAAAACTAATTGTATATTATAATTCATTATCGCTATTGAAAAAAAATCTTCTAGTCCCTTTAATAGGGATTATATCTATCTTACCTTTTTATTTTTTTATTCTCTCAAACACACTCAAAATGAACTCTGATATGCAAGAGATCAATGCTGAACTAATACATCTGCATGAGTGTACTTTTAATAATATATCACTTTTAGAACAAATACTCAATGAGCTAAACAGTGCCGTAGTTGCAAAAGAGTTAGATTGGATTGCTAATTCAGATATTTACGCAAATGAAATTAAAACCAATCTAGAAAAACATTTTGCTACTGATTATGGGGATGATATTAAAAGGGTTTTGAATTCATTTCAGGACTATTATATAACTGCTAAAAAAGTATCCACCAAATTAATAAACAGTAACTATAACTATGAGAATATCAACAGTGATACTGCGTTACTTGTAAAAAAATATAATAACATTTATGAGCTATTTAATAATTTAAAATTAAAGCTCAAAGATAAAATTGAACAAAATATGAATTCAATATATGAAAATTCTAATTCTGTCATATCAAACGGAAGTTATATATTTATACTTTGGCTTTCAGTTTCCATTATTGTTACAGTTTACATCTCTCAAGATTTCAAGTTTAGGATAAACCAAATTGTAGAAGAGACAAGACAAATAGCATCTGGTGATGCAGATTTTAATAAAAGACTCTGCATTGTATCCTATGATGAACTAGGAGATGTCACAAAATCTATCAACCTATTTATAAATAAACTTCATCAAGAGCATGAAGAGTTGGTTGCCACAAAGGAGGAATTGAAGAGCTTATACGTTCTTGACTCACTAACTAAACTTTACAATAGAGTTAAAATTGATGAAATTATCGACATTGAAATACAAAGAATTAACAGATATATAAATAATAGTGTCTTTTCTATAATTATCATTGATATAGATCACTTTAAATCCATTAATGACACTCATGGACACTTGGTAGGGGACACTGTTTTAGAAGAGTTTGCATTAATTTTAAAGAACAATGCAAGAGCTACAGATTATGTTGGAAGATGGGGTGGAGAAGAGTTTATTATAATTTGTATTGAGACAGATGCTAATGGTGCAATGTCAGTAGCTGAAAAGTTAAGAACGTCTATAGAAAAGTTTGATTTCACAACCGTAGGGCACAAAACTGCCAGCTTTGGAGTTGCTAGCAGCACAAAAGGGATTGATGCGAAAACTATTTTAGATAATGCCGATAAAGCACTCTACAGAGCAAAAAATAATGGTCGTAACCAAGTCATAAATTATTCAAACTTACTTTAGCTTCTCTTTCGACCTCTGGTTCCCATTGTAGTGTAGTGTCTTTTAAAGCACGACTGGCAGATACTGTACTTTGTATTAAGAGGCAAAGGCACCTGACACATTCTGCATCTTGAAGCTAAATGACTTTGTTGCAGGGATTCTTCTATGTACCTATTTATAACACCTCTAGATATACGAGCTTTATGTGCATCCAAGAAATAATCTTGAAATCTATAGCTAAGCCAAAGATAGAGTGAAATCTCTTTTACCATGTCCTCTGCACGTAAAAGTTCATCTGATGTTTGAGCAAAACTTCCAGCAAGGTGTGGTTCTACATATGAAACAGGCATATTCTTTTCCAGTGCTGTTAAGTATCTCTCAAAAGCTCCTACAATATATGGAGACTTTAAAGTAAGAGGAGCACATGCAAGATGGTATTTCGTAGCTATATCTAAATCGTAAGTATCAACTATTAAAGCAGCTTCTAACATATCATCTAAATTACCTGCTATAAATGGACCGTTAAACTCCATGTTTTTAGCAAAGAACTGCAATATTTCACTTAATGAATTTTCTTCTAAAATGCTTCCTACAAGCTTTATGTGTTCTAGATTTGCCATAACTTTAAAAGGTATAGTGATAGTTTTTGCCTCTTTAACAAAGTTCTTTTTAACTATACCCAAGACGTCTGAAGTTAAAGCTCCAACATACCCTTCTTCATGCAATCCGAACCTTCCCGCACGACCTGAAATTTGATGAACTTCTGATGGCAATAGATTTCTTTGAGTCACTCCATCAAACTTTTCAGCCTTAGAAAAAAGTATAGTTCTTATAGGTAGATTCATCCCCATGGCAATCGCGTCTGTAGCTATTAGTATCTCTGTCTCCCCTGCCCTAAATCTTCTAGCCTCTTCACGTCTCACTTCAGGAGAGAGGTTTCCATACACAACACTTACTCTAAAATAAGCCACGAAACTTTGCTTTAGTCTTAAAACATCTTTTCTACTAAAGGCAATAATTGCTGTCCCCTCTTCAACATCTTTTACATTTGTTGGAGTCTCTAGAAGTGTAAGGGGATTTTTTCTCTCAAATTCAACTATCTCAAGCTCTTCTCCAAGGTACTCCGCAAGTGCAATAATCGCATCTTTTGAATTTACAGAGCCTGTCATTATCACCTCTTTGGCAGGTGCTCCGATAATTGCATTTGCCCATGCCCATCCACGGTCACGGTCATCTAGCATTTGAACCTCATCAATCACACAAACATCGACATCAACATCAAAATTTATCATCTCTATGGTTGAGCTTATATGTGTTGCATCTACATCTAAAATCTGCTCTTCACCTGTTATAAGAGATGCTGATATGCCTCGCTCTTTGAGAGACTCATACCCTTCAAGTGCAAGAAGCCTAAGAGGAGCAAGATAGTAGCCTGTATCAGCATACTCCAGCTTCTTCATCGCCTCGTAAGTTTTACCGCTATTTGTAGGTCCTATGTGAAGTGTGAGCTTTCTTCTCATACTTCTAGCCTGAGGAAAGAGGTTTTTAAAATCTCTAATCGTTCTTGCAAGCAGAGCATGTCTCTGTTTTTTAATTATCTGGTCATGAGTGCTGTGGACAAACCTTCTTACTGTTTTTCGTATTACTTTTGGTGTTATATTTAAAGATTGTGGAAGTAAGTCAAGCAAAAGGCTATAAACTCTTGAATGCAGTTCCAGCTCACTAAGGTGCAGAAGTGTCGCATATTTTCTGCACTCATCTACTATGCTCTCTAAGTCATTTAAAAACTGATTTTCATATTCATTTTTTGATTCTTGAATAACCTCACTAAAGTCCAGCTCTTCAGATTTCCAAATATCTTCTAAAAGTGAATTCAGGGCTACATGTAACTCTAAATTATACTCATGTTCTTTATCTGAATGTGGAAGTTTAAAAATCTGTTTTAGCCCGACTAAAAGCTCTTCATCATGAACTTCTATTTCAACAACTCCAAGTGATTTTTTCATTATATCTTCAAGTACACTGTTTTTAATCATAGGGTAAGATAGCTTCGTTTTTGGAGGTGAAGCACGCAGGGCACTTGCTATCTCTTTTTGCGTTAAATGCTTATGAGGGTCTGGTAAATTTTTTATAAAGTTGTTTATCTCATCTTGCTTAAGGGATACAACTCTCTCTTTCTCTTCGCTAATCTCACTAATGAGCACCGACTCATCTGTATCTTGAAGATACTCGTAATCATATTGCTTAGTGTTTAACGTAAGTATTTTATGAAAACTTTGAGCATAAAGAACATAGTGCAAAGAGGCATTAAACTCCAAAGAGTCATCTATATCAAAAACGCCATCAAGAGCTTTTTGAAGTCTCTCCTTTTTGATGCTAAATCGAATGTGACGAAGTTTTGACTCCACCTTGCTTGTAGTAATCTTCTTACTTCTAACTTCAGCATATAGCTCATGAAGCAGAGCTGCCTCATCATTAGATACATTCAGCTCTTGCAGGATTAAATCTATTTTCTCTTCTCTATCGAGATTTGGTTCTTTAGGAGCATTTGATCTGTAGACAGTACCATTTGAGGCAAAAAAGTTTAAAACATCAGCGCGGAACTCAACATCTGCTTCACTCCATATCATTCTAGCTGTTTTTATTAATAAATCTCTATTATGCTCAATATCATAGATGCCAAGAGTGTGAAAAAGCTCACTTAAGGTCTCAGAACTTACCCTCTCGATTCCAACATCAAAAGGGTCATCATCAAAGTATTTTCTGATTTTCTGATTTATTTTACTATTTTTTTTATTTTTTTTAGACATGTAAAATTGTAGCCAAAAGTCATAAGTTTTATGACAAGCTGTGCTTAACTTTTTTTATTATATTTTTGTTTTAGCCTTTATAGTAACCATTGATTATGATAAAATAGTATTAAATATTTTTAAAGGTTATATTATGCAATATATTCGCTTCTTTAAAGAACTTACAATAGATGATATTCCAACGGTTGGCGGCAAAAATGCATCACTTGGGGAAATGTATAAGAATCTAACTGTTAAGGGAATAAACATTCCTAATGGTTTTGCTACAACAAGTGAGGCCTACTGGTTACTATTAGAAGAAAACAATATAAAAAACTCAATTACAGAGATATTGAGCGACCTTGATATCTCTGACACTGAGAACCTTCAAAAAAGAGGTCTGGCTGTTCGCAGACTAATTCTTGATTCACATCTTCCAAAACAATTAATTGATGAACTTCAAGAGGCATATAAAACTCTCTCCCAAGAGTATGGTCTAGACAGTATTGATGTTGCTGTACGTTCATCAGGCACTGCAGAAGATTTGCCAGATGCAAGTTTTGCAGGACAGCAAGAGACCTTTTTAAATGTTAACACAACTGATATGTTACTTGAGAGTGTTAAAAGGTGCTTTGCATCTTTGTTTACAGACCGTGCTATAAGCTACAGGACAAGTCGTGGTTTTAACCACCTTAAAGTTGCCCTCTCAGTAGGTGTGCAAAAGATGGTTCGTAGTGATAAATCATCAAGTGGTATTATGTTTACAATTGACACAGAGAGTGGCAGCGATAGTTTAGTGCTCATTAACTCTATATGGGGACTTGGTGAAAATGTAGTCAGCGGACGGGTAAATGCAGATGAATTTTTCATCTTTAAACCTACTCTGAAAAATGGCATAGAGACTATCTTAAAACACTCTCTTGGGAGCAAAAAAGAGAAGATGCTTTATGCTGATAATGGAGATAGAACGTACAACGTCCAAACAAGCAAAGAGGAGCAAAACAGTTTTTCAATTAATGATAGTGAAGTTATTAGCTTGGCCAAACAGGCGATAATTATCGAAGATCACTACAATTGTCCTATGGATATCGAGTGGGCGAAAGATGCAAACGATAGCAAACTATATATTGTTCAAGCAAGACCTGAAACCGTAAAAAGCAAACAAAAAAATGACATAAGCATTGAGAAATATTCTCTTGCTCTGACGGAAGATGCCAAGATACTTGCATCCGGACGTGCTGTTGGCGATAAAATCGGCAGAGGGAAAATAAGAATCATAAATGATACATCTGAATTTGCCTATTTTAATGAGGGTGAAGTTTTAGTTGCCGACACTACAAACCCTGATTGGGAACCTATCATGAAAAAAGCATCAGCAGTTGTAACCAACCGCGGAAGCCGTACATGTCATGCTGCAATAGTTGCTCGTGAAATTGGAGTACCTGCCGTTGTTGGATGTACTAACGCAACAGATGTGTTAGAGAGTGGTGTTAGCGTTACTGTTAGCTGTTCTCAGGGAGATGAGGGTTACATATATGAGGGTGAACTCCCATACTCGGTAAATAAAATTGATATCAGCAATCTTACCCCCACTAAAACTAAACTTTATATGAATGTTGGCAATCCCGCAGAAGCTTTTAACCTTGCCAAAATGCCTAATGATGGTGTCGGACTTGCCCGCATGGAGTTTATTATGACTAATTCCATAAACGCCCATCCAATGGTGCTTGTAGATATGCACAAAGGAAAACCGGTTAAGGATGATGCCAAAATCCGCACTTTTATGACTCCATTTAGAGATTCAAAGGAGTTCTTCTTGCAAAAATTAAGCGAAGGTGTCGGCACAATTGCGGCCGCTTTTTACCCGAAACCGGTAATTATAAGATGCAGCGATTTTAAGAGTAATGAGTACCGCAACATGCTTGGAGGTCTTGCTTATGAGGCAGTTGAAGAGAACCCTATGATAGGGTTTCGTGGGGCTAGCAGATACTATGATAAAAGCTATAAAGAGGCTTTTGAGTGGGAGTGTGAAGCATTAAAACGGGTACGTGACGATATGGGTCTTAAAAATATTAAAATTATGATTCCTTTTGTTCGCACACCGGATGAGGGTAAAAAAGTTATAGATATCATGAACTCAAAAGGGCTTATTCAAGGGGTAAATGGACTTGAGATATATGCAATGTGCGAAATACCGGCTAATGTTATCTTGGCAGATGAGTTTTTAAAAATATTTAACGGCTACTCCATTGGCTCAAACGACTTAACGCAGCTAACGCTCGGGATTGACCGTGAGAGTTCAAAGATAGACCATATATTTGATGAGAGGAATGAGGCTGTCAAGAGAATGCTAAAGATGGCTATTGATGCTTGCAAAAAAGAGGGTAAGTACATTGGCATCTGTGGTCAAGCGCCATCAGACTACCCGGAGATTACAGAGTTTTTAGTAGAAAACTCTATCGACTCAATATCCCTAAACCCTGACTCACTCTACAAAATGCATAAAGTGGTTACAGATTTGGAGACTAGGTCTTAGATAGTTTTACGGCAGAGCCATATATTATAATGCATTAGATTCCAAATCAAGTTTGGAATGACGGTGGCTTATGTTTGCAGTGATGTCGGTCTATTCGTCACCCTGCTTAAGCCTTTTGTCACCCTGAACTCGATTCAGGGTCTAATTTAAATAGTGCCCTACTTTTTTGGAATTGTAACAGTTAGCACACCATCAATGTAGTCACTTTTCATCTTTGAAACATCGGCATCATCTGCAAGAGAGATAGTTCTCGCAAACTTTTTCACATACCGCTCTTTACTTATGAAACTTGTAGAGTTGCTATCTTTAGACTCACTCACCTCTGCTTTTATTGTCAATAAGTTATTTTCCACTTTTATATCTATATTGCTTTTCTTAACGCCTGGAATATCAGTTTTAATAACATACTCTTCACCGCTTGAGAACATGTCAAGCAAGGGCTTATATGAGAAGTTCTCAAAAGCCAATTTAAAAGAGTTATCGTTAGCAAAAAAAGAGTTGAATCTACCAAAAGCCCTGTCAAACTCCTGTTGCATTGTTTGAAATTCCCTAAAAGGATCGAGCCTGACAATACCTGGACTTTGCAACAACTCTACTGCGACTGAACTTTTGCTGTGGCTGGAGCCATCAATAGTGTTTTTGAGCTCATATATCATGTACCCCTGCCACAACAGCACAACAATAAGTATAGAACCTATAATTTTTAAAGTATCATTAATAGAGTTCATTATGAAAACCTATTTTACTTTTATTTTCTTAATATCTTTTTTACTTTTTTTGACATCAACTTTAGGAACAATCACCTCAAGAACCCCGTCTTTTGATGATGCACTGATATTTTCAGCATCTACATTGTTTGGCAAAGTGAAATTTCTTTGAAACTTCCCAAATGATGTCTCTACCTTGTAATAATCTTCCTCTTTTACCTCTTTTTTAAAATTTCTCTCTCCGGAAATTTTTAATACATTATCTTCAACATCCACTTTTATGTCATCTTTTTCTACACCGGGAAGATCCACGTCAACATGGTATGCAAACTCACCCTCACGTGTATTCACTACAGGGACAAAACCTGAAATTGACGACTCAAAATCTAAATCCAACTTTGGAAACGCACTGCTAAGATTGTAAAATCTTTTATTAATCTCTTTCAAATCTTGGAACGGGTCATATTTTGTAATTAGCATAGCTAACTCCTCACTAGAAATTTAGTAGAAAGTAAAGGTAAAGGTAAAGGTAAAGGTAAAGGTAAAGGTAAACAATAAAATACCAACACTTAAATTCTACGTCAGGAAGTATAAGGTAATAAATATTAAAATAAAATAAAATTAAACAATATTAATTATCTTTCACGCCTTGCTTATACTTAACTAACTCTCTTATATTATACTTACTATGACAGTAAATAAAAGGGATGTATTATGAAAACTAAAATTACAGATTTCACACGTAGAAAATTTATGAGAAGTTTAGGTGTAGGTGTCGTAGTTGTTGCGTCTTCTGCATTTGCGGCAGGTGGTAGAAAACGGGGTGGTGGTACTACTATTGAGTTGACTGATGAGCAAAAAGATACACTTTTCTTTATTTTTCAAGAAGAAAAAGTGGCGAGAGATGTTTATATGACTTTAGGTAAAATATATACGCAGGAGACTACTTTTGCAAACATCCAGATTTCAGAACAAGAGCATATCTTATCTGCACAGGTACTTTGTGAGCGTTATGGAATTGACACATCTAGTGTAAACCTATCACTTGATGAGAATTATGTTGGGCAGTTTGAACTTCACAGTATGCAAGAGTTGTATAATCAGTGTATTGAGCTTGGCCAAGTCTCTTTACTTGAAGCACTAAAAGTTGGTCGTCTTATTGAGGTTACAGATATTGAAGACCTTGACAAAGCAGCAGAGGGAATGCCGTCTGATGTTGTAAATACTTACGAAAACTTAAAAAATGGAAGTTTGAGCCACTTGGATGCTTTTGAAAAAGCTATAGCAAGAGCAAGCTAATTTACTCAAGAAAAAGATGACACATTAAAATAAAAAATAATTATTTTCATTTAAGTTCAACAGAGATACAATAACTCAAAGAGTATTCTTTTTTTTTATAAATTATTTTAAGGAAGTGTTATGCCAACTACAGAAGAGAACTTAGATACCGCATTTTGCGGAGAGAGCCAAGCGTATCAAAAATATAGTGCTTTTGCTAAAAAAGCACAAAAAGATGGTTTTGCAAATATTGCAAAGCTATTTCGTACAACAGCGGAGGCCGAGAAGATACATGCCGAGGGTCACTTAAAAGCGATGGACAAAGTTGGTTCAACCATAGAAAATCTCGAAGCTGCTATTGGCGGAGAGACTTATGAATTTGAAGACATGTACCCTCCAATGCATGAACAAGCAGTTAAAGACAACCATAAAGCAAAAAAGATGTTTGGCTATGCGCTTGAGGCTGAAAAAGTACATGCAGAGCTTTACCAAAAAGCACTTCAGGCTGTAAGAGATGGAAAAGATTTAGACGAAGTAAATATCTATCTATGCCCTACATGTGGTTATATAGAGTTGGGTGAACTACCTGAAAAATGTCCAGTATGTGGAGTTCCAGGCTCTACTTTTACTCAAATATAAGGAGAAAGATTATGTTAGTATGCGAATGTAATGAAATTGAATATGATGCTATTAAAGAGGCTGTTAAAAAACATGGTGATAACTTAGATGCTATTATGGAAGAGACTGACGCAGGAACCACGTGCGGATGTTGCCTTGAAGATGATTGTGATAAGGTAGAGTTACCTCTTCCGTTGGCTATAAAAAAAGCCTTGGAAGAACTAGCTAAGTAGTATACTTAGAATGGCGAGAAATCGTCATTCTAGAGTTGTAACTCAACTCTCTATTTCCATACCAAATATTAAAATATGTTACTTCTTTTTCTTAGACTCTTTCTCTAACCTATCTTTTTTCTTGAACCCCTTAACATCTTTTTTAACATCTTGTTTTAGCTCTTTTTTTAACATAGCTTTCAACTCTTTTTTTACGATTTTCTTGACTTGTTTCTTATCTAACATTGTATATCCTTTAAATATAATTTCATTATGATAGTTCACTATAGCTTAAAGTAAACTATGTTATTTAATATTTTATTTTGCAATTTATAAATAATTTTAAACTCCACTATGATATACTCAATGCTATGAACCGTATATTTTTAGCTCTAAAAGCGCAACTTAATGACTATGACGCACTTAAATCTGATTTTTCGGAAATTATAAAAGGACGTTGGGTGGATAGTGAAAACCTACATGTAACGGTGTGTTTTTTTGGCAATACATATGGTGTAAATGAACTGCTTAAAAGATTGCCAGAAGTTATTGAAGAGATTGAACCTTTAGAGCTTACATCTTTAGGATACTTTTCTCACAACAACATTCTTTATGCCACAACTACAAGCCCTAAACTTGAGAAACTTAACTCTTGCATTTGCTCTTCCTTTTCACTGCCTCAAATAAAACCATATATTTTACATGTAACATTGATGCGAATAAAAGAGATGAAAGATAAAAAAGCTTTCAATGATATGCTTAGTAAGTATGAAGGGAAGAGTATTGGAACGATTGAGACTACTATGCAACTCATGGATAGCAATCTCTCTTCAGACGGTGCAAAATATAAGTGTATAAAGAGATTTAAACTATGAGTATAAACTTCTTGATAGAAAATTATGAATCTGTTCTTCAAGCTATAGGAGGGTTGGGACTCTTACTATTGGGTATAGTTGTTATGACTGATAGTCTGAGAATTTTGGCTGGTGCTGCGATGCGTTCAGCACTGATGCGTTTTACACACTCTCCTCTTAGCGGTGCGCTTACTGGTTCAATTACAACTACAATTCTGCAATCTTCAAGCGCTACAACTGCTGCTGCCGTTGGCTTTGTTGGAGCCGGTCTGATTACTTATTCTGAATCACTTGGTATAATTTTTGGTGCAAATATCGGTTCAACAGTTACAGGATGGATTGTTGTGCTACTGGGTTTTAAACTAAATCTAAGCAGCATAATGATGTTATTTGTCTTCATTGGAGTACTGCTACGTCTTTTTGCAAAAAAACGTCTGGCAACTTTTGGATATGCACTAGCTGGCTTCTCACTAATTTTTATTGGTATAGCAACGATGCAGCAAGGTATGAGTGGTTTTACAAACCTTATTACTCCTGAACAACTCCCATCGGACACATTTATTGGACGACTGCAACTTATTAGTATTGGAATAATTTTCACAATTATAACTCAAGCTTCAAGCGCCGGTGTAGCAGTAGCGCTAAGTGCTCTTTTTGCTGGAACAATCAACTTTGAACAAGCTGCAGCACTAGTAATAGGGATGGATGTTGGGACTACGGTGACAGCAGCTCTTGCTACAATTGGACAATCTATAGAGGCTCGCCGTACCGGGTTTTCACATGTCATTTATAATATTTTAACGGCTGTTGGTGCTGTATTTTTAATTACACCTTTTACAATGGTAATTGGGAACTTTTTTCCAACTGCAATCAGCGAAAATGCAGAAATCTCACTTGTTGCTTTTCATACTACTTTTAATATATTAGGACTAATGATTATTTTACCATTTACCAACAATTTTGCTTCTCTTATGACTAAACTTATTCCAGAAAAAAAATCACTATACACAAATACTTTAGACACTCAGCTACTTGAACAACCAAGCATGGCATTAACCGCTGTCCAAAACACTGTTTATACAGAAATAATAGCACTCTTAAGCCATATAAATGCAATATTGGGTGATACACAGAGTAAAAGAGCTGATTTAGTACAACTCCAAAAAGCTCTTGATAAAACACATACCTATATTGATAAAATCTCGCTAGAAAGTGAGTCTGGGGTACAGTGGGAAAGGCTGGTGGCGATGATACATACTCTAGATCATATGCAAAGACTACATGAGAGATGTGAAGAGGAAGAGAATCGAGCAAAAACACTTAGATATAACAAGCACTTTACTAAAGAGCGTGAGATCATAACATTGGCAATTAAATCAATCATAGAAACTATGATGTCGCAGCAGTGGCATAAAATGAGTAAACAGGCACAAATGAGTAAGTCAGCACTTTACAAACAGCTAAAGCCATACAGGAGAATGATTGTAGCAAAAATAGCACGAGGAGAGATAGATGTACAAGAGGGCACAGATTACCTAGAAGGTGTTCGATGGCTTAAGCGGGTAAGTTGGCATATTTTACGTATATCATTCCACTATGAAGAGGCTCTACTGGTAGCTGGAAAGTAAAATTTAACCAAAGTATTATAAAACTAGAAAAATTATGTAATTATCATTTAAACATCCACCCACTATAATAAACTTATGAAAATTAGAGTTATTTTATCAATACTTTTTGTTATTGCAACAACATTTAGTGTAATACACGAGATTGAGCACATTATGCATGCTGATGGTTATACATGTGAAGTGTGCATAGTTGATAACCATTCAGTTTCAGCAGATATTATCAGTAAAACTCAATATACAGAGATTTTCCACTTTGAAAAGATTTCACAAAACAATCTAGTTTCAACTCTACATGTAAGAACAAACCATAACCAAAGCCGCGCACCTCCTCTCACTTCTTAACTACCCAAAAATAAAATAAAAAACTTTACAAAAATACAATCTTAGTTAGGATAATTATGAAAAAAATATTACTATTGAGTGCACTTTGTGCAACATTTATGTACGCAGATGTAGCAGTTTTACTGCCAGAAGAAAAAAGAACTTTTAACCAATCAAAGTATATTCCAGATATTTCAGCCGTGGTTGATTTCTCTTACGTAGACAACAGTGTAAATAATGATGAAATCGGGCATTTAGGACTTCCGGGAATTGCCCATGGACTTTTAGGCGAACACAAAGACGGGGATAAAACCGACTCTACTTACAATGCAAAAGAGGGATTCAACCTAAATTACGTTGAGTTGATTCTCTCTAGCAATGCCGACCCTTTCTTTAGTGTAGACGCTGTTTTGCATTTTAGCCAATACGGCGTAGATATAGAAGAAGCCTACTTTACGAGTACAGCTCTTGGTAATGGGCTCAGAGCCAGAGGCGGAAAACTTCTATCAAATTTCGGATACCAAAACGCACAACACCATCACTATTGGGATTTTGGGGATATGCCGCTAGTTTTTGAATCATTTTTAGGTACACACGGCATAAATGAGCTCGGTGCTCAGCTTCAATGGACTGCTCCAACACCTTTTTATCTTATGGCAGGTTTAGAGGTGCTTCAAGGTGAAAATGAAAAAATGTTCGGGAACGAATCATACAAAGATGCAGATGGTGAAGCAATTATACAAGGAGCTTCCGCACCATCTTTATACGTCGGATATTTAAAAACATCTTTTGATTTTGACTATACAACTGTTTTTGCCGGAGTATCTTATGCACAAGGTGATTCATTATTAAACCACAGCGATGACGATGTTCCTAATGTATTTAGCGGAGAGAGTAGGCTTTATGGAGCAGACTTGGTAGTTCTGCACTCTTTTGATTCATACAGCTCTATCAAGTGGCAAAGCGAATGGTTAAGCAGAGAGATGGATGGTGTTCAATACGATGTAAATTCTACAAGCATAACCGGAACTTTAAACATAGAAAAAAGACAAAGCGGACTATACAGCCAGCTAGTTTATACTCACGACAGAAATTGGAAATTTGGTATCAGATATGATACAATCTATCAAAACGATATCAAAGAAGACGGTGCAGATATAAATGAAGTAAACAACTTTCATAAATACTCTGCCATGGTAGAATACCATCCTAGTGAGTTTAGTCGCTTTAGACTTCAGTACAATAAAAATGATGCAATGTATAATGAAGATGGAAACAAACAAAGCATTAATACAATAATGCTTCAGGCAAATATAGCTATTGGTGCCCACTCGGCTCACTCTTTCTAATAAATTTATGGCACTCAAAGTGTCATAAATCGTTACTATTTTAAATGAAAAGAAGATTTTATGAATAAACTTTTATTGCTACTTGTTTTACCGCTATCACTCTTTGCCAACCTAAACATAGCTGTTACTTATCCATTTATTGGTGCTTTGACAAAAATCGTTGGCGGGGAGCACGTAAGTACGGTTGTTCTTTCAAGAGGAAACTGGGATCCGCACTTTATCATACCTCGCCCTTCTCTTATAACAAAAGTGAGAAACGCCGATGCTCTTATAATGAATGGAGGGCAGCTAGAGATTGGCTGGTTGCCACCTCTTTTGAATCGTGCCGGAAACCAAAAGACACAGCCGGGTACTCCAACTTTTTTAAATCTTTCTCACCATGTAGAGCTCATAAATAAACCAAATGAGGTTGACAGAAAAAATGGCGATATCCATCCTGATGGAAATCCGCACTTTCATCTTGACCCGAACAATACTCTTATCTTGGCAGATACTATAAAAAAGTTTTTAGTAGATATAGACACACAACATAAAGAAGCTTACGAGAAGAATTATGACGACTTTTACAAGATGTGGAACCAGAAAATAAAACTTTGGAGTCAAAAAATGGCTGAAAAAAAGGGTATAAAAGTTGTGCAGTTTCACGATAATCTAGCATATTTCAATAAAGCGTACGGACTTGTAAATATTGGCACTATCGAGCCATTACCTGGAATTCCTCCATCTTCTAGACACACCATAAAGATAATAGAACTGATAAAAAAAGAAAAACCTTATGCTATCTTTCATGATGTTTATCATACAACAAAAACTGCTGATTTTATAAGTGAAAAGAGTGGCACAAAAGTGATATTAATGCCTCATGATATTGGGGCACTAGAGACTATAGAGGATTTAACATCCCTGTTTGATTATCTGACATGTGCTATAAAATGATAGATATACTACTAACTCCTATTGCACTTGTTATCATCTTGGTAATGATGCACTCCTGGTTTGGAATTGGAATTTTAAAAAGAGGTATTATATTTACAGACTTGGCAATAGCGCAATTTGCAGCACTTGGTTCTGCTATAAGTTTGGGCTATTTTCATGAAGAATATTTTTACATTCTTACCTTATCCTTTGCACTTTTGAGTGCTTTTTTAATTGCTATCGCTTCTCAAAGAGAGATAAAACTAGAGGCTTTTATTGGTCTATTATATGTATTGGGCGCGAGTGGAATATTAATGGTTCTCTCACACTCGGCAGAGGGGATGGAGCACTTCAAGTCTTTACTTGCCAGTGATATTCTCTTTACTGCTCCTATAGATGTTTTAAAAAGTGGTGTCATATATGCCTTAATCGCATTGGCAATTTGGAAAATATTACCCAAAACAAACGGTTTCGTTAGAGAATTACTGTTTTTTTCCCTGTTGGCTCTAACAGTAACATCGTCAGTGCAGTTAGCCGGCGTGTTAGTCGTGTTTGTCCTTTTAATTGCCCCTGCGTTTGTTGCTCTGTCTCTTGAACTTAAAAAACCACTTCTTTTTAGTTTTTACTTTGGATGGTTTTTTAGCACTGTTGCCATTATAGTTTCGTACTATTTTGATTTACCGACTGGATACACCATAGTTTTTTTGGGTGCTCTTCTCAGCTCATCTATAGTTTTATTTAGTTCCAAGAAAAACTTAGAACAAAACTAGATATTTTATTGTATTATTATATATTAAAATAAGATGATAATTATTATAAAGTATTGAAGCTTCCGAACAATTATCGAATTAGACCCGGAATCAAGTTCAGGGTGACGGGCAGTTTATCGTTTTATTTACCAAAAGGGAGTTTTGCTATGGAGTCATTTCACTGGGATAAGTACTATTTAACTGACTTAGAAACAGTTGACGAGCAACACAAAAAGCTTGTAGATATTATTAATGAATATGGAAGTTTGCTCTCTGAGGACAAGTTAAATACAGTAAGCATTGAGAAAGTCTTTAAAGATTTGTTTGACTACACTCTCTACCATTTTGAAGAAGAAGAGCAGTTAATGAAAACTATGAATGTTGATGAACGTCACATTTACAGTCATATCAAAAATCATGAATATTTTTTGGATGAAATCACCAGAATGCATGAGAGTCTATTGACGGATAGTACTAGCATATCAGATGAGTTATTAGATTTTTTGGTTCATTGGCTCGCCTATCATATTCTTGGAAAAGATCAAAATATGGCAAGGCAAATTAAAAAAATTGAAGCCGGAGAAACTCCAGAAGAAGCTTTTGAAGAGGATATTGCAGAGGGGAATAATGCTAGAGAAGCGCTACTATTTTCATTAAATACTTTGTTTAACCAGGTTTCTGATAGAAACAGAAAGTTAGTACGATTAAATATGTCCTTAGAGAAAAAAGTTTTAGAGCGCACAAAAGAGTTACAAGAGGCGAATGAGCAAAAAGATATTTTGCTTTTCCAACAATCAAAGATGGCATCAATGGGTGAGATGATAGGAAACATTACACACCAGTGGAGACAACCTATATCAATTATATCCATGTGGGCAAATAATATAATAGTAGATATCGACATGGAAAATGTTAAGAGTGATGAATTAAGAGTATATGCTGAGAATATCAACGAACAAACGCAATATCTATCTCATACAATAGATGATTTTAGAAACTTTTTTATTCCAAATAAAAATAAGTCTACTTTTACACTAAGAAGCAGTGTAGACAAGACAATGTCTCTCCTAAAGGATTTATTTAAAACACACAATATAGAACTAATAGAGAATATAGAAGAGATAGAGATAACCGCTTTAGAGAATGAACTAACTCAAGCCATACTCAATATTTTAAAAAATGCGAAAGATGTACTAGTTTCACGGCTACAAGGAACTAGAAAACTAATTTTTATAGATATTTACAAAGAGAACAACAGAGCTTTCATAGAGATAAAAGATAACGGTGGTGGAATTAAGGATAATATAATAGATAAAGTGTTTGACTCATATTTTACAACTAAAGCTAAGTCACACGGGACAGGGATAGGTTTACATATGACAGAGTCTATAATTAATAATCATCTAAATGGGGAGATATCTGTTTCAAACGAAGAGTATAAGTATGAAGATGTTGACTGCAAGGGTGCTAAGTTTAGTATAAATTTTCCGATTTAATCTATTTCAAAAAGAGCAATTCAAGAGAATTAAATTATGATATTTTTGAGATATTACAACAAAGGATATCTTTTAATACAAAACTAAATATTTTCATATATAATTTACATTATGAAATATCCGAATGAATGGACTCAAAAAGAGTTTTTACAAAACAAAGAAAGGCTTGAAGCTGATGGGGTTAAGGTTATCCTTGTTGACACTATCCTCTCTCCTATTGAAAAAGCTGACACCTTTGTATACAATCCATTTTTATTAAGTCAAGAGGCTGAGGGAACTGTCTTTGTATTTTACTGTGATAGCGGTAAAGCTACACTAAATAGACTTCAAGAGTATAAGGAGAAGTTTCCTCTGCACCACTGTATATCGCTAAAAGGCGGTAGAGGTTACTGGCGAAAAAATATGATGGTTTTACCAGACAATGAGTAGATAATATGACAACTATAAAACATAAAGAACTTTTAGAAAAATTTATACACCAACTTGATGAAAATAAATTTTACGATGCCCATGAAAGCTTAGAAGAAATATGGTTTCCCCGAAGATTTGAAGGGAGCGACGAAGTAAAACTTTTAAAAGGTTTTATAAATGCTGCAGTTTGTTTTGAGCTTATAAAAAAAGGTAGAAAAGCTTCAAGTGAAAAGGTTTGGAAAAATTACTTGAAGTATAAACCTCTATTGCATACCCTCGACTCTGAATATACAAAAGAGTATAACACTATTGTTCTATATGTAGAAAAGATAAAAGCAAGTTACATCTAAATAACCTTATTGTATAATTCCAAAAAATATTTAAATAGGCGCTAAAACAATGAAACTACTCTTATTAATTACTATTATTACAACACAATATCTATTTGCAATAGTCTCAATTGCTCCTGTTGAAATAGGTAACAAATCTGGTTTTTCCACAAATGTTGAGATAGGTCTTGAAACAAAACGTGGTAATACAGAAAAGGACAACTATAAAGCCTCTGCAAGGCTCTCTTATGACAACAACACTAGCTGTGTAGTGTGGGCAGAGGTGTCTGGAGAGTACGGAAAATCAAATGATGTTAAAGACACAAACAAAGCTTTTACCCATATTAGATATATACACTCATTAACAACCGATGAAAATTTAAGATATGAGCTATTTGCTCAATTTGAAAATGATGATTTCAGGCGAATAAACAGCAGGGTTCTAGGTGGTGCGGGACTAAGATACAGAGTATTTAATAGCATTCAAAACGGTAAAGGTTTTTTTGGGCTTGGTCTCTTCAACGAAGATATAAAATATACCAACCCACTAATTGATCCATCAGAAAACAATACAAGATTAAATTCATACCTTGCTTACAGTGTTGACTTTTCTACTAACTCAACCTTTTCATGTTCAATATACTATCAACCTAAAGTCAATGACTTTAGCGACTATATACAAACTAACAAACTTGAGTTAAAAGTAAATATATATAAAGAGCTATTTTTAAAATTCAATGTAATATGGGATGTAGATACTAACCCTCCTGTAAGCGTAAAGAAGTCTGATTTTACTCAAACAACCTCTTTCGTATTAAATTTTTAACTATATAAAAAAAATTAATTTAATTTTATATAATCACTTGATATTCTTATTGAAATAAAAAGGAGAAAACTCAGATGGATTTTTCTAAATACACAGATATAATTACACAATATGTAAGCGAATACTCGCTGAAAATAGTAGCAGCACTACTTATCTTTTTCATAGGTAAGATTATAATTAAAAAGTTAACTGCTCTACTAAAACACCTTATGATAAACGCAAAAATAGATAAAACACTTGTAGAGTTTTTAGAGTCTGTTATATATTTCATTTTATTGCTTATTGTAATTTTTTCATCCCTAAACGCTGTAGGCATTAATACAACATCTTTCCTTGCTATATTTGGTGCAGCCGGTCTAGCTGTAGGCTTAGCTCTAAAAGACTCACTCTCAAATATAGGAGCTGCTGTATTAATTATAATATTCCGTCCATTTAAAGTTGGAGATACAATACAAGCCGGCGGAGCAATTGGTACAGTAAAGGATATAAACCTATTTTCAACAATCATCGAGCCAATAGATAAAAGTATTGTAATAGTTCCTAACTCATCTATTATTAGTGGAAATATTACAAACTTCTCACAAAGAGAACAACGTCGGGTTGATCACGTTTTTGGAATCGGCTACGGTGATGATTTAAAACTTGCAAAAGAGACTCTAATGGAGATTATAAATGCAGACGAGAGATCTTTAAAAGAGCCTGCACCACTTGTTGCTGTAAGCGAGTTGGGTGAGAGCAGTATAAATTTTACATTTCGTGTATGGGTTAAAACAGATGATTATTGGAATGTTTATTTTGACATGTTAGAAAAAGTAAAACTAACATTCGATGAAAAAGGCATCTCTATCCCTTATCCTCAAATGGATATTCACACAGATAAAACTCAACCATAAGGAAAAACATGAAAAAAATCATATTAAGCACACTAGCTATAAGCTCATTAGCTATGGCAATGGATGAAGCACAGATAAAACTAGATATTACAGATACAAAGGCAAAAATAAAAGAGCTAAACGCTAATCTAAAGCAACTAAAAGCTCAGTTGCCAAAAAAAGACAGCGAATTCATGACACATACTGAACTTGGGTATATTACCACTTCTGGGAATACAAATACAGAGACGTTTAACCTTGATGCAAAAGTTAAAAAGAACTGGGGCTCACATGTAGTAACTTTATCTGCTCTTATGCAATACGGGACTGAGAGCGAGATTGAAAATAAAAATAGAGTTGTAGTGGAGCTTGAATACGATTATGATATTACAGATAGATTATCTTTTGGCTACTTAGTTGGTTATAAAGATGATAAATTTTCTGGTTTTGACTATCAATTATATACTGGTCCTGGTGCTAAGTATAAAGCTATAAAAACAGCTACTCAGAAGCTTAGCTTAGAGGGGAATATTCTTTATGCTCTTGATAGTATTCAAGATACATATAAAGATGGTCTGGGTAATGTCGTTAGTTACCCATTCCCTGCTGGAAGCATTAACCAAAATGATGGAGTTAATAACTCTTATGCATCATATAGAGCTAAAGCTATATATAATTGGCAGGCTCTGGAAAACCTGAAATTTAATCAAGAGCTTAGCTATAGATCAGAGTTCTCTGATTCACAAAACTATTTTGCCTACTCAAAAACTTCATTTTCTAGTAAAGTATCAGATATATTTTCTGCTGGTGTAAGTCTGCAGGCAGATTATGTAAATAAGCCGGCAGTAGGTAAAACTAGCACAGATAGAACTATTACTTTTAATCTAATTGCGGACTACTAGTAGAAGATAATTTTTTTATACTCACTCCCCATAGATATAAAAATAAAGTTGCCATTAGTGCGATGAAAGTCGCACTTAAAAATAGATACTTCGGATATAACTCGTACACATATCCAGCAATCAAAGCCCCCATAAAAGCCCCAGCTCCATAAGTGATTCCTGAGAAAAACTGTTGTGCCAAAGACTTATGTTTATAGAGATAGTAGAGGTAACTGATTGCTGCTGAGTGAAACAGTGCAAAACTAAGAGCATGCATTGCCTGCGCAAAGAAAAGAACTATTAAATTTTGAGGAAACAAAAATAGTAATAACCATCTGATAGCAGTTGCGAAAGTGGTGATTTGAAGTATTAGGAGCAAATTATTTCGCAGAAGTTTCCCTTGAAAAAATAGCATAAATATCTCGGCTACAACACCAAAACTCCAAAGATATATGGTCATATCTAAGCTGACTCCGTAGTCTGTCTCATATATAGTAAAAAAGTTGTAAAAAGAGCCAAAGCTAACCTGCATAAGAGTTAAACCCGCCCAGAGCTTCCAATCTGCGAGGATATCTATATCGTTTTGTACAACTTCTGTTTTATCAAGTATTCCTTGCGCATTTTTTGCAATAATAAAAGCTATGATAGCAGTTATAAAAGTCAAAGCTAAGAGATAGTTAAGTGCTACTTCTCCGGAACTTAAAAACTTTACTAACACTAACGCCACTAAAACAAAACCGACTGAACCAAACAGTCTGATTTTTCCATATCTCTCTTTACCTATATGCTTTAGTGATATCAGTTCTATATATGGAAGCACTAAACTAAGTCCTATTCCCAATCCTATATTTGAAAATAGCAATTTATAGAAGCTATCTAATGAAAAGTAAAATGAGAGTGAACTTAAAAACATTATAATAAGGGCCATTTTAAAAATATTTATAGTTAATTTCAAACCTTTTATAAAAGCAAAAGGAACTAAAAAACGAACTAATGGTCCTGCCGCGAAAATTATACCTATCTCGCTGGCAGAGTATCCAGCCATAGCTAATACTTTTGGCATAAAGATTATATAAACACCAATGATGGAAAAATAGAAGAAATAAAAAGTTGCTAGAAGTGTTGACATAGTTATCCTCTTTGGTTAGGATGAAATTATAACAGAATGTTAGAAAATGTGCAGGCATTTACCCATTATTAACTTATAGCCAATACAATTAGGAATCTCAATTATGTTTCTCCCCTTTTCATAATTGGATTTAAAAAATTTATAAATTTGTTAGAACTGTCTAAGCCTTTTCCTCCCCTTTTTTGGCTTAGACAAACACTACCTAAAAACCTCCACTGCAGAGGAAATCATGAAAAAAATCATTCTTACAACATTAAACTCAAGATTCACCCATACATCAATAGCTTTAAGATACTTATATGCAAACCTTCAAGAGCTACAAGAGAGCACTGCTATAATTGAGTTTAGCATTAATGACGCTATACAAACTGTCGCTGAAAAATTACTTATCCACAATCCAGATATTATAGGAATAGGTGTTTATATCTGGAATGTCGCGCAAGTCAATGAACTTATACATGTAGTAAAAAAAGTATCTCCTGGTACAAAAATAGTTTTAGGTGGTCCTGAAGTTTCACATGAGCCTTTTCGTGTAAATATGGATTTAGCAGACTTTATCATTCAAGGAGAAGGTGACTTAGCATTTTATGAGCTTTGCAGAGATATCTTAAAAGACAAACCATCTTCAAATAGAGTTATAAAAGCTGTAATGCCATCTCTTAAAAACTTAGCACTTCCATATGAATTTTACACTGACGATGATATTAAAAATCGCTATATTTATGTAGAAGCTTCAAGAGGTTGCCCTTTTGAGTGTGAATTTTGCCTCTCATCTATGGATGAAAAAGTAAGAGCTTTTAATTTAGATGAACTTTTAAAGGAGTTTGAACTGCTTTGGCAAAGAGGAGCACGCAATTTTAAGTTCATAGACAGGACTTTTAATTTAAATATGAAAACCGCAAATAGATTTTTGGACTTTTTTTTACTAAAAGAGTCTCCTTACTTTGCTCACTTCGAGGTTATTCCTGATCATTTTCCGGACTCTATAAAAGAAAAAATAACACAATTCCCACATGCTGCACTGCAACTGGAGATAGGTATACAAACACTTAATCTTGATATAGCAAAGAATATCTCAAGACCCCTGAAACTAGATAAAATTAAAACCAATATAAAATTTTTAGAGGATGAAACAGATGCGCATATCCATCTAGACCTCATAGTTGGGCTTCCTGGAGAATCACTAGAGAGCTTTGGTAAGAATCTAGATGAGTTAGTAAGTTTAAGTAGTTGCGAAATACAAATAGGGATACTTAAAAAACTTTCCGGAACCTACATAAACAGACACGACATTGAGCATGGAATGGTATACAGCGATATCCCACCATATGACATTTTGAAAAACAGTGAACTAAGTTTTAATGATATCCAGGTTATGAAAAGATTTTCAAGATTTTGGGATTTGACATATAATAGTGGGAATTTTAAAGAGAGTGTTAAACTAATCTGGCAAGATAAAAGTGTTTATGAGAATTTTTACAACTTTAATATGTGGATATACAAGCAGACTGATTCCACATACAAAATCTCACTAACTAGGCTGGGAGAACTCCTCTTTATATATCTATGTGAGGTGAAAAAACTAGAGCAAGAGCATATTGCCCATATAATGCTTAGTGATATGATGAAACTAAAAGGTAGAGCAATTCCAAGTTATCTAAAAGCATACTCTAATAACTTTGCAACACAATCAAAAGATGGAACATCAGGTTTCAATAAAAGACAGCAATAGTCTTAGAAATTTTTAGATATAATCACTTATGTTTAAACTAAGAGTGCTTATATTATTGTCACTATTACTTGTAAATACCAGCTTTTCAGATGAAGATTATGTGAACAAACCTCTTCTAGATGAGATAACACAAAAGTATAAAATATTTGCAAAAAAAAGATTTCACTTTCTTCAGGAAACTCTTAATTCTGTAAAAGATAAAAGTGATTTGGAAAAGTTAGAAGCGGTTAACACATTTTTCAATGATGTCAGATATTCATCTGATATTAAAATCTACAAAATGAGAGATTATTGGGCTACCCCTTGGGAATTTTTAGGTAAAGACATGGGAGATTGTGAAGACTACGTAATCAGTAAATACTTCGCTCTTAAATATTTAGGCATTGACTATAAAAAACTTTTTTTTACGTATGTTCGTTCTACAAAATTTAAAGAACCTCATATGGTTTTAACCTACTTTGAAACACCCAGAAGTGAACCACTTATTTTAGATAATAACAACCATAAAATATTTTCGGCATCAAAGAGAAAGGATTTAACTCCAATCTACAACTTCAATGGTGATGTACTTAATCAAATAGGTAAAGATAGTAAAAAATCTCATAAAAAATGGGATCAACTAAAGCTCAATATGCAAAGGAAAAAAATATGACACTCTTTAAACAGATAGCCTTAATACTATCGCTCTTTTTACTCATTATTTTAACAACAGTTTTAATATTAAACTTTCAAAGTGCCAATAAAGGTGTTCAAGATAGGCTTTACGAGGATGCTAAAAATACAGCTACCTCGCTTAGTCTTTCACTTGGAAGCGCAAATGGCGATTTGTCTATGATGTCAACTATGATTAATGCAAACTTTGATAGCGGAAACTATCGTAATATAACCCTTATTGACGTTGACAATATTACCCTCTATGATAGAACAATCGAAGGTGATATAACAGCAATTCCCAAATGGTTTTTCAAAGCCACAAAAATTGAAGCACCTATTGCATCTGCCAATGTTTCAGCTGGCTGGAGTCAGGTTGGAATACTAAAAGTTCAGAGCGATGCGACATACGCCTACAAGCAACTTTATGCAATTTTAATAGACCTTCTTATATCTTTTGGTGTAATTGCCTTGCTTGGTCTAATTATCATAAATTTACTGATACATGCAATTTTAAAGCCTTTAAAAGAGGTGCAAAAGCAAGCCTCTGCCATTATGCGCAATGAATTTATCATACAAGGCGAAATCCCATACACAAAAGAGTTTAAAGATGTTGTTCTTGGTATGAATAACATGGTATCAAAAGTAAAAGCTATGTTTGACAAAGGTAATGAAGAGCTGAAAATGCATAAAGAGCTAGAATATATAGATCAAAACACTGCTCTTAAAAATCGTCAATATCTTATAGATAGACTCCCAGAATATCTGAAAATCGACGCAAGTTCAAAAGGTGGCATAAATATTATAGTAGCTTTAAGCGGGATGATAGAGGCAAATGAGAAACTTGGTCATCAAGACGTAGATAAACTTTTTATAGAGATTGCAAATATATTAAGAAGTAGCTCAAAAATATTTAAAAATTCTATTGTTGCTAGAATTAATGGAACAGAATTTTCTCTACTCTTACCTGATTGCACGAATGAGGAAGGTTTAGAGCTAGCAAAGAATATATATGACTATGTTACAAAAATAATTAAAGATTGCGGATTAAACAAAGATGAGACATTTATCTCTCTTGGGCTATATGCATATATCCATACAGATACTATTGCTCAACTATTTTCAAACTCTGATAATGCACTTGCCCAGGCAAAATTTAACAAAAACAATATTCATTTAGTGAAAACAGAAAACACAAATGAAGTCATGGGTAAAGAAGCATGGAAGAAGATTATTAATCAAGCACTATTTAAAAATAGGTTCAGCTTTGTATCTTGGTCTGTAATAAACACTAAAGCTAAAAAACTTGAACATCACGTTCTTAGCATAAACCTTACATTAGATAAAAGCACATCTTATAGCTATGCTCAATTTATGGCACCAGCAATACAAGCTGGACTGAGTAGTAATATATATACTAATGTTGTAAGTATGCTCTTTAAAACTCCAACTATGATTTCAAGTTCTTCTACTTATTCACTTAGACTGCCGTACGAATATCTAGACATGAAAGAAACATATGAAGAGATACGAGAACTTCTTAAGAATAAAGCACTACCATTTAAATTAATAATTGAAATGCCAGATAAGCTGGTTCGTAAAGACTCTCAACATATAAAGTTGTATAAAGATTTGTTTCAAAAATATGATATTGAGATTGGTATATTTGAATTTATTGGCGAGAGTGATGATTATCAATATTTGCAAGAGTTAAGACCTGCGTATATAAAAGCTGAAAGTAGTTATTTTATGTCCCAAAGTGCTCAATCACTCTCAGCTCTTAGACTTATTACCGACAGCATAAGCATATCCCTCATAGCTGTTGGTGTTGTAGATATAGAAACTGTAGATGCGCTAGAGAAGAAAGGTATACATATAATACAAGGGTTAGCAACGGAGCTGATTGAGGTTTAAACTCTTCTGGAGTTTAAACCTTTTGTCATAGCTTCATTTATATCCTCTTTATAGTCAGGATTTAGACTTACAAGTGCTTTTTCAAATTTAAGGATAATATCTTTATCTGCATTTCTATGTCTACAAAGCGTAAATAAAATATCAAAATAGGCGTCAAAATCAGGATGTGCTCTTATACCTAACTTAGTATGTACTGTTCCATGATATTTTATAACAATATCAAGTGCCTGCCCTAGAGTTTGAGTAGAAGATTTTTTGTCTTTTATGATTGCCATTAAAGACTTTAAGTCTGTAGGCATTAATTCTTGCTTTAAAGGCTCTGAAGAAGACTCAACTCTCTCTTCTTCTTTTTTCTTTTTCTCTTCATTTGGGATAAAAAACAGTAAGAATACTAAAAATGCCAGAATCGCTACTAATCCCATTATAGACTCTATAATTAATTCTGTTTCCATTAATGCTACTTTTTATTATTACTTTTCATCTATTATATCTGACTATCTATAAAAAAATTATTACTCTGAAGTTTTGCTAAAAGATTTTAATAAGAATGGTGGACAGCTAGGGATTCGAACCCTAGATAGGTTGCCCTATACCCGCGTTCCAGGCGAGCGCCTTCGACCACTCGGCCAGCTATCCATTTTGTGTATGGAATTTTACCTTTAAAAATCTTAATTTATGGTTTTAAATGATAAAATCACATAAATAAAAAAGGGTGTACATGCTTAACATAGGTTCATTTTTAAAGCTTTTAAAAGAATCATTTAGAGATTTATTACCAATAATAATGGTAATTATATTTTTTCAACTAGCAATTATACAAACTGTTCCAGAAAACTGGCTTAGTACAACAATCGGTTTAGCGATTGTTGGTGTTGGTCTTGCTGTGTTTCTTCTTGGTCTTGAGATTGGGATATTTCCCGTTGGAGAAGGTTTAGCAACAGAATTTGCTCATAAGGGTTCCACATTTTGGATAGTACTATTTGCATTTATGGTTGGTTTTGGTACAACTATCGCAGAGCCTGCTCTTCTTGTTATTGCTGATAAAGCAGCATCTATAAGTAGTGGCAGAATTGATGCTACTGTACTTAGGCTTGTTGTTGCTTTTTCTGTTGGTTTTGCTATAGTGATTGGCGTTTGGAGGATTATAAAGGGTCATCCAATACACTACTATATAATTGCTGGTTACATTATGGTTATAGCAGCAACAGGCTTTTCTCCAAAAGAGATAGTTGGTCTTGCATTTGACCTTGGTGGAGTTACAACTTCAACTGTAACGGTTCCTCTTGTCGCAGCTCTAGGTATTGGACTTGCATCTACTATTAAAGGGAGAAATCCTGTTCTTGATGGTTTTGGTCTTATCGCTTTTGCCTCACTTACCCCTATGATATTTGTTCAATTTTATGGGATTTATGTATATGAGTTTGTAGATGTTACAACAACAATATCACCAATAGTAGTGCATACTGCAGAAACTGCTGCTGCTTTTGATTTTAATCTAATAACACTGTTAAAAGGTATTCTTAGTGTTGCTTTTGATGTTATACCTATATTGGCAGTAATTTTATTTTTTCAATATCTTATTATTAAAAAACCTATTGATAATTTTAAAGAAGTTATGATTGGATTTGGGCTTGTTATTATTGGCCTTGATGCTTTTATTATTGGTTTAGAAATGGGATTATTTAGCCTTGGTGAGACTATGGCTATGCAACTTACTCAAAATGACAGCACTGCTATCATTTATGTTTTTGCCTTTGCTATTGGTTTTTCTACAACCATGGCTGAGCCATCTCTAACAGCAATTGCAAGAAAAGCTAAAGAGATAAGTGATGGTAAAATAAATGACTTTGTTCTTCGCCTTTTTGTTGCTCTTGGTGTTGGAATCGGTATCTCTTTAGGGTCTTATCGTATAGTAGTTGGCGGAGAAATTGTTTACTATATTATGTCTGGATATATCTTTGTTATCGCTCTTACTTTTATGGCACCTAAATATATTGTTCCTATTGCTTATGACAGCGGTGGAGTTACAACATCAACAGTAACTGTTCCTTTGGTTGCAGCACTGGGGCTTGGTCTTGCTACAAATATTCCAGGTCGCGACCCTCTTATTGATGGTTTTGGTCTTATAGCTTTTGCATCGCTATTTCCTATGATTACCGTAATGGCATATGGTATTATTACCGAGAAAATGGGTGTTAAAGGTCAACACGAGCTCGAAGAGATGCACCTTGATGAACTTCAACATGCTCTAGAACATGCAGAAGATATGGGGCTATCAACTGTCAGTGTGCATGGAACAGGTAAAAGACACTCATATAAAATTCAATTTTCTGCAGTACATATAGTTGTTCCCAGAGAATTAGAAGATAAAGCTTTAATATCTGCTAGAGATGCAGGTGCTAGAGGTGTAACAATAATGAAAGCTCATGGAATGGGTCTTGAGGAAATGGATAACTTCTATAACAGACTCAATAGTGAAGTCTCTGATTCAAATCTAATGTTCATAACACCAACCAAAAATGTTGCTCAAATCATTAAAAAAGTTATAAAGGATTTAGATATTACAGGGGGAGGAGAAGGGATAGCCTACTCATATCCAATAACTCATCTAAAAGGTTTAACTCTGAAGATGAGTGATTTATAGCGATAAATCGCTATAGTCATACTTTTCTAAGTCAACATAGTATTTTTTCCCTATAGTAATAATCCTTGTGTCAACTTCTGCTTGTTTTTTAAACTTCTCTTTTATCTTTGAAACTTTCTTCTTTGAAAAATCTTTACTTTTTAAATATTTACCAAGAGATACAAGTCTATTTACACTTTCAGTTGCAGGCTCATCAAACTCTTCTATTTCAGCCTCAACTAGCTCTTCTAGAGCTTCATCAGGTGCACCAAGCATAAACTTTGATGAAATTGCATTTAGTATGTTTTTAAGCTGTTCATCTTTATCTTTGTAAATCTGCTCAATTTTTTCTCTCTCAGCGATGAGCATTTGCTCTTTTTGATCTCTTAAGTTTTTTGTTTCACCCTCAAGAGTCTCTATTTTTTGTTGTAGCTTGGCATTTTGATCTTCTAAAAGTTTATAATACCTGTCATCTACTTTAGGTGCTACCTTTTGATTGTTCATTCTTCTTGTTGGTGTCTTAACGCTGTCATCACCGTCCATTAAAACAAGCTTCACCCCGTTTTCAACTTCACTTTGAAGAGAACCTCTTCTTATTCGGTTATGAATAGCCTCTTTTGACACACCAAGTTTTTCAGCAGCATCCGCGATAGTTAACTTTGACATATAATACCTTTCTTATCTCATATTTTCAAAAACTAGTGGAGCTTCCCACTCTTGTGACCGAATCTCTGCTATAACTTTTTGTAAATCATCTAGTTTTGCACCTTTTACACGTATTGAATCACCCTCTATCTGAGCGTTTACTTTGAGTTTCATTTTTTTTATCTCAGCAGTTATTTTTTTAGCTTCTTTAGACTCTATGTAATCAACAACTTTAAATGTAACTTTTCTATTATTACCGCTAGAATCTTCCACTTTAAGTTCTTCTAAGACCTTAGAGCTTAGCCCCTGCTTTAAAAACTTTGCTATTACAATATCTTTTAGAGCATCTAGCTTATTGTCACTAGATGCTATTAAAACTAATGTCTTAGCTTGTTCGTTATAGTTTACTTCATAAGCAGTTCCCTTAAAATCATAACGATTCGCAACCTCTTTATCAACCATATTTATAGCATTCTTAAAATTTTGCATATCTATCTTTGCACTTATATCAAACGAATATTCTTTTGCCATTTTTATTCCTTAATTTTATTTCACACCCTCAAGGGACACCTGTTTTATAACAATTTAGTAAATTATAACATATTTGAAGTTTGTTAGTTGTTCTAAAAAGTTGGACTTCCATCAAACGAGCCACCAAATCCACCAAAACTTCCAAAATTTGGGTCCATATGCCCTGATATTGCACTTTTAGCTCGAAGCTTCTCTATATCTGCCTTGCTTGAAATATCCTGTGGGCACACAATTGTGCACTCATTGCACAAAGTGCAGTCCCAAACGCCGTTAGTTTGAATAGTATCTATTTTATCTTTAGTGTTATCTTCTCTCTTGTCACTAACATATCTCCAGACTCTTGTTAGGGAAAATGGTCCTAAAAATTCACTATTAACGGTATAAACAGGACAAGCGCTGTAACATGCACCACATAAAATACAATCACTCTGGACTTCATTTATCTTCTCGTCTTCTTGAGTAACTGAAATATTTTTAGCAGGCGAACTCTGCCAAGCCTTCGCTTTTGCATTAAACTTATAAGCCTTGCTCATATCCACTACAAGGTCACGAATAATAGGAACATTCTTTAGTGGTTCTACCAAATCACCATCTTGAACTTTATAGGCACAAGCTAAGACCTCTTTGCCATTAACTCTCATAGCACAACTTCCACATACACTGCTTCTACAGCCGCTTGCATATACTAACGATGCGTCTTGATTTATTTTAATCTCATTCAAAGCCTCGAGCAAAGTTGCATCTTCTAAATCAAACTCATACTGAGTAAGCTTCTCTCTTTGAATATTAATTTTCATAACTAACCCTTCCGCTTTCATCTACTATACTATGTGCCTTAAATATTGCATCATTCTCACTTGGTGCATCTACTCTAAAGTGAGCACCACGGCTCTCACCTCTTGCAATTGCACTGAGCAGTACCGTTTCACAAAGCTCAAGCATATTTTTGAATTCTAAAAACTCTACTAAATTATTGTTGTATATTTTTGATTTGTCATCAACTCCCATTAACGGCAAGTCATCTTTGATTTTATATATTTCATCCAAAGCGAAAATCAACTCTTTTTTATCTCTTTTTATCCCTACATTTTTATAAAAAATATCTCCGATAAGTTTATGTTTTTCATAAAAACTAACTCTACATGTACAGTTTCTTATCTTATCCAAAACTTCACTCTCAACCTCTACATGTAAAGATATGTTCTCATCTTTTTTGACATTTTTCGCATACTTTGATGCATTATTCCCAGCTTGCCTTCCAAATACTATCAACTCTAAAAGTGAGTTTCCGCCAAGCCTATTTGCTCCATGAACCTTATGGTTTGCACACTCGCCCACTGCAAAAAGACCCATCACATTTGTCATTGATTCTGAGTCTACTTCTATTCCGCCCATTGTGTAATGAGCAACAGGCTTAATGGGAATTAAATCACTAACCGGATCAATATTTTCATAAAGTATTGCAAGCTTTCTCTCTTGTGGAAGTTCCTCGTCTATAAACGCTTCACCAAGATGGCGAATATCTAAAAATACATCCTCACCTTTTTGCATCTCATCATATATTGCACGGGCTACTTCATCGCGAGGCAGTAACTCATTTGTAAATCTCTCACCAATAGAGTTTAAAAGATAACCACCTGCACCTCTAGCACTCTCAGAAATAAGTATAGATGAGTTTTTAAGTGCTGTTGGATGGAACTGAATAAACTCCATATCACTAAGTCTTGCTCCTGCTCGTAGTGCTGAGGCTATTCCATCTCCAGTTGAGCTTGATGAGTTTGTTGTATGCTTATGAAAAATCTTACTATAACCACCGGTTGCAACTATAACACTAGGAGCTTCATAAATCTCAACTTCACCACTTCGTTTATTTAAAACACTAACACCGCAAACAGAAACTTTGTTTTCACTTTTGTTTGTTATAAACTCTAAAAGATACCTCTCATCTAAAATCTCGATACCAAGAGATAGACATCTATCGTAGAGTGTATGAAGGATTTTCAATCCTGTATAGTCTTGTGCGTAGCATGCGCGCGCTGCAGATGCACCCCCTAGAGTTCTTTGAGCTATTTTGCTATCTTTTGTTCTGCTAAACGGTACACCAATACTATCTAGCCACTCTACAGCTCCTATAGCCTCTTCGCATAAAAACTTTACGGCGCTCTCTTGTGCTAATCCATGAGCTGCTTTTAGTGTATTTTTTATATGCGCTTCAACACTGTCTTCACCTGCATTTGACAAAGCTGCATTTATACCACCCTGAGCCATACATGTTTGACTTCTTGTTGGGTACTCTTTAGTTAAAACTATTACTTTAGCTCCACTTTCATGAGCGTTTATAGCTGAGACTAAACCAGCACCGCCTGCTCCTATTATAACTACATCACTCCTCATAACTCATCCTCCGTCATTATTCTTTCTTTTGCTTGCATCTCAATAATAAAAACTGCACCAACTTCACTGTTTTTAGCATATATTTTTCCATTATGATGTTCTTTTATAATACTTTTAGACATATAAAGACCAAGTCCTGTCCCATTTTTATCAAGCTTTGTAGAAAAATAAGGTTCAAATATATTCTCAATTATATCCTCGCTAATCCCGCCTGCATTATCACTAATCTCCAAAATAACTTTTGTTTTATCATCGTAAGTTTTTATAAAAATCTCAGGATTATCTATTTCTTTTTGTACAAGCTGCTCCTTCGCATTTCCTAAAATATTTAAAACAACTTGTATAAACTCATTTTCATGTAACTCTACCTCTTTTTTTGAATTTAAATCCATCATAACTGCTATGCCACAAGAGGCTAAATTTTCTTTTAAAAATTCATGTGCTTTTATTACTGCAGCTTCCATATGCATCAATCTTACTTTTGCACTGGGTTTGTAAAAGTCTCTGAAATCTGAAATAATATTACTTAGATTTAGAGCATGAGAGTCTATCTTTTTTAATTTTTCACTAAAAAACTCTAAAAATTCTTCTCTTTGTTTCTCATCTTTTAAATCATACTTTTCTAATTCAATTGCCATTAGCATTGATATATTAAGTGCAGATATTGAACCAAGCGGCTGTTTCCACTGGTGAGCTATCATACTTATAATCTCACCCATTTGAGTTAAACGAGACCTATGAAGCATATAAGTATCTTTTTTTTGTATCTCACTTACTGCGTCACTTACTTTTGATTCTAGTGTTTTGTTTAACTCTAACAACTCATCTTGCAATAGTTTAAGCTCTTTATTTCTTTTGCTTAAAGTATGGTGCCTGTGGTAAAATATCAAGACAGATAGAATGATAAAAATTATAATCTCTGTTAAATATTTAAATTCTATCTTGTTTGTATAGCTTAGTTGTACCCAGCTACTTACAGATTTTTGTAAGTCAGATTTTCTTAAATTTTTGGAGACTTTATCATATATGCTAAAAAGCACTTTATCATCATTTCTTAGGGCAAAACCAATTTCTACGTTATCCTCAAGTTGAGTATTTATCTTCAAATTTGGTTTGTTCATTTTTTGTAAATAATAGGCAGAACGCGTCATAATATCTATATGTCCGTAGTAATCTCCTCTATTAACACCAGATAATCCATGCTCAACAGAATCAACCATTACAAATTTTATATGTGGATACTTTTGTCTCAATGTTTCTGCACATGATCTTCCTTTTACAACAGAAAATTCTTTATTTTTAATGGAGGTAAAATCTAAAATATAATTTGTTGATTCTTTGGTAATAATGGCCAATTTTTCAGTGTAGTATGGGGATGTAAAATGAAGGTGTTTCTCTCTAGATTTTGACTTACTCATTATAGGCACTAAATCACACTCTTTATTTTTCACACTTTCAAAAGTTTCCTTACAAGTCTTAGTTTCAATAAGCTTGTGCTGTATATTTGTAATATTTTGTGATAATCTTAAAATATCTGCACCTATCCCAATAAACTCTCCATCTTCTATAGCGCTGTATGGCAAAGATGATGGTGCTACACAAATACGAATAACTTTTTTTTCTTTTAGATATTTTTGTTCATCTACTGATAAATAAACATCTCCATCAGTAAATAACAGGTTGTCTATGTTGGCATTACCATTCGTAAAACCTAGCACCTTATAGACATCTAAAATTCTTTCTACTTTTGCTTTATTTATATCACCAAGAGCTTTATCGTTTGCGTAAGCCAATTTTTTTAGTTCTAAAGCCTCAAACATTAGTGCATCTTTTGTTTTATTTTGTGAGTTGTATTTATTGTAAATAATATCTACAGTTTCAGTAATATTAGTAAATGCATACTTCCATCCTTTTAGAGATGCATCTTTAAATTTTTGTACTCTTTTTGGATTATTTAATACCTCTTTTTTAGTTGTATAAAGAATGTCACTGTAAAAATCAAACCCTTTCTCTTTTGGGGAAAAAATTTTATAAGGGATTCCTCTTTTTTTGAGCAAATATGGCTCGTTGGAGATGTACCCAGCGTATAAGTCAACTCTTCCATCGATTAGCTCTTCAATATCATATGTATGGTCTTTTGTCTTTATACTGTTCTCATCTGTATATCCAGAGTGCAACATGGCATGAACAGACGCTGTATCTAAATCTTGATCTCTAAGCATAACTGTTTGGTCTTTAAAATCTTTTATGCTGTTTATATCTGATGACTTTAGAGCGATAAGAACATAAGGGGATGACTGAAATGTGGCAGAGAGTAAACTAATTTGTTTTTTGTTAGAGTATTCCCATATAAGACTAGAACTGCCAATACCGAAGGTTGATCTACCACTTAGAACTTCATCAAGCGTATCCGTCGAAGGTGTCATTTTGTTAATCTGAACATCTAGTCCGACCTCTTTGTAAAACCCTTTCTCTTTTGCTATATAGTATCCGGCGAATTGAAACTGATCGAACCACTGAAGCTGCAATGATACTTTATCTAGTGCATGAACTGATGTGCCAAGAGATAAAATAAGAGATAGTAGAATAAAAATATACTTCATAATATAACCATTAGTTTAATTGTTTTAGATTATACCATAAGAGTTAAAAAGTAATATCTCAGAACTCTTAAAGAACCTGATATTAAAACAAACCAAACAAACTTAAGTCTAACCAAACCAGCAACCAATGTTAGTGGATCACCTATAATTGGAAGCCATGATAACAGTAGTGCATAGTAACCATACTTATGCCCATAAAGCAAAGCTTTAGCTCCGATTTTGGAACTATATAGTTTTGTATGCGTTTTTTCGTAAAGAAAATATCCTAAAAAATAGTTTACAATTATGGCGAGTATATTTCCTGTAGAAGCAAAAATAAGAGCAGTTAAAAGTGGCATATCATTAGCCAAAGCTGCGACAAATGCAACTTCAGAACTAAATGGGAGAATGGTTGCTGCAAAAAAAGCAGCAAAGAAAAGTCCTAGTTCAGCGATGAGATATTCTCAATTACACTAGATATAAGTGTCTCTCTAGCCTCAACTGATGCCCAAGCAATATGTGGAGTTATATAGATATTTAATTTGTTTTTCACACCCAAAAGTGGATGGTTTTCTCTCATTGGTTCTGCAGTTAAAACATCTAAACCAAAATAGATATTTTTTTCATCTACTATCCTTGAAACTGCATCTTCATTGATGATACCACCACGCCCAAGGTTTAAAATAGTAGCTCCATCTTTACATGTTAACAACTGTTCATAGTCTAAAAGGTTGTTTGTTTTCTCATTTAGAGGTGCATGAATTGAGATAATATCGCAACTTTTCAGAAGCTCAGATAGCTCTACATGTAGAAAATCTTTAGTAGAGTTTTTACCGCTTGTTGAGTGATAACTTACCTCTGCTCCAAATGCAGTAGCGATGTTTGCAACTCCGCGACCAATAGAGCCTAGCCCAATAATCCCCCACTTTTTACCTTTAATCTCAAAAAATGGACGTGAAACATCCGTAAAGATTTTGCTTCTTGAGTATGAACCGTCTTTTACATATTCATCATAATATCTTGAGTGTCCCATAAGGTAAAAAAGCATTGAAAATGTATGCTGAATAACAGAGTCTGTTGAGTAACCAGCCACATTTTTTACTTCAATATTTCTACCCTTTGCTGATTCTAAGTCAACATTGTTCATACCTGTCGCGGCAACGCATATAAGCTTTAAAGTTGGAGTGTTTGACATGTGAGTATCAGTTATGACAACTTTGTTAGTGACTATAACATGTGCGTTGGTTATTCTATTTTGAACCTCATCTACAGAAGTAGTTTGAAAAACTTCAACATCTCCAAGTTTAAAAAAACCACTTAAATCTGTCTCTCCAAAAGTCAAAGCGTCTAGTAAAACTATTTTCATCTTAGTAGTCTTTTATTTTTGTAATTAGTTCTCTTGATTGCTCCAGCGCTGATTCAACCTCATCAAATACAAGAGCAACTGCCAGACGTCTACCTTTGTGAGTCTCTGGTTTGGAGAAAACTCTAACAAAGCTGTTATCACTAAATAGGCTCTCATCCACTTTGATTATAGGGGCATTATTGTGAACTTCTGATTTAAAGGCTGCAGATGCACCCGGACCGTAAAATGTAAACCCTAAAGGAAGACCAAGAACAGCTCTTAAATGAAGCGCGAATTCGCTTTGACTTTGAGTAATCAAAGTTACCATTCCAGTGTCATGAGGACGAGGAGAAACTTCAGAAAAATAAACCTCATCACCTTTTATAAAAAGCTCAACACCAAAAAGACCACGACCACCAAGACCATCTGTGATAGTTTTAGCCATCTCTTGTGCCTTTTTCTTTGCTACTTCACTCATCTGCATTGGCTGCCATGAGAATACATAGTCACCATCTCTTTGCTCATGACCTATCGGCTCACAAAAAACAGTCTCTTTACCGTTTCTAGCAGTTAGCATTGTTATCTCATAATCAAAATCCACAAAGGCTTCGACGATTAACTCACTAGCATCTCCACGAGCCTCTTTTGCAATTTCCCAAGACTTTTGAATATCATCTGCTGTTTTTGCGATACTTTGACCATGACCAGATGAACTCATAACAGGTTTAATAACACATGGAAAGCCCATGCGTTCAGCTGCTGATTTAAGTCCATCTTCTGTTGTAACAAACTCGTATGGACCTGTTTTAAGTCCCAGAACCTCAGCTGCAAAAGAGCGAATATTTTTTCTATTCATTGTTTTACTAACTGCATTAGCGTTTGGTATAACGTTATACCCTTTATCTTCTGCCGCAAAAAGAGCATCTATAGAGATAGCTTCTATCTCTGGCAAAATATAGTCAGGTTTTTCACGGTAAATAATCTCTAAAAGAGCATCTTTATCTTGCATATTTACAACGTATGAGCGGTGAGCCACATGATGAGCTGGAGCATTTTGGTATCTGTCAACTGCGATAACTTCAAGACCTAGTCTTTGAGCCTCGATAGCTACTTCTTTACCAAGTTCACCTGAACCAAGCAACATAACTTTTTTAGAATTTGATTTTAATGGAGCAGAAAATTGCATAGAAATCCTTCTTTAATATTGAAAGGATTATATCGAAATGTGAATAAAATGAGGTTTACAAAAGGAGAAGTTATTTTGAGCCACCACGCTAATGCGTGGTACTTACTTATCGTTTAAGCCCGATAAGTGTTTCTAGTAGTGTATCTGAAGTGGTAATTGTTTTACCATTTGCCTGATAACCTCTTTGAATAATAATAAGCTGAGTCAATGAACGAGATAAATCAACATTAGAAGCTTCAAGTGCTGAACTTTGAATAAACCCACGTCCTGAAGTTGCTGCTGAACCAATAATAGGATCTCCAGAGTTGGCAGTTTGTATATAAACACTTCCACCTTCAGTTGAAAGACCTTCGTTATTTGTAAACTTAGCCATACCAACCTGAGCCAATCCAAAAGAACGACCATTTGAGAACGATCCAACTATAGTACCACTTTGATCAATTCTAATACCAACTAAATCTCCACCGGTAAACCCATCTTGAGATATACCTGATGTAGAACTTCTACTATCAAAACTTGTCATACCATCAAAAAGATTTGAAGTACCAAAACTAAAACTTACTTGCTGATCTGGTGATGAACCATTATTTGCAGTAAATGAAACATTTGGTGGATTAAATGTTGCCAGTGAACCATCACTATTAAAACGGATAGAACCTGTTTTTTCTTCAAATGGTGAAGTATTATCAATTGTCGCAGGCAGAGGAACACTGATTTTCATACTCCAAGTACTACCAGTTGATGCGTTAACTGACGTTTTTCTAAACTCCATTCTAACTGTATGCTTAGAACCAAGTGAATCAAAGATATCTATAGAGCTTGAGTGGGTAGCCGCATTAAAACTTTGAGAAAAGGCTTTACCTGTGCTTCCAGATGGTAAAACAGCATTAAGAGCTTCAAGGTTTCTTGTAAAACGAGTATTTTCTGTTATTCCAACAGCACTAAAACCAGTAATCGCAAGATTTACATCATACTCATCTGCTCCACCACCTGGATTTGATATCTCTATTTTTCCCTGACTATTAATAATAACAGTAAGTCCACTTAAAGCTGCATCTCCATCATGATCATTTCCCTGAATTTCCAATTGATTACGAAGGTCAGATATGCTCCTAAATGTTTTATCGTTACCATTACCACCAGCACCACCATTGGCACCTGTTGGATTATACTGGTATCTATATGCTGTAGTCGTAGTTGCCACTCCTAATCCACTATTTACATTACCAATAGCTGTTAAACGGATGTTATGTGATGCAGAACTACTCGAATTAGTATTAACTAAGTCTATTGCCCCTGAAACTGTGTTGTATGTTGCAGATATTCCCGTTGTAGGCGTTTGTGCATTTATCGCAGAAACGTATCTTGCTCCATTTTCAGCAGCTGTGTTTCCTGGCAATCCGCCAGTTGTAATTACCTGCTGTGTAGTAACACCATCATCTAGCGTAAATGTTATATCCAATTCACCAGCTCCAGCAAGAACTGCACCTGCACCTGACTGTGCTGAAGTTAAGAATGATGCCCATATACCCTGACCTGATTGAAGAGCGAACCCTTCTCCAGTGTCATTAAAAAGTACACCTAAATCCCCAGAAGCTATAGGATTTCCTGCTGAGTCTAGAGCAGGCTCTGTAGGAGCAGCTGGTGGAAGTCCACTAGGAACTGTATAAGCTGGGGAAAAACTCTCCACTAATATTCCAGCATTAAGATTTGCTTTTAGTACAACATCCGATGTAGGACTAGCTGGTGTTGTAAGCCCTGGTGGAATTTGTATACTCTCAATTGGTGCAGTTGAATCAACTTTGCCGGTCACAGCGTCTCTTACCCAACCCTGAACAATAAAACCATTATTATCAACAAAGTTTCCTTCTGCGTCAAACTTAAAGTCTCCCGCACGAGTATATTTATAATTACTGCCGTTATCAGGAGAGACAATAAAAAACCCATCTCCTTGTATAGCAACATCTGTATTTTTGTCAGAGTTTTGAATTGAGCCCTGAGAAAAGATTGTTGTCATAGAGCTTACTGTTGATCCAAGACCAACTTGAACAGCATTTTTACCACCAAGATCACCTTGTGGAGCGGTTGCTATTGATCTTGTTTGAGCTAAAAGGTCAGAGAAGTTAGCACGAGAGTATTTAAAACCAGTCGTGTTAACATTCGCAATATTATTTGATTCAACATCCATCGCAATTTGATGCGATTGCAGTCCGGATACACCGGCATATAGTGATTTCAACATCTTAAATCCTTTTTATAATATTTATTCTCTAAAGGAATTAGTTCCTTTTTAAAGCTAAATATTTTTCTGTATTAGATATGTAGCATTTAGTGTTCCAGATTACTAAAAAAGAGTGTTGAGAGTAAGAGTTATTGGTTTGTTAGTAGTTTATAAAATGGGTGGGGAGGATGCCTTATTAAGCACCCATATCAAGCGCTTTTTTAAGCATCTCGTCAGCTGTTGTTATAGACTTTGAATTTGCATCATATGACCTTTGCATAATTATAAGGTCAGTTAATCCAGCTTCTAACCTTACGTTTGAGCCTTCTAGTTTAAAATTTGTTATATCAGTACCTGCAATATTGTTGCCAGCAGCATCTTGAAAAAATATTGGTGCCCCACTATTTGAACTCTCACTGAATCTAGCTCCATTAACTCCCTCTAGTCCTCTATCATTGGCAAAATGAAAAACAGCTATTGTTGCAATATTACTTTGCTGACCGTTAGAAAAAGTAGCTATTACCTCTGCATTTTTATTTATATCATAACCTAGAAGGTCTCCAGCTACTATTCCATCTGAAGAGCTTGAGAACAGAGAAGCGTTAGCTGTAACAATAACCCCATCATAATTTGTGCCTAAATCTATATTAACAGATGTCCCTTCATTGTCTATTGATGAGAGGGTGTTTGATACCAAGGCACCTCTTTCATCAAAACTTACAGTACCATTCTGTGTTGAATAGATAGTTTGGCCATCTAAACTTCCAGTTGTGGCAACGACATCCCACTGACTACCAGGCAGTACTTGCGGAATAGCTTTTGTAAACTCTAATCTTAGATCATTTCTTACCCCTTGTGAGTTAATAACCCCAGCACTTATGGTAGCTACCGTGTCATCTAAGCTTAAATTTCCATCAAATGTTGCGTTAGTTGTTGCTTGCGCCGGAAAAGATAAATCTTTCGGCAAGCGAAGCTTTTCTTGAGAAGATACATCGCTTAGTGGAATTTGTGCTAACTGTTGTGTTAATACCTCACCATTAATATTATTGCCAAGAGTTCCTAAGACGTAGTAACCATCATGTGTTACCAAGTCTCGGTTTGCATCAAAAGTAAAACTTCCATCACGAGTATAAAGTGGTTTGTCTTCACCTTGAACACCAAACCATCCATCGCCTAAGATAGCTAAATCAGTGCTATTGCCAGTCAACTGAAATACTCCTAGTGCCTCGTCCATTACAGTAGCATTTACATTTGTCCCTACGCCGACACTGCTGTTTACACTTGATGCAGATGCAGAAGTATTAATCATATCTTCAAACATAGATGAAAATTCTGTAGAGTACCCACGAAATCCAATAGTACTAGTATTCGCCAAATTATTTGAAACAACATCTATAGCCTGCTGTTGTGATCTCAGTCCGCTAAGTCCTGTATAAAAAGCTTGAGTCATCATGACATGCTCCTTAATTTTTTAAGACACAAGTGTCTTTTTAATATACTTCTTTTATATTCTCTAATGGAACATAATTTGAACCAACTTTTACAAGTGTTTGTCCACCGTCAAATCTAACTGATTCTATCGGGTAAGCTCCAAGTCTTGTCTCTAAATTATTTCCATCAGGGTCTGTGTAGCTTGCATTAACATAATAAATTCCGCTATCTGCTTCATTTCCATTGTTATCTTTTCCGTCCCAATCAAACTGATATACACCAGACTTATTCGTTCCAACATCTAAGGTTTTAATTAAACTACCAGAGCTATCAACCACTTGAATAGACCCCTGCTGAATATCTGATGGAAAGTAGACTTCGAATGAGCTGGAAGAACCTTCATCATATGTAATAGCATTGCTTCCCAAATCTGCTGTTTTACCTATTGCTGCTATGGTTGAAAACTGCTGCGTACCACCAAGAGTTGCAGCTAATTCTTCTAAAGCTTTATTAGTGTTTTCTGATGATTCTAAACCTGCCAGTTGCGAAGTCTGAGTTAAAATTTTCTCACTGTCCATAGGTTCAGTTGGATCTTGATGTTGAAGTTCAACTAAAAGAAGAGTCATAAAATCATCTTTTCCTAAAGCAGTTTTGTCTTTAACCTCTGTAGAGACCTTTGGTTCAGCATATAGTGCTGCATTTTGCCCTAATGAATTGATAGCCATAATATATCCTTTATTGTTAGTTCATAAAAAGAACAAGTCCCTTTTATAAAAGGCAGATTCTTAGAATAACTTAACTACTTAGCCATAGTGAGGAACGATAATCTCTAAAGAGCTTAAAACCTCTTCATTTACCGACTCATCACTATCAAAATAGTTATACTCTTCATGAGCTTGTTGCTCATTTTGTCTTTGCTGATGCTGTCCACCGGCATTTGAGTCACTATTTTGTGAGTTGTTACTAAAGTTTAATGTAGCATTATTTATTCCACTATTGCTCAACTGTACTCTTAACTCATTAGCATTCATCGCCAATGTGTTTACGGCAGTGTTATTTGAGCTTATATTTACATGTAGGTTTTTGCCTCTTTGCACTATTGTCAAATCAACCTCACCCAATCTTTGTGGATTTAGCTGAACCTTTACTCTTGTAAATGGAGATTTATAATCTTCGATAGCAGTTTTCATATCCGTTGAAAGATATTTAATCATCTGCTTTGCTTCGTTAAGTTTAACTTCAAAACTATCAGCCTTGTGTGCCGTTAATCCATCTGTCTTTACAGTTGTTTGTTCAGATGGTGAAGATTCACCATGTAAAAGTTTCTCTAGCGATTTTGTTGCATCTGAAGCTGCGCTAGGGGCTATGACTTTTGCAGTTGCAACTGAAAAGTCTGCTGTCAATACTGAATTATTCATAGCTGGTTTCTCTCCACGTAAAAGAAGCTTAAGTGTCTCGTCTGCTCTCTCTTTTGGTGTTTTTTGCTCTACGCTTAATGAACTGTTCGCTTTAACCTGAGCAATCTGCTCAGTAGTCGTATGCTCAACAACCATTTGTGCTTTAAAAAGTGGAGTTGTTTTTACCTCTTTTGAAATTTGTGAAAGCTTTTCATCAGTTAATTGTTCTTTGTATTGCTGCTCTTTTGGAAGTTCATTCGCAGCGGTATCTACAGTTTTTGCAGTTTTTTTAACATGTGGAGTGATTACTTTTATATCTTTATCTTCTGATATATCTTTTACATGTAAGGGTTGAACTTTTGCCTCTTTTTCTTGCGATATCTCTTTTACATGTAATGGTTGAACTTTTACCTCTTTTTCTTGTGATATCTCTTTTACATGTAAGGGTTGAACTTTTGCCTCTTTCTCTTGCGATATACCTTTTACATGTAAGGGTTGAACTTTTACCTCTTTTTCTTGCAGTAGTTCTTTAATATGTGACGGCTTAGATTTTACTTCTTTGTTTTGTTCTGTATCTTTAATGTGGGAAGTATCAACTTTTATTTCTGGAGTTTTAACTTTAGAGTCAGTTTTTACTTTAACATCTTCGAGTGTTATTTTACTAATATCTATACCAAATTTTTTAGCAACTTCAGTTAACCCTTTGAGGGTATGTGGAAGCTCTTTTATCAGAGACTTCTTATAGTCATCACTGCCCTCTATTATTGTTTTAAGATAATCTTTTGCCCCTAAAACTAAAGTTTTAATATCTTTTTCACTCAAAGAAGATACTAGTTTTGGATTTAGCTCCATTAACTCTTCTAGCTTCTCATCTAAACCCTCTTCATTTTTCAAGAGAGATATAAGCGTATCTACTTTTGATACATCTTTTGAGCCATTTGTCTCTTTTACCTGTTCACCTAAGGATAGTATCAAAGCGCCATTTTGAATAAGCTTACCATCTTTTTTCTCGCTCTGACCTTTTAAAAGTTCTGAGAATGATTGTTTTGGCTCATCCTTTGGAGTTGACAAACTTAGAGGTGAAGATGCAGTTTTAGCTTCATTTTTCATATCTAGTGAAATCATTTTTTGCTCCTATTATTACTCGGTCACTAAAGCTTCGCCTGCTGGCTAGAAATTTTTTAATTCCTAAACTTTAGTATAGTTTTTAATAATAAAGCATAAATAGTTCCAATATCAAAAAAGTAAAAAATATTGAAAAACTACCGATATAGCTCACATGATTAAGATATTGATTTTACTAGCGCCTTTATTGCTGTTTGGCTTAAGTCCATTTGAGTCGCCAAAGCCAAACAGTTTTGATACGTCCGTATATAATACAAAAAGAAGTATGGGTGGTGCGGGGACATCTAAAAACACACAAATCAGGTGTAGATATGTGTGTGACAAAAGAATATATAAAGAGCAGAAAATATCAGATGCTGTTTTGTTTTATAAAAAAAATAGAGACTACACTTTTATCGGTATTGAATAAACTTATCCAAACATCTTAAATCATTTTGATAAGTTGTGCTTACTGTATCTCTTAACTCCTCAAGAAGTTGTCGCGGTTTTTCTCCATCTTTTGGATAACTAACCATGTATGAGTCTAACTCTCTGGCAAAAAAGTCCCTAAACATATTTTTAACAATTTCTGCTCCATATTTATCTGTATAGGGAAGAACAAAAAAATAGTCTGACTCGCTGTTTACAATAGAATCAGAAGTTCTAAGAACACTCTCTAGAGAACTTTTTATTACTTCTTGTGAGACAGTAGAGAAGTCACAATATAAAAGAGTAAAACTCTCAGAACGACTCTCATCAAGTCTCTCAGATATACCTATGTTTAACTCTAAAAGTTGTTTAAAATTGTCAAATCCGAAATGAACACCGGCCATATCACACCTCTTGTTTTAAGTTGCACAAAGTATATCGAAAAAAATACTTAAGTGTAAAGTTTTACATTATTGTAAAAGGTTTTATTTCGTCCCTAGAAGCGAACGGTGAGCCATACGCTTCTATATCATCATATGAGACCGTATAGCTGTTGTTCTCTTTTGTTTTGCAGTAAGTTAAAATTATTTTTGTTGCTAACTCTTTGTCAGCCTCACTTGCGTTTTTACTAACCATAGCATGTGGACCAGGAATTCCGATTGTTTTCACATGGTAGTACTTAGCATTGTCTATATCCTGCAGGTAAGCATTCTCATCTTTGTTTCTTCCAACTACTAGTTTGGCGCCATCACTTAGACGAAAATGGCGACCATATTTCATAAGTGGAATATCACGTACTTCAAACTTGTCATACTTAATAAAGTCAAACATTTTTTTAGCAAAATTCTCATCAGTTAAAAGACACCCTCCGCCTGGGCTCTCAAAGTTGTCAAGTCCTATCTCTCTTACCATCTCCATTTGTCTATCACGACTTCTGCCAGTTATTCCCTCTAGTTTTTCTCTATCTACCCAGCCATTTGTCTCAGCAATAGTAGGGGCTAACATTTTTGCAGACATAGGACGAAGAAGTAATCCGTCACAATTACTCTCATTTAGAACTATCTGAAGTGCATCTTTATTTTGGCTCATAGGACGCTGACCCATAACCTCACCACTTATAAGAAATGAAGCACCCTCCACCTCCATAATCCGTTTTGCAACTGTAAACATCTTCGCATGACAATCAATGCAAGGGTTAAAGTTTTTACCGTAACCATGTTTTGGATCAAATAGGACATCTTGGAGATACTCACTCTGAATATCTATAATTTTCAACTCTGCACCAACCTGCTCACACATATTTTGCATATGCTCAAGTCTGTCTTTTGTGCTTCCAAAACCTGTATTAATATTTACAGCCAAAACCTCTATGCCTTGGTCTATAATAAGCTTTATAGCTAAAGTTGAGTCTAACCCACCACTAAACAGTGCGATTGCTTTCATCTTTTTCCTTACTAAATTGATAATTTAAATTATAGAATTATATACTATTTATTGCCTCTAGCGCCAGAAGAGTTTCTTGGAGAACGCTGACTTGGCTTATTTTGAGGTCTAGTTCTAGAGTTTGAGCCTCTAGCACCTCTACCGCCACCTTGCTTTATAGGCTCTGCTTTAATTGATGGATCAGGCTTAAAACCTTTTAGCCATACTTTTGGGATATCTTTTTTAATCAACTTTTCTATATTTTCTAGATATTCATGCTCATCAACACACACTAGTGAGATTGCTTCACCTTCATTTCCAGCACGTCCTGTTCTTCCAATACGGTGTACATAATCTTCGCTGACATTTGGAAGTTCATAGTTCACTACATGTGGAAGCTGGTCAATATCTATCCCGCGAGCGGCAATATCTGTTGCAACCAAAACTCGAACCTCACCTTTTTTAAAATCTGCCAGTGCTTTTGTTCTTGCATTTTGGCTCTTGTTTCCATGGATAGCTACAGCCGTGATGCCATCTTTTTCAAGTTGTCCTGTAAGACGGTTTGCTCCGTGTTTTGTTCTAGTAAATACAAGAACCTGCTTCCATTTTCCCTCGTTAATCAAGTGTGTCAACAACTCTCTCTTGCGAACTTGGTCAACATGATAAACTGCTTGTTTTACAGTCTCTGAAGCAGTATTGCGACGAGCAACCTCTATAAGAGCCGGAGAGTTTAACAAACGGTCTGACAGTTTTTTAATCTCATCTGAGTAAGTAGCAGAAAACAGAAGTGTCTGCTTTTGCTTAGGGAGCACTTCCAATATTTTTCTAATATCGTTTATGAAGCCCATATCTAACATTCTGTCAGCTTCATCAAGTATAAGGAACTCAATATGTCTTAAATCTACAGTTCTTTGCGACATGTGATCTAGCAGTCGTCCTGGTGTTGCGATGATTATATCTACACCTTTACGAAGTTTTGTAATTTGAGGATTGATTTTAACCCCGCCAAAAATTACAGTTGATTTAAATGGAAGATGTTTTCCATAAAGCTCAACGCTCTCGCCAACTTGCGCTGCTAACTCTCTAGTTGGTGTTAGTATAAGTGCTCTAACAGTGTGTTTTGCTTTTGTAGGTTTTGCTCTGATTAGTAACTCTAATAACGGCAGTGTAAAACCTGCTGTTTTACCAGTTCCGGTTTGAGCACCCGCTAATATATCTTTTCTCTCTAATATAACAGGAATAGCCTGCTTTTGAATAGGAGTAGGCTCTGTGTAGCCTTGCTCTTTAATAGCTTTTAATAATGGAGCTGATAAACCAAGTGTAGTAAATGACATAAAATTCCTAGTCTTAATATTGATCCATAATAGCATAATTTATGGTAATATGAGATATAATCATGGCAATACTCATAAAAACCTCACTAGGACTCACTATGTCAGCTAACACAATCACTGTAAAACACAACAAACACCGCGTTCATCCGTGTCCTGATGATAAAAAAATAGAACTACTTAATTTGCTTATAAATCAAAATAGTAATATGGAAATTCTAGTTGTTAGAGCAAATTCTCTTGATGTTATAAAAGAAGCTGTTACAGCAGACAACGTAACTATTTTAAATGATACTGAGTTAAAAAATTCAACAAAGACTTATGAACTTTTAATTAGTTATGATCTTCCAGCAACTCCCACTCTATATATTAATAGGCTATTTTGTGCAACAGAAATGGCACTAATTTTACTTGATGCTAAAGAGCAAAAAAAGCTATACCCGATTGAAACTGTTTTAAAAAGAGTAATTAAACAAGAAATGATTGAAGGTTTTGAATATCTAGAAGACCAAAAGATGGTAGTAGCATACAAGACACCTGATAAACCAAAAAGAGAGTATGCGTTTAAAACAGAAACTGAAGAAAAACCAACATACGATAAGTCAAAAAGAGATGGTTTTAAATCAGACAAAAAGCCATTTGACAAACCAAAATGGGATAAACCAAAAAGAGAAGATGGCTCAAATGATAAGGCTAAAAAATGGGAAAAGAAAGATAGAGAACCAAATAAATTTTTAGGTAAAGATGAAAATGGAAAAGCAATATTTTCAGGAAAAAGTGGCGACAGAAACCACCGTCATGATGGTACTCAAAGAGACAAGTATGATGCACCTAAAAAAGTTGGAAGAAAAATAAATATAAAAGCTCTCAAACCTAAAGAAACGCCAGAAGATTAGAGAGTATATTTAGCTTTTAAAAGCTACAAGTTCACCTTTTTTTAGTGTTGCAATCTTTCCGCGAAATTTACGAATATAAAAAGCTTTCTCTTCAAAAGAGACAGCGCTCTGCATATTTACTTTTTTTAACTCTCTCTCATAATGTTTTGTTAAAAAAGCTATCAGTTCAGCCTTTAATGCCTCTTCATCTTTGAGTGATTTTATTTTGTCATCTACCAATATTGCCATAAGATTTGGCTCATCAAACTTTCCGCTAAGAGCCAATGCTAATTCAAAAGAGTGAAACTGTAAAAGTGAGGGGTCCAAAACATCTAAAATTTGGTTTATTAACTCTGGCTTTTCCAAAACAGTTTTTATAAGACTGAGTTCCCACATATCTCTATGGCTATTTGTTTGTATAACATTTGTATTTTTGTTAGTGTTTGTTTGATTTGTTAGCCTAACAAAAGATGGACTTACTCCTAGGCGAGATGCCAAATAAGATTTATACTCCTCTTGAAGCATTGGAGAGAGAGTTTTAAGATACCCTATTCCATCTTGCATACAAGCCTCTTTCGCTTTTGGATCACGTAGATTATAGCCTGAGATTATTTCTTGTAAAACAAACTCTATAAATGGTTTTGGTGTTCTAAACATTGTTGCTAACTCTTCAACAGCTCCATTTTTCACCATATCTGCAGGATCAAGACCATCTGAAAAAATAACAACACCTCCGCTGAAACCGCCAGCACTTAGAATTCTTGATGCTTTAAGTGCTGCTGCTCGTCCTGGTTTATCCCCATCATAAGCCATTATAACCTTTGGCTCGCCCTTTCTCAATAGTGGCAAATGCTCGGCAGTTAGAGCTGTTCCTAGAGTAGCAACTGCATTTGTAAACCCTGCTTGGTGCAGCATAACAACATCAAGATACCCTTCTGTTATCACTATCTCTTTTGTTTTGTGAACCTCTTGTTTTGCATGATGGTAAGCATATAAAAGGCGAGACTTATTAAAAAATGGAGTCTCTGGAGAGTTTACATATTTAGCCTGATGTCCAGTTATAGTTCTTCCACCAAAACCGACTATAGAGCCATTAGCAGAGTGGATAGGAAAAGTGATTCTCTCTATAAATCTTGCAAAATTTCTTCCACCATCAAAGCCGACAACTCCCATCTCTACAGCTTCGCTCATAAGAAAATGATGAGATTTTATGTAGTTTATCGTTCCATCACTATCTGGCGCATAACCGATACCAAATTTTTCGACACTGCTCTCATAAATTCCACGCTCTTTTATATATTCAGTTGCTGTCGGTTTAGATGTCAACAAACTTTGATACCACTCACTTAACTTGTCCATCAGCTGTGAGCGAGGCTTATTTTGCTTGTTGTCTGTATAGCCAAGTGAAAAGTTATAATTTGATGCTAGTTTTTCCAAGGCTTCAGGGTAGTTTAGTTTTTCATACTCCATAGTAAACTTAATACTGTCACCGCCTGCCCCACAGCCGAAACAGTGATATATCTGCTTTGTCGGGCTTACAACAAAAGAGGCAGATTTTTCATCATGAAAAGGGCATGGTGCTTTATAGTTTGCACCTGACTTTTTCAGCTCTACATAAGAGCCTACAACATCAACAACATCAAGGCGTGCCTTTAAGGCTTCTATAGAGTCTTGGGTAATCATAGTTATAATTATACACTTAAGTGCTTTAAAATAGAATGGAAGCTATTAATAAAAAATGTGTTAATATATTTTTTACAAACATTTTAGAACAGGGAGTTATATATGGCTAAAACACTTCGTGAATGGATTGATACTGATGTAGCTAAAGTATATGATAAGCCAATGAGATGGCTGAGTGAAGAGTATTTTTTTCGTGATCCAAGTAGAGCTATTTACTCCGACAGTTCCTATTTTTTTGCACCGGCTGATGGTATTATCTTATACTCTAGTGTAGTAAAAGCTGATGAGTCTATTATTGATATAAAAGGGAAGCCTTATTCACTTCAAGACGCAATGCGCAAAAAAGAGTATAAAAAAGAGAGTCTTGTTGTAGGGATTTTTATGACTTTTTATGATGTCCATATAAATCGGATTCCATACAGTGGACGCCTTTGCTATAAAGAGCTTGAAACTATCAGCAGTTATAACCTTCCTATGCTTGATATTGAGAAAAATATTATTGATACACTTAAGATAGATAGTACAAATTCGGAGTATCTTTTTAGCAACCAACGTGTTTTAAATATGGTGTTTAGTGCGGATCTAAAACATGAGTACTATATCCTGCAAATAGCAGATTACGATGTGGATTGCATTACCCCTTTTAGATTAAAGCAGAATCAAAGTTTTGCGCAAAATCAGAGATTTTCCCAAATTCGCTACGGTTCGCAAGTTGACTTGATTATCCCTATTTCTGAAAATTTTGAATATACAATCCTTCTTGAACCTGGCGTACATGTAGAAGCCGGTATTGATCCAATAGTAAAAATAATAAATAAGTAAAGGGAGTAAATATGTTAGCATATGATACAAGAAAGAGTATTCTTTCAGGGGAGTCTGTAGCACTGCCAAATTTAAACCCCACAACTCTGGATCGTCCGGCTTACCTTTTAAATGTTCCATTTTCACTGCAGGCTCAAACTCCAAATAATATATGGATGCAGGAACTAAAGCCAGATGAACGAAATGTAGATATAAGCAAAGCTCTCAAGCAGTTCTTACAACTTTACAATTTTATGGCTGCTGAATCTGTAGTTTACCTTCTGCCAACACCAAGACTTCAAGGACTGCAAGATCTTGTTTATACAGCAAACTTAGGAATAGTAATAGATCACATTCCAGACCATAACAGCGTTATACTCTCCAACTTCAGCTCCAAGGTCCGTATCCCAGAAAGCAATGTCGGAGAAAGGTTTTTTCAAGATATGGGGTACAACGTAGTGACATCACCATTTCATTTTGAAGGAGAAGCGGAGCTTAAGCACCTTTTTGACAATGTATATGTAGGCGGATATGGAATAAGATCAGATGAACGTGCCTACAGGTGGATGGAGGAGCAGTTTGATATGAAAATAGTCACTCTTAAAGAGAGTGACCCATACCTTTACCACCTAGATTGCACACTCTTTCCACTAACCAAAGAAAACACATTTATGTGTACATCGATGTATTCAAAAGAGGAGATTAAACAGATAGAGTCGGTTACCAATATTATAGATATATCCCAGGATGATGCTTTTTCTGGTATATGTAATTCTGTTAGAATGGGAAATATAATAATGAACGCTTCAAACATACATGAAATGAAAAGGAGCGATGAGTATTACAATAGTGAGCTGCAAAAAAATCGAACCCTCGAAGATATAGCGGTTCGATTTGGCTTTGAAGTTGCATTTTTCAATATGAGTGAATTTTTAAAAAGTGGAGCCTTGCTTTCTTGTATGGTAATGCATTTAAATCGAAAATCTTACGATATAAAACTTACCTGAAAATATTATGGATACCCCAATGAGCGGATTAACAAAATTTTTACCTACATATAAAAATATCTGGCTATTGTCCTTTCCTCTAATAGTTGCCGGTATTAGTGAAACTATAATAGGCATTACAGATACAATATTTTTATCTTATTATGGGACGACTGAACTAGCAGCTCTGGGATTGGCAGATACTATTTATGTCATCTCTTTATTCTTGATTTTCGGATTTATAGATGGCATACAGATTACTATTGGCAGAAGAGCCGGTGAAGAGCAGCACAAAAATATTGGTAAGGTATTAAATCAGGGTTTGTATCTGCTTGCAGTTATCAGCTCGCTAATGATTCTTCTTGTGCTACATGTAATTCCGCTAATAACTATAGAGTTGTTTCAGTCAAATGAAATTTATGAGTCTGTTGAACTCTATCTGTCCATAGCAATTTATGGACTTTTTTTTCATGCTTTTAATTTGGCGATGAGTGCTTTTTATGTTGGAATATCGCGTACCAGAGTATTTATAAAAGCCACTATAATACTTGCGGTTACAAATATTTCTCTTGACTATCTCCTAATCTTTGGAAATTACGGTTTTAGCGAAATGGGAATTGAGGGTGCTGCCGTAGCATCCTTGGTTGCAGAGATAGCCGTATCTCTTTTTCTCATAACAGACATCATTAGGCATCGCTATATTAAAACTTATGGACTGTTTATATTTGAAAAAGTAAATTTCACCATTATCAAAACTTTGACGATGCTATCTGCTCCAGTATCTATGGAAGCACTAATAGAGTCACTCAGGTGGTTTACATTTTTTCTAATCATTGAGCAACTAGGCGAAGATGCTTTGGCAGCTACTACCATTATATTTAGCTGTTATGCCATATTGCTGATTCCAATAGATGCATTTTCTGAGACCATCTGCTCAATGGTAAGCAATCTTCTTGGGCAAAAAGATGAAAAGAAGGTGACACAGCTGGTTCTTAAAACAGTTGCTTTAGGCTACTTAACAGTTCTTCCAGCCTTAATAGTTACAATTTTTTTCCCAGAGTATATACTAGCTATCTTTTCAGAGAGTGAAAATATCACACAAACTATCATAACAACCCTTATGATAGTTTCATTTGCCACTATGCTCGCTGTACCTGCCAATATAATTGCCTCTGCAGTTACTGGAACAGGGGATACTATGATAAATTTATTCATAGAGATTATAGTTTCTCTCATTATTCTTAGCTATACGTATTATGTAGCTATAATCGCTAATCTATCTTTAAATTATATATGGTTTGCAGAAGTCATAGGATGGGGAGTTTGCCTACTGTTATCTTGGCTTTGGCTAAAAAGTAACTTGTGGAAGCGCCTTAATATCTGATAAGATAAATTTAAAACCTAAAATATTATGATATAATTCCATTCCAAAAATTTTTAAGGAAAGTGGGTGATGTGATATGCCTGGTATAGTACTACGTAGTGATGACAATTTTGATGCATCTTATCGTCGTTTCAAAAAGCAGACTGACCGTAACTTAATCGTTACTGAAGCTCGTGCTCGTCGTTTCCATGAAACGAAAACTGAAAAACGTAAGAAGTTCTTAATAGCATCTCGTAAGAAAATGCTTAAGCGTCTTTATATGATGAGACGTTACGAATCACGCCTATAGACATAAGCCTTCGGGCTGTGTTTACTTTTAAAACAACTTCAACAGCCATCAAGGCACATAAAACCCAAAAGCTTATCTAATTATATTTTCCATACATCTCATTATAAAAACTTAGCGCATGTCTATCGCTCATTGAAGCAATGTAGTCTGCAATAACTCTATGTTTTTTTCTACTCTTTAGCTGTTCTCGATAAAATGTTGGAAGCATTTTTTCCTCTTCCACAAGTCCACTATAAAGCCCTTTAATAGCTTGTTTGCCAGCATACATTTTTATAACTATCTTTTTATGTTGATACAGTTTGTTGAAAAGTATCTTTTTAAGCTTTTTTATTTTAGTCTCCAACTCTGATGTGAAACCTATAGGAATCTCTATTTTTGTATCCAAAACAGCACTAAACACCTTACTATTGTCAACTCTATCTTTAGAATTTTCTAAAAGAGAGAAGACTAAGTGATTAATCAGATGTGAGCTAAAACGATAACGGAACATCTCGTCTTCATCTTCAGATATCCCTTCTTCTTCTACTTTTTCTAAAATTTCTCTTATTAGCTCACTCTCTTTTAAATCATTAAAGCATATTAGCCCTGAGTTTATTCCATCATCAATATCGTGGCTGATATACGCTATCTCATCAGCGCGGTCAACAACCATTGCTTCTATCGATGGGTGAGTTTCTAAGTTAAACTGATCATCAATAATAGAAGGTAGGAAGCTTTTTTTATATGGGTATGAGTGCTTTAAAATTCCTTCGAGTGTTGCAAATGTGAGGTTTAGTCCATTAAACTCTTTATACCTCTTCTCAATAGATGATACAACTCTGAAACTTTGAAAGTTGTGCTCAAAACCATTTTCAAAGCCATCATCTATTAAGCACTTATCAAGGGTATCTCCACCTATGTGACCAAAAGGGGTATGCCCTAAATCGTGAGCTAGTGCAATTGCTTCTGCCAATGATTCATTAAGTCCAAGATGGGAGGCAATTGAGCGTGCAATTTGAGAAACTTCAATAGAGTGAGTTAGACGTGTACGAAAAAAATCCCCATCTTGATTTAAAAAAACTTGTGTCTTATACTCAAGTTTTCTAAAACTTCCACAGTGAATAATCCTGTCCCTATCTCTGGCATAAGGGTTTCTAAAATCTTTGTTTATTTTGTAAAATCTACTAAATGCTTCCATATCAATACCGCCTATTTTATGCTTTTATTACCTTGTTTCTTCCAGCTTTTTTGGCCTTATAAAGAGCATTGTCAGCTCTCTTCATAACCGCAAATGGATTGCTATCTTTTGAAGCTTTTTGCACAACTCCAGCTGATATGTTTATGTATATCTCTTTAAAGCTCTCTTTATTTCTAACTCTAAACGGGCTCTTGGCAATTATATCTCTCAATATATCTGTATGCGTGTACGATTCACCTGAATCTTTTGATGGAAACAGCACTACAAACTCTTCTCCGCCATATCTGTAAGCTTTTCCACCGCCAGTCACATTTCCCAGCTTTGAAGCAACCATCTTCAAAACCTCATCGCCAGTATCATGTCCGTATGTATCGTTAAACTTTTTAAAATGGTCTATATCTATCATAGCAAGTGAATATCTTATCCCAAGTTTTGCCATATCTTCTACCAAGGCTCTTCTACCAGGTAAAGATGTAAGTTCGTCATAAAAAGCTAAACGGTAAGATTCTCTAATAAGCAGAGCAAAGATAATCACACTTATAGCCAATAGGGAAAGCTCATGTACATATGGTGTTTTTATAAAGTATAGGCCGCCGTAAAATGTAATTGTCAAAATTAAAAATGAGCTGTTATACATCAACAGCCTATTAAATATTACCAATGCACTCATGATAAACACTACAAAAATGCCAATAGCTACAGATAAATCTTTCAGTGGATAAAAAGAAATTGCAAATATTTTCATCTTCAACATTTCCAATAACTCTACATGTGGATAATAAATAAAGTATAAAACAATTGCTATCTCAACAATAAAAAAAGCAATCTTGAAAATGCCCCAGATTGAGAATAGTCCTCTCTCTCTTAGTAATAAAAATACAAGAATATGCAAAGGATAAAGAAGCGAAGCATACAAAAACAAATCTGTTGCTTTTGCAGCACTAAAATACTCAAATCCAACATGTATAAAAATAAGAGGTGCGATTACAAATATAAATCTGTTACGGTTAAAATGCCATGAGACCCATATTATAAGTGCGCTCATCGCGTAAAATAAATATGGAACTAGATTAAATATTGCATTTGGTATTTTGGTTTCATTAAAAACAATCAACGCAAAGACCAAAGATATAAGTATTGGAATTGAAATGTTTAGTGCTATAGATTTTAGAGGGTTCATTTATACCTTGGTGAATGTCAATAAATCAGATTATGATTTTTTAAGAAACTTTGTGAGAATAAAAATCTTTGTACCATTTACACGACCTTCAATATGTTCTGCGTCATCATGTACCAATGAAATATTTCTAACTGCAGTACCACGTTTTGCAGTAAAACCGGCACCTTTAACCTCTAAGTCTTTTATAATTACGACTGTGTCTCCAGCTTGAAGAATAACACCATTAGAGTCTTTGTGAACAACTGCTGGCGAACTGCTAATACCTGATTCAGCCCAAGCTCTTTCACTATCTTCAAGGTACATCATATCTACTAAATCTTGACGAGTAAGTTTGCTTAAAAGTCTAAAAGTTAAAACTTTTACCGCTGGTACTTCACTCCACATACTATCATTTAAGCAGTTAAAATGGTTCTCATCCATACTATCTGGGTTCTCTATTTGAGTGTTACATGTAGAACATATATAAACAGATGTTTCACTGCTTCCATCAGACGGTGCGACTTCTAAAGCGACAAGCCCTTCGCTGCTTCCGCACAGCTCACATATGCCACCACTTCTACTTTGTAACTCTTTTTCTACGCCCATCTACTTTTCCTCTTTATGAAACTCTAGCTCATCTTTTAAATTAGTAGAAGATTTTACTTTTTTCTTATCAAATGCTTTTTGAGCATCTGCTTCACTATAATTTCTGCACTCTTGTGGTATAACAGCGTTAGGCTCTTTTGCAATCTGATCACACATTGCAGCATTGAACTTAAAGTATGAACATCCGCCAAATAAAACAGTGATTAAAAAACCAGATATAAAAATATATTTTTTCATCTAAACTACTTCCTTTTAATAATTAAATCTAAATATTTTGATGGTGTTTTTCGCATCATCTCTTGTGCCAGCCATCTTATTTGAAAAAATGCTGCGCCGCTGTCTCTAAGTGTAAGGTAGTTTTTTAGGCTTCTAAGGTTAAATGTGACAACCATATCAACTTTTACATTATCACCAATAATATGTTTAAAAGCATCCCCCACATTACGCTTCTTTTTCCCTGCCTCTAAAGCAGAAAAAAGTGCCTCTGAATTGCCTTTAAACTCTTGCAAAAATGGCAATGAGCTTTTTGCTACTGCTATATCATCAAAATTTTCTACTTTTGCTGATTGGTACTTTAGCTTATCGTAAATAGAACCTATTTCGATTTTATTGTACTCTTCATCTTTAGTTACAAACATATCAAAGCTTAAAACTTTATCTATAAAAAAATCTTTACCATTAGAAGTTTGAGAAGCAGTGAATGCGTTTATAATAGAACTCATCGTATAACGAGTACTTCTTACACTTATAGCTTGAATGCGGTGGCGAGCATGCTCTTGAAGAACACCCCTTGAAGTTCCACGTATCAAAAAACTAAGATTAGCGTGTTCTAAGATTGAGTGGTGAAAATAAGTCCAAGCCAAATCATCTAAAAGACTTGAATCCTCTATATCATTTATTTCTCTACATGTAGAATCATCAGGCATATGATTTTCAATATACTTTATAGCTTCATTTTCGCTGTTTTCAAATGAGTCATAACAAGTTCTAGCTGCCGCTTCTGCCACACCAATACCTGTCTCTTGCATTAAGACCACTTCAGGTTTTGAATATTTTATGCCATACATCTCTTCCATAGATTATCCTCTTTTAATTAGTGCCATTTTACAATAAAAAGCTTATTAATAGCCACTATCTAGATATACTAAACCCTATTGCAAACTTTTTTATACGATTGTTATAATCAATAAGACTCTCACCGTATCCATTGAATAGTTTTACATACAAAAAAAGATCATCTCTTCCAAAAGCGGGATAACTGTAGTTTATCTCTGCCGCACCCTTGTTGTTATAGCTGTATTTTAACTTCATATCTATAAGATGCTTTTTGTATGGCACCATAAACTTTATATGACCGTGCCCCATATAGTCTATCAAATCAGGGTTGTAATCATAAGAGTCAGGCAATCTTGTCCAAAGTTTCAGCTCTGCAAACAAAGTCTTATACTGAAGCAAGAAACTGCTGCTGAGAAAGTTCCATGAGCGCTCTTCGTCTCCGCCTCTTCCGTTTGATTCATGTGCAATTGCAAGACGTATAGACTTGATAAGCCTTCCATCGCTTAACTCAGAGGTTGGAAACATAACAAAAGCCTCCGGGTTATAGTTTGTTTCTCTAAAAAAAGCCGAGTCTGAATAAAACTGCCAAAATGATTTTTGGGTATAAGCAATTGAATATATCTCGTTTAGACCAAGGATATTTGCTGCGATATCAAACTTAACGCTAATTTGAAACTCTGTCTCAATCTCTTTTGCTTCATGTCCATTCGTATTTGCATAGTCGCCTTCATATCGGTAACTTATCGGTAAAAAATAGTTGGCATTATGAGCTTTGAAGTTATAAAGAGATTGGGAGTATTGTCTCATTGTATCTTCTGTTTCATTTTGATCTAGTCTGTCTAAGGAGGTGTATAATTTTTTTTGCTCTTTTTCTATCTCTCTGCTGTAGTTGTATTTAGTTTGTTTGTAGTAACCCTCTGATGAAATTTTATACCATTTTGAAGCCTCTTCTTTGTCCGCTTCACACCCTTCACCATGTTCGTACATGTAGGCCAGAATATATGCGGCATCTGAATCATCTTTAGCCAGCTTTTTAAACATTTCAAATGATTTTTTGTACTCACCCTCTTTATATACTGCATGGGCATCCTCAAAGCTTGTTGAAGCGTCAAGGCAGAGAGATAAAAGAATTGCGGCAAAAAGTAGTTTCATTTATCTTACTTCTGCACCCCGTCCAAAATAGGTACAAAGTCACACTCTTCCAACTCCTCTTTCTCCACGGAGTCTCCTGTTTTTCTAAAACGGGTAATAATTTGCTTTAATCCGACCTGCATTGGAGCTACTAGTATCCCGCCATCACGCAATTGTTCAAAAAGTTTTTGCGGAACCTCTTTTGCTGTTGCAGAGAAAAGAATTCTATCATACGGAGCATACTGAATCCAACCGTTTTGTCCATCGTCTGTTCTTGTATGGATATTGTTAATTCCAAGTTTTCTAAAGCGCAGTTTTGCCTCTATCATCAAAGGCTCTATTCTCTCAATAGTAAATACCCCGCGAAACAGATGTGACAAAACAGCAGCCTGATAACCGCTTCCGCAGCCAACTTCCAAAACCCTATCAGCACCCTTGGTATCTAAATACTGAGTCATTTTAGCAACAGTTAGAGGTGAACTTATCCATTGTGCTGAGCCCAAAGGGAGAGCATCTAATTTATAAGCATTATGTTTAAAACCGACCGGTACAAACTCTTCTCTGTTAGTACTAGAAATAGCCTCTCTTACATCATCGTCAAGTGAAAATATTTGGTGGCACTCATTTGCCAATCGTGCTGTCTTTGTTGCTGTAATTCTATCCAATACCTACATCCATATATCGCCTTATTGTGGCAATTTCTTTTTTATCATATAACACTTCTAAGCAAGGCTTATTCCCATTTCTCTGTACTTGTCCCTGTGGTTTTATAATTCCGCTCATCTTAGAACAATCTACATGTAGAGAATCACTGGCCACAACATAGCACTGATTTATAATCGCTAAGCTTTGAGTTAATACTTTAAAATGTTCAGTTCTTAAGGCTCCCCACCAAGATGGAACTGCTATAACATCACAACCTTCTAACTTCTTCCATAAAGCTTTAAACCGAAGTTCAAAGCAGATTAGTATTCCTATTTTTATACCATCTATTTCAATGATTTTAACATCTTCATCGTCCCCCTGAGCAAAGTGATTATGTTCGCCACCAAAACGAAATAACCTTGCCTTTGCTTGAGAGTGAACTATCTCGCTATTGTGAAAAACTTTAGCAAAATTAAAAACTTCACCATCTTTTTTTTCAATTATTGTTAGTATAATAATCCTATTTTTTGAAGCCTTTTTCAATGCTTCATTAGCTACATGTGAGAACTCTATAGCTTCATCAAAGTTATGATAGTCAAAACCTGTGAGGCAAACTTCAGGTGCTACTATTAGTGATTTTTCAGGGGTTTGTTCAATTAATTTTAGAAGTGTTTGCAGGTTAGTGTTATAGTTGTTTGTAGTGTCAAAAAGAAGTGAGCATAAACTATACTCACTTTTGTTAGATATATTTTCTTTGATAATATTACTCTCTAGTAAATTTTTACTAGCATTATATCCTCTAAATTATAAAATAACTAGCTATAGATAGAGCTACTAATTTAATCATCAAAAATATCGAGGTTCCTATTATATTTCCTATTTGACAAGAGGTACAATGTTTGTACTGTTTTCCTTCATACTGAGCATAAAAGAAATACACAACAGTTATCACAGCCATAGATAATAAAATATAGTTTTCTACCATTTGCAAAGTTGTTATAGCTTCATCAGCAATAAAAAAACTTGATATTACTCCAAAAATTCCTACAATAAAAAGAAGTTTGAATGCTTGTAATATTCTATCTCTTTTAAATACTGTCGGACAGTCATTTTGAGTAATCGCATCTGTACCAAACTCTAGTTTTGAATCAAAAAGTTTTCTCTCATCTTCTTCAAGTCTTACTCTAAAGTTTGAGCCAAACATATAATCAATCTTTCTTTGAATTGTTGTAGACAAATCTCCATCAGCTTCTAAAAACTGCTGATTACCATCTCTGTCCTCATACATTAGTTTGATTTTTTCATATCTTGTAGTCTTTGCACTCATTCCAGGAAAGTAAGCTGTTGTCTCGATAGGGGTTACAGTTCCTTCTCTTTTTAAAACCCTTGGATTAACAAGCTCTAAATATTCACCCTGGTCATCATCTAAGCCAAAAGCATCTTTTTTTATAACTACTACAGATAATGATGAACCAACTTGAAATGCTGATAATGCATTTAATTTATTTTCTTCAAGCGTATCTTTTAAGTCTTCAATAATTGAAAAAAGCTCTTCATTAAAAAACCTAACATTTGCACCAAACTCTAAACTCGGTGTAGTTGGGTATGTTACAATCTCTCTTACCATATAGCCAATCCTTATTTAAACGTCATTAGAGCATAGCCATCATTTTGATAGCCAATAGTATCTATAAAACTATTTTCTGAAATTTTAACAAAAGGAAGGACATCATCCTTATCTATTGTATTGGCATTTAGGCTCATTGCGCAAACAGTTACATCAATACCCTTTTTAGTCGCTAATCTCTCAAGTTGTTTTCTTGCTTTTTGCATATTTGCTAGATTGTTTTCATCCATTATAACTTCATCTATATTTTTTGAAACTATTGGTGCACAGCTACCGTGAATTGTAAGAGCAAACTTCACAGTGTCACCATTTTTTTCTATCATATCCATAGTTCTCTCAACTAAAAACATACGACTAACTATGTATCCACTATTCTTTGAACTGCAATCAAAAATTGCTTTGTACTCTTTTGCCTGTGCTATACCCGAGAATATTATAAGTGCTAAAAATATATACTTCATAATCTTTTACTGACCTAAAGCAAAAACATTTGATAAAGTGTTTATATAATTGAAGTAGCCTGTTATTGCTACCGCTTCAACTATTTGAACATCACTATAACCCATATCTTTAAGCGCATCAATTTCGCTTTTAAGTACTTTATAGTTGTCTTTTTGAGAGGCTCTGATACAAAAGTTTAAAAGAGCTTTTTCTTTATCATCTGTATTGATAGCATCAACACCTTTTAGAACCTCTTCAATTCTCTCATCTGAAAGACCAAGCATCTTTGCTATACCTTTGTGTACATCTACACACATTTTACACCCATTCTCTACTGATATAAGAAGAGCTATCGACTCTTTAATATCATAAGAGAGTGTAGTCTCATCAAGCAGATACTTTTGAATCATCCCGTCAGTTGCAAAATATATTTTATCGTCAAGTGCCATTAGTTTAAATATTTCACCTAATTTGCCTGTTTTTTCTAAAATTGGACGAGCTCTATCCTGAATAGCAGGACTCATATTTTCAAATTCTGGTAGTTTTATGTGTGCCATTTTTTTCCTTTAAAACGTTAAGTTATAGTTACTGTTTTGTTATTATAAAGCATAATACTTATACAAAAGTTAATGCTTATCTCTATCATCTGCAGGATCATAATATTCAATAGTCGGTAATAAATAAGCAACAACCAAAAGCGTTATACTTAAAACTAAAACTATCGCAAGTTCATAGCCTCCAAACACATCGGCTAATCTAATCTTACCTAAATCAGGCCCCGTAATTTGTTCTATCCAAGGGTAAAGTAACGTGAAAACTGCTCCACCAACCATACCCCCAGCAACACCAACAAGAGCATCTACTCGTCCTTCTGAAACTGAAACAAAAAATGCTGATGGACATTTTCCCAAAATCACCAAACCAGTTCCAAAAATGATAGCTCCAATAATTAAACCAGTTAAGATAGTTGGCTTTATACTATAACTAGCATACCCAGCATCAACTAAAAAATAAAAACCTATACTTGATAAAGCAACTGTAGTCATTGCCATTCTTGGAACTAAAGTATCCTCAAAAATCATAAAACCGGCCATTTTTTCAAACTTATCAAGACGAGAGTAAAGGATGATAGCACCAAAACAAAAACCTATAAAAAGTACAAGCCATACAGAACCATGTGCTTGATTTGCTACAAGGCTAAACATATTTGAAATACGATCTAACATTCTTTACACCTCTTTTTCTTATAAAAAAATCTACCTGTTATCATTCCTGTACCTAATGCAACAACAGCAAATATAATCCCGCTAACTGCTATTTGTGAACCACCTGAGAGTATATGTCCAGCATTACATCCACCAGCCAAGCGTGCTCCAAAAACCAGCATAAAACCTGCTATAAAACTCCAAACCATTCGAGATTTAACAGAGCTATTTTTACGCTCCTTCCAAAGTGTAGGTATATAGCTAATGTGAAACGTTTTTGTAACAAAGACAGACATAAACAGTCCACCAAAAAATACACCGATAAGCATTACACCTTCCCAGGCACCACTCTCTTGTATCATTGCAGCATATTTATGATTCTCGGCATCAAGACCAAAAATTAAGTTTGCAAGATAACTCATTCCAGTAGAAGCGCCGATTGGTCTATCTGCACCCCAAACTGAAAAACTAATAAAAAACAGCAAGCTCATGGCTATACCACCAACCCACCAAGGTATTGAACGAGGCATTATTTAATCCTTTGTTTGAAAAACGTTAAGTAGTACTTAACGTTAAAATTATAGGGTATAATTCTTATATCAATATTAATAGGCTAATAGATGGAATATAAAATATCAGAGATAGTCGCACAAACAGATGTACCAAAATCAACGATTCTTTACTATATAAGAGAAGGTTTACTACCTGAAGCAAAAAAATTTAAATCCAATGTTCACAGATATAGCGAAGAACATGTAGAACTGATAAAGTATATAAAATACATGAAACAAGAGCTAGGAAGCTCAAATGAGCAGATAAAAACTGCCCTGCAACATAAAAACCAATCTCTTTCAAGTTCATTTTCTATGTTAGCCCCACTTATGCAAACTCTTAGTGCTATTCCAGCAGGTGCTAAACATTACAACAAAGAGCAGTTTATAGAGCATTATGACTTTGATATTAAACTTTTAGAACAACTACTAGATGATGGCGTACTAGTACCTCTAACAGATGATGATTTTACTGAAAAAGAGGCTTCTATTGTTAGGTTGATTGAGGATATTAAAGAGACAGGTGTAGATTATACTTTAATAAAAAACTATGTTCATCATGCTAAATCACTAGCACAAATAGAATATGAGATGCAAACTCAGCTTTGTAGTATTCGTAGTGATGAAAACTTTTCAACACTATGGAAAATTATGTTTGAGACTCTTTTTAATGCTAAAGAGTATCTCTTTAGTCGTTATACTTATAAGGTACTATTTAAAGCACTTAAGGATGAGATTTCTAAAAATCATCATCAAAACTAAGACTTCCTTTTGAGTAGTTTGCAACTGTTCCCTCAAAGAAGTTTGTTTTTTGGTCGTTAAATTTTGAAAAGTCATCAACCCACTTTATAGGATTTGTTACATTATAAAGCTTCTCAAAACCAACAGATGTTAATCTGTCATCAGCTAGGTATTGAATATACTGCTCAATAATTTCATCTGTCAACCCCAAGATTTGTCCTTGTGTTATATATCTGCCCCAATCTGTTTCAAGTTGTACAGCCTGTTTAAACATTGCTATAACTTCTTCTTTTAACTGATCCGTAAAAAGGTCTGGTCTCTCTTTTCTAAGTGTATTTATAAGGTTTTGAAAAAGAACCAAGTGGGTAACTTCATCTCTTTGAATAAATCTAATCATCTGTGCAGAACCCAACATTTTACCGCTTCTTGCCAATGTGTAAATATAAGCAAAACCACTATAAAAATAAATTCCCTCTAAAATTTGATTTGCAAAACAAGCTTTCACTAAGTTATGTTCAGTCGGGTTAGAAGAGAGGTCCTCATAAATACTAGCAATAGCATCATTTTTTGTCTTAAGCATCATATCTCGACGCCAAAGGTCATAAATTTCTTCAGAGTTTGTAGAGATGCTATCAACCATAACGGCATAGCTTTGTGAATGAAGTGCCTCTTCAAATGATTGTCTAACAAGTATAAGGTTAACTTCTGGAGATGTTACGTAAGGGTTTATATTATCCATTATATTATTTGTTTGAAGAGAATCCATAAAAATCAGCTGCGAAAGAGCTTTATCATAAGCATCTTTTTCTGCTTGTGTGATATTTTTATAGTCAATTACATCACGAGTCATATCAACTTCCTTTGGAAACCAAGTGTTGTTTAACATCACTTCCCAAAGATTATATGCCCACTGATATTTTATATTATTTAGCTCAAATATCCCTGTAGGATCTCCGCCAAATATTTTTCTATCATTTACATTTTCTTTTGATTCGGGATTATATATTTTTTTTCTATTCATCTCACACCCTTAAATTTTAGTGTACGATTATAGCCATCTCTATATAAATTTAACTTTACATATTTGTGACAAATTTGAAAACCATACTTTAATAAAACAATATTCTCTTATAATTGTCCCATAAATTATTATAAAGGATAACGTATGAAACTTTTTATATCTTTCATACTTTTAATTACAACAATGAATGCAATGGATTTAAAACCCTGGAAGGGCAAGATAGAACAGCTTAGTGATGAAGAAAAATATGTACTTTTAAATAAAGGGACGCAAAGACCTTTTGTTGGAAAATATACTGATATAACAGAAAGTGGTGTTTATTCATGTAAGATATGCGAGACACCACTTTACAAATCTGATGATAAATTTAAATCCAATTGTGGATGGCCAAGTTTCGATGACGCAATTCCCGGCTCTGTGAAAAGAGTTCCCGATGCTGATGGAAGACGCGTTGAAATAGTTTGTGCAAAATGTGGAGGACACTTAGGACATGTTTTTGAAGGTGAGGGCTATACTGATAAAAACACTAGGCACTGTGTAAATTCAATCTCATTGGAGTTTAATAAAAAGCAGGATGCTAAAGTAGACAATCTATCAAAAGCTTATTTTGCTGGTGGTTGCTTCTGGGGAGTTGAATACTACTTGGAAAAACTAGATGGTGTAAAAGAGGTTCATTCTGGTTTTATGGGTGGACATGTAAAAAACCCAAGCTATTATGAGGTAGTTCGCTCTAATACAGGTCATCTTGAGGCTGTTGAAGTAATATATGACAGTTCTAAAATATCTTATAAAATGATTGCAAAAACTTTTTTTGAAATTCACGATCCGACTCAAGCTAATGGCCAGGGACCAGATATAGGAGAGCAGTACCTCTCGGCAGTTTTTGTGAATAATGAAAATGAAAAAAATACAATAAGAGAGCTTATTTCTCAACTTGAGAAGAATGGTTTTAATATTGCTACAAAGATATTAGACAAGCAAGAGTTTTATAAGGCTGAAGAAGATCATCAAAATTATTACAACAAAAAAGGGACTAAACCATATTGCCATGGTTATAGAAAAAGGTTTTAGAAGAAGAAATAATAATTAATTATTTCTTCTCTTTATCTAAAAACTTTACCGCCTCACTAGCATCGTATTTGCCAGTGCCGCTAGATTTACTAAAATCTGCGGCTTTGTTATCTATGGAAATAACCATATCATTTTTGAAATCTGTTGCTGTATTCCCTGTTTCATGAGAGTATATAATATAAACACCAATGGCTAATATAAAGAAAGCAAATTTAGTATTGCCACTCTGATAGAAACTAAAGGCAGTTATAGCAATTGCAAATAAAGAAGCTGGGTATATTAAATCATCCACTATTCATCCTTTTAACTATTTTATAAAAGTATATCATATTTATAATAATTAAAATTTATGAAAGTTTATTAAATGATAAGTTTTCACATATGCTAAATATTGCATATGTGAAAATATTAATTTATTGAGTAGGGAGCGTAAAAACTACTATTATTTGCGAGAGTGTCTTTTTCTCTCTGCTTCAGTTAAGAATTTTTTACGAATACGAACAGATTTAGGAGTTATTTCAAGAAGTTCATCATCTTCAATCCACTCTAGTGCACGCTCTAGAGACATGTCACGAGGTGGAATAAGCTTAATAGCTTCATCAGCACCTGATGAACGTACATTTGATTGTGCCTTACCTTTGATAGGGTTAACAACTAAATCATTTGAACGTGAGTGTTCACCAATAATCATACCTTCATAAACTTCAGTTTGGACACCGATGAAAAGAACACCACGGTCTTGAATACCAAATAGAGAGAATGCTAAAGTAGAACCTGGAGTCATAGAGATTAATGCACCATAAGTTCTTGATTCAACAGTTCCAGAATAAGGGCGAAACTCTAAGAAAGAGTGATTCATAATACCCTCACCCTTAGTATCTGTTAAGAATTGACCACGGAAACCGATAAGTGCACGAGCAGGAATTTCAAACTCAATTCTTTGGAAGCCCTGACCCATTGGAAGCATTGATTTCATCTCAGCTTTTCTTTTACCAAGACGCTCAATAACCCCACCAGATAATTCTTCAGGAACATCGATAACTAGGTGCTCAAATGGTTCACATTTAACACCCTCTATCTCTTTAACGATAACTTCTGGACGAGAGATACTAAACTCAAAATTTTCACGACGCATATTTTCAGCAAGTACAGTAATCTGAAGCTCACCACGACCTGAAACTTTAAATTTACCTTCTCCTACAACTTCAAGCTTCATTGCAACATTTGTATTCATTTCAAATTCAAGTCTCTCACGAAGTTTGTTTGAAGTAACGTGTTTTCCCTCTTGACCAGCAAGTGGAGAATCATTTACTGCAAAAACAACCGTTAGTGTCGGCTCTTCGATGTGCATTGGGTCAAGTGGCATTGGGTTAGCTGGATCACAAATAGTATCTCCAACATCAACAGTTTCCATTCCTGCAAAAGCAACAATATCACCAGCTTCAGCTTCTTGAATTTCCATACGATTAAGACCAAGGAAACCAATAAGCTTAGAAATCTTACCTTTAACTAACTCACCATCAGCTTTTGCAAGCATAATGTTATCACCTTTTCTTACAACACCGTTGAAGATACGAGAAATACCTATCTTACCAACATAATTATCATAATCAAGTGTAAATACCTGTGCTTGAGTATGATTCTCTCTGTCTCCAATAGGCTCAGGAACATGCTCTAAAATTGCATCGAAAATACATTGGAAATCACCATCTGGATCACTCATATCAATTTTAGCCATACCATCACGGGCAGCAGCATAAATAATTGGAAAATCTTGTTGATCATCCGTTGCATCCATTGCAGCAAATAGGTCAAACATCTCATCAACAACACGCTCTGGATCAGCAGAAGGCTTATCGATTTTATTAATAACAACAATTGGTTTTTTACCAAGTGCTAACATTTTCTTTACAACAAACTTAGTTTGAGGCATAACACCCTCATAGGCATCAACAAGAACTAAAACACCATCAACCATCTTAAGAACACGTTCAACTTCTCCACCGAAGTCAGCGTGACCCGGAGTGTCAATAATGTTAATCTTGAAATCTTTGTAACGAATAGCAGTATTTTTAGAAAGAATCGTGATTCCACGCTCTTTTTCTAAATCATTACTATCCATTGCTCTCTCAGCGTGTGCTTCATGAGCACCATATGTACCTGATTGTTCTAACAATCCGTCAACTAGTGTTGTTTTACCGTGGTCAACGTGAGCGATAACCGCAATATTTCTAATCTTTTGCATTAATTTTTCTCCATGTATAATTCCCAAATTTTATCGATAAGCAATAAACACTTTATTAAATATGGGAAAATTTTTCGCGATTATACCCAAATAAATGTTATAAGGAAGTAAAATACATGATATACTTTTGTCAAACTAATGAAAAAGATATTAATGATAAATTATCCAAAAAAATTAGATTTTATATTTGATAAACTTTATAATTATAACGCTTTACCTATACTGGTTGGTGGATTTATTAGAGATAAAATATTAGGTTTAAATTCCAAAGATATTGATATAGAGATATATGGCATATCATCATTTTCAAAATTAGAAGAGTTATTGGAAGAGTTCGGAAGCGTTAATAGTGTTGGTAAGAGTTTTGGAGTATGTAAACTACATTATGAAGGGTATGATTTAGACTTTTCATTTCCAAGAGTTGATAATAAAAATAATATTGGACATCGCGGATTTCAAATAGAAATTAACCCAAATTTAGATTTTAAAACTGCAGCAAGCAGAAGAGATTTTACAATAAATGCTATTGGTTATGATGTAAAAAACAAAATATTGCTTGATCCATTTAATGGTTTAGTAGATTTAAAAAATAAAATATTAAGGGTTGTAAATGAAGATAGTTTTATCGAAGATCCACTTAGGGTTCTAAGAGCAGCACAGTTTTGCGGAAGATTTGAACTTAGCATAGATAAAAAACTATTTGAACTTTGCAAAGATATGGTTAGTAATCAACTTCTAAATGAATTACCAAAAGAGAGAATTTTTGAGGAAATTAAAAAACTTGTTCTAAAATCTAATAGACCTTCTATCGGCTTTGAACTTTTAAAAAAATTCGGTACTAATATTTATACAAGTAATATTTATATATTAGATGAAATATCAAAACAACTAACAACTAATTCAGCAACTAACACTGTATTGATGTTAGCCGCTTTGTGTTTTGATTATAATGATAAACAAGCGACATATTTTATACAAAATCTTACAAATGAAAAAGAATTACTTAATAGAGTTTTACCTCTTATAAAAAATCATAATAAAATTAATGAAATATTTAATTCTAATATAGATAATTATAAACTATATAAATTAGCTACAGAAGTGAAAATTGAAGAGCTTTTGATTTTAAGCAGTGCAATATATTTTACTAAAAATAGTTCTAATATATATGAAGCTGGTGATGCTATTTATAAAAGGGCTAAAGAGTTAAATATATTAAAAGAAAAACTCCCTCCTCTTTTAAAAGGGAAGGATATTTTGAATTTTAAAATTAAACCGTCTCCAGAATTTTCAAAAATTTTAGATGATGCATATGAAGCTCAAATGAGTTGTGAGTTTACTACTCGTAATGGAGCTATAGTTTGGTTAAAAAAGTATTTAAAACTTTCTAAAGAAATTAAAGTTTAGAACTATCAATTTCTATAACAGTATGAACATTACCACGAGGGTTATAATCGGCAATAACTTTCATATATTTTGGTTTTAATTTTCTATCAAGCAGTTCATAAATTTCATTTGCACTATTTTCATGCGATACATGTTTATCTCTAAATGAATTAATATATAATTTTATAGCTTTTAACTCTATAACCCACTCATTTGGTGTATATTCAAGATAAATAGTAGCATAATCAGGATATCCACTTCTTGGGCAAAGGCAAGAAAACTCTGGAAGTGTCATTTTTATTAAATAATTCCTCTTGTGTTCATTTGGCCAAATTTCCAAATCTTTATCTACATCAAACTCATTAACTATTTTTTCGCCATATTTCATTTTAGTCCTTAATTTATAATTTTTTTAAAGATGCAATGTATTTACCTTGCATATAATCAATATCTAACTCTTTTGACAAGTTATATTCATCTTCATTTTCAACCATTTTAATCCAAGTTTTAACACCTTTTTGATGTGCCATTATATTAAAACCATTTATTACACTTTTATTTTTATTTTCATTTATATCTTTAGTATAATAACTATCAAATCTAACCATATCAATATCTAAATCTCTAAGATATAAAAAACTTGTGTGAATAGATCCAAGTCTATCAATTGCTATTTTTATCCCTATTTTTCTTAATGATTGTAAAATCATATTATATTTTTCAATTCTAGAATAATATTCTTTTTCACTAAGTAAAAATATTATTCTATTCTTGGCATTAGAATTACCATTAATAAGCTCTTTTACTCTAGTTAAAAAAAATTGGTTTCTAATAGAAGTTGGTGATATTGGTATAGCAAATATATCTCTATTAGATGCTTTACAATTTTTTATATTTTCTTCTAAAATCATCAAATCATAATCAACCATAAGTCTAAGTTTATCCAAAACTTTCATATATTTTTTTGGATGAATAAGTTTTGAGTTTTGAGTTTTTAACTTTATAAAGCACTCATTTATTATTACAGAATCTTTTTCAAATACATCTTGAGTCATTAGTTCAAAATCTCTTTTTTTTATTGCATTTATAACATGTGATTCTAACTCACTCGGGTTCATCTCATCATCTAAATTTGCTACAAGTTTATAATTTTGATTATGATTTTGTAATTCAAAAAGATTTTCTATAAGATAATAAATATCACTAGATAGACTATTATCATTTATAGCTCCTGATATTTGAACTTCAATATCATCTACCTTAAGTTCATCAGCCTTTAAAAACATAAGCTCTAATCTTGTTTTATAGTTTGCTTTATTGCCCTTAAGCCCAATTATAAAATCACCACCTTTTATATGTCCAAGTGGAAAATTTATTATCTCTTTAGTTTTAAAATATTCGCCTATCCATTTTGCAACTTCAAAAAGTACTTTATCACCATTTTTTATACCATAACGGCTGTTTATCTCATTTAAGTTGTCTATACTTATAAGTACAAGCGTATAGTTTTTATTATCTTTAAGTTCTTTTTTTAAATATTTATATAAATATTCTCTTGTAAATACCTTTGATACACTATCAGTTATTTTAGTATCAAAACCTTTATATATAAGATAAAAAATAAAGTAAATACTAAATACTAAAACTAAAATTGATTCAATATAAAAAGAGCTATTTAAACTTTCACTACTTGTTATAAATGTATGAAAAATAAGAGCAATAACTAGAGTAAAAATAGGAAGTACCATTCTAAGTGCTAACTTAAAACGGTATTCTCTCTCTTTTGTTTGTGGAAGTAACATTATATTTCTAAACGTCTAAATGTTTAACATCTTTAGCATGAGTCTCTATATAATTACGACGTGGTTCAACTTCATCACCCATAAATAGAGTAAATGTATCAGATGCTAATTCACCATCTTCTATTTTTACTTGAAGTAAAACACGGTTTTCCGGTGTCATTGTTGTTTCCCAAAGTTGATCAGGATTCATTTCACCAAGACCTTTATAACGTTGGATATATGCACCTTTTTTAGCATATTCATTAATATCTTCTAAAACTTCAATAATATCTTTATCAAAATCAATATCCCACTCTTGTATCTTTTTAAAAACAAAACTAGCTTCATTAAAGTGTGGAGCTCCAAATAAATCATCATTTATTAGTAACTCTTCCATACCACCTTTAGTTTGAACAAAAATATGAATAGAATTATCTGTAATACTTTTAGTTAAAATATTATTATCATTATCTGTTAAAAATTTCTCAACTTTTTCATACATTATATTTATATCAAGACCTATTAAATCAGGATTTTCTATAAAATGACGAATTAAATCAACTAGAGCATATCTTCTCTCTAAAGCTACTAGTGATCCTCTATAATGATCAACCATTCTAAAGTATGAAATTAAATCATTATTACCAACACCATTAATTTCTAAAGATTCTATTCCATTTTCAATAAGGTAATCATTCATTGCACGATCATCTTTAAAATAAATCTCTTTTTTACCTTTTTTATATCTATAAAGAGGTGGCTGAGCTAAATATAAATAACCTTTTTCAACTACATCACGGAAATGTCTAAAGAAAAAAGTAAGTAATAATGTCTGAATATGTGAACCATCAACATCCGCATCGGTCATAATAATAATTTTATGATAACGAAGTTTTTCTTCTTTATATTCCTCACCAATACCACAACCCATAGCTGTAATCATATTTGTAATTTCTTCAGATTTTAAAACTTTATCAATTCTAGCTTTTTCAACATTTAAAATTTTACCCTTAAGTGGTAAAATAGCTTGAAAAACTCTATCACGCCCCATTTTAGCTGAACCGCCTGCAGAATCCCCTTCCACCAGATAAAGTTCACAAATAGATGCATCTTTACTTTGACAATCAGCAAGTTTACCAGGAAGAGTTCCGACACTCATAGAATCTTTTCTACGTGTAAGTTCACGAGCTTTTTTAGCAGCTTCACGGCCACGAGCTGCCATAAGAGACTTAGAAACTATTGCTTTTGCTTCTAAAGGATTTTCTTCAAAGTATTTAGAAAGAATTTCATATGTTGATTTTTGGACCAATGGTCTTACATAAGTATTACCTAATTTACCTTTTGTCTGTCCTTCAAACTGTGGTTCTGGAACACGAGCAGAAACAATAGCAATAAGACCTTCACTAACATCTTCACCTGAAATTTTTGTATCTTTCTCTTTTGCAGCACCATTTTGAGAATTGTAATTAGAAATAACACGAGTAAGTCCAGCTCTAAATCCAGCTTCATGTGTACCACCGTTTGGAGTACGAATATTATTAACAAAAGATGAAAGTTTTTCTTCATATGAATCATTATACATAAGTGCTATATCAAACTCAATATCTTCTATTTTTGCAGTAAAAGAATAAACTTGAGCAACTATCTCTTTTTTATTAATATCAGTTACATATTGGGCTATACCACCCTCAAAATGATATTCTTCTTTAACATTTGTTCTTTCATCGTAAAAAATAATAGTTATAAATGGATTTAAATATGCTAACTCTTTAAATCTACGAGATAAAAATTCATATTCAAAAGTTGTTGTTTCTGTAAATATACTAGCATCAGGAGAAAATTCTATAGTTGTTCCGTGCTTACGGCTCTTACCAATTACTTCTAATGCTTTTTGAGGTATACCTTCTTTAAATTCTTGTTCGTGTATCTCTCCATCTCTATAAATTGTCATTTTTAAATCACTAGAAAGTGCATTTACAACAGAAACACCAACACCATGAAGACCACCAGAAACTTTATAAGTATCTTTATCAAACTTACCACCAGCATGTAATACTGTTAAAACAACTGTAGCTGCAGACATACCTTCAGTTGGATGCATATCTGTTGGAATACCACGACCATTATCAGAAACTCTACAAGTTCCTTCTTTTGTTAAAACTACATTTATTGTATCACAGTGACCAGCCATTGCTTCATCAATAGAATTATCAATAACTTCATAAACTAAATGATGAAGACCACGATGTCCCGTATCACCAATATACATACCTGGTCTTTTACGAACAGCTTCTAAGCCCTTAAGGACTTTAATATTACTAGCACCGTAATTTTGTTCCATAAAATAATTCCTACTATTAAAATATCGTATAATTGAGGATATTTTATCTAATATTTACTAAAAATAAGTTTTTTGCTGATTATTTACAAAAGGATAAAAAAATTATTTCATTAATATGAAATAATTTTTAATTTATATAAGAATTATATCACTATTGGCATAACAACAGTTCTGAAGTTATTATCACTTAAAATAAAAGGTAAATTACCTTCATTTAAACCTATACTGAATTCAGAACTATTAATTGTATTTAAAAAATCTAAAAGGTATTTACTATTTATTGCAATTGTAAAAGGAGAGGTAAAGCCTGTCTCAAAAACTATATCTGTTTTTGCTTCTATATTATCGTCACTTAGTGATTCAAATGTTATTAAATTATTTAAAAAAGTTATTTTAACATCTGAAGATATAGTAGTTATTTGTTTTATAGACTCTATCATAATAGCTTTTGGCAATATTATAGTATTTGCTATTTCTTTAGGAATTATTCTAGAATATTCAGGAAATTTACCGTTTATTAGTTTTGTAAAGAATGTATATTGGTTAGAGTGAATTATCAAATTAGTTTCATCATAATAAATTTCAATATTATCAAAGAAAAGTTTTTGAATTTCTATTATTGCTTTTTTAGGAAGAATTATAGATAATTCACTACTGCCATTATTTGTTATATTAACAACTGCTAATCTTCTTGTGTCTGTAGATGCAAAGTTTATAGTATCTTGTTTAATATCTATTAGAGCACCATTTAATTCAAACTTAGGATTATTAGTGTCAATTGATGGTGTTATTTTTTTTAAAGATTCTACTAAAGATTGTGAATCTATTGAGATACGAGGTTTACCCTCATAATTAGGAAATTCTGGAAACTCATTATATGAAAATGTTGGAAGTTTAAAATTAGAGTGTGATTGCGAAATATATAACATGTCATTTTTAACTTCTAGATTAATCTCACCATCTTTTAAAATTCTGACAATATCTAAAAATTTTTTTCCGTTTGCAGTAGTGCAGCCATTTCCAATTATATTTATATTATCAGTAGATACTGTTAATCCAATCTCATAGTCTGTTGCTTTAACAGTTAACTTTGAGTTAGATACATCCATAAAAATATGTGAGGTTATTTGAGAAGTATCTTTTTTTTCTAAAAATGGTTGTGTATGAACCAAGATATTTTCTATTATAGATTTTTGTATTATTATTTTCATACGAATTCCTATTTATATTATAAAATTATAGTATTAGTAGTAGTGGTAAGTGAATAAGTGAATATCACTATTAAACCCCTATTTTAAGAGCAGTTTAGAAGTTGCTAAACTATATAACTTTTTTCACAACTGTTCACATATAAGATTATATCTTTTTTTTACTAATTTTTAGTTTTTAATAAGATGAAGTAATTTTATTAGTTAATTCTTCTATTTTTACTTTAAAATCTTCATCATTTTCAAGTAGTTCATTTATTTTTTTAAGAGTATGACTAATAGCAGTATGATCTTTCATGCCAAAATACTTAGCTAGTTGAGGCATAGTATTTTGAGTTAGCTCGCGACAAAGATATATAGCTATTCTTCTAGCATAAACTAAATTTTTACTTCTGCCTTTTGAACGAATTTCACTTGGTTTTATATTTAAATCTTTTGATACACTTTTTGTAATAGTATCTAGTGTTAAATTTGCAAGATTTTCTTGAAGTTGGTCTTTTAATACATTTTTTGTAAATTCTAAATTTATATCTACATGTATAAGTTGTGAATAAGCATGTAACTTTGAGAGAATACCCTCTATTTCACGAACATTACTCTCTATTACAGTAGCAATATAATTTATAATATCATTAGTAAGAACAACTTTATTTATTTCACATTTACTTTTAATTATGGCTATTTTAGTTTCTAATTCAGGTGGTTGTATATCAGCAACTAGGCCCCATTCAAACCTACTTTGAAGTCTCTCTTCTAAACCGCCAATTTTTTTAGGATGTTTATCTGCTGTAAGAATTATTTGTTTTCCAGCACCTTTAAGTGCTTCAAATGTGTGAAAAAATTCCTCTTGAATACTGTCTTTATTACTTAAAAATTGAATATCATCAATAAGAAGTACATCACAGTTACGATACTTTTCTTGAAATAAAGGCATTGATTTATTTCTTAAATGTCTAATAAAATCGTTTAAAAACTGTTCAACTGTTGTATAGATAACAACTTTTCCTTGATTTTGAAAAACATTTCCAGCAGCTTGCATAAGATGAGTTTTGCCAAGACCTACACCACCATATATAAATAGTGGATTATAAACTTCACCAGCTTTTTCACTAACACTTTTAACGGCAGCATAAGCAAACTGATTAGAACCACCAACCATAAAGTTATCAAATGTATGAGAAGGGTTTAAAAGTGAATGTTGAGTAGGTTTTTTTTCAATTTCATTTTTAATTGTTGTTTTAGTTTCAAAATTTTTAAGTGTTATTTTAACAGTTACTTTTGCTTTGTTATTTAATTCAAAAAGATGCTCAATTTTAGAAGTATATTTATTTTTTATCCAATTTAAAACTAAAGTATTAGGAACATAAAATATAGCTAAATCACTGCTAGATTTTCTTGTATCATATGTCAAATGTTTTATATATCTATTATATTCAACTTCAGTTATCTCTTTTTTTAGTAATTCTAAAATTTTTTGACCTATATTCAC